>NZ_JBFREI010000006.1:0-708347 GCF_052114225.1 Chitinophaga sp. RAB17 | reverse complement strand
ACCATCACACCTTTAGGTGTACCGGTACTGCCTGAGGTATAGATCACATACAACAGCTGCCCAGGTGTTACCGGCAAGGAAGCCGCTGCTGTGCTGCGGTTGATCTCATCACGGTCATCATCCAGTGATACAACCATTAAACCTGTTGCAGGGAGCAGATCGCGGCAACTGCTGCTACTAACAACAACTGCTGCAGCCGTATCTTCCAGCATATACTTTATACGTTCTGCCGGGAAGTCTGGTTCAATAGGCACATAAGCGCCGCCAGCTTTCAGGATACCCAGCATACCAATGATCATATCGGGGCCGCGTTCCATGCAAAGTGGCACCAGGGAGCCGGTGCTAACGCCCCTCTCCTGCAGGTAGCCTGCCAGCTGGGATGCCCGTTTATTAAGCGCTCTATAGGAAAGTTTTTCTTCTTCAAAAACAAGTGCCACAACACTTGGATTTTCCTTCGCCTGCCGTTCAAACATCTCCAGGAAATAATGACCGGTAACATCAACGGCTGTACGATTTTCCAACTGTTGTTGTTCTATAACGCCAAGGGGTTCAATATCGCGGATATAAACAGCCTGGTTGGAGATTAGCTGTGTTATTACCTGCTGAAAATGTCGGGCTATCATCTCTATAAAATAATCAGACAACAGGTCGTTATTGTAGGTAAAGATCAGCCGGGTATCATCAGAAATACCGATGATGATGGTCAACGGATAATTGGTATGCGGATGTGTTTCCACTTCGCTCACCTGCAGCTGCCAGGTTTGTGCATTCACTACTTCACTTACCGGGTAGTTCTGGAAAGTGATCGTACTGTCGAACAGCTCTCCTGAGATATTTGTCCAGCGTTGTATTTCATTCAGTCCTACGTACTGATGTTCACGGCTCTGCTGCTGTCCGTTCTGAAGCGACTGCAGCCAGACGGTGATTTCCTGCGCAGGATCGATGACCGTATACAACGGTAAGGTATTTATGTAAAGGCCCACTCTTTTTTCCACACCGGGAAGGTCTTCCGGGCGTCCGGAAACAGTGGTGCCATATACCACATCGCGGTGACCTGAATAACGATATAACAGGTACGCCCACACGCCCTGCATTAAGGTGTTCTGTGTTATATGGTTTTGCTGAGCAAAACGTGTCAGGTTTTCTGTTACTACACTGTCCAGCCGGAAAGTGGTTTCCCTGAAATTACCGCCGCCCTTTGTGAGTTTATCGGTAGTACCAATAAACGGCAACAGGCTGCCCTCCGCCAGACCGGCCAGATAACGACGCCAGTATTGTTCTTCCAGCTCTTTATCCATCCTTTCCTGGTAGCGGATATAATCTTCATAGCGGTCTTCTCCGGCAACAGCAACGGGTTTTCCAGTCACCAGTTTTTCATAGGTATCCAGCAATGCTTCCACCATTACCGGCAATGACCATCCATCAAACAGGATATGATGGAAAGTCCACACCATCCTGTACGTATCACCTTTCAGGTGCAGCAGGCTGATACGCATCAACGGCGCCACTTTCAGGTCAAAGCCATGATGACCGTCTGTTTTTTCAAAGTCCTTTATAGCCTGTGCCTGCGTACTTTCATCCATTGCGCGGTAGTCGTACACTGTCAACGGCATTTGTACAGTCTGGTACACGCACTGGACAGGGATACTGAAAGTTTCGTGATAAAAACCGCTGCGCAGAATAGTATGCAGTTGCAGCAGGTGATCCCAGCTACGGCGGAAAAGGTCTTCCTGCACACCTGAAAGCTCACAGCTAAACTGCTCCACATAAGTACCACCCTGTGTGTCAAACAAGCTATGGAACAGCATGCCCTCCTGCAGACCGGTCAGCCGGTACAGGCCACTGATCTGGCTGCGCAGGGATGCTCCTTTATAATCACTGTCCAGGAAGGCATCCAATTCTTCATTGGTTATTTCTGCACCCAGGTTATAATCAGCTGGTGTATAAACAGCTGGCAAGGTAGCCTGTTCCATACAATGGGATATCAGGCTTTCCAACTGTATGAGATAATTATCTGCCAATGTGCTGATGTCTGCAGCATCAAAATGCAGGGTACTATACCCCCATTTCAATACCAGCTCACCATCCTGGATGATACTGTTCACGGATATTTTTTCCCTTACCGGAAAATCATCACCCAGGCCGGCACCGGATGCTTCCGGCGCTACAGACAGGTCACCGCTTTCCCGCACTACATGATCCGTTTGTCCGAGGTAGTTGAAAATAATATCCCATGCATCTCCTCCCTGCAACGCAGGTATTTTACTGATATATTTCAATACGCCAAAACCAATTCCCTTATCGGGTACACGACGCAACTGCTCCTTCACATCTTTCAGCAGCGCACCAGGTTGTTTTCCTGCAGCTACCTGCAGCAGCACCGGGTACATACTGGTGAACCAGCCTACTGAACGGCTGGTATCTGTGCCGGGGATGATATCCTCCCGGCCATGTCCTTCAAGTCCTATCAGCACATCCGGTCTACCGGTCCATGCAGACAGTGTAGCTGCCAGCGCGCATAACAATACATCATTGATTTCGGTATGATATACACGCGGTACATCGCGAAGCAGCCGTTGCGTACGCTGGCTGTCGAGTGTTACCACTACGTAACCGGTGTCTGCTACTGTAACAATGCCATTGTATGATTTGGAGGCAGGCAGCGGTGTATAATGCTGTACTATTTGTTCCCAGTATGATTGCTGGTACTGCAACCTGTTACGGTGGCTGTAGGCAACAAGCCCTTCATACCACTGGCGATAGGAAGTAGTTTTAGGTCCCAGTATAGCCGTTGCAGATTTGCCGGACTGGCTGTTCTTCAGAAGCAGTTCAAGATCCTGCAGCAGGATACGCCAGGAAACACCATCTACAGCCAGGTGATGTATTACCAGCAATAAACGGTTATGCGTTTCCGTAGCCGGGGTAAGCAACAATACCGGGCGAAATAATACACCGTTCCGGATATCCATCTGCCGGTGATATTGATCTGCCTGTGCTGGCAGGAACGTAGCCAGATCTGTAGCATCCAGGTGCTGCAGGTCTACTGTTTCCAGTTCAACTTCATGGGTACCGTATACCTGCATGATACCGTTAGCAGTAACCTCATAGGCAAAACGTAATGCGTCATGGTAAACAGACAATTGCTTTACGGCTGCTGCCAGCACCATGTTATCTGTTTGTTTACTCACCGACATCAGCACACTCTGGTTAAAATGAGCGTTGCCGGAAGCACCTGTTTCAAAATACCATTGCTGAATAGGCAGCAGGCCACTGCTACCGGTCAGGATTCCCTGTTCACCTGTTGCTGCCGTAGTAGTGCGGGAAGACAGCAATGCGGCGAGCGATGCAATGGTCTGGTGCAGGAAAAGGTCTCTGGGTTGCAGATCAAAGCCGGCACGTTTGGCGCGGCTTACCACCTGTATCGTAATGATAGAATCCCCACCCAGTTCAAAGAAATTATCGTATATGCTTATCCGTGATATACCTAGGAGTTCCTGCCAGATGCCTGCCAGGCCCTCTTCCGTAGCGCTGCGCGGGGCAGCATATACGGCATCTTCCCGGTTAGCTGTTCCCGGATCGGGCAATATCTTTTTATCGATCTTTCCATTGGTGGTCACCGGAAACTTATCCATCTCTACCAGTACAGCCGGTATCATATATTCCGGCAGTTTCTGTTTCAGGAAAATGATAATGCCTTCCCGGTTAAAGACGCCATTGGGTATAATATAGGCTACCAGTCGTTTGTGGCTATGCTGGCCGGTATTATCCGACAATGCCACCACTACGGCATTGGCTACGAGTTCGCTTTGTAATAAGGTACTTTCAATTTCCCCCAGCTCTACACGGAAGCCACGGATCTTCACCTGTTCGTCTACGCGACCCAGGTATTCAATAAACCCATCCGGTGTCCAACGTACAATATCGCCGGTTTTATACAGGCGATCACCGGGAATATTACTGAAAGGATGAGGGATAAATCTTTCTGCTGTAAGGACAGGCTGATTAAGATAACCCTGTGCCACACCGGCGCCGCCTACATACAGCTCTCCGGCCACTCCCACGGGTACCAGGCTGCGGGTTGCACTGAGTGCATAAGCCGTGCGGTTGTTTAATGGTGTACCGATAGGCGTATTAGCTGTCAGTCCATGTTTGCTGATCAGGTAACTGAGAGAAAAAGTAGTATTCTCCGTTGGTCCGTAGATGTTACTGATGTCAATATCCGGATAGGTTTGCCTGAACCTTTCCAGATGTTTTTCCGACAGCTTTTCGCCACCGGTAAGGATGGCCGACAGCTTTTCAAAAACGGTAATATCTGTATCTACCAGCTGATTAAACCAGCTGGTGGTGATAAATAATTTTGTTACCTGTCTGCCATGCAGCTCCTTCTTCAGCAGCGCCGGATCCAGCAGGCTGTTTTCCGCGCTGAGGATAAGAGTGCCGCCATTGAGCAGCATTCCCCAATATTCAAATGTAACCGCGTCAAATGCCAGCGAGCCGGCAGAAAGAATTCGGTCTGCCGGTGTGAGGGTGATATAGTTGGTGCCTTTTACCAGGCTGGTCACGTTACGATGAGTAACTACCACCCCTTTAGGTTTGCCGGTAGACCCGGAGGTGTAAATAACATATGCCAGGCTCTCTGCATGGGTGGTTACCTGCAGGCTGCCTGCGGGCAGTTCCGGCAACTGGTCCATGTAAATGAGTGCGGCATGCGGTGCTGCGTCCTCAAATAAAGCTTTGTAAGCAGTAGTGGTTAATGCCAGTGAGCAGTTGATATCCTCCAGCATATAGGCAATACGTTCGCGCGGATATCCGGGATCGACCGGCACATAAGCGCCACCTGCTTTCAGAATGGCCAGGATACCTACCATCATATCAAGCGACCGGTTCATACAAACCGGTACCAGCGTGCCACTGGTTACACCCTGTTGTTGCAGGTGTACTGCCAGCTGTCCCGCCAGTACATCCAGTTCAGCATAGGTTAACTGCCCGTCACCAAATGTAACAGCCGTAGCAGCTGGTGTATGTGCCACCTGCAAGGCAAAGAGTTCTGTAATGGATTTGTCTGACGGGTAATCTACAGCAGTATCATTAAAGTCATTGAGCAACTGGTGCTTTTCCGTATCACTCAATATAGATATGAATCCTATCTTTATTTCCGGAGCAGCTACTATTGCGCGCAACAGCTGCTCGAAGTGCCGGGCCATCCTTGCAATAGTGGGCTCTCCAAACAGGTCTACACTATATTCAATCTTACCGGTGATACCGTCACTACTTTCCTGCAGGAAAAAGGTAAGGTCAAATTTAGAAGTGGTATCACTGGTATCTACCTGTACCATCTGCAGGTCGCCCAGCCGCAGCTCTGGTGCATCTGGCATATTCTGCAGGGAAAATGCTACCTGGAACAATGGACTACGGCTGATATCACGCTCCTTCACCACTGTCTCCACCACTTTTTCAAAGGGTAGATCCTGGTGATCATATGCACCCATCATAGTTTGCTTTACGTTCTGCAACAAAGCCGTAAAGGATGGGTTGCCTGAGAGATTATTTCGCAGGGCAAGGGTATTCACAAAAAATCCGATAAGTGTTTCCACTTCCTGCATGGTCCTGCCAGCGGTAGGGCTGCCAACACAAATATCTTCCTGTCCGCTATAGTGATACAACAGTACATTGAAGGCTGCCAGCAATGTCATATACAGTGTAACATCCTGCTGAAGGGATAACACTTTCAACGCTGCAGTAAGTTCCCTGCTGATGGCGATGTTATAGCTGGCGCCATGTGTACTTGGTACAGCCGGACGTACGAAATCAAGTGGTAACTGCAGTGTAGCTACCCCTTGCATTTTTTCTTTCCAGTATGCCAGCTGTTTATCTGATATATCACCGGATATATATTTACGCTGCCAGATAGCATAATCAGCATACTGAATATCCAATTCCGGCAGATCAGGTGTACGCCCTTCCGCATAGGCAGCGTACAGTTCTGCCAGTTCCTTCACCGTGATACCAACGGACCAGCCATCAGAGGCAATGTGGTGCATCACCACCACCAACAGGTGCTCTTTCGGCCCCTTCACCACCAGGTGCGCCCGCAGCATATGATCATGTGCAAGATCAAAAGGAAGGTCTATCAGTGATTTTATGAATGCAGGCGATATTGGTTCATTGTCAGGACAACTAACTACATCCAGTCGCCAAAGGTCTTTGTCCATTACATACTGAGAAGCCTTACCGTCTTCTTCCACTATAACGGTGCGTAATATTTCATGACGGTTCACAATAGTGCGCAGGGCATATTCCAGCGCTACCTTATCCAGTGAACCTTCCAATTTTAATGCAGCAGAGATATGATAGTTAATACTGCTGCCCATGCGGTCTATAAACCACAGGCGTTCCTGGCTATACGACAAGGGTATACTGGTAATCCCATCGGGCCTGTTGGAGGTGATCTTTTCCCCTGTGTTGTTACGCTGCGCATACAGTTCATTGTTTACCAGCATAACGCGGATCTGCTCCCGGTAGGTCTTTATTTCCGCCAACAGGTCGCTGCTGATAGTTTCAGAACGGGGAACCTTGAATTTGATCTTTTCATTTTCCAGGAACAATATGATCCCTTGCTTCCTGGCCTTATCAACTACTTCAAATGCTTTTTCAAAATTAGTATCTATCATATACGCTTGTTTGAAAGATGATATTTCGGAACTGAAACAATGCCGGGGTTTACAGCTCAAAGACCTCATATTCCCCATTGGTTTCCAGTTCTGTACCGGCAGCTGTGGAAGCGATATAGGCACTTAACTGCGCTATATCCTTGCACTCAAACAGTTTGCTTACAGGAACATTCACTCCTTGTTGGTTACGCAATGCAGCCATGAGGCGGATAGCCATGAGAGAATGTCCTCCCAGTTCAAAGAAGTTATCGTGAATGCCTACACGTTCTACTCCAAGCAATTCTTTCCAGATGTCCGCGAGCGCCTGCTCCATATCATTTCTTGGCGCCACATAGGTATTGGCGAACAAGGCGCCTGCATCCGGATCAGGCAATGCCTTACGGTCTGTTTTTCCATTGGATGTAAGTGGCATTTTTTCAAGGGGGACCAGCAATGCGGGTACCATATAATCCGGTAGTTTGGCGTGAAGCCATGCATTGATTCCTTCTTTGTTAAACTCACCTTGTGGCACTACATAACCAATCAGCCTTTTGCGGTCTCCATCCTCTCCTTTCGCCAGCACTACCGCCTGACTTACCAGCCCTGATTCCTGCAATACACTTTCTATCTCACCCAATTCTATACGGAAACCACGGATCTTCACCTGGTCATCTATGCGCCCCAGGTATTCGATGGTGCCATCCGGCAGCCACCTGCCAAGATCACCCGTTCTGTACAGGCGGTCGCCTGCATTTTTGCTGAATGGATCCTGCACAAAACGCGCAGCCGTGAGTTCAGGACGGTTTAAATAACCTCTGGCCAAACCATCTCCTCCTACATACAGCTCTCCGGTAATACCGATGGGAGCCGGCTGCTGGTAAGGATCAAGCACATACAGGCTCAGTGTCGGGATAGCTTTTCCGATTACACTGCTACTGGTTATTGCTGCGAGTTCCAGTTCCTGGTAGGTAACATGCACCGTGGTTTCGGTAATGCCATACATATTGATAAGCCTGCTGCCGGGATATTGTTGCAGCCACGGCTTCACCCGTGCAGGGTTCAGTGCTTCGCCCCCGAAGATGACGTATCTTACCGGCACCGTAGCAGCATTCGCTGTCAGATAATCCTGTAGCACATAGAATGCGGATGGTGTCTGGTTCAGTATAGTTACCCCCTGTTTGATCACCAGTTCCCCGAATGCGGCGGCATCCTGCGCAATATGTCTGGGTACTATCACCACACGGCCGCCGTAGAACAATGCACCATACATTTCCCATACGGAGAAGTCGAAACAGAAAGAATGAAACATAGTCCATACATCTGCTGCATTAAAATCGTACAGCGGTATATCTGTTTCAAACAACCGCACCACATTCCGGTGCTCTATCATCACCCCTTTCGGTTTGCCGGTAGATCCGGATGTGTAGATCACATAAGCCAGTTGCTCCGGACGGACTGTAACGCCAGGTGCTTCAGACGGATAACCGCTGATGATAGCGGCATCACCATCCAGGCGGATAATATCCAGCGCTGCGGTAAAACAGTCTGCGCTGGCATTGCTGCTCACAACAATAGTAGCATCGGTATCTTTCAGCATGTAATCGATACGTTCTGCCGGGTAATCCGGGTCCATAGGCACATACACCCCACCCGCCTTCAGGATACCGAGGATGGCGATGATCATTTCCAGTGACCTTTCTATACAAACCGGTACAAATGTTTCTGCAGCTACGCCTTTGCTGACGAGGTAATGGGCCAGCTGCGATGAACGTTCATCCAGCTCCCGGTAGGTAAGCGAAGTGCCTTCAAACACCACCGCAATAGCATCCGGTGTTTGCACGGCCTGACGGGTAAAGAGGTCTATGATATTTTTATCACGCGGGTAACCGGTGAGACTATCATTGAAATGCACCAGCAGTTTTTCTTCCTCAGCAGACGGCAATATAGACAGGGCGCCTATTTGCGCTGCAGGTGTTTGCACCACTGCGCGAAGCAATTGCTCAAAGTGTGTGAGCATGCGTTCAATCGTATCATGGTTGAAAAGGTCAACACAATATTCCACGTCTGCCTGGATACCTTCCGGACTTTCCTGCAACATGAAAGTGAGATCAAATTTCGTAGTACCCTGACCGGAAAGTTCAGGCGTTACCGTTATATCAGCCAGGTGCAGTTCACCGGCTTCCGGTGCATTCTGGAATCCAAATACTACCTGGAACAATGGACTGCGACTCATATCGCGGTCCCTCACCACCGTTTCCACTACTTTTTCAAAGGGAACATCCTGGTTTTCATACGCACCTAACATGGTTTGTTTTACCTGTTGCAGGAAAGCGGTAAAAGATGGGTTGTTGCCCAGGTCGCTCCTTAAGGCGAGGGTATTTACAAAGAACCCGATCAGCCCTTCTGCTTCCTGTTGTGTTCTGCCGGCCACCGGTGTACCCACGCAGATATCAGGCTGGTGAGTGTAGCGGAACAGCAGCACCTTAAAGGCAGCCAGTAATGTCATAAACAGTGTAGCACCTTCCTGCTGCGACAGGGCATGCAGTTGCGCAGAAAGCGCCGGATCGATGCTGAACTGTGCCGATGCACCGCGGGTGCTTTGAATGACCGGGCGTGTATGATCTACCGGCAATTCCAGTGTAGCCACTCCCGTTAGTTTGTCCTTCCAGTAGCCCAGTTTCTTCTCCAGTACATCCCCGGAAAGATAAGCACGCTGCCAGATGGCATAGTCTGCATACTGGACAGACAGCGCAGGTAATACCGCTTCCTTCCCCGATACGAAAGCATCATACAATGCCATCAGTTCATTTACCAGGATGGCGGAAGACCAGCCATCAGAGGCAATATGGTGCAGTGTTACCACGAGGATATATGTTTGATCCCCTGTGCTGATCAGCTGTGCCCGCAGCATATGATCTGTTGCCAGATCATATGGGGTAATGATCAGTTGTCTTATATAGGTTTGTAACGAAACATGTGCTGTTTTCCATGCCACATCATCTACTACTTCCAGCTGCCATCCGTTTTTATCCAGTACCTGCTGATAAGGCTGACCTTCTGTTTCCCGGATAACGGTACGCAGGGCTTCATGGCGGTTTACTATTGTTTGCAGGGCATGCTCAAGGGCATCGCTACGCAGGTTTCCTTTTAAGTGGAGTACTACAGGAATATGATATTGCAATGTGCCTTCCAGCTGGTCAATGAACCATAACCTTTCCTGGCTATAGGACAGCGGGATATGGTCAGGCCGTTCCGCAGCAACAAGCAGCGGCACACGGCTCGTATCCTGTTGCCCCTGTAACCTGGCACCCAGCAAAGCGATAGTCGGATATTCGAATATATCACCGATGGCTACCTCTACACCCAGTTGTTTCCTGATAGCGGAGATGACCCGTATCGCCAGCAGGGAATGACCTCCCAACGCAAAGAAATCATCATGAACACCCGGCTGTTCCACTTCCAGCAATAGCGACCAGATAGCGGCCAGCGTTTTTTCTATCGCTGTTTGTGGCAGTCCTCCGGTTTCCCTGGTGATGGTTACATCAGGATCAGGCAATGCCCTCCGATCTATTTTACCATTGGCCATGAGCGGGAAATGATCCAGTTGTACCAGCGCAGCTGGTACCATATAGTCAGGTAACAGTCCACGCAGGTAAGCGATGATACCATCCTGATCATATTCTTCCTGTGGGATCACATAGCCGGTAAGACGGTTGGTACCACTGTTATCCGGACGTGCTATCACCACTGCCTGTTTAACAAGCGGGCAAGCACTTAACACCTGGCTGATCTCACCAGGTTCTACGCGATAGCCACGGATCTTCACCTGGTCGTCTACTCTTCCGAGGAAAACGATATTTCCATCCGGCAGATATTTTACTTTATCTCCGGTGCGGTATACTTTTTCTTCACTGTCCGGTGCAAACGGATCAGCGATAAAACGGCTGGCCGTTAATGTTTCATTATGCAGATAACCTGCGGCCACACCATCACCACCAATGTAAAGCTCTCCCGGAACACCTGCAGGGCAGAGTTTTCCTTCATTGTCAACAATATAAATGCGGGTATTGGAGAAGGGCTGGCCTACCGGTACTACCTGGTTGTAGATAGTGCCCGGCTGTACTACATGCAGCAGTTTTCCTATAGTCGTTTCCGTTGGGCCATAGTGATTCACTATCGTACAGGAAGTGGCAGCTGCACGGATACTGTCTACTACCCCTGCGCCTAATGCTTCCCCTCCGAAGATGAGCAGCTTTTGCGGCAGCAACAGGTGATCTGTATCAGACAGCGCTTTCCAGTGCGACGGCACAATTTTGATCACATCAATGGGATGTTCCCTGAAATAACGGCGGATACTTTCCGCATCGTTGATAGTAGTCTTTGCAAACAGGTGCAGGGCTGCACCATGCACCAGCGCCGTGAGCAGTACGGTGTTACCAAGATCCGTAGCGATGCTGGACAACAAACCGAAGGAACGGCATTCCGCCACCGGCAGGTGTGCCTGCAGACCTGCCAGGTAATCCGCCAGGTTACGGTGAGTGATCATCACTCCTTTAGGCGTACCGGTACTACCGGACGTATAAATAACGTATAGCAGCTGCCCGGGCGATGGCAGTGTATCCGGCACCGTTACCGGGTAAGCACTGATGCGGTCCAGATCATCATCCAGCAGGACGATATGCAGGCCACTGTCGGCGGGTAATACGCCGCTGGCAGTCTGACTGCTCACCACTATTGTTGCGCCGGTATCTTCCAGCATGTATTTAATTCTTTCTGCCGGAAAATCGGGTTCCAATGGCACGTAGGCGCCACCGGCCTTCAGGATTCCCAGCATCCCCACAATCATGTCAAGGGAACGTTCTATACACAACGGTACCAGTGTACCTGCTTTTACTCCCTTTTTACGGAGATAGTGTGCCAGCTGATTGGTACGTTCGTTTAGTGCATCGTAGGTGAGTGTGTTATTTTCAAATACCAATGCGGTAGCCTGCGGCGTAGCAGCTGCCTGTGCCTGGAACAGGTCCACAAAAGTCTTTTCTTCCGGATAATCCACCCGACCCTTATTGGCTGCGAGCAATAATTCCTTACGCTCTGCACCGGTGAGCAGGTCCAGCTCACCAATAGTAACATGTTCGTGATCCAATACCTGCAGTAGCACCTGTTCAAAATGCCGCATGATTTTTCCGATATGCAATGCCGGCAGCAGGTTACTATTGTAGGTAAAGAGCAGGTTGGTTTCTTTACCGATACTGATGATGATAGTAAGCGGATAATTGGTATGCGGGTGTACCTGCACATCCCCTACCTGCAACTGCCAGGTTCGGGAGGATAGTACCTCACTTACCGGGAAGTTCTGGAAAGTGATAGAGCTGTCGAACAGGTCGCCGGCAATACCAGACCACTGCTGGATATCACTCAGCCGCGCGTATTGGTATTCTCTGCTCTGCAGCTGGCTTTGTTGTATTGCCTCCAGCCATTCTGTAATGTGCAATCCTGTTTCCAGGCGGGTGTGCAGCGGCAGTGTATTAATATACAATCCTACCCTTGATTCCACGCCCGGCAGATCTTCCGGACGACCGGATACCGTAACACCGTAAATAACATCCTGTCTGCCGGTATAGCGGTATAACAGGTACGCCCATACGCCTTCCATTAATGTGCTTGGGGTAATATGATGTTGCTGCGCATAGGCGGCCAGGCGCGCAGTAACTCCGGCGTCCAGCACATGCTGCATTTCCATGTAGGTACCTGCTCCTTTTGTACGGGTGGCAGTAGCATCTATAAACGGCAGCAGACAACCTTCCTCCACGCCTTCGAGCGCACTGCGCCAGTATTGTTCTTCCTGTTCCAGGTCGCGCTGGTCCAGGTAACGGATATATGCTTCATAATCGTCCACTGCGGCCGCAGGTACCGGATCACCAGCTGTCAGCAGCTCATAGGCCGTCAGCAGTTCCTCCATCAATACCGGCATAGACCAACCATCAAGCAGAATATGATGCGATGTCCAGAACAACCGATACACATCGTCCTGCAAACGTAGCAGTGTAAAGCGCATCAGTGGAGCTGCACCAAAGTCAAAAGCCTGGCGGTTATCCCGTAATGCAAATTCCTCTACGGCTGCAGCCTGCGCATCAGGCGCCAGATGGCGATAATCCAGTATTTCAAATGGCAGTATAATATCGCGGTATACGCATTGTACCGGTACAGAGAAAGCATCATAATAGAAAGCGCTGCGCAGGATGGTATGCTGGTGTATCACCTGCTCCCAACTTTCTCTGAATGCGGCTGTATGTAACTCTTTCAGCTCACAACTGAACTGTTCTATATAGGTACTTCCGGCTTCATCATACAGGCTGTGGAACAACATCCCTTCCTGTAATCCGCTCAGGCGATACATGCTCTCTACCTGTCCGCGGCGTGGTGCGCCGTTGAAGTCTGTATCGAGGAATGCATCCAGTTCCTGGCTGGTGGCTACTGCACCCAATCCATAGTCCGATGGCGTAAATACCGGAGTTCCCAGACTCAGGCAGTGACTGATCAATGTGTGCAGGTGCGCTACATAATCTGCTGACAACTGCTCAATAATCGCCTCATCAAAATGCAGGTTGCTGTAACGCCACTGGATCACCAGCTCACCTCCCTGGATGATACTGTCAACGGTCAGTTTATCTGTCAATATAAAATCTGCAGCAATACCGGAACCCGAAGGCTCTGTTGCCATTTTTAAATACCCTTGTTCCTTCACGACATTATCTGCCTGGCCGAGATAGTTGAACACTACATTCCAGGGTTCCCTGCCCTGCAGATAAGGAGCCTTGCCAATGTATTTCAGTATACCGTAACCAATTCCCTTATCAGGCACCTGCCGCAGCTGTTCCTTCACCGCTTTCAATACGGCGCCTGTTTCCCTCTCTGCCGGCACTTCCAGCAATACAGGATACAGGGTGGTGAACCAGCCTACCGTATGACTGGTATCTATACCAGCAGCAACGTCTTCACGACCATGCCCTTCCAATCCTATCACTACGGTTGCGGCATCATTCCATGCCGACAGCGTAAGTGCCAGGGCACTTAAAAGGACATCGTTGATTTCTGTATGATAGGCACGCGGAACTTCCTGTAACAGCCGTTGTGTTTGCAGCGTATCCAATTTTACTTCGCAGTAACCGGTATCCGATACCGTCACTTTTCCTTCGTATTGTTTTTCCGTACGCAGCGGTATATAACCTGCTGCTACTTTTTTCCAGTAGGTTTCCTGACTGAGCAACCGGCGACGGTGCCCATAATCTCCCAATGCGGTATACCACTGGCGGTAGGAGCTGCCTTTCAGACCCAGCACGCCGGAAGTGGCAGCAGGTCCTTTTTTCAATAATACATCCAGGTCGTCCAGTAATATTCTCCATGAAACACCATCTACGGCGAGGTGATGAATGACGATGAGCAGCCTGTTATCAACTACATCACCTGGTGTCAGGAAAAGCGCTACATGCAGCAAAATGCCTTGTTCAATATCCAGGTGTTCATGACTGCTGTTACCGTATGTTTCCAGGTCGATGGTCCATGAAGGTGTTGCCTGCTGCTGTAAATCCACCACGGTTAATGCGCCTTCCTGCGTGCCAAACTGCTGTTGCCAGCCGTGTTCACCATAGGTGTATACAAACCGCAAGGCATCATGATATTGCAGTAAGGTGCGGATAGCGGCAAGAATGGCATCAGCAGACAACTGCTTATCTACCGATAGCAGCATACGCTGGTTAAAGCGTGCATCTGTAAGACCAGTCATATCAAAGTACCGCTGCTGAATCGGTAACAATCCGCTGCTGCCTGTCAGGATACCCTGTTCCCCGGTGGCCAGTGTGCTGCGTTCTCCTGCTATCAATGCGGCCAGGCGGCTGATCGTCTGGTGCATAAAAATATCGCGCGGTTGCAGTTCATATCCTGCACGTCTTACACGGCTCACCACCTGTATAGTAACGATGGAGTCGCCTCCCAATTCAAAGAAATTATCGTGTATACCTACCCGTGAGATACCCAGCAATTCCTGCCAGATGCCAGCGAGTACCTGTTCTGTTTCACTTCCGGGAGCTACATAGGCATCTGCACGTACGGCACCCAAATCCGGGTCCGGCAATGCTTTCCTATCGATCTTGCCATTGGCAGTCATCGGCAAAACTTCCAGCGGCACCATTACGACAGGCACCATGTAATCGGGCAGCTTTTGCTGCACATAAGCAAGGATACCTTCCTTATTGAAAACACCAGCTGGTACGATATAGGCTACGAGCCGCCTGTGCTGGTGAGGACTGTTCTTCTCCACTACAGCTGTTACCACAGCCTTATCTACCAGTTCACAATCCTGCAATACATTTTCTATTTCTCCCAGTTCTATACGGTAACCGCGGATCTTCACCTGTGTATCGATTCTACCCAGGTATTCAATAGTACCATCCGGCAACCATCTGCCCAGATCTCCTGTTCTGTACATCCTGCTGCCAGGCTGTGTATGGAAAGGATCTGCCACAAATTTCTCCGCCGTCAGATCAGGACGGTTAAGGTAACCACGCGTTACACCTGCGCCACCAATACAGATCTCACCAGCAATACCTGCCGGCATTAATTTATTGCCCGGACCCAGGATATAGACATGTGAATTATCCACCGGACGACCAATAGATGCAGATGCCTGTCCTGGTGTTAACCTGCACACGGTACTGTAAGTTGTATCTTCTGTAGGGCCGTACAGGTTCCGTACTATCATCTGCTCCAGTACCCTACTGCGCTGTACTTCTGCCGGAATCGGCTCACCGGCCATGTTCAGCACCGTAACCGGTGACAGATCTGCGTGGCTGTTTAATAATGCCTGGATTACACTTGGTACGGTATTCACCAGTACAGCAGTATCATCTGCCAGGTACTTTTCAATCGCCAGCCCGTTCTGCACTATCCTTATCCGTTTACCAATTGTAAGTGGATAAAACAATTCAAAAATCGAAAGGTCAAAACACATGGAAGTTGTTGCATACACCGTATCAAACTTGTCTGCTTCAAACTCGCGCCGGCACCAGCATATAAAGGCAAACAGATTTCCATGTTCTATCATCACCCCTTTGGGTTTACCGGTAGATCCGGAAGTATAGATTACATATGCCAGCTGGTCCGGAGTTGTTGACACAGCTACCCGTGTAGTGGCATAATTGTCTATTATTCCACTGGCTTCATCCAGTGATATAACAAGCGCCTGACCTGCATCCTGCAATACTCTTTTCCTGGAGGCACTGCTGCTGATAATCACCGTTGCCGCTGTGTCCTGTATCATATAGCTGATACGTTCCAGCGGATATTCCGGATCAATGGGCACATAGGCGCCACCCGCCTTCAGTATACCCAGCATGCCGATGAGCATTTCCGGTGACCGTTCTATACATAACGGTACCAACGTTTCGCTTTCTACGCCACGGCTGATGAGGTAATGCGCCAGCTGGTTGGAACGTTCATCCAGTTCACGGAAGGTTAGCTCCCTGCCATCGTGCACGACCGCTATAGCATCAGGCGTAAGTGCAGCCTGTGCCAAAAGCAGATCTATTACCGTTTTATCCTGTGGGTAATCATGTGTTGTGTCGTTAAATATTTCCAGCAACTGCTGGTATTCTCCCGTAGCCAGCATTTCAACATCGTTAATATGCTGCGCCGCTTTGCTGACAATTTGCAGTAATACCTGTTTAAAATGCGCCGCAATGGACTGCACATATACCTGTTCCAGCAACCGTGTATTATAGCTGAATTGTATATCTATTTCCGCTGCCGCTACAATCACTATATCTAGTGGATAGTTCGTTTGCTCACGTACAACGGAATTTTCTACCTGCAGTTGCCATGACTGCGCTGCCAGCACCTTACTAACCGGGAAATTTTCAAATACCAGCAGGCTGTCGAACAGATCACCCCGCACCCCTATCCATCGCTGTATTTCATGCAACGGTGTATGCTGGTGTTCGCGGCTCTGCAGTTGCGTTGCCTGCAATGATTGCAGCCACTCTGTTACTGCCTGTTCCTTGGTGATGGTAGTGATCAGCGGGATCGTATTGATGTACATTCCAACCCTTTCTTCCACACCTGCCAGATCTTCCGGCCTGCCGGATACGGTAGTACCAAATACTACCTGCTCACGCCCGGTATAATAATGTAACAGGAACGCCCACACGCCCTGCATCAGGGTATTGATGGTGATCCTGGACTGCTGTACAAATTGTGTAATAAGCTGTGTAGTGGCGGTGTCCAGCAGCAATTTTTCCGCCGCTACGGCGCCACCTGCCCTGGTCCTGTCTGTCACTGCACTGATGAAAGGCAGCAGGGTGGGTTCTTCTACCGTATGCAGATAATTGCGCCAGTAGTTTTCTTCCGTTTCCCTGTCACGATGCTGCAGATAACTGATATAATCTCCATAGCGGTCTTCCTTCACTGGTGGCAGCGCTTTTCCTGCTGCCAGCAATTCGTAGGTGTTTAACAGTGACTCCATCAGCAGCGGCAATGACCATCCGTCTATTAAAATATGATGGAAGGTCCAAAGCAGGCGGTAACGTGTTTCATCCAAACGGATCAGTACCATTCGCATGAGTGGTGCTGTGGAAAAGTCAAATCCCTGGCTGCGGTCTGCGGCATCCAGTTCCTGAATTGCCTGCGTTTGTTCTTCCGGAGTATAATGCCTGTAATCATGTATTGTGACCGGCAGTTGTACTTTGTGATATACACATTGCACCGGCACCGTGAAAGGACCGGTATAAAAGGCGCTGCGTAATATGCTGTGGGTGCTGATCAGATGTGCCCAGCTTTGCAGGAAAGCTTCTTCCTTCAAGCCTGTCAATTCACAGGAGAACTGCTCAATATAGGCGCCACCGTTATGATCATACATACCATGGAACAACATACCTTCCTGCAAACCACTCAGCGGATAAAGGCCTGCTACCTGGCCACGTCTTGGCGCACCATTATAATATTCATCCAGGAATTCATCCAGTTGCCCGATAGTAACCACATCTCCCAAACCATAATCAGATGGCGTGAACACCGGTGCGGTCTCCAGACAATGGCTGATCAACTGTTGCAGGTGTAGCAGGTAATCACCGGCAAGTTTATTGATCGTTGCTTCATCAAAGTGCCTGGTGCTGTAATCCCATTGGAGGATCAGCTGCCCGTCACGGATGATGCTGTTCACTGCCAGTTTCTCATTGACCCGGCATGCCGCTCCGGTATCTTCACCGGAGGGTCCCGTAGCCAGGCTCACATATTTACCGGCAACTGCATTATCAGTTTGCCCAAGATAGTTGAAGAGAATTTCCCATGGATCTTTGCCTTGCAGGGATGGTGCTGCTGCTATATATTTCAGCACTCCATAACCCAGTCCTTTACCGGGAACCTGCCGCAATTGTTCCTTCACCGCTTTCAGCACATGACCGGTATCACGCGAATCCTTTACTTCCAGCAATACGGGGTATATACTGGTAAACCAGCCTACCGTGCGACTGAGATCTATGCCAGGTGCTATATCTTCACGACCGTGGCCTTCCAGGCCGATCAATACTTTAGCAGTATCATTCCATGCCGATAAGGTAAGTGCCAGCGCTGCCAGCAGAAGATCATTGATTTCTGTATGATAGGCACGTGATGCATCCTGAAGCAGCTGCCGCGTAGATACGGTATCTAACCGGTTTTCAAAACTTCGTATATCCGATTTCGTTAGTCCATCGGGATACGTCGTTACCACACGTAACGGTAATTCATGATTGGTTACCTGGTGCCAGTATTCCTCCTGTGCTTTTACCTGGCGGCGTTGACTGTATTCTACCAGTGTTTCATACCACTGCCGGTAAGAGCTGCCCTTAGGCGCACTTAACAACGTAGTTTTACTACTGAGCAATTGTTCCAGGTCTTCCAGCAGGATACGCCAGGAAACTCCATCTACTGCAAGATGGTGTATGGTTACCAGGAGCCGGTTGTCTTTTTCGGCAGCCGGCGTGAGGAACAATACCGCGCGGAACAGTTCACCGCGTTGCAGGTCATGGCTTTTATGATAATGATCTGCGTATTGTACCAGCTGGTTATCCAGCTGATTGGGGGCTACCTGCTGCAGGTCCACCGTTTCCAGGGTCCCCTGCACACTGCCATATTCCTGTTGCCATCCATCCCCGTTATGGGTGTAGGTAAAGCGCAGAGCATCGTGGTAAGTGGTTATCTGTTCTATGATCGCTGATAATGTGGAAGCGGAAACTTCTTTGGATATGTTTAAGAGCGTATGTTGATTATAATGCGATGTGCTGGTTCCAACGGTATCAAAATACCATTGTTGTACCGGCAGCAAACCACTGCTACCGCTCAACAATCCCTGCTCGCCGGTAGCTGTCTGAGCTTTGGCAGACAACAACAGTGGTGACAGCGCAGCAATTGTTTGATGAATAAACAGGTCGCGCGGATGCAATTCGTAACCGGCGCGTTTGGCGCGACTTACGGCCTGTATGGTGATGATAGAATCGCCTCCCAGTTCAAAGAAACTATCGTGAATGCCTACACGCTCAACTCCCAGCAGTTCCTTCCAGATGTTTGCCAGCGCTTCTTCTGTTTCATTGCGCGGGGCCACATAGGTATTGGAAAGCAGTTCAGCGGCATCAGGATCCGGCAATGCCTTTTTATCCGTTTTCCCATTGGAGGTAAGCGGTAGCTTTTCCAGCGGCACCAGTAAGGCAGGCACCATATAATCCGGCAGTTTGGATCGCAGCCATGCGGTAATGCCCTCCTTGTCAAATTCATCCTGCGGCACTACATAACCGATGAGCCGCTTCTTATCGCCTTCACCCTTTACCAGTACTATCGCCTGGCTTACCAGGCCGGATTCCTGTAGTGTATTTTCTATTTCACCCAGCTCAATACGGAAACCGCGGATCTTCACCTGGTCATCTATGCGGCCCAGGTATTCGAGTGTACCATCCGGAAGCCATCTGCCGAGATCACCTGTACGGTAAAGCCGGTCGTCCGCATGTTTGCTGAAAGGATCCTTGATGAAACGTGCAGCCGTCAATTCAGGACGGTTTAAATAACCTCTTGCCAAACCATCTCCCCCTACATACATTTCACCGGCAATACCTACTGGTACCGGCTGCTGGTAAGGATCCAGCACATACAGACTCAACGTAGGAATCGCCTTACCGATCACACTGCTGCTGCTTACCATACCCAATGTGAGTTCCTGGTAAGTAACGTGCACAGTGGTTTCAGTGATACCATACATGTTGATCAAACGGCTGTTATTGTATTGCTGCAGCCAGGGCTTCACGCGTGCAGGGTTCAGCGCTTCCCCACCGAAGATCACATACCGTATCGGCACTGTAGCACTGCGGGCAGTAAGGTGATCCTGTAATACATAAAATGCGGAAGGCGTCTGGTTTAGTATTGTTACGCCCTGCGCCAGGACCAGCTCACCAAAGGCGACAGTATCCTGTGCAATATGTTTGGGTACAATGACAACACGGCCACCGTAAAATAAAGCACCATACATTTCCCATACAGAGAAGTCGAAACAGAACGAATGGAACATCGTCCAGACATCTGCAGCGTTAAAGTCATACAACGGAATATCTGTTTCAAACAGGCGTACTACATTCCGGTGTTCGATCATTACCCCTTTGGGCTTGCCGGTAGAACCGGAGGTATAAATCACATAGGCCAGTTGTTCCGGACGCACTGCAATAACAGGCGTCGTGGATGGATAACTGCCAATGATATCAGCATCGCCATCCAGGCGGATAATATCCAGGGTGGTGGTGAATCGGTTTGCACTGGCATTACTGGTTACAATGATAGCAGCCCGGGTATCTTCCAGCATGTAGTCAATACGTTCTGCCGGGTAATCCGGGTCCATGGGTACATATACACCACCTGCCTTCAGAATACCAATGATACCGGTGATCATTTCCAGCGACCTTTCTATACATATGGGCACCAACGTTTCTGCCTGTACACCTTTACTGACCAGGTAGTGTGCCAGTTGAGAAGAACGTTCGTCCAGCTCACGGTAAGTAAGTGAAGCATCTTCAAATACCAGGGCAATTGCATCCGGTGTTTGTACTACCTGCCTGGTGAACAGGTCTATGATATTTTTATCACGCGGATAGCCGGTGATGCTGCTGTTGAAATTCACCAGCAGTTGTTGCTCTTCAGCGACTGGCAGTATGCGCAGGGCACCTATCTGTGCTGTTGGGGTATGGACTACAGACAGCAGCAACTGGCGGAAATGACTGATCAACCTTTCTATGGTAGCTGCTTCGAACAGGTCTACACAATATTCCAGGTCGGCAACAATGCCATCTGCATTTTCCTGCAGGATAAAAGTGAGGTCAAATTTGGCAGTAGTATTTTCTACCTGCTGTGGGATGACTGTTACATCACCCAGGCTCATATCTCCGGCATCAGGGGTATTCTGGTAGGCAAATACCACCTGGAACAACGGGCTTCTGCTCATATCCCTTTCCCTTCCTACTACTTCTACTACTCTTTCAAATGGAATATCCTGGTTGTCGTAGGCGCCCAACATGGTTTGTTTCACTTGCTGCAGGAAGGTAGTAAACGGCGGGTTATTACTGAGGTCACTGCGCAGCGCCAATGTATTTACAAAGAAGCCTGCCAGTCCTTCTGTTTCCTGTTGTGTTCTACCTGCGATAGGTGTACCGACGCAAATGTCATCCTGACCGCTGTAGCGGTACAGCAATACTTTAAGTGCGGTGAGCAGCGTCATAAACAGCGTGGTACCCTGTTCCAGCGACAATGCCTGCAACGGCGCTATGAGTGCAGGTTCCAGCCTGAAGTACTTAGTAGCACCACGAATGCTCTGGATATTCGGACGTGCAAAATCTGTTGGTATGTTAAGGGCAGTTACCCCATCGAGTTTATCTTTCCAGTATTGCAGCTGCCGGGTAAATATTTCTCCGGACAGATGTTTACGCTGCCAGATAGCATAGTCTGCATACTGTACCGGTAATGTGCTGAGTTGCGGCTCACGGTTACTACTATACGCTGCATACAATTCTTCCAGTTCCCGGACAATGATCCCTACTGTCCAGCCATCGGAGGCGATGTGGTGCATCACTACTACTAACAGGTATTCACCGTCAGCCTGTGTAATAACGGTAGCACGTATCATATAATCTGCCGAGAGATTGAATGGTGCGGCAATGAGTGATGTGATGGTGGTTTGCAGTGCAGCCGCATCTTCCCTGAGCAGTGGCTCATCCATGATCTGCAGCTGCCAGCCATCTGTCGGCATTATCTGCTGGCAGGCGTTGGTGGCTGTTTGCAGGATCACGGTACGGAGTGCTTCATGCCTGTTTACAATTGCGCGGAGTGCATCAGACAAAGCGGTTAAGTTCAGGTTTCCTTTCAGACGGAATACAGCAGGCAGGTGATAGTGCGCACTGCCTTCCAGGCTGTCAATAAACCAAAGGCGCTCCTGTCCAAAAGATAAAGGTATTTCGCTGGTTCTTAGTCCTGTTTTTATCGGTGGCAATACCGGTCCGCTGGCTTTCTCGCGGATATACACCGCCAGCCGTGCAATAGTTGGATAGAGGAAGAAATCCTTCACGGTCAGTTCCACCTGCATATCCTTACGGATAGCAGATACCACCCGGGTAGCCAGCAAGGAGTGGCCGCCGGATTCAAAGAAGTTATCGTGCACGCCTATACGATCTGCTCCCAGCAGCACCTGCCAGATGGCGGCCAGCTGTACCTCCAGGTCCGTTACCGGTGCCTGGTAATTGATCATACTTTTGCGATGCAGATCTTCGCGGTGACTAAGGAACTTACGGTCTATTTTGCCGTTGGCCGTTAAAGGGAGATATTGGAGCGGCACAAATATAGATGGCACCATATATTCCGGCAGCCTTTTCAACAGGCTGCTGCGGATCTCCTGTTCCAGCTGTTCACACACATCGCCATACAAAGGGATGTTGGTGGTAGGTGCAAATGGTGCATGATCTCCATCTGCATATACCCCGGTAACAAAAGCATCCTGCGGCACCTGCTCTAGCAGCAGGTTTATCTTAAATGGATTTTCATCGAGCTGGTAACGGAAATGGTATCCGTTGTCTTCAGCTACCTGCAGCAGTTCATTGATAGCCACTGCCTGGGTGTCGGGATGTTCAATATAACCGGCAAGATCACGTACGGTGATCACGGCCGGCTCCTTCAGGCCACGTTCCAGCTGAATTTCCTTCCACAGGCGTGGGTTAGGCATATCCTTCAATGCTATAACAGGAACGCGTGCACGCAGTTGTGCTATTACCGGCTGCAGATCTGTTAAAGTATCCCATGATTGCCATGGTGGTGTAGCCACTGGCTTTTCAATACCTACATAGATCACTACGGTATAACGGTACAGCGTTAGTTCATTAATGTAACCACCCTGTTTGAGTTGAATATCCACATGTGTGATCTGCGGATAAATATCTTTCAGGTTATAAAAATATTCCGGTGAGAAACATAGTTCTTCTTCCTTCAGCATTTCCATATCTACTCCCCATGCAAACTCCCGCTTGCCGGCCCTCTCCTGGAACTTACCCAAGGACAACCGGCTTTTCAGTGCTTTCAGCAAACGATGGTCTCTCACATCCCCTATCACGATACGTCCACCATTTTTCATATAGCCGATGCTGTTAGCCAGCACTCCACTCAGGTATTGTTCGCCCGGGAAATATTGTACCACGGAGTTGATCACCACAAGGTCTACCCATTCACCTTCGTCCAGTTTTACTTCATGCGCGGCAGCTACTTTCAGCACGGTTTCCGGGAACTCCCTTTCTCCCCTGCTGATCCTGCTGCGGATCTGTCCCACGGATACGCTGGAAAAATCCGCACCGGTATATTTGCTGATATGCGGCGCCAGCTGATAATAGATCAACCCGGCACCACAGCCTATCTCCAGTACCTGTTTTGGTTTTTCAGATAAGATCACCCGCACAATATCATCCAGCCACTTCTGCATATCTTCTTCCGGGATAGCTTTACCGGTGAAGGTATCATTCCATCCGGTGAGGTTAAACTCATCCGGTGATATCCCTTCTTCCTGTGTAGTATTATATTCTGCTTCCCACAGCTCATGCCAGTCCTCTGCCTGTTTCAGGTAAAGGGTTTGTTCTGTTCGTCTCAGCGCCTGTTGATCCGGCACATAATAGCTGGCAAGACTCTTGGAGTTACCATCTGTTTTCACCAGTACTACCGCCAGGTTTACCAGTTCGCTCTGCTGTAGTACATTTTCTATTTCACCCAGTTCAATCCTGTAACCACGCACCTTGACCTGGTCGTCTATCCTGCCGAGGCATTCAATATTACCATCAGGCAGCCAGCGGCCCAGATCGCCCGTGCGATAAATACGTGCAGTAGGATCTGTGCTGAAAGGATCTTTGATAAAACGCTCTGCTGTCAAAGCAGGCTGCCCGAGATAACCACGGCCTACACCTATCCCTGATACACATATTTCACCCACAACGCCTACCGGGCACAGTTGCAACGAATGATCCAGGATATAGATGTGCAGGTTCTGTACCGGTTTACCAAGCGGTACATTGATACGCGCCGGCGTTTCATTCATCAGGTAATGGCAGATATCATCGGAAGCCTCCGTAGGGCCATAGGCGTTAACTACCGGAATACGACCAAATAACGGATGGCGGAACCATTGCGCCAGCACATGCTGATGGATCACCTCACCCGTTACCAGCAAGTATTGCAGGTGGCTAAGCGATACCCCTGTTTCTTCCTGTAATACGGTGAAGAGATAAGAAGGTACAAGCTCCAGTATGGTCACCCGATCCCTGTCTACCGCACGTATCAGGTTAGATGGATCAAGGATGAGGTCTTCCCCGTAAATAACACAATGCCCGCCATGTATTAATGCTGCGAACATCTGCCATACAGAAATATCGAAAGTATAGGACGCCGTATAGGCAAGCACGGTAGAAGCGTCCATTTTAAGGTCATTGATCTTTGCATACAGGTGATTAAGCATACCGCCATGTTCAATCATCACCCCTTTGGGTCTGCCGGTAGAACCGGAAGTATAAATGAGATAGGCCAGGCTGGCTGGTGTAACAGCCACCTCCGGCGGTGTAGCTGGCAGCGCTGCTCCCAGTACATCGGCACCATTGGTTTCCAGCACCTCTACCTGTTCGGGCAGTTGTAACCGTTCACGTGTATACGTACTCGTTACCAGCACCTTTGCACTACAGTCTTCCAGCATATAGGCAATCCTTTCTGCCGGGTAGGCCGGATCTACCGGTACATACGCACCACCAGCTTTCATCACTGCTAAAATGGCAACGAGCATCTCCGGCGACCGTTCTATACAAACAGGTACGAGCGCTTCATCACGGATACCTTTGCTATAAAAGTAGTGTGCCAGCTGGCTAGATCGCTCATCGAGTTCCCGATAAGAAACACGGGTGTTCCCAAACAAGATGGCTGTCGCATCCGGTGTACGCAACGCCTGCTCGTGGAACAGGCTGAGCAATGTTTTATCCCTTGGATAATCAACGGCGTTATCATTGAAGGTCACCAGCAGCTGCTGCTCTTCTTCCCTGCTTAACATGGAGAAAGCACTCAGTGGTTTTGCAGGCGCCTGCAGAATAGACCATAACAGGTGTTCATAATGCGCGATCATCCGCACAATAGTATCTTCTGTAAACAGGTCCACACAATATTCTACATACCCGTTCAGTCCATTTTCATCTTCTTCAAAACAAAAGCTAAGGTCAAACAGGGTAGTAATATGTTCTACCGGAAGCTGGGAGAGATGCAGGTTAGCAAGGCTGAGGTCCGGCGCCTGCGGGGTGTTGAAGAGTTCAAACATCACCTGGAAAATAGAGGTGCGGCTCATATCCCTATCCTTCTCTACCACTTCCACTACTTTTTCAAACGGAACTTCCTGGTGCTCATAAGCATCCAGCGTGGTTTGTTTTACCTGCTGGAGCAACGATATAAAGGAAGGCGCACTACCCAGATCACTTCGCAGTGCAAGTGTATTTACAAAGAAACCGATGAGGCCTTCTGTCTCCTCCCGTGTTCTCCCTGCAACGGAAGTACCTACACAAATATCTTCCTGCCTGCTGTAACGGTATAGTAATACTTTAAAGGCAGAGAGCAGCGCCATGAACAATGTTGTTTGCTGCTGATCTGCCAGTACCTGCCATTGGTCGCGCAGCTGGCGGCTCAGGCGGAATGTCTTCTTGGCGCCACGGATACTTTGTATTGCCGGACGCATAAAGTCGGTAGGCAGGTTCAATGATTCCAGCCCCGATAATTTTTCTTCCCAGTAAGACAGGTGACGGTTCAATACTGCACCTGCAATGTAGGTACGCTGCCAGATAGCGTAGTCCGCATACTGAATAGGCAATGGCGGCATGGCCGCAATGCGTGCTTCGATATCACTGGTGTAGAGGTCTGATATTTCCCTGATCAGGATAGGCAGGGTCCAGGCGTCTCCTACAATATGGTGGATCGTGAACACAATGATATGTTCATTGTCTGCCAGCCGGATCAGCTGGGCACGGATCATATGATCCTTCGCCAGGTCAAAGGGTTTGAACACCAGCGAGGTAATAAATGCTTCGAGTGCAGCAGGATCTGTTTTAAGTGTATGGTCATCCACCACCGTCAGTTTCCAGCCATCCCTTTCCTGCACTACCTGGTAAGGATGCTCCTGCTCCTGCAGGATTACAGAACGCAGTACTTCATGGCGGTTGATAACTGCCTGCAGGCAACGTTCCAGCAAGGTGATATCAGGAACACCTGTAAGTTTGAATACTCCCGGCATATGGTATTGCACACTGCCTTCCAGCTGATCAATGAACCACAAACGTTCCTGGCTATACGATAACGGTATACGTGCCGGTCTTTCCAACGCTTCTACTGCTGGCAACAGTTCCCCACGCTGCTGTTCACGCAGGTGTAATGCCAGTTCCGCAATTGTCGGATATTGGAACACAGATTTCAGTACAATTTCTACCTGCAACTTTTTACGCAGGCCGGAAATCATACGCATGCCCAGCAGTGAGTGCCCTCCCAAACGGAAGAAATTATCGTATATGCCTACCCGTGGTATGTCCAGCAGTTCCTGCCACATACCGGCCAGCACCAACTCTGTTTCATTGCGTGGCACCACATATTCGGTAGTGGATAGTGCAGATGTGTCGGGATCTGGCAAGGCACGCCGGTCTATCTTACCATTGGCTGCCAGTGGGATATTCGGGATAGTGATCAGCAATGCCGGCACCATATATTCCGGAAGGATATCTTTCAGGTAAACAAGCGCGCCCGCCTCATTGAAAGCAGCATCCGGTACAATATAGCCAATGAGCACCTTGTTACCTTGATCGTCTGCTTTTACGGCTACCACAGCCTGGTTTACACCAGCATACTGCTGCAGTGCACTTTCTATTTCACCCAACTCTATACGGTAACCACGGATCTTCACCTGTTCGTCAATACGTCCCAGGTATTCCATGTTACCATCAGGAAGCCACCGGCCAAGATCACCGGTTTTGTAAAGACGGCCACCTGCAGGGAATGGATTGCTGATAAATTTCTCTGCGGTAAGTGCAGCACGGTTAAGGTATCCCCTGGCTACCCCGATACCGGAAACACAGATCTCTCCAGGCACGCCCACCGGGCATAATTGCAGCTGCTGGTCCACTACATACAACTGCAGGTTCTGTACCGGAGAGCCCAGAGGCACACTATTGCGTGCCGGCGTTTCATGCATGATGTAATGACAGATATCATCAGATGCTTCCGTGGGACCGTAAGCATTTACAACAGGAATATTAGCGTAACGTTTAAACCACTGTGCCAGCAGGTGTCTGCTGACAGTTTCTCCTGTTACCAACAGGAACTCCAGTGAAGTCAGCACCACCGGTACATTTTCCTGTAATACCACTCCCAGGTAGGAAGGTACCAGTTCAAGGATAGTCACTCCGCGCCTGTCTACGTCCGTCATCAGCGCCGCCGGATTTAAAATCAGCGTATCAGTATAGATAATGGTAGTACCGCCGCATAAAAGTGCCGCAAACATTTGCCATACAGAAATATCAAAGGTAAACGCTGCTGTATAGGCAATCACAGATGTATCTGTGATACGTAAGTCATTAATTTTAGCATAGAGATGATTGAGCATACCTGTATGCTCTATCATTACCCCTTTTGGCTGGCCGGTGGAACCGGAAGTATAAATCACGTAGGCAAGATCACCGGGAGATATCTCGTGCGGTATTGCTGCTACAGACTGCCGGGCAATGATACTGCTGTCACCATCCAATGAGATGATATCCATACCAGGCAACTTCCCTGTCTTTTGCAGGCAGGCATCACTGGTTACGAGTATTTGAGCGCTGGTATCCTGCAGCATGTAGGTGATCCTTTCTACCGGGTAAGTCGGGTCTACCGGCACGTATGCACCGCCGGCCTTCATAATGCCCAGTACAGCGATCACCATCGCAGGAGAACGCTCTATACACAAGGGAACCAGCGTATCCCTGGTAACTCCTTTACTGCGCAGCCAGGCTGCCAGCTGGTTGGAACGTTGATCCAGTTCGCGATAAGTGATACGTGTATTTTCAAATACCAATGCAGTGGCATCCGGTGTTTTGACAGCATGACCGCTGAACAATGCTACCAGGTTACTGGTATGCGGATAGGCGACCACGTTATTATTAAATGCAGAAAGTAATTGTTGTTCTTCTTCGGCGGGTAACATACGCAGGGAGGTGATCCTGGAAGCGGGCGCCTGTGTGATCAGCTGGAGCAGCTGTTCGTAATGGCTGATCATCCTGGTAATGGTAACGTCGTTGAAGAGGTCTGTGCAATATTCCACATAACCATCCAGCCCTTCTTCATCTTCCCGGAAGCAGAAGCTGATATCAAACAGGGTGGTCTGGTGCGGCGGATTTTGTCTTTCCACGGCTACCTCACCAAAGCTCAGGCATGGTTGTGTAGCCGTATTGAATAGTTCAAACATTGCCTGGAATACTGGTGTACGGCTGATATCCCTTTCTTTTTCCACTGCTTCCACCACTTTTTCGAATGGCACTTCCTGGTGATCATACGCATCCAGCGTAGTTTGTTTCACCTGCTGCAGAAAGGTGGTAAAAGCCGGATCACTACCCAGGTTACTACGCAATACCAGGGTATTGATAAAGAGCCCTATGAGGCCTTCTACATCCTCTCTTGTTCTGCCGGCAATGGAAGTACCTACGCTGATATCTTCCTGTCCGGTATAACGGTATAATAATACTTTAAAGGCAGCCACCAGTGTCATGAACAACGTAGCACCCTGTTGTGCTGATAGCTGACGTAACTGGCCGGTGAGTGCTTTATTAATACGGAAAAGCTGTTTGGTACCACGTGTACTCTGGAAAGCGGGACGTGCAAAATCCACCGGAAGGTTTAACTGCATGGCGCCGGAAAGCCTGTTCCTCCAATAGTCCAACTCCTGTGCAAGCAGCGGACCTGCCAGGTATTCACGCTGCCAATGGGCATAGTCGCGGTATTGCATAGGCAGTGGCGCAAGGTGTGGCCGGCGGCCTTCCGTAAAGGCGGTATATCCTTCTATCATTTCATTGAAGAGGATATTAACAGACCAGCCATCCATGGCAATATGATGCATGATCAACACCAATACTTGTTCTGTAGCAGACAGCCGTATCACGTGCGCCCGCAGCAGATGTTCTGAAGACAGATCAAAAGGCCGGTGAATTAATCCGGAGATGCATGTCTCCAACGCAACGGTATCTCTCAGCAGGGAATAATCGGTTATGATATCCAGCTGCCAGCTGTCTTTCTTCAGCAAACGCGGAGATGCCTTTCCGTCTACCTCCTCTATCACGGTCCTGATCACTTCATGTCTGTTTACGATATGCTGCAGGGCCGCAGAAAGAGCGGCGGTATCCAGCGCGCCCTTTAGCCGGTAAACGGCGCGTTCATTGTACTGCACACTGCCTTCCAGCTGGTCTATAAGCCAGAGGCGTTCCTGACTGAAAGATAAAGTGAGGGGTGTATTACTATATACAGGCAGCTTTTCTGCCAGCGTATCTGTTGCCATTATTTCCCTGACAGCATTTGCAGTATGGCCGTTGGTGGGTATCCGGTACATCGGATCCTTTGGTGGCACAGGATGTAAAGGTTCCTGTTTTTGCGGCAATGGCGTTTCTGGTAGTGTACCTCCCCTGCCATTCCTGTAATGTTGTGATAACCACTGGAACTGTTGCGCCATGATATCAAACTGCCGTTGCATGATGAGAAAAGGATCCAGCTCATCAGCACCGACAGCCCCACCTGTTGCAGCGGAGAGTTCTTGCAGCGGCATTTTCCCTGTAGCAATATCATGTATGGATACAGGCGTTGCCGGTGGCAGGTTGACTGCATGAGCGCCAATATATTCAGCTACATGTGATAGGGTGGATAGTTTACCAAACAATTCCTTGATGGCGAGCTTAAGGCCGTAATGCTTTTCTATGGTGCGTAACATGCCGCTTAATACCAGGGAGTCTGCCCCCAGCAATAACAGGTTAGTATGCACGTCTATCTCAGCAGGTTGCATCTTCAGCGCCTTTGCCAGTGCGCTGCTGAGGAATGCCAATATCTCCGCATGACCACCTGCTGCACGGAACACCGGTGCCGGCTTACTATCGGGAGATGCAGCAGTTACCAATGGCAACGGGGCACCTGCATTTATCCAGTAATGCGAACGCTGGAACGGATAAAGCGGTAATGCCACACGTGCATAGTCATGATCTCCGTAAAATGCTTCCCATTTTACAGGTACTCCCTTTACATGCAACGCCATGAGACTTTGCAGGGTAACGGTCCAGGAGCTGTGTTCACGACGCATAGACGGCAGCAGGCTATGTGCATCATATGCTTCGGTGAGATGCACCATCGACAGGAGGTGCGATTGTGGTCCCAGCTCCATTATAATACTCCCCTCCATAGCGCGGATCGTTTCCAGCGTGGCGGAAAACTGCACCGGCATTACGATGTGGTTACACCAGTAATCGGCATGAGTAATCTCGTCTGTGATCACCTGGCCGGTAACGTTGGAAACCAGGTGTAGTAAGGGTTTATGATAGGTGATGTTTGCAGCGGTTTTTCTGAAGACAGGCAATACCGGTTGCATCAGTGGTGAGTGGGAAGCATGTGAGATGTGCAGCTCCCTGCCCTCGATACCATCCTGCTCCAATGCACGGAGTGCTGTTCTTACTGTCTCTTTTCGGCCTGAGATAACAGTCAGCAGCGGTCCATTGATGGCTGCAATAGAAAGCTCATTGCCATATGGTCTGATAGCTTCCGCGACCACCGCTGGTGTGCTGAATACGGTGGCCATAGCGCCGGGTTCCTCCACCGCCTGCATGAGACGGGATCTTTCTGTTACCAGTGTAAGACCGTCCTCCAGGCTGAATACACCGGCCACACAGGCCGCAGCATATTCACCTACACTATGTCCGGCTACAATATCCGGTAGGATACCCCACGATTTCCACATTGCAGCCAATGCACAGGAAACGGCAAATAATGCCGGCTGGAAATAGGTCATTTCCAGCAATATCCTGTTACCTTCCTCCTGGTCAATCCTGTATAACAGGTGGGTCAGACTAAAGCCCCATTTGCTTTCCAGGAAAACATCGCAATGATCGATCACGCTGCGGAATACCGGATTATGTTCATATAGTTCTCTGCCCATGCCCCAATACTGGGAGCCGCCTCCTGTAAACAACCATACAATCCTCCCTGGCTCCGGCCGGTTATTACCCTGCACCAGCCCTTCACTTTCGCCTTCATTTACGAAGGCTTCCAACAGGGGCAGCGCTTCGTCAGGCGTTCTTACGGCAAAGGCTATACGATGTTGTAACGCATCACGTGAAATAGCGGTGTTATACGCTATATCCGGCAGCAAAGCCTTTGTTTCGCGGAACAGCTGAATATATTGTATGGCCGCCGCCTTCAGAGCAGGCAAAGTTTTGGCTGATAACAATACCGGGAAAGATGGCAGCAACGCTGTTGTATCCCGGGCTACGGGAGCAAACGGTGGCTGTTCTTCCAGGATCAGGTGTACATTGGTACCACTCAGGCCGAATGAACTGACCGCAGCATACCTGCTGCCACCTGTCGTATTCCAGGGAGTAAGGCTATTCACTACCTGTACGGGTATATCCTGCCAGGGGATGAGATGATTGGGCGTATTAAAGTGCAGACTCGCAGGGATCTGTTTATGTTGCAGACAGAGCACTGTTTTTATGAGGCCGGCGATGCCTGCAGCTGCTTCGAGGTGGCCGATGTTGGTTTTCACCGCGCCGATCATCAGCGGTTGCGAGGCTTCCCTGCCATTTCCATACACTGCATGCAGCGCCTGTACCTCCACCGGATCGCCCAGTGGTGTACCTGTTCCATGTGTTTCCACGTATTGTATAGAGGCTGGCGCAATACCTGCCTGGTGCAGCGCCTTGCTTATTAACTGTTGCTGTGCCTGTCCATTGGGAGCCGTAAGCCCGTTACTCAGGCCATCATGATTTACCGCAGATCCATTGATCACAGCCAGAATATTATCGTTGTCTGTGATGGCATCCGCCAGTCTTTTCAGTACAATGATACCTGCTCCTTCTCCTCTCACATAGCCGTTGGCGTTATCATCAAATGTTTTGCAAAGACCGTCAGGTGATAATGCCTTGATCCGGCATAACTTAACCGTGGTATCAGGGGAGAGCATCAGGTTTACACCACCTGCCAGTGCCATAGAACATTCTCCCTGTAACAGGCTGGTGCAGGCCTGGTGCACACCCAGCAATGAAGAAGAGCAGGCCGTATCCATTTGCAGCACGGGGCCGTGAAAGTCCAGCAGGTAGGCAATCCTGCCTGCGGCGATGCTCCGTTCCACTCCCAGACCCGTAAGCGCATCTTCAAAGTAAGTGTTGTCCAGCTGCTTATTGATTATATACTGGTAATCATCTGAACCCATACCAATAAAGACACCTGTATTGCTGCCTCTTAATCTGGATGGCTGCATACCCGAATGTTCCAGGGCTTCCCAGCATACTTCCAGCAGCAAACGCTGCTGCGGATCCATTCCACATGCTTCCTTCGGTGAGATGCCGAAGAATAGCGGATCAAATGCCCCCGGCTGATCAATAAAACCACCGTGACGCGTATACATTTTTCCTGGTGCATCTTCGTCCCCGTCATAATAGGCATTAGCATCCCAGCGGTCTTCCGGTACAATGCTGATGGCATTACCACCAGCTGCCAGCAGCTGCCAGAATGCTTCCGGATTATTTGCTCCGCCCGGGAACCGGCATCCCATCCCCACAATAGCTATGCGGTTATCTGCTGGTTTGCTGCCCTGTTGCGGGCCGCTGTAAAATGCAGTATAAGGCTGTGGCGTTACCCCTTCCCTGCCGGAAAAATGAGCCACCAATGCTTCAATGGTAGGGAAGTTAAAAACAACCGTATTATCTACCGGTATACCGAGAAATGTTTCAAGGTCCTTTGCCAGCGAAACGGCCAACATGGAAGTAAGTCCATATTCCCGGAAAGTACTGCCGGTAGCCAGGTCTTCGGACGTAAGCCGCAGCCGGCGTTGTAACCATTGCTGCAACCATATACGGATGCCTGCTGCCACCTGCGCGTCTGCGGGAACAATTGTTTCCTTCGCCGGTGAAGCGGGCAATGACGCAGCTGTTGGCGGCACTACCACCGATGCTTCGGCGGCTGCCATTTCTGCTATGGCATCTTCGTATAGTCCTTTGCGATAGTCTTCTGCAAAAAGGTAACGTTTTATTTTTCCACTGGTAGTTTTAGGTATCTTTCGTACAGGTAGTATATGTTTTACTTCCAGGCCGAGATTGGAAGCAACAAAACGTTTGATTATTTTTGCCTGTGGCAGAAACTTCTCAATGGAAGATTTGTGCAGCACAAACATCACAATAAATTCAGATCCGTTCTCTTCATCCGGAATTCCACACGCTACTACCTTACCGGTTTCAATGCCATCCAGGACCTCAACCGACTGTTCAATATCATGTGGGTAAATGTTCATACCATTTACGATAATGATATCTTTTACTCTACCTGTTACATACAAACAGTTGTCCAGCATAAAACCCGTATCCCCCGTATTGAGCCAGCCATCCTTTCTGATGATGGCACTCGTAGCAGCTTCATTATTGTAATACCGGCCTGTTACACTTTTACCACGGATCCAGATTACGCCTACAAATCCTTCCTGCAGGACTGTTCCCTTTTCATTGGTGATCCTGATCTCCATACCATCGATGGCTGTACCTACATTCACTACCTCCACAACGCCTTTGGTCTGTCGTGACTGTATTACTCCCTTTGCCGTAACACAACGCCCGATAGTCAGGTAATTCCTGGGGATACCTACTGATTGCACTCTGGGAGAGAAACGGGGAAAGGTGATTTCCAGCGTAGCCTCCGCCATGCCATACACCGGGTGCAAGGCATCAGGGTGCAGTTTATATGGTGCCAACGCTGCCAGGAACTCCCGGCACAGGTCAGCAGATATAGGCTCTGCCCCATTAAAGACCACACGCACTCGCGAGAGATCAAAATCCTTCACCTTATCTGGTGTAAACTGGTTGAGGTAATACCGGTAGCCAAAATTGGGAGAACAGGTGATGGTAACACGATGATCTGAAACCTTTTGCCACCACAACAGTGGATGCCTGATAAACAGGTCTGTTGGCATGATGAAATGGTTCACGCCGGCACCCAACGGATACAGGTGAAAACCAATTAAGCCCATATCATGGGTAAGCGGCATCCAGCTCAGGTGGCTGTCTTTATTGGTAACGCCATGTGCAGAGAGTGCCGAAAAAATATTATCTATGAGATTACTGTGTTTAAGTACCACCCCTTTGGGTTCTCCGGTGGAGCCGGACGAAAATTGCAGAAAAGCAATGGTATCGGGAGTGGCAGGAAACAATATTCCTTCACCTGCTGCCAGTTGCAGGTCCTCTGTAAAAAACACTTTACTGAAACGTTCACTGTTTTCCTTAGCTGCCGGTTCAGCGGTCAGTTTATCAAAATGGCTGCGGGCAATAAACAAATAAGGATTGTTCAGGAACTCCCTGATCTTAAAAAGCTTCTGCGCATTTTCTCCCTGAAAATTAACCGCAACAGGCACGGGTATAATGCCTCCTAAAATACAAGCCCAGAAAATACCGAGAAAGATTTTATTGTCTTCTACCTGTAATACAAGCTCATCACCAGGTTGCACACCTTTCTCCTGCAGATGTGATAACCAGCATATGGCAGTAGTGTAGAGTTCATGATAAGAGAGGAATTCCTCCCTGCTTCCGGAAGTAATAAAAGTAACGCCTTTATCTTTTATATCCATTAGCCTTACCAATAGTTCCGTTACAGTTTCAGGGATCTGTTTCGTGCTCATATTTTCAGTTTGTATTTAATATTAGAGGAGGTTGAGGTTCAGAAAATACGATGCCTATTCCGTATCCGGTATCGGATACAGAACAGGTCTATCGCATTTATACACGGCGGAAAAATGCGTCATTAATGTCAGGAAAAATCAATCGGGGAAAACAGGAACTATTGCTGTTAGCTTACAAGTTCTTCTTTTCTGTCGTATAACAGTTCCTTCTCCCCATAAAGACGTTCGGCAATAATACCTTTGGCCTGGCAGAGTTCTACCAGTTTATTTGATTGAATAATAGGGTTTGATTCATCTGTGTATTTGATGCTACTGATGAATTCCAGCCAGGGCTCCATCCCCATGGCATACACATATGCTTCCTTAGGATTAAAAATATTAATAAGCGCCATGCCTTTTGCACAATCAGATCCGGCGAGCCTGCGGCTGCCATCCTGATCCCTGGTTAGCTTTTTGGTGATCAATGGACCATAGAGCCATGTAAGTGGTGCACCATCGCATTCCATGCCGAGGAATAATACATCCACATCACCAATTTGCGCATGAATATGTTTGTACAATGCAGACTCCACAATCCGGGAATCAGCCAGGAACAATAATTTGAAACCACTGATCTGCACGAGGTAGCAGGATTTTGTAAGGATGTTCAGATCACTGTGTTCACCGGTAAATGGCAGCGCAGTAATGGTACTGTCAGTAAATTCGATAGTTTCCATTTCATCCATCGCAAACACATTGCGGAAGCCAATGTTATTAAACATCTGCTTCAGATCCGGATCTTCCATTTTACCACTGCATGTACGCGGTACGATCAGATTCCTGATCTTGTGACGCAACGGCAGCAGGGTTTCAAACAGGATGTGATCCTGGTGATTATGTGTGATGAGCACATAGTCGATTACATCCGGAAGATCTGCGTCAGAGAAATGTTCTATGTCTGTATCATAACCATAATAACTGATCAGCGGGTCCACAAGGATACTTACATCTTTTGTTTCCACGAGGATACAGGCATGACCAAAATAGCGCATGCGGATCTTGTCGCCGGTATATTTTTTATAAGGTGGCGGTGGTGTTTCGGTAAAAAAGGTTTCGAATAAAGCTTCCTGGTCAGCGGTGATTCCCATGATACTTTTTATTTCAGACAGCGGGCGCGCCCTTCTCTTCATAGCAGACAGGTGATCAATACCTGAGTGGGCAAAAGGGATCGCCAGGTGCAGCACATCAGCCTCATCGAGGCGTGGGGTGCTAAGACAGAATGGACGATGGTCATTATCGGTAAGCCACAGGGCCACACTTTGCGCACTCTCATTATAGAAGTCACTTTTATACAGCAGTGATTCAAAGAAGCGGAAGTCTGCATTGTTGTTGCGATCATAATAGAGTTCCACATATCCTTTCAGGATCTCAGGCACTTTATCATACAGCCCTTCCAGTCCAAAACCTTTGGCTTCTGCAACCAGTATTCTGTCGAGTTCCTTAACAGCCTTTGCAAACTGTATGGTTTTTTCCTGCCGTTTCAGAATAGTAGCCTTCAATGTTTCCACTTCTTCTACGCGGCCACCACCAAGGTCCATAAACGGACCGCCCTTCATTTTCGGATTGAGCACTGCTTCTGCGTGAATATTAGGATCATCCAGGTAGGAATCCATGATGGTAAGGTGCCTTCCTACCGTATTCATAGCGGCCGTTGCGGGTGAAATCAGGTGGCTCCATGCATACCATCTGTCAAATAAGGGTTCCAATACTACGTTTGGTTTTAAATATACTTTTTTGTCACTCATAAAGATTATGATTTGGAATGAACAAGTAATTTTTTAGCAATGATCTGTATGATTTCGAAGGGGTATTTATATATAAAGAAATGATGTCCGGGCATACGCCTGAAGTCAACAGGGGCTTTAGTTTCCTTCTGCCATAGTTGAATATCTTCCAGCTTCATGTCTTCCCGCGTACCAGTGATTACTGTAATTGGGATATCCAATGATTCGGCGGAGGCATGAATGTAATTTTCTGTTACTTTGAAATCTGCTCTAAGGATTGGCTCGATATAGCTTAACAGTTCATCGTTTTGCAAAATTTCATCGGGACTGCCGTTGAGATTCCTCACTTCTTCTATAAAAGCTTCCTTACCCAACAGGTGTCGTTTTTTCTCTGTCCTTGAAGTAGCAGATGGCCCGGTAGTACCTGTTACAAAGAGGTGGCGAGGAGGCTTACGCCCTTTCTCGATAACTCTTCTGGCAAGCAGACAGGACATAAGTCCTCCCATACTGTGGCCATAAATAGCATATTCCGCCTGATCCAGTTTATCCTTTATCTGGAGATACAAGTCCTGTAATAATTCGTCAATATCTTCCATCAGCGGCTCTCTCATTCTGGTTCCCCTGCCTGGGTATTCCAGCGGAATTATATTGATAAAAGCAGGTACGTTATCTTCATACAACCTGTAAGAATATCTGCTTCCACCTGCAAATGGCAAACAAAAAAGGTTTATTTTCTCCATTAGTAAAACATTTATTCATCAATACATGGTACTATATAAAATTGCTTTCCCATGTACCAGGATAATATATATCGGTATTAAATAAGCTATCGCTGCTAACATTATTTATGACGCACAGGCGGTAAATAATGAGTAGTAAATAGTCAGTACTTTACGAAAAGTTGCATCATCCAGTCCGGGAACCTTTCTCCGGCTGTGGCGTTATCATAAAATACTCAGCATGTTACAGGTTGATTTTACCCGGCATTGAAATGAATGATGCCGGAGTTGCTTTATGCGAATGACATAAAGATTTAATTTCGGATTTTCTTTATTTACTATCGTTTGAATTAAAAACACTGGCAAAAAATCTGTCAGGTTGAAATACCAGCCAGGTATTGACAGGGTATTGTGACAAGGATATTTTTCTGGAGCATGCTCATTCTCACCAGCATTTTCTGTTCCCCTCTTACTTCAACTATTTCACCTGTCAGGCCACAGAGTACACCATCGTTGATCATCACCTGCTTGCCGGGAAGGAAATAGTCGTCTGATATTTCAATATCTGTATCACTCACCTCCCTGGTGATGAGACAAATATTGTGAATAACATTCTCATTTACTTTCGCGACATCTTTGCCCGCCCTCACATAATACAATACGCCTTCAAGTGTCAATATCCTGTAATAGGTTTCCAGATCCTCCAGGTAGACAAATACATAAGAGGGAAAAAGTGGTGCATCAACATATTTTTTTCTGTCCTTCCATATACGTAAAATTCGTGTAGTCGGTAAAACATATGCAATGTTCGAATCGGATAATTGAAGTGCAACTTTTTTTTCATGTCGTGGTCTCGTGTATATCACGTACCATCCAGTGATGTGAACGCTCATTTTAGGATTTTCTTAAGATCTGAGTAAAAATTTATCCATAGCAATAATGACAGTAGCATTAATGACAGTAGCATTTACGGGTATGACATAGTTTTCATTTTACCAATCAGTTGCCAGATTCGCGGGTGCCCATATTGACAATAAAATCTGCCGGAAAGATATAGCTGTCGCTTGAGTGGCTCCATAATTTCCACTTTAATTAAATTGAATGCTAACCTGACTGACTGAATTGAAAATTTAGCTAACAATACTACTTCCGTGTGGTAGTAAGAGTTTTCCTAAGGGTATAGCAACTTTACATAATCAAATTTGAGCGGATTTGTTGGCTCAGGGTTATAAATTCCGAGGGCTTCCTTGGTGCTAAGGGCTATCATTTTTCTCACAATAAATTCTTCTATTGGCCTTATCAGATAATCGAATTTAGTAAACAAATTTAATTCAACAAAATAAAATACTCATGTCGGGGCAACGAAAGAACAAAATACGTATTGCAGATTCACAACACTATGACAGACAAAACGCGCTATCAGTAAGCATTTTGGAAACATACCTGCAACTGCATAAAATAACCATATGCATATACCGCTTAATAAGAAGATAACACACTTCATCACGAAAAAAATACAACCAATAACAAAATCCGATATATTTGTTTCATTATGTGCCACTGCTCCCTTTGATTACCCAGCCGTATGTTACAACAACTATATTGGATTTATAACATTGAAAGTTTCCCGTCAACAAATGTATTTCAAACCCGCAAATCCAATACACCAGCAGCATAGGCAGTATTCAAACGGTCAGTAAAAACCGGCCCGCAGTATATCATTATCCCGGAGCCATAAGAAGAAAATCGTTATTGTTGAAAAAACTCCCAGATTAAAAATGAAAATCCTCCAGCAAAGCAATTCTGCTAAAAAAGCGCAGCCATCTGCTACGAAACAAGCATCGCGGTTACTTAAATACCTTCGTCCGCACTGGTTTGAATTCAGCACCGGCATGTTATTCCTCCTGCTATCAAGTATTGCCAGTCTCGTTATCCCAAAAATGCTGGGTAACCTTATTGATATCAGCAAAGCAGGTCATCTTACCAACGCCATCAATATCATTGGATTACAGCTATTAGGCATCCTTACATTGCAAGCTATATTCTCCTTCTTCCGCACCGTACTTTTTGTAAACGTTTCTGAAAAAACACTATCTACGCTGCGGCAAACCGTATACAATCACCTGATCCAACTCCCTATGAATTTCTTCCTCACCAGGCGTGTAGGAGAACTGAGCAGCAGGATATCTTCAGACATCACGTTGCTCCAGGAAACGTTTACAACTACCCTCGCTGAATTTATACGGCAGTTGATCATCATTATTGGCGGACTTACCCTGCTGATGACTACCTCTATCCAGCTAACCCTGTTCATGCTGGCAATTCTTCCTGTTATGGTGATCATCACCGTTATCTTCGGACGCTTTATTCGTCACTTCGCCAAAGACGTGCAGGATCAGATAGCTTCCTCCAATACCGTAGTGGAAGAAACACTGCAGGGAATTTTCAGCGTAAAAGCTTTTGCCAGCGAATTCTTTGAAATGAAACGCTACCGGGATCGCACCAACGAAGCGGCAGCTATCGGCATGAAAAGCGGTAAATATAAAGCAGCTTTTTCCTCCTTTATCATCATGGGCATATTTGGCGCTCTCATCGCCGTGATCTGGAGAGGCGCTGTTATTGGTGTAGACCCGGGTCAACTATTTTCCTTTGTATTATACTCCGTACTCATCGGCAGCTCCATAGGTGGACTGGCTGAAATATATACGCAACTTCAAAAAAGTTTGGGAGCCACAGAAAACCTGTTACAGATACTTGATGAGCCGGCAGAACCCCTCAGCCCTGTTGAAGCGATTGCACCCGAACATCTGCTGCATGGCAATATCTCCTTCGAAAATATTACTTTCCACTACCCTTCCCGCGAAAGCTCACCCGTACTTCAGGATATGTCATTTGATATTGCGGCAAACCAGAAAATAGCCCTGGTAGGACCTAGTGGCGCTGGTAAAAGTACCGTCGTTTCCCTCCTGCTCCGTCTCTATGATCCGGTAGGTGGCAATATTATATTCGACAACCGTGCAAACAGGTCTATCCCACTTTCCGCCCTACGCTCCCAAATGGCAGTAGTTCCACAGGACGTATTTCTGTTTGGCGGCACCATCGGTGACAATATCGCCTACGGTCGCCCGGATACTACCGAAGAGGAGCTGACCACTGCCGCAAAAAAAGCAAATGCCTGGGAATTTATTCAACGCTTTCCGCTGGGACTGCAGACTATTGTTGGAGAAAGAGGTATTCAGCTGTCCGGAGGCCAACGTCAGCGCATCGCCATCGCACGCGCTGTACTGAAAGCGCCCCGCATTCTCATCCTCGATGAAGCTACTTCCGCTCTTGATGCCGAATCAGAGAAACTCGTACAGGATGCTCTCAACAAACTCATGGAAGGACGTACCTCTATCGTGATCGCCCATCGCCTCGCTACCATCCGGCAGGCCGACAAGATCATCGTTCTCGATAAAGGCACCATCGTGGAAGAGGGTACACACAAGGAACTGGTAAATGTAAATAATGGTCTGTATAAAAATCTCAGTGAGATGCAGTTCACCCAATAACGATAGTGTCCACTGCTGGTGCTACAGTTTATTACCAACTTTAAACTGAATTTCACCAACTATGGCAACAAAATAAAAGACAACCTCTTTGATCAAATATGGGGAAACATGAATCGAATCAAGGCGCTTTGCCAAAAAAGAATATTGCCTGAATAGTCAGGCAAAAATATTTATGATAAGGCCAACAAAAGATGCTAAAAGCATCACATGTTGAAGAAATTCTGAACAAAAACTGAATTTATTCTGAATTTCTATGGTAAATATAAATCTAAATTGCGGAATAATCCAAACCACTGCGGAGGTTTTTCTAAAAAGTTTTCCTACCCAAAAAAATGAGAAGATGGAATTAATAATGATATGCCGCCTTCGTGAAAAGTACTGACAGCCCATCTCGAAATAACAGGGAGATGAGCATTTCACAAGTGCGGTACAAGCTGAATAAAGGGATGTTTGAACTAAGGGGGGCTATTCTGGTTAGAAGCGAATTTGAAAGGTATGGTTATTTCCCTGGAATTGATAATATGCTTTCCATTGATAGCGCATGCTGATCTGCTTCACCAAAGCCAGTCCCAGGCCGGTACCAGGGTTGGCGGAAGATGCAGTAGCGAATCGCTTGAACAGCTGATCTGCCTGAAGCGATTCTTCTCCGGGATTGGCAATTAAGAATCGATCATGCGACAAGGATACCGTGATTTCTCCTGGAGAAATACTGTACCTGATCACATTTGTCAATAAATTGCCAAATAATATTTCTATTAATATCCTGTTGCCTTCGATATTTACCGGTGTCTTTATGTCCGCGTACACATGCAGCTTCTTTTCCTCAAAGAATGGTGCGAACTGCACCAGCAGCTCACCCAGTATTCCGGACAAATCAATGGTTTGCCTTTCGGAGAACTGACTATTTTCAATCTTAGTGAGCAGTAACAGATTTTTATTTATTCGGCTGGCCCTTGATAGTGCTGCATGGGCTTCTTCGATCAACTGAAACTGATCATCATTCAATTGTTTGCTTTGCAATAGCAAATCTAATTTTGACTGTACGATCGCAAGAGGAGTTTGTAATTCATGGGAGGCATTATCTGCAAACTCCTTTTGCTGATTATAGACAGCCAGGTTGGCGGAAAGCAGTTTCTGCAGGCTGGCATTCATTTCATCGAACTCCGTGATCCCTGTTCTTTGAAAGATGGTATTACTTGGCTCATCCAGATCAAAAGATTTTATTTGTTCCAGGCTTTCATAAAATGGTTGCCACATACGCCTGGATAGCCGCCTATTTAAAAGAATCAATGCACCTAAGAGCACAATGAAAAAAAAAGCGCTTAACAATGTTACGGCTCCAATAATCAAAAAGCTGTCTTCCCGGCCGGCTTCGGGTGTAACCCTTACGTGATGCTCACCCAGCTCGTATTGCCAAAGATGGCTAAGTGCAAAATAATAAATAGGAATGCTGCACACCAGCACAATCCCGGCACAAAGGATAATTTTATTCAGCGAATAATTGAGCAGTTTACTCATATCTCCCATTTATAACCAGTTCCATATATTGTTCTAAGGTAATTTCCATACTCAGCATCAGTAAGTTTTCTTTTTAAATTTTTAATGTGAGCATATACAAAATCATAACTATCAAACACGGCAGTCATCTCTCCTGAAATATGCTCCGCCAGCGCAACTTTGGAGATCACCTTGTTGGCATTGCTGATGAAATACATTAACAATCCAAATTCTTTCTTTGTCAGCGCTAACTGCTGCCCGTTAACAGTCACTTCCTTTCCCAATACATCTATCCTTAATTCATTCTGCTCTATGATATTAACGTTTCCCAGCTGCCTTCTGCGGATCAGTGAGTATATTCTGGCGGCAAGTTCTGACAGGTGAAATGGTTTGGAAAGATAATCGTCTGCCCCTATGTGTAACCCTCTTATTTTGTCATCAAGGGAATTTTTGGCAGAGATGATAATCGTCCCATCATATTTCTTCATCCGTTTTAGTTCTTCAAGAATAGTGAAACCACTGCCACCTGGAAGCATCAGGTCCAGCAAAATGCAATCGTAATCAGACAGGCTGATTTTTTCTATGGCCTGCGCAAAAGTTATAGCATAATCACATAGGTAGCCTTCTCCGGAGAGGTAGATACCAATACTTTTGGCGAGCTCCGTCTCATCTTCGATTATCAGAATTTTCATACAGTAAAATAGTATTAGATTCTGAATTTTCCTGAATTTTTAGGAATCTGTCACCCAGATACTTGTCAGGTGATCCGGGATACCTGGCACCAGGCCCTTGCCAATACGAATACCGGAAGTATTTAAACTCAATTTGCCGGTACAAAACTTTAACCGAAAATCCGGCCCCCAACCCGGTTAATCGGCCAGTATTATCCAGAGGTTTGGGCTTGGGGCAATGGAACCTGCCCCCTGCACCTTGTCTTCCTGATTCCTCTACATCATTGATGAGGACATGCCTAAAGAAGTTATATTATTCAAACCATATCCTCCTTTCAATATTTCCATAAATAATAATGCTACTACCTTTTACTAAAAGTGGGTTCATATTTCCTGCCCTTTTCGCTATGAATTTGAGAGATAACGCACTTATCTGATATTCGGCATTCTCAAAGGTTGACTTAGAGATAACGTAATTTCCGGTTGAATTAATTTTCATTGTATCTGGTGCCCGCTCTTCGTAGGTGGTGATGTTAGGTTCGTCCTTTTTCTTGCGTTTTAAGCTCCGCCCAACTTCCAGGTAATTTATGCCTTCCAGATCTTTCCATTTCACTTCAACATCCTTACTCAAATCTCCTTTCTCCGAATAGATAATATTTTGAGAATTTACCAGCGATAAGGCTGTAGTTTCCGCCAAAAAAATCTTTTTGCCATCGGATAATGCTATTTCAAAAACAAATTGATTATTCTGAGGAATAGCATTTTCTTTTAAGTAATAAGTAGTGGTTGTATAATATAGCTCTTTTCTGACCGTATATTTTACTGCTGTACCATTCACATATATTTTAAGAGAATCATTCTTAATTGCCTTCCCCTGTTCGTCAAATAAACTAACGACAATCTGGTTATCACCTTTGTCGTGCAGGCTCTGAACGATATTGACTTCTGCGCGAATGAGCGACAAGTCATCTACTTTTCCGTGAGATAAATCTGATTCATTACACGAAATGGCCATCATCAAAATAATGAATATGGCTACTATCTTTTTCAATTTATGGGGATTCATGAACTGTACTGTTTTTTTATCTTAGCTTCCGGATCTACACAAAAAAGATATAGTGTTACCAGGAAAAACCACTCCAGTGGCCTCATCAACCGGTAAGTAATATTGGAGGCTCTGCCTGTATTGATTTTTAAGGACAAATTATATCCGTACCTGTCGTACTGATGCCGGATAAACTGATGGCCGGGGGAAGAAATATCTTTTATCAATTCTTCGAATGCATTTGCAATTTGCAACTGCCTGTTCACAATAATGGGCTTGCCATGCCGTTGCCCGATCTTCAATGGTTTCACGATCCGGGGATCTCCCTTGGCGGCTACCGTACAGAGGTAATGCCCCCTATGGTCGAGCACGGGCGGATGCATTTTCTGTGAAAAGGTCCAGGTAGTCGTATCTGTAAATACTTTTACCAACGAATTATAGTCTTGTCCAAACAAAATAAGGACCAGTGTAATGACTATAAATGCAGGAAATAACAATATCACTGCCCAGATGGTTTCATCAAATTTTTGCGCCAGATAGCTATTGCATGTTTGAAGGAAAACATTTTTGAATGTCCTGCTTTTTGCGGCGGTATGCTCTTCTTTGAGGATTTTTACGATCAATAAAATACCAATCACCAGACTGACCAACGGAGTAAATACAAATAAGAATGCACCGTCGTTTCCTTTATACATATCAATGCTTTGGGTATTGTGTCCCAGCACCTGCACCAGCACCAACAGGTTGAGGAATAAACCAATCATCAACAGTATCAGCATCAGCACAAGTGTAAGTGGCGGAAGCTTTCTTCCTTTGATCCAGATGGAAATAGCGGCCACGTGATACCCGACGAAATAAACGATTAAACTGATGATGTGCTTGCCCCCAAATGGGATATAACAGTTATCGATAGGGTCTATTGCATCCGTATACTGCTTGTCATGCAACATCATGCCAATGGCAAACAAACCAAAGGATAATACATACACGATGATCAACAAGGTTTCCTGAATGGAAAGAGGTTTCATTATTTTTTTTAAAGAAATAATTCCAAGGATTAATAAAATGACAAGTAATAAAAGAATAAAGCCCATTTGATGATCTGTTGCTGATAATATGTTTAATTGTTTAAAATAATTCTCCGGAGAAAGCGGATGCTATTCATATCCGCCATTTAATATCATGTTCACTACAATGCTGTCACCTGCCTTCCATTTCGTCCATCCGTAAAACCTGTTGTCGTATTTACTTACGAATCTGATCCAGTCGTTTTGAACCGAGTCTACTGTTATGGCTATACTTTCATCGGGCTTAATTTTCTTTCCATTCGGCCGGTCAAATAGTTCTTTCCTGTCATAGTCGATTTGCCAGGCCCGCTTCAACGCCTGCTCCCAGGTTTCAAAATAGAACCAATCCGGGATTTTTGCGTCAATAAAATTCGGATCGAAAAAGTGGGTATCAGCGGTAGTATTTTTCCGTAAATCTTTCTCGGGGTGAATGGGTATAAAACTTGTCTCGCCCGTCTGCTCGTTGATGAAAACCTGTACCCCCTTGTCAGTTTTGCTTAGCACCCTGAAAACCAGCTGTGGGGCAAAACGTATTAAGCCCATACTTATGTGCTGTTGTGCTTCAACATCAGTATCCCCTTCATCAAGCGTATAAGGCTGTAGCTTCTTATTTAAAAAGCTTGTCTGAAAAGAACATTTTCCTTTGTTTGCTCCCGTTTTTATTTCCACAAAGCGCAACGAATCGTATGGCTGTGCATCCTCTTCCGATTTGTATAACGGAAGGGTTTTGTTAAGACTGAAATGTATCAGTCCAATGCCTGCTTTGCTGCTACTTATAGGCAGATCAGATAATACTGCCAGCTTCTTTTGGGTGTTGGTGGCATCGGAGTGACAAGACGCTATTATTACAACTTTAGCCATTAATATTGCCAGGGGTATTTTCATTAGTAATATAATTGAATGCGGTAGTGCCATTTATTTATTTTTTTTCTCAGGCAAAATATACTCCTTCATACCTTCTTCTTTTAATAGTGTGCCGTCATTCTGTTCTCCGTTTACCAGGTAGTTATTGTCTGCCAAACGGCATTCATGGCTGCCAAGATAGCCAAACATCCCATAATGGAGATAGGCATAATGATGAAAACCGGTGACCTGGTAAAACCTTTTGCTGTTATGTTTAGTTTCCACAATGATGGTATCCGTTTTTAGAAATACAACGAAAGGAATTTCTGTGTGCAGGTAGTTCTCACCAGGTGCGATCTTATAATTTACAATAGTATCTTTTACAATTTTATTATTCCTGACGATATAAAATTTCAACTGATCTATTTCGGCGTTGCGAAAATGGACCAGCGCAAGACCAGGTTTCTCTGTAATTACGGTGATGGTATCACAAATAGCCGAGTATTTCCCACTGTCTTCCCGGGCTCTTTTCTTATTGTTCTCCATTGACCACCAAAACCAGCCAACCAACAAGACCACCAGTAATGTAATTACACCCAAAAATACCAGGCAACCTTTTACATATTTGTTCGCTTTCATATTTTCTCTGCCGGAATAAATAATCAAAAAAAGCAGCAACCAGCCAAACAACGCCATCAGTAAAGCTTACAACTGGCCTCATTTTCTTTTAAATTGTCTTGTACCTGATATACACGCTATTCAAATTAACGACATTTTCCTGCCTTGCTCCAAAACTGTTTGTAATTCGTACACGGTAGGCCACAATTCGTGGGAAATACCTCCTGATTCGTCCTGTAGCAGTAATCAGGGCTGGGATATCAAAATGATAACAGGAAAGTGAGTGAGAGCATCGTTTAAAACTAAAAACGCCTCCTGATGAACGGAGGCGTTTTTTTTCAATGCTGATTTTGCTTTTGGGGCACGCGTAAAATCTTACTTTAAATTCACCATTTAATATCTTTTCCTGAAATATGTACCCTGATTTTACCGCCAGCCTTCACCGGCACTTTGGGCCAATGGAGAAAAGCAGCATAACCCAGGGGATGCTTCGCTTCCTGGCTGGTTTCCGACATAATGGCCACACTGGCATCATAGGCCGTTGGATTGTATAACTCCATCACCAGTCCCTTGTTTTCTTTTTTAATGATGGTGGCAGTGATGTGGTCAAAAACATAATATTTCGATTGGTCGCTGATCACATAAATACCTGGCAGTTCAAGAGCCATCAGCATTCCATTGGTTTCTGTCCAGGAGTTACGGGTGTATATAAAATTTCCAATGCTCTCCTTCCCTTCCGCATCGCTGGGCTGAATACGCTCCATGGAAGACCCCACCAGGTAATTGGTGGTAATATGTCCGGGCATGTTAACCGCTTCTGCATGCGCATGTTGAATGTCCCTGATCAAATCAGCATACAATGGTTTTCCGGTAGCTCTAAACAATTTAAAAAGATAATCGCCGGAGGAGGTGCAGATGCCCGGCGCTGCGTGCTTATTCTGTATGCTGGCCCAAACAGCTCCCGTCATATTGGCCTGCAATTTCCCGATGGTACTTGTTGGTGGAAACACCGGCGCATAAGACAGGGTCCAGGTAGCGCAAAGGGCGGCCTCCACTTCAGCCATCGATAACCACTTGCGGTCTCCTGTATCATTATATAATGCCATTAAAGACTCCAGGAACCCAAAGGCCGATTCAGAATTGGCATCCTGTGAAATATCTCCGCAATCGCCACCGCTAAGCCCCTGTCCCGCCACATCGCGTTGATAATAATATTCGGCAGCAGCTGCTGCTGTTTTTAACCAGTCGGGCCTGTTAAAATACCTCGCTGCCAGCACCAGCCCCGCCGGAGCGATGGCGCCAGCGGTGGAGTTAAATACCGCAATATCACCCGTTTCCGGCGCAACATACTGGCCAAACTGACCATTTTTCTGCCATGTTCTTACAAAAGCGGTGGCCAGTTTTTGGGCCGCTGCCTCCCAGTCCTTGTTAATCATGGCCGCATATCCACTTTCCTTCAACAACTGGAGATGCTTCATCAACCAGAACAATACATCCGCATTTTTCCTCACCAGTACCTGAACTTCAGGGAAATCCCGCGACATCTTCTCTGCTATAATTTCTCCGTTTGTTCTTATACCTCCATAAAAGTAACCGCTTTTACCCTGTAGCTTTTTCACCACAAAATCAAGTTCCTCACCTACCCTTTTACGTTCTTTCGCATCGTTCAGCGACAACATACAATAGGTGTTGATCATACCACTGACCCAGCCCAGCTGAAAATCATTATTATTTTCCGGTTTATAATAATTGCCGATAGGTTGTTGTGTAAAATTACTGCTGCAGATGCCCGTTCCCAGTTCCAATAGCTTACTCATGGGCAACAGGTTCCGGGGAGCAGCGGTGCCGGAAATATCTTTCCGCACTTTTATAAATTTTGTCAGCAAAGATGGAATATCCACCGCCTTAAACACATACAACCGAAAGCGCAGCGATACTTCATCACCTGTCTTCCAATCAGGGGCTTTGTCACCGCTCGGGTGAAAGTCACCGAAACCGGTAGCCAGTTTACGGATGGCAGGTGCTGAAACGTCAAAAGAAAACTGATCCTTATGGGCATTCTCCGTAATAGTGACCCCACTGTTGCCCCACTTTGTTTGTTGTTCTGTTAACAGGATAAAGCCCGTTTGATCAGCCGGGGAAAAAAAGCAAACCGCAGGAGTGGCCATATTACCCGTTTGTAATTCTACCAGGGAAGCCTTCTCTTTTTCTATCGATAAACGGGGATTATTGGAGATGGTAAGCGGAACCTGCGGATTATAATACATATCACGGGGATAGTCGGGATTATAACCAGCCCCTATCGAACGATAACGGTTACCGTTATAAATAGCCGCAGGTACCAGTACATAGTTGGCAGTACTCCAGTTGCTGAAGTCAAATTTTGCCGCCACAGTTGTGGAGATGGCCTGCCCTGCTGTTAGCCTGAAAGTAGCATCAATATCTATTGCATCACTGCACCCCTTTACCGGCCCCGCTTTGAGCGACAGTTGCCAGTCCTGAGCGGGTTCACCGGAGCGGACTTTTTTTTCTGCTACCAGGTTGGTGCCATTATATTGTCTTTGTAAAAAAGTTACTGATCCGCTAACCTGCTTCAGCATCCTGTTAATTTGCGGATCGGAGGATTGGGAGAAAGATTTTCCTGATGTGACAATTAATATCAGCAACAATAAGAAATACTTCGTTTTAATGCTATACATACCTGCTGTTTAATACCGCTGCGGTTGGCCAGAGAGGGGATATCCGCCTCAGGGCATACCCATGCCGGCTATAAAGGTCTGATTCCCTTTATATGAACGCAACACTTAATTTGACAATTATGAATACTATTTTTGCCGCATTAAACTTCTCCGGTATTTTATTATCTTTGAATCGCCTGTAACACACAACCAGACCTACAATTCGATGCAATACATCTACGAGAATTTTACATTTCCACCAGACCAGTCATTTACGGTAAGGTCAGAAATTCTTGAAATAAAAAAGTATACGGCCTTAAAATCGCATGTTAATTTTGAGATCGCACTGCTGGAAAACTGCAGTGGTAAAAGGTTTATCGGTGATCACATTGAGGATTTCGATGGGCCGGAACTGGTGTTGCTGGGCAGCTACCTTCCACATTGCTGGCAATATTACAAGGCGGCAGATCCGCTTATCCCTACACAGGCGGTAGTGATACATTTCTTTCCTGACTTCCTTGGAAAAGAATTACTTGAAAAACCGGAAACACGGGAGCTGAACGTGCTTTTCGCCAAAGCGGCCAAAGGAGTATTATTCACAGGCAGCACACTTCGTGATGCAAAAATGATCATGCACCAGATGCTGTATGTGTCGGGCTTAGCCAGGGTGGCGCTGATGATCCGGCTGCTCGATATCCTCGCGCAATCAGAATCATCGCGTGTGCTGTCATCTCCCTATTACAACACCGTGGAAAGTTCCGGCGAAGCAAAAAAACTCAATAAGGTATTCGATTATATTTTTCAAAATTTCAAAGACGACATCATACTACAGGACGTGGCAGACCTTATTCCCATGTCTTCTGCAGCCTTCTGTCGTTTTTTTAAACGGAGTACTAACCGTACATTAATTGATTTTGTGAAAGAAGTGCGTATCGGACATTCCGCCAAACTTTTACTGGAAGGACAACATAATGTAGCAGAAGCCTGCTATAATAGTGGCTATAATAATATTTCGAATTTTAATAAACACTTCAAGGAAATTAAAGGGCTATCCCCCAGGGATTTTCTCAGGCAATATGAAGACAAGGGAAAAAAAGAAGGCAGCTAAAAACGGGTAATCACGCTTTGGCAAAGCGCCAATACCCAGCAAAAAGCAGCAAGCGATTTATTCATGAATCATTAATTTAATACAATATAGATCGTTATCATTATTAAAGCCAGTACGCCCCAGCCTGCCCACAACCATTTATCCATGGCCGATCTGGCCTTATCCGGAAAAACAAATGATACCTGGTCTTTTTCAGGCACCTTAAGAAACACCGTGATCAAAGCCATTACAATTACCAGACATATAAAAATATACACGGAGAGCAACAGAAAATGTGGCCAGAATCCCTTATACGGATAGTTCAGTACATAACATACACCCATTACCAGGCAGAGAAACCCTCCTCCAAACAAAACTGTTTCTGCCGCCACCCGGTGAGTGCGTTTCCAGAAGATGCCACCTAAAAACACCACTGATAACGGTGGCGCCAGTATGGACACAAGTCCCTGTGTTAATTCAAAAAGGCTTTTATCTGAGTAAGAAAATAATACCGCGATGCTTCCGCCCAGAAATGCGCCTACAGCGGTCATCCATCTCCCAACTTTTATTTTATCTTTTGATTTTAAAGACACAAACTGCGTAACCACATCTAAGGTAAAAACAGTGCTGAAGGAATTGAGTCCTGAAGATACCGTGTCGATCAGTGAAGCCACCAGTGCCGCTATGCATAGCCCCCGCAGCCCTTCGGGCATCAGGTTTTTCACGAGCGTAATGTAGGATTTATCCGGTGTAGTACTATCTCCGTATAATAAAAAACAAATAATGCCAGGCAGCACAAAAATAAATGGTGTAATCACTTTAAGCCCCGCCAGGAAAAGAATACCCCGTTGTCCCTCTTTAACACTCTTTGCCGCCAACACCTTTTGTACAATTGTTTGATCTGCACACCAATAATAAACAGCTACCACCGGATAACCCGCTACTATAGCCAGCCACGAATATTCAGGATCAGACCTTGCATGAAACAGTTTCCAATAGTCGGGGGCAACTGCTTTGCTCACACCTTCCACATGACCAATTTTCCCAATAGCCAGTAACGTTAGTATAAGAGAAGAAACAATAATGATCAGGGACTGGAAAACACCGGTCCTCACCACGGCTTTTAAACCACCGATAGCGGTGTAACTGGTAGAGATCAGGGTAATCAACACCACCGCTTCCAGCAACGAACAATGGAAGATCTCTGAGATAACCAGTCCCCCGGCATACAATGCACTGCCAAGCCATACAAACAATATAGACATCAGGCTGTACACTACCAGGAAATTATAGGATCTGCGGCCATAACGTAAAAGCAGGAATTGCGGAATCGTGCTGATGCCGGCCGAAATGTAACGTGGAATAAAAAATACGGATAACAACATCAGGAATATCCATGCCAGCCACTCGAAATTGCCTCCTACCACACCTTGCGAAAAACCCAGACTGGATAAGCCAATCAACATCATTGGACCTACGTTGGCACTGAACATGGAAAAGCCGATTTGCCACCACCTCAAAGAGCGCCCGCCCAAAAAAATGTCTCCCCCCGAATGTGCCCGGCGGGATTTAAGGTAAAAACCCAAAGTGAATAAAGCAACTACATATACAACGAGAACCAGATAATCAATGCCAGTTAATATTATCTTCACAGAAAATGCTTAAGGATCATAAAGATACGACAGGCTTGTATTCCCTGACGTTCTTTTTATTCCATATACGCTTCCTGATCAGTTGACCGGTATCTTCACAGTGACTCCAGTTTACCCTGACAGGTAAGCCAGGTACATCCGGCAGGAAAAATCCCCCATTTCTCCATTCCGGTTTTACATTAAAATATGCTTCCAATCCCGACATAATTGAATACAGATACTCCACCTCACACTGCTCAGCAGCAGTAGTCATCAGGGAAGCTGTGAACAATGAATATCCACCGGATGAAAAATCTATGTTGTGTTTGGCTGCCAGGTCCCGTACAGCCATCCATTCTTTAACGCCCGCCAAATGACCCGGCACCGGCTGCAGGTGAGCTACGCCTATGTTTACCAGCGTAGGAAATACCCTCGCTGTCCGTTCAGATTCTCCAAAAGCAATTTTCACCGGGGTTTGTTTACACAGCGTTTCAATCTGATCAAAAGAGGCCGAATGGATCGGTTCCTCAAACCAGGCCAGGTTTTCCCCGGCTGTATGATCGATAAATCTGAGCGCCTGCTCACAATTCCATATCTGGTTAGCATCTACAGCCAGCCGGATATTTTTTCCCAGGAGACTACGTACAAACTTTACACGCTTTACATCTTCCGACATATTCATCCCGAAATCTTTCCCCACCTTCATCTTATAACAATCCACTCCTGCTGCGATAAAATAGCTTACCTCTTTTTCCAGTTCCTCATAGCTATAGTTGGTGCCGCCCCCGCTGCCATATACCTTTACCTCATTCCTGTCAGCGCCCATATATTTATGCAAAGGGGTACCGAGCCGCCGGGTAGCCAGGTCGTGCAACGCGATATCCACCTGTCCCAACAGCGCAGCCGCAGGGCCTCTGAAGCCTTCATTGCGGATAGACCAATATAACTTCGAATATAACTGGCTATAGGAAACATTATTGGAGTATAGTAAATGAGGCACCAGGCAGGCTTCCAGGATATTGGTGTAACTGCTATACACCGGTGCTTCTCCAATATTGCCATGCTCATCTTCAATGGTGATCAACGACATGCCAAAAGAAGGAAAGGGACCCATGGTAGCATCCTGTAAAGGAGTAACCACTCTTACCGGCGCTAATTCCCTGATCTGTATACTTTGAATATTAAATACCTCATTGTCGATATTGCACATCTTAGTTGCTTTTACCCGTTACTGCAATTCAAAATTTCTGTCAGGATGATGTCCGTTAGTTTACCTTGATTAAAATGCTCAATGCTGGCCGTCAGTTCCGATTTATTGGATGGTCCCAATACAATATTAAAATCATAAGGTAAAGACAGCAGGAACCGATGAGCCATAGCCGGTAAAGAAAGCTCATACCCTTCTGCTATCTCTTCCAGGCACATGGCTATCTCCAATGCCTCCACAGGAAGCCATTCGGGGCGCATCTGTTTAAACGATCCGATACATCTTCCCAGTAATCCCATATTTAATGGACTTCCGGCATAATACTGTATGTTCCGGGATAAACAATAAGGCAGCGAATCACTGAGTGCTGTTACATTTGAAGCATTGAGGCGGTTAAACTCCATCACCACGTCAAAGATTCCCTCATCCAGATTTGCTTTAAACCAGGCCGGCCAATTACCTCCCACACCCAAACGTTTTGTCAATCCCTGCTCTTTGAATTTTATCAGCCTGGCAATGATCCGTTCCCCTGCTGCTTCCGGAATCGCCTGGGGATCATGTAGAAACAGGATATCCAGAGAAGAAATACCAATAGTACGGAGACTATTTTCCAGGCTTTCCGCCATGGCCTTGTCTGTAAAATCATAGTAAGCCTTATCTGCAGCATAAGATTTCAGGCGGCCCACTTTGGAACTGATCACCGGCATCTTTCCGGACCATTGCCGTAATGCCTGTCCCAGATAGCTTTCCGCATTTCCATAGGCCGGTGCAGTATCAATCGCAGTAATACCGGATTCCAGTGCAGATAAAATTGTCAATACCGATTGATGCGGATCAACCTTCCCCCAAACACCTCCCAATGCAGCGGTGCCAAGTACCAAACGTTCGCTGATCATATCTAATGTATAACGTAATACCTAACAAAAATAAATAACCTCCCTAAGGTACAAAACATCAATATTGACCAGCATCGATGTTATATTTACCGGGAGGCAAATTTGCCGGCGCCTAACAAGCGCATTAGGTTGCATTACAGTAAAGCAGCGTTACTATAATACCAAATATAGAAACATCCGCTAACTTTACAGTTGCCGATGTTTTTTTGATGCTCACATCACTGGCCTTATCCATATAGCCTGCCCACCGGACGGCAATAGTTTTGCGTCCAATACAGTATTTGCATTTACCTTTATTCGTTTTATAGACACCTTTGTACGCACGGTTGACATATCGTCATCATAGTAAATGCTGGCGAGATATTGTCTGCCAGGTGTTAAAAATTTCAACGGTATCTTTAATTGCCGCGCATCATTATTCGTAATGGTCCCCACAAACCATTCCTCCCCTTTGCGGCGGGCAATAGTGATAAATCGGGCAATTTCCCCATCCAGCACTTTAGTATCATCCCATACGGTAGGTACATTATCAAAAAACTCCAACTCCGGTTCATCTTTGGCATCCTCCGGTTTATCGTACCAGTACAAAAACTGCAGTGGGCTGTAAAGTACAACGGACAAGGCGAGCTGGTGTCCTGAACGGTTTTTCATGATCCTCCCTTTCGGTGCTTGCGCCAACGTGGGTTTTAATTCCGGACGGTGATAGTAGCAAATAGTATGGTCTGCTGCACCTGCTATCAGCCGGGTGAATGGAAGAATAGTGTTGCTTGTTGCATCCGGCATTTCTTCATCGCCACGCACCCCTTCCTGTGTGAGCAGGTTGGGATAGGTTCTGCTGAATCCTGTAGGACGATACTCGTCGTGAATGTCAACCATCAGATTATATTTGGCGCATTTCTTAACAGCCTCATGTAACCAGGTTGTCCATTTGTGCGAACCCACTTCTACAAAACCAAACTTAATCCCCTTCACTCCCCATTTTTGATACAATGGAAGCAATTCATCTAATTGCTGATATAACGCCCGTTGGTTCACATATAAAAACACGCCAATACCTTTTTCATTGGCGTACCTGATCACCTCCTGCAGATTCAAATCACTGTTGGGATTCCGGCGCGGATCTACGTTCACTTTTGTGGCATCAGAAGCAGCAATATACTCGTATCCATACCACCCGGCATCAAAATGAATGTATTGCAGTTTGCGTTTTACGGCAAAATCAATGCATTCCTTTGCCCCCTTCATAGACAATGTTACTTCACGAATAATCTTACCTGGTTGTATCCACGCAGTATTTTCTATAGCACAGGGAGGATTGAGGTTTAACAGGAGATCATTCCCTGCCAACAGATCCCCGGGGTGCTTTGCTGCCATCACCACTCTCCAAGGCGTGGAGAATGGCGTAAAATAGTCAACGATATCATATATGGTGGCACAAATAGTATTTGCTTTTGTTGGATGAAGTGTAAATTTCATACGGGAGTAATTTACCATTTGAGCCTCCGCCAGGCAAACATATACACCACCGGGCTGCTCCAGCAGCAGGGGGCGCTCAGCCTGCGCTGTCCAATCTTTTAAAGGCACCAGGCTATATTCCCCCTGAGCACTGGAAGTAAACCATGCCCTGGTTCCTTCCGGCATCGCAAATTCAGTTAACTCACTTTTGATGCTAACATCCCGTCCTCCCTGTGCTTGTTCGGGCAGCATATAGCGGAAAGCTATTCCCTCATTATAAGCCCTTACCTGTAGCTGTAATTTCCGGCTCTCGTCATTATGCTGCTTCAATGTAATCACCATCTCTGCATAATGATCTCTTACAATACTACGTTCACCATATACCGGTTTCCATAGGGTGTCTTTTTCAGCACTGGATACAGCTGATAAAACAAATCCCGATTCCCATCCATTTAAACCTAATCCGGAAGCAAGGATAACAGGCTTTTCCTGGTAGTAAACACTGTAATTGAGATGCCCGCCTTCAGACAAATTAAATGCAAATTGTAATTTCCCGTCGGGGGAAAGAAGTTGTTGAGAAGACTGTGCATGTATAACCTGTACACAGAAGAGACAACAAAAAAGAAACGCCAGTGCCCTAAACATATTTGTGTGCTATAATTAAAAATCAGATGTACATCAGCTGGCAAGTGTTCCAGCTATAAGTCGGCATCCTTATACAATGCAATGGCAATATGTTGTCTTATAAACCTATAGCTGAAAAACAAAACTCCGACAGGACTGCCAGAGCCGGGTCATCGCCCATTATAAGCTGATCATATAGCCATCTGGTTCATTCCAGTGACAACCAACCAATTTATTGAAAAAAGAAAAGCAATAAAAGATAAGCAAAATAAACATCAGTAAAAGTCAATATTACATAGAAATGAAAATGACTACAAAAGATGTAATTCCTGTCCGGAGTTTGAAGAAAACGCTGACAGGTAAAATTTCTTTTATCTCAATCAACGCCATCTGCATGACAATTCACCATTTATTCCTCTTTCTTTAACTCCTGCCGTGTTTACTCAGTTATCTATTCTAATTTTACTTCTGCGAATAAAACTACTATTTTAGATTTCTTTTTGAGATATACACCGGAATCCGCTTCTATATCGCTATTCAATTTAAAACCCAGGAAATGGGCAGTAGATAATTTTAAGCTCTTTTATTCCTGCCCAGCTAAAACAAAGTATATGAATTCCCTCAATGACTTAGTAACCCAGTACCATTCGTGGTGTAATCATCTCTATTTCCCACAGGAGCCATGCAACCTTTATGATGCTACCCGGTATCTTTTGGAAGGCGGTGGAAAACGAATACGGCCCTTGTTATGCCTTTTAGGAAATGATCTTTTTGGAGAGATGTATGAAGATAGTTTCCATGCAGGAAATGCCATTGAATTATTTCATAATTGCTCTCTTGTACACGACGACATTATGGACAGTTCTCCCTTACGACGAGGGAAACCAACCATACATGTGAAATACAATACTTCTACGGCCATACTTGTTGGCGATATTCTCCTGGTCAATGCCTTTTCACACATTAATAAGGTGCAGGAGCAATACAAACAACAAATATACGCGCTGTTCTCCGCTACTATACTGCAGATTTGTGAAGGGCAGCAAATGGACGTTGATTTTGAAGAAATGGATATACAACAGGTCTGTTATCCGCAGTACCTGAAAATGATTACGTTCAAAACAGCTGTTTTGCTGGCCGCCAGTATCAGAATAGGCGCTATCATCGGCGGAGCAGATGTGCAACAACAAGCGTATATCTACGACTTCGGCAAAAATTTAGGTATTGCTTTTCAGATTCAGGACGATTACCTGGATGCTTTCGGAGCACCAGCAGAAACCGGTAAGCAGCCCGGCGGCGACATCCTGGAAAATAAAAAAACAGCGTTGCTGATAAAAGCCTGGGAAATGAGTACTGCTGAACAAAAAAATGCATTGCGAAATGCTATGTCGCAAAATGGAACCGAACGAATATCGGCGGTATTAAAACTCTACAAAGCCTGTAAAGTAGATGAATGGGCCATCAGTATCACTGCGAAATATACTGCCATGGCTTTCAGTTGCCTGGATATGATAGATATCCCGCTTAACCGGAAAGAAAATCTCCTTGAGCTGACAAACCAACTGTTGGCGCGTCGGTCGTGATTAATAGAAAAAAAGTGTAGGCATTATAAAGGTGGCACAAAACGCTTTCTAATGCCTGCACCTATTCATTGAAAAATAAATGGCGGCGCAAACATCTACTGCGGCTCTACTTCCATAACCCGATAATAATTTTGAATAGCAGGAAATCAACAATAGCTGTATGAAAACCCAAATTGGCTATACGATAAAGTAAATCACCAGCCCTGGTATAATCACCATGCTTAGATCAATATATTGACAAATTAACAATTACCACATGTTTTAAGAAAAGCGCTGCATATAAAAGCGACTAATAACGTTTGTCAAGCATTTACAATTGTATCCTGGTATAGCCCCAGGAAATAGTAAGGCATTTGTTAACCTGACCGGATGAATATCTCATTATTGTTACCCATCCAATATTATTGGATTCAAAACGAGGACTATGAATATGCACATGCTTTCCATGTTTCATTACCCCTTCCCTACACTTAAAAATCCATTTGCGACTGTATTACAGGATATTACCGACAACCAATGGATAGATGGGGAATATCTCTCACTGTACAAAGACAATCCGGATACCCGACATAAATACAAAAAAACGAAGACTGCTCACATCGCCTCGCAGTGGTTTCCCACAGCCAGTGCAGAACGATTGAAACCCCTCTGCAGACTTATGTTATGGACACTCTACAATGACGACCTATATGAAGAGAGCAGCCCGGAAAAAATCGGATACGTACATCAAAGATCAATAGCAATATTAAATGGTGAAATGGACGCCGCCGAAGCGGCAATACCACTGGGTAATATGCTGGCTTCTTTAAGGCTTGAACTGTTAGAGTTTATCCCACCCGAGTCCATCAACCGGTTTACGAAAATGATCAGCAGATATTTTACAGGCCTGAAAGCAGAGTTGATCTACAAAAAGAATAAGGTTTTCCCAACGATAGCTGAATGTATTGCCCTACGGGAGGATTCTATCTGCCTGTATCCGTTCCTGCAACTGACCGAAGTGGAAACGGGGATTATACTGCCATCTGAAATACACGATCACCCGGTGATTCAACGCTTACAGGCGTTGGCCTGCCGCCTGGTGACCTACTTCAATGAGGTACAATCTGTGACGAAAGATGAAGCAACAGACAGCATTTATTACAACATCGTGAAAGTGATACAACATGAATACAATATTTCACTGGAAGAAGCTTGTCTCGAAGATCTTCGCCTGCACAATGAAGACCTGAAAGAATTTGTAGCGCTGCAATATTCCCTCCCGGATTTTGGGATATGGCAGGATGCGGTCGTAAACTGGATTCACTATATGAGCATGGTGCTCAGTGGCTGGAAGAATATATCTTCAAAACTGGACCGCTATAATGCGATGGAATTCCCCAATGCAGCCGATCTCCGGCAGAAATTAAACAACGGATAACCCCAACCATTTTAATGGTAAATGATATGATTTAATAACATCCAACAATCAGGTTTATGAAAGACGATTTAATCGTTCCTAAATGTTATTATCCGTGGCCGATAGTCAATAGTCCGATAGCCACAGCATTTGACGGGGAAGAAATTGTGTGGTATGACAATGACTATACTTTTATTTCCGAAGAGGGAATAAAAAGATGTAAAAAGCAGCAACTATCCCAGGTAGCAACCTATATGAACCCAACTTGTGATAATGTGGATCATATGCGACCCTGTGCACGACTGATGATCTACATCACACTTTTTGATGACTTTTTTGCCCTCACGCCTATAAAAGAATTAAAGCCCATAGCAGAGCGGGTTTATGAGGTAATGCTGGGCGATACACCTCTCCCAAAGGAACTTGGCATACTCCGGCAGATGGCAGCAGCAAGAAAAGAGTGGATAGTAAATGGAATGCCCCAATTCTGGATTGAACGCGTTTCCATCAATTTTTATGAGTTTATCGTTTATGGCCTAATGGAGGAAACACCTTTTAAACTGGCAGAAAAGAGAACCTATCCTTTACTGGCCCATTATTTAAACTTTCGCCAATACTCCATCGGAATGGGGTCCTATGGAGACTTAATAGATCCATCTGTCAACTTTGCATTACCGGTAGACATTTATAATCATCCCATTATCCAGCGCTGCAAAAAGCTGCTGGCGCTAATCATCGTGATCCAGAATGATTTTGCTTCTTTGAAAAAGGAACTTGAAATAGAAACTGAATTATTCAATATTATATTCATTCTACGCCACCAGTATAAACTTTCCTACCAGGAAGCCTGTACAGAAGCAATGAGGATACATGATGAATATGTAAAAGAATTGGACGATTTACATGCATCCCTTCCGGATTTCGGCCATCATCAAAAAGAAGCGTATAATTACGTCTATCACATAAAATTACAGATCACAGGTTGTGCAAACTGGTATTACAATTCAGGCACTAACCGTTATGAAACAAAGGGATTTATTGTTCCTCAATATGGACGGGAAGGAGATGACATTATTATTCCACATAGCTCCTTTGCAAAGTAACCGTGTATAGCTAAGAATTATCTACCTACGTATATTCTCCGAAACTATATAGCTATTTCAGGACGAGACAGCGTATTGATAGTAAAATATCAACAGATACGTACAAGATCATTTCTGATGGGCGGGCTGCATTCATGAACCACCCGCCCACAGAAACCGGGTATGTTAGGCCACCCCAGCCGAATTACAAAAAAAAATTTCTATCTATATGTTATGTGCGTATAAAAAAGTATACAAGTAATACAAGAGCAATCAGAGATATAATATAACCTGCCCACATATTCCGTGTCTCGTTATTTGATATCTCTTCGGATAATTTCCCCCTAAAGCCCTTCAATATCCAGAAAAAAAAGGCCCCTGACCAAATGGCGGCGAGTCGCGCTGCAAAAGGTTCTTTCGCCATAAAATTTTACCTGTATAGTGCTTATTTGTCCAGCTTAGAAAAATATTGACCTGCTGTATTATTAATTTTACTCCTCGTATTTATTACTAAATAAAATCATAACTGCTTTATATACTCCTATTGCAAACAAGAGCAGTGCCGTAAGAAACAAGCCAATATATTGTGCCACCCACCCTATCAAAATGGCAACAATATGAATCTTCCCATTATTTGGCTCGAATACCTTGCCCGAATATACATAAACCGCAAATGCCCCGAAAATGCCTATCCAAAGTATTGCATACAGGATATCAAGCGGCTTTTTACTCATTTTGTTAAACTTCAACATAATTTTGGTTTTAAACGGCGCTAATAGCTTCATTGCCCAATAATAGCGCTACTTTTCATATTAACATTTTCACACCAAAAATAGATGAGCCGGGATACAATTCATGTTTCCGTTTTATATTCGAGCGTTCTTAGCCGATATTCGCCAAAAATTTAGTGGTATTCCTCAGCATCCTTTGCATTTTACTTGTTACGCAACCGGAATACTTTGGTCTCGTGGCTGGCTACCTTTAAGGTCACAGACTTATTCCAGGACGTTACTGCTTTACTCCATACGTCTGTTGCCTGACAGGCAGTAAAGGGTAAGCCCAGATCAGAAAGAGCTACAGTAATGGTATTGGATTGGCCTCCCCGATTCAGCAGGCCTACTGCTACATCCCCATTCTGCAGAGGTTTTACAAACACCTGCCAGTCATCTTTCTTAAATTTACACTGGGCCTGCACACCCAGAGAATCCTGGTCAATAGCAATAATATCTTTATTAAAGAGGATGTTCCTGGTGTTGGCATTCATATTGGCTACATCGCAGCTGACCATCAGCGGAGATGCCATCAGACACCATAAGCTCATCTGGCTCTGGTACTCTGTATCTGTGCAGCCAGTGCCTCCCAGGTCCCCGGAAGGGCCTTTGCGGCCATACAATCCTACTACCAGCATATCAGGATCATTCCATCCACCGGGGCCCGCATAAGGATGGAGGCTGGTGTTGATGTCCACTATATCTAAAATACCGGCGCCGGAGTGATGCAGGTCAGCAGGTTTCTTCGGAGCCACCTTACTTTGCCACTTATCCCTGATATCCGCAGATATGCGCCAGAGTTGCCCACCTGCCTTTTTTGACCAAAGCCAGGGACTGCGATCTCCCCATTCACAAATACCAAATACGATGTCCCTACCACTATTGGCAAGGGCATTGGCCATTTTAGAATAGCGCTGTATCGCAGTCTGCCAGTCGGAAGGCGCATCGCAATAATCGTATTTCAGGTAATCGATGCCCCAGCCAGCGAAGGTTTTAGCGTCCTGTTCTTCAAAACCCAGACTGGCAGTATAACCCGCACAGGTAAGCTGCGCGGCATCGGAATAGATACCGAGTTTCAGCCCTTTGCTATGCACATAATCGCAAAGCGCTTTCATACCTGAAGGAAATTTCTTAGGATCGGGCACCATATTATTTTTGTTATCCCGGCCACCCTGCCATCCGTCATCAATAAAAATATAATCGAAACCAGCTTTCAACAAACCATTAGCCGACATCGCATCTGCAATCGTCCTGATATCATTCTCCGTAATTTTGTCAGCATAAAAATTCCAGGTCATATAACCCATAGGAGGCGTGGGCGCCTTCTGCTGGGCATGTAATAGTTGACCGGCCAGCAGCAACACCAGAAGTGTTTTTAATTTTTTCATAGTACTTTTCATTGTTCCGGATAAAAATAGGCATTCACAAGGACAAATAAAAACCTTCAAATGCCTGGTATAGTGTGATGGTGTTAATTTCTGCTGACATTCATGCTGAAAACAGGAATAAACAGTTTATCTTAATTTCCGTTTTATACCCACCAGCTTTGAATATTATACAATACTCATTACACTGGTTTTAAATAATCTACCATCTATCCCGGAAACAGGTTCCCTGAATTATGTTATATTTATAGTAATCAAAATAATCTCCCATGGCAAAGCAAATGTCTATCATTTCCTTTACGGGAAAACTCGGTCCTCTCATAGGGTATAAGCGCAATGGCCAATACTTCCTGCGCTCCATGCCGGAAAGTGTACGGCAAACCACTGCTACCCGCCGCGCATCCAGGCGCTTTGGCGCCGCCAGCAGGAAAGGTGCTTTTATCCGGCATGCTTTCTACCCCCACCTGGATATCTATTGTGACGGTGGCCACATCAATCGGCTCAATAAGCTGCTCATTGCTGCCGGCGATCATCACGCCGCCATCACCGGCTTCCGTTTCAATCAGCATACCGGAGTAGATCGTTTCTTTACGGTGGCTCCCCGGCTTTTTAGAAATGGGATATTACATATTCCCGCACAAACCATCGCCGGGTATAAAGGTATTACTGCACTGGAAGTAAAAGTGATCGCAACGCGTATTGATTTTATATCACGCCAGGTGACGGGTAGCGAAACGGTTACACTCATGATAGATCCGAATACCACTTTCCAGGAAACAAATGTTTCACTGGATGTACCCGGGCAGGGCTCACTGGTAGTGGTCTTCCAGGTAAGAGCCCTATACAAAGATGGACCATCGGGCAACAGACAATATATAGCTGCCGATATTATTGCGGTGACAGCACCAGAAGTCCCCAAATATGCTAAAAAACGTACTTATCCCAAGCGGACGAAATTGCTTCCTAACCTTACCTATACACGCGCATATCCAGCTGTTATTCAACTGGAATAAAGCGATCCTGCCCCGGAGATATTTTGATAGATAAACCCCTTATACCTGCTTCCTTTAAATAGTACATCTCTTTCCCCAGCTACAGCCTTGGTACTGAAGCAGCCCTGCTATGGCCGGTTCTCACCTCCATCCATCTGCCGATGCAATTGCATCCCTGCTATACATCCGAAACTCATCCCCGCATCAAGTCCACCTCCCCTGCGGTGCTTCTATAGGTACACAGCGGGTGTCAGGCATAGGATCGATGGAACCAACGTAATGACAATACATGTTTGCGGCTGATGTTGACTATAATCATAGGGGTTCTTAATCCACTATATCTTAAAAGAGTATTTAGAGATAACGAAGATAAAATTCCTTCTCAACTAAGCAGATGCACCGAATTGCGCCATCTGCTGTTAACCCCTGTTTTAAAAATATTTCGCCGGGAACGGCGAAATCTATACTTACCGTAGAATCACCTATGCCAATTAAAACGCTATAAATAAATGACATGGTGACCTACTCAGGATGAATGTATATACCCTCTATGCTTAGGATATTCATGGATTATGGCATCAAAAACTACTTCATCATTTGAAACCATCGCTTATTTAGCCATAGGGATAACTTGATTTTTCCAATCAATTACTGATATTTATTGCTCTCGACAGTTATTTAGATGAAAGGCCGGCCTTTGGTCTACAAATCTGTAGCCTTATAATAATTAGTTTTCTTTATCGGGAAGGCATCCTGGGACAGCATTAGCTTATACACATTGCCCGTGGCTACTACTGCTCCCCTGTTTCCCGGATCGCTTGGATAAGTCATGCTGGAGCTATGGGAATACCCGATCATATGCCCCATTTCATGTACTGCTATAAAGCAAACATCCGTAGTCAGGTAGTCATTCAAAACATGATTTGCCACACCGAAGGTCCCGCCGCCCCCGCCTAGTCCCGAAACATTCACTACCACTCCGCAATTAAACTTAGGGAGATCTATCAGTTGTTGAAAAGCAGTACTTTTCTGTTCCGTAGTCATCACCACCTTATCATTATCAACGATAGGTTCATTTATAAATGCACGCCTGGTAGTATCCGCCTGGAACAAATAAGCCATGTTTATGATAAAGCCGGAAAATCTCCTGACATCTTTTGCATCTATATTATCTTTCCAGTTGTCTGATGGATTATCAGTAGGGTTATAATCCTGGTACTTTATGGTCCATTTTAATTTGGCCAGTGACTTCAGCTTTTTGATCAGATCTGTTTCGCCTGTAAAATCAAAAGACACTTTACTGGTGGCAATGCCGGATGTTTTATACTGGGAAAGGTCTACCTCCTTGTTATCGGTATTTAGAAATCTGGTTGTGCTTCCGGTAAACGGATACTTCATCTCTTTTACACCGTGCGCCCTGATTTTATTAATCTTAAAAAGCTTTACAGGTTTCGCCTGCCCTTCTATTGTTAACAGAATAGTGGCATCCTGTATATCCACAGGCGCAAAGTTGGCCACTTCTATCGTTACAGAATCAATCGCTTTTACCCGCAACACTTTCCCTATTTCATAACGCCTGGATTCGGAAGTCATGATGTCCATAGCCTCTCCATCCTTGAACATGAGCCCGGAATTAGCATCGCTGTCAAATGAATACTCAACAGTGGTGACGGGGGTGGATCCCGGGTCTTTAGACGTATCTTTTTTACAGCTAAAAAGTGCAGCGATGAGCACAAGTACAGATAATTTTCTCATGGTGATATGTTTTTTATTAAGCAATGCTGATATGGTTATATTTATATTACCTATTGATGCATCTTACATTTAATTATTCCTGCACGCTGAAAACCCAGGCATTAGCTGAATAAGGTTTTACGCTCATATTAAAACGCGGCTTCGCCCCTTTTACCAAATTGTATTCGGTCTTTATCTTGTTCTTATCCGTTGGGCTATTAAAATCAGTCAGCTTTTCAGCATAAACGGAAAAGTGATGTTGTTCTTTGGCGAATTTGGTATGCAATGCCGCCATATCAAACTGTTTGCTTTTTTCACTTCCGGAAAAATTTAAAACTATCAATGTGAAATGTTTCTTTTCTGCATCCCATGCGGCTTGCAAAACAATATCAGCATCACTGTATTTATTGTCAATAGCCAGCGGATAAGCAATAGGTAGCTGATTTAAAAATTCCATAGCCCTGCCGGCAGAAGATAAATAAACACCTTCCTTAGTGGTATTAATCAGATTTTCTCCCCAGGTGTCATTATAATTTGTAAATTCTGCAAAAGAGAATATGCCGCCAAAGTTTTGATATTGGATCATTTGATCTATCACGCTCATTCCGTAAGACCATCGCACAGACATATTTTGCCGCGACCCGCCCTTTTTGTTTTCCACTTTATTTAGTCCATCAACACCGCCGGAATTTCTTTCCAATGGTGCACGAAATTCAGAATGACATAATTTAATATCCCGGTGATGCTTCAGATTGTATGCATTTAGGATGGCAATATCAGCAGCCATTTCGCGCATTTTTCCACCGCGATTATTAATAAAGTCGATGTATGGCCCCGCTATTTCAAGCATTTCGGTCAGTTTGGGATTAAACACAAAATAATCTCCCATAATAATTTTAATATCCGGATCAACTGCTTTCATGGCCTTCGAATACTCAACACATTTATTGGCATAAGTTATAGCGTCTAAAGTACGATACATCTCATTTTCCATTTCCCAGTATTTTACATTTAAAGGCTCCGGGTGTCCGTATTTTTCCCTTAAAGCATTATGAGGTGCATTGCAAAAGGTAAGCCAGTCAACGGCATTCTCAACTGTTTTAAACATCACCGGGACACAAAATTGCGGCGCTGATTTTATCTCGCGGCATAATTCAACAAATTCAATAGTCCCCATGTCATTCATCACAATACTTGACCAGGGGGAGTTGAATTCCACCGGTCGGTAAAGGGGATCGCCAATCCCATCGCGCCAATTATAGAAGGAAGCGTAACAGCCACCAGGGAAACGGATTACAGGAGCTGGTACCGTCGTTTTCATTGTTTCAACAACATCCTTACGCCACCCCTTAATGTTATCATCAGGCATCAGCGAAAGCAGATCAATACCAATTTTTTTATTGGACGGAACCTTTATTGCAAAGGTGGCACGTCCTTCAAAATCAGCAGACGGCAGGTCAAGTTCATATTTATTAAATTGTACGGTATTTACTATCAGTGTTTTCTCTGAAATCGGTTTCGAAAAATCATTTTCTGCATATAGCCCTATTGTAATTTCAATTGTTTTTTTGCTGAGCCTGTCGCCGCTAAATCCTGTACCATCATTAAAATATCCTGAAAAATGATAACCTACATTCTTCCGGTGAAACACCCCGTTCTGCGCAAGATAAACGGGTGAAGTTCCAGATTTGTTTGTTAAAAATAAATTGGTCTTTGAATGGCATGCGGGCCAGTAGCTTCGGTTTTTAACCAGGTTCGACATGGTATCCCCTGCAGCTCTCTGTAAGTACCAGGTCTGCGATTCATATCCTGAGTGCCACCAGTCTTCCATTTCCGGTTTGGGTCGTGTAAATTCCACCCAATCACAGGTAACAGGATGATCCTCTTCAAAACTCCTGTTATAAAGTAATTCAGCCCTTGCGTTTTCACTTCTGCCAAATCCAAGTTCAATGAAATTACTATACAAAAGAGGGCTTACCGGCGTTTTTACTATTATACTATCCCTGATTATATAGGATGCAGAATTTTGAGCCAGCAGCGTAACAGTGGCCGATAGAAGCGAATAAGTGATTAAAAATACTTTTCTTTTGAGATGCATTTTATTTGTGTAATTTATTATTGATCCTTTGAGATGAATATAAAATCAGGTACGGCACTACCAGGAAAATCAGTTTTCCCGTTACTTTTTAATGCCTTAATAGGTGACATGATAGTCTTTTTTGAAAGGCTGATTACTCCAGGCTTTTTTGGAAGTCCAGTCAGTAGCAGGGTCTTGCCAGAACTTATTATCTGCCGGGAGCCCAAGTGCCAGAAATCCAAGGGTAGCCATATACAGACTGCCGGTAGAAGTATAATCATCGGCAATCATCGGCTGATGGCCGCAGAAACCCAACACCAGCCAGCCATTGGTATCAAAGTTGTTACACTGGTCGTACATTCGGTGCATAACAGCACTCAGCGCGCAACGCACCTGTGCGGGTGCAATATGTGCAGGCAACTTCTCCATCAGACTTACCATGCCCAATGCCTGGAAAGCGGCGGTGCGGTACGTAATGGACCTGCCAATAGGCGGATAGGTACCATCCGGGCCTATAATCCTTTCGGAGAACTCAGCATAACGCACCATCCGCTTAACCACTGTCTCGTACTCTTCCTGCTTTATTCTCTTCTTTTCTGCCAGCACTTTAAAAAAGTCAACCAGCATCGGGTGTATAACATAAGCATTGTAATAGTCAATACTCAAAGATGGACCATCACTATACCAGCCATCGCCCTGGTACCATTCCTGTATTTTCCTCCTCGCAAACTCAATACGCACCGGGTCCGGCTGCTCCCCGATTGTCCATAAAAACACTTCGTTGATGCCGGCAAACAACAGCCAGTTATTGTAAGCGCCGGTCCTGGTACGCAATGCTTTGAACTCTTCTGCGATCCTTCTCCTCGTAAGCGTATCCAACGGCTCCCACAACGCTTTTGGCGCCCTTAAAAAAGCCTGCGCCATATATGCGGCATCTACAATAGGCTGGGCTTCTGTCCGGAAGTTCAGGTAGTCCGGGCTGGAAGGATCTACTGCGTTGGCAATACCTTTTAACAGGGCGGTTCTTAATTCGTGGCGCTGCTTCCCTTCTATGGTACTGTCGTCAGGCAATGCCAGCCAGGGCGCCACCCCGGCCATGGTACGGCCTACTGCCTCCAGGTGAGTGACTTTCTCGTAACCTTCAGGCCGGGCGCCTGGTGGCACTTCTACCGGCATGTTCTTTTTTAGTGTCCCGTTGGCCAGGTTCAAAATCACCGGTGACGCCATCTTATACAACAGGTTACTCCAGTATGCCCTGTCTGTCGCACCCGTGATGACGGTAGTCCCTGTTTTCTTTTTCTGCGCGGGCAACATCCTGGCAGGCAAACATAACACCAAAGCCAGTCCTGCAATTCTACATCTTCTTAATACCTTCATAGTAATATCAATTATTGAGCTTATGCTTTCCAATTCTGCAACACCGTACACTTTCAGGCGCCATCTGAGATACGGCTCACGTCTTCACCATCTTAACATTCACCAGCCCGGGTTCTGTCCTTCCCGGCCGATGGCATTATTGACATTGATCTCGTATTGAGGAATAGGGTACCGGTACATTTTCGGTTGAAATACCCGGTTCTCTACAGTAAAAAAAGTATAGGTCACCGGTGTACCCAACTGCACCTGCACACCCCTCAAAGGACTGCCCAGTGTGGCCTCCGCAATTTTCCACCTTCTGACATCCCACCAGCGGTGTCCTTCAAATGCCAGCTCCACACGCCTTTCGTTGCGGATACGTTCTCTCATCTGGTCTTTGGATAACCCTGCAGGTATATCGGGCATGCCTACACGTTTACGGATCATATTTACAGTGCTGTATACTTTGTCATCAGGACCCAGTAACTCATTTCTCGCTTCTGCATAGGAGAGCAACATTTCCGGCAACCTGAAAAATATCCAGAAGTGGCGGGCGGTATTGCCCGTATTGAGGTCCAGCGCCGGGTCCAGGAACTTCTTAAGATAATAACCGGTAACCGTACCATTTGTTTTATCGGGACCATCTTTGCCACCGACATTCATTTCCAGCGCCCGCCCCTTATATGTTACGCCATGACGCAGTATGGTAGCATCCAGTCGTGGATCACGGTCATTGTAAGGCTTTGCAGGATCGTATCCGGAGCCGGCATCTGTAATAGGCTTGCCGGTGGTCTTCATTTCATAGGCATCTACCAGGTTTTGAGAGGGCGATACGCCACCGTTGCCTTTATCAAAACCTACCGGATAGTTTTTAAACTCCAGCTGGTTGGAACTGGTTTCTACTCCTACCCATATCATTTCTTTATTACTATAGGCATTACCTCTGAAATTGGCCTCGTAGTTGGCCATATCTCCACGGATGTCCGTTAATGCGAAAGGTGCTGTACCATCTACAAAAGGCGTAGCCGCCTCCATCGCCTGTTGCCATTTTGAGGCTTCATTGTCGGGATTATTCAACGCACTGGCGGCATACAAAAGCACCCGTGCCTTCAATGCCTGTGCAGCCCACTTGGTGGCGCGGCCAAAATAATTCTGTACCTGGCTGGCGGTATAGTCTGCCGGCAGCCTGTTAAACGCACTGTCACAATCTGTCAGGATAAAATTAACACAGTCGGTGTAGGATGACCGGGCCACATTGGCGGCATCGCCAATATGATAACTTTTACGAAGTAACGGCACGCCGCCATAACGTTTGATCAGCTCTGCATAAAACCAGGCACGCAGAAAATACGCCTCCCCTTTCAGCCGCTGTTTCTGTTCTTCTGCCGTGATGCTATTGATAATAATATTTGCGCCATGATCTGTAACCGGCACACCCTCTATCTTTTCGAAGAACTTGTTGCACTTGCCGATACCTCCATAGTACTTTGTCCACACATCATCAGGATTTTGGTCCGGTGTCCACGCGCCGGTACCAAACCGTTGGATATCTGCCGACAGGCTCACATGTTTGGCATCATCCGAAGCACACTCAATGAAAGTGCTGCTGGTAGTAGTATTAAAACCGAAAGGCATTACTCCACTCCCATAAATATCTGTTACGAACTCCGTTGTGTAGGTGATTTCTTTGAAGATCAGGTCTTCAGAAACAACAATGTCCGGCGGCGCTTCCAGGATGTTCTTTCTGCAGGAATTACCCAGTAACGCGATGCCAGCCAAAATAATCCATGTATGTTTCATTTCACGATTGTCTTAAAGTGATTAAAAAGTAAATTGCACGCCAGTATTCACCATTTTCATTCTTGGGTAGTTCCCAATACCAGCCGCACTCATTTCAGGGTCCATCCATTTCACCGGCAGACGGCTCCATGTGAACAGGTTGGAGGCATTCGCAAATACCCGCATCTTCTTTACAATCAACCGTCCCTGGTATCGCAGCGGGGTCGTAAAACCGATCTCCACATTCTTCAGTTTGATATAATCTCCTTTGGCAAACCAGAAATCCGCACTCCGATAATTCAACGCATTGCTTACTACAGACAAACGCGGATAACCCGCTGCCTCGGCTGTTTCCGGCGTCCAACGGTCAAGCACATACGTAGAAGGACGACTACCGTTCTGAAAACCAGTGGTGGTCACATTACGCAGGTCTATGATATTACCGCCACTACCCTGAAAAAGCAGGGTCATGTCAAAGGCGCCGTAATGAAAACCTGCCCGGATTCCATAATAGAGTTTCGGTAAACTTGTACCCAGGTATACTTCATCATAAGTATCTATCAGGTGATCACCGTTCTGATCTTTATATTTCATATCGCCGGCTTTTACCACTCCAAACGTTGGCTGCGGAATAGACTTCTGCGCGGGTGCACTGCCCATTTCACTGTTTATAGTGGCGGCTTCTTTTGTAGAATAAAACCCTTCCTGCTGCAAACCAAATATAGCCCCGGTCATCCGGCCCGTTCGTTTCTGGTAATCATAGGCGCGGTATACTTCGTTATTATAAATCAGCTTGTTTTCATTGTAAGATCCCAGGAAGGCCACCTGGAAACCCCACCTGTTTTTCTCCAGCTTATATCCCAGTTCCCAGTCAATTCCTTTGTTTTCGATAATACCCGCATTCACCGGGGCCAGCGTAATACCTATGGTAGCAGACAAATTTGGGTCAGTGAGGATGTTTGTTCTCTTTTCTTTGAATGCATCTACCGATACATTAAAATGTTCCCGCAGGAAATACAGGTCTACCCCGGCATTGACTGTCTGCAGTTTCTCCCAGGTCACACCGGGATTGGCCAGCCGACTCTGTCTTCTTCCGGTAAGGGTGTTGGCGCCGGAACCGAACGTATAACTATTACCCGTTTCATAATAATCCTGGTAGAGAAAACGGCGGGTACCGCTGCCGGTAATTTCCGCATTACCTGTATAGCCGTAGGATGCACGCAGTTTCAGAAAATCAATTACATGCTGTTGTTGCATGAAATTTTCTGCAGAAACGATCCATGCGGCAGAAAAGCTGGGGAAAAAGCCAAAGCGTTTTCCCGGTGGGAGATTTTCTGAACCACTATATGACCCGTTAAATTCTGCCACATACTTTTTATTGAAGATATATGTCAGGCGGGAAGCGATGCCCTGCGATGCATAGGGATAATCAAATCCGCCTGCATTTTCATAGCTCTGGTTATAGTTGATGAAACCATTCACGGTATGTTTACCAAATGTTCTTTCGTAGGTAAGGTTGGTATAAAAAGTTGTTTGTCTGTCCTGATCATTGGACCTGCCACGGGCGTTGAGCAACCCATCCACACCAAAGGCGCTGAAGCTGCTGTCTGGTTGTTGTGCGTATACGGCAAAGGTTTTAGAACGTCCTCCGTTGACAAAAAAATAGTTATCAAATGCAAAGGCAGCACTGATGGAAAGTCCTGGTGTAATCATGTCCAGCTCTTGTTTCAAACGGGCGGTCCCGAGGAAAGTTCTTCTGAACTCGGTATTATAACCGGTAGCAGTAAGCAGGCCATAAGGATTGTCGAGGAACTGTGTATTACCGCCAATCTTACCATCCGGGTACAACATAGGAAACTCCTGTCCCGGGTAAGTAGAGATATTATTAAAGATTATTGGCACAGGCGTGCCGGGATAGTTGCGGTCTTCCGCTCTTCCGGAAAGGTCCAGGGAGGCGGTCAGTCTTTTTGTAACCTGCAGATCCAGGTTAGTGCGAAAGTTATATCTTTTGAAGTCGGTGTTATTACGGAAATTAAAATCTTTCCGGTTCACGTCTCCATAGTTAAAAATACCACCCTGGTGCAGATACCCCAGCAGCGCGAAGTACCGAAAGTTGGCATTGCCACCGCTGAGAGAAAGGTTGTACCGCGACTGGGTCGTACTCTTCTTTACCAGTTCATCATACCAGTTTACGTCCGGGTACACGAGTGGGTTGCGTCGGGGATCATCGTAGGCGGCGATCTGCGCAGGGCTGTATTTGGCAGGCAGGCCATCATTGGCGGCTGCTTCATTATACAGTTGCATATATTGCCGGGCTCCAAGCATCTCAGGTGCTGCGCCACGGTATTGTATTCCCTGCTGTGCGGTAAAAGTGATCTCGTTAGTATTGGCTACACCCCGGCGGGTGGTAGCCATCACAGAGCGCCCGGAGCCCCTGATGCCGAAAGTACCGTTGGCTGCATTGTCTTTCAGTATCGTCACACTTTCCAGCTCAAGCGGATCTATCGAGGCCAGGTTTCTTTCTATACCGTCTACATAAATCTTAGGTGATAGTGCATTATAAGAAGTAAAACCTCTGATATTCAGCGTGGCGTTATCGGAGCCGGGCTCACTGCTGTTTTGGCGGGATATCAATCCTGCCAGCAAACCTCCCAATGCATTGGAGGAATTAGTCTCAGGATTTTTAGCCAAAAGATATCCGCTTGCCGTGGAAACGGCTGCGGTAGTGAATAGTTTGTCCTGTGATAACCATGGTAAGGTCGAAACACCTTGCCATGGCCTGGTCTTGATTTTGGTTTGGATATTGTTGTCTTTTATTTTAGTACTGTCCGGCTGTTGTGCCGCAGCATGTAGCACCAGGGTACAGCCTATCAGCGTCATTGCTTTTTTCAGTAAATACATATCTCTAATGCGTTTTAACAGGTCAGAATATTAGTACCAGCCGGGGTTTTGTTTGAGTTTGGGAGATTTAAATATTTCTGCTTCCGGCAATGGGAAGAGATAAAAGCGTTTCTGAAAAGTCCTGTTTTCAAAAACGTTGCGCTCATATCTAAATGCCGTACCTGTTTTAGTGATCTTAAATCCTTCGAACTTGCCGCTTTCTTTTGTCTCTGCCATCATCCAGCGCCTCACATCAAAGATGTTGTGTTCTTCAAATGCCAGTTCCAGCATCCGTTCTTTTTTCACACGGGCAGCAAAATCGGCCTTGCTGAGTCCCGATGGCAAAGGCGGCATGTTCACGCCGGCACGGGCACGGATATCATTAATATAGCCGTAAGACGCTGCACTGGGACCATTTTCATATTCGTTCTGTGCTTCTGCATAGTTGAGATAAATTTCTGCCAGCCGGTAAAATATCCAGCGGGCATTATTTTGGGAAGGGCCGTTGATGCCCATATATTTTTTCTGCAGCATAAAGGTGATGGTGCGGTCACCGTTATAATCTTTCCCTCCTATAAATACTTCAAAAGGGGTACCGTTCCAGGGGGCTCCGTTGGTGAGGATTGTTTGCTTCAGGCGCGGATCACGGCCTGTATAAGGGTCCTGTGGATCATATCCTGAAGTCGCATCTGTGATTTCCTTTCCGTTGGCCATGTCGTACATATCCACCAGGTTGAGTGTAGGATTAGACAGGTTCGTACTGAGGCCGGACGGATGGGAGAAGATCACTTCCCTGTTGGCGGCATTCCCTTTTACATTGATGAACAGGTCGCCATAACTATTGGCAGCTGCACCATTATACAAGGCATATTTCAATGCATTGGTCTGGTTTGAATCCAGGAAAGCTTTGGCTGCCTCCATTGCCAGTTTCCAGCGATTTACATCATAGTTAGGATATCTTACCAATGAATCGGGACAGCTGGCATCAGACAAATAAGACACGTTTGTATTAAACAATGGGCTGGCCACATACAGCAGTAATCTGGATTTCATAGCCATGCAAACCGATTTGGTGGCGCGCCCGAAATCATTGTTGGCGTTGGGCCATATCCAGGGCAAACGGTCGGCCGCATAATCCAGGTCGTTGACAATAAACTGAACGGTCGCCGCAAAACTATTGCGCTCCAGGTTATCGCGGAAAACGGGATCTATATCTGTTGAGCTGAAGATGCTGACGGAATCTATCAGGGGCACGCCGCCGTAACGCTTTAACAGCTCAAAGTAGGCGAAGGCGCGCAGGAAGCGGTTCTCTCCTTTAAAATAGGCTACGCTCTGCGGATTAAAGGTCATGTAGCGTTCATTGCGGATGAACAGGTTCGCTTTACGTATCATGGTATAATAGGTACCATAGGCATTGTCTATATTGTTAACACCCGGATTGTAACCACCCATATTATACACCTGGAAGGGCGACCATTGGATACCCTGCTCCGACTCAAAACAACCATCCGCCAGCTGTCCATTGTTTTTATTGGTAGCGTTGCCAGGAAGACCTGAATAAGTATTAGCGAGGAACTGCCTTGTTTTTATCTCATCACTGAATACGGTGGAATCGGTGACATTTACATTATTGGGAGGCGCCGCCAGGAAATCCCTGGTGCATCCTGCCATTAACACGCCGATGGTGATGAATAGAAATATCTTGTTTTTCATAATGATCAGTTTAGAAGGTAACAGAGAAGCCGGTATTGTACACAATGCCCTGGGGATAATACCAGCCGCGGCTTTGCCTGTTCTCGGGATCGAGATAGGTGATGCCCCTGCACCAGGTAAAGAGGTTCTGACCGTTTAAGTACCACCGCCCACTGGTGAGATGTAAACGTTTGATCAATCTGTTGGGCAGGTTATAACCTATCTCCACATTTTTCAACCGGAGGTAACTGGCATTCCTTAACCAAAAATCAGAGTTCTGATAGTTGTTGTCATTGCCTGTCGGATCGCTGGAGAGCCTTGGATAGGTGGCGGTGGCAGCTGTTTGCGGCGTCCATCTGCCAAGGTGATAATCCAACACTTTGCCTACATTAAAAAACTCCCAGGCAGCTTCCTGTCCAACGAGCATCGATGTGTTACCTGCTCCCTGAAACAATATACTGGCATCGAATTGACCAATGCTGAAACCGGCGCTGAAACCATACATAATTTCCGGGTATACCGGTTTACCAATTGGCACCTGGTCATAGGTATTGATGACGCCGTCGCCATTGATGTCTTTATATTTAAAATCACCTGGCTGCAAACGGCCGCTGAAATTGGCGATCACGGTACGTTTGTCTATTTCTTCCTGGCTGTTGAAAAAACCATCGGTAAGATATCCCCAGTTTTGTCCTACGCTTCTCCCGGTGGCTGCCATCCATTCGTAGCGTGGTACCGGTTCATCCCGGAACAATATTTTATTTCTCGCGAATGAAAAATTACCTTTTGCCCATACTGTGGCTTTCCCTATTTTATGAGTGGTGTTCAGTTCTATTTCAAAACCCCTGTTTTCCACTACCCCGAGGTTCATCACCGGCAACGTGACACCAGTAACCACCGGCGTAGTAGCTGGCTGGGTGAGGATATCTTTACGCTTCTTATAAAACACATCCGCCACAAGTCCCAGCTTTTTTCCGAACAGATTCATTTCAAGTCCGCCATTGTAGCTGGTTTCTCTTTCCCACGTAGCATTCACGGTAGGCAGTGCCCCTTCTACGAGGCCACTGATGGATGTACCTTGTGAAAGGCCAAAGGAATAACCGGTACCGGAACCATAGGGGTTGTTCATAAACAGGAAGCGGCGGCCATCGATAGCGTCATTGCCCACCTGGCCTGCGGAAGCCCGCAGCTTAAGGTAAGAAATCACCGGGCTTCCCTTCAGGAAGGCTTCTTCAGAAACCACCCATCCGGCGGAAATGGAAGGGAAAAATCCAAAACGTTGTCCTTTCTGGAAGTTTTCAGAACCGTTGTATCCGGCGTTTATTTCCGCCAGATATTTATCATTGTAGGAATAGGTAACGCGGCCGACAAAGCCCATCCTCGAAAAAGGCCAGTCGAGTGTGCTGACGTTGCTGGTTTTACGACTCTGGTTATACAACAACAAGGCGGTTACATCATGTTTCTCTTTTTTGCCCTGCCAGAAAAGCGAGCCTTCCAGGTAGTAGTTACGGTTGCTTGCATTGGTATAGGAATTTGCAGTAGTGATCAGTGGATTATAAGCACCGGTGCGCTGCGTATAGATGTAGCTGCCATCGCTGTTTACACCGTCAACACTGTACCGCCGGTACGCAGAGGGAAGATCACCATTGTTACCACGGTAAGTGTCGTTAAACTGTGTATAATACCCGTTAAAAGACATGTTGACTTTCGCCACTAATCCTTTCAGGAAGAAATCCAGTTTTTGTTCTGCGATGAGGCTCATCTCCACTGTATTATTATATTCCCGGGACACGCCTCTTTCCTGCAGGTCTGCCAGTATGTTCCGCTGTATCCTCGCTGGCCGGTTGCTGGCGCCATAGGTACCATCAGGATTCAACAAGGGCATTTCAGTTGGTGGCGTACGCATGATGCCACTGAAGATATCTCCCGCACTACCACTACCACCGCTGAAGGCATAAGGGCTGTTTTTAATACTGCCCAGCGCTGCCATATTAACGGACAACGTTGTAGTGGGAGTCGCATTAATATCGACATTGGAGCGAAAATTAAAGCGCTGAAAGCGGGAGCTGGCGTCAAAAAAATCACCTTTAGTATGTTTGTATAGTCCTTCCTGATCCATATAACTGCCGGACACAAAATAACGGGCTACCTCCCCTCCACCGCTGATGTTCACATTCACATTGCTTTGCGGGGTATAATCCCTGATAAATTCCTTTACGTAGTCCACGTCAGGATATAGGTATGGGTCCGTTTTATTTTTAAACCCATCGAGTTGTTGCGGAGAAAAAGGGACTACTGCGTTAGGATTGTCGTTGAGCACCGCTTCATTTCTCAGCACTGCATAGTCGTAAGCGCCCAGGAATTTAGGCAACCTCGTAGCCTTTTGCAGACCATAATTGGCCGACAGGGATATACTGGCCTTGCCTGACTTTCCCCGTCGGGTAGTGACCAGGATAACACCATTGGCGCCTCTCACCCCAAAAACGGCTGTGGCAGACGCATCTTTCAGAATAGAAACAGATTCCACTTCGTTAAAGTCAATCTGGCTGAAAGGTCTTTCCACGCCATCAACCAACACCAACGGACCCGCACTGGTGGTACTGAGTGTTGTAATACCTCTTATCAACAGGGTGGCATCGTCACGTCCCGGCTCTCCCCCACGTTGCTGTGATACCAGCCCCGGCAACCGCCCGGCCAGGGCGTTACTCATATTGGCTACCGGGCTTTGTTTCAACTCTTTGGCCGTAACAGTAGACAAGGCCCCCACGTTGGTAGCCTTTTTCTTCTGACCATAACCAATCACAATCACCTCTCCGATTTCTGCATTGACCGGCGTCAGAGATACCGACACCCGGCCGGCTGACCAGATCATTTCTTTGGTACCGTAGCCAATAGATGTAAAAACCAACCTGCTGCCAGATGGTGCTTTGAGGGAAAAGAAACCATTTGCATCAGTAGCTACCCCCTGACCTTTTCCTTTTATAGAAATGGAAGCCCCCGGAATAGGTGCCTGAGTACCTGCATCCTTCACTTCTCCATGTATAATAACTTCCTGTTGGGCCATCACCACAATGGATGAAAGAGCCATGGCCCATAATAATAAAAATGACTTTTTCAGATAATCGGCAAGTCCCAGCCGCCACCAAACAGCCACGTGTAAATTTTGGTTGTATCGTTTTATCATATTGTGGATTCCTTTCCTGTAAATATTGGTCAACAGCTCAGGGCCCAGGAGGAAAATCATAAAAGATTAGGGGGAATTTTATAAACGATGTCATAACTCATTATTTATCAATAAGAAAAATTCTCCCGATGTGAGAGAATTCATTAACTTTCGTTAGACAATTACAGCTTCTTCTATTTTACGGTGAACAATGAGTACATTTTTTTACAGGCGGGCAACAGCTGCGCTTATCCTTTTACTATGCTTATTGGCTTATTTTGAAGGAAATGGCCAGACATTTTCATTCAGTCACCTTAGCGTTGAAAATGGACTGTCTGACATATCTGTGATGGCCATTGCCCAGGACAGCCAGGGATTTATCTGGTTGGGAACTACTAATCAGTTAAACAGGTATGATGGTTATCACATCAAATCCTATGCTTTCAATAATTCCGACAGTACCACTCTCTCCGACAATCGTATCACCGTCTTGCTCAACGATTCCCGCAAAAATCTGTGGGTAGGTACCAGCAACCAGCTCAATCGGTATATCCCGGGAAAAGACTGTTTTGAAAGGATACCCCTCCCGGGAACAGCAGCAGATAAAAGTCGCGTGTTTATTAATGCTCTTTGCGAAGACCGGAACGGCACCATCTGGGCAGGAACAGTAAAAGGTCTCTTTACACTGCCTTCCGGTGAAAAGACATTTAAAGCTTTTACTATCCCCGGAATAGCTGATAACAAAATAACCTGCATGTATGCAGACAAGTATGGCGGATTATGGATGGGCACATCCAAAGGAGTGGCGTACCTCGACAAAAACAAACAGTTACGGATACACCAATTGAGCCACCTCTATATTACAGCCATCAAAGAAGACCTCGAACATCATATCTGGATCGGCACACAAAATGGCGGACTATTATGTTATGATCCTGACAGCCTCACGTTTACCACCTTTACCCATAGCGGTAAAGAAGGGCTGCTTCATAATAGTATCCGACAGCTGCTCACTGATAAGGAGGGAAAATTGTGGATTGGAACACAGGACGGACTGAACATACTAGCACCTGGCAGCCGGCAGTTTGTGTCCTGCCAGCATAACCCTGGCAGCAAAGAAAGTCTCAGCCAGAATTCCGTTTACAGTCTCTTTGAAGATAAACAGGGCAGTATCTGGGTGGGCACCTTTTACGGCGCTGCCAACATAGCTCATCGGAACCTCGCCGACTTTCGGCTCTGGCGGTGCAGCCCTACAGGTCTGAGTAGCAATATCATCAGCTCCTTCGCAACAGACAATGATCGTCAACTGTGGATAGGAACGGAAGGTGGAGGAGTTAACTGTTACAACCCCGGTACCGGGCACTTCACCATTTACAGGAACAACCCTGCAGACACCAACAGTATTGGGTCCGACCTCATAAAAGTAATCTATACAGACAAGCAGGGCATTATCTGGATAGGCACCCATGGCGGTGGATTAAATGTTTTTGATCCTGTACACCGGCATTTCAGGCAATACCTTTGCACCCGCAATGATATATCCTCGCTGCGTGCAGAGGTGTCATCCATCCTGGAAGATGAAGAAGGAAGACTCTGGGCGTGGAGCACTACCAACGGACTTACCTTATTCCAGAAAAATAAGGACATCCTGACCCACCCCGTTAATATCCCAGTTGGAAATATTCCCCCTGCATCAACCGTCCGGCTTTTCCAATCGGCCAACAAACAGATATGGGCCACCACCCCAAATGGGCTTTACCTATTTTCTCCCGGCACCCAGGCTTTTGTGCCAGCTCCCGGTACTGCCAACACGCTACTGGAAAATGCAGATATCAACTGCATCCGGCAAAGTGCTGATGGTACTTTATGGCTGGGGCTTAATCATGCAGGACTGGCGGCATATCATCCATCAACAAAAACTATAACACTATATACCCAACAACAGGGATTACCCAATAACAATGTTGCCGGTATACTGGAAGATAATCAAAGCAATCTGTGGATCAGCACCAACAATGGGCTCACCAGGTTTGACATCCGCGAACATACATTCAGGACCTTTACGGTCACCGATGGACTGCCAGACAATACTTTTAATGAAAGCGCCTTTTATAAGGCCTCCAATGGTGAAATGTTTTTTGGCGGGGTGAATGGATTCACCAGCTTCCTCCCGGAACATATCCACCTCAATAACAATCCTGCTGACATCATATTTACAGATCTCAAACTGATTGATCATGCCGTGGTGGTCAACGGACCGGACAAACTGTTACCACAATCTTTCAACGCCACATCACAACTGATCTTTTCCCACGACCAGGATGTGTTTACCATTGAATTTGCACTACTGAATTTTATCAAGCCCTGCAAAAATAAATATGCATACAAACTGGAAGGGTTTGATAAAACCTGGCATGAAAGCAATGTCCCGGCGGTCACCTATACCAATCTGCCCCCCGGCTCTTATACCTTGTCCGTGAAGGGCGCTAATAACGATGGCGTATGGAGTTTGCCCACACAGCTGAAGATACAGGTACTTCCCCCTTTCTGGAAAACGGGATGGGCCTGGTGCCTTTATATCATCCTGCTCTCCATCATCACTTTTTTTATTGTCCGCTACTTTTATATGCGGGCATTCCTACGCAGGGAGGACCAGTTACACCAGTTAAAACTGAATTTCTTTACCAACATCTCCCACGAAATACGCACGCATCTGACATTAATCATGGCGCCGGTGGAGACGATGCTTAACCATCAGCAAAATGATTTCATCCGGCAACAGCTGGGCAATGTAAAAAATAATGCCGACCGGTTACTGAAGCTGGTGAATGAGTTAATGGACTTCAGGAAAGCGGAAACCGGTCATCTGTCCTTACAGGTAGCCTCTCATGACCTTGTCGCATTTCTGCAGGATATATACCTGGCATTTCAGGAGCTGTCCGTACTCAGGCAAATCAACCTGTCATTTGAACATACAGCGGATAAGATACCCGCTTATTTTGACAAAGAGCAACTATCGAAAGTACTCTTCAATCTGCTCACCAACGCCTTCAAGTTTACTGCTCCGGGAGGTGGGGTCATCCTGAAAGTCACCTCTTCATCTACCCATCTCTGTATCAGTGTAACGGACAACGGACGTGGGATCTCCCCGGAATACATCGACAAACTTTTTTATAATTTCTTCCAGGTAGCCGACTATGGTATCCAGCAGACCGGGTATGGCATTGGCCTTGCATTATCCAAAGATATTGTAGCGCTGCATAAAGGAAATCTAACCGTCACCAGTCAGCCCGCAGGCAGCAATACAGAAGGCCATACCTGTTTCACCGTGGAACTGCTGCCAGGAAAAGATCATTTTCCGGCAGACATATTATTACAGGACGGTTTACCTACATCGGCCCCATTACCTGATCCACTCCTGACGGAGAGCTCATTACCGGAAGCACCTAACGAACAGGAAACCAACAATAAGCCTTTCACTATTTTGCTGGTAGAAGATAATGCAGGCATCAGGGCGATGGTCCGTGAAGCATTCCATTTTCATTACCATATCCTGGAATGTGACAATGGATATGAAGGATGGGAAAGTGCTACCACGAATATTCCCGACCTTATCATCAGTGATATAATGATGCCTGGGATGGATGGATATACCCTATGCCACGCGCTGAAATCAGATGAACGGACATCGCACATCCCGGTTATATTACTGACGGCCAGGAGTGAACAACACGACCATATCAAAGGACTGGAAACAGGGGCCGACATATACCTCACCAAATCATTCGAAACTAAAATACTTGTCTTACACGTCCGGAACTTACTTGCATCCAGGGAAAAAATGCGGGAAAAATTCAGCACCAGCATTTCCTCTCCTCCGACAGACGAAGGTAATCATGCACTGGCCGAGGAGAGCGACCTTAACGCAGTAGACAAAGAATTTCTCGGGAAAGTGATGCAGTATGTTGAAACCTACATGGACCATCCAGAGTTTGGCGTGACTATGCTCGCGAAAAAAGTGGCAATGAGCCCTCCCATTCTATATAAAAAAATGAAGGCAGTAACCGGTATGTCAGTAAATGACTTTATCAAGTCCTTACGCCTGAAGAAAGCGGCCCACCTTGTGCTGCAGGGAAAACTAACAGTGTCCGAAATTGCTTACACCGTTGGTTTCAACGACCCAAAATACTTCAGCCGTGAGTTCAAAAAACAATTTGGCGAAACGCCCAGGAGATATGACGGCATGAAAAAAAGTGAAGAAGAAGCATAAACTGGGATGTGTTGAAAATTCAACATCTGCATTTCCCGATGGTGTTCGCCGCCTAGCGAATCTGCGCGCTTCATAAAGAAGACATCCGTATCAGGGTTACTGACAGGGAGATAATAACAACCGCGATAATATCTGCGCTATATCTGGTGTGCTTTTAAACTAAGGTCCATGCTTACAGCACGATTTGTGATAGCGCCTATTGAGACGTAATCGACACCAGTACGGGCATAGGAGATAATGTTATCGAGATTGATACCACCCGACGCCTCGGTCTCGTACTTACCGCCAATTAGCTCAATTGCTTCTTCCAATAGTTCCGGCGAGCAGTTATCGAGCATTATGCGGTGTACATTGCCCACAGCAAGCACACGGCGCACATCATCGAGGTTACGGGTCTCGATCTCTATTTTCAGGTTAAGCTCGTTGGTCTCAAGGTACTTGTTGGTTTTCTGTATGGCCTGCTCTATGCCACCACAAAAATCGATATGGTTGTCCTTCAGCATAATCATATCGTACAAGCCCATGCGAAGGTTGTAACCGCCGCCAATGCGCACTGCCTGCTTTTCGTATTCGCGGAACAGCGGCGTGGTTTTGCGGGTATCGAGTATCTTGGTTTTGTAGCCTTTTATTTTATCAGCATACTTATTGGTAAGCGTTGCGATGCCGCTCATGCGTTGCATGCAGTTAAGCACCAGTCTTTCTGCTTTCAATATAGTATGCACGCTGGCTTCAACGGTAAACGCGGTTTCGCCATTATTTACAGCATCGCCATCTTTTTTATGGATGGTGAATTTTGCATCTTCTTCCAAATGATGGAAAATATCCTGCGCCACCTGCATACCTGCCAGTATGCCTTTTTCTTTTATTTTGAGTATCGCCTTACCTTTAGCATCGACTGGTATGGATGCCAGTGTAGAGTAATCGCCACTCCCCACGTCTTCGAGAAATGCTGCAGCAATAAATTCCTGTGTTGTCATACGCGCTGTATTTTCAGACGCAAAATTAAGTAAATAACCCAAGTTCCCAGTTAAAGAATATGGTTTGCGGCAGAAAGCAGCATATATGGGGATAGCGCATACACCGATTATACCATAGAAGATGATTTAATGGAAGCTGGTGGTATCAGGCTAATGATACAGCGGAAAAGCAATGCCAAACGTAAGGACCAACCGTGGATAGGCCTTTCTGCTATGCATGGGCATTTAGCAACGAGAATTATTTAAACAGCTGTTGCGCAAAGTTGAACATATTATTTCTCCATACGGGCCAGGTATGGCCGCCGGGATATTCGCTATAAGTATGTTTGATTTTCAGTTCATCCAATTTTTCCAGCATCAGCTGGCAGTTCTTATAAGCGATATCTTCTTTTCCACCCATTGCAATCCACAGCACTTTCAAATTGTTATTAATGGTGGGTGCGTTAGCTTTTATAAAATCATACTGGGCTGCTGCAGTGCTACTCTGCCTGGGCTGCATCCAGCCGGAACTGAATACTCCCAGGTACGAAAACAGGTCCGTATTTTTAATACCGGTATAAAGCGTATGAATTCCTCCCATGGATAAACCGGCCAATGCCCTTTTTTTTGCGCTGGTGTCAACATGGAAATTTTCTTCTACCAGGGGAATAATTACATCCTTCAGCTCCGACTCAAAAATTTTCAACACGGATTCATCGAAAGCAGGGCCACCCACATTAGCATCTGGCATCACGATCAGCATGGGTTCCGCTTTTTTTGAAGCAATCAGGTTATCTATGATCAGGTCAGTTTTGCCCTGTGTGGCCCAGCCGGTTTCGTCTTCACCACCACCGTGCAAAATATAGAGTACAGGATATTTCCCGTTGGTATTTTTATCATAGCCAGGCGGCGTATAAATATACAACTGCCGCCAGGAACCGGTCACCTTTGAGAAATACTTCCTGATCCGCATGTCTCCGTGCGGCACATCTTTCAATGCATAATAGTTATTACCGGTAAAGGGTATTTCAATACCGCTTGCCATTCTGCCCATGCCATAAAAGGTTTCGCTGGCCGGATCTGCCACAGCTACCCCATCGATCAGTAAGGAATAATAATGAAATCCCTCGCCTATGGAATCCGTTGTTACAGTCCACAAACCGCCGGTATCTTTCACCATATGATACTTACGGCCCAGGTCTACCTGTACATTCTGCGCTTCCGGCGCTTTAATGCGGAAAATCACCCGATGATCAGCTGATACCTGCGGATACTTTGCATTACGCACATTGGTTTCCGCGGATATGCCCTCCGCCTGGTATTTTGAAAATGTAGCAGTATCTACCGGCTTAAAGATCAACTGGGAAAACATATATAATCCATTCTTCCACACTTTAAAGTCGTGTACACCCGGCTCAATGTAATAGATATGTGGTACATTGTTTTTTTGCAGGTATTCGTGTGTGCGTTTACTGAAAGTAATTAATCCATCACTGGCGCCGCAGGAGATCCAGAGTAGCTTTATTTGCCGCTTTGCGGCTGCAGGATCCGGCACCAACTGCTCTGGTGTTTTCGTGTTGGGGGCAGACGAGAAGCCACCTATCCATGCAAACTTGTCCAGGTTACCAAGGCCAAAATTCAATGATTGCCCTCCTCCCATCGACAGCCCGGCAATGGCCCGATGGTCCTTGTCGGTGTAAACCGGGTACTTCTTTTGTATATAGGGAATGAGATCATTCAACAAATCTTTTTCAAAAGTAGCAAATGCCTGCACCTTATCGGGTGCCATTACATTACCGGTGGCCCTGTCGTCTTTCATGGCCCGGCCGTTAGGCATAACAACGATCATCGGCTCAATTTTTCCCTGGGCGTAGAGGTTATCCAGGATTACCTGAGGTGCACCACCTCTTAACCATTCCTTTTCATCACCACCGATACCATGCAGCAGGTATAGCACCGGGTATTTTTGCTGTGGGGAAAAGCCGGGGGGCGTGTAAATCAGCGCTTTGCGCTGGCTACCCACTGTGGTGGAATGATAACTGATCGTATCAATCCTGCCGTGTGGTATAGTTGTACGCAGCGCGTCAAAACCAGGCGATGCCTGTTCAACGACGTTTTGTGTAAAGGCTGGTATGGTAAATAATAGAAAAATGGAAAGATTAAATATCGTTTTTTTCATATCGCGGAATTTGTTTCAAAATAATAAATGTCAATCAAACAATAAACATAATAATAGACACAATTTAATAGATCCCAAAAAATAGTATTATTGTACAAAAGACACTTAATATTTAAACATTTGTGTCTTTGCATAATTTGGGTATTTTTACTTCATGCGCGACGATATTCCCGAATTGCAAAAAAGAATATACGGTGGTGACGCACAAGCATTTAAAGAATTATACGATTGCTTTTGTACTCCATTGCTGCAGTTAGCCCTGGCCATCATTCATAACAGGGAAATGGCGGAAGAAATAGTAGCAGACGTATTTATTGCCATATGGAAAAAAAAGGAAGGCCTATATCAGGCTAGTAACCTGAAATGGTACCTTTATGCAGCCACCCGTAACATTGCACTGAACTATCTGCGTAAATATAGCTCCAAAAAAACACTGCAGCTTGACGAAGCATATTTACTGGAATATGAAATAAACCCGGAAGTACAACTCATCAGCAACGAAATGATGCAGCATATCAACAAGGCTATCAACGAGCTGCCACCGCAGTGCCGCCTCATTTTTAAACTTGTAAAGGAAGATGGGCTCAAATACAGAGAGGTAGCCATTCTGCTCAATATCTCCATAAAAACTGTAGAAAACCAGGTAGGCATCGCCCTGAAAAAACTAACCAAAATGAAAGCATTCCTCATCACTACGCTGCCCGGCAATCAATAATCTTCTCTAAAAAAATTCTTCCTCCTTTTAGGGGTATTACCTCCTTCCTGTTGTCTTATATCCCTGAGCATCTTTATTCAACCATTTTCAATAATATTATGAGCAACGACCGTATATGGATATTACTTGGCAAACAGTTTAGCGGCGACATCTCCTCCACAGAGCTGTCAGAACTGGAAACATTGCTGAAAAGTGATCCAGCCGCTGCTGCTTCGCGGGAACTTGCTGCCACCGTCTGGCAGACACCTATACAGGAAATGACCGCTGCTCACAACAGTAAAGAAAGTATATGGGAAGTAGTGAGGCCGGAACTTCACCCTCACCGCCATCGCCATTTATTACGCAGGCTGGTGACAACAGCAGCCGCTGCTGCGGTACTGGTTGCTGCCGTCATCGGATGGCAACATATACACCTGCACAATCCTGTATTGCAACAACTTAGCTCCGCTCCTGGTGGAAAATCCAGGGCTGTGCTTCCCGATGGCTCTATAGTATGGCTCAATTCCAATACACAACTCCATTACGAAAAGAACAGCTTTGGCAAACAATATCGCGAAATCACACTCTCTGGTGAAGCCTTTTTTGATATCGCAAAAAGTGAAGGTGTTCCATTTATTATCCATGCCGGAAAAATAAATATCCAGGTACTCGGCACTACTTTTAACGTGAAAGCCTATACGGGAGACAGCACAGTGTCCACTACGCTGGTCAGTGGAAAAATCGCAGTTTCATTCCAGGGAAAAACCGTGGTACTGCAGCCGGAAGAAAAACTAACGGTGCCGATCATCCAACAGGCAACTGTTTTTCAGCCAAAACACCTGGAAAAGGACAGCAGCGGCCAGCTCCCCGAAATTTCCTGGTTAAATAACAAACTGGTATTCGATAATGAAAGCTTTGGTGACCTGGCAGCTAAAATGAGCCAATGGTATGGCGTCACTTTTCATTTCGAATCCCCCGGTTTGCAGCAACTGCGATTTTCCGGCATCATAGATACAGAATCAATAGACGAAACGCTGAAAATGTTACAGCTATCAAGGCCCTTTAATTTCCAGGTCAGCGGGAAAGAAGTTCGGATTAGTAACTGATACCATATTCTTCATCTTCAAAAATAAATACCATGACATAAAAAGACTCACATCCATTTACTTTACTTTCCTTCACCCTTTTACATTCCATGTTATGAAAATAATGTTCGTATGGACTTTTAATAAAAGTCTGCATAGCGGGCTGCCACGTCTACTCATCCTCGCTTTGCTGTTTACCGGCATCATGCCCGCTTATGCTACCTCTGCAACTCAGGAAAAGATCAGCATCTCCCTGGAAAAAGTCAGCATTAAAACAGTGTTGAAAACCATTCAACAAAAAAGCCGCTACCGGCTTATTTACAACGACGACATCCTACCGGAAAAACCTCCGGTATCCATTCATGCAGAAAACGCCACCGTAGAACAAGTGTTGGCCCAAACCTTTACCGGTACATCACTTCGCTACGCTGCAATGGATAACAACGTCATTGTAATTGCATCCGGACCTGTAAGCGCTGTAAAAATAAGTGGCACTGTAAAAAATGAGCGCGGCGATCCGCTCGTGGGCGTATCCGTAAAAATAAAAGGTACCAATATTGGTACCGTGACCAATGAAAAAGGTCATTTTGAACTGCAGGCCTCTACAGGTGTTGCGCTGGTATTCAGTTACGTGGGCTACGAACAAACCGAAGCAGTAAGTACCGCCGATCCTCTCAACATTATCCTGAAAGAAAGTGCCAGCGGTCTTAATGAAGTAGTGGTGGTGGGTTACGGCACACAGAAAAAAACATCTTCAACAGCGTCTGTAGCTGCTGTTCAAGGAAAGGAACTGGCGAAATCGCCGGTTACCAACATCTCCAATTCACTGGCAGGAAATATTTCCGGCATTAGCATGCGCCCTAATGGTGGACAGCCGGGAAGAGATAACCCGGATATTCATATCAGGGGGATCGCTACTACCGGTAACAACTCACCACTTATCGTAGTAGATGGTATCATCCGCAATAATATCAACGAAATCTCTCCCAGCTCCATTGCCTCTGTCACCGTATTGAAAGATGCCGCCGCCGTTGCACCTTATGGATTAGGTGGCGCCAACGGTGTAATCCTTATCACCACCAAACGTGGACAAACAGGTATCCCATCGCTTTCACTCAATGCATATTACGGATGGCAAACTCCCACCTACTATCCGAAAATGCTGAATGCGCAGGACTACATGCGCCTGCGTAATGAAGCCTATATGAATGAAAACCCTGGTGGTACACAACAGCCTTTCGCAGATGATTTCATTAATAATTATGCAAACCAGCATGCCAAAGATCCCGACAAATATCCTATCAGCAATACGAAAGACCTGGTGCGTATGCGTGCACCCATTCAAAATTATAACCTGCAATTAAGTGGTGGCACCAAAGTAGTGCGATACTATGCCGGCCTGGGCTTTCTTAATCAGGATGGGATGTTCGCCCCGGTGAAATACAAACGTTATGATTATAACGTTAATATGGAAGTAAGCGCAACTGCTTCCACTACTGTGTCACTGTCGCTTATCGGCGCCATTGAAAACACCAACAGCGTAGATGCTGCTACCACACCGGGGCAGCTGTTTCGTGCCGCGTACAAACTGGTCCCCATTACCAATCTATATTATAGTAATGGCCTCTGGGGCGAGTTTGCCGGCAACTCTCCGGTAGGTATCCTGAATGCAGGGTACTCCCATCGTAATGCCACGTCCCTGCTCACCACACTTTCCGTGGAACAACAACTGCCTTTCATTAAAGGACTAAGCATCAAGGGAACTTTCAGCTATGACCCCAACGACTTCACCGTTAAAGGATGGCATACACCGTTTTACTTTTATTCACAGAATACAGCAACTACCCCTTACACCTATACGAAACAGATATCCACCTCCGAAGGTAACGCCGCTCCATACACCTGGCTTAACCAGGAGTATTCGAAAAACCAGTACTTTACCTACCAGGGATTCCTCAACTACCATAATAGTTTTGGCAAACACGACTTCACCGGACTGCTCGTTGCAGAAGCCCGCAGGAATGATTCCACGGGCTTCTCCGCCCGGCGCAACAATTTTGCTGTAAACATCGATGAACTGGGCATGGGCAGCTCCAATAAAAATGATTTTGACAACAACGGCTCCACAGTTACCGGCAGTCAACTTGGATTTGTATATCGCCTGGGCTACATTTACGATCATAAATATCTTTTTGAGGCAGCCGGTCGGTATGATGGTCACTACTACTTCGCTCCCGGCAAACGCTGGGGCTATTTCCCCGCCTTCTCTGCAGGATGGATCATCTCTGAAGAAAACTTTATGGCAGATCATCTCTCCGTACTCAACTACCTTAAACTGAGAGGCTCCTGGGGTAAGTCAGGTAACCTGGCCGGTTCGGCATTCCAGTACCTGAACGGTTATAATTTATACGGCAACGCCTATGCCTTTGGAAACGGCAATATGGTACAAGGCTCCAACATCACCCGGGAAGCTAATCCCAACATCACCTGGGAAATATCCACCAAAACAGATATAGGGTTGGATCTGTCATTATGGAAAGGCTTACTCACACTGGAAGCAGACTATTTCCATGAAAGAAGAACGGGCATGCTACTGCCGCCCGCCGTTACGGTACCAGTTGAATATGGTCTGAATCTTTCCGATGAAAACGAAGGTATCATGGTAAACCAGGGTATTGAAGTTTCTGCAGGTACCAACTATCGTTTTTCCAATGGCCTGCAGTTAAATCTGACTGGCAATTTCAGCTACGCCAGGAATAAAATGGTGCAGATATTTGAAACCGCTGCCACCCACGATAATCCTAATCGCAGCAGAACAGGCAGACCTTTCGGTACGCAGTTCGGCTATCAGGCATTGGGTTTATTTTCCCAGGCAGACGATAAAAATCACGATGGTATTATCAACAGCGACGACGGCTACAATGTCACCCAGTTTGGCGTACTTCATCCCGGCGATATCCGCTATGCAGACATCAGCGGGCCCAATGGAAAACCCGATGGAAAAATAGACGCCAATGATGAAACCGTGATCGGTAACCCGGTATATCCTTTCATCACATACGGCTTTACCCCCAGCGCATCATGGAAAGGGTTTGACCTCAGCCTGTTCTTCCAGGGATCTGCTTTGTCCGGCCTGAACATCCGTGGTTTTCAAACCGTACCCTTTAACAACAATAACAGTAATTCAGCTTATGAATACTATAACAACCACTGGACATCCAACACTCCCAATGCAAGGTATCCACGTGCCAATCAGTCGCCCTACGCCAATAATACCCAAAATGCTGATTTCTGGATGATGAAAACAGGTTACCTGCGTTTAAAAACTGCTGTACTTGGATATACTCTTCCCGCCAGGATTTCCAAAGCGATGAAAATGCAACGCCTCCGTTGCTATTTCTCCGGGCAAAACCTGCTCACCTTCAGCAAAATGAAATTCATGGATCCGGAAGTAGGCTATACCGATCTTGAAACAGCCTACCCCAACCAGAAGGTATTTGTGTTTGGACTAAACGTCTCTTTTTAGATTCATCCTGTTAAACAAGCGATCATGAAACGATACATCATATTGTTGCCTGCTGCCATACTATTACTCGGTATCCTCTCCTGCAAAAAGGAATTCCTGGAAAATACGAATAAGTCAAAACTTACGGATGCCATCCAGTGGAGTACAGAAGGAAATGCCGACCTTTTCCTCAATGATATCTACAGCGCATTACCCAACTACTGGAACCAGCCGGAAAACCTGGATAACTTCACTGACGACAACGATGCCGGTTTTTACTATACGTCTTATAATTGGAAACAAGGCATCGTAGTAGCCTCTTCGAACGATTATACGATATGGGGAGGCATTACCGGTTCCGGAGATCTCACCAACTGGACTACTACCTTCACCAACATCCGCAAATGCAATACATTCATTACAGAAGTGCGTAAAAATGCCGGCAACTTCTCCCCGGAATGGCTGAACAAGCGACTTGACGAAGCCCGCTTTATCCGCGCCTTTTTCTACAGTGAGCTGTGGATGCACATCGGCGGGCTACCTATTATTACCACGCCACCGGAAAGGCTTACCATGGACAGCGCTGCCATATATATACCCAGGAGTACCTTCGCGGAAACAGTAGATTTTATCACCTCCCAACTGGACTCCGTTGTTAAAAACAACTACCTGGTATCCAAATACAATAAAGGCGACGTAAATACCGGCCGGGCTACACTGGGCGCCGCACTGGCACTGAAAGGATGGGTAGAATTATATGCCGCCAGCCCTGCATTTAACGATGCACAACCCGCTGCGGGCAACGATCCCCACAAAATGGCCGGTTATAATAACTACGATGCCCAACGCTGGGTCAGGGCCGCTGCTACCTTCAAACAGTTCATTGACCTTTATGGCAACGGCAAAGTATATGAACTGTTTCCAGATCCATCCGCGATCTGGTACGAAGCCAATAAATATAATTCAGAAGTGGTATGGGACCGCCAGGTAGTGGCCAACATCATGGGATCATCCTTTGAACAATATGGCGGTCCTGTGTGGATCAACGGTGTCTACTACACCTGGGGGAACTACTGTCCTACGCAGGAACTGGTAGACCAGTTTTATATGGCGAATGGAAAGCCCATCACGGACCCTGCTTCAGGCTATGATCCGCAGCATCCCTACGCAGGTCGCGAGAAACGCTTCTACGACTGGATCGTATATGACGGCGCACCTTATAAAATGGATTGGATGGACAAAGGCGACACTATATATACCCGCATTGACAAAGTACACCCTTCCAAAAACCAGATTGATTTTGGAACCGATGACGTAAGTAATACGGGCTATTATTTTAAAAAGCGGCTCAACCCACTGGTACGACCCGGTGGCGGCGCTGTGAGCGGTGCCAACTTCATTTATTACCGATACGCGGAAGTATTGCTGGGATATGCAGAAGCGCAAAACGAAGCCGTAGGGCCCGATGCTACTGTATACAATGCCATCAACCAAATCCGCAAAAGAGCAAATCTCCCCAACCTCGCACCGGGACTGTCACAGGCAGAGATGCGGACCGCTATTTACCAGGAAAGAAGAGTGGAACTCTGCTTTGAAAACAAACGCTTCTATGATATCATCCGCTGGAAAACCGCAAATACAGTAATGAATGTAGACAAACACGCCATGAAGATCACCAATACGATACCGGATAACAACTCCGGTGTGTGGAAACACGAAATTGTGCCGTTGAACCATCCCCATGTATTCACACAGAAAATGTACCTGAATCCGGTGCCGCAGGATGCAATAGACCGGAATCCGAAGATCGTGCAGAATCCCGGATATTGATGGAAACTATCCGTCTTAGAAAGTTGCAGGATATTCCTGCAACTTTTTTTTGTGCTACTTTCTTAAGCCTTATCAGTATCCCCTAACGTATCAAGCCATACTACAGGGATTCCCGATCTTCCCCAGGAATACTATTACCTGCCCACAATCTTTTTTGTTACAAATTCGCTGAAGAAGAAATCCCTATAAATAGTTCCAATGGGGATTTCGTTTGTACCTATGTACACGGTGTTATTATCCAAAGAACCGATATGCTTAACATTGATGACATAGGATTTACTTACCCTCACAAATATATTTTTGGGTAATTGATCGTAGATAGTTTTGATATTCATCGCCGCCGTCATTACTTTCTGGTTTTCGCTGTGCATCACGACATAATCTTTTAAGCCCTGGATAAAAAGTATGTCATTGAAGTAGATTTTAAAAATTCTTCGGTCTGCTCTCACAAAGAAAAAATCGTCTGCTACCTGTTCGATATTGTTATTAGTGTAATCCGCCTTGAATAGTTTGGAGTACGTGTGGGCTTTTTCAACTGCCTTTTGAAAACGCGCTGATTTTACAGGTTTTATCAGGTAGTCAATCGCTTCTACTTCGTAGCTGTCGGTAGCAAATTCAGAATAGGCGGTTGTAAAAATCACAAATGTTTCTTTCGGAATGGTTCGGGCAAACTCAATTCCGTTAATTCCCGGCATTTGTATGTCAAGAAAGATTAATTCAACTGTATTGCTTTCTATAAAATTTGCGGCGGCCTCCGCACTCTTGAACGAACCGATTAAATCTAAATCAGCGGTTTGGTCAATCAACATCTCTATGGCTTCTCTTGCCAATGGTTCATCATCTACAATAATACAGTTCATAATGCTATACTATTTTTTATATAACGAAATACTCGCCTTTGATATTTGAATCTTCCCTTCTTACAACTGTAAGTCATAGCTTTATGGTTAAAGTTACGCAATAGCTGTCTGAGTCATCTTCGATATTTAAACTATGTGCTCCAGGGAACAACAGCTCCAGTCTTCGTTTAACATTAGTCAACCCCAATCCGCCTGCATTACTAACGGGTTTAAGCATAGGTTTGGAGTTGATGCATTTAAAGAAAAGTTCATCGTTCCTAACATCGAAATACAGGTTTACATAAGACGACTTTGTTGCGTCATTGTTGTGCTTCACCGCATTTTCCACAAAGGAAATGAGCAACAAAGGAGGAATTTGCACGCCGCTCAAATTCCCCTCTTTTGAAATCAGGAAATCAAAACTATCCCGCCTTACTTTCTCCAAATTTAAAAAATCTTCCAGGAAATGAATGTCTGAAGTCAACAACACCTTATCTCTTGCACTGTCATAAAGCTGGTAGCGAAGCAGATCGCTCAACTTCATTAAAACCTGCGAGGCCTTATCGGGGTCTTTCTTCGTCAGAACATTGGCATTGTTTAGCATATTAAACAAAAAATGCGGGTTGATTTGATTTTTCAATTGCTCCAATTCTGCGTAAGTTTTCGACTGTTCCAGATCGTAGATCAATTGCTTGTCCATCATTCCCTTCTGAAACAGTTTTATGGACGATGAAGCCGCTAACAGCAACACGGTAAGGAAGGAAAAAAGCGGGATATTCAGCGCATTTTCTTTATTAAAAGGATTGAAAAAATAACCGCAAACAGCCACTACAACAACGATGCTCATCACCGATAAGCAGTATTCAGTATTTCTATTCCTGAACAAAAGCTTCGGCACCAGCACATACATATTTACATAGAATAATATAATAAAATATACAAATACCGCTATCGGGTTGGCAATGATGGAAGTGCTGTTATACAACACAGTACCTATAAAAACAATAAACAGCAGATGCCGGAACATCCTGCGTTCAGGTGAAATCAGGAAGCGAAAAAGCACGTTTTCGCTAATAAGCTTTTGATGGGTAAAATCACTCATTTATAAAATTGTATAGAACAAACTTAACATTTTAAGCTATGCATGATCTGCATTTATACGAAAGTGTGTGCTTTTTATACGAAAGCATGAAAACGCATAAAATAAGAAATATATTTTGTTGCACCCCAACATACTTTGCTATAAAAGATGCCATGTTTGGTATAATTAGAAAAAGCCGCTTGTCCAAAGGAATAGTTTTGTATCCAATTGTAATTATTAAATCGATTTTTAAAAGATGAGATACCAGTTCATTTATACACTACTGTTTATAACCATTTCATTGGGGGCCTATTCACAGGGGAAAGTCACGTTGAGTGGAATAATCACCATAAAAACAAACACGGAAACAATAGCCGGGGCAAGTATTTTCATCCCAGGCGCAAAAGTTTCAACAGTTACCAATGCCTACGGTTTTTATTCTATCACCCTCCCCAAAGGAGAATATACAATCGTTATCAGCTGCATAGGATTTGAGAATATTGAGGAACATATCTCTCTGACAGGAAATATCAGGAAAGACTTTTCCATGCTTGAAAAAAGCAAAACTTTGGATGAAGTAGTGGTAAAATATAAGCCCTCGGCAAGCAACATCCGAAAACCGGAAATGAGCGTGAATAAACTCAGTATTTCCACCATCAAAAAGATGCCGGCAGTTATGGGCGAGGTGGATATTTTGAAAGCTATTCTGCAACTTCCGGGAGTTTCCACTGCCCAGGAAGGAGCAACAGGCTTTAACGTCAGGGGCGGTTCGGTTGACGGCAATTTGATACTGTTAGATGAAGCCATTGTGTACAATACTTCACACCTGTTCGGCTTCTTCTCCGTTTTTAATGCTGATGTGATTAAAGATTTGAAATTGTACAAAGGTGGAATACCTGCTAATTTCGGTGGGCGCACTTCGGCTGTTCTGGATATTTATCAAAAAGAAGGAAACAACAAAGAATATCACGTAACGGGTGGAATTGGGGCGATTTCGAGCAGATTATTGGCAGAAGGCCCAATTGTAAAAGATAAAAGTTCCTTCGTAGTTGCTGGTCGTACCTCTTATGCTCAATTGTTTATGAAACTGGCTGACAACCCCAATGCTGTTTCTTTTTATGATTTGAATGCCAAACTGAATTTTAAGCTCAATGACAATAACAGGATTTTCCTTTCAGGATATTTCGGCAAGGATAAAATGGATTTTAGCAATTTTTTCAGCAACAATTATGGGAACTCATTCTTTAATCTTCGCTGGAATCATAACTTCTCCGAGAAATTTTTCTCCAATGCCTCGATCATTTACAGTAAGTACGATTATGGCCTGAAGATAAAATATGTAGGCATCGATTGGGTATCGGACATCCGTAATTATAACTTTAAGTACAATTTTAGCCATTACCTGTCTGATAAGCTGATTTTGAATTATGGCGTCAATTCCATCTACTACCAGTTCAATCCCGGCACAATAAAACCTATAGATAGTACATCATCTATCAATCCCGACCAGATTGAAAAAAAATATGCCTGGGAAAATGCATTGTATATCAGTGCCGAACAAAAACTCACGGATAAAATATCATTGACCTATGGACTCCGATATAGCCATTTCCTACGGTTGGGGGAACAGAATGTAAATAATTATGCCAATAACCAGGCAGTGATTTTCAACCCCGAGTTACAAATTTACGAGGAAGGAACGCCTACGGGTACAACACATTACAATAAAAACAAAAAGATTACTGATTTTGGAAATTTAGAACCTCGTTTGGCAGTTTCTTATGCCATAAATGACGATCAGTCCATTAAGGCGAGTTATAACCGGATGAGTCAGTATATCCATTTAATTTCCAACACAGCTTCCGTTTCTCCACTCGATATTTGGGCACCGAGCGACCAATATTTGAAACCCGAAATTCTTGACCAGGTTGCGCTGGGCTATTTCAGAAATTTCCGCGATGGAAAATATTCTTTGGAAACAGAAGCTTTCTATAAGAAAATTAAAAACAAAGCAGATTACATTGACGGTGCCGAATTGATTGCCCAAAAAGCCATAGAACAGGTATTGCTAAACGGGGAGGCAAGGGCTTACGGACTTGAGGTGATGCTGAAGAAAAATAGTGAGAAACTGACAGGCTGGCTTTCTTACACCCTTTCTAAAGCAGAGCAGCGCACACCGGGAAGAAATGCAGAAGAACCCGGCATTAACAATGGCGAATGGTATCGTGCCAATTATGATAAAACCCATAATCTTTCACTTACAGCCGCTTATCAACTGACGAAGAAATGGAGTTTTGGCGGCATTTTTACCTACCAAACAGGGAAAGCTGCCACCTATCCAATCGGCAAATATCAGTACCAGGGAATTACGATTGCGAATTACGGAGAGCGAAATATTAACTCGCTTCCYGCCTATCATCATTTGGATTTATCAGCCACCTACACACCGAAACCTGACAGCAAAAAAAGGTGGAAAGGTGAATGGGTGTTCAGTATTTACAATGTTTATAATAAAAGCAACGCCGCATCTATGATGTTTGAGCAAAACAGAGAAACAGGATTAAGTGAAGCGAAGAGGATATCTATTTTCGGTATCATTCCGGGTGTGACTTACAATTTCAGATTTTAATTCTAATAATACAAAAATGAAAAACATACTTAAATACCTGATTGCTTCATGCTGCTTTTTTTTGCTCTCCTGCACAAAAGTAGTCGTGGTGGACTTAGAAACAGCAGAACCGAAATTGGTAATTGACGCGTCAATTGATTGGGTAAAGGGTACGGCAGGCAATGAGCAGAAAATCAAACTGTCTACCACAACCGGATATTACAGTAAAACATTTCCAACAGTTTCAGGAGCCAATGTAGTTATAACAAATTCAGCAAATACTGTTTTTAGTTTTATAGAAAATCCCGGTACGGGAGAATATATCTGCTCCAATTTCCAGCCGGTTATCGGGGAAACCTATACATTAAAAGTAGTTTTAAATGGGGAGATTTATACCGCAACTGAAACCTGCATAGGTGTGCCGAATATTGAAAATAATATTGAACAAAATAATACCGGCGGATTTGGAGGTGATGAAATGGAAATCAAATACTACTACCAGGATAATGGCAATGAGGAAAATTATTATCTGCACCGTATTTTGTCACCTGTGTCAACATTTCCGGATTATAAAGCCAAAAATGACGAGAACAGTCAGGGCAACCGAATGCAGGAATACTTTTCTGACAAAGACCTGAAGGTCGGAGATCTGGTAAACATAAGGCTGTATGGGATTTCCAGGAGATATTATGATTATTTCAGAAAATTGTTAGCAGCATCCGGGGCTGGTACCGGCCCGTTTCAAACAACACCAGGTTCGGTGAGGGGAAATATCATCAATCAAACCCATTTCGCAAACTTTGCTTATGGATACTTCAGATTATCAGAAGTGGACGTAAGGGATTATACGATAAAGTAATTAATTGGGTTTATAGATATTGCATGCCTCTTCCAATTTTTAAAAGAACAAGCCCCCGCGCATTTAGCGCAGGGGCTTGTTCTTTTAAAAGCATCAGTGCTTATTTCAGCGAGCAGGTTAATGTTCCGTATCCCAGTTGATCGTAGCCACCACTATTGGGTCCGTAATTTCCTCCACCGCCCTCCGGTCGTGCTTTCTGGGCAAACCTTGCACAATTTGGAGCCGCCAGTCCTTTGCGGTTCACATAATGATTATACACCAGCTCCCAAACGGGGCGTATATTTCCCCGGCTGCCACTGCTGATAACATTCTGTACAACACCAACACAATTGGCATAGGGTTTAAAAGAAACCGAATCGCCAAGATTATACGCAGCCACATACTCCGCCCCCTTTAAAAACCGGTTATTATCGTAGCCATACATATCATCGCCCTGATTCCACGCCATTTCACAAAATGTACCCATCAGGCCGATACCCAACGTAGTATGTCCCTGGTCGCGGCCACTTTCCTGCCATTGCCCCAGGCCATCCGGGTGAATAAAATAAATGGCGTTGGTGACTGCGCCGTTACCTGCGCCATACTTAAAATAATTAATTGCTTCATTATATATATCCCTGTCATCACACAATACGCCGGTGGCCAGGATGGAGTTCATCACACACAAGTCCCAGTTTGCATAGAAGTGGCTCATACACTTTTCCTTTCTTGTCAGGAATGCATGATTCATGGGATAAAAAACCTGCAACATCATTTTCTGGAATCTGGAGAAATCCGCAGGCGCCCAACCTTTGTATGTTCTCATTATTTCTGCGGCATTGGCGAACTGGTAACCGTATAACCCCGCTGCCAGGTTCGCATCGTTGTTACCAGCGATGCCCTTTAGCCTGGCAGACCATGCGTTCATGATTTGTATCGACTTGTCGGCGTATTGTTTGTCGCCCGAGATCTTCCATCTCAATGCTGTAGCATAGGCAGCAGCAACATCATTATACAGCTGACCGTAGTTTTCATGATGAATTCCATCGCTCCCACGATAAATGGTATCTGCCGGATTAGGCTGCCAGCTAAGTGTACTGTGCGAATTAGTAACCAACTGGTTCCAGCCGGATAACCAGGGCTCCGCTTTTGCATCCACTTTACCTTTCATCCGGTCGAAATCAGACTGTTTATGCAGTAATCCGGGATGCACAAAAACAGTGTCATGATTGTTTAATGCTAATTTTCCCTCAGCATCGGCCATCTCTTTTCTACAGGATGTCACCACGAAAAATAATAGTATTCCTCCAATGGTACTTAAATTCATTAATTTCACAGGTTTTTCAATTAAATAAATGTTAAAATGACAATAATAAATATATACGATAAAATATAAACGCTGGTTGCCTGACAATATTATTGCGGGATGAATACTTAATAATAAAGTCACGAAGCCCTCCCTTTCCATACCTTATGGTATAGAAAGGGAAGGCTTCGTGACGTTTGAATGGCATGCCCACATTCAAACGTCCAACGCTACTGTGCTTTTATGCGCAATGTATTTTCTGATAAGCCAGGGGAAGATACCGTAAGCTGAATATCACCCGCGCGTTGCGTACTTTTGACAACCACTAACGCACGACCGTGCCATGCTTTACGTGTATCGCCCACATAGGGATCTGTATCCTTAATATCAGCATTATCTACTCCCGCGATAACACATCGAAATTCCAGGTATGCGGGCAAGTGGTGAACTATTTTGTGATCACGTCTATTTCCGCATATCCAGCATCGCTATTACCATTCACCTCACGTACAGCGCGAAACTTTATGTAGCGGGCATTTACCGGTGTAAAGCTTCGCGTTTGCCATAAGGGATTATTTTTAATGTTTKGGAATTCCCCTTCATCGGTCAGCGTCCACACGGTATTATCCTGCGAAACAAAAAACTGGTACTTTGCAATTGCTCCAGTGGAACTACCCTGGTCTGGCAGGTATTTAAAACCGCAAAGCTGTTGCTCATTTCCCAAATCGACCAACAGATCAATCGGTGCTTTTTGGTCGTTGCTTTGATGCCATGCGGTAGATGGGTTTCCATCCAGGATTAGATTTGCCTTTTCATCGTTTTGTCCGATGATTTTCCAGTTCTTTCGGGAAATATCAAATTTCTCCCGCGACACAGGACTGCTTTTACCAGTAGCTGGTTCGTAAGCAATGGTACTGATTTCCAATTTCCCTTCTGACGAAAAAGGACCGGCGTATTTCTCTGATTTGGAAGTTGGCTGCCCGTTACCCAACGTGTAGTAAATAACTGACTCCGCATCTGCCGGCGTGATAGTTATTTCGCCGGACCGACTCCTTGTAATGGAAGGAGCAGCAAGGATCTGCGGGGCATTATAAATACCGATACCGGAAATTAACGGGCAGCTTTTTGCACCGGTAATAGTAAACCGAACCTGCGTTGCCTTTACAACCGGGAAACGGAGGATTCGCTTATATCCAATGGTTGTTGCTTTGGCCAGCTGTTGCCAACCTCCGTCCACAAGCGCTTCTACTGTGAAAGACTTCACGCGTTGCCCCAACCGGATATATTCCTGCACCAGGAAACGGTTAAATGTGGTGGGTTTACCAAAATCTATCGTTAACGATGCGTTAGTCACACCGTCATCAGTGGTCCAATAGGTATCGTTACTGGTGTCAACAGACATATCAGGTCCAAACTTTTTGGCATTTCCACGAACATTGGTGGCACTCACCTTCTTATTTATAGCCAGGTTCACTGCAAATGCTTCCTTTACCGCCCTGGCTAAGCCAAGCGCGGCTTTTTCATCGTTCGGATGAATGAGCCCATTGGGCATGATTGGGAAATTAAGCAGTAGTGTGCCGTTGCGGCCCTGGGAATTGTAGTAGGTATCCATTAACTGCGGCACTGTTTTTACCTGGCCATCTTCATGTGGATGATAGAACCATTCCGGTCTGATGGACGTGTTGACTTCTGCCGGTACCCAGGAATCTCCGTTTTCCAGACCATGATGCAACATATTCCACCCTGCTTCGCCTTTGGCATTTAGCAAACTCCAGTTCGTTTCGCCCACTACGCCACCTTCGGTACCTACCCAGCGCAGGTCCGCCCTATCGCCACCATCATTCCATATTACGCAGTCGGGCTGTAGCCTGCGGATCAGCTTATAGGTATTCTGCCAGTCATAGTAGGTAGTACGGTCAATGGTGCGTGTTTCATTAGCGCCGCCATAGTATCCTGAACCGCCATTGGCACCGTCAAACCATACTTCGAAAATCGGTCCATAGTTCGTAAGTAGTTCAGTCAGCTGATTCCTGAAATAGGTGATATACTCCGGCTTTCCATAATCCGGGCTATTTCTATCCCAGGGTGATAAATAGATACCCAGCTTTAGGCCGTATTCTTTACAGGCATCTGCCAATTCCCGAACCACATCTCCCTTACCATTCTTCCACGGAGCATTTTTCACAGAATATTCGGTGTATTTGGAAGGCCAGAGGCAAAAACCGCAGTGATGTTTTACGGTAAGTATTATTCCTTTCATACCTGCTGCTTTGCATATACGTGCCCACTGACGGCAATCCAATTTCGACGGATTAAATAATCTGACATCTTCATTACCAAACCCCCACGACTGATCTGTGTAAGTATTTAAGGAGAAATGAACAAAAGCATAGTATTTCATTTCCTGCCATCTCATTTGGTTTTCCGTTGGTACTGGTCCAAACGGATCAGGCGCTTTTGTCTGGGCATAGTTAATACTGATTGAACACAGGAAAAAAGCGATTCCACATAGCAAATATCTCATCATACGAATGATCATATTGTTAATATTCTTTTGAGCTAATTTATCTTTACAACCTTAAATGTCTTTACCCATTTTGTGGCTTCTACCCGAACTATATATGTACCAGCTTTCAGCGATGTTCCCAATGACATTAAGGCTGAAACTGAAGTACGTTTAACCGTTTCTATCTGCTTCCCTGCGAGGTCGAATATAATAATGCGTTCTACCTCATCAGGCTTATCAATTATTATATTGAATGTTGATGAAAAAGGATTGGGATATACTGACACCTGGTTATTGGTCGAACCCTGTATTTTCAGCGAAGACAGAGTATCTGTGACCGTTGATGTTCTTGCCAGTGCAACAGTTCCCATTGTCCATTGCTGGTTATAACTACTGCTTTCTGACCATTGCCCCGCATCTGCACCATTGGCAGTTTGGCCTAAACCGTCGAGGTATAATCCGGTAGCGCGGTTCTTTAGCTTTACATAACTCCCGGAAGCAATCTGTTGCCATTGCTGATTATAGCTGCTACTATTGCTCCATTGACCAGCCACTGCACCGTTGGTCGTTCTGCCCATACCATCAAGATATAGACCAGAACCGCGGTTTTTCAACTTCACATAACTACCGTTTGTTTCCAGCGACCATTGCTGCGCATCGCTGCTGCTATTACTCCATTGCCCTGCATTAGCTCCATCGGTATACCTGTACATGCCGTCTATCAACAGTCCGCTGGCGCGGTTAGCCAATGTAACATAGGTCACTGAAGTGGCTGCCTTCACCAGCAGAATTGCCGTTGTTGAAAGTGCGGGCACAGTGATAGTAAGCGAATTTGAGCTGACCGTCACGGTACTTTGTTGAAGCGCATTTTGCGTATGCGATACAAAAGTTTCCTGTGCCGGTAGAGATGACAACTGCAAGGTTTGATAATTTCCATTGGCAACAGTAAAATTACTCACGTTAATAGTAACAGTGCGGGAATTAGTCCTGTCGCGGTTTACCAGCATCACCGTCAGGGAGTCGGCATTTTCATTTACAGAGGAGTAGGCAGATACTGTATTTTCCAGTGAAGAAGTACTTGAAACACTATATTTCTTTGCATTCCTGCTAAAGAGATGCAATGTTTCCCACATCCCAATGGACCAGTTCCACGGCGAAAAGAATTCAACACCATTGTTTGCAAATGTGCCAAGATGCGAAGCATATATAACAGATTCAAGGCTTGGGTTGCTGCTTGACATGGTGCCCCATTCGCTGATACCACAGGTGATGCCATGGTTGGCGCCAAAATGTTCAGTCAACCAGTCGTCAATACGCCTGAAAATATATTGTTTTGTCAATGAGGCATCCCATCCGCCGGTGAGTGTTCTTATGCCATTTGAACCCGGATAGTCATATGTTGTATCATAATAAATCCGGTGCCCCTGCAGTGCCGCAGCGTCATCGCTATTATACCAGGGATAGTTGTGAATATCTACTACATCTACCAGCTTGATACCGGTTGCCTTATACTCATCTCCAAGGCGTTTTATAAAATATTCCAGCCAGCAATAATACCTGCCATTTACGTAGATACTTTCATTTGACCATTTGTACCACTGCCATTCGGAGGTGGTAACAGGGCCGCAGAGCTTAATGCCAGGATATAAAGCTTTCGCTTTCTTTGCCAGTGCAATATAATTATCCATAAAAGCAGTGGCAGATATCTGTGTTGGCATCGCATAGTCATGTGTACCACTCCAGATATCTACTTCATTGTCCATATTCCAGTATAAGAACTGATTTTTGTTCAGTCCTAAACCATTGGTTCCAAACCAATAATTTAGAATTCCCACAGAAGAGTCGGCAGGCCATAACTGCGTAAACAAATTAATATTCCCTTCCACCAACGCCTTGCCGGAAGGATTTTGCGTATTGGGTGTGCCGCCCCCAGCCAAATTCTGCCCTACTCCTGCCCAATACTGAGCCTGGTTGAAAGCCCAGTCATCGAAGTTATTATTGGTGTTGGAGGCCACTCTCCCCAGTAATTGAAAAGCAAACATACCCTGCATACCAGGGTAATTAGCCGCAATGTTTTGGGCATATGTATCCCAGTTAGTACCATAAACATTATTATACCAGTCGGGATGGATCGTAATTTTTTTACGCCAGTTATAACCTGTTGCGTTATTTCCTCCGTTCATACGAGCGAAACGTAAACCTGCGTCTTTATAAAATTGTACCGGCTTATCGAAGCTTTCGTTTCGGCCATATATGTATGGGGAAATCAGTCGTTTATTTTGAGTTGAATTAATTGAAATAGTAACATTTTGTGCAACGGCTGTATAAAGCAAAACGTGGCACAACAAAAGCAATATGGTTTTCTTACTCATTGTTTTGTTTTTTTACTAATTGTTTGCAATTGAATTTTTACCCAAAAGTTCTGCCGCCCCATCCACCAGGAACGGTGTCGTTTAATAACCTATATCTTTACAGTTTGATCATATTCAAAAAGAAAACATCGTTCTCACGCATCTCCAGCTCTTTTGAAAAAGGAACTCCGGCTTTTACCCTAACAATTTCCCTGGCAACAGGCGAACCATCGTTTTGCTTCTTTATTTGTTCTACTTCCTGTCTGTTTAGCTGTGCCGGCTTCCCCATGGAGAGATAAGTGGAATATGCATCGTTGCTGTGATAGCCTACTTTGTATATTTCAAGTGCATAGGTACCATCAGGTACGTTTGCAATATTGACCTTCAACTTTCCTTTTGATTTTGAAGGAAGATCACGGATATAATATTGCTGATTATGCACGGAATCTCCCGGATGAGTATTGGTAAAATCCCAGGCCAGTACCTGAATATTTCCTGTGGAATCCCTGCATACCCATGAAGTAGCATCGTTGTTTTCCAATTCAATATGTCCCAATCTGTTCAAAAACTGATAAGCGTAGAATACCGGTTTGTTAATACCTTGTGTATTCAACATGCCAAAACCACCGTGAAACGGCGTAAAACGGGGACCGGGTTCTTCGAAAATGTCAGTAAATACCCAATATGACATGGAGTTGGCAGCGTTGCCTACCTGTTTTAATTTTTGCAAAACATATGCTGCTTCGTGATAACTGTCGTGGATAGGATCAGCCGGGGTATAGGAAGCACTCCATTCAGTGTAATGAAGCTCCAGGTGAGGCATAGTGGAACTGGCAATTTCTTTCCGCGATTGCAGCACATCACCACTCACACTCATCCGATTTTTATCGAGCACAGTACCTGAATTGCCAAATTCATCGAGATATCCCTGCTTTACACCATAAGCATGCGTGCTTACAAAATCTATCGGTACCTGATGTTTATCACAATACGCAATCATTTCTGGTTCCCATGCAGCGCCGGCCGTGCCTGGTCCTCCTACGCGGTAAGACGCGTTAACGCTTTTAATTGCCTTCGCGCTGTAAGTATATAATTTGAAATAGTCTTCCTGCGTACCTGCCCAAAAACCGTCCAGGTTAGGCTCGTTCCACACTTCGAAATACCAGGTTTTCACCTCTTCAGCGCCGTAACGCGCAGTGAAATGCCGGGTAAGATCCTGTACCAATGCCGCCCACTTCCCGTAGTCCTTTGGTGGAGTTACATTACCACGCCACCAGAAGATTGTTTTGGAGCCACTCGCCAATGCAGAAGGCATAAAACCCAATTCAACAAAGGGCTTCATGCCAATACTTTGCAAAAAATCAAACAACACATCAATATACATATAGTTGTATACCGGATTTCCTTTACCATCCTCCGTATATACCGCCATATCATCAGTTAAAAGACCATGCATGCGGATATATCTGAAACCACATTCTTTTTTTACATAAGCCAGCTGCTGCTGCCAGTCTGCCCGAAGCCCTTCATTGGCGCGGCCGGCGCCTACACACTCATTAAACATGGTGTTGAGTTTACCGGCTGTTTTATTAAAGTCAATATTGATAACGCGTTCGGGAATAGCTGGCTTCTTCTCTTTTATCCTTTGTGCCACCAATGTTTCTGCAATGGCAGAAAACAGGAGCATCAAAAGAAGGATATTCTTTTTCATCTTCTAAAATATTTACCTTTCTTACTACCTTTTAAAAATTTGCTGAGAAAACAAATACAGATTACGGTCCCACTCGTTGTTGTCATGCCCGTTAGTATCTACATTCCAGATGTGGGGAACACCTATCTCGTTAAGATACTGATGCGCCTTTTCACTAATTCCAAAAAGACCATCTTTATTCCCACATCCTATCCATAGCAGTTTCATTTGCTCCCGGGCAGCCTTCATATCCGGAACGAATTCGACGTCCGCATACATGCCACCAAACTTATTCGTATTAGGCGCCGAGGAAAATCCACCGATATAGGCAAAAGTTTCCAGATGATGTAGCCCTATATTTAACGACTGTCCCCCGCCCATTGACAAACCCGCTATAGCACGATGTTCGTGGTCATTAATCGTAGCATAATGTGACTCGATGTAGGGAATAATATCTTTCAGTAAATCCTCCTCAAATGGTTTTCTGTAGCCTTCAAAACCATCTGCTCTCCCGGAACGGCCGGCTGTTGATGTATCTGTTACAGTTAGTTTGCTATCGCCGTTGGGGAAAACCATTATTATTGGTGGCATCTTGCCATCTGCGATCAGGTTATCTGCAATATTATCTGCCTGGCACCATTCCGTCCATTGACGATAGTCCTGTCCCAAACCATGCAGCAGATATAACACCGGGTACCGCTTCCCAGCGGAATATCCCGGAGGCGTATACACATTCATTTCCCGGCGTTTCCCAAGCGTTTTTGAGTCGTACTGCACCACAGTTAATTTGCCATGAGATACGTTACTATGCTGCGCATTATACCCGGCAGGCGGGTCGGAAAATGTAGGTACCGTGTTCGCTTTAACTGAGATGCTATCTGTTTGAGCCGGACAGATATGACTGGCCATCAAACAGATGATCGAAATAAATAAATACCTGTTACTCATTTTATTTTTTTATAACGTTATTTTATTCGTTCCAGACCAATACGCCTCCTGGCTCCAGCACTTTGCTTCCGATCAATATTTTCGCATGGCCGGGCATTTTCATTTCATAATTATCAGAGGAATAATTCACGGCCATATAAAAACCATCCCGCCAGTATACATACACACCCGGCGGATAATGCTCGGTGGTGGCCCCCGCACCAGTATAGATCTCCTGTAGTACATCAGATTCCAGTTTCGAATCATCCGTATCCACACCGATATAGGTAACACTGCCTTTGCCAACGCTATGTTTTACTACTGCTGCTTTTCCACTATAAAACTGGTTGTTATATACTGCGAGAGAAGCAGTGTTCTTATCAGGCGCCAGTATGTCGGCCCAGTTATTCCAGCCATAGTGAGTTGATGTCATCAGAATATCTCCTTTAGCGCCGTTTGAAAGCATATCAGTTGCTTTAACATTGGCCCCTATCAGCCCGGATATAGGAGCAGCCCATCCTGTTTCCCAGAAGTGCCCCATACGATCTTTGGTGGCCGTACGGCAGGTAATAATTAAATGCCCTCCTTTAGCGGCATACTCCTGCCATTTCTTTACCAAAGCACTATCCACCATTTCATATGCAGGTACAATGACAAACCTGTATCCCGACAAATCAGCGGTTTCGGGAATGATATCTACTGGTGCGCCGAATGATTTGGCTATTTCCAGGAACTTAACCGGGTAATTCCAGGTATCCCATTGCCAGGTCTGCTTTTGCCGGTCAATTGTCCAGTAATTTTCCAGGTTCCAGAGAATCGCTGTTGAACGGTCAGCCAACTTTTCAGGCATCACGGCGCCAGGTTTGTATTGTTTTCTTAACGCCTTTATTTCCTTCATGAATTGCATATACTCTTCTCCACCGGGTGAAGGGGTTACACCATCCGTTTGTATAACACCGGCATGATATTGCTCCGCACTATAATTGATCTGGCGAAACCGGTAAGAACTGGCTAGCTTCCCTCCTGCTGCAAACGTGTGATAAAGCCACATACGCACGGTACCCGGTAAAAGCAGCGGATTATAGCTGCCCCAGTTTACCGGGCCCGGTTGAATTTCCATTACGCCGGATATGCCACCCACTGATTTATAATATTCCGCAGCAAAAAGAATTACCTTTCCATTTCCCAAACGAAAACCCTGATCCCCTATATTACTCGTACCTCCGTTTGGATAAGCGGTATAGGTGGCGAAATCCAGTTTATTCGTCCGGCGGGGATCGGCTCCTGTGGAAACTGCCGTATAATTAGTAGTAATAAACTGATCTTTTAAGATATTATTCCGCAATATATCAGCCTGAAAATCGAGAAATGCCCCCTGCGCATCTGCACAATACCTTTTAAAATCCAGCAGAGCATGAGGATTATTACCCCACCAGCCTACCAGGTTTGTATTTGGAATGATCACCTGGTCAAAATTATTGTACCACTGACTCCAGAAGGCTGTTCCCCAGGCGGCATTCAAGGCATCAATAGTTTTGTATTTGCCTTGCAGCCATTGTCTGAAGGCTTCCTGTGAAGAAGGACTGTAATCCGCCTTTGCATCCGGCTCATTATCGAGTTGCCACCCCACCACGCTTTTGTTGGTTCCGTAACGTTTAGCCATTTCCGTTACAATGGCCTGCACAAACTTCCGGTAAGCAGGATTGACAATTGATCCCAATCCCCGTGTACCTTGCTCTCCACGGATATAATGCCCGTCCATCACAAAGGTTTCCGGATAATTGGTCCTCATCCAGGCCGGCGTGGTAGCGGAAGGAGTACACATCAGTACCTTCAGATGATATTTTGTGCAGAGGTTTACCACCTTATCCAGCCATTCAAATTCAAATTTCCCCTCCGTAGGTTCCATTTTAAACCAGGCAAATTCAGCAAGATGTACAAACTCGAAACCCATGTCGGCTATCTTTTTTATATCCCGCTCCCATTGGTTTTCATTCCAATGCTCAGGATAATAATAGATGCCGGTGGTGATCAGGTTTTCCACAGGAAAAAATTTATTGACTTGCTGTGATCTTGCAGTCAATCCTGACATTAAAATCGCTATAAGAACAACTATGGTACTTTTATTCATCTGAATTCCTATTTTCATTGATTAACCTCACTTCACCAAAATATTCACAGCCGATGAGATACCGCGGGATGAATTCCCTATTTGTAGTACAAAGTCTCCGGCTTCTACATTCCAGGATCTTTTTGACTCATCATAAAATGCCAGATCAGCCACTTTTACCGTCAGTTCAATGGCCTTCGTTTCGCCGGGCTGAAGAAAAACTTTTTCAAAATCCTTCAACTCTTTTTCAGGACGCAGTACGGAGCATTGCGGATCGCTGACATACAGCTGCACCACTTCCGCGCCTGCACGGGAACCTGTATTTGTTACTGTACATCTTGCATGGATGGTTTCTTCCTTTCCGTAACTGGATTTGTCTGCAGAAAAATTACTGATCGAAAATCCGGTATAGGAAAGACCATATCCAAATGGGAACTGGGGAACAATTTTCCTTGTATCAAACCAACGATATCCTACCAGAATATCCTCTTCATAATTTACATTGAGATCTCTTCCGGGGAAATTGCCCAATGCATGTGCAGGCGACTGGTCCAGTGATACCGGCAGCGTAAATGGTAGTTTACCGGAAGGATTTACCTTACCACTCAGTAAATCAGCCACCGCATTGCCGGCTTCCATTCCACCAAACCACGACCATAATATGGCGGGTACCCGCTGAACAATGCCTGATAATTTCACTGGTGAACCGGCAATAATAACTACCACGGTATTCGGGTTAGCTTTGGCAACTTCACGAATCAATACATCTTGCCCATAAGGCAAATCCATATTTTGCTTATCGGAAGATTCCGTATCAAAATCATGATTGAGTCCCCCAAAAACAATCACCACTTCTGAGGCTTTCGCCACTTTCACCGCTTCATCAATCAATTTCCAATCGATCTTATCAGCACTTGTCTGACCTGTATTGCTGCCTTCTTTAAAAGTCGACTGCTTTTCATATCCCTGTGCAAAGTTAATTTTCACATCAGCGCCGAATTTTTTCCGGATAGCCTCCAGCGGTGTAATTTCGTACAGGGCTTTTATTTCAGAACTCAGCCCACCATCGCAATGCCTGCGCGTAGCATTATCGCCGATAATGGCAACTGACTTTATTTTTTTAAAATCAACAGGAAGTATATTTCCATTATTCTGCAACAACACCGCTGCCTCAGCGGCATCGTTATACGCTGCCTGCTGATGTTCCCGCGTATTCATTTTTCCTTTCTCCCGTTTTCCTTCATCAAACATTTTTGTCGCCATCATCACCCGCAAAATATTCGCTACCTTTTCATCAACAATGGCTACCGGTACTTTCCCTTCTTTTACAGCGTTGATCAACGGATCGGCAAAATACCATTCATGGTAATCCTTTTTATCCGTTCCCATCTCCAGATCAAGACCAGTTAAAGCCGCTTTTACGGTGGTATGTGCAGCTGCCCAGTCGGTCATCAACACGCCTTTAAAACCAAACTCTTTTCGGAGGATTTCCCTGTTCAGGTATTCATTCTCCGCACACCAGTCTCCTCTGAATTTATTGTATGCTGCCATTACCGTGTAGGCGCCGCCTTCGGTTATCGCAGCTTTAAATCCCGGGAGATAAATTTCACGCAGGGCACGTTCGCTCATATGTACATCCACAGAATCCCTATGCGTTTCCTGGTTGTTGGCCAACCAGTGTTTTACACTTACCGCCACATCTTTCGACTGCAATGCTTTTATATAGGCAACCGACATCTTTGAAATAAGCAACGGATCTTCACTCATGTACTCAAAATTTCTTCCACCAAGCGGAGAACGAATAATGTTGATCCCCGGTCCAAGTAAGATGTCTTTTTTCCGGAAACGAGCTTCCTCACCCAGCACAATTCCACGCTGGTAAGCCAGCTTAGGATTCCAGGTGGCAGCCAGCGCTGTACCCGGCGGAAAACAGGTGGCGGAATCATTAGTCCATCCTGCATAGGCCCAGTCGTGCCGGTTTATTTCTGCACGCACTCCATGAGGCCCATCGCTCAATGCCCATTCCCTGATACCCAATCGCTCTACTCCTGATACATAAAATTTTGAATTCCCATGCAGCAAACTAACTTTTTCTGCCAGGGTCATCCGATGGATCAATGAGCGGATTTTCTCCTCCTGTTTCTTATCATTTGCCGTCAATTGTGCACTGGCTATACCTCCTATCAGCAGGCCAGTAAAACCAAGTACCAATTGTCTTACGATTCTTTTCATTTCCATCAATTTTTCAATTTCAATATGTTCTTTTATTAGGTTTCACCAGGTTGAAGACGCACTTCCCGAATGATTCCCTTTGCATGTTAGCTAAGATGGCGATATCCATCGCTGTTACTATGGTATTGGCTTGACTACTGCCACAAATCCACCGCGGCGCAGCATTTCAACTTCTACGGAACTGGATTTGTCCACCGTTAAATACCGCGTTGTAAAGGCTTTATCATGCGCGCCATCGCTAATCAATGTCAGCTTATATTTAATCCCTTCAGGCAGAAAGCTGAAACTTATCTTTTCTTTCTTTTCGTACGTTTCAGCATTAATGCCACCAATGAACCATGCATTATTTTTACGGCGTGCCAGCATAACTTCTTTACCGGGATAACCGGCCAGCAATCTGGTATCATCCCATGCAGCCGGAACTTCTTTCAGCAATGTTTTGGCAGCATCAGGCAACTGGAGGTAGCCGTCCGGACGATCTGCCAGGTGCTGAATGCCGGATTCAAACACCACACTCAATGCCAGCTCATGCCCGTACGAAGTGATATGTGGATATTGGGAATTCGTGAAAGTAACCGGTGTGTAATCCATTGGCCCCACTACATTGCGGGTGAAAGAAAGAATTGTATTATGCGCCGGGGCAGCCATGGTAAAATCGGGGCCATTGTTATACCACTCTGCTCCGCGTACTGCCTCGTATGTCATCAGGTTCGGATAAGTTCTTGTCCACCCCCTTGGTACCAGGCAACCATGGAAGTAAACCATGATTTCGAAATCCGCCGCGTCTTTCAGGATATCGAGATAGTATTGAATCATATCCTGCTTCTCACTCTCAAAGAAATCGACTTTTATACCTGCAACGCCCTGCTTCTTCAATTTCGTAAATTCTTCCACCCTCTTTTCATGGGTCAGCAACCGGTCGCGGGGAGTGGAACCAACATAAGTATGAGGACCACCAGAGTTATACCACATCAATGGCTTCACGCCTTTTGAATGAATGTATTGAAGTGCATCCTCCAGGTTCCCTCCATTACTCATAACAYCCCACTCCCAGTCGAGCAAGGTATAGGGCCAGTTCATTTCTGCTGCCAGGTCGGCAAACTCACAAACAATTTTATAATCCCTGGTACCGTGATTGCTGGACCAGTAATTCCAGGATGCAATGCCAGGCTTAATCCAGTCTGTATGTGCTACAACGGAAGGAGCAGATACATCATCCACCAGCGTAGATGCTACAATGTCGGGCAGGGTACCTGCAATGATTACACGCCAGGGAGATTGCCAGGGCAACGTGATGGTAGGTTGTGATGCACCCAGTCCTCTCCCGTCTCCCTGATCCGGAAATGTCAGCTTGTATGTTGATTCATCATTTGTGTTACTGAGTTTGGTACCACAATAGGTCCCTGTTACATCGGCTTCATGTAACAGGAACCAACAGGAATTATCTTTTACCTTAAATAGTGCCGGGTAACACCATTGTTGTTTTTGAATACTACTATCGCACATGGAAGTATAAAATCCTTCATTGGCCGTATTCCATTTCTCCATCCATCGGTTTGTTTCTTTAGGAATAGTATAGGCAGTCAGTTCATCCTTTACGACAAACGTGCCCTGTTTCTCCGGGAACTCATAACGGAAAGCAATGCCATCGTTATAAGCCTTGATAACAAGGTTCATCTTAGCTTTGGAAGGATTCTCAAAAGAAACAGTTACTTCATTCCCATCATTGGTGCAAACTGATCTTTTACCATGTGATGCAGTATACTGTTCATGAATTAGCCTGGGTTTACCTGCTTTAAGAAATTTTAGTTCCTTTGAAAATTCCTGATCGCTGCGTACCAGTCCAATATCGATGCGGGGAATCACTTCCACCACCTTTCCCTTATTATTGTAAGATGCTTTAATATACCATCCTCCTATATTATTTTCCTGAGTAGAAAATAAAGCAACACTTATCCGCTGATCCGGCGATTGCACGGTTGTCTTTTGAGCAAGCGAGGACAATGCATAAAAAGAAAAAAAGAAAAAAACGCCAATCGAAAACTTCATACTTACCATGTTTGTACTTAATCATTAATTACTGCCCGCTCTGAGCGCATCCAACGTGCGTTGATCACGCACGGTATTATTACGTCTGTCCAATGCGCCGCCGGTATCCCAGTAGAAAGGTTTTACCCCATTGGCAATGGCCTGTCTGGTAACATAGGTCAGCCAATAATCCACTGCATCATTGTGAGTAGCAAGGTCTTTAGGAACATACTTGCTGTTGCCACGGCGGTAGGTACCATATTCGCCTAATAATACCGGGATTTGTTTATCCGTAAATTTGGTTTTCATCAAACGGAAGGACTTGTCCACATCGCTTTCCTCGCCCCAGGTAGCGTTTCTGTCGGGCTCAATGGTAGAATGATGGCCGGTGCCCCAGTAGTAAAACATTTTACCCCAGGAGGCGTCGCCATCCGTCAGGATACAAAACTGGGCAGGAGAGTAATAATGCACTTCCACCATCAAACGGTCTTTCACGATATCTGTTGGAAGTGTATTCATCTGTTCATAACTTTTTTCAATATTCGTGGAAGGGCCCTGCAGCACCAGTACCCGGTAGCTGTTACGGCCGCCTGTAGAGCGAACTGCGTTAACGAAGGTTTGATGATAGCCGGCCAGTACATCTGTTTGTTCCTGGATATCCGCTGCCGGTTCGTTGGCGCTGGCAAACATCAGGTGTTCATCAAAATCACGCATTTTGGTAGCAATTTGTTCCCAGAAGGCTTTTTGTTTTGCATTAACTGAATCCTGTTTCAGTTTGCTGATATTGTTTTCCAGCCAGCCACCATCCCAGTGGATATTGAGTAAAACGTACATATCGTTATTCACACAATACTGTACTACCTGTTTTACGCGGTTAAGCCAGTCATCCTGGATCTTAGCCGTTGCTTTGTCTGAAAACTGGTTCCAGGAGCAAGGCAGCCGGATAGCATTAAATCCCTGCTGCTTTACCGCTTTGATATAGCTTTCTGTGATCAAAGGATTTCCCCACGCAGTTTCTCCGCCAATTGCTTCCAGGGTGTTTCCAATATTCCAGCCGAGGTTGAATTTGGCGGCCAGTTGTACCGCGTTGCTTCCCATGCCGCTGGCATCTGCCGGCACCGGTGATAGGTTGTAAGAAGGATACAGGCTGCTGGCTTGTTTTATGTTAACCCGGCGTACCTGGCTGGTTCCGGCATTTACCACTAACACGGCGGAGCGGCTTGCACCGGTGGTATTGGACGTAGTGCTTACATGGACGGTCGCCGTTCCGCTTTTGCCTGATGGCTGGCTTACTTGCAGCCAACCATCAGCAGGGTTATTCATACTCCAGTCTACGTTACTGGTAACAGCGATATCCACCGCACCTCCTTCCGGTGCAAAAATAATTTCGGAGGAAGAAACGGATAATTCCGGTGTAACGCTGCTTTTCTTACTACAGTAAGCAGCGGTTACGGCAAAAAAGACCAGGCCAATAATCGTATATCCTCTGGTGATTTTCATATTCATATAATTGGATTAAAATTTATGGATCCTATTTAATTTTCACTACCCTGATATTATCAATAGCAGCTTGTAATCCCGAGGTGGTAGCAGTGCCGGAATAATTTTTCGTCTGGATACTTATTTCACCGTTGGCGGTTTCGCCCAGCAAAGTAGTCAGGTCGCTGGCAGCAGTGCCTTTTCCATCATTGGTTCTGAACAATGAAAGCGGAATGGTAACGGTATTCCAGCCTTTTGTAGTAAAAGGAGTAACGGCGCCATTTGTACCTTGCCAGGGTTCATAGCGGGCCTGATAATCGAAGGAATAGCCCTTTATCGCGTAAATAGAAGTAGCAGACCATGGTACAGGAACATTGATTTCAAATTTCAATGCATAATTATCAACGGGCACATTCAGGCTATCTACAGGCAGCCATTGTACTTTCTTCATATTTATACTCCGTCCGCCGCCCCACCAGCTACCATCACCGGCTGATAATGCGCCGTACTTCAGCACGGCATAACTGCCCTTGTTACCTGGATAAGCGATGCTGCTGTTAAGAATGTCGCCCCCCCAATCGTAGGTATTAATATCGTCAAAGTTACAGAGCACACCTGTTTTGACATCATTTACGTTATACGGCGTAGTGAATGTACCGGACTTGGTTGTAACGACTACCGGCCCGCTTTGGGTAAGCTTTGGCAATACAAATCCAACAGAGGTCCCGTCGTTGGCTTCCTTATACTTTGTAATCACTGTACCGGCGAAGCTGAGTTGCTTTATAAAAAATAAATTCAGCCCGGAGATATACACGGAGTCCCCTTCATTCGCATTTTCGTTGGAAACAGCCGTGATAGAAGGCGGTGGCGCAGCAATACTGAATGTATAAGTAGTAGCTCCCTGCCGGGTAATATAACGGATGGTATTCAACGTTTCCGCAGGTACGGAGGGAAACGGTATCACAGCAGGCACCAACACTGCAGCACTGGTATCGGAAAACATCACACTGTTGATAGTAGCTGGTACCCCATTAAAAGATATCTGTACTGCATCCTTTAAGTGATGTCCTATCAACACTACCCATTGGCCGGTAGTAATCGTTTCTACAAGGGTGTCGGCCGGAGATGCGGCATAATTTCTAACGCTTGTGATTTCCGGCGCTGCCCCTGTTGTATCTTTCTTACAGGACGATTGTATACAGGTAAACAATACGGCAAGCGTGAAAAGCGATAAACTTTTATATAGCGGATGGAATGTTACTTTATTCACGGTATAATAATTTTTAGTGGTTAGTAATATGATACCGGAGGTTCCAGTAGTTTCGGATTGGCAGTCACCTCAGAAGAAGGTATAGGGAAAGTAAAGCTTTGAATAGTGGGAGGAGTAATCACCCCATATGGATCGGCAGGCGTTAAAACACCACCTGGCAGTGTAAAGGTTACGCGTGCTTCCCCTTTTAATTTATTGATTGCCTTTGCCGGATTATAATAAGATAACCTCACCAGGTCTATCCAGTACTGACCCTCTCCTGCCAGTTCTATTCTTCTTTCGATAAGCACGGAGTCGGCGTCTATTTTAGGTGCCGGGAGCATACCGGCTCTCGTACGAACTTTGTTAAAATACAAAAGGGCATCGGCATCGCTCGTGGAACCATTATTACCCAAAATAGCTTCCGCATACAGGAGATAAACATCCGACAGCCTTAATAAAGCATTGTGCTCTGTGGAAGATGTTAAGGTCATGGTAGGCGCATTATTATCCTTGTTGGTGCCGATAACATGCTTTTTCAATCCGCATGCTCCCGTAAACTTAAATCCACCGCCGGCGGCATTCAGTTCCGGATAATAGTCGCCGTTGATCATAAAAGTTGCTTTACGCCTTACCGAATCTCTTGTAGCGTATAACTTGTACATGTCCACAGTTGGCGCGATGGCAAACCAACCAGCCGAGCCGTTGGCAGATATTTCGGTACCACCCGGAGAATACACCTGTAGCATATTGCCTTCCAGCCAGCCGCCACCCGGAGCCCATTGTAATGCAAACAATGACTCTGGATTATCATTAAACTGGGTTTTAAAAAGATCGGCATAATTACCCGCCAATGCCAGCCCACTGTTCTTACACACATTGCCCGCATATTTTGCCGCACTATCAAGAAATGGCTGATTTCTGGTACCCTGCTGATTCAAGCCGGCTGCCGTTAAATAAACCTTTGCCAGCATGCCCTTTGCAGACCAGGTAGTAACTCTTCCTGCAGCATCGTTAGCCGGGAGATGCCCGGCAGCAAATGTCAGATCATTGATAGCGAATTTATATACGTCTTCCGTTTTTATACGATTAACCAGCGGAGAAACAATCAGCTTGCTGTTATCTTCAATAACAGGAACAGCACCCCATAACACCGCCAGGTTATAATAAGCAAATCCACGTATAAACCGGGCTTCGGCAATAGCGGCATTTTTGTCCTTATCAGAAATGGTGTTAGGTGCTTTTTGCAGGATGGCATTAATGGTCACATTACAATGAGCGATGATTTTATACATCGACTTCCAGTTGGCAATCATAATTCCATTCATACCGGTAACGGTAAACGTATTCAACTGCACCGCATCTCCCCAGTAACCAACCGCCATATTTCCACTCAACACTTCGCCAACAGGTAAATAACAATTGTAATTCCAGTCGGCCCAGGGGGTGCCAGCATATAATGCTGCTGTTGCCAACCTCAGATCACTGGCATTCTGATAAAAATTATCGGCACTTATTTGTGACAACGGCGGACGATCCAAAAAACTTTTGGAGCATCCCGTCATCACTATTATTATTAACAGGAATGCAATTATTCTATCCAATATTGATCTCATAACTATTGATATTAATAGATGAATATTTTATTTGGTCAATTTAATGTTGGCACCAATGGTAAACACGCGGGGCTGCGGATAATAACCACCATCTACACCAGCAGTCAATGGATCCCATGATCCAATTTCCGGATCCATCCCTTTGTAGTTGGTAATGATGAAAGCATTTGAAACATTGAAATATACCCTCAGGTACTTAATGCTGGCCTTTGAAATGAGGCTTTCGGGAAGCGTATATCCTAAAGAGATATTCTTACATCTTAAAAAAGTTCCACTTTCCACGAACTTATCAGAGTTCCGGTTATTATCATTGGTATTGTCATTTCGCAGACCCACAATCCTGGTCTCTGGGTTAGTCACCTTTATATTATCAATACTGGTAGCGCTTCCATTCGGATCAATCAAAGTAAGTTTCGCATAGTCCATTAATGACCTGAGATATCCATAACTGGTACCGGGATATTCGCCATTTATACGAAGCTGATTATATACTTTATTGCCGATATTGGCAGCAAAAAATATATTCAGATCAAAATTTTTATACGAAAAAGTATTGTTGATACCGATCTGGTATTTGGGAATGGGAGAACCCAAAAACGTTTGATCATGTTCATCAATCACACCATCACCATTAAAATCTTTGAACTTCAGATCACCATACCAGATACTTCCACCGGCAGCTCCTACCGGCAATGGCACGCCATTTTTAGTAGGCAAAGCGTGTGTCTTAAAATCTTCTTTCGTTGCAAATACACCGCCGTCAATCACATACCCATAAAACTCGCCGATGGACCTGCCCACCACTGTTTTACTATATTGCCTGTCCAATGACGCACCATCTGTATTGAGCTTCAATACTTCATTAATATTACGCGAAACCGTTACATCTGTTTTCCAGGTGAAATTTTTTCCTTTAATATTGGTAGAACTGATTCTAAAGTCAAAACCCTTGTTGTTCACTGTACCCACATTGACGTATGGAGCATCCAGTGATCCTGGCGAATAGCCAATAGCCGTACCGGAATACAAAGGCAAAGGAATCTGCAACACCAATCCATCCGTTTTACGATTGTAAAAATCTACCGAGAAATTTATTCTCCAGCTGAAAAGTGTACCGTCCAATCCTATATTCGCATATTTTGTTTTTTCCCATTGCACATATGGATTACCAACATTTTGGGTCAGTTGTGCAATACCTGTCAGCCCGGTAGCTACCGTCGCAAGTGTGGATGTATAGGCATAGTCACGGATATTTTGGTTATTCGTTAAACCGTAACCCAAACGCAACTTTAACTCATTCACAGCTTTCACCTGCTTTAAAAATTCTTCATTATTCAACTTCCAGGCAAAGGCGCCTGAGTAGGTAGTCACCCAGCGGCTATCCGGAGCAAACTTTGAAGATCCGTCTGCCCGGACATTGGCAGTAAAGAGATATTTATCATTGAGTCCAAAGTTGATGCGGCCAAAATATGATTCCTGGGCACTTTGGCCTTTGCTGCCGGAATTGGTGGCAGTGGTAGGATCTCCGCTGCTGATTACCTGCACATTGTTGGACGGAAAGTTACTTCTGCCTGTAGAGGAATTCTCGTTGGTTCCCAGCTGTGCTTCATGTCCCAATAACACATTTACGTTATACCTGTTTTTAAACAAATGCGAATAGGTCAGAAAGTTTCTCAGCGTGGTATATGAGTTTTGAGAAAAATTATACGATGCACTGTTCGTATTATTTTTTACCAGACCGAAAGTATAGGAAGGATTAAACCGGTCTTCTGTAGCCATCGAAAAGCTTCCTGTTACTTCATTTCTAAGCGTCAGATCCCTGGTAAAAGCTATTTCTGCATATAGATTACCAAAAAGCTGGTTTCTCTTTGCTTCGTCTTTATTGATAAGGGCGATGGCATAAGGGTTCACCGTACTATTGACCCATCCGTTCGGATTGTAAGCGCCGCCCCAGCTACCATCCTCATTTTTCACTGCTATATCCGGTGTCTGGCTCAATGCCGTATTGATGACATTCGAACTGGTAGAATTTACACTCTCTTTGATATTAACCAATTGCAGGCTGGTACCTATCTTTAGCCAATCAGTTGTTTTATTGTCAAGATTCAATCTTAAAGACATCCTGCGAAAGTTGGACCCAAGTGCAATACCTTCCTGATTGAAATAAGAACCGGACAGCAGGTATTGTGTTCTGGTATCCCCTCCGCTAATGGTGAGCGTATGGTTGGACATGGGCGCATTTCTAAAAAGTTCTTTTTGCCAGTTGGTGCCGTTGCCCAGGTACTTCGGATTCACAAATTCCGGACGTGTATCAAACCCCCAGCCCAATCCTGAGTTTCTATCATTTATAAACGTGGCATACTCTCTTAAATTCATCAGGGGTAATCTCTTTGGTATTTGCTGATAGCCCGTGTACATATCGTAGGTAATGCTTGGTGGAGCAACCTGCCCCCGCTTTGTTGTGATTACCACTACACCATTGGTCGCCTGGGAGCCATAAATGGCTGTTGCAGAAGCATCTTTCAATACATCAATAGATTCAATTTCTGATGGATTGATTCCCGCCAGTGGATTCACGCCGGCACCTAATGTGGCTGTACCACCGATAATAATCCCATCAATGACATACATTGGTGAACTTCCTCCAAAAGATGACAGCCCCCTGATCTGTACAGACACTGCTCCTCCCGGCTGACCCGATATTTGCTGCGCCACTAACCCGGGAACTTTTCCCTGCAAAGCCTGGTCAAAGGTGACCGGCTGTGTTTTACGGATTTCATCACCGGAAACAGAAGATATAGCGCCGGTTACATCAGGCCGTCTTACTTTACCATAGCCAATCACCACCACATCGCTCAGTTGTGAAATATTCTCTGTTAATGCTACTTCAATGGAAGTACTTTTGTTAACTAAAACTTCTCTTTTCTGATAACCTATTATTGAAATGACAAGTATATTCCCGGTAGCAGCATCGATAGTAAACTTGCCTGCTTCATCTGTAATAACAAAGCGACTGGTATTTTTTAAGGTAACGGTTGCACCCGGGATGGGAGAGGAATTACTTTTATTGATCACCTTACCGGCTATTTTAATTGTTTGTGCAGAAAGAGGGGGGCTGGAAAGGAATCCCAAAAGGATACCCAATAGCGGTAGTATTCGCAAGCGAATCATTTTGGTTGACTTCATTTTTAATTTTTTTCTTAAGTGGATGATTATCTCCAACAGTGGGAGAGGAAATTTCATAACGTTGGTACACTTCAAACAGGAATCACCTGTTAAAGTACAATGCTTAATGGAAGCTGGTGCGGTCGGACGACATGCACTTTAAAAGTTTGAGATAAGTGAAAGAGTAAAGCATTCATAACGGTAAAAAGGACTCCGGATGCTCCCCTATGGGTAGCATAGCCGGGTAAAAACTCCCTAAGGGGAATATAACCGGGCATGCGGAGTGGCATCAATTGTAGTTTCATATACGTGGATTAAATGTTGTAAAGATATAGTGACGACAGCTCTACCCGGGTACCCGATTGATTCAACTATGGGCCTCAATTGTTACAATTGGCCTGTCATTTCCCCTGGTCTGGGATCCATTCTCTATCAATATATTCCTGTCTTCCGGTTATCGCGTTATAGAAATAACACCCGGTTGTTAAAATCTGGAAAGCCGGGATCATCATGATTGCATTCATCCAACATCCGCAAATTCTCCCCACCCGGCTTTCCAGATTATATAATTAGAATGGATGATCTAAATTAAAAGAGGACGCAAGGAACTACCATCCCGCGTTTTGTTTCAGTACGCTGTTAGATAAAGTGATTTGTGTATACGGTATTTGTACCAGGCCTTTTGTTTCCACTACCTTGGATGCCAGAATAGTTTTAGTGGTGTTTACGCCTCCATTTTGAACAGTGGTTGATTCCGCAATAGCAGCAGCAGCCACATTTATTCCCTGACGAAGTAAATCCCAGTACCGGATTCCCTCTGCGGCAAATTCCAGTCTCCTTTCATTCATAATATTGGCCTGGTTTACCGGAAGCTGAACAAAAGCGGCACCCAATGCTCTCTTGCGGACATCATCAAAATATTTTTGCGCATTGGCAGACCCTAATTCAGCGGCCATTAACAATACATCTGCATAGCGGATAGACACATAGTCCTGGTACTGACTGATCATAAAGCTCGCCCCTCCCATTTTTTCCGCCAGGCTTCTTCCTGCTTCATCTGCCATCGGTGTATACTTTTTAATCGTATAGCCTGTATATTCTCTCTGATCTTTTATATTCTGAAAATCAAGTTTTTCATCCTTTATAGAAATAATAGAAGCGTTTCTACGGCTATCATTTGGCGCAAAGGCATTCCAGAGTTTTGGATTTATAGTGGCGCCGCCCCAGCCCATTCCATAAGGATAAATGCTTTGAATCCGAATGCCATACAATACCATCCAGTTATTACCATCTGAATTCCCATTCCAGTCACTGGTATAAGTATACTTGATAGCAAATACCGTTTCTTTATTATCTTCTCCCACATAGTCATTCAGCGAAGCCGCCGGCCATAAGTTGGCAAACTTTTCAACGAGGCCAAATCCGCCGTTAGTAATAACATCCTCCAGATAGGCCAGGGCCTGTGCTTTTGACACGGCTCCCACCAGGTCTGGTTTGTTATAATAACCGGTATAGTACAGAAATACACGGCCCAGCAAGGCTTCAGCCGCCCATTTGGTTACCCGCCCATGGGTGGAGGCAGGCTGACTACCGTAACTGGTAGCCGCCAGGTTAGCAGCCGCAAACTTCAAATCGTCCGTAATCAGCTTATAAACATCATCGGCATTGGCCTGCGGCACATTATCGGTGGTAGGCTTGGTAATCAGCGGAACATTCCCCCATAACCGAACCATGTCAAAGTAACAATAGGCACGGATAAATCTTGTTTCCGCTTCGTAGATATTACGTGAACTGGCATCTCCGCCCCAATTCACCCCATCCAGATGCGACAACAACATATTAGCGCGGTAAATAGCCTTATAGTAAAGGCCCCAGGAATCACCAAACAGATCCTGATCTGAAGGAGAACGGAGCTTGTCAAATTCATCCATCATCTGATAGCCAAATCCGTCGGCATTACCGGTAGCACCAAATGCTTCGTCAGACATAATGGTAGAAGCCACAGGAAAGGCTATCCCCCCTGACCAAACCCGCTGTAACCCATCATAAACACCTACCTGCGCCTTCCAGGCATCATTGGGTGTTTTGTAAAAATTTTGTTCGGTTGCGGAGGTTACATCTTCTGTATCCAGAAAGTTTTTCTTACAGGCTGTCAATGATAACAGCGCCGTAACCAGTATATAAGATTTTAAGTTTTTCATCGCCAATTCATTTTAAATTAAAAACGGAGATTTGCGCCTACCATAAAAGTTCTGGGCCGCGGATAATAACCTACGTCCACCCCGGACGAAAAGCCTTCATTATAGCCTACTTCAGGGTCCATGCCTTTATATTTGGTAAGAATGAAAGCATTTTGTACAGATGCATATAGTCTCACTTTGCCCAGGTAACTTTTCTTCACGAGATGCGAAAAGTCATAGCCTAACGTAATATTGTTGATGCGAAGAAACTTGCCGTCGTAAACATACAAGTCAGAGAACTGGGCCCAGTTGGTGCCGTCTTCTGTTACCCTTGGAATGCTGTTGGAAGTTCCGGCACCATGCCAGCGGCCCAGAATTTCAGTGGAGTAATTGGCGAAACCACCCGGGCCTCTCCATGACTGCACCAGTTGATTACCTGATACGCCGGATGCCTGCACGGAGAAATCAAAACCTTTCCACCCAAGGGCGATGTTAAAACCAAATGTAAAGTCAGGATTAGGATCTCCGATTTTTGTTTTGTCAGCAGCATCAATAACGCCATCTCCATTTAAGTCAACATAACGAACGTCACCCGGCCTGGCGTTAGGTTGAATAGGCGCTCCTGTTTTTCCTTTATAAGCCTGTACGTCTTCTGCAGTCTGGAAAAGACCGGCAGTTTTATATCCCCAGAAGTACCCAACAGGCTCTCCGTTTGCGGCACGGTAAAACTCGCCTGCATTGGCATATAACGAATTGGTACTACCATGGATCACATGATCGTTGGTAGGTATATTTCCTATCCTGTTCCTGTTATATGCGCCGTTTATACCAATCGTGTAACTAAAATCTTTACCTATACTGTTGCTATAGCTAAGGCCCAGCTCAACACCCGTATTTTTCACATCACCACCATTAATCAGCGGCGCATCAGCTCCGGCAGTAGCCAGGATGGGCACTCTGATTAACCAATCCTTTGTTTTTTTGACATAATAATCAAAAGTCACATTCAGGCGCTGTAACACAACGGCGTCAAAACCAATATTGGTCTGTTCTGAAGTTTCCCATTTTACATTTGGATTGGCAATACGGCTTGGATAAGCCCCCTGTGTGTTTACCCCTTCAACAGGTCCGAATATATAACCGGCATTGGAGAAACTGATAGGCGATAAAAACTGATAAGCATCTACATTCTGATTACCCACTTGTCCCCAGCTACCACGTATCTTGAGGAAATCAAGCCATTGAATACCCTGCATAAAGTTTTCCCGGGTAGTTACCCATCCTGCAGATACAGAAGGGAAATAACCCCAACGCTTATCCGCTGCAAACTTCGATGATCCGTCTCCCCTGAAAGTGATATTCAATAAATATTTTTCCTGAAAATCATATTGCAGTCTTCCGAAAAAAGACAGCAAAGCACTGGCAGTCGGGCCACCGCCAACGCTCATATAAGGTGCACCCCTGTTCACATTCTGGGCAACAGATAAGTAAGCATGCTGCATATCGGCAATACGCAGATCCCAGTTACTACCGTTCATAGCCACGGTTTGCTGCTTCAGCGACGAACTACCTGCCATCACACTGAAATGATGATCCGTATGCACGTTAAAATCATAACTAAGCAAATTATCGAACTGGATGGTCCGTCCATTACCCATAGACTGCGTTACCTTGGCCGTATCATTAAAGGAATAAATAGACAGGTGATACACCGGCGTATAGCCGTGGCTTTGGTTGGAGTAATAATTTAAACCGAGGCTTGACCGGAACTTCAACCCTTTAATGGGTTCTACCTGTATGTATACGTCTCCAAATAACCCCTGGCTGCTGTTCCGGTTCCTCGTGGTATAATCCATAACGGCATAGGGATTGGCTTCTCCATTATTCCACGACTGGTCAGGCTTTCCGGGATACCAGCCTTTTCTGTCACTGCTGAAATAATTACCGGCAGAATCATACATAGGCAGAAAAGGACTTACGCCGAAAGCACTGCGTAAAGTATTGTTGTATTGCCCATCTACCAAAATACCATGATTGTTCTGATAATTGAATGTAAGATGCTCTCCTATCTTAACAATATTCTCATACAGATTATGTTCAGAGTTTATTCTGAAATTGTAACGGTCGAAATAAGAAATATCGGAACCGCCCACAATACCACCCTGACTGGTATATCCGAGAGACATGGAATAAATAGAATTAGCTCCGCCACCTTGTATTCCCAGTACATAGTTTTGGGTAGGCACATTGCTTTTAAACATCTGATCCATCCAGTTGGTATTTACCGGCAGGTTGTTTACTACGTCGTCACTGAAGTAGGGTGCCTTACCGGAGTTGACAGCCGCTTCATTGATGATGGTAGCATACTCTTTTGCATTCAGTAATTTTGCTTTGCGCGCCACGTTCTGTACACCATAAAAAGCATCCAGGGTTACCTGTGGCTTCTGATTGACTTTTCCCGTTCTGGTAGTCACCAATATAACACCATTGGCCGCCTGGGAGCCATAAATAGCGGCGGAAGCGGCATCTTTCAGGATGTCTATTGATGCAATGTCAGCCGGGTTCAGGTAGGAAATATCACTGGTTTGCACCCCGTCTACAATGTAAAGCGGAGAAAAATTACCTACGGTACCTTTGCCACGGATAATCACATTCATACCAGCTCCGGGCTGTCCGGAATAAGTAGTCAGTTGTACACCGGGCGCCTGTCCCTGTAATGCCTGCAGTGCATTAGTGGTATTCTGTTTCTGAATATCTGCACCTTTCACCTGCACATTGGCCCCCGTCACAAGCTTTTTCTTCTGTACACCATATCCAATCACCACCACATTTTCCAATTGACTTTCTGCATCCTGCAATTGAATTTTCAATTCATGCGATGTTACTTTCACCTCCCGGGGGATAAAACCAACGGAAGAAATAACAAGGATATCGCCGATAGATGCAGTGATAGCGAACTTTCCTGCTTCATCAGCAATAGTGGAGGTTTGAGTACCTTTTACCGATACTGATGCCGCCGAAACCGGCAAGGAGGTGATCTGACTGGTGATTGCTCCGCTCACCTTCGCAGTTTGTGCAGAGCTATTTTTGCCAAGGGTAAAAAACAAAATACCCCATAGCAGCAATATTGGCAAACGAATAATTTTGGCTGACTTCATACGTGTGAATTTAAATTGGCTATTTTTTTATAGTTAGATATTTTCCTTCATAAACCACTTCTTTATCGCATGTTGCGTCAACATCCAGGCGCCTGGCATGACCAGGTGTTATCATGTTAATACGAAATGTTCTTTTCTTCAACATGCCGCTAAATGAACCTTTCCGGTCTCCTATTGTAACCGTCGCCGTGCCTTCGTCATACTTTACAGGGATGATAGCAAAAGCGCCCTTTTCATAATTGTAATTACCACCTTCATCTTCATAAAGGTTAAAAGATGCGTTGGCCCCGGTGTAAATATTCAAGGTGATAGTATCCGCCTGTTTTTCTGTGGTATACTGTAATTCCGGGCCGAAAGGGAGTATGGATCCGGCTTTTACAAACAGGGGCATGCGTTCATAAGGAGCAGCAGCTGTAATTTTTTGACCACCGGCGTACCACTTCCCTGAATAGAGATCATACCAGCCTGCACTCTCAGGCAAATACAGGGCACGTTGGGTTTGTTGGTATTCACAAACAGGATTTACCAGTAACGCAGGACCAAACATATACTGGTCGGGAATATTTAATACTGCAGTGTCTTTTGGGAAGTCCATTGCAAGCCCGCGCATGATGGTATAGTCATCATGGTAAGCTGAGCCGGCCAGTGAATAGATGTAAGGCAGCAGCCGGTAACGCAGTTTATCATAATAAAGAAAGCTTTTGTAAGCAGGATGATCATCGGGCGCAGTATTAAATATCTCTCTATAAGGGAATTGTCCATGTGAGCGGAACAAAGGAACAAATGCGCCGAACTGTGACCAGCGGGTCATGAGCTCCCGCCATTCCTCCAGGCTTTCACTATCCGGTTTTTCAAACTTCGCGGGCACCACAAAACCTCCTATATCCATGGTCCAATAGGGAAGCCCGGACATAGAAAAATTCACTCCTGCTACTATCTGCGCTTTCATATCAACCCAGGTCGAACCAATATCACCACTCCATATAGCAGCAGCATAACGCTGTGAGCCTGCAAAGCCGGAACGGGTCAGCAGAAAAACCCTTTTGTCGGGATCTGTAGAGCGCTGTCCTTCATAAATTCCTTTTGCATTTTGCAGTGGATAGGCATTCAGAAATTCAGCGGCGCTACCTAAAGCTGTTGGGGTCATCTGTAGTTTCCTTCTATCCGGATTTACATTAGACAGGATGTCCGGCTCACTGGCATCCATCCACCAGGCGTCAATTCCTTTACTATAAATTTTTTTATTGATCAGGTCCCAAAATCCTTTCCGGGCAGACTTATTAAAGGCGTCATAAAAAGTTGAAACGTATCCTTTACCTATCCAATCTCTTTGCCGATCGGCTATATTTCTTTTATACAGCCATCCATTCTTATCAAACTCGTTATAGGCTGATATGCCATTATAAAATTTCGGCCACACAGAGATCATGATTTGGGTATTGTATTTTTTATGCAATACCTCAATCATACTGTCGGGAGAAGGGAAACGTTTTTCGTCGAACTCCTGGCTGCCCCATTCAGCTTCCTTCCAATAACTCCAATCGAGTACAATGTTATCGATAGGGATTTTTCTCTTACGGAATTCATCAACAGTGGAAACGATTTCCTCCTGTGTTTTGTATCTTTCCCTGCTTTGCCAGAAGCCCAATGCCCATTTGGGTACAATAGGCGCTTTACCGGTAAGCGTTCTATAGCCGGAGATGACCTCATCCATGTTATCGCCATACACAAAATAATAATCAACCTGTTTACCGGCTTCGGAGCAAAAACCAAAACTGTTCTGTTGCTCCTCGTTCAATGGTTCCTGCCATTTTAAAGAAAGATAGGATTCGCCTCCTTCTGGTGTCCATAAAATCTTTACTGGCACCTTTGCTCCTTTTTCGAAATCCCATGGAACTACTGCAGATGCCGGATTCCATGCCTTTCTCCAACGGTCCAGTACTAACTTGCCGTTCAGCCACACCTTCAGCGAGCCGCCATAAACGAACCGGAATTGATGAATACCGGCCAGGTTGCTGGAAAGCATCCCTTCCCAGGTAACCATACCGGTGGCAGGCGTAAATTCTCCGGGTAAATGGATCTTCGATTCTCCCAGGAACTCCATATCTATACTGGTCTCTGCTCTTTCTATACTTATCTCCTGCGGCTTACGCGTATCATTGGCATAGGAGGCCGTAAGCCATCCTGGCTCACCCTTTTTCGAAAAAAGCTGCATGGAAGAAAGTGAATGAAGCGGCCTGATATCACCTGCCCTGGTCAGGGAATAATTATCCCACAGAATACCATAGTTTTTATTGGAGATTAAAAAAGGAACGGCGACCTCGGTGTTATTCTGGAAGAAAGTAACCTGCTGGCCCCGGTAATTCATTATACCATCCTGGTGTTGTCCGAGTCCATACCACGCATCTCCATCTGAGCCCTGAAATGTTTGTGTAAGCGTATAGTATCGTTTGCCGTCAAATACGGCAGACTGAAAATTTCGCCCAAATGGCTGTTTTTCAGCCAATATTTTTTTGCCAGTCAGGTCTGTGAAAGTAACCGCCCCGGTTTTGCGGTTAACGGTAACCATTAACTTTTTTGTTCTGAGTATCAGGTTTTCCTTAGAGGGAACGATATCCCAGGTAAGCGCCGGTCGCTTTTCATAAACAGTAACCAGGCTGTTTCCGGGTGCTATTTCTTTACCTGGCGCCGCAATTACCCTTATAATATTATCTGCTATTACTTCAAGCTTAACGGCATGTGGAGAACCCGTACTAAGAGAATCCGTGAAAATTATCACCCCATTCGGCAAAGTGATATAGGCAGGCGGCACAGCTACCAACTTATTTACGAATACAAAAGTCAGCAGACCTAGTAGCAACAATCGAAAGTTCATATACGTGGATTAGATGGTGTAAAACTAGCGCTACACCATCAGAAACCGGGGCCCCAAATGATTCAATAACAGGACTCAAATGTTACAAATGATTGAATATTATTGGTAATATCCTGATAAGAGGGTGATTAAAGGTGCTTATTTTTAAGATTCGCGGCATACTCTGAAGGAGTAATTCCGAATTCTTCTTTAAAAAGTTTACGGAATACTTTGGGATTATTAAATCCTACCTGGTATGTCACCTCTCCAATAGACATTCCACTTTTATTTAATAATTGAGCAGCTCTTTTCAATCGGATGGACCGTATAAAATCTAACGGTGACTTGCCGGTGAGGGAATTTATCTTTCTGTACAAGGTGACCCTGCTCATGAACATCTGTCTGCTGAATTCATCTACAGAAAAATCAGGGTTATCTATTTGATTTTCGATGATCTCCAATGCCTGTTTCAGGAATTTTTCGTCTACGGGCGTTATCGTCACCTCTTCCGGGCTGACCTCTATCTGCTTCTGGAATCGCTTTTTCAATAATTGTTGCTGTGCTATCAGATTATTAATGCGTGAGGACAAAATCTCAAAGGTGAAAGGTTTAGTAATGTAATCATTGGCTCCTGCCTTCAAGCCCTCCAACTGTTTTTCCTCACTACCCATCGCCGTAAGCAAGATAACGGGGATATGCGCGGTGAGTGTTTCAGACTTAATTTTCCCGGCCAATTCAACTCCATCCATTAAAGGCATCATAATATCACTTACCACAAGATCCGGGTTAATCTGTTTTATTTTCTCCCACCCCTCCCTTCCGTTAGTCGCTTCCGCTACATGATAGCGTTCTTTCAGGTTATCTTTTAAATAAAAGCGCAGGTCCTCATTATCTTCCACTATCATAATTGTTTTTTTCCCGGACCTTTTCTTAACTTCTTCAATTATCAATTGCTCCCCTTCTTCCGCAGCTATTGGCGGGGTCACAAACGGGGGGGCAACATACATCTTCCTGGCTGGAAGCTGCACAGTGAAACAGGTTCCCTGTTCGGGCTCACTTTCCACTGTGATGATACCATTATGCAATTTTACAAACTCCTTTGTAATGGCTAACCCAATACCGGTCCCTTGGTTGACCATACTTTCCGGTACTTCGGTCTGAAAAAATCGTTCGAAGATTTTTTCATGCTGAGCGGCTGGAATACCGATACCGGAATCTTTTACGCTGATGGCAATTGTTCCATCGGCTTCATTAACAACAGGCGGATGATAGGTCAGTTTAACACGCACCTCTCCATTGTCATAGGTATACTTAAAAGCGTTGGAGAGCAGGTTAAATAAAATCTTTTCGATTTTATCTTTATCAAAATAAATCTCAAGGTGGTCAATGTCGCACGAGAATGAAAACCGGATTTTCTTCTTTTCTGCAATATCGGTGAAAGAATGGCTGGTTTCTCTGCAAAAACTGACAATGTCCCCTACGGCAGGATGCAGTTTTACTTCCTGCACTTCCATCTTTCTAAAATCCAGCAGCTGGTTTACCAGATTCAACAGGCGTTTTGCATTCCGTTGAACCAGGTTCAGTTGTTCTACCTGTTCCCGGTCAGCAGTATGTTTAATGATCTTGTCCAGCGGCGCAATGATAAGGCTTAATGGCGTACGGAATTCATGGCTTACATTGGTAAAGAATTTTGTCTTCAACTGTTCCAGCGCATAGGCCCTTTCGGCTTCTCTGCGTTGCTGCCTGACTTCAAAGCGCATATGTATCCTGTCTAAGGTAATCCGCCGGATAAGCCAAAACAGGGCAGCGGCGATCAGCAGATATATAAAGTATGCAATGGGAGTTCGCCAGAATGGTGGCTCAATATTGATCTGCAAGCTTTTCACTTCGCTCCATGCCCCCGTCCTGTCCAGTACTTTTACTTTGAAAATATAATGACCAGGACTAAGATTCGTATAGGTGGCTCTACGTTGGTTATCGTTTGTATACAGCCAGCCGGCATTAAACCCTTCCAGCATATATGCATATTTATCATTGCGGTTATGGGAAAAATCAAGTGAGGCAAAGTCTATAGAGAAAACATTTTCCTTATATTTCAGATCAATACTTTGCAGTTGTGATAAAGCACGGTTCAGCAATACCCGGTTATTAATCCGTTCACCAGGTTCTATATTTTTATCCAGTATCTGAAACCCGGTAAAAACAATTGCAGCGTGGCCAACAGGATGTTTAATGGAGGCAGGATTGATGATATTAAATCCTGACGGCCCTCCAAAGATCAATTCCCCTGTCCGTGTTCTTAGTGCCGCATTATCATTGAATTCCCGGTCCTGCAGATTATTGGTTGCATCGTAATTAACAACTGCAAAAGTGATGTGGTTATCATTTTGTCTGGGAACAGCGTTGCAGAGTCCATTCGGCGTGGAAATCCAGAGCGTTTGATGAGCATCCTCCAGGATGTTTAATATCATATTGTCCGGAAGACCGTCTGAAGTGGTGAAAGTCTGAAATTCTTTTGTTTGCTTATTAAACAAATTAAGTCCTTCCCTCGTTCCCACCCAAATCTGCCCCTTACTGTCTTCCAACAGGCAGAAAATACCATCGTCACTTAGACTGTTTTTCTTGTTTGTATGCTGATAAATAGCTGTTGCTTTATTCTTTTCAAAAACAGTAATCCCCCCACTGGTGCCTATCCACAAATCCCCTTTTTTATCCTGCATAATGGCAGAAATATAATTTGAACCTCCCCCGCTTTTATAATGGTAGAAGCGGTTTTCAGCTCTATCAAAACGATCCAGCCCGCCCCCCAAAGTGCCTACCCATAATTGCCGGTCGCTATCCTCAAATATGTCCCACACAATGTCATCTGCTAAACTGGAAGAATCGTTATCATGATGCCGGTAATGCGTAAACTGTTTACCATCGAAACTGTTAAGACCTCCGAAATAGGTCCCCACCCAAAGGATGTTTTCCTGGTCAATCCAAAGGCTCACAATCACATTATTACTTAAACTATTGCTATTATTGGGATCGTGCAGGTACTGTTTGAAAGTATTATTCTTTCTGTCAAAATAAATCAGCCCTCCTCCATTGGTGCCTATCCAGATATTGCCGGATCTGTCTTCAACAAAACGGTTCACATCATCAAACTGCAAACTCTTTGGATCTGATTCCCGGTGATGAAAATAAGAGAACTGTACAACGTTACTATTATAATAATTTACGCCTTGCTTATAGGTGCCAAGCCAGATAATTCCCTGATTATCTTTATAGATGGCAGTGATACTGTTTTGGCTGATGCTTTTAGGATCATTGGGATTATTCAACAGAAAAGTGGTATTAAATCTGTTCTTTTTATCAATCAGGGCTATACCTCCATGATCTGTTCCCACCCAAATCAGCCCATTATTATCCTGAACAACCTGGCTCACCAGGTCCGACTTTAGCTTTACAGGAAACGAGTTTTTGTCCATATGAATAACGCTGCTATCTTCCGGATGGAAAAAAAAGAGGCCATTTTTGTAACTCCAGCACCATATATCGCCATCGTTGTCAACAAAAAGGTTAACAGGATTTCCCCCTTTATGCTGCTTTTGCAGTGCAGTACTGAAAAATATAACTTTCCTCAACTGTACATCATACTTCTGCAAAAGGCCGGACTGATATACCAGCCATAACTTTCCATCCCCTGTTTCTTTTATGGAAGTAATCCTTTCAGCAGAGGGAATGCCTCCCTCTGGGTTAAACAATTTTACGCTTCCATCGTTGGCGGAATACAAATACAAGCCCTTGTCCTGATAAAGAAACCAGTATCTCCCGTCCTTTCCTTTAACTATACTGGAAATTGCACCTGCAGGTAAACCCATAGCAGATAAATAGCGATTATCATCTGCATCAAACTTTTCTGTATCCGGATTGTAGATACAAGGACCGTTCGTCGTTGACACCCACATTTTCCGGCCGGGTAACTCGTAAAAGCAAGTGATATAATTGCCCTTCAGAGAAGTACTGTCATTATGATCTTTACGAAATACTTTGCAGGAGTAACCATCATAGCGATTCAATCCGTACGTAGTCCCAAACCACAAAAAGCCGTCCTGGTCTTTTAACACTGCGTTTACCTGGTTGTGAGACAAGCCATTATAGGTATTCAGCTTTGAAAAATTATAGTGCTCACCCTGTGATAAAGCGATAAGGGATTGGAGCAACAAAACAACCCCAAAAAGGTAACGCATTGACGTAGGTTTTAGGTATAAAAAAGATTTTGTGCCGGCATTAATGCTTTTCCGGTTGGTATTGGTTTCCCGTTCATATTGTCAGGAAAGATATTTTTTCCAGGGTATTGTAACATTATATACCCTAATCCGGAATATTCCATACCCCTCATTATGGGATGGACTATATAACTTTATAATATTACTCCACGTAGTTAACATGCCTCGTTATGAAAAAATTCCTATTGTTGCCTGTTTTCCAGGCTTTCCTGTTTTGTATTTCCTCCTCAAAAAGTCTGCCGCCGTAAATTACTATTCTTAAGTGTCAATTAAACACATAAAAAAATATTGCCATAAAACCCCTATGATCAGAGACGCCCAACAAGGCTTTATACTTTTGCAAATAATGTAAGGGTACTGTATTGCTGTTAAAAAGGGAGCACTGCGACACCATTGTTTCTTTCATCTGAATACCTGCTTACAGGGATATTCGCAGATGATCTGCTACTATAATTTATTCCACGACAAAAATAAAAAGCAGTTCATTCCCATAAGCCAAACGCTACTGGCAAATATAGCTTACCTCTCTCAGATATACCAGCATCCGCGAACAAAAATATAGTTAATCATCTCTTTCAACCAATCTCAAACAACTAACACCATGAAACATCTTTTATGCTTATCAGCAAAGTTAAAATACAAATGCAAATTGCTATTTGCAGCAGCCGGTATTTTCTTATCCATTCCAGCATGGAGTCAGCTACCTGCTGCGCAGCAGGTGGCCAGCCAGATGAAAGTAGGCTGGAACCTTGGGAATACGCTGGATGCCATTTGCGGTGAAAATGCCTGGGGGAATCCAAATACCAGCCAGGCGCTGATCAATGCAGTAAAGGCTGCTGGTTTCAATACAGTGCGCATCCCCTGTGCCTGGGATTGCCATACCAGCAACGGAGTAATTGATGCTACATGGATAGCCCGCGTGAAAACAGTGGTAGATTACTGTATTAGTAATAATATGTACGTCATCATAAACATCCACTGGGATGGCGGCTGGTTGGAGAATAACTGCACGCCCGGCGCACAAAACGCCGTAAATGCCAAACAACAAAATTACTGGACCCAGATTGCCAATTATTTTAAAAACTATAACGAACATTTACTTTTTGCCAGTGCCAATGAGCCGGCTGTCAGCGATGCAACAGGTATGTCAGTTTTATTGTCTTATCACCAGACCTTTATAAATGCGGTTCGCGCAACGGGGGGAAATAACAGTTCCCGCAGTCTTATCATACAAGGGCCGTCTACAAATATAGACAATACCTATAACCTGATGAATACTATGCCAACCGATCAGATTTCCAACCGTCTGATGATGGAAGTTCACTATTACGCGCCATGGCAATTTTGCGGCCTGACGGCAGATGCCTCCTGGGGCACCATGTTTTACTATTGGGGAAATGGCTTCCATTCTACCACACAAACAGACCGCAACAGTACCTGGGGAGAGGAGAGCGAAGTTGAACGTGCCCTGGGATTGATGAAAACGAAGTTCGTAGATAATGGCATTCCGGTAATCATTGGTGAATTTGGTGCAATAAAAAGAACCAATCCTGCTGATCTTTCACTACACCTGGCATCCAGGGAATACTTTAATAAATATGTTACCAGTTCCGCAAAGAGTAAAGGTATGATTCCAGTTTACTGGGATAATGGCGCAGCTGATTTTGGTTTATTTAACCGCAGTACGGCAGCAGTAAATGACCAGGGCGTAATTAATGCTATCATGCAGGGTGCCGGCGGATCTCCATCAGGCTATATTACCCTGGCTAATCGCGCTACCGGCTTATTGATGGATGGAATAGGCAGAACATCCAACGGAGATAACTGTTCACAATGGAGCAATAGCGGAAGTTATAACCAGCAATGGGCTTTAGAAACAACCGGAAGCTATGTAAAGCTGAAAAACCGGGCCACAGGATTATATTTAGATGGAATGGGCAGAACGTCCAACGGATCAATCGCCGGACAATGGACCAGCAGTAGCAGTAACAATCAGCAATGGACCATGGAAAATAGCGGAGGCTTTGTGAAGTTCAGGAACAGGGCAACTGGTTTATACCTTGATGGCCTCGGTCAAACAGGCAACGGTGCTGACCTGGCCCAATGGAATACAAGTTCCAGCTTTAACCAGCAGTGGACCTCTACTGCAGCCAATGCCCGGACAGCAGCGCAATCGGCATCCGAGGCATTTGTCAGCAAATCCTCCATCGACAAACAACCTGTCCAGTTCACGGTATATCCTAATCCATCTTCATCAATTTTTAATCTGGTAATTAATAACAACGAAAAGATAACGCTTGTTGAAATACTTGATATGACAGGTCGGGTCATTGAGTCTATAAAACCTGCCGCCATTAAAAACCGATTGGAATTGGGCGCCTCCCTCAAACCAAATACTTATATCATTAAAGTAACAGGAAGTACATGGACAAAATCATTCAAGGTGATTAAGCAATAAACGTATCATAACACCATTCCACATAAGCAAACAGGAATAACCTGTATAAGAAAAGCGTACCAATAACGGCAATAATCACCAAGGTGCTTATTGCCGTTATTTTTTCCGGAGTCGATAGCTTTTGTCAAAGGAAATTTTACCTTACCTCATCAATCCAATTCTATAATTGCTTTAATAACTCCATTGGAAGGATCCAGCAAGCTTTCAAATTCGTTGACAACTTTTTCAAATGCAATACGATGAGTTATATAATTGGCCGGTTGCACCCAACCTTTTCTGATGGAGGCGATAACGTGATCAAAATCCTCCCGTGTTGCATTACGGCTGCTCATTAATGTAGCTTCCCGCTTGTGGAATTCCGGATGACTGAAACTGATATCCGCTTTCTGCAACCCTACCAGAACATATCTGCCGCCGTGTGCGATATATTGAAAGCTGTTATTTATTGCCTTTAAATTACCGGTGGCATCTATAACTACTGTTGCCATATCTCCGTTAGTAATTGCAGCCAGCTGCTCCGCTACGTTTTCATTGGATGCATCGATGATATGATCAACTTTCAATTTTTCTTTGCAAAATGCCAATCTTTTGACATTAACATCTACAGCAATTACTTTAGCACCCGCAATACGCGCAAATTCCATGATCCCTAATCCGATGGGACCAGCACCAATCACCAATACAAATTCGCCGGGTTTTACGTCTGCCCGTCTGATACTATGTGCACCAATGGCCAAAGGTTCAACCAGTGCCAGATCATCATATCCCAGGCCATTGCCATGTACCAAGGCGTAGGCAGGCACATTCAGGTACTCCCTCATGCCTCCGTCAACATGAACGCCGCAAACATTCATTTTAACGCAGCAATTGGGCTTTCCTGACCTACAGGCAATACAATCACCACAATTAAAGTAGGGAATAAAAGTTACGATTTCTCCGTTGGAAAATCCATGCGCTCCGTTGCAGTCCTCTAATTCACCCGAAAGTTCATGCCCTAAAATACGTGGATAGCTAAAATAAGGCTGCGTTCCTTCGAAGGCATGCAGATCTGTGCCACAAACGCCGATCCGGCGAATCCTGATCTGGACATAACCTTCTCCCGGTACTTGTCTTTGTGTATCCTGTAATACCAATCTTCGCGGCTCCTCACAAACTATTGTTCGCATGATATTTTTTTAAAGTTGAAAGATTTGTTCCATCATTACCCACTTTTCTCCTTCTTTTGCCCAGGGTAATGGCTGCTGGAACTTCCACATTAATTGTTCCCACTCCTGCACTTTAGGATTAGCTGCATCTGATGCCTTTTTTTGCTGCTCATTATAGAAATCTGTTGTCTCCATAATCATCATTAAGCGATTACCTGTTCTATAAATCTCCATTTCTGCAATTCCTGCGTTCAGAATGCTCTTTCTTACTTCCGGCCAGCCGTTCTCTGCTTTGTGCCAGTATTCATATTCTGCAATCAGCTGGGGATCGTCCTTCAGATCAAGCGCTAAACAATATCTTTTCATAGCTTCATTTAATATTTACAAATAACTGGATGCATAGGTAGGATCAATCAATCCAACATGCTCCATTTCTTTCCAGAATCCTTCGGGAATGATTGATTGAGGCAATGCAACATTTTGTGCTACCCTTTCCGCTTGTGTAGTATTTAAAGCGATACTCCGGACACCAGGTGCCTTCAGGCCAAAAATCACACATGCCTCTACAGGCTTGATATTATAATCGAGACATAACTGGTAGAACTGCTCCCGCCAGCCATATAACGCCTTATCTTTTACCGGATCTGTTAATTGATAATTGTAATAAGCAGATCCGGTTAAGAAGCCTCCGTTAAAAACAGACGAATTTATAATGGCAATATCCTGCTGCTCCAGCTTTAACATAAAATCCACCAACGCCAAAGGATGACTATGAATAGTCATACTATTTGCAATCATCACCCAGTCAAGCTTTACATCCTGCACTATTTTCGCTATGATCCGCCAATCCTTAGCTCCGACTCCTATAGCTTTGACCTTACCGGCCTGTTTCAATTCATGTAAGGCACGGTAAGCATCCAGTATATCCTGATAACGTTGCTGCCACTCCTGTTCATTCCCGGATGCCAGGAGGTATTCATCGGGATCGTGCACGGATACCAGGTCCGCACGATAGTCACCCAATAATTCATTACCTTGTTTATAGCATTCCAGGATGCCCTGGTAACTTATTTTTTGAACAGCGTCATGTTCCAGGTTTCGCCATACACCCGGTTCAAAAGTGGGTTCCGTTGTTTTTAATTCAGTACGCAACCACCCCAGCTTATTGCTGATCAGCACATCCGAGGGGGCAATCTGCAATTGTTTTAAACTCCGGCCCAAAGCCTCCAGCGCCAGTCCTGCACCATACTTGCCCGCGGAATCAAATACAACCGGACCTGGCGAATATTTTATACATTCACTAACAATGGAACGCTTCATTTCATCCGGGAGTGCTATATATAAATTTCCTAACCCGCTCGTGCCAAAAATTACTTCCGGCAATATGAGTTTTTCCATACCGATGACTACTTATTTTCAAAGAATAGGTGAAGCAATTAATTTTTCAGATTTCATTTTTACACGATGACCTTTAAATCCGAAGAAGGCCACAGCCAGGAAGCAGACCAATGGCACCACGTAACCATATTGAATATTCCCGGTTACATCGCTGATATAGCCAAATATCCTTGGCAAAACTGCGCCTCCAACAATAGACATAATGATTAAACTGCTTCCAAACTCGGTGTCGCCGCGTAATCCCTTGATGCCAAGCGCAAAGATGGTAGGAAACATGATAGACATAAAAAAGCAGATACCAATTACTGTATAAATCGTAATCATGCCAGATCCACAGATCGCGATTATGCAAAGCAAAATATTAATAACTGCATATACCGCCAGCAACCGGGCAGAATTGAAATATTGCATTAAATAAGTCCCGATAAATCTTCCTACTAAAAATGCCAGGCCACATGCTCCCAGGTAATCAGCAGCCTCTACTTCTGTAATACCCGCAGCCTTTGTTGCATAAAGAATAAACAGGCTAAACACGCATACCTGCGCACCTACATAAAAGAATTGCGCCACCACGCTCCAGGTCAGGTGCTGGTGCTTAAAGGCGTGAAAAATATGCTTGCTGGTTGTATCTCCTTCATTTGTCCTGATCGCCGGCAGGCGGGTAAAGGCAAAAATGATCGCTATTAATACCAGTACGCTTCCCAAAATAAAATAAGGCATTTTCACCGTGGCGGCTTCCGCAGCAAGCGCAAGTTGACGACCTTCTGCTGTCATGGTGCTTAATTGCGTAGCTGTATATCCTTTTGTAAGGATGACCCGTGCGCCAATCACAGGTGCAAGCGTAGCTGCCAGGCCATTAAATGATTGTGCAAGATTCAACCGCTGTGTAGACGATGCAGGGTCTCCAAGTGATGATGCGTAAGGATTTGCCGCTGTTTCCAAAATAGTCAGGCCGCAGGCAATAATAAATAATGCGATCAGAAAAAACGTATACTGCTGTGTATTGGCTGCAGGAATAAACAAAAACGAGCCCAGGGCAAAAACCAATAGCCCTACGATAATTCCTGTTTTATAGCCATACTTTTTCATAATCAAGCCAGCCGGTAAAGCCATCAGAAAATAAGCGATAAACACGGCAGAATCAACCAGTGTAGCCTGAACTGTAGTCAGCGTAAATGATTTCTGCAAATGCGGTATTAATATAGGATCAAGGTTATGTGCAAAACCCCATAAAAAAAACAGGCTTGTAATCAGTATAAACGGGAATAATGTAGGGTTCTTTGCCATTTGAATTTTAAATTTAACAGGGATCTATCAGGCGGCCTATTCCGCAAACAGGTAACGTATGTATGTATTCATCCTGGTACTCAAACGATCGCTCCTTCAATTTTTAATACAAAAGCCTCTTTACACGGTGGTTGTTCCGGCAATTGTACCTTCAGGCCTTCGGATGTTTGCTGAAAATTCAGCCGGTCGTTTCCAAGCAGGCTTACCTGGCTCACTTTTCCTACCTGATCATTTGCAGCCAGGGACTTCACTAATATTGCATTATTTGCCGGCCAGCCCAACATAACTGCATACAGTGTTTTACCCTTTGTAGTAAAACGAATATCCCCCGCTACAAAAGGTTTGCCCTTTCCTTCATTAAAGCCTTGAGCACTTAACGCTACTACTGACTCCATGGCAGGCCCCTCCCCAAATACTTTCCAGGGACGCGTACTGTAGATCGCTTCACTGTTGACCTGCATCCAGTCAGCCACCTGCTCCACAACGCCACGCTCTTCACTGTCGATGGTACCATCTCCACGTACGGGAATATTAAGTAAAAGATTACCATTTTTACTGACCACATCTACCAGCGTGTGCACTACTGTTTTAGCGCTTTTATATCCTTTGTTATCGAACAGGCGACGATCGTAATGCCAGCCGCCAATACAGGTGTCCGTTTGCCAGGGCAGTGGTTCTATCTGGTTACTCTGTCCACGCTCAATATCCCATATCATACATTTGCGTTGCTGCTCATTCAATCTTTTTCCGAACAAAGCGGCCTGTAATTTTCCGTGTTTTTTGATACTGGCATTATAGAGATGCGCAGCTATTTTTAAACCTGCATCACTTACTGGCCAAAGCGGCAATGCGTTGTCATCAAAATAAATAAGCTCGGGGCCATATTTATCAATGAGATCAATGGTCCGTTTTAAGAATTTGTCACAGTAGGCCTTGTCAGGTACACTTGCACCATTCCCCCAGTCCCAGTAGGCGCCCATATCCCCTTTCAAACTATCTTTACTCAACGCATGATTTTGAGCATACAATTCCTGGGGATCATAACCCTTCCACCATTTATTGCTGCCATCGGCTTTGGTCAGCTTACCATCGTAAGAGATACCGGCATAGGGTCCCATTTTATCTGAACGCCGGGCCACCTCATACCAGGTCCAGGCATGAGAAGCGTGGACAGTAACTCCGAAGGGCAGCTCCTGTTCTTTGGCTGCTTTTGCCCAGCCCCCTATGAGATCCTTTTTGGGTCCCAGCTTAGTAGCATTCCATGAATGATATTTGCTATCGTACAAATCAAAATTATCGTGGTGATTGGCCATGGCCATAAAATATCTGGCGCCAGCCTTTTTGTATAAGGCCACCAGTTCTTCCGGATGCCAGTTCTCCGCCTTCCAGTCATTTATTACATCCTTAAAGCCAAACTTCGAAGGGTGACCATATTTTTGAAGATGATATTTATAATGATCACTTCCTTCTTCGTACATGCCGCGGGCGTACCAGTCACCGTGTTCCGGCTGACATTGAGGCCCCCAATGCGCCCATATACCAAATTTTGCATCACGAAACCAGTCCGGCACCTGGTATTGCCCCAGTGAATCCCAGGTAGGCTGAAATGGACCTGGCGCCATGCGTGGAATTGACTCGGTCTTTAACAAACTGTGTGCATAAAGATCAGATAGATATAGGGATGACAGACCCGTAGCTAATCCTTTTATCAACGTTCTTCTTTTCATGGAATTTAATTTTACCGGCTGCTCTGATGTGCCGGGAATTACCTGTTTTTACCGGCAATTCCCGGCACATCACAGAAAGCCTAATTGACAAATCAAACTTACTCCGAAATAGCTACCCAACATTTAGCCTAATTGGACTTTTTTTTATACAAAACCGACTATTTACCTATCATTGTTATAACAAAACTGTAACATTGAAGGAATATACCAACCGTAAAAGTAAATAGCAGTATTCCGGATGGCATGTTTCAGTCGTTAACAATATCGTATGATTAAAAGAACACTAAAACAAACATTCACGTTATTGAACGTTGACCATGTAAAGCTTGATTCCAAATGGAATTATAAAAATGTGATCAGCCCATATTTCAGGATATATTATATCGATGCGGGAGCAGGAGAAATCTGGGATGCGTCAACTAAGATCACACTTGAGCCTGGCTTTCTGTATATTATACCAAGCTTCACGTTATGCAACCTGGTATGCCCACATTATCTTAGCCAGCATTTCGTACAGTTTTTTGAGGAATCCTCGGATGGTATTTCATTATTCGAAAATAACAGATCCATTTTCAAGGTAAAGGCGATGGAAATTGATATACTTAACTTTGCGCGCCTATTGGAAATTAATCCCGGCAGAGGTATCAATGGTTCCGACAATCCCAAGGTGTATGAAAAAAACACTTTTTATAAAGCCTACCAGGATCTTAACAACCGGCAAAGCATGTCAACATTTACGGAAACTCATGGAATCCTGCTCCAATTGGTTTCGCGCTTTCTAACACAAGACGCATTTAAATACAACGATGCGCAACAGGTGCCGGCAAAAATTTTAAATGCCATCAGTCATATTCAGTTAAACTTACACCGCGATTTATCAGTAACAGCTCTGGCGAAAAGAGCCAACCTGCATACAGATTATTTTTCACGCCTTTTCCATCAGCACACCGGAGAAAGGCCGGTGAAATATATACAGGAAAAAAGAATCGAGCGGGCCCAATACCTGATGGTAACAACCCAGATGACTTTTGCTGAAATTGCTACACAAACAGGTTTTGAAAATGTATTTTACTTTTCCAGAATTTTTAAACAAATCACCGGAATGTCTCCCGGAAATTACAAAAAACAAATGGATATAGTTGGGTTTTAGACGTTATCGCACTGCCGCCTGGTACATCATTGTTCGCAACACCAACCATTACATCAAGAATGATATCATTCATTTCTATAACGATCAATCCAGCTGTTACTCGAACCTATTGTTTATTGTATGCCAACATGCCAGATTTATCCCATCTTCTTCTCAAAAAATCTCCTTCATTCATTTTTTAACATGATCTGCTACAGCACACAAAGAAAACAAAAGTATGAGTTATCATGATGATTACTTATCATAATAAATGATAAACAAAAAAATTCACCGTTATTAAATCGGCGTGTCTTGGATCAAGTTGAAAACCTGCGGGATATCTTTTTTCAATATGCTCTAAATGCCCATACACCCGCATTTGCCATTCTAAAATCCCCATCGAACTATCTTTGAATATTATACAATTCTCATGGCATTAGCTGTAGCGAATCTTCCATCTACCCCGCAAACACGTTCCCTGAATTATCTTATATTTATCTTATCAAAATAATCTCCCATGGCAAAACAAATGTCTATCATTTCTTTTACGGGAAAACTCGGCCATCTCATTGGGTATAAGCGCAATGGCGAATACTTTCTGCGCTCCATGCCTGAAAGCGTACGGCAAACCACTGCTACCCGCCGCGCATCCCGGCGCTTTGGCATCGCCAGCAGGAAAGGCGCTTTTATCCGGCATGCTTTCTACCCCCACCTGGATGTCCATTGTGACGGCGGGCACATCAATCGGCTAAACAAGCTACTCATTGCTGCCGGCGATCATCATGCAGCCATAACTGGCTTCCGCTTCAATCAGCATACCGGTGTAGATCATTTTTTTCCGGTAGCTCCCCGGCTTTTCCCTAACGGAATATTAAATATTCCCGCACAAACCATCGCCGGGTATAAAGGTATTGCTGTCCTGGAAGTAAAAGTGATCGCTAAGCGTATTGATTTTATATCACGCCAGGTGGCGGGTAGCGAAACGGTTACGCTCATGATAGCCCCCGATACCACTTTCCAGGAAACAAATGTTTCACTGGATGTACCCGGGCAGGGTTTACTGGTAGTAGTTTTCCAGGTAAGAGCGATGTACAAGGATGGCCCATCCGGCAACAGACAATATATGGCCGCCGACATTATTGCGGTGGCAGCGCCACAAGTGCCCAGATATGCTAAAAAACGCACTTACCCCAAGCGGACAAGATTGCTTCCAGACCTTACCTATACACACGCATATCCAGCTGTAATTCAACTGGAATAAAGCGATCCTGCCCCTGGAGATATTTTGATGAATAAACCCTTTTATACCTGCTTTCTTTAAATAGTCTATCTCTTTCCACAGCTCCCCCCTGGTAGGGAAGCAGCATTGCTATGGCCATTTCCGACCTCCATCTGTCTTCTGATGCAATTTCATCCCGGTTATACATCCGGAACTCATCCCCGCATCAAGTCCACCTCTCCTGCGCTGCAACTATAGGTACATAGCGGATGCTAAGCATAGCCTGGACGGAGCCTACATAATGAAAAGGTAATGCTGACTATAATGATGGGTGTTCTTAATACACTATAAACTTTATGCTTAAAATTCACACTATCCCCCAACTTTTCAACTTGATCCCATGTCTTCGTGAATTTACAGCTTTCATTGCAGCTCAAAATCCAGGCAATAGTTTAGTTATAATATAAACAGTGAACCCTGATAAGATGAAGTTGGAAAAATTGTGGAGAGATGTGTCCGTAGTAATTGTAATTTCAAAGGCTTAGTTCTTTGCTTCCTGCACTTTTCTTTGCTGGCAACTTTTGTGCAAATAAAAAAGGCCCACTTTCGTGAGCCTTCTTAAGACATTGATAATCAGGGTGCCCAGAACAGGAATCGAACCTGCACTCCCTTTCGAAAACAAGATTTTGAGTCTAGCGCGTCTACCAATTCCGCCATCTGGGCAATCATTTTACAAGAACTCGCCGCGTCAATTGCGGGATGCAAATATAGAAACTCTTTTTTATTCTCCAAGAAAATTTTTCATTTAAATAAGAAAAAAGCAGGGTACAAACCACTGACAGCTATCATAAAATACCTACAAAATCAGCCATCACAAACAACTACAGCAAATCTTCCTACCGCATTTTATTCGTAAAATTCTTTCCTGCAAACTCGCCATTTTAGCCTAAAAACCACCCCTATGGCCATCACACCTTAACATTTCCGGCATCTCCCGGTTCATTAAAATACTGTAAATTCAAAGATGGAAAACACGATACATATAGGACTGATCCGGGAAGATAAACATCCACACGATAACAGGGTGGCCTTTACTCCCAAACAATGCCAATGGATCATGCACCATTTCCCACAGGTACGGCTATACGTACAGCCATCTCCCCTGCGTTGCTTTACGGATGAAGAGTATGAAAAAGCCGGTATCCCATTACAGGAAGATCTCTCGGGATGCGCCATACTCCTGGGTATTAAAGAGGTTCCCGTAGATAAACTGATAGCAGGTAAAACCTATCTTTTCTTCAGCCATACCAAAAAGAAACAGCCGCATAACCAACACATGCTGCAAACGATGCTGCAAAAAAACATTACGCTGATCGACTATGAATGCCTTGTACATCCTGACGGGCAACGCATCCTGGGCTTCGGCTTCTTTGCCGGTATCGTGGGGGCGCACAACGGATTGATGGCCTATGGCGAAAAAACAAAAAGCTTTCATTTTAAAAGAGTACATACCTGCCACGATTTCCAGGAGCTGATCGCGCATTACTTCGGCATCAAACTGCCACCTCTGAAAATCGTAATCACCGGCTCCGGACGCGTTGCTGCCGGCGCTTTGGAAATCATGGGCCTGCTCGGCATCAAATACCTCCCGCCAGAAGAATACCTGATTAACAGCTACGCCTATCCCGTATATACACAATTGAAAGCAGGAGAACTATACCTGAAAAAAGACGATAAAACATATAGCAGGACCGACTTTCACGCACATCCTGAAAACTACGAATGCCGCTTCCTCCCTTATGTTACCGCCAGCGATATCCTGATGAACGGCATCTACTGGGACCATAACATCCCTCCCCTCTTCCAGGCTGCAGACCTGAAAAAAGACAATTTTCGTATACAGGTCATTGCAGACATCACAGACGACACCAATGGCTCTATCCCCTGCAACCTGGGCGATAGTACCATAGAAGACCCCGTATACGGCGTTACAAAGGATACAATGGAGCAAACAGCACCCTATCTGCCTGGTACCATCGACATGATGTGCGTCAGCAATTTACCCAACGAACTCCCCCGGGATGCTTCCCAGTATTTCGGTGATCAGCTGATGAAATATGTATTTGAAGAATTACTGAAAAACGACAGCGACATGATCAGCCGGGCCACCATCACCAGCAAAGGAGCACTCTCTCCTGCATTTGATTACCTGGAAGATTATGCAAAAGGTATCTCCTGATAAATTATCGTAACAAATGAACACCCCTTTCTGCACCTTCTCTTCCCTTCAATATTTTTATAACGGATAAAATAAACATAGCTACCTACAGGCTGCAGCGCTCCTTTACAGATACCATCCCATCCCCGTAATATGTCAGTGGAGACATATACTTCTGCTTCCCAACGATTAAGTATCCTAAATTCCAGTAATACCAGCCCATGCGGGGTACGTAACCGAAATACATCATTCTGCCCGCCTCTGTTAGAAGTAAATGTATTAGACACATACAAGTCCGTCGCGCGATCCTTTGCCTCCGTCTGTAACATTTTGGCACTACACTCATTGCTAACACTCACCCGGTAGGGGCCGGGATAACGAATCACCTACGCGTTGATGGTGCTGCCATTCCCACACAAATACTGATACCCTGGCTGTACTGCTACTGTTATTGGTTTATAATTAAACAAACTTCAAAATAGTTGTAATCATGCTATCGCAATTACTGCGTGCTCTTTTTATAGTGCTGACATAAGTTCCTTCAGTGTTAATTGTCCTACCGTCCGGCAAAACATAAGTACTCCCTTCACAGATAAATTTAGTAACCGCGCTACCTATTTTACCATCAATAACTACCTCACTGGTTTTATCATTAGTACTACACGTCGCAGTAACGGCTGCTTTCGGAGTGTAGGTTTTATGACTCACATAAAGATGTTCAGGAGATAGCTGCGTGGAGGTGGTGCCATCTCCAAAATCCCATAGTACATTCGTTACACCCGTATCATTGACCACCTTAAAGGTGCACTTCCCTCGCAAACGGTGGAAAGGGTAAAGCCGGCAGCCACATACAAAAAGCTCTTCACAAACGTAGGAAAACACACCGAGGTACGACATAGTCCCTGCCCCGTAAGATCCATCCCATCCTGTTCAAAATTACATCCTGTACCTTTTACATCAGGCTTGTGAATATGCTCTACGATGTAACGATATTCATTTCCCTTCTCATATCCCACTTACATAGGCCGAGCCGGCCCCATTTATACATCCCCTCGGTACATGATCAGGATTAATAGGTCCCAAGAATTACAAAATAGCTATAGATATAAGTAAAATGGCTGCAATAACGCTGCAAACTGACTGGTATATACATTGCTGGCATCATATATAGCGAGTTCCTGTACTACAGCAGCTCCAGGGGTTCTCCCAAATATACCCGTAGTCCGAAAGAAGCCATGGTTTACACTCTGTCGGATATACAATACCCGCTGAAGATAAAATCCGGCTACCAGCGCCAGTTCACGGAAGGTTTCAAATTCATTATAAGGCAATAATACCGATACTTCACCTGATAGTGATAACTGCCGATCAATCGCCGAAATCAGTTCTTTATAACTGAGGTTGGTGGCATGCATCGCCTGGTCTTTCTGTGCATGCCCGCTTTTCAGCGCACTTTCATAAAACGGCGGATTAGTAATGATGAAATCATAGGACAATCCGTTGTCCATTTTTCGTATGTCCGTTTGCATGAGGGATAGCCGGTTAGCCCATGGAGAAGCAGCAAAATTATCCAGGGCCTGTTGTGCCGCGCCAGCATCCAGCTCCACGGCAGTGATGGTGGCGGGAATACGCTGCGCCAGCATCAAACTGAGCAACCCGGTGCCGGCTCCTATATCCAGTATAGCCGGCACCGTTGTATTTTTATCCACTAGGTATTGCGCCGTAAAAGCTCCTTGTATACAGGCATCTGTACACACCTTCATGGCGCAATGCTCCTGGTGAACGGTAAACTCTTTAAATTTAAAAAATGTATTTGCCATTGTTATTTTGACTCCATCACGACTGCCAGGTTAGGCATCCGCAGATTACGATGCACAGATACCGGATCGGCCTCGCGGATCTCACACGTTTCTACCTTCCCGTTTCCTTTTACCATTGCATCCAGTGACTGCACATATAATACTTGCGGTACATTGCGGTTAATGGCTACTACAGACTGCTTTGCAAAACGGCTGTATGATTTTGCCACCAACTGATTCCTGCCTGCTTTCAGGGATAACAGCACCACTTCAGTTGCCACTCCCCCTCTTTCAGGATTATTATGTAATACCTGTTCTTCTCCATTTAAATATACCGCAATGCCATCTCCACTGGTGAAGCCTACCAGGTAATCACCCGCTTTGGCAGTGGTAATTTCCTGTAAAATATATTGTGCTACACTTCTGTCGGCCTCCCATTTTATCAGCGCATCATTCTGCCAGTCGTTGTGCAGCGTCCATCCTTTACTATCTTTATCAGGCCATGGCTTTGCAGGATCTATATCTTTCACCGATCCATGAGTACCATCAATCCCTGACCAGAAAGGACCAGCGCTATACATAGGACCCCACTGCAAAGCAGCCGGATCATTATGCAGCGGCATAGTAGTACCACCATTCAGCAACACCTCTTTGGTGGTACCATTCAACGTAAAACGAATACGACGACCCTTTTCCGCATCGCTGTAGATCAACTGCAGGCGGGCTGGTTTCGTAGCGGTAAACGCCCAGGAATCACCTACCTGGCTGCGGTAATAGCTTTCGTAATCCACGCCGGAGAAACTGAACAACGGTGTAGCGTTATCTCTTGTCAAACGGGTAGCCTCCTTCAACAAGTGCTGCGGAGTAATACTCACCCCTTCTTTACAGGTAAGCGATAATACCACAATGTCCTTATCTGCAACAGTAAAACCGGTAGGCAACTGGATATGCGTATTGCCTCCTTTCACGGTTATCTTAACCGGCACTTGTTTGCCACTGCTCAGCAGTGTCACCTGGCTGATCTTACTGTTCAATCCAGGTAAAATAATAGCCCCATTTGCTGGTGTCTGCAATAAATGCAGGTATAATTTACCAGGTTTGGTAGTGACTTCCCCCCAGGTAAAAGTAGTGTCAAATGGATTCGCCGATGCGCTGTAAATGGCTTCACCATTTAGTTTCAGCCAGGCGCCATTCAGCAGTAATACATCTCTTTCAAAATCTACAACTGACCCGTCTCCACGTGGCCCGATGTTTAACAGGTAGTTCCCGCCGCGGCTTACCACTTTAATCAGCCCTTCCAGTTTCTCATGCGCTTTATCTTCCGCTTTACCATGCTGCTGCCAGCTACGGTAACCCCATGTTTCATCATACACAGAAGCCGGCGTTTGCCAGGCAGACGCAATTTTGTAATCAGGATACTGATTGTCTCCCATCACACAAAAATCGCCGGCATCATTCCCTAAACGGCCACTCACCATACAGCCCGGCTGCAGGCGATGTACTATTTCTGCCAGTTCCCTGCTCTGCTGCGCTGTCAGGGAACCCATATCAAACCATATCTCTGACACCGGACCGTAGTTGGTCATCAGCTCCGTCACCTGCTTCTTATTATATTCATGATGCTCCGGTGTAATAGGATCACTATTGCTGCTGGAGATAGGATATGCCTGCGGAAAATGCCAGTCGATCAAGGAAAAATACATCCCGAACTTCAGGCCGTTACGCTGACAGGCATCCGATAATTCTTTCAGCACATCGCGTTTAAACGGTGTAGCATCTACTACATTATAATCTGTAAAGGCAGAATGAAACATACAAAAACCATCATGGTGCTTCGATGTCATCACCACCGATTTCATACCCGCCGCCTTTGCCAGCAAAACAATCGAGTCTGCATTCCACTGCTCCGGATGGAATCTTTTAGCCACATCTCCATAAACATCACTATAAATACCCGCATGCGATTGTATCTGCTCACTATACCCCCGGGTTACAGGCTTACCTTCCCAAACGCCGCCCAGCGTAGAATAAATAGCTCCCCAGTGAATGAACATGGAATATTTCTGGTTCTTCCACTCCGTATGTGCGGCCAGTTCCTGCGCCGACACCAGTTGAAAGGTCATCACCAGACCGAATAAAGCAATCAAGATTTTCTTCATAGATAATTTGCTGTTATAACCGGACATAAAGCTAAATCGATTGAGGCAAGGAAAAGCATAGGATTTTATCAAAAGCTGGTTTGAAATAGCTTTTAGCCGTTAGCTTTTAGCTGTTAGCAAATGCAGCGGAGATCATAAAATGTTATTTTCGCTGCATTTGCTAACAGCTAAAAGCTAACGGCTAAAAGCTAAAAAGCTGCTCTTGCAGTTGGCACCACGTCCAATGCGGCAAAATCGCCTGCCAGGAATTTATAATAAGCCGTAATAGCAATCATGCCTGCGTTATCTGTACAATACTCAAATTTTGGAATGAAAGTACGCCAGTGGTGTTTTTGCCCATATAGTTCCAGGGTCTTTCGCAAACCACTGTTGGCACTCACGCCGCCAGCAATGGCGATATCACGTATACCCGTTTCCTCAGCGGCTTTCACCACTTTATTTAACAGGATACTCACGATGCGCTGCTGTATGGAGGCGCAGATATCCGGCAAATTCTGCTGAATAAAATCGGGATTTTTCTGCTGGTTTTCCTGCAGAAAATATAATATCCCGGTTTTCAATCCGCTGAAACTAAAGTTCAACTCAGGTATCCGGGGTTCCGTAAATTTAAAACGGTCAGGGTTACCGGTTTGAGCGTATTTATCTATTAACGGGCCGCCGGGGTAAGGCAGTCCCAGTATTTTGGCACTTTTATCAAATGCTTCACCGGCGGCGTCATCCAGCGTTTCACCGATCACCCGCATACGCAGCGGACTTTCACATAAAACAATCTGCGTATGACCACCGGAAACGGTTAAGCACAAAAAAGGGAAGTCAGGTTTGGGATCATCTATAAAGTTAGCCAGTACATGTGCCTGCATATGGTGCACACCTATCAGCGGAATGTCGAGCGCCATCGCCATAGACTTGGCAAAGCAACTCCCTACCAGCAAGGAACCTATCAGCCCCGGTGATTGGGTAAACGCAATCGCACTTAGCTCCTCCCGTTTTACTCCCGCCGTTTGCAGGGCGATATCCACTACCGGTACAATGTTCTCCTGGTGAGCCCTGGAAGCCAGCTCCGGCACTACTCCTCCATACTGTTCATGTACTTTCTGATTGGCAATGTGATTGGATAGCACCTTTCCATCTACCAGTACCGCCGCCCCTGTATCATCACAGGATGATTCTATCGCTAATATTTTAACAGACATAAGCTGCAAAATTAATAAAAAAAAGGCGGGAAAACCCCGCCTGTACAACAACATCACTGCTGCCCAAATATTTATCTGTCTAATTACTCCGGATAGCCACCACAGGATCCAGTCTGGCCGCAATATAAGCCGGGATAAACCCTGCCAATACTCCTACACCAACGGAAACTACCAAACCGGCAATAAAGGCACCAACGGATATAACCATTTCAAAGGAGCTCACCGAATTAATAATTATTGTCAGAAGATAAACCATAAATAGCCCCAGCAAGCCCCCGAATAAACAAAGACACACAGATTCCAGCAAAAACTCCATCAGGATAATATTGCGGCGGGCACCGATGGCTTTTTTCAACCCGATGATATTCGTTCGTTCTTTTACGGTCACAAACATAATATTGGCAATACCAAAACCACCTACTATCAGGGAAAAGAAGGCAATAAAGCCGCCGCCAAGATTAATAGCGCCAAACATGGAGTTCAGACTGTCATTGGCAGAACTGATTTCATTCAGCGCAAAATCATCTTCCTCCCGTGGTCTTAACCGGTGAGTAGCCCGCATCACTCCTCTCAGCTCATCTTTCAGCTGATCCAGGCTCACACCAGGTCTCGCCTTCACCAATATATAAGGATCAGCAAAACGACGTTCATCTACCACCGTCCTTGCAAAACGATAAGGCAGGATGATCGCATTGTCGAAACTACCTGCCCCGATCATACTTTCTCCTTTTTTCTTCAGTACGCCTATCACTTTCACATCCCGGCCGGCTACCTTCACCATTTTCCCCATAGCAGATTCCGGAGAAGAAAACAAACCATCCCAGATGGTAAAGCCGAGAATAGCCACATTGGCGCCACTATTACTCTCGCTGTTGGCAAAAAAGCGTCCATCGAGTATCTGCAGGGTTTGTATCTGGTCAAAATCATTGGTAACCGCCATCATCGTCACCCCATCCATATAATCATCACCAAATTCTACCTTCTTGCCACTCGCGTCAAAGTTAAAAGACGCATAGACAGCGCTATGCACCTTATCTTGTATCGGCTTTAGATCTTTATATTCAGGCTCCGGGCGGTTCATATATTTCCACCACGCATATTCGCCATTACCTCCCCAGGGCCACTTCTGCAGATAAATCACATCTTCTCCCAGATCGGACAGATCCTTTCTGATGTTATGTTCCAGGCTGCCTGTCAGTGTAAGTACCGCAATAATACAGAAGATACCTATGGTAATTCCAAACAACGATAAAAAGGTGCGCAGCTTATTCACCCGCAGCTCCTGCATCGCCATTTTGAAACTATTCCATAATATTTTAAGGGTTGCTATCATATTTCAAATTTAGCGGATTTATGTTCACCGGCAGCGCCAATAAACACGAAATATAGCCGGACAAAAAATTTAGTTACCTTTGCTGCCATTTTTCGGATATTTATGAAGTACGCTAACGAAATCAGTAAAAGAAAATCCTTTGCTATCATCGCTCACCCGGATGCCGGTAAAACCACGCTGACAGAGAAATTCCTCCTGTTCGGCGGTGCTATTCAAACAGCCGGTGCGGTGAAGTCCAATAAGATAAAGAAGCATACCACTTCGGATTTCATGGAAATTGAAAGACAGAGAGGTATCTCGGTAGCCACTTCTGTTATGACCTTTGAATATCGCGATATCCTCGTTAATCTCCTGGATACGCCCGGTCACAAGGACTTTGCAGAAGATACCTACCGCACACTGACGGCAGTAGACAGCGTAGTGCTGGTGATCGACTGTGTGAAAGGGGTGGAAGAACAAACCGAAAGATTGATGGAAGTGTGTCGCATGCGCGATACGCCTGTTATCATCTTCGTGAATAAAATGGACCGCGACGGTAAATATCCTTTCGATCTGCTGGATGAACTGGAAGAAAAACTCAGCATCCGTGTAAGACCACTCAGCTGGCCCATTAACATGGGTAGCGACTTCAAAGGGGTATATAACCTGTATGATAAAAGCCTGGTGGCCTTCCTGCCCAACAAGAAAGCCACTGATGAAGATATCGTGCCGCTGGCAGATCTCAGCAGCAGCTACGTGGATGAACATTTCAACGCAAAAGATGCTGCTCAGCTGCGTGGCGATGTGGAACTGATAGAAGGCGTTTACGATACCTTCAACCGGGAAGATTACCTCGCCGGCAAACTGGCGCCGGTTTTCTTTGGTAGCGCCGTTAACAATTTCGGCGTGAAAGACCTGCTGGATACCTTCGTAGACATCGCTCCCATTCCCCGCAACCGTACCGCTACCTCCCGCGAAGTAGATGTAAATGAAGACAAATTCAGTGGGTTTGTCTTTAAAATACATGCAAACCTCGATCCGCGTCATCGCGACCGTATTGCGTTTCTCCGTGTTTGCTCCGGTAAATTTGAACGTAACAAGTTTTATCACCACGTTCGTTTAGACAAAGACGTTAGGTTCAGTAACCCATACAGCTTCCTCGCCCGTGAAAAAAATGTGGTGGATGATGCTTACCCCGGAGACGTGGTAGGGTTATTTGATACCGGTAACTTTAAAATCGGTGATACCTTAACCGAAGGCGAAAACTTCTACATTACCGGCATTCCAAGCTTCTCTCCTGAACTGTTTAAAGAACTGGTGAACAAGGACCCGATGAAGACCAAACAGCTGGAAAAAGGTATACGTCAGCTGACAGACGAAGGGGTTGCCCAGTTGTTTACACAGCATGGTGGCAACCGCAAAATCATTGGTTGCGTGGGTGAACTGCAGTTTGAAGTAATCCAGTACCGCCTCCTGCAGGAATACGGTGCAGCATGTCAGTTTAACACCCTCCAGTTCTATAAAGCCTGCTGGCTTACCGGTCCTAAAGATAAAATAGAAGAATTCATCCGCTTTAAATCTTCCAATATCGTGGAAGATAAAGACGGCCACCTCGTTTACCTGGCACAGTCCGAGTGGTACCTGAATACCGAGCGCACCAACAATCCGGATATCCAGTTCAATTTTACATCAGAAATACATAAATAGCTGAATAGCTTTTAACCTTTTTTAGCTTTTAGCCATTAGCTTTTAGCTTTTAGCAAATGCAGCGAAGATTGACATATTATGATCTTCGCTGCATTTGCTAAAAGCTAAAAGCTAATGGCTAAAAGCTAAAAAAGGCTAAAAGCTAAAAAAGGCTAAAAGCTAAAAAAGGCTAAAAGCTAAAAAAAGCCGCTTCCCGTGAACGAGTGCGGCATTGCTTGTACGACCAACTCAAATTATTGCTTTAATTGAGAATATTTTGATTTAGGTGTGTATCGTGTGTTGCACAAAAGTAGGTACAGCAATGCCAGGGTTCCTATCGAACCGGGAAAATGATTTACGCAATCGGGAATCTTTAGTCTTCTGAAATAGAGTACTGAAAGATATACTCCTCTGTAGTGCCGTCCCGCATGCCTTCTACGCGGGCATCCAGGTGGCGGGTATCTTTAAAACGATAAGTAATTTTTCTGGGGAAATCATTGTTCAGGTCTTCTGCTACGAAGCCTATCGGCTTTAATACCCTTAATCGCAGACGTACAGGTATCGTTGGCTGATGTCCTTCATAAACAGGCATAAAGTACATGTCATTACCTCTTCTGGTGAGCAGCATGGTTTGCTGTAAAGCACTGTCAGCACCCACTATCCGCCAGGTTTTGCCGCTCCAGGTAGAATCATTTACCCGGCTCCAGCTTTCCACGATTGTACTTTTCCGGGTGTTCATCTTCCAGGTACCCTGAAGTTTGTCCAGCAAGTGAAAGTCTGCTGTACTGGCCTGGCCGGCTGCGGAAACGCTGCCGGCCAATAAAGATAACAGGAGTATATACTTACTGCTGTACCACTGCTTCTTCGCCATAAATCTGTTGTTTGTATTTGAGAGATGGCGACGCAAGGAAGGGGCCCAGGCCCAGCTCTCCCCATTTGGCATCTATTTTACTGATAGTGGCATCATCTGCTACTATAATATTAGGCCAATCCCGCTCAAAGTTGTCCAGCAGCCTGGTTTTCAGGGTGCCGTCCATACCTATGCCACCAATATACTTCCCGGCCTCGGCAGATGGCTTATTGATCACAAAGCTGTCGCGCTTGGGGTCCAGGTTATTACAGAAACGCCAGAGTGCAGACGCCAGGTCACTCACATCCACAGTATGCTCTACATACAGTATCATTTTTATGCCTGCCAGTGCTGGCAAGGTATATAGCTGTTCGTTGAGCTCCCGCACATGGAATGGGCGGCGCTTTTCTACCGCTACCAGAATACAGGAGATGTCGATCGCCAGCAGGTTACTGTTAATACCCTTAATTTCAGGGAATTGCTGCATAATAGCGGCGGTATCTATGGTACGGGGAGCAGCTACCTGCAAATAAGCAGTATCTGTTTCCTCTTCATACTTGCGGGTACCATCGATACACATCTTACCACCAAAACCCATTTTGGAACAGGAGTGATCGAGTACATCCATAGGTCCCTGGCTCAGGTAAATATCTGTAGCCGGGTTAAGATGACGGAAGACATGTTGTGCCAGTTGTTTATAATCGTTGATCTTTACCCCGTCATCTGTTACTACCAGGATCTTGTTGAACATCATTTGTCCGGCTCCCCACATCGCATTCATTACTTTCTGCGCCTGTCCTGCATAATCCTTCTTGATCTGTGCGATCACCAGGTTATGGAACACCCCTTCTACCGGCATTTCCATATCAATAATCTCCGGCACCAGCGTCATTTTAATTGGCGCGAGGAAAATACGTTCTGTGGCTTTTCCTATCCAGGCATCTTCCTGCGGAGGAATACCCACTATCGTTGACGGATATACGGCGTCCTTTCGGTGCGTAATCGCTGTTACATGAAATTTAGGATACCAGTCGGCCAGAGAGTAGTAACCGGTATGGTCACCAAACGGGCCTTCCCATATCAGCTCTTCAGATGGTTCTACGTAGCCTTCTATCACAAAATCTGCATCTGCCGGCACTTCAATTTCCGGTTGGGTAATACATTTTACCAGCTCTACTTTCTTTTTACGGAGAAAGCCTGCCAGCATGTATTCATCCACATTTTCCGGGAGCGGAGCAGTAGCTGAATAGGTATAAACGGGATCACCGCCCAGCACTACGGCAACGGGCATACGCTTATTCAACTTCTTATATTCCATAAAGTGCTTGGCAGACACTTTATGCTTATGCCAGTGCATACCGGTCATATCTTTTTCAAATACCTGCATACGGTACATGCCAACGTTGCGGGTACCTGTCAACGGATCTTTGGTATGTATTACCGGCAGCGTCACAAACGGGCCACCATCTTTAGGCCAACAGGTAAGCACCGGTAGTTTGCTGAGGTCCGGGGCAGACATCACGACTTCCTGGCAGCTGCCTTTTCCACTCACTACCTTGGGCATCCAGGAGGCAAACTGTCCCAGTTTGGGCAAAAGCGCCAATTTATCGAGGATGCTTTCTTTGGGCTTGGATAATAGTTTAAAAAGATTTTCAATTTCACCGGCTACATCATCCAGCTCATGTACGCCAAGCGCCAGGCACATACGCTTATAGCTGCCCATGGAGTTGATAAGAACCGGGAAATCTGTCCCGGTATTTTCAAACAGCAACGCTTTACCCCCATCCGGCGACTTGCTTATCCTGTCTGTTATTTCAGCTATTTCCAGTTTAGGGTCCACATAGGTTTTAATGCGTACCAGTTCTCCTGCCTGTTCCAGCGTACCTATAAAATGTCTGAGATTTTTATATGCCATGTTTGAATCTTATTACCAATCAACAAAAGTAACCATCCCGCACCGCAATAAAAAATGCCCCCCATTAAATAATGGGAGGCATTCATTTTATTCCATTTTCAGTTATCAGTTCACAATAGTAACACCCGCGTGGAATACGGCTCTCGGCCTGGATGGATAGTAGCGCACTGGTGCAGGTACCGGCACTGGTACAACCGGATAATAAGCTGGTTCCATATATACTACCCTTCTTCTCGGACGATAACAATCATCATCCCATCCACGGCGGTATTCTCTTCTTGGTGGTTCACATCTGTCCCGCTCCCAGCGGTCGTGTCCATGTCCGCGACCGTGATCACGGTATCCGCGATCGTATCCTCTTTGTGCATAAGTAGTCAGCACTGTGCCGCCCATCAGCAGCATCAATAACAATACTTTTTTCATGTTGTGTGGTTTTTAGTTCAAGATCGGTTGGCAAATAAAAGTTGTGGTGTATTCATTTATAGAGGAGATCCTGTTACAGTTACATTATTTACAACATAATCCGTTCCCGGATATCCCACGTAGCTATACCTGTGATAGGTACGATGGTGAGGCTTATGATGCTTATAATGACGGTGAGGTCTGTATCCTGGCCTTGGTGGATGCGGCGGCATTGGTGGCCTTGGCGGATGCCAGTGATGCGATGGCCTTGGTGGTGCCGGCGGATGTGGAAAATGTGCCGGCAGCGGAGGCCTCGGTGGCAGCGGTGGATGTGGCGGCCTGTGTTGAGCAAAAAGACTGTCACTACCCACTATCAACATCACTGAAGCTAAAAACAAAAACTTCTTCATGGCACTTCTTTTTCGTTAGTTATAACAGGTAGTTGCACACCAACTTATTTTTGCGGCTATCGTCTCATTACTATCTCCGCGATTTCTGATTCTGCTGTCCGCCATAAGCTGGTGGCTGCGTCATTACCTGTTTGAACTCATAAATCCAACAACTATGCCAATAAAAAAATCCCGGCTTAAAGCCGGGATTGCAATACTAAATAACCCATTCAATATATTAATAGTCAATTTCTTACGGTCTAAGTATCGGACAGCGGGTAGCTTTCTGTTTACCCCATCCGCGATCGCCACCCAAACGATAAGTAATCGTAAATCCGGAGAAAGCATACCAGTCTTTATGTTTGTCAGAACCACGAATAGTACCATCCGCCGGATAAGTCCCCGGAGTGGTGCCTTTAGCTGTTAATTCATCACCTCGAAAAGCCATGTCCACCGCCTTTTGACCACGATACGCCAGCAGTGTATTCTGATCTACATAGGTGGTACTTACGTCATCCAGGTAATCGGTAGTGGTAGGACGGAATCCTATTTCAAACCCAAGGGTCCACTTGTCACTCAGTATAGCTTTTACACCTGCTCCAAAAGGAATGGAAATAGCCAAAAGGTCATAAGGCTGACGGGTAGGATACTGCGGTAATCCCTGTCCTTCTGTACCGAGTGGGCGAAGCCGTATACGGTTACCTGACTGGTCTTTCCCGGTAGGATCAAATCCAAATCCACCGATGCCCACAAAAACGTAAGGCGTAAAGCCTTTCTCATCCAGATCAAAAAAGTTGAATTCTCCAATCAGACTTCCCTCCAGCACATTTGAACGAAAACTCAGGTTCCTCGCTACCAAATCTTTTGATGAATTGGTGCTATCGGCGCCTGTGGCGATTCCCCAGGTAATGGCCGCCCTAATAGTGAGGTAACGGTTAATATCCTTTCTTACCAATAAACCAAGCGCGGGGCGGGTATACTTCATATCTACCCTTTGCTGGGTCAGATCTCCGCTGTAGTTGCTAATGCCCAGAAAAGCGCCTACGTGCCAGTCCTGCGCAAAGGTGAGAAAGGGAACTGCCATGAATAACAACAGTATTCCGGTAGATTTTGTAAATTTCAATGTATTAAAGTTTAAGAGGTTAGTCCTTTTCAATCGTGCATCCATTTAACGTTATTATTACAATTTTTATTTGGTGCTCCCCCTCCAATAGTTTTCACACGCATACCCGCACGGTTAATAAAATGTAAAAATAAACTAATAAACCAATTAACTCATAAACAATTAATCTAACATCTTATATAAGCCCACCCTTGCTCCTGCCGGCTGATCAGATGGAAGATCCCGGCGGGGACAATTTCCGTCAAAGGCAGCAACTGGCTTGTCTGTAGCTGACGACCATTCAGGGTATTCCGGCAAATAAGAAATTTAACAGCGCGTTCCTGCAAAGACAGCACCTTTTCAGACAAGGGATTCCCATCTATGAGTAAAAGATTCCATGCATGTCCATGCACAACTACCTCTACGGCTATACGTGTTTGGGTGGCTACTGCCTGTTGGAGAAGATTATGGAGCTGCCCCAGCATAGACAGCTGTACATCGGATTCACCGGATGTGATTTGAAAAACTACCTGCATGGGGACAAACCTAACCAAATATTGGTAAAACCAACACTGACGAATCTATAAAAGGTGGATGTCTGGGCTTAACTATGGTCCTCTTTATGTTTTGCGCTGTACAGCTCATACTGCACCTTTCTCAGCTTATCTTCCAGCTTATGATATTTCTCTTTTACCTCGCGCAGCTGGTATAGTAGCGTAGCTTCTCTCTGCTCCTGTTTTACCAGGTTGATATTCGCTGTTTGTAATGCCTTGAAATGACGGAATAATAATACCCATCCAAGGCACAACAATAACACTAAAATAACGATGATGGCTATCATAATAATAAGGTTATGCGACTGTATCTGCTATCTTTTACCACCTGGAAATGGCGTTGCGCTGCCGCAACTCCACAACAGGATTGATAGGACAAAATATGTTGAATGCTATAAAATCCGTATTGAATTACCTGGCTGGAGCTATGAACATGACACTGCTGCTAAAGTTATTTATTCCGGTGATTAGTGGTTTGTCCATTTTAGCTTTTTCTACTATTTCTTCAAAAATAATGGGAGGTCCCAGGACCGAAATTAAACATATTATGAATAATAATACTTCAATAACCTTTATATTATATTGATATTCAATCATATAATATAATATAAAAATTTACGTATCCGGTAATCGTAAAAAAAATTAAATTAGAGATAATGTTCATGTAGAGAAAGATTGAGTTTTGATGAAATCAGCATGTACCGAAATCCACTGAAAATCATTTAAATCCCCATATTGTATGTCCGCCCTTCTGTCGAAAGAACAACTCGAAAATTTTGCTTTACAGGGTTTATCCTATGCAGATGATCATGTCAGCGACCCATTTAATATTAAAGATGTTTCAGAAAGACTGGGAATCTCCTACTCTTATTTCTATCACAATTTCACAGAATACATGGGAGAACCGTTCTGGCATTATGTAAAGCGGCACCGGCTTGAACTTGCGGCCGGCCTGCTCCGGCATAGTGGCTATAATATCAGTGAAATAAGTGATCATTGCGGATACGCTACCACAGCAGCTTTTAGCAAAGCTTTCAAGCAACATTTTAAAGAAAGTCCAAAGGACTTCCGCCGCATTATTATTCTGCCTAACGAAAGAAGAACCCTGCAGATTACGGAAGGTATCACCGCAGCCTTTGGCAGCGAAGCGTTCGGCGGTTTATTTAGCTATGAACGCTGTGAAAAAATAAAGCTGCCAGATAGTATACTCTATTATTCCCTTATTTCCCGGGGACAGGACCCTGTTGCTGAAATGATTGCCAGGATGACCCAGCATTATACTTTATTTAAAAAGATGCAGACCTTGTATGACCTGCCCCAAAGCAGGATCATTACCGGCACCCTGGATGCTGTTCCTGTTACCGATTATGAGAAGTTATCGATGTTTGCCGGAATCCATATTCCGTTGTCAGCTACCGCCGCACATCAGCAACTGCAACAGAACTTTTCTTACCTGATGACGAAAAGAATCACCGGGGGCAACTATCTCAAACTACCCGTTCCCATGGATTTTGCTACAGCAGGCGTACCGATGTATAACTTTATCAGTATGAACTGCAAAGAAGGGATCTTTAAAATGAGCGGAAATCATTTCTTCATTTCACTCAATGGTCCGAGTTATTCTGAAATTTTTATTCCGTTGCTCAAAAAACATTACTGAAGAAGAATTACGAATTAAGAATTACGAATTACGGATTTGTGAGAAGATTATCCGCTATTATCTTCTCACAAATCCGTAATTCGTAATTCTTAATTCGTAATTCCTATTTGGTAAATACAGCCCGGAAACAGTTCGCACTTGTATTCATAGTATCCTTCTGTGGCTTACTTCTTCCGTAAAATTCATCCAGAAAACTACCTGCGTCAGACCAAACCGTTTGCATCATTCCCTGAAAACGTGGCTTCATTTCATTGGTAGCTGCTATACGGTAATCATACATATCCTTGAGTTGCTGCTTTGCATTCTCCGGCATTCTCCAGGGACACGTAATAACAGACAATCCTTTCATAGCAAAATAAACAGGCGTTTTATCCGGTCTTTCGTAATGCCAGTCGCAGATCATCACGTCTTTTGGAACCAGGTCAACGGCCCGGTGCGTATTATTCATACTCGCCTCCCATGCGCCTAAACCAGTGGTTTTACCTTCCAGTAAGCGATCACCCCATATCCACAACGCACGGCCCTTCTCTGCCAGGTGATTACGGATCGTCCATACTTCACCGGCAAACAGCTCCGCTTTGTCTTTACCTCCGCAACGCGGACACTTCTCCTCTCCGATATAAAACACTTCATCCATCCCTGCATGAAAAGCCGTCGACTCAAACGCATCACAAATCTCATCTACCAGCTCGAAAACAATCTTATGAACTCCCGGGTGTAACGGACAATAGCTTTTGCAATACAAACCATCCGCATTAGGCCATTCGTACTTTACCGGCATCTTTACCCAGGGCGTTTCATCAAAGTCAGGATACACTTTCAACAGGTTGGTAGTCGTACCCGCCCATGACTGATGCCCCAGCAGATTAATCTGTGGAATCAACCGGATATTGTGCTTACGACAAGCCTGGACCAGTTGTTTTACCTGCTGCCCGGTAAGACTACCAGGATCACGCAACTCAGGATGCGACTTAAACTGGTAATTAAAATCAACACGAAGCACCAATGTGTTGATATGTCGCGGCGCCAGCTCTGTTTCTATAAACCTGAGAAAAGAAGATAGCCCCTCCGCTCTGGGCGCGGCTATACAAAATCCACGTACAGGCAACGTATCTATCGGCAGGGGTTTTGCAAAAGAAAAAGAAACACTGCTACAAACAAGCAATAAGAGGGCAAATAGTTTTTTCATAAGTCTTTTAATTTTTTATCGGCATTTTACCAGCTACCAATAGCTAATGGATAAAAGCTATCCGGCATTCCAGTAAAATAATGAAAGCACAGGGGAACTGCAATCTTTTCCTCCAAACAAATGTATAATAGCTATTGTAATGTTATACACGTTGATTTTTAATATCTTTGATAAAAGCACTAAATCTATGAATGAGTTTAAACTACCGTTTAACGCAAGACTCACCTTCACCCTGTTATCTATCATTCTGGTTATTTATGTGGCACATATTGGCAGTGGCATTATAGTGCCCCTGATGTTCGCCATGCTGATTGCCATCATGCTGCTGCCTGTAGTGCACAGGTTGGAGAAATGGCGCATTCCCCGTGGAATGGCGGCCGTTTTAGCAGTACTGCTCTTTATCATCATCATTGCACTGATCATGACGTTGCTCGGCAAACAAATGGAATCTTTCATTTCGGACTTCCCGCAACTGCAACAAAAACTGGTGCTGGTCATTAGCTCCACACAGGACTGGGTCAATGCTAAATTTCATATTAACTCCAGTACGCAGTTAAGTTACATGGAGAAAGCCCTGATGGGTACCCTGGGAACCGCTACCAGCTTCCTCAGTCAAACGTTTCTTTCCCTTTCCTCCCTGCTGGTATTTGTAGTATTTGTATTTCTGTATGCTTTTTTTATTCTCTTCTACCGCAGGTTACTGGTATCCTTCCTGATAAAAATATTCAGAGAAGAACATCGCGACAAATTACTCAAGGTGATCGCGAGCACGCGTTCCATTATAAAAAGCTATGTAGGCGGACTGATGATAGAAATGGTTATTGTGGCCATTCTCAATACCGTCCTATTCTTAATATTAGGCATTAAATACGCCATCCTGTTGGGAGTAATGGCGGCTATCTTTAATATCATTCCTTATGTGGGCATTCTAACAGCCGCTATACTTATCATACTTGTTACCCTGGCTACGGGCACACCTATACAGGCTTTACAGGCAGGTATTGCGTTGTTCCTTGTACACGTACTCGACAGCAATGTGTTATTTCCCAGTATTGTTGGTTCCAAGGTAAAGATCAATGCACTTATTACCATTATAGGCGTGGTACTGGGCAATATGCTATGGGGCATACCTGGTATGTTCCTCGCCATTCCTTCAATTGCCATTATCAAAATCATTTGTGAAAATATCGAAGAAATGCATCCCTGGGCTATATTGCTGGGAGATGAATCCAAACCCAAAGTGAAAAAAGTAAAAAAAATAGATCCGGACGAAACACCAGCCTGATATAGCATATAAGTAAGAAGTTGCTCCGGAATTACCGGAACAACTTCTTACCTATAATCAACAACCAATTGTTATTGTAATGCAGGATCCCCTGAATCTTTCTTCAACATTCTCCGGTATACCCAATAAAATATAATCGGGAAAATAAAGAGATTGAAAAAAGTATCTGTAATTAGTCCTCCTATCACCACCCGCGCCAGCGGTCGCGCTGTTTCTGAGCCTATGCCCATGCTGGTAGCTGCCGGCAACAGTCCTATAGCTGCCATCATGGCCGTCATCACTACAGGTCTGATCCTTGACTCCACCCCTTCCAGGATGGCATGCGCCAGACTGAAATGAGAGGCCTTGTGCATATTCCGCACATTTGTCTTGAATTTTGATAACAGGATCACCCCATTCTGCACACAAATTCCAAACAGGGCGATGAACCCTATACCCGCAGAAATACTGAAGTTCATGCCCGTAAGCCACAAGGAAAAAATACCTCCTATGATCGCAAATGGTACATTTCCTAACACCAGCAAAGCATCTTTGATTTTGCCAAAGAGTATAAACAGGATCAGGAATATCAGTAATAAACTAATGGGCACTACCTGCATCAACCGCCTGGTAGCGCGTTCCTGGTTCTCAAAATCGCCCGCCCATTCAAGGGAATAGCCTTTGGGCAGATGTATCTGCGCTCCCACTTTTTCCTGCGCTTCTGCAATGGTGCTGCCAAGATCTCTACCCCGCACAGAGAATTTGATGGCCCCATAACGCATGTGCTTATCGCGGTATATCATACTGGGCCCAACAATATGCTGTATCTCTGCGATTTCTTTCAATGGAATCTTATTACCCCGTATAGTCGGGATCGTTAGATTACCAATGGAAATTTCACTTTCCCTGAAATTTTCGGGATAACGTATACGAAGATCAAAGCTCTTCTCGCCTTCGTATATGCGGGTAGCCGCTTTACCGCCAATAGCCATCTCTATCACAGAGTTGGCATCTTCTGTGGTAACACCATACAGCGCCATCTTCTGCTGGTCGAGGTTAATCCGCAATTCCGGCTGCCCGATATTGCGCAGAATGCCGAGGTCCTCAATACCATGCACACCCTTCAGGATCTTTTCTATTCCTTCTTCTTTATCTTCTATCAGTTTAAAATCATCTCCAAACAGCTTTACCACAATTGATCCTTTTACACCGGAAACTGCTTCTTCCACATTATCCATGATAGGTTGGGAAAAGTTCAGGGTAATACCCGGAATCCCGTCCAGCTTATCATTCATCTTCTCTATCAGGGCGGTTTTAGATAAGCCGCTCTTCCACTCCTTCTGCGGATAGATATCTACATGCAATTCAACATTGTAAAAACCAGTAGCATCTGTGCCATCATTAGGCCGCCCGGTTTGTGACATTACCTGTTTTACCTCTGGAAAAGTGAGCAGCTTCTTCCTCATATCATTAGCTACTTTCACGGACTCCTCCAGGGAGGTACTCAACGGCCCGGTGGCCCGGATGTAAATAGCGCCTTCGTTGAGCTGAGGCAGGAACTCGGTACCCAGAAACCTGAAACAGTATAACCCAAACGCCAGTACGATCAGCGCCCCGGTAAAGGCTATACGCCGATGCCGGAAACAATAGTTGAAGATCTTCAGTGTGGTACGGTTAATGAATTCCAGGAATACGTTGTGCTTTTCCCGCACATTCTTTCCCAGCAGCACACTGGCCAGGGCCGGCACCAGGGTAAAAGTGAGTATCAGCGCGCCCAGCAGGGCAAAGCCCAGTGTCCAGGCCAGTGGAGAAAACATCTTGCCTTCTACTTTTTCAAAAGTAAAAATGGGTAACAACCCGGTGATGATAATGAGTTTGGCAAAGAAAATGCCCTTCCCATTTTCCAGGCAGGCTTTTCGGATCATCCCCAGCTTACTCAACTTATTGAACCGTTCCATCCCTACATCTTTCGCTTTCCGGTCCAATACCACAAAGATGCCCTCCATCATCACCACAGCTCCGTCTATGATAATCCCGAAGTCAATAGCCCCCATAGACAGCAGGTTGGCGCTCATCCCCTTTATGCGCAAACAAATGAATGCAAAGAGCAACGCCAGCGGAATCACCACCGAAACGATAATGGTGGTGCGCCAGTCGGCCATAAACAGGAACACTATTACCGTCACAAAAATGATTCCTTCAATCATATTGTGCAGTACGGTATGCGTAGAGAAATCAATCAGGTCTTCGCGGTTATAGAATGCCCTGATCTTTACATCATCAGGTAAAATGCGTGTATTCAGCTCCGTTATCTTCTCTTTCAATGACTTGATCACTACCGCGGGATTCTCGCCCTTGCGCATCACTACAATCCCTTCCACTACATCATGATCCATGTCACGGCCTACCTGCCCCAGTCTGGGCAACGCCGCCACACTTACTTCTGCCACATCCTTTACCAGTATAGGCGTTCCGTTGATATGATCTACAATGATGTTTTTGATTTCATCAACATTGTTGAGAATACCAATACCCCGCACCACATATGCCTGTGCATTTTTAACGATCACGTCACCCCCTACATTGATATTGCTTTTAGACAATGCCTGGAACATTTCCTGCGCGGTAATATCGTACTGTACTGCTTTGTCCGGATCAATGGTCACCTGGTAGATCTTCACTTCTCCCCCAAAACTTACAATATCCGCTACACCCGGCACAGACAATAGATTGCGTTCAATCACCCAATCCTGTAATGTTTTCAGCTCCTGTATGGAAAGTTTGCTGCTCTCAAGGGTATACCGGTAAATTTCCCCTGTAGGACCATATGGTGGCTCTATTTCTGGATCTACGCCATCCGGTAGGGAAGCGGAAGTAATGTTATTATTAATCTGTTGCCTGGCAAACGTATCATCTACATCATCATCGAAAATTACTTTTACAACAGATAGCCCGAATAGAGAAGAGGAACGGATATGCGTTTTTTTCTGCGCCCGGTTCATGGCAATCTCTATGGGGCGTGTTACAAACTTCTCTACCTCTTCAGCGCTACGGCCCTGCCATTGGGTAATAATAGTAACAGAGGTATTTGTTACATCCGGAAATGCATCTACTCCTATTTGTTTAAAGCTGATGTAGCCGGCAATCGCCAATACACCTGTTGCAAAAAAAATGAAGTATTTATTGCTTAAAGAAAAAGCAAGGACTTTCTTTATAAACTTGTTCATAATAATGGCCTTTAGCGGTTACTGCTGATCCTTCAGCGTTTCATAAATGAATACCTGCCGGGATGCAATAACCCGGTCACCTTCTTTCAGGCCGGAATTGATAAAGGCCCGCCCTTCACTGGTTTTATCGATCTTCACTTCCCTTATTTCTACACCGCTTTTTGAGTTTACCCGCACCAGTACATAATATTTATCGTGATCAAAAATGATTCCCCTGGATGGAATACTCACCACATTACTATCTGCATGCCGGTTAGCTTTTACCCGCACAAACATTTCAGGCTTCAGCAGGAATCCAGGGTTATCTACCACCACCCTGGCTTTCATCACTTTGTTCTCCGGATCCAGTACATTATAGATCTTGTCGATTGTACCGGAAAAGGATTTATCGGGATAGGATAAAGTAGACATCTGTACACGATCTCCTTCATGAATGCTGGCGATGTCTGACTCAAAAATGTTGATCATAGCCCATACATTATTGAGATCGGCAATCACGAAAATAGGGTCTGTGTTGTCTGGCCGCCACTGCATACTTTCAGCGGCTCTTTTACTGATGATAAAACCCGGTACCGGCGCTTTCACGGCGTAATTGGTTTGATGACCGCCCCCATTGATATCCAGAATAGCCTGTGATTTGTTATGTGCGGCTACGGCTTTATCATAATTGCTTTTGGCTTCTTCATAATCCCTTTGTGAATTCAGGCCGCTTTTGTAAAAAGATTCCGCAACATCCATATTGCGTTTGGCTGTTTGCATATCATTCACGGATATACGCTGATCAGCGGTAAACCCAGCCATTTCAGGGCTTTTAAGGATAGCCAGCACTTGTCCTTTTTTCACAAAATCGCCGGAATGTACTTTCACGTCTGTTACAATACCACTGACCATGGGAAAAATACGGGCCGTTTTATCTTCGTTCTCCGTAATTTTTCCTGTGAGTAGTATTTCATTTTCTACCGGCCTGACGGTAGCAGTATCCACCACCAGCGTGCGGAGCAGAGAGTCCGAAAGTGTCCATGAACGGGACTCTTCCGGGATCGTCCTGCTACCACAGCCAGTCGTGATACCAGTGATGGAAATAATAATAACAATTGCAGGTATAAAGTGCTTTATAGAATATTGCATGTTCAGGAAATTTATCAGGGATGAAAAATGAGGGCACCGGTACTAAAATTGAGCGACTCCAGTGCATGCAGCCTGTCATATTTCAGTTCGTTCATTTTAAGTACATTATTTCTGTAAGCATCGTACAGGTCAATGAATTCGAGCAGCCCGATATTATGAAGACGATAATTTTTCTCTACTTCATTCATCATTTTACCATAATCGTTTTCAAATCCGGGATCGAATTCATGGAGCAGTTTCTCTGTTTGCAATGCCAGCTCCAGACTGTTCATTACTTCATGTGCGAGTTCATCTTCCTGTCCCTGCAACTGCAGTTTACTGCTCTCCAGCAGGGCTTTGGCAGTTTTTATATTTCCCTGGTTGCGGTTAAAGAAAGGCAATGGCATAGATACATTCAACCCATTGTAATTACGTTCAAAATTACCCTGCTTATCGAAAGAAAACCCCACCTGAAGATCCGGCACAGCCATCGACTTCTGCAACCGCAGGTTCAGGTGATTATAATTCACGGTTTCCTGACCGATCTTCAGGTCATAACGATTTGACCTGGCGGTATCAAGCAGCGACTGAAAAGTATATTGCTGCGCAATGGGTTTGTCTGTCGAAGTATCCGGCAACTGCGGCTGTATAATGGTACCGGGAGCAACTCTGATCAGCAGGGCCAGATCGGATTGTGTTTGCTGTATATCCTGTTGCAATGCCAGGTGATCATGCTGCAGATCATAGAGCATGGATTTTATCCGGATAATTTCCTTAGGTGCTATATTACCTAATTCCTTTTGTGCGGTAAATACTGTTACAACGGTTTGCAGGAAAGCAATCTGGCTGGCAAATGTTTGCAATGAGCGTTGCTTATAATAGAGGTCATAAAAATTATCATGGAGTGAAAAGCGTAGGGTGCGGAGGATATCATAAAACTGGTATTCGCTCATTCTGACACCGCTCTGCGCCAGCTTCACGGCCTTATTGCGTTTACCCGCCAGTTTGACGAGCTGCTCTACCTGCAGGGAATTTTGTCCTTCGTAGGAAAAGTCAAACCATTTCTTTGTGGTATGATTGTACAATACATTCTCAAACGTCACTTGCGGATTATCATACAGCTTAGCCGTTATGATACCTGCCCTGGCAGAATCAATGCTGTAACGCTGCGTAAGTAACGGAATGTTTTTCTGCAGGAGCTGCTGTTCTGCCTCCGGAAGCGTGAGCCGGAGCGTGTCTTTTATCTGCGCCGATGCCGTGAAACGGAATAGGGTGGCGAACAGTACAAGATAGGTGCTTAATGCTGGTCTAATGATCATACAACTTAATTTTCGTTGCAAAGATGGCATTAGGCTATTAGCTACATATTAGAATGAAGTTAAAACAAAATTAGAATTTCTGAACATGCGGGAAGAAAATATTGAACGTGGTTCCCTGACCCAGTACACTACTCACCGTAATCGCCGCTTTGTGCAGCTGCAGGATCTTCTGTGTCATCGATAACCCAATACCATATCCATCAAAAGCATGGGCATTGTTTGCACGATAAAGCGGCATAAATATTTTTTCCAGGTCAGCATCTGCAATGCCAATGCCATGGTCACTTACAGACAATGTTATTCCGGATTTACTATAAGTCAGCTGACAATCAACGTCACGGTTATACGAAAATTTGAAAGCGTTCCTGATGATATTCTGCAATGCCAGCGTCATCAGGGAACGATTCCCCCGAATACAGAGTTGTGCAGCATCTTCAGGCATATCATTTAACTTTACGTGCAATCGTACCGTAGGTGTTTTATGTCGCCAGAACTCCTGTATTTCCCATAATAATTCATCCAGCCGGATCAATTCTGAATTGGTATCGGTAAGAATAACATCTAACCTGGTCAGCTGTAATAGTCCATCGGTAATAATTTTCAGTTTCTCTGATTCTCCCAGCAGTGTACCCAATGTTTGTATATAATCTTCGCGGCTGCGTTCATTCTGAAGGGTCACTTCTATTTCCCCGATGATGGTGGTCAGTGGTGTGCGCAACTCATGGGAAGCATTGGACACAAAGGAGCGCTGCATATCAAAGGCCTGCTCCATATGCTGCAACAGCCCATTAAAATTTGTGGCCAGTTCGTCTATTTCATCCTTATTGCGTCCTTGTTGTACGCGCATATGCAGGTTATTGGAACGAATATTTTTCACCTGCCGGTTAATGCTCTTAATGGGCTCCAGTGCCCTGCTGGCATACCATTGGCCCATCACAAAGGTGATCAGTAATGCTACCAGGAACATTACGATCAATATCCACATCAGGTAATTCAGCTGTTGTATTCCCATGGTATTGCGGGCAGTCACAATCACCACAAAATTGCCCTGGTTATCCGGATAATAGATACCGAGGCCGGATTCTTCCTGGAAGCGGAACCGGTATACTTCCCTGTGGCGGATAGTTTCCAGCATAGACGCCGGCCAGTTGTATTTTGTTTTTTCTATAAATACAGCCTGGTTGTGCTGATCATATATATTGGAGGATTCATCGGGTATCCGTTCCCGGTAGCTCTTTTCTATTTCGAGGAATTTCTTCTTGGTCAGTTCATCCTTTTCCAGGTACACCTGGGCAGTCACCAGGGCACGCATCTGCAACAGTTTATAAAAACTGTTTTGAATATACTGGGCAGATAACAGGTATATCAGTACGAAAACGATGGTCAGTATAATACCTGAAATGAGCGTGAACTGAAGTGATAAACGATGCCGTATTTTCATGAAGCTTTTAGCTATTAGCCATTAGCTATTAGCTATTAGCTAATGTTTTGTTGTTAAGAAATAAAAAATAAGCTAAAAGCTAATGGCTAAAAGCTTACTTCTGTTTCATCACATAACCCATTCCTACTACGGTATGGATTAGTTTTTCACCGGTAAAGCCTTTTTCTATTTTATTCCGGAGATAGTTAACATACACATCGATGGTGTTTGTTCCGGTATCAAATTCCAGTCCCCATACGGCTTCCGAAATGAGTGCGCGTGAAAGGACCTTGCCGGTATTTTTAAGCAACAGTTCCAGCAATGCATATTCTTTTGCGGTGAGCGTGATCTCCTGCCCTTCCCTGGTGGCTGTTTTGGTGTTGGTATCCAATTGCAGATCCGCAAAAGTAAGAACAGCCTGTTCCTGGTGAAACTGGCTTTTTCTGCGGGAGAGTGCGTGAATTCTGGCTACCAGTTCGGAGAAATGAAACGGCTTGGCGAGATAATCATCAGCACCAGCGTTTAATCCATCCACGATATCCTGTGTAGCATTTAAAGCGGTCAGCATCAGAATGGGTGAACTGACTTCCAGTGTACGTAAATTTTTACACAGGGTGATCCCATTGATACCCGGTAACATAATATCCAGCAGGATCAGGTCATAGTCCTGCTCCAATGCGGCTTGTTGTCCTGCTATACCGTCGGTACACACTTCCACCTGGTGGTGGTGTTCTTCCAGTCCTCTTTTTATAAAGGCGCCTACCTTGGTTTCATCTTCTATCACCAATATTTTCATAGCTAATAATTAAAAGCAATAACCCTTGCAAAAGTAGGATTGTTTACTCCGGCGTTCATTAAAGCCACATTAAAATCAAAGATGGTATGGACAATTTACCAATATCTGTTAGCTTTGCTTCAACCTAAACCGGCAACAGTATTATGCATTTACCCGTTTTAAGTACCGGCAACCTGGTATTGCGACCTATAGAAGAAAAAGATACTGCTACCCTGTTCCATCACTTTTCAGATGATGCGGTAACAAAATATATGGACATCGATTCTTTTTCAAATATCAGCGAGGCAACCCACATTATTCAATTCTTCCGGAAAAGCCTGGAAGATGAGGAAGGTATGCGCTGGGCGATTACCCTGGCAGGAAAAGATGAATTGATTGGTACCTGCGGATATCATAAGATCAACAAGCCCCATTTCAAAGCTGAAATTGGTTACGATCTGCGTCCGGCATTCTGGGGCAAAGGTATTATGAAAGAGGCAATAGGTGCTATGCTCACATACGGTTATGAGGAGTTACAGTTTAACCGGATAGAGGCTTTTGTGGATCCGGAGAACATTCCGTCTTCGAAACTATTGTCCAGGCTGGGTTTTCATTATGAAGGCTTTTTACGGGATGCTTTCTTTGAAAAAGGAAAATTTGTGAATGCAGAGCTATACAGCCGTTTAAGGCACGAACATACCCGCGAGTCTATTTATTAATTAATATATACCATGAGTTTGGAATTCAGGCATGCTACAGAATCAGATCTGCCAAGGATCGTTGAAATTTATAACAGTACTATCGCCGGCAGAATGGTGACGGCGGATACCAGTCCGGTAACGCCGGAGAGCCGATTGTCCTGGTTTCATGCACACAACCCTGCCCTGCGTCCGTTGTGGATGATTGATCTGGATGGGAACAATATAGGTTGGATGAGCTTTCAGTCATTCTATGGCCGCCCTGCTTATAATGGCACTGTAGAAGTCAGCATTTATTTAGATGAATCTGCCCGTGGCAAAGGTTTGGGCAAACAAATACTGCGTCATGCGATTGAAGTAGCGCCTCAGTTTGGCGTGCAAACCCTGCTTGGATTTATTTTTGCGCACAATCAACCCAGTCTGAAACTATTTACTGACATAGGTTTCAAAGAATGGGCACATCTTCCTGAAATTGCAGTACTCGATGGTGTGGAAAGAAGTCTGAAGATATTGGGATACAAAATAATATAGCGGTTATCGCCGCTACAGAATGTATACAGTTTCCATCTATAATTTAGAATCTCAAAACGCTGTGCTATGTGGTGGATTTACGCTTTATTATCTGCTGGTTTTGCAGCGCTCACCGCTATTTTTGCGAAAATCGGGGTAGCGGATATTCCTTCCAACCTGGCCACTGCCATCAGGACGGTGATCATCCTGATCATGGCCTGGGCGATTGTGCTGGCGAGGGGTGAGTACAAAAATTTCGGAGCGATTTCCAAACACAGTATGTTATTCCTGGTATTGTCCGGACTGGCAACGGGTTGTTCCTGGATTTTTTATTTCAAGGCACTGCAGGTCGGAAAGGTATCACAGGTAGCGCCCGTAGATAAACTGAGTGTAGCGCTTACCATTATACTGGCAGCGGTATTTCTGCACGAAGCGCTTACCTGGAAAACGGCTATCGGTGCCGGGCTGATTATTGCCGGTACGCTGGTATTGATATTAAAGTAACGGATTATTCTGCTTCGATCTTGTAAACACAACGGCGGGCGCCGTTGATGATATGTTCCATACGGGAAACATTCATTTTCTCGCCCAGGATGCTGACAAATGTTCTCATTTCTGAGGTACAGATGTTATCGCATTCAGAGGCAGCGCAACAGATGGGGCAGTGATTTTCTATGAAGAAGTAAGTGTCTCCCTCCTTTTTCCATTCCGCCAGGTAGCCTTCACCGGAACGGATGGCAGCAAACGAAGTCAGCCTGTTTTCGAGGCCGTTTACACCCTGCAGGGCGCTGCTGTATTTTTCGAGCTGATTTTTTTCTCTTGCATTGACTACATTATCGAGCGCTTCCTTGCCTAAAACAGTTTTAATGGTCTGTATTAATTGCAGGCTGAGTTCGGTATGTGTATCCGGGAAACGGGCATTGCCCAATGGGGTGAGGCTCCAGATTAAAACGGGGCGTCCAACGCCTCTGGACGTGCTTTCGGAGTGCACTAAACCTTCTTCTGCCAGTTTAAGTAGTTGAAGCCGGGCACCTTCTCCGGTAATACCCAATTCACTCGCCAGTTCGGCTGCAGACAGCGGTCCCCGGGTCTTGAGCAATGTCAAAAACCGTTCGGCAGCATTCTTGGTTCGTATTGGATAATTTTCCAAGTTATTACTTGTTTTATTATCAAATATCGGTATTTTTGTGAAAGCTAAAAAAAAGATTTTGGGATTTTGATGATTGTGAGCGGTAGTCCATCAAAACATAATCTCATAATCACTTAAATCTCTAAATATTAGATATTAATGAACGTCCTGATATTTAATGGTGCTATAGATGACCGTCCTTATGCCACTTCTAACCAGTTGGCGGTGTATCTGACGGAGAAATTACAGGAAAAAGGGTTTTCGCCCGAGATATTTAGTCTGGGTAACACACAGATCCCCTTCTTTTCCCAACAGGAAGCGGGGCTTAAACCGCCGGCAGTGGATGCGATGTGTGCAGCGTTTTGTAAGGCCGATCTTCATATATGGATGACACCATTATATCATGGCAGCATGACAGGTGCTATGAAAAACTGCCTGGACTGGCTGGAAATGACCAGTAAGAACCAGCGTCCTTATTTAACAGGAAAGGTTGTAGCTTTGCTCTCCTGGGCAGACGGCACACAGGCCATGCAGGGTATTAATGCGATGGATGCAGTGGCTAAGGCCTTAAGGGCATGGGTATTACCATATTCCCTGCCTATTTTAAAAGATAACCTGTATGATCCGCAAACCCGCGGGTTGACTGCGTTTTATAAAAACAAACTGGATACGATGGTGCAGTTACTGTGTGCGGCAAAATCGCATGTGGTAGCAGGTATTGAAGGATAAATCGTGGAAACACACCGGGAAACCGGTGATAGCTAATCAAAACAAATTCTGAGTATGATAACCGTTTCAGAAAAAGCAGGAGAATATATCAAAGCGCTGATGGAAAGAGAGCATCATGCACCGGGCACCTTTGTACGTGTAGGCGTAAAAGGTGGTGGCTGCTCAGGCCTCGAATATGTGATGAAATTTGAAGCAACAGAAGAGGAAGGCGACCAGATATTTGAAGATAAAGGCATTAAAGTAGTGGTACAGATGAAAAGCCTGTTGTACCTGTATGGTACAGAGTTGGACTTTTCTGATGGACTGAATGGCAAAGGCCTTTTCTTTAACAATCCTAACGCAACCAGAACCTGTAGCTGCGGCGAAAGCTTCGGGGTATAAATTTTAAACTTGTATGATCAACAGTAACGAAATAATTGATGATATAGCCAATAAGGAGTATGAGTTTGGCTTTAGCACCGATATTGAAATGGATATAGCTCCTCCCGGGCTGAATGAAGATATCATCCGTTTTATTTCGGCGAAGAAGAATGAACCTGAATGGCTGCTGGAGTGGCGCCTGAAGGGATTTGCCGCATTTAAGAAAATGGAATTCCCCAAATGGCAGCATTTTGAAATGCCTAAGCTTGATCTGCAGGCACTTTCTTATTATGCAGCACCCAAAAAGAAAATAACGCTCAACAGCCTGGATGAAGTAGATCCTGAACTGCTGGCGACTTTCGCAAAACTGGGTATTCCCCTGAACGAACAGAAAGCACTGACCGGTGTAGCAGTAGATGCTGTATTTGACAGCGTTTCTGTGGCAACCACCTTCAAAGGTAAACTGAAAGAAATGGGCGTAATTTTCTGCTCTTTCGGTGAAGCGGTGCAGGAACATCCTGATCTGGTAAAAAAATACCTGGGTAGTGTGGTGCCTCATACGGATAATATTTTTGCTGCGCTCAACGCTGCCGTATTCTCCGATGGTTCTTTCGTATACATTCCGAAAGGCGTTCGTTGCCCGATGGAACTGAGCACTTACTTCCGTATCAATGCACAGAACACCGGACAGTTTGAACGTACCCTGATCATTGCAGACGACAACAGCTACGTAAGTTACCTGGAAGGTTGCACAGCACCTATGCGTGATGAAAATCAACTGCATGCTGCGGTTGTGGAACTGGTAGCCATGGAACAGGCTGAAATAAAATATTCTACCGTACAAAACTGGTATCCCGGTGATAAAGACGGTAAAGGCGGTATCTATAATTTCGTGACCAAGAGAGGTATCTGCAAAGGTACTTCCAGCAAAATCTCCTGGACACAGGTGGAAACAGGTTCTGCTATTACCTGGAAATATCCCAGCGTAATTCTGCAGGGTGATTATTCTGAAGGCGAATTTTATTCCGTAGCAGTAGTCCGTAACAAACAGATTGCTGACACCGGTACCAAAATTCACCATATCGGAAAAGGCACCAAAAGCCGCATCATTTCCAAAGGTATTTCTGCCGGTCGTGGCGACAACAGTTACCGCGGACTGGTATCCGTTGGTCCCCGTGCAGACAATGCCCGCAATTTCACCCAGTGCGACTCCCTGCTAATCGGCAACCAATGCGGATCTCACACGTTCCCGTATATCGAATCCAGGAACAAAACGGCGATGATCGAACATGAAGCTACCACTTCCAAGATCGGAGAAGATCAGATCTTCTACCTGAATCAACGTGGTATCGACAGCGAGAAAGCAGTAGCCCTGATCGTAAACGGTTATGTGAAAGAAGTACTGAACCAGCTGCCAATGGAATTTGCAGTGGAAGCACAGAAATTATTATCTATTACACTTGAAGGAAGCGTTGGATAATTCATTATCCAACTAATACATACAGAACGAAAAAAACAAACATGCTGACGATTAAAAATCTGCACGCAGAAGTAGAAGGGAAAAAAATTCTGAAAGGCATTAATCTCGAAATAAACAAAGGAGAAATGCACGCTATCATGGGACCTAACGGTTCCGGCAAAAGCTCATTGGCTTCTGTTTTGGCGGGTCGTGATAACTATACTGTCACCGAAGGTGAGGTATGGTTCAACGGCAAAAATCTGCTGGATATGGCTCCGGAAGATCGCGCCCGTGAAGGTGTATTCCTGGCTTTTCAATACCCTGTAGAAATCCCCGGTGTTTCTAACCTCAACTTCATGAAAACCGCACTGAATGAAATCAGGGCGTATAAAGGTCTCCCTGCCCTCGAAGCAAGAGAGTTCCTGAAGCTGACCAAAGAAAAACAACAACTGGTAGATTTCCATTCCAACCTGATGAACCGTTCTCTGAACGAAGGATTCAGCGGTGGCGAAAAGAAACGTAACGAAATTTTCCAACTGGCTATGCTGGATCCACAGCTGGCAATATTGGATGAAACAGATTCCGGATTGGATATCGATGCACTGCGTATTGTTTCAAATGGTGTAAACAAATTACGTGATGCAGAAAAATCCTTCGTAGTGATTACTCACTATCAACGCCTGCTGGAGTATATCATACCTGACTTTGTGCATGTATTATACAATGGCCGTATCATCAAGACCGGTACCAAAGAACTGGCACTGGAACTCGAAGAAAGAGGATATGACTGGCTGAAAGAGGAATTACATTTGAAAGAATCTGTATAAAACGAATTATGACAAGCGATATGATATTGCCATTTTACCAGGCGTTAACGGAAGATGTAAATGCACTGTCTGCACAGGTATCCACTCCTGCTACTGCAGCACTGCACGACATCCGCCGCAAGGCGCTGGAGCGCTTCACAGCAACAGGACTTCCTACGCTGAAAACAGAAGCATGGCGCTACACGAATATTCAGCGCTATCTGAAAGAATTTCCATATGAATTGCTGACCACTGCTACACCGGTTTCCGCCGCAGTAGCAGAAAGTAAAGCAATTCCTGAACTGGATTGCTACCGTATAGTACTGGTAAACGGACACCTGCAGGCAGATCAGTCTACACTGCCTGAAGGTAAAGGCATCACGGTGGGCGCAATGAGCGCAAACACCACTGCCCCTGGTTTTGTTACGTATTTCAACGAACAGAAACACCTGGCCGGTGAATCAATGGCCCAGTTAAATACTGCCCTCTTCGCAGATGGTTTGTATATAGAACTGGCTGCCAATACCGTACTGGACAAACCAGTACACATAGTACACGTATATTCCTGCACAGCGCACGCAGTCATTCAACCCCGTCATTTATGGGTGCTGAACAGAAGCGCTGCCGCTACGATTATCGAAAGCTCCGTTCATCCGGAAACTGCTGCCGTGGCTTTTGCCAACAGTGTACTGGAAACCGTGATACTGGAAAATGCAGAACTGTGGCATTATAATGTACAACAGGGAGAAGAAAGCTTCCGCGAAGTACATACCACTGCTGCACAACAACACAAAGACAGCCGTTATCATCATTTTAATTTCACCCTGCCCAATACCCCGTTCACCCGTAATAACCTGAGCGTGGCACTGAATGGCAGTCATACTGAAACTAATCTGAACGGTTTATATATTGCCAGCAAACATCAGCATGTAGATAACCATACTTTTATGGATCATATCATGCCTGACTGTAACAGTAATGAGCTGTACAAAGGCGTACTGCTGGATAATGCCAATGGCGTATTCACCGGTAAAATCCTGGTACACCAGGAAGCGCAGAAAACAAATGCATTCCAGCAGAACAATAACCTGCTGCTGGGCAACAAGGCAGATATTAACTCACAGCCACAGCTGGAAATATATGCCGATGATGTAAAATGCAGCCATGGTTTTACTGCCGGTCAGTTCAGCGAAGAGTCCATGTTTTACCTGCGCTCCCGTGGCATAGGTGAAGATGCGGCAAAAGCACTGATGGTAAATGCCTTCTCTCATGACATTACAGATGCCATAAAGGTACCAGCCCTGCAACATTACCTGCAGGAGCAGATTGCGGAGATCATGAATAACTAAAATTACGATGGAACATATTGCTAACATAGTGACCGCCGGCCTGGATGTAACGCAGATCAGAAAGGATTTTCCTATTCTGCAGCAACAGGTACATGGCAAACAGCTGGTATACCTCGACAACGGAGCAACCACGCAGAAGCCGCAGGTAGTAATAGCAGCGGAAGCCCGCTACTATGAAGAATATAACAGCAATGTGCACCGGGGTGTACACCACCTGAGCCAGGTAGCAACGAATGCATACGAGAAAGCCCGTATCACCGTAGCCGGCTTTATCAACGCAGCAGATCCTCACGAAGTCATCTTTACCAAAGGCACTACAGATGGTATCAACCTGGTAGCCAATACCATGGGCCGTCGTTTCCTGAAGGCAGGCGACAGCGTGATCATTTCTTCCATGGAACACCATAGTAATATAGTGCCCTGGCAGATTGTTTGTGAAGAAAACGGCGCCACACTGAAGGTAATCCCTATCAATGAGCGCGGTGAACTGCTGATGGATGCCTACGAAGCCATGCTGGACGACTCCGTGAAAATGGTTGCCGTTACCTACGTTTCCAATACGATGGGTACCGTGAATCCGGTACAGGATATCATCACGCTGGCGCATGCACGAAATATACCGGTACTGCTGGATGCCGCACAGGCCATTCAACATATCAGTATTGATGTACAGGCCCTGGACGTAGACTTCCTCGCATTTTCCGGCCATAAAATTTATGCACCTACCGGCACCGGTGTGCTCTATGGCAAAAAGGAATGGCTGGATAAACTGCCTCCTTACCAGGGTGGTGGCGATATGATCAAGACCGTCACTTTCGAGAAAACGATCTATAACGAATTACCTTATAAATTCGAAGCTGGTACCCCTAATATCGCAGGCGCCATTGCGCTGGGTACTGCCATTGAATATTTACAAAAGACCGGCATCTCCAACATCCAGCAGTGGGAAGAAGAACTGATGGAATATGCGATGCAGGAACTGCGTAAGATCGATGGTATCCGCTTTATCGGGGATGCTGCCAACAGAAGTGGTGCGATTTCCTTCCTGGTACACAACATTCACCCGTTTGACATGGGCGAACTGCTGGATCAGCAAGGTATCGCTGTAAGAACAGGACATCACTGCACCGAACCGCTGATGGATCTCTTTAAGATCCCCGGTACCGTTCGTGCATCACTCTCTTTTTATAATACCAGGGAAGAAATAGACAAACTGGTAGCCGGCATTAAAAGAGCCGCCTCCATGCTTTTGTAAACAGGTGAATATGACGATTCAGGAAATACAGGAAGAAATAGTATCGGATTTTTCGATGATGGGCAGCTGGGAAGATAAATATGAATATATCATCCAGTTAGGTAAGGAATTACCACTCATTGCAGAAGAATTTAAAACACCGGACAACCTGATCAAAGGCTGTCAATCACGTGTGTGGCTGCATACAGAACTGAAAGACGGGAAATTGTTTTTTACCGGCGACAGTGATGCAGTCATCACCAAAGGACTGGTCAGCCTGATGATTTATGTACTTTCCGGGCATACACCAAAGGACATTGCAGCAGCAGATATCTATTTCATTGACGCCATTGGTTTGAGCAGTCATCTCTCCCCTACCCGTTCCAACGGGTTACTGAGTATGCTGAAACAAATGAAGCTGTATTCCATCGCTTACCAGGCAAAAATTAACCAGCAATGAGTGAAGCAACATTAAGAGAACTGATAGAAGCACAGCTGAGAACCGTGTTTGATCCGGAAATTCCGGTGAACATCATGGAACTTGGGCTGGTATACGAAATCAAGATCAAGGAAAATAACCGGATTGGTATTGATATGACCCTTACTGCACCCGGTTGCCCGGTGGCAGGAGATATTATCCGCGAAGTAGATGAAAAAGTAAGAAATATAGAAGGCGTTTCTGACGTGGATGTACACCTTACTTTTGATCCACCCTGGACTAAAGAAATGATGAGTGAAGAAGCAAAGCTGGAACTGGGCTTTCTTTAAGCAATAAAAAATACCAGATATTGAACCAAATACCAAATACACTGCGTAGTGTTATTTGATATTTGGTTTTTTATTTTATGGAATTATTTACTTTGTGCCTTAAATCGTTAATCCATTGAACCTATCCGACGAACAAGTGCTTGCTATGGCGCCTGATGACTCTTCCCGTAAATCCGGGAAAGACCTGGCCAACCCGGCCAAATGGGTCAGTAAAGGCGTTGGCGATAATGCGTTATGGGGAGAATGCCAGGGTAGCGGCAGCAAACCATACCAGACACAAATAGATACCGGTAACATGGCATTCAAATGCAGTTGCCCCAGTCGTAAGTTTCCCTGCAAACATGGATTGGGACTGTTACTGCAATATTCCAGGCAGCCTGACTCCTTTGCGGAACAAACACCTCCGGCCTGGGTCAGCGAATGGTTAGCCAAACGTGCCGAGAGAGAAGAAAAAAAAGCAGTAACCGCCAACGCACCTGAAAAACAGGTAGACGCCACCGCCCAGGCTAAAAGACAACAGGCCAGGCAGCAGAAAGTCAGCGATGGTACTGCGGAACTACTGCGCTGGATAAAAGACCTGGTACGCAATGGTATCATGGACCTGCCTGAAAAAGACCCCTCCTTCTTTGAAAATATGATTCGCCGTATGGTGGATGCCCAGGCCCCTGGTCTGGCTGCCATGATGCGCGAACTCGCCGATATCAGCTACTTTCATGAAGGGTGGCAAACCATTTTCATGAACCAGCTGATACGTATCTACCTGGTGATTCAGGGGTATCAACACCTCGACCAACTGCCGGAAACATTACAGCAGGATGTTCGTAGTCTGATTGGTTTTGCACAGGCACAGGAAGAACTGAAAGAACAAACCGGTGTTACAGACACCTGGCGGGTACTGGGCAAACAAACCACAGAGGAAGACCGTCTCGTGGTAGAACGATATTGGCTATACGGCATCCGTACACAACGCCGTGCATTGATACTGCAGTTTTTTGTACGCGGCCAGAGCACCATCGCCAATCCTATTACTCCCGGCACCACCATCCAGGCAGAATTGGTATACTACCCTTCTGCCGCACCACTCCGGGCCATTATCAAACAACAAATGACAGTTCCCCCGGATCATACCTTCAGCGGTTTTTCCGGATGGGAAGAAGTGGTATCTGCCCAAACTGATATCAGCGCCGTATTACCGGTGTATAACGACCAGGTATATACGATTGCGGGTCTCACACCAGTATGGCACCAGGAGCAATGGTGGCTGCAGGATAGCCGGCAGCAACTGATGCCGGTAAAAAAAGGATTCCCGCATATCTGGAAACTACTGGCGCTCAGCGGAGGTGCCCCGCTGCATATGGCCGTAACCGGCCGGGAAATGCAGTATGAACCAATCGGGGTATGGCATGAACATGAATACAAAATATTATAATGGAGCGCTGGAATAATATCATCAATACCGCCCTGCTGGGCACCGCCAAAAAACAGGCCGACAGCCAGGGTCTGAATGGTATGCTGCAGGCGGCGGCGGAGCAAATCCTCGGCAACGCATCAGCCGATAAAGAAGAGCAGTTCCTGCAACTGGCGTCCGTTGTCTATAATTACCGGCAAAGTGGTACCCAACCAGTGACCGCCGCCATTCAACCCATAGCGGTATGTGCTGCAGAAACCAAATCCTATTGTCCGCCCGCAGCTATCCGCGTATTGCAACCGGTACTGGAAACAGACAGCATACAACTGCTGCAACTATGGCTGGAATACTGCACCAAAGCAAACCTGCTGCTGCCTCCTGCGCAGTTGCCGGTGATGCTGGACAAAGCATGGCGCAATAAATCCCTACGGGTACTCACTGCTGCTGCCGGTGGTCATCGCGCTGAGTGGCTGGGGCAATTTAACCCCGACTGGAACTTTTCCCGCGTAGCAGAAACACTGGAAGACAGATGGGAAAATGGTGCTACCGCACAACGGGTGGAAGCATTGAAAGAATTACGTGCAACCGATCCCGTTATGGCCCGCACCTGGCTGGAGCAAACCTGGTCCAAAGAAAGCGCTACTGTAAAAACAGAGTTGCTGACAGTGCTGGAACAGCCACCCCATGAAACAGACATTGAATGGCTGGAATCTTTGCTAAGTGAAAAAAGCAAGCAGGTGAAAGAAACCGTCATCCGCCTGCTGAAAAAACTACCCGGCTCTTCCCTACATGAACAATACTGGCAGGTATTAGCCGGCGCAATACAGCTGCAGGATGATGGCCATGTAGTGATCGCCCTGCCGGACTTAAAAGATGACCGTATTTTTCAGAGTGGTATCGAAAAACTCAGCAATAATAAAAAGGTATCAGACGAAACACATATCCTCTATCAGTTAGTCAGCCTGGTACATCCCTCCCGCTGGGAAACCCATTTCGGGCGCTCTACTGCAGAAGTAATGAGGCTGTTCGGACAATATGAAACACTGCAACCCTTCGTACCGGCGCTGGTACAAGCCATTACCTGGTTTGAGGACCGGCAACGGGCCATTACGTTTATGCAGTACAGTGAAACATTCTTTATTGATATCATTCCGATGCTGCCCACGGATCAGCAACAGCAACTCAGTGAGAAATTCTTTGATGAACACCCGGAAACGATCATCAAATATGCCAGCAACAACCCGGAGGAATGGAGTGTGCCTTTGTGTACCAGGATAATGCGGTATGCGGCCACACAACCTTATACCTATAACCAGCTGTTCATGAATAATGTGATCCGGCAGATACCCGTAGCCATCACTGCTACGCTCGATGATATTGTGCCAACGGAATCTTATCATGTAGGATACTGGAATAATATAAAAGTTCACCTGGGCCGGCTCTTACAGGCTAAAAGCCAGCTACCAGGGAGTTTCAACAAATAATATTAACAGCTGAAGCCCCTTACCAACAACTAAAGGCCAACAGCTAAAAGCTAAATCAACATCCCATGTCAGACATTTTACGTTATCATGCCGAACAGCTTTTTGCAGAAGAGCTGGAAGAACTGAAAAAGCAGGACTCCGAAAAGCGCCCGCATAACTGGTTGTTATCTCCCCAGTCTGTAGTCACCTACCTGATAGGCGGCAAACTGAAAAATGGTTTTGAAGTAACTCCTAAATATATTGGCAGCAGACGCCTGATGGAAATTGCCGTGGCTACCCTCGCAACAGATCGCGCGCTATTGTTATATGGTTTGCCCGGTACCGCCAAAAGCTGGGTGAGTGAACACCTGGCAGCCGGCATCAGCGGTGATTCCACCATGATTATACAAGGTACCGCTGGTACCAGTGAAGAAAGTATCCGCTATGGCTGGAACTATGCCCGTCTCCTCGCAGAAGGACCGTCTAAAAATGCATTAGTGGAAACGCCGGTGATGCGGGCCATGCAGGATGGTAAAGTAGTCAGAATAGAAGAGTTGACGCGTATAGGCGCCGATGTGCAGGATACCCTGATTACCATTCTGTCTGAAAAAACCCTGCCTATCCCGGAACTGAATACAGAAGTACAGGCTACTAAAGGATTCAATGTGATTGCCACCGCCAATAACCGTGACAAAGGGGTGAACGAATTATCCAGTGCACTAAAACGTAGGTTCAATACCGTTATACTGCCCGTACCTGATTCTATGGAAGAAGAAATTGATATTGTGAGAAGACGGGTGGAAAGCTTCGAAAAAGTGATGGAACTCCCTGCAGAAAAACCTGCGCTGGAAGAAATCCGCCGCATCGTTACCATCTTCCGCGAACTACGTAACGGTGTGACCCTGGACGGTAAAACAAAACTAAAATCTCCTGGTAGCACGTTGAGTACAGCAGAAGCTATTTCCGTGGTTAACAATGGGTTAGCCCTGGCTGCTTATTTTGGTGATGGAAGGCTGAATGCAGCAGATCTGGCCGCCGGTATCATCGGCGCGGTGGTGAAAGATCCGGTGCAGGATAAACTGGTATGGCAGGAATACCTGGAAACGGTGGTGAAAACCCGGGAAGACTGGAAAGATGTGTACCGGGCCTGCAGGGATTTAGTTTAGCGGGTAAAGGTTGGTACCTGGAAGTGTTGAAAAATGTATCCATCATGAGTTGATGATGACAAAATGAATAGCCGTTGACGAATAAGGAAGACAGAAATGAAGGTGATGCAGACAGATAACCTGCTGCAGCATAAATTAGTCGTTTCCATTTATTGCTTATTACCAACTAGCTATTTCATATAAATTGATAATCAGCAATTTGTAATTATTTAATTTCTGAAGATACCAATCTCAGAAAACAAGTTTATTTTACGATTAAGCGCTACATATGTCTGTACATATTTTAGGTATCCGGCACCACGGACCTGGTTCTGCCAGGAATGTAAAAGCTTTTCTGGAAGAGCTGCAACCGGATATTGTGCTGATAGAAGGACCACCGGAAGCAGATGTTTTACTGCAATGGGCAGGCCACGAGGATTTGCAGCCTCCGGTAGCCATCCTTGCCTATCAGCCGGATAGTCCGCAGAAAGCCTGCTTCTATCCGTTCGCGGCCTTTTCGCCGGAGTGGCAGGCCATGTTATATGCAAAGCAACATCGTATACATGCCCGCTTCATGGATCTTCCATTGGCACATGTATTCGGAATGGAAAATGAGGCTGTGGCAAAAGCAGCAGAGAAGGCAGCAGGAGAAGGACCAGGTGAAGTTCCTGAAGGCGATACAACCGATACTCCCTTTATTACATTAAATAATGTATTCCTCGGCACTCCTTCCCGCTACCATAACAATGCACACAATGACAACGAAGAAGTTTTTACAACAGCACCTGAAACTTCGTTTATCCCCCAGCGTGATCCTATTTCACACCTGGCCGCGGCAGCTGGTTATGATGACGGAGAAAGATGGTGGGAACATATGTTTGAATATCGCCTGGCACAGGCATCCGTGTTTGAAGCGGTGAACGATGCCATGCAGGCCCTCCGGGAAGAATTGCCACGCAGAGAAGATCACCGGGAACAACTCCGGGAAGCATGGATGCGCAAATGTATCCGTTTGGCTGAAAAAGAGATGTTCCAGCGGATTGCCGTGATATGTGGCGCCTGGCATGCGCCGGCACTGCAGAACATGCCGAAACAAAAAGAAGATAACGACCTCCTGAAAGGATTGCCTAAAGCAAAAGTGGAATGCACCTGGATACCATGGACGTATAGCCGTTTAAGTTACGAGAGCGGTTATGGCGCCGGCATTCCCTCACCAGGATGGTATGAACATATCTGGGAATACCCCAACGATGATGGCACCCGCTGGATGGCGCTGGTAGCAAAACTTTTCAGGGAGCAACAACAGGATACCTCCGTAGCACACGTAATGGAAGCGGTACGGTTAGCCAACTCCCTGGCATCCTTACGGCACTATTCCCGCCCCGGACTGGAAGAGCTGAATGAAGCTACTCTCAGTGTATTGTGTAACGGAGAGAGTATCCTCATGCAGCTCATTCGGGACGAACTCATTGTACGTAACCGCATCGGGAAAGTGCCTGTAGAGGTTCCCACTCCTCCACTGCAAACAGATATTGCCAAATGGCAGAAGAAACTGCGGCTACCACAAACAGCGGATTTCAAAGACTATGTACTGGATTTGCGCAAGGATACTGATCAGGAAAGAAGTATTTTTCTGCACCGGCTGCAATTACTGGAGATCTATTGGGGCAAACGTGCCGAGATAGCTGGTAAAGGTACTTTTAAGGAGCAGTGGCGACTACAATGGGATCCTGCTTTTTCAATAGACATCATCGAAAAAGGCAGCTGGGGGAATACGGTGGCGGAAGCTACCACCCGCTATGTAACCCATAGCGCCGAAAATACCAGCACCCTGCAGCAGGTATGTAAAATGCTGGAATCAGCTATACCGGCGGAACTTCCGGCCATTGTGGAAGTGCTGATTCATCGTATCAACAACCTGGCGGCAGCTTCCGGAGATGTATTGCAGCTGATGGAAGTTATTCCATCCCTCGTAAATATCAGCCGGTATGGCAATGTACGTAAAACGGATGCGGCCCTCGTAAATGATATCACCGAAAGCATGATTGGCCGTATCTGTATCAGTTTACCCGCTGCCTGTACTTCCGTAGCCGAAGACGCGGCACTGGCATTACTGGATCTTTTCTACGCCATGAATGATGCTATCAGCCTGTTGCAGGACAAAGACCTTGACAGCTCCTGGCAGCAAACGCTGTTGGCGATATCCCGCAATGAGCAGTCTGCACCCATGATAGCCGGATACGCTACCCGTTTGTTGTTCGATGCCAAAGTGATCACAGGAGAAGCGCTCAGCAAGGCCTTTAGTGTATCCATGTCCATCGCCAACCCACCATCGCTGGCAGCCGCCTGGCTGGAAGGCTTCCTGAGAGGCAGTGGCACCTTGCTGCTGCTCGATGAAGAGCTATGGGGAATGGTACATAACTGGGTTTCTCAGCTGGAAAATGATATTTTCATACAGGTATTGCCGTTATTACGCCGCACCTTTTCTAACTTTACCGGCCCGGAACGAAAAAAACTGGGCGACAAAGTAAAGAACGGTGGCAGCGGCACCAGCATAAAAGCCGCTACCATAGGAGGCATCGACAATGATCGCGGTGCCAAAGGTATTCCGGTAGTGATGCAAATGCTGGGATTGAATGACTCAAAATTGTTAGCAGATGGAGCATGAAGAACAGGTTCGCAGGTGGCGGCTCGTGCTGGGTGGAGCCCAGAATGATGGTACCGCCTTTTCGTTGAATAAAACGGACCTGCAGGTAGACAAAACACTGGAAGCGTTGTACGACAACACCCGGCAGGGTGGCTTAGGCCCCTCCTCACCTAATGTGAGCCGGTGGCTGGGCGACATCCGCAGTTACTTCCCTTCCTCCGTAGTACAGGTGATGCAACAGGATGCGCTGAAGCGGCTCAACCTCACTCAAATGCTCTTTGAAAAAGAGATGCTGGAAAATGTGGAAGCCGATGTACACCTGGTAGCTACCCTCATGACATTGAGCCGGGTCATTCCGGAAAAGACCAAAGACACAGCCCGGCAGGTAGTCAGAAAGGTGGTGGACGATCTGCTGAAAAAATTGTCGCAACCTACTCAACAGGCCATCAGTGGCAGTTTAAACCGCAGCGTACGCAACAGGCGCCCCCGTCATAACGAAGTGAACTGGCACCTGACTATCCAGAAAAATCTGCAACACTATCAACCTGCCTACAAAACTATTATCCCGGAAACACTGATTGGGTACGGCCGTAAAAGGTCAGCGCTCAAAGAAGTAGTGCTATGCCTGGACCAGAGCGGCTCTATGGGGACCTCTGTGGTATATTCCGGCATCTTCGGAGCGGTCATGGCATCTATCCCTGCCTTAAAAACACAAATGGTTGTTTTTGACACCGCCGTTGCCGATCTTACGGAAGAATTACAGGACCCGGTAGAACTGTTGTTTGGCGTCCAGCTGGGCGGTGGCACTGATATTAATGCCGCATTGAAATATTGTGGACAAATTATCAGCAGGCCCACCGACACCGTACTGGTACTGATCACAGACCTTTTTGAAGGAGGCGATGAAAAAAACATGCGTAAACGCTTTACCGACCTGGCGGCAGCAGGTGTGCAGGTAATCGTATTACTGGCACTGAACGATGATGGCGCACCAAGCTATGATCATGAAAATGCACAGTTTCTCGCCAACCTGGGAATACCCGTATTTGCCTGTTCACCGGATAAATTCCCGGATATGATGGCCATGGCATTGAGCAAACAGGATGTTGCACAATGGGCCGCAAAAGAAGATATTGTGCTGAAAAAATAAATGAATCTATTTATACCTTATGCCGTACAAAAAGGAAGACATACTACCTCTGCTTGAAAGACTGAACTTGACTATCTATGAAAACAATGAACCTATACGGACCGGGGTAGATTTCCTTACAGGGCAAACACTTCAACCACCCGTATTTAACTCAGACGAAGACGCCACCACACTCGGATTATTTATTCAATTACTACAGGTACCGGAACATTGGAACGACAATGACCGCCTGGTATTACAACTCATCGCAGCACCCAACACCTGGAAGGTCTGCAAACATGCTTTTTTGACGAGGATCGTTCCTATGATGGACATGCCAGGCACCTCCTCTTCTATTGTACTACGATTCAGCTATTTCACCAGCTTCCTGCAACAAAGAGGCTGCACACCGGAAGAAATCGGATCCCAGCTGATCAGCTATTCCAGTGATGGCAACAACTTTGACCTGGCGCCACTAAAATTTACGCCCCTGCGCAAATTTTTACAGGACCTGATCAAAAGCGCAGAAAGACATGTGATCGATGCCTACCTCGTTACATGGAAACAAAAAAACTGGAATTCCCTGTTCTACCGTCTCCTTTCCAAAGCACATCCGGAACGTGAAATGGACTACCTGGAAAACATCCTGCTGCAAACCGGCAATCTGCCCGACCAGCACGAACTATCCAAAGTATTACTGCAAAACAATCTGCAGAAATATGAATCATTAATCGAAAAAGCTACTGACAGAGCCTCCTTACTACCGGATTATGCCGCCGCCCTACAAGGCTATCATCTACTGGCTAATCATCTCCCGGAAAAATATCATCAAAGGCTGGTAAAAACAGCCTATGATTACCTGGATCTGCCAAAGACAGGCATGGATGACCGCGCATTAACCGGATCACTGGTAACAGGCCAATGGATACCTGACATCATCCCATCAGGCCTATTGGCGGTTCGTGCCTTATTACAGAATGACCGTCAAAACCTGCTCCACTCCCTGGATAGTTACCTTTCTGAAAAACGCTACCTGCACCCGGATACTTTCCAGCTGCTGGCAGATGAACTCGGGGAAGGCGCCGTATCCTTATTAATGAATGCGCTGGAGAATGATTACGATGCAAAAGTTGTATTGCCGGCACTGACCCGGTTACCTAACTCCCTTTACATAGATCAGCTATGGCCGTTTACCCTCCACAAGCTGAAATCTGTTCGTACGCTCGTTGCCGTTGTTCTGGCAGAGCATCCGCTGGCACTGGAAAAGGCAGCAGAACTATTATTAAGTTCAAAAGCAGATCAACGTCTTACCGGTGTGCAGATTCTTTGCAGACTCAATAATCCGCATGCATTAACACTGCTGCAACAAATATTACAGAAAGAAGTAAACGATGATGCACGTGATCTGATGCTGGAAACGCTGGGGCACCATACTATTACCGGTGAAGATGACATGGCCGTTGTAAGAGAGTTGGTAGCCTATGCAAAAAAAAGAAGCAAGCTTTCCAAACCAGCCGAAAAATGGCTGGACGACAGCGCCCTGCCTCCGCTCTACCTGTTGAATGGCGACATGCTCTCCACTGATATGGTGCGTTTCCTGATGTACCGGATGGGGCGTGTCACCGAAATTCGCGCTGACGTAGAAGCAAAACCGCTCCTTCGCTTGATCGACCGCTCCAGCAGCGGGGCTTTTGCAGCACACCTGTTTCAGGTTTATATGAATCAGGGAGGCGATGCAAAATTCAAGTACCTGATGACATTAGCTGCCCTGGTGGGCGATGATGTGCTGGCAACAAACCTGCGCAGTGCCATTCAATACTGGATAGATACCAAACGCCTTAAGATGGCCGAACACGGTGTAGCCGCCCTGGCGCTTCAGGGTAGCGCCCCTGCTTTACGAGAGGTGGAATTCCTGTCACGCAGATATCGTATCCGTAAATCAAATGTAGGCGCAGCCGCATTGGCAGCCCTGCAAAATACGGCTACAGAAATGGGCCTCAGTATTCATGAACTTGGCGACCGGATCATACCTGATTTCGGTTTCAATGGCCGGTTTAAATATTTTGAAGTAAAGCAGGATGTTTACCGCGCATTTTTAGATAGCAACTTCAAGCCTGCTTATCTCAACGACAACAACCGTCACTTAAAAGCTATACCAGCAGCCACTTCCAGTGAAGTAAGGGAATCATTCAAAGCACTTACCAAAGAAGTGGCGGAAATTGTGAAGTTGCAATCTCTCCGCATGGAGCACTTCCTGGTAATTCAAAGAAAGTGGAGTACTGCTCAATGGCAGCAACTCTTTCTACAGCACCCTGTCATGTTTGTATTCGCTACCCGCATAGCATGGGGCCTCTTTGATGAGCAGGAACAACTGATCACCACATTCTATTGCCGGGAAGATGGTACCCTGCTGACATTAGTAGATACCGCCATTACGCTCCCGGAAAATGCTTCAATACGGATACTCCATCCTGTTTACCTGGATGCACCTACCCTGCAGCAATGGAAGCAGAAATTTTCAACGTTGCAGATTATACCGGTCTTTCCTCAATTGGAAAGACCGGTGGCTGCGCTCCCTCCTCAGCAGGCCTATACCACGCTGGTACACGACTTCGAGGATATTTCCATGGAAAGCGATATCCTGAACAGGTACATGGAGCAAAAAGGATGGAAGCTCAGCGAAGGCAGCGATGGTAAATATGTATATGCGTATCACAAAACAGATGACGAACATCAGCTGGAAGTGATTGTGGAAATGAGCAGTATTTATAAAGAAGACAGCTTCCGCTATAAATTAGGGAAGCTCTATTTTATCGATAAAACAAAAACGCAGCAGCGCTGGTTCCGCAGTACCGACAAGGAAGCTGTAGACTGCCTGTTACCGCTGAAAAATGTGCCACCAGTATTTTATTCTGAGGCCATCACTGATATTTCGATTTCCAGGGAACAAATAGCATTAGCGTAGCTTTTTTAAAATCACGGGATTTTATTTGTATTTTCTCACCTTAAACAAGTGAACAATTAAAATCTGCGTATGTCAAAACTAAGCAACACCCTGGCCAGTGCCTTCATGTTACTGCTATCAGTAGGTACTATGCGGCTGCAAGCCATCAATATTATTCCACAGCCATCGGAAGTAAAAACATTATCCGGCACCTTCACTTTATCCGGCGCCACTGCCATCATTCCAGGCAAGAGCGCCGGCGAGGCCAACCAACTGCAACAGACATTGCAGGAAACATATGGACTCTCCCTCTCACTCAAACCTGCTGCTAAAAGTGATTTTATCCGTTTAACCTTAAACGAAAAACTGAAGCAGGAATTAGGTACAGAAGGTTATCAGCTACTCGTAACCCCTGGCAGCATCACCATTACTGCCGCCACCAACGCCGGTATTTTTTATGGTATCCAATCCCTGCGTCAGCTGATTGCCGCTAACGGCAATACCTATACGATAGATGCCGTTTCCGTAAAAGATAAACCGCGCTTTCCCTGGAGAGCATTCATGCTGGACGAAGGCCGCTACTTCAAAGGCGGTGAAACGGTAAAGCATTTACTGGACGAAATGGCGCTTCTGAAAATGAATGTTTTTCACTGGCACCTGACCGATGACCAGGGCTGGCGTATTGAAATCAAAAAATATCCGCTGCTCACCACAGTGGGTGGAAAACGTGATTCTACCCAGATTGGTACCTGGAACAGCAAAAATTTTGATGGGAAAGTACATGAAGGTTTTTATACCCAGGAGCAGATCAAAGCGATTATCAAATATGCGTCGGACAGGCACATCACTATTGTGCCGGAAATAGAAATGCCGGGGCATTCCAGCGCCGCTATCGCTGCCTATCCGTGGTTAGGTACCAGGGAGACACCTATAAAGGTTCCGGGCACATTTGGGGTGCATTACGATGTTTTTAACGTAACAAGCCCAAAGGTAACCGGCTTCCTGCAGGATGTACTGGATGAGGTAAGCGCACTGTTCCCTTCCAAAGTGATACATATTGGCGGTGACGAGGTGAAATATGATCAGTGGAAAGCAGATCCCGGTGTACAATCCTATATGGCCGCACACAAGCTGGCCTCTCCTGCCGACCTGCAGATTTTCTTCACCAATAATATTTCAGTATACCTGTCCAAAAAAGGTCGCCGCATGGCTGGCTGGAATGAAATCATGGGCAGCAAGCTGCATGAATTTACCGATAGCAAAGATGCGTCTGCTACAGAGAAACTGGCGCCAGGCACCATTGTTCAGTTCTGGAAAGGAGAATTAAAACTGATCACGGAGGCCGTTTCCAAAGGATATGATGTGGTGAATTCTTACCACGCTTCCACTTACCTCGACTATGACTACAACGAAATATCGCTGGAAAAAGCCTATAGCTTTGATCCGATTCCTGCCGGACTGGATCCTACATACTATTCAAAAATATTGGGTACCGGGTGTCAGATGTGGGGAGAATGGATACCAGATGTAAAGACAATGAACCACCAGGTATTTCCAAGACTGGCGGCTTATGCCGAAGACGGCTGGAGTGCACCTGCTAATAAGGACTTTACCCGGTTTCAGCAGGCATTACAGTTTTTCTATGCGCGTTGGGATAAAGAAGGAATTAATTATAAGAAATAAGCATAACGCGAAAAGCCCTTGAAGCGAATGATCAAAGCAGATACGTAAATCTTTGCTATAGTCATCCGCACCAAGGGCTTTTTGCGTTATGCCTTCTGCTCACTTTACGGGCAGCAACTTCAACGTATCTTTTTCTTTCCTGAGATCGTATAAAATGATGCCTTTGGTGTTGGCTGTCAATGCATCAGGATCTCCTTCCCGGAAAGCAGGGAAAGTACGCACGAGATTTTTTCCCTTAATATAAAATGTGTCCTGTCCGCGGTAAGCCACTTGCTGCATAGTATCAATGGAATTGGTATTGATACGGGAAACGGGCCTTCTCAGGTCGAATGCGTAGATTTTTCCATATTTGCCGGTACCTTCAGACAGCATCGCGAAATAGATTTCCGGTTGACCATTTCCATCAAGATCCGCTAGCATTACATCTTTCAATTGTCCCTTTATATCCTTCTCCGTAATGCTATCTGCCGCTGTAGTATCTTTTTTACTGCCAATGGCCAGAACCAGGTCGCGCATATAACCATTGCCACGGGTAATAATACTGATACGATAGTCGCCGTAGGTGGTATCCCGTTGCATGGTTTTAAGCTCACCTGTATCCGGTGACTTTGGCGGGGCATTAGCGGAATCATGCGCTGCCTGCTCTTTCTTGTTCTGCATAGGGCTGTTGCAGGCCAGGAAAATAGTGGCTGCCAGGAAACCTGCCAGGATCATTTTATCATTCCTCATATTTATTCCTACTTTAATCGTGCAGAAGTAATGTAAAAAGCTTCCCGGGAAATGGCTCCCCGGGAAGCTTTTGGTTAATGTTTTTTGTGCTTATGCTCTTTTGTGTCTTTGCTGTTATGGGTAATATCTTTACCCTTGAAATCCTGTTCTTCATTTTTCCGGCTGTCGAGGTTATCCCTGATTTCAGGTTTGGGCATATTGGAGAAATGTTGCTGTTTACTCTGCCGGGTATTTTCACTTCTGGTACCTTTCATAAGAAAATATTTTGGTGAACAATATCCAATGCGCCACAAAAGCAGTGCCTCACTCCTTTCCCCATCCGGGGCGCCGGTCACGGACAGGAATGTTACCCTGTTTCCACTGATTGTCGGACAATGTCCACAATAAAATGGTGTTCCTCAAACGGTAACAGCCTTAAAAAAGAGAGACAACTGAAGAATGCTCAGGTGGTTATAAAAAATTGGGTACTGCAGATAAAATGGAGCATGATATCTGCATTTATAGTCCTGAACATAAATCTTAACTATATGAAAAACCTTCCAGCCACTATTGGTCTAATGGCCATACTCACCCTGTTTATTTTCTTTAAGGGAGATCCGGATCGTGCTGCGCAGGCTGCTCCGGTAAAACATAACAACATTGAGATTTTCCAGCAGGATACATTTCCACCAAAACCGCTGGATACTACAATGAGACATCATAAAAAAGATAAGAAGAAAACAGATACTACCTGGAGACAGCGAAAAGATACTGTGTAGTGTGGTGAATGATTATGGGGAGAAGTAATGATACTTCTCCCCATAAATTGTATGATTATTTTTCCAGTGTGCCGAATAAACCATTTTTATAGTCTTCCATGGCCTGATCAATTTCTTCAGATGTATTCATCACGAAATTATCTTTTGCAGCTACCGGTTCATTGATAGGTTCTGCAGAAAGATACAACAGGCGGGTATTTTCAAGCGCTTCTATATGAACATCTGACTGTTCATCTTCCTTATCAAAAACTACCAGGTGATAGCCACTTACTACTGCACCATTCACTTTTAAACCGCCGTCAATTACATACAGCAAAGTCCAGTACCCCCGTGTAGCCGTCAACGTTACTTCTTTACCAGCTTCCACATTGCCCCAGATCGCAGTAATAGGTGTAAAATTTTTTAACGGACCATTTTTATTTTCATACTCACCGCTGATGAGTGTCAGGTGTACACCATCTTTCACGGCTACCGGTGGCATTTCTGTGCCTTTTATGTATTGGTACCAGGGTGCTTCACCCTTATGGGCAGCGGGTACATTAAACCATAACTGCAGTAGTTCGTAGTTGCCTCCTTTTTCGAGAAATTCGGTGGAGGGGCCTTCGCTGTGAAGGATACCCCTGCCGGCAAACATCCATTGTACATCGCCACCGGTCACTGTCATGGCATTGCCGGCATTATCGCGGTGATAGCCCTGTCCCTGCAACATAAAGGTAACCGGTGCAAAACCGCGGTGCGGATGCGGATGGAGCCTGTCTTCCGGAGACCCGGGAGCAAAATACTTTGCAGGCATATGATGCACTACAATAAAGGGATTGGCAAAGCGGAACTGCATAGTGGGCAGTGATTGCCGCACTACCTCTGTATCGGTAATGTGCTTTTCACGTCCTTCCAGGACGTGGAGGATTTTCTTCTCCATAAAAATATTTTATCGGATCAGTTTGAGTCTTGCTTTCTCAACAGAACTACGGAACATTTTCAGGATCAGTACTTCATAATTTTCAATCATGATCACCTCACCTTCGCGGGGAATATTTCCGTGTATATAATTAATTAAACCGGAAAGTGTTTCATAATGTTCGCTCTCTGGCAGCGGATAAGGTAGTAATTCATTGATATCTGCCAGGTATTCATGTGCGTCTACAATGAAGTTATCATCCTTCTGTTCTACGATGGGCGCTTCATGGTCATGTTCATCCTGTATATCTCCTACCAGTTCTTCCAGGATATCTTCCATCGTAACAATACCTTCGGTATCTCCGAATTCATTGGTCACCACCGCCATTTGCAGGCGTTGGCCCTGGAAAGTACGCAGCAGATCTTTTATTTTCATGCTATCCGGTACATAAAATACCGGCTTCATGATATCCTTCAGGTTCTGCAGCGTTTTTTCGTGCACACCTTTCACCACGTCTTTTGTATATACCACGCCTTTCAGTTCATCGAGGGAACCGCTGTATACGGGATACCGGGAATAGCCGTCTTTGATCACCTGGTCAATGAGTTGATCCAGGGGCAGGTTAATATCGAGAGCTGAAATATCTTTGCGATGGGTGAGGATTTCCTTTACGCGGCTGTCGTCAAATTCAAATACGTTCTGGATCAGCTCCCGTTCTGTTTCTTCGATGGCGCCGCCTTCCTGGCTTTCAGAAATGATCAGTTTCAGTTCTTCTTCAGAGTGAATTTCTGACTCACCGGCAGGCTTGATGCCGATCATCCGGAGAATACTGTTGGCCAAGCCGTTGAGCATCCAGATAAAGGGGCGGAAGATGACGAACAGGGCGCGCAGCGGGATGGCTACGGCCAATGTGGTAGGCAGCGGTTTACGGATGGCCATTGATTTAGGCGCCAGCTCCCCGAAAACAATATGTAATATGGTAATAATGGTAAATGCAATTGTAACAGATATCCAGTGTACGGCAGCGGCGGAAATAGCGGTGATCCCCAGTTTCTCCATTGCCTGCAGCACGATGGCTGTCATTACGGATTCTCCAACCCAACCCAAACCGAGGGAGGCCAGGGTAATACCTAACTGAGTAGCGGCCAGATAACCATCCAGGTTACTTAACACGCTTTTAGCGGCTGCAGTGGCCCTTTTACTGGCTACTCCACCTTTACTGTTGATTTGAGAAGAACGTACTTTAACAATGGCAAATTCTGCCGCAACAAAGAATCCGTTTAATAGCACTAATATAATTGTCCAGAAAAGTTGCCAAAGCATGTAGTTCGTAGATTGGTTCGCAACCCCAAATATAGGTAAATCAATTTTTATACGTTGGAGTATTTTGGGGAATTACGAATTATGAATTACCAATTACGGATCTGTAGGGAAATTCTTCCATAAATGATCTCCCTACAGATCCGTAATTCGTAATTCATAATTCGTAATTTTTTCGTAAGTAGTCTACTTATTTCATAGAGTTTATGTATTTTGTGGTGAATTAAGGCCGGCACATTATAAAAAATGGAGAAAGAACTTACCACCCTGGTTACCACGGTAACCACGACCACAGCAGCATCAAAGGCATCATTGCCACCCGAAAACAGCAACGCCAACGAAAGCCGTGCTTACAAAAAACAGCGCTGGATATACGGTTTGGGGGGTATTTTGTTATTGGTGATTATATTGGGTATCTCCTGGTGGCAATCACCTGCATTCCGCACCTATGTGGAAGATGTACCTCCTACTTTTTATTATTTTCTGATAGCTGGTTTTATATTTGCCATGATTGATGGCGCCATAGGCATGTCTTACGGCATTACTTCCACTACTTTTTCCCTGTCCATGGGCATTCCTCCGGCATCCGCCAGTACGGCAGTACATATTTCTGAGATCCTGAGCTGCGGCATTGCAGGCTGGATGCATCAGCGGATGGGCAATGTCAACAAAAAGCTTTTCAAAATACTGATATTGCCGGGTATTGCCGGAGCGGTGATAGGTGCTTACCTGTTATCTTCCCTGGAACATTATGCAATGTATACCAAACCATTGGTATCGCTGTATACACTGATACTGGGTACTGTGATCCTGTTGCGGGCTGTTCGGGCACAACGCAAAAAACATGTCACCAAAAAAATAAAGAGAATTGGCTTGCTGGGCTTTGGTGGCGGTTTTATAGACGCTATTGGCGGCGGCGGCTGGGGTTCTATTGTATTATCATCGCTGATTGCCGGCGGCAGACACCCCCGTTTTTCACTGGGCACGGTAAAGGCTACCCGCTTTTTTATTGCTATGCTCAGCTCCCTCACTTTCATCACCGTGCTTTATCATGTGCACTGGGACGCCGTACTGGGGCTGGTAGTAGGCAGTGCTATTGCCTCTCCTATTGCAGCAAAGGTATCCAATAAAATTTCTGCCAAAACCATTATGGTAGCGGTAGCGGTGATTGTGATCCTGGTAAGTATGAAGAGTATTTACAGCTTCGTGGTAAAAATCATATAGTCATCTCCGTTAATCGTTATTAACCGCCTGATTTACCTTAAGAGTAATGGGTTTGTTGATTTCGTATTTTACCAGGGCCTTGATGGTCACCGCATCTCTGTCGTTGAATGGCTTGCGGGGGAGATACCTGGGGTCAATATCTATCTGAATTTCTGCAGTTTTGTCTTCAAACAGGTAATTATTGTCGCGTAGTTTTTTCGTCACATAACCGGTAATTTTAACCGGTATGCTGTCACTTTGCAGTTGCCTGGCATTGCGCATCACCTCTCCTATGGTGTAGGATCGGTCCTGGAAAAAAAAGGGCAGCAACAAACAGAGCAGCAAGCTTTTCATGACTAACATATTGGTTTGCTATGAGCATAAACAATAATCATGTCTGATTGTTCAATGATCAGATACATTTGGCTATCTTGTATAATATAAATTTCATTCATGGGATTCCTTAAAACGTACAGCAGCATGTTCTGGCTGTTGGCAGGTATCATAGCCGGCAGTATTGCCGGGCTTATATTCGGAGAAAAGGTAGTCATTATAAAGCCGATAGGCGATATTTTTTTGAACCTGTTGTTCACCGTAATCATACCGCTGGTATTTTTCTGTATTGCAAATGCCATTGCACATATCGATGCCGGCAATAAACTGGGGCGAATATTGGGCATGATGTCGCTGGTATTCCTCAGTACCATTCTGATATCTGCTTTTTTGACCATTGTGGCAGTATGGTTATTCCCTATCCACCAGCAGGTAGCCCTATCAAAAAACATCAACATAGAGCAGCCGGGCAACTGGGGGGAACAGTTGAGCAGATTACTCACAGTGGGTGAGTTTTATGAATTATTATCGCGCAAAAACATGCTGCCTTTCATCATTTTTTCCGGCCTCACCGGGTTTGCGGCCATGCGTGTAGGCGAGGCCGGCAAAGCTTTCCGGCAATTTTTGTATTCCGGCAATGAAGTGATGAAAGAAGTGCTAGGCGTGATCATGAAACTGGGACCTGTTGGTTTGGGCGCTTATTTCGCTTACCAGGTAGGCACCGTAGGCCCTCAACTGTTTGGCACCTACGCACATTCCCTGGGTATCTATTATGGCTTCGGTATCTTCTACTTTATATTCGGATTCAGTCTGTATGCGTTTGTGGCCGGAGGAATTCCTGGTATTAAAATCTTCTGGAAAAATAATATTATACCTACCCTTACGGCAGTAGGCACGGGCAGCAGCATTGCTACTATTCCGGCCAACCTCGAAGCGGTGGCCAAAATGGGTGTCCCGCAGGATATTGGTAATGTGGTGGTGCCGCTTGGAGCCACCCTGCATAAAGATGGCTCCAGTATTTCTTCTATTATAAAAATGGCGGTAGTATTTGCCATGTTTGGTAAAAGTTTCGACAGTCCTTCCGTTGTCCTGATGGCCCTGGGCGTTACTGTTATCGCCAGCATAGTGGAAGGCGGCATCCCCAATGGCGGCTATATCGGTGAGCTGCTGGTGATGAGCATCTATGGATTCCCGATAGAAGCCTTGCCACCGCTGATGATTATCGGTACACTCGTAGATCCGCTGGCAACCATTCTCAATGCTACCGGCGACAACGTAGCGGCTATGCTGACAACACGCTTTCTGCGTGGGCGGGCACCGGCAGTTTCGTAAAGGCCTGCTCCAGGTCGGCCAGCAGATCGGCTGTTTCTTCCAGTCCTACCGACAAACGGATCAGGCTATCGCTCACGCCGGCCGCTCTTCTTTTTTCTGCAGGAATAGATTTATGGGTCATTGCTGCCGGATGACAAAGTAAGCTCTTGATACCACCCAGACTTTCTGCCAGCTTGAAGTAGTGAGTAGAGGTAACAAATGCTGTAGCTGCTTCCGTGGTATCATCTTTCAATGTAAAAGAAATAATACCTCCAAACCCTTTACTCTGCTGCTTTGCCAGCTCATGCCCTTTATGGGAAGGCAAGCCGGGATAGAATACTTTTTCTACTGCCGGATGTTTCTCCAGGTATGCTGCCAGCGCCTGTGCATTGATGCCATGTTGTTTAATGCGCAGGTGCAGTGTTTCAATACCACGTATCAGCAGGAAACTGTCGAAGGGCGACAGAATAGCCCCACAGGCATTCTGGTAAAATTTAATCTCCTCTCCCAGTGGTATTGTTTTAGCAACGACCACGCCTGCAATCAGGTCGCTATGTCCGCCGAGGTACTTGGTAGCACTGTGTATCACCAGGTCAGCGCCCAGCTCCAATGGCTTTTGCAATACGGGGGAAGCGAAAGTATTATCTACACAAAACAAACAATTATGAGCCTTTGCAATACGGCCAATAGCAGCGATATCGGAGATTTTCAATGTGGGATTGGTGGGTGTTTCCAGCCATATTAAACGGGTAGCGGGCGTAATAGCATTAAAGACCGCCTGGGTATCTGATGTATCCACGTAACTTACTTTGATACCAAACTTCTCATATACTTTATTAAAGAGGCGGAAAGCGCCGCCATAGATATCATCTACCGCTACAATTTCATCACCGGATTTAAGCAGTTTGATAACCGCATCAATGGCTGCCAACCCGCTGGAGAACAAGGATGCGGTGGCACCACCTTCCAGTTTGGCAATAATCTTCTCGGCTGTTTCGCGGGTAGGATTATTGGAGCGGGCATAGTCATATCCTTTATTGACGCCGGGTGCTTCCTGCACAAACGTAGAAGTTTGATAAATAGGCACAGCAATGGCGCCGGTGTGAGGGTCTACGGGAATAGAGTGGATCAGTTCAGTAATTGTGCTCATCTGTTTTTTGATTTTTAGTTTGATGAAAATTGATTAAACAGGTCCGTTAAATGAGCATATCAAGGGTAGGCCGGGGCATAAAAAAAACTCACCTGGGAGCCAGATGAGTTTTATCATTATATAGATAATAATGTATAGTAAAACTTAGAATCTGACTTATCTTTCCTGGTAATTAAACCGGGATGGATGCAGCACCTTTCACTGCTTGCGCAGTGATGGTTGCTAAGGTATCGTCGGGCCATGTCCCTCCTCCTTTCTTGATAAGCTATTTAAAGAACTGACGCAAAGATAATGCAGAAAAATTAACTACCAAATTTATTTTCCTACAAAATTAGTAGACTACTGTTTTGCCAGTGTTAAACGGATCCCTTCTTCATAGGAAGTGGGTTTTACATGAAAGTGCTTTTCAAATTTTGAAGAGTCCAGTATGTATGGATAGTTGCTCTGATAAAGCATTTCCTTCATTTCTCTGATGGTGGCATCGAACAATCCGGAGAGTGTTAACATAAAGCTGCCCAGCTTCATATATTTGGGCTTTACGCCCATTTGGGTAGCAATCAGGTTTACATAGCCTTTACCATCCGGTGCTGGATTGGCAGTAGGTAAATGCCATACCTGGTTCCAGGAAGTATCATCCTGGGAAAGCAGGTATAAGCCTTTCGCAGCATCTGGTGTGAAGGTGTAGCTATGCGTCTGGTTATCTTTTCCCAGCCACATGGCTGAGCTGTTCTTTTTAAATTTATCGATGATCAGGATGTTCAGGAAGCCTGTTTTATCGGCGCCCGGGCCGTAGAAATCGGCAGCCCGCGCTATGGTAGCAGTGATTTTACCTGCTTTTACTTCGTCCATCAGTTGTTTGGCAATGGCCGCACGAATGATCCCTTTTTTGCTCGAAGGCTGATAAGGAGTATCTTCTTTCATAGGGCCATTTACTAACCCGTAAGAATATACGTTATCAAAGAAAATCAGTTTGGCGCCGGCTTCTTTACAGGCATTGATCACGTTGGTCATGATCTTAGGCCACGCATCGCTCCATACTTTGATGTCATATTTCAAACCTGCCGTGAGGAAAACGATGCTGCTTCCTTTTACCGCATTTTTTGTTTGTTCGTAATCCGTGATATCAGCCCCAACCAGGTCGGTAATGCCCGCAATTGACTTGGGGGAGCGACTTACCAGGCGAACCCGTTTTTTATTATTCACGAGCTCTGCAGCCAGTTCATTAGCGATAATGCCCCCTGCTCCGAGGATAGTATACAAGGGCTGGATAGATTGATCAGACATAATTTTGTGTTGTAAGGTTTATATGGAAGACGAATAAGTGAACAAAATATTGTGTATCAGGGATCCAGTGGATCGAAGGTATTAACCTGCAGGGAACGAAGGTCTGGTACGAACGACAAATAATAAAGATCTGTTTGTTCGATGTCTGCCGCAGGCATATATCCCAGTTCGGTCATACAGCGTTGCTTAAACAGCGGGCTGGTAACATATACCAGGTGCATCGCATCAGATACGCATAACATCCGTTTGTTGACCGGGATACCGCTTCTCCATGCAATGCGTACAGCGTTACGCACGTTGGTGGTGGTATGTCTCGCATAAGGGTCTATCATGACTGCAGCAGCGGGTATTTTCAACTCGTTGACCAGGTACTTCTTCATTTCTACCGCCTCCGAATAAGGGGTGCCTACTGGTCTTACATGCCCACCGGAAACAATAATAAAGGGTGCGAGGCCTTTTTGATATAAGCCTGCACCGGTGCGGCAACGGCTTTTCCCGGTTTCGCTCAGCACTTCTTTGGCTACCGGGCTGGCTCCCAGGATCAGCATGACTGGATAGGGATATTTACTCCAGTCGGTTTTCTTTATTTGCCTATAGGCGTCTCCGTTAGTGGCCGACATAGGCTCATAGCGGGCAGCTTCATCGCGGTGGCTAAGAGTAAGTAATCCAAGTGCCAGCTGCAGCGATGGCTGAAAAAACAAATCATCCTGCCTGTCCTTCTCCTCTACCTGCGCCAGCAAATGCTGCACGCCGGCTTTATAGGCAGGTGAATGTACATACAACAATGCTGAATCAATTACCGGGTACCGCAGGCCGGTACCATTCGTATAGGCATTGATGATATAGTTAACACCATCGGCTGCATCTTTCCAGGCTGCGTTCAGAAATTCTCCATCACTTTTACGTGCATGCAGTTCAAACAGGCCACTGCCACGCATTTCCCGCAACAATCGGACAAACGGCGCCGGGTTTTGTTGTAACAACCTGGTGAAAGCGCTGCTTACCTGTTGGATGCTTGCATCGGAAAATAACAGCACAGCGGGATTTTCCCCGTTACTCACGGGATGGGATATACGTTGTTTATACTGATTCCGGAGTGCCTGCAGGCTGCTATCTTTAGCCAGGAGCGAAGGTAGGCCTGGTAGTCGTTCCAGGAGGGTAAACAGATAAAAATTACGATCCTGTAACGTCCCCGGACCTGCTACAAATTTATACTGCGGATCCGGATAAACTGATTGACTATAGGTAAATGGTAGTAATGCAAAAAATAATAAACAGGTGATAAAACAGTTTTTCAGATAGTGCATTGAGGAAAAATATTATAACGCAACAATAATACAAAAATCAATATTGAGCTTTCCTTGTGACAAAAGATATTATAAATATCATGAATTAAAAAACAGATTCCACGGAATATTAATCTTTTAATAAGTAAAAAAATATAATGTATTAAATAAAACAATACATATGCAATTCAGGGGAAAATATATACCTATATTCATTGTTTTACATTGATTATCTATTAGTTACGGCCAATAAAATCATTTATTTTCGTGCGCAGTCCGGAAGGACTGCCGGCCAACATCCAATCATAATGTAACGATGTATAAAATTCAGGAAAAAAAGACCTTTGTACGCTATGCTGTGCTAACGATAATGGTTTTGGTGCTGATGACATTTTTCATGATCATCTTTTTACGGAAACGGGAATCCCAACAGTTAGGCATTGTTGTTAAAAACCTTGTGGCTACCAAAACAGATGCTGGTCATATCGACCAGGCGGTACAGTTATTATACGCAGCGGATAACAATTTTCGTATCTACACCCTCACTTTTGACAGGAATTATTTAAATAGTTATGTCGGTCAGCTGAAGCGCATTACCGAGCATCTCGACAGTGCGGTGAATTCCAGGCAGGATGAGCGGCAAATGGAAGCACTACTGGCGGACAAGGCCCGGAAGTCGCAGTTGTTTTTACAGACACGGCTATACGTAGATTCCCTGTTACAGTTATCGCAGGTATGGGATACCGCCACTACTCCCCTGCCCCTGCAGCAGTTAGGCAATATAAAATTACCGCAACCCCGGCGGCAGGCGGATACGGTGGTGACCACTGAAACAGCCCATACCAAAGGCAAAAAGAAACTGTTTGGCCGTATCAAAGATGCTATCAACAACAAACCCAATATCCAGCAAACCAGCAAGCAGGTAAAGATTGTACAATACGATACAAATGCCAATGGCAAAGCATTTACACGGGAGCAGCTGCAGAAAATCCAGGACGCCTACAATAAATTTATAAAAGATGCTACAGACAGTCATAATAACCTGAAACAGAAAGAATATGCGCTGGTAGTGGCCAATGAGCGGTTGTTTACAGAACTGTTGCACCTCATGGCAGCACTGAAACAAAACATGCTGGACGAAACAGACAAAAAGCGGTTACAGCTGGGGCAGGACATTGACCATTCTCTTTATAAGCTGGATAAACACAATTATTGGGAAATCCCTTTAATACTGTTGATGGCAGGTATCATTATATATGGTATTATACGCTTGTACCGTTACGACCTGGCTTTATTGAAGGCGAAGCAGCAGGCAGAGAAATTTGCAGAGCAGAAAAGTGATTTCGCTGCTACTATCAGCCATGAAATCCGTACACCGGTGCAGTCTATACTCGGTTATACCTGGCTGCTCGAACAGGGAAAAACACCGGAAACGGTATCGGCTATACGACATTCGGCTGATCTGCTGTTGCAGGTGGTGAATAACGTGCTTGACTATACGCGCATGGAAACAGCCGAACCGATACTCCGGCTGGAAAAATTTGCGCCCCGGACCGCCATTGAAGAAGTATGTAATACCCTGGCGGTACAGGCCGAAATGAAATCTCTCCCGCTGGAAGTCAATATTTATTTTCCAAGCACCCTGCTGGTGATGGGAGATGCTTTCCGGCTTAAGCAGGTGTTAATCAACCTGATTGCCAACGCGATTAAGTTTACAGAAACAGGCAGCGTAACGGTCACTGCGCATATGCGTGACAACAACCTGTTACAGATAAGTGTAAAAGATACCGGTTCGGGTATTTCACATAAAGAACTACCTTTAGTGTTCGACGCTTTCTCCCAGGGAAATAACCATTATCATAAAGGCAGTGGTTTAGGATTACACATTTCCAAAAAAATCATTGATCTGCATAACGGTAAGATTCATGTGGAGAGCCTCCCCGGCAAAGGCACCACTTTTTATTTTGAAATCCGGTATCAGCTGATGACACCATCACCTGCTACTAAAAAAATTATTGTCCCCGTGAGTAATACATCTACAAGCGCCGTTGTACCGGCAGGTATAAGATTGTTAGTAGTGGAGGATAGCATCCTCAATCAGAAATTACTGGCCCTGATGCTGGACAGGATGCAGGCATCCTACCTGATCGTATCTTCTGCGGAGGAAGCGCTGGAAATATATCAGCGTGAATCCTTCGATTTTGTGCTGACGGATATTGATTTACCCGGCATAGATGGACTGATGCTCACCAGTATGATCAGAGAACTTCCCGACAAGAAAAAAGCGGCAGTCACCATTATTGCCATTACCGGCAACGTGATGGAAGATGATATTGCGCTGTACCTCCGCTCAGGATTGAATGATTATATCATGAAGCCTTACCGGGAAGAGGATATCCTGGAGAAAATTACGAGGCATCATCAAATGGCGTAAATTGCGGAATGACTATAGCGGATCAGATCATCGCATTCAACAGCCATCTGCATTTTCCCGGCAAACTGCCTGCGGGTATACGTGTCCTGAATCCTTTTCAGGAGGGACCGGGGATTACCGGCATTATGACCCAATTCTATAAAAAGTTTTATAACGATAAAAAGCCCAGACAACTTATCCTGGGTATTAACCCTGGCAGATTGGGGTCAGGATCTACTGGTGTGCCCTTTACAGATACCAAGCGGATGCTGGATAAATGTGGCATTGAGATCCCCGGACTGAAAACACATGAACCCTCTTCTGTATTTGTATATGATGTAATAGACGCATACGGGGGCGTGAAAAACTTTTACCAGCATTTTTATATCAGCAGTATCTGCCCGCTTGGCTTTACCTCGGTTCAACCGGGAGGGAAAGAAATAAATTATAATTATTATGACAGCGCCGCACTGACAAAAGCGGCTTATGCTTTTATAGTGAGTAGTTTAAAGGAACAATTGCAATGGAATATCGGTCGTGATGTTTGCTATTGTATGGGTACCGGAAAAAATGCTGCATTCCTGCAGGCGTTAAATGAGAAGGAGCAGTTTTTCAAAACAATCGTACCGTTAGAGCATCCCCGTTTCGTGATGCAGTATAAAACAAAAACCAAGGAGCTGTATATTGATAAGTATCTGTCTGCTTTTGAGGCACACAAATAACCCCGGTTTGTGGATTTTTTACGCTGTCTGCCTGGCAATCTGGTCTGCGATGCTATTCAGCAAGCCCATATTTAAGCGGTGACCATGGTCTGTTGCGCCTGGTGCACGTACGTACCCATCTTCATCTTTCTCCATAACAATTTCTTCGCCATCCACATCTACCAGAAAGCGTTCGGCTGAATATGGCTTTACGTAGAAGCGGCCTCCGGATGTTTTAATCATAAAAGCGTTCATAAGATCCTTTTACAGATCATCAGCAAATCACGGACCAGCTATGTCAGGACAAAAAATAATAATATTGATTCCAGATAAGTTCAAATTCGGCCTGCGAAATCAGTTCAGGTATAAAGTGCTTATCCTCGCAGATATCCTCTATTTCGGGCATCACTACATCCGATAAGGCGGTACCACCAAAATGAAAATTACTGTTGGCAATGCCGAAGCTACCATCCTGGTATATTTCAATCTTCCGGTTTTCAAAACGCAGTGCGTCAATTTCACTGTATAGGAATACCGGTTCATCCTCAAAACGATGAAGCCAGGAAATTTTGAGGTATTCCATTGCTAGATTTTTACCAGACGACAGTCCCAGGTGTCTTTAGGTTGTTCCTGTATGGCATCCGGCGTGACCACGCCCGTTATCTGATAAATGTTTCCTTCTTCATGTAACCGGTCCCCTATCTGTGGTGTAAGGTCATCCTTAAACCTGATAGTGGCAATAATGCCGAAAGACTTGTAACTATGAATTTTTACAATATTCGCAGATCTCACAGGCAGAAGCAATTCGGCCTTTTTGCGATTGTGACTCCGGTAGAGGGAGAACATCAGCCATAATGCCAGGGCAAACAGGCTAAGGAGCAGCAGATTCACGGCTTTGATTAGGTTTAGGTGATACAAATATTCTATGGTCAGGCGTACCTCCCGTTGGCTATAGTGAGGTAGTATAACAATATAGCGATTTTAATATATGTAAACAAATTTTTTTAGTAACCCCGCTCCGGGTAAAAAGGTGAATAATACAAGTAGTAAACCCGCGCAGCCAATCCTGCCAGCAGACAAGCTTCACCGATTGTAAAAAAAATTAAAAAGACGTGTGGACGATTCGTATAGAAACGTCCTGAAATTATCATGTAAAGAAAACCACAAACAATAAGCGTCTCACTGGTGTACTCATTGTCCATTATAGGCAAGCTATCTACAAATCCCCAGGTCATGGTAAACAACATGAAAAGCGGGAAGCCACAGATACACGCCAGCTGAAAAAGTCGCCGGAACGAAAACAGGTAGGGCAGGTATTGGCGCATAGGTTGGATATTTACCGCAAAGATATCTCTACTTCCTGATCTTCCTCATCTCTTCAAAAACCAGTAACGGGTCATCGTATTTAAACGTGTAGCCGAGTACGTGCCTTAACTTCCGGGAACCCACAATTTTATAGGGTTCCTCCTGTGCCGGCAAACGGCGGGGCATTGTTACGCCGAGTGCCTGGGCGGCGGCCTTGTAATAATTGCTGCGTTGCGGGTGGCCGCTGGCGCAGGCATTGAACACCTCGCCCCAGGCGCCCTGGCTGATCACCCGGCTGATAACGCCAATACAGTCATCCCGGTGGATTACGTTCATGGGCTGTTCATTCATTCTTTTGCCTTCCATTATCCGGCGGGCATCGGGTAAACGATCGTAACCTATTAATCCGCCAAAGCGCAGCACGGTTGTCTCAAACCGCTCAGCCGCCAGCAACAGGGCCTCCGCTGCCCGCAATGCCTGCCCGTTGGGTGTATCTGGCATGACCTCATTCTCCTCGGTCACCAGGCCGTTTACATCTGCATAAACAGAAGTAGAACTCACAAAAATCACTTTACTGATGTTGGTCGTTTCTATAAAACTGCGCAGCAGCGCTATTTCTGTCACATGCGCGTCCATCCCTCTTTCCTTGCGGGGGGGAATATTAATGATCAGAATATCCGCGTCCCAGAATTCATCGGGACCGGTCAGGACTTCTTCAGATAAGATCACCATGTAAGCTTCCAATCCGAGTGCAGTGAGCTCCTTCACTCCTTCCATGCTGGTTCTGGCGCCTTTTACCCGATAACCCGCTGCCTGTAAATGCAGTGCCAGTGGTTTCCCCAGCCAGCCACAACTTAAAATACTAATCTTTTCCTCTTTACTGCTCATACTAAGATTTTACAATTGCACTCCTATAAATACGGATGCAGGAAGTATATAGTTTTTTGCACTAACCCCTTCATGTACCGGATGGCAATGGCGGCGAAGATAAAAAACAATCAACGCATCCAATTAAAGCCAGCGAATATATAGAATATGTGAGCGGATATAGATTCCGTCCTGTTTGCACCCGTTGACCATCTTACTTTGCAGCCATATTACAAACAAGACATTATTGAGAAACCCATAAATAAATCCCTTTTAAATGCAGATTACGAATTCACAGTCGAAAAGTGTACAGCAGATCTTTTCAGAGGTACAGCAACACTTTCCAAAGGCGCAACTGAAAAAGCCATTTTTGAGTCCGCAGACCATCATTATTCCGCACGACAATTTTAAATACCTGCTGCGGTATAAGCAACATTATCTACAGGTGGATTTCATACCACCGGTGATGTGGATCATAGGTGGTATGCTGGCAGGCTTTGCCCTTTTCACCGTTGTATTGAGCCTCATTTTCCAACAGCTGATCATCAGCTTCGGCGGCGCCATCCCTGTTATTATAGGGTTGCTGTTAATCAAAGTGGTGTTTAAGTCTACCCGCAAGGATGAGTTTAAATCTTTCGAAGACGAAGCCAACATCCTGGTTAACACCAATAATCAGGGCATCTAACCGGCCTCTCATCTCTGTTTATAACCCATAGTTTAGAAGACTGTGAAAATCCCTTACTTTTAGATACCTGTTTATCGCTTACCTGTGAAATAGCATTGGAAATTAAAAGGAAATTATGATCCGTACGTTGATAATTGATGATGAACCCGCAATCAGAAAGGACCTTGAATGGCTGATGAAGCGTTATCCGGATTTTATAGTACTGGGTAGTTGTGGTAGTATTGCTGAAGCTAAGGTAATTATTCCCAATACAGAGCCGGATCTGCTGTTACTGGACATTGAGCTGTCTGACGGAACAGGATTTGAACTGTTACAGCAGTTTCCGGAGAGGAACTTCCGTATCATTTTTATTACTGCCTATAATCAACATGCGATCAAAGCCATTAAGTTTGGTGCATATGATTACCTGTTGAAGCCGGTAGATGAAGAGGAGTTATCTGAAACCCTTCACCGCTTAAAGTCTGAAAGCCCTGTCAATAACAAGCTGCAGCTGGAAGTGGCAGATGCCCATAAAAAACCGGGATTGCATAACCGTATTGTGCTCCGCTCCCATCAATATCTGCAGGTGGTTTCTTTTGAAGAAATATTATATTGCCAGAGTGATGGCAGCTACACTACTTTTCATTTAACCGACAAGAAAAAAGTTACGGTATCCCGCCCTATCAAGGAATATGAGGAACTGTTGCCGGAAAACTGGTTTATACGTATCCATCAGTCGTACATTGTGAATCATCATTTTATCGACCGTTTTCTGAAAGACGGTATCCTGGTATTGAAAGAAGGTAGCGAAATCCCGGTGTCATCACGTAAAAGGGAGTTCGTCAGGCAGTTTCTCACCGGCGAACATTAAATTGCATACATGCTTTTTTCCTACCGGTTTATTTTATTACTGATCATTGCCTTTTGCTGTTTGCTTGGTTGCAACCGGCAAAATAAGCCCGTGCCTCCTGCTTCCACCCCCACCACCGCAGATCCGGCAGTGATAAGCACATTGAAACAACTGATAGATTCCGGTGAGCGTTTTTCCGGTACAGCTGCCCGGAAAAAAATGCTGGCCCTGCAACCTGCTGCTATAGCGGCCGGAGAGCAGGGACGAGGACTTTATTATTACCTGCTGGGCAGGCTACAATATTTTGCAGACAGCGCTAAACCCGCTGCCATCAGCTACCGGCGCATGTTACCGACCACTCCCGTTGATACCAGCCGCTATATATCACTGTATATGCTACAGCAAATGGGACTCTTGCGACTGGAGCTGCAAAAGAAAATTGATGACAGCACCTTTTCCAGGATGTATACCCTACTGGAACTGGCCCAACGGTTTCATTATACAGAAATATACCGCCTGTACGACCTGGCTGCCGAAATCCATTTCCGATATGGCGTGTACGACAAAGCCAAACTCTATACAGACAAAGCCATCGCCGCATACCCCGACAAAAAAAATTACTATTATATGTCGTATCTCATGGAAGCGCAGTCGCGGATAGCCGAGCGCCAACATGACTATAAGCTGGCGCTTCATTACGAAGACAGTGCACTACAACTGGCCTTAAAGCAACCTGATTCCATCAGAATTGCGACCGTATACTCCGCGTTGGGTGTGTTGCACGAAGAAATGGGCGACATGCAAAAAGGCCATCGTCTGATGGTACAGGCTTTTCATATCAAAGAAAGAGCGAACAAAGTTTCCTTCCGGGAATATGTCAACTACGGGCAAATGTTTATGGAAGAAAAGGACTATCCTAAAGCTATCTTCTATATCAATAAAGCCGTGGATAAAGCCAGGGATCCGGAAAATGCCGGTGATCTAAGTTCTGCCTACAGTTCTCTATACAATATTTACTATGCCAGCGGCGACTACAAAAATGCCGTGATATACCTCGACTCCGCCTCCAATATGTCGCTCACGGAAATGGAAGAACAACAGCTGAAAAAGGTAATGGAGCTGCAGGCGATCAATGAACTGAAAGAGCAACAACATAAAACAATTGATATCAGCCGGCAATATAATAACCAGGCCATTATCCTGCGGCAGCAACGTCTCATCCTGTTTATCTTTGGGATCCTTTTGCTGGTAGGCGCTGCATTGACCATTGTACTGATCAGACAACGAAAACTGAGAACGCTGCAACACAGTACAGAACTGGAACAGCGCCTACTGCGCAGTCAGATGGAACCACATTTTATTTTCAATACGCTCGCCGTGCTGCAAAGTTTTATCCGGCATGATGAGAAAGAAAAATCCGTTAAATACCTGAACAAATTTGCGCGGTTGTTAAGACTGAACCTCGAAAACTCCCGTCACAACCTGGTACAACTGCACCAGGAAGTGGAAGCGCTGGAAAACTATCTGAGCCTGCAGGCCATTCGTTTTGGAAATGTCTTTGATTATGAGATCTATCCCATTGAAGGTTGTGAAGACATGGATGTTTTTATTCCCCCCATGCTGATGCAGCCCTTTGTTGAAAATGCCATCCAGCACGGCATGCGTAACCTTCCCTACAAAGGACATATTACCGTCACCCTGCTGTTGACCAATGAATTACTCCACTGCGTTATTGAAGATAATGGTCTTGGCCTCGTAGAAAAACACGATCGTGAAAAGAATTCTCTCTCCGGCATTATTACCCAGGAGCGCTTAAAAATATTGAGCAAGCAAACCGGGAAGCTCGCATCCATCGCTGTTACAGACAAAAAAGACAAAGGTGGTAAAGGTGTGAAGGTAACGCTGATCATTCCTACACAAAGAAAAAAATAACGGCTATTGCTGTTGTACATTCCATAGCAAATAATATTTGACCGATACAATACAGATGATCATCACGAAGGTAACTGCGTGGTTGATATACATTACTTTCACAAACTCTTCATGTTCAATGTTGCGTTCATTTTCACCGATATAGGGTTTATGCACGACCTTCCCTCCGTAAGTATTTGGGCCTCCGAAACGGCAATCAAGAATGCCTGCCAGTGCAGCTTCCGGGTAACCTGAATTAGGACTGGCATGTGCGGATCCATACCGGATCATGTAGTGCCAGGCACGGCTGCTTCCCCACAACAGGATCATGAGTAAAGCAGTGATACGTGCCGGAATATAATTCGCTACATCATCGAGTCGGGCAGCAAAACGGCCAAAGTACTGATATTGCTCATTCCTATAGCCTATCATGGAATCCAGCGTGTTGATCATTTTATAAAGCATCATACCAGGAAGTCCCAGCACCGCATAAAAACAAAGTGGCGCTATCACACCATCACTTAGATTTTCAGACATTGACTCCATGACAGCAATACGAATTTGCTGCGGAGACAACTGCGCAGTGTCTCTCCCTACAATCCATGACAGTCGTTCCCGCCCCGCTTCTACCCCATCTTTATGCAGTATATTAAATACTTCTTTTCCTTCCTGCAGAAGGCTTTTGTTGGCCAGAGCAAAAAAGACAAACACCGTACTGAAAATATACCAGGCCACAGGCCATTGTGATAAGCCCACTTGTGCAAAATAGAAAAAACAGTATACCCCGATACACAATATGAGTGTAAGGAATGTACCTTTCCAGAAGCGGGCAATGCCATTATTCAGCCATTGGGTACCATGCTGAATCAGCTTACCGTATACTTTTACCGGATGCGGCCAGCTACGGGGATCACCCAGCAGCAGGTCGGCGGCATAGCCTAACAGTAACGGCAATACGAATTTTAATACAGGGTCCATTGGCGCAATGCGGTAGTCAATAGTTTATTATCGTTGGCACTGCGACAGGCAACGCGGCAATGTCCTTGTTCCAGGCCATAGAAATTGGAGGCATCCCGGATAAGGATACCATGTTTTTCCATCAGCCAGGCCTTCAGCGAAGCTGCAGTACCCGTCAGTGTTTCGAACAGAAAAAAATGTGTATGCGTTGGCGTTACTTTAAACTCCGGCATCTTACGAATGCTTTCCCATAAATGAAAAGTATCCTGCAACAATGACTCTTTATCCAGTGTAAATTGTTTCAGATGATCCAGGATATAATAACCTGCCTCCAGCGCGAGACTGTTGACTGACCAGGGCATTTTATAAGCGCGCACCCGGTCCAGCAGTTGTTTCCTGCCGGCAATATACCCCAGGCGCAGCCCGGGAATACAGCAAGTCTTGGTCAGGGATCTTAACACCAATACATTAGGTAAGCGATGCAGGTGTGGCAACATACTGGCTGCATCCAGTGTAAATTCAATATAAGCCTCGTCAATAATAAATACCGTGTGTTTGTTGAGCTGAAGAAGTCGTTGCAATGCATGCTCATCCAACGTTTGCCCGGTAGGGTTATTAGGATTACACAGAAAAACCATATCGGTGCTGAAGGTGGTATCAGGGGTCAGTTTATCCCATGACATATACAACACCTGGTGCCGGTACAAACTGCAGGCATCTGCATACTCCGCAAAAGTAGGTGCTATTACGGTAGCCGTGGCGCCTGTAAAAGCCTGTGCTACCAGGTAAATAGCTTCTGTCGCTCCATTGGTAACCATGATGCTGCCGGCGGGCAGGCCCGCCTGTTTTTCCAGCAGCGCCTGCAATTTCCCGGCGCCGGCGTCCGGGTAGTGATCTATTCCCGCTATCCTGCTGCTGAGATGGGTTTTCAGTCCTTCCTGCAAGCCACCATACCACACATTTGAACTAAAATCCATTTTAACAGGCTGGTCAAACAGATAGCCATCATCTCCATGTCCTTGTATCATAATGCAATAAAGTTATAATTCCAGTGCCTTATAAACAGCTGAAATATCCAGATGTTCACGTATATGCGTTGCCAGTTTATTATATTGCGCTTCCTTAAAGCTCCGATAGTCGAAATCCTTTACCACGGACACTTTCCCACATTGTGCCAATAAATCACTTACCACGGTATCATTGTCAAGGATACCATGCAGATAGGTACCCCAGCATTGAGGACTGAGGAAATATCCATCTGAGGCACCATTCGTGAGTTCATTGAGTGGAGAAGGCTTTTGGGTGCTGGTTTCGCCCATATGGATTTCATATCCCTCGCATATTTTTTCCTGGTGACGGTAACGGAACGTACGTTGCTGCGTAGTTTTTTCCCTGGTAAGTACGGTTGTTACGGGTAATATGCCCAGTCCGGGGATACTTGCCATTGGTCCCTCCACCCCGAATGGATCCGCCACCTGCTCTCCCATCATCTGGTAACCACCACAGATACCTATCACCACTTTATTTCGTTTGTGCGCTTCCGTTATCGCACGGGCCGTACCGTTATTCCGGATAGCGATGAGATCTTCAATGGTGTTTTTACTGCCGGGTAGTATAATAATATCAGCAGTAGCCAGTTCTGCCGGATTATCTGTATAAAAAAGATGTACCCGCTCATCTTTCTCCAGTGCATGGAAGTCGGTGAAGTTAGACATATGTCTTAACAGCACTACTGCTATATTTACGCGGCCGGTTGTTTGTCGTTTATGCTTTAGCGATAGTCCCAGGGTATCTTCTTCCTCAATATAAATATCATGGTAATAGGGCAATACCCCTGTTACGGGCACGCCAGTAAGGCTTTCCAGTAGTTTACGCCCATCTTCAAACAAGCGGATATCACCTCTGAATTTATTGATGATGATGCCTTTTATCAGTGCTTTTTCTTCCGGTGGCAACAAGGCAATAGTGCCATATACGCTTCCAAAAACGCCACCGCGGTCAATATCTGCAATGAGGTATACTGCAGCACCGGCATGCAGCGCAATACGCATATTGGTGATATCTTTCTGCCGGAGATTGAGTTCAGAGATACTGCCGGCGCCTTCCATTACCACCGGGTTATATTGGTGAGACAGCCGGTTAAATGATTGCTTCACCTCTTCAAACAAGGCGCGTTTATCATCTTCCATGAAGTATTCCCAGGCAGACTGGTTACCGGCGGGTTTGCCATGCAGCACCAGCTGGGCAGTTTGATCATTGGTAGGTTTCAGCAGCACAGGGTTCATATCAGTATGACAGGGTACGCCTGCCGCTTCTGCCTGCACCGCCTGCGCACGGCCTATTTCCAGGCCATCGGGAGTAGCATAGCTATTGAGAGACATGTTCTGCGCCTTGAAAGGTGCCGGTGTGTATCCATCCTGTTTAAAAATACGGCAAAACCCAGCAGTGATGACACTTTTGCCCACATCAGAGGCAGTACCAACAAACATGACAGGCCGTAGGTGTTTCATATGCATCTCGTCTTTAAGTGGGACGAAGATATTTAAAATAGCAGAAGGCATAAAGCGGAAAGCAAAAAGCCATCGAGGCGAATGATGTGAGCGGGGAGATATTCGCTTCATTCACATCATTCGCCTCGATGGCTTTTTGCTTTACGCTTTACGCTTTGGGCTTATTTAAATACTTCGTCAGTCAATCCGCTATTGACGGTCACTGTTTTTACTTTCATATCTGCGCTATATCCGCCGGTATTAGTGCCCATTTTAAACGGAAACATGATACCACTCACTTCGTGGTAATCGCTGTAATCAGTGGTTGCTTCAGGGGCACCGCCTTCCTGTCCTGCCAGTGACATCCCGCGTACTTTGAAGCCGGTTTTAGCATCGAAATAATAGCGGAATAAGACTCCATTGGAAGTAGCTACGCTGACAACATAACAGGGGACACCATTGACATCTTCCAGGGTGGGTGACAGTTCCAGCTTGGCGTTATTTTCAGGCGCCGCAAAATACAATTCGGGGAACATCAGGTATCTATCCTTCATCATTGCCTTATCAGCTGGTGCAAGCGGCACTTCCTTTCCATTGCTGGACATAGAGATATTATTACCGTTGATCAGCAATTTCATGGCTACCTGATTATTACTGGGAATAAATACGGTGTTCAGTACTTTGTCCGGCTGTTTCATTTTCACGGTATATTCGAATTGCGCACCACCTACTTCCATGGAAAGATCCTTTACTGCTTTCAGTTTATCTGAGCCGCCGATAGCGTTGATGTACTTATTTAATACAGTCGTTGCCGTAGTGCCGGCAGGTATGGGCTGAGCTGCATCTGCTTTCCAGCTGTTGTTAGCCGGATTGACATCAGGAAAATTCCCGGCAGGATCAATAACTACGCTGCTTAACTTCACGGTAGACGGATAGTGGAAAGTCCAGGTAGCACCGCGCTGCCATACTTCTACCGGCAGGCGTACTGTATCTGTTTTACCATTTACATCTTTTATAGCCATAACTACGGGCATGGGCAATTGCTCCAGGTTCTGCAGGGTAATCAGCGCACCTTGTGCGGGATCATTCTTTACATATTGTACATTCTTCACCGCCTGATCCAGTTTCCAGGTATTGAAGAACCAGCCACGCCAGAACCAGGCGAGGTCTTCGCCGGAAGCATTTTCCATACTACGGAAAAAGTCCCAGGGGGTAGGATGTTTAAACGCCCAGCGTTTAATGTATTCCCGGAATGCATAATCAAAACGTTCCGGTCCCAGGATTTCATTACGGAGCAGGCTCAAACCCATTCCTGGTTTGAAATACGCCGCTACGCCCAGGTAATTCATGTCGAGTATATCCGGTGTGGTTAAAATAGGTTCTGCCCTGGAAGAGAACAACATCGGCGCCATTCTCTGTACTGGCTGAGGGCTGCTGTATTCACCTTTATTAAATGCTTTGGTAGAAATACCGTTGATGAAAGTATTAAAGCCTTCATCCATCCACGCATATTTACGTTCGTTGGAGCCTACGATCATAGGAAACCAGTTATGGCCGAATTCATGATCGGTTACGCCCCACAGGCCACCTCTGGTAGATTTCCAGGAGCAGAAAACGATACCGGGGTATTCCATTCCTCCTACTGTACCTGCCACATTGGTAGCTACCGGGTAAGTATATACGAACCACTGGTTGGAGTAATGTTCAATACAGCCTTTTACATATTCGGTGGATCTGCCCCAGGCACTGCTACCCGCTACTTCCAGCGGATAGAGCGACATGGCGAGCGATTTTTTACCACCGGGTAAATTGATGCGGGCTGCGTCCCAGATGAAAGCGCCGGAGGCGCCCCAGGCCACATCGCGGGAGTTCTTACATACAAAATGCCAGGTGCGGTTACCTTTTGCCGCGATGGTATTAATATCTGTGCTGTCGCGGATAAACACGGTCTGATCACTGTTGCGTGCTTTAGCGAGACGACTGATTTCCTTCGGTGATAATACCTGCGCTTCGTTTACCAGCTGACCGGAGCCACTCAGCACCATATTGGCGGGCGCGGTAATGCTGTAATCGAAGTTGCCGTACTCCAGGTAAAACTCTGATGCGCCCATGTAGGGAATATTATTCCATCCGAGTACATCATCATATACGGCCATACGGGGATACCATTGTGCAATTTCGTATATCCATCCGTTGGCAGTGCGCAGGCGGGCAGTACGATCGGTACCATATTCCGGAATGGCGTAGGCATATTCGATTTTGATCTGCAGGGCAGTACCCGATTTCATGGCTTCTGCCAGCTTAATCTGCATACGGGTATCATTCACCAGGTAGTTGGCCGCAATGGTTTTACCGTTGCTGATAATACTAACTGTTTTCAGTTCAAACCCCTGTGTATAATTTCTGTTGGCAAAGCGATCTCCGGAAACAGCTACTGTTTTGGAACCCCTGGAGTCTTCCCGGTACACGTTCTGATCCAGCTGCAGCCATAAAAAAGGCAGCTGGTCCGGGCTGTTGTTTTTGTAAGTAATTACTACAGTACCACTCAGCCGGTGCTGCAATGTATCCAGGGTTACGTCCAACTTATAGTCGGCAGCATTCTGCCAGTATTTGGGGCCCGGCTGTCCGCCGGCACTGCGGAACTCATTACCCGGGGCCGGATAAAACAAAGGAGCAAAAGCCTCGTGCTGGTCATATTTAGACGTTGTTTGGGCTGCTCCCTGCTGTATCCCTGCGCATAGTAACAAGGACGCAATAGCATAGATTTTGTTGATTTTCATCGGAAGAGAAAAGATTTAGATGGACCGAATATACTGGAAAAAAGCAAAAAGCTGAACGCAGAAAGCAAAAAGCTATTGAAGCGATTGACCAACACGATAAATATTTCCGTGTTGGTCAATCGCTTCAATAGCTTTTTGCTTTCTGCTTTATCCTTTATGCTCCCAGCAGCTCTTTCTTCACCTGTCGCAGACGGAAAGCGAAAAGGATGCTCAGTATACCTGTTGCCCAGAAGGCAGCGGCCATCAGGCCCAGTATGGCGGCTACGCCGAGTGCCGGGTTATCCAGTATAACAATAGCGATGATAATTAAGATGATTCCTCCGACCAGCAGCCAGCCCCAGTTGGGGATTCTGTCTGATTGCAGCTGAATGGAAAATCCTATCAGGCTGATACCTTTAAACATAAACCAGAAGGCCAGGAACAGCGGTATGACGGCCATACTGACGGAGGGATAGCCTATCAGGATTCCCCCTATGACTACATCCACGATCCCGGAGGCCAGCGACCAGCCCCACCCGGTGTGGCCTTTACGGTTGCTGAGTGCAAAGGCGATTTCGAAGATCCCTGTCACAAACAATGTAACACTGAAAAAAATACTCAGCAGCACATAACTACTGAATGGATTGGAGAAAACAATAAAACCCGCAATGAGAAATATGATCCCGTTGAGCAGGTACAGCCACCAATACTTCACATTATTACGAATAGCAGAGATGAATTGTGACATAATAATTACTTTAATATTAAATAAAGGATAGTACTACGTTTTCCTCTAACACATCCTGTCATAAAAAGTTCGGTTGAATATAGGCCACGGAAAAACCGGGGAAAGCACTTAACTTTGTCCAAATGATTTAAATCATAGATTTAACAACAGACGGAAATTATCTTTGTGGAATGAATAAGGCGATCAAGCAAGACAGAAAACCACCAAACTGGTGGCATCAGGCAGACTTCATGGGCATACACGCGGTGCCCTTATTAGCATTTTTTACCGGCACTACTGCATTTGACTGGATCTTATGTGGTGTATTGTACGTGATACGTATGTTTTTTGTGACGGCGGGCTACCATCGTTACTTCTCACATCGTGCATTTAAAACGTCGAGATTCTTCCAGTTTATTCTGGCTGGAGGTGCACAGAGCAGCTTACAGAAAGGTGCTTTATGGTGGTCAGCTAATCACCGTATCCATCACAAGCATAGTGATACCCCTGAAGATCCGCATTCAGCGAATGTTTACGGATTCTGGTACGCACATATTGGCTGGATCATGGGGCCGGAATACAAGCCTACCCGTTTTGACCTGATCAAAGATCACAAAGCCAAAGAATTAATGTGGCTGAACAAATGGCATTGGGTACCCGCTATTATATTGGCAGTAGCCGTATATTTTGTAGGTAATAAAGTGAACGGCACCGGCTGGTTCGACTGGACCGCAGGTTTATCTACGCTACTGATCGGGTTCTTCCTGAGTACGGTGATATTGTACCATGGTACTTTTACTATTAATTCCCTGATGCACAAAATTGGTAAGAAGAGATATTATACCGGAGATGAATCCCGCAACAGTGCTGTCCTGGCACTGGTTACACTGGGAGAAGGCTGGCATAACAATCACCACTATTATCAGAGTGCAGCCAGACAAGGTTTTTACTGGTGGGAATTTGACATCACCTACTATGTTATCAAAACGTTAGGCTTGCTGGGCATTGTATGGGAAATACGCCCTATACCGGAAAAGCTGAAGGAAAGTAATAAGCTGTCGCAGTTGGCCTCCCAACGTGTACCGGTAGAAGAAACACACTAATTACAACAAAAAATACGATACAAAAGGGAAATATACCAGGAGGTATGTTTCCCTTTTATTTTTTATCTTGTCTCCCTAAAATTAAAAATTCCATGCAATACTCACCTGCAGCCGACAGATACAAAAGTATGACCTATAACCGTTGCGGTAAGAGTGGCCTTCAGCTGCCTGCCGTTTCGCTGGGATTATGGCACAACTTCGGTTCTATAGATAATTTTGAGAATGGACGCAGCATTATCCGTAATGCTTTCGACAAAGGTATCACCCATTTTGACCTGGCCAACAATTATGGTCCGTTACCTGGCAGTGCAGAAGAAACTTTTGGCAGAATTTTAAAACAGGATTTCACAGGTAACCTGCGTGATGAACTGATCATTTCCACCAAAGCTGGTTATACCATGTGGCCTGGCCCCTATGGCGACTTTGGTTCCCGCAAATACCTGGTATCCAGCCTGGATCAGAGCTTACGTCGTATGCAGCTGGAGTATGTAGATATATTCTATTCTCACCGGCCTGACCCGGCTACGCCGATTGAAGAAACCATGGGAGCACTGCATAGCATCGTTCAACAGGGAAAAGCGTTGTATGTAGGTCTTTCCAATTATACAGCAGAACAAACCAGCACCGCTGTTGCCATCTTAAAATCACTCGGGACTCCCTGCCTCATTCACCAGCCTAAATACAGCATGTTTGAGCGTTGGGTAGAGAATGGCTTACTGGATGTACTGGAAGCAAATGGCGTTGGCTGTATCCCCTTCTCTCCACTGGCGCAGGGCTTACTGACCGACCGTTATCTGAAAGGCATTCCGGAGGGTTCACGTGCCAGCAAGCCTACCGGCTTCCTGCAGGAAGGTGAAGTAACCCCTGAAAAGATTGAAAAAGTGAAAAAGCTGAACCAGCTGGCGCAGCAACGCGGGCAATCATTAGCCCAGATGGCACTGGCCTGGATCCTGAAAGATAAACGTATTACGACAGTATTGATTGGTGCCAGCTCTGTAGCACAACTGGACAATAACCTGGATACCCTGCGGAATACTGCTTTCACGAAAGAAGAACTTGACGCCATCGAAGCGATACTGAAATAATTACGAATTATGAATTACGAATTACGGATTTGTGGGGAGAACAACATTACATCTCCCCACAAATCCGTAATTCGTAATTCGTAATTCGTAATTCATAATACCTTCCTCATTTTTGCACGATCGTATTGCACCGGCCATGTTATGTCTGCATCCAGTTTATGGGCTGCATGTAAGGGAAAATAGGGACTTCTTAATAATTCGCGGGCCATCAGGACGATGTCTGCGCGACCTTCTGCGATGATCCCTTCTGCTTCTTCTGCAGTGGTGATCATCCCTACTGCTCCGGTAGCAATGCCGGCTTCTTGGCGTATTTTTTCTGCGAATGGCGTCTGATACAGCGGTCCTACCTTGATTTGCTGATGAGCGGCCAAACCTCCGGAAGAGCAATCTATCAGATCTACTCCCTTGTCTTTCAGGATGGTGGCCAATTGTACCGACTCCGCCAGATTCCAGCCACCTTCTGCCCAATCTGTAGCGGAGATCCTGACCAGCAACGGATATTGTTCCGGCCATACTGTACGTACCGCTTCTACCACCTGTACCAACAAGCGTATCCTGTTTTCAAAAGTACCTCCATATTCATCTGTGCGGTGATTACTGAGTGGCGATAGGAAATTATGCAGCAGGTAACCATGTGCCCCATGCAATTCCACTACCTGAAATCCTGCCTGTAAAGCACGGAGTGCACCGGCCCTGAAATCGTCCAGTACCTTGCGTATGCCCGTTTCCGTGAGTGTTTCCGGTAATGGATATACGTCATTGAAAGGGATGGCGCTGGGCGCTACCACCTGCCAGCCCCCTTCTGCTGCCGGGAGCGCGCGACTCCCTTCCCAGGGCCTTACTGTGCTGGCTTTCCTGCCGGCATGTGCCAGCTGTATACCAGGGATGGCGCCCTGTGCGGCAATAAAAGTGGTGATTCTCTGCAACATAGCAATATGTTCGTCTTTCCAGATGCCCAGGTCATGAATGGAGATACGTCCTTCCGGTGATACTGCCGCTGCCTCTGTAAGCACCAGTCCTGCGCCACCTACCGCCCTGCTGCCCAGGTGTACCAGGTGCCAGTCATTTGCAAATCCGTCCTGCGAAGAATATTCACACATGGGTGATACTGCAATGCGATTGCGGAACACAATTTCCCTCAACGTAAAAGGACTGAACAAATGAGACATAATCTGTTGCTTTTAAGTTCTTTAAAATTAAGCTTTTATCGTATAGCGATAACATAATATTCAAGTACCTGAATGCGCCGGAAAATATGCCCGGAAATACTTAATTTTGGCACCTTATACCTATACATACGATGTATCTGTTCCCTGTCAAGCGCAACATTGTTGGCTCCCTGATGCTATACTTTTTTATCACCTTTTTCAATATCCATAGTGCCCGGGCACAGCAAAAAGCTGACTTTTCAGCTTCCGTTGTCAGTGATTGTGAGTCTGTGAGTACCACCTTCACGGACTTATCCACCGGCAGCCCGGTTTCCTGGCAATGGGATTTCGGTAACGGCAATACCAGTACGAAAAAGAAGCCTGCAGCTACTTATGTAAAGACCGGGAATTACACCGTTACCCTGAAAGTAACTTATGCAGATGGCAGTACCAAAACAGAAACCAAGGCAGACTACATACACGTAAGATCTAAACCTACTGTGGATTTCAGTGTGTCTTCCCCTAAAGGATGTGTAACATTCAGCCCTACTTTTACAGATAAATCCAAACCGGGAGATGGTACCCTGCAAAGCTATAGCTGGGATTTCGGCGATGGCGGCGCGGCGGAAAATGCAGCAGGTACGATCAGTCATAACTACACCGTACCGGGCGTATATAGTGTACTGCTGACCGTTACTAACAGCTATGGCTGCACGAATTTTAAAGTAATGGACAAAGCGGTGGATGTGGCAGCGGCACTCAATGCTGATTTCACTATTGCACAGAAAGTACTGTGTAAAGCGCCGGTAGATGCATTGTTTACCAATACATCTTCCGGTGCCGGAACACTTGCGTATAAATGGGAGTTTGATGATGGCAGCAGCAGTACCGCTAAAGACCCCGGCAAACATACCTTTACCACCAAAGGTACACACAGTATAAAACTCACGGTAAGCAATGAACGGGGCTGCACAGCTACTAAAACCGCAGACGATATCAATGTAGGTAATTACGTGACCACACTGAACACTCCTGCACTCATTTGCAGCGGCCAGAACGCTGATTTCAAAGCCACCTTTTCTCCTGTTCAACCTCAAAGCACCACCTGGGAAGTGAATGGACAGCCTGCATGGGCGTATTGGGATAATACCCTTTCTTACTATCCCACCACCGCAGGACCTGTAAAAGTGAAAGTGACCGCTATGTTCGGCAATTGTCCCGATGTAGTAGAAAAAACAGTGGACGTAAAACAAACACCTACCGCAACGATCAGTACCGATAATAAACCTATTTGTGATGTACCGGCTACCATTAATTTCACGGGCAATACCACCGGGGCTGATAGCTGGAACTGGACGTTTGGTGACGGACAGGGTGCTGCTATACAGAATCCTGTACACACCTACAACCGGGAAGATAACTTCGGTATTTATCTGTACGCGAAAAGTAAAGATGGTTGTATTGCCACCGCCTATTCCAGTTTATACATTTATAAAACATATATCTCCGCTTATGCCACTAACTACAATGGCTGTGAAGGACTCTCCGCCACCTTCAATGCAGGGAGCAGCAGCGGTGATCAGATAAAAACTTATCTATGGAAATTCGGGGACGGGAACACCTCCGCAGATCCCTCTCCCACGCATACCTACCCTAAAGCCGGTTCTTACACGGCTTCCCTGCAATACACTACCGTTAACGGCTGTACGGGAACGGTCAACCTTCCTTACCGGATGGACGTATATAAAAAGCCAACACCGGATTTCAGCTCTCCGAATGCACCGGAAGTGTGCGGAAATTCCCTGACAACCTTCACCGACAAATCCGATGCAGGTACCGACTGGTACTGGGCTTTCGGTGATGGCAGCTGGGGATCGGGCCGCACATCTACCCATAGCTACGCAGAACCTGGCTACTACGATGTGACTTTAACAGTTACCAACGGTACCTGTCCGAATACAATTACAAAAAAAGCCTATATCAACGCAGTTAATCCTTTTCCCCGATTCAGGATTAACCCCGTAAATTGTGATCAGCGTACTACCGTTTCCGTTACCGAATATTCACTGGGTGCTACAAGCTGGAAATGGAGCTGGGGCGATGGAAAGGATACCAGTTATACCACCCATAGCGATAACATTACACATATTTATGCCAAATCGGGAGTTTATACAATAAAACTAACTACCTCTGACGGCCATTGTACAACGTATCTCACCAGCACAGTCAACATTATAGCCCCTTCTCCCGTAACAATCGCTACTGATAAGATTACACTATGCAGTAATGAAACAGTAGTTGGACACGTAACGGCAGAAGATGCAAGCATACATGATAGCTGGGCTTATTACTGGCAACTGGATGGTGCTGGTTATTCGTACTATGAAAATCATCAGGCATATTCCAATCTTACACCAGGTCAGCATACCATTAGCCTAAGGATACAGGACAGACTGGGTTGCCCTAACAACAGTAACAACATTGATATCACGGTACGCGGGCCATTGGCGGATTACAATCTTCCTTCTCAGGCACAATGTAAAGGGACGGAACTTACCTTCACAGACAATACAGATGTTGCCAACAGCAGCGGGGTTAAAAAATGGGTATGGAATTTTGGAGATAATTCGAGTCCCCAAACCTACACCAGCGGGCCATTTAAACACACCTATGCGGTAGCTGGCACCTACACGCCTTCTGTCACTGTAACGGATAAGGATGGTTGCGTTAATACGTTCGCCGGTAAATATTTACAGGTAAACGGGCCGGTGGCAGACTTCAACGCAGATGCATATGTGGTGATGCCGGGCAGCTATGTGAATTTCTGGAACAGCTCTTACGATGTGGGTGGAAATATTACCGAACTTAAATGGGACCTGGGAGATGGCAACACCTCTGCAGATCCGTATTCCGTCACACACCAATACCCCGACAAAGGAGTATTTCCTGTAAAGCTACAGATCAAAGATAATAACGGCTGTACGGATGAAAAAACAAAGAACATCAAAGTATCTGCTGTGGGTGCGGGCTTCACTTATACCGGAACATTTGTAAACGGCAGTAACTGTGCGCCAATGATCTTCCGCTTTAATAATACTTCCATCAACTACAATACCTGTTCATGGGACTTTGGTGACGGGGCCACTTCCGATCAGGCCTTTCCGGTGCATACCTATACGGTAGCCGGACACTATAAAGTAACCCTGAAAGTAACAGGTATTGCAGATACAGAAGATGAATACACCGAAATAGTAGTGGTGAAGGGCCCATATGCTACCATTACCACCAGTGCCGAAGGGGGATGCCTCCAAAAGGAAATATCCTTTACAGTAAAGCCGGAAAATGCCACTTCTTTTAGCTGGGATTTTACAGACGGAGATGTGGAAGAAACGGATAAACTGGACATCACCCATCGTTTTACCGAGCCAGGGATATACAAGCCGCAACTCTTGCTGAAAGATGATGCTGGCTGCAAAGGCAATGCCTTCCTGGATCACCCGATCGTAATAGATCAGCTGGATATTAAACTGCATCCTAATCCGGACAGGATATGCGGCGAAGGTACGCTGACCTTTGCGCCAACCTTCAACAGCTACTCTGTAGATGAGCTCAACATGCCTCCCGCCTTTACCTGGACATATGATGCTTCCCTTACACCCACTAACATCAACACCACTACCCCTTCGTTTTATATGGACAAAGTGGGGGTATATAAATTTGGACTTACCGCTACCACCAAATATGGTTGCACGCAAACAGTGGAGGAATCATATAACGTATATCCTCAACCGTTAGCTGTGATTACGGGCCCCGATGAAGTATGTAAAGATGCGCCCATTACCTTTGGCGGCAGTGTCACCCGGGCAACAGATGTAACCTGGGCCTGGGAATTGGGCAACGGTAAAACCAGTACCGTACAGCAACCTGCGGCACAAACCTATTCTACCACCGGCAATACGACCGTAACGCTGACGGTTACCAGCAAAGATGGCTGTGCTGACAAGACTACGCATCCATTGAATGTACTGGCGCTCCCGGATATTAAAGCCAGTTCACCTGCTGAATTTATTTGTCTGAATAACGCCACCATACTGCATGCCGGAGGGGGAAGTATTTATGAATGGACGCCTGCTGCCGGCCTGGACAATCCTGCAAGTCCGGATCCAAAAGCGACTCCAACTGTTACCACTACCTACAAGGTAAAAGTAACGAACGCGAAAGGCTGCGTGAATACAGACGAGGTAAAAATAAGGGTGGTACAACCCTTTACAATACATGCCACGCCCGATACATTGTTGTGCCTGGGCGATAAGTTGCCACTACGGGTATGGGGAACAGATTACTATGTATGGCGCGGATTTGGGCTCGACAGGCCCGCCTCTCCTACTCCGGTTGCAACCATTAACCGCACCGGCCAGTATGCCTACGAAGTAACCGGCTATGATAAAGATAATTGCTTCTCGGACAAGACCTCGCTCACGGTAAAAGTAAATCCTACACCGGTGGTCAGTGCTGGTATTGACCGGCAAACCATGGCAGGTATACCCGTGTACCTGGCCAGCAATAACAGCAATGATGTGATCCGCTGGAGCTGGACACCTGCTGAATATCTCGACTGTGCAAGCTGTCAGCGGGTACAGGCCCTTCCTAATCTCAGCACTCTTTACAAGGTGGAAGTAGAAAATGTGTATGGCTGTAAAGCATCTGATGATGTGATAGTGCATGTGCTCTGCCAGCAGAGCGCCATCTTTATGCCGAATGCATTTACCCCTAACCAGGATGGCAGGAATGAAAGAATTTATCCTAAGGGAAAAGGTGTAAAGGAAGTGGAATGGTTACGCATCTATGATCGCTGGGGAACCATGGTATTTGAGAGAACGCACTTCCCTGTCAACGTACCTTCCGCAGGATGGGACGGCCGTAGCAACAACAGAGAAGCGCCTTTGGGTACTTACATTTATTCTATGCAAACAGTGTGTGAGAGTGGGGAAAAATTTGAATTCAAGGGAAATATTACGCTGATAAAATAGTAAATGGTGTAGCCGAAAAAGATAGTATACACCTGCAATTAAAAAGAAACGATCCAAATGATTTCCTGCCCGTCAACAGAGGCTTTCACTGGATTAACGAATACCCAATGAATCAGTAATATGAACATCACAGCACACCAGGAACGCATTAGCAAGCAAGGATTTACCGTGATACCGGATGTATTTGACAAGTCCGCGATCGATGCGATGCTGGCTGCTATCAACGATATAAGTCCTACCGGACCTTTATTCAGAAAGACGAATGATCTTTTTGCTATCCGTCGGTTTCTGCAGGTAGTGCCGGCTATACAAACACTTGTTTTTACAGCGCAATTACAAACATTGCTACAGCAGCTTTTCGGTGTGGGATATTTCCCGGTTAAATCCATCTATTTTGATAAGCCGGGGCAGTCTAACTGGTTTGTGGCCTGGCACCAGGACCTGACCATTTCTGTTGCGGAGAAACTGCCGGTGGAAGGATATGGTCCGTGGACGATAAAGCCCGACCAATATGCCGTACAGCCGCCTGTTGATATCCTGGAAAACAATTTCACTATCCGTATCCACCTCGATGATACGGATGAACATAATGGTGCTTTAAAAGTGATACCCGGCTCACACCTGAAAGGCGCTTACCGGGCAAACACTATTGATATGAACGGCACAGGTGATGTTAGTTGTGCAGTACTACGGGGCGGCATCATGATTATGCGGCCGCTGCTGATGCATGCTTCCAGCCGCAGCAGCAACGGACAAAACCGCAGGGTGATACATATTGAATTCAGCAACCGTACATTAGCCGGCGGTTTGCAATGGGCAGAGCAGCTAACGCTACTCCCTCCCGCTGAAGCTTAATGTTTTATTGGTAACAATCGGTCTCGCCCAGAAGCCGATGCTTAAAATATACCCCATCGTCAGATACAGGAAACACAGACCAGTACGAAGTCCCCAATGATCTCCCAGCCAGCCCACTATCAACGGCAATACGGCGCCGCCGGTGATACCTGTTACCAGGATACCTGAGAAAGAGCCATGGTGTTCGGATACAGAGTTGAGCGCCAGTGAAAAAATAATGGGATACATCACCGAAGCAAAGAAACCCACCATAGGGAAAGCAATCCGGGCGACCGGGCCGCTGCCAAACAGCGCTGCAGTAAGACTGATCATGGCCAGCAGCGTGAAGCCTACCAATACTTTGCGGCTGTCTATCAATTTCAGGAGGAGTAATCCCAATACACCACCCGCTGTCATCAAACCCCAGAAATACGCCACTGCATTGGCGCCTGTAGTTTGCGGATCATAATGGTGATATACCATGAGGAACTGCGAAATCCAATTGGCAATCCCCTGCTCGGTTCCTACGTAACAGAACAAAGCAAAGAAATACAATACCACTACCGGCTTTTTCAGCAGATCGATATGTGTTTGCAAAGCACCTACCGTCTCTTCTTTTGTCAACGCTACGCTGGGAAATTTAGACAGTCCGATGATAGCAATCATGAAAATGCAAATCAATGTAAACAGCCAGTACAGCGAAATCCATGGCAAGTTAGCCGGTACCAGACCGGCAAAGGTGTGCAGGCTACCACTTTGTATATGTACTACCAGGTACGAATATACGAGCGGGCTCACAAAAGAGGCCAGTCCGAATATCAGTTGCGCCAGCACGGAATTGAATGCATAATGCTCTTCTCCACCGGAAGTACGCAGTAATGGATTAATCACTACCTGCAACATGGCCATGCCGCAACCAATTAAAAAGAGAGATAGCACCGCGGTTAAGTAATTCGGGAAGCAGGACAGCAGCAACGCACCGAGGAAGGCTACTACAAAAGCTGCGATCATGATTTTCTTTTCCTTGTACTTTTCTATGAGCATCCCCGCAGGAATTGACATAACGCCATAGGCGATAAAAAAAGCAAAAGGCAATAGTGCCACCAGGGTAAGACTCAGGTGGAAACCATTAATGATATCTGGTATCAGCGGCCCTATCACATTCGTGAGAAAAGAAATCACGAAAAAGGTGAGCATGATTAAACCAACAATATAATAATTCCTGTTTTTCATTATTGATGAATTGGTACGATGTTCCAGCCACTTAAAGAAACCACCGCAGGTTGTTGTTGTAAATCTTTCGTATGTACATATCCGTTAATTACCCTGCTTTCACCGGGCAGCAGCGTAAAGTCATTATCCTCCCAGAATACCGGCACCACTGTTTCCCCGCTCTTGCGGCGGATATCCAGGTGCACCATAAATGCCAGTGTTTTACCTGGATTTTTCAGTACTACACTGGCAAAAGTTGTATCTTTTTTGGGTAGCAGTTTCGACTGCATCTCCAGTTTTACAGCAGGTAATTGCTGCAGGGCAGTGAGGTCTGCAAAGGCTGTTTGCGGCGTAACATACCAGTTTGTTTTGGYGGTATCCAGCAGGTCCTGCCGGGATGATAGCACGTAAAAGTTACGGCTCACCGTTTTATCCTTGTCCTGCAGCTGCAGATCCAGGTACCAGGTACCCGTAGCCGGCGATACCGGCAATGCGGGCAGGTGACTGGCATTTTGCGGCAGCAGGCCGGTGACCAGCGTATCTGTTTTATAAATAGTTTGCAGTGCAGCATCCAGAACATGAATACTGGCTTTCAGCTGACCGGTGGTATGGCCGGTATTGTTGATTACATCTACTCCGCGGCGGCCATAGTTCCAGGAGATATGCAGGGGCTCTCCTGCTTTGCGGGCACCGTAAAATGCGGCAGTAGGCAGCAGGTAGTAGTCGTATAACTGCCACCAGAGCTTAGGCCAGGAAGAGTTGTACATCCATTGGATAATGCCGGTGGCGGCAGGACGGTTGGCAGCAAATGCTTCCAGCATGGCACGCATACCTTCATAGTTGAGATATTGTGCTTTGCGCAGGTAATCCTCCAGGCTAACGGCTTTGCCTAAACGTTTTTCCATGGCATTGTTGTAGTAGTCGAGGTTATGGAACTCCCCTCTTGCTGCATGATACATCCAGGCGCTGGAAATGGGCCATAGGGAATCTGCCGGGATCATTTTCTGCAGACTTTCCAGCATAGGCACCTGTGGACCAGGGCCTGTTTCTGTGTTAAAGCCGAAGGCGCCGCCATTTTTATCATCGATATACCAATAGTCTGGTGGCACATAATCATAGGGGCCGCGCATTTTTACGGCGGCAGGACCGGTGAGTGTACTGGTATTATCGTGGGCGGAGCTCAACGAAGGGCGGGATGGATCGTATTGCCGCAGTATATCCAGGTATTGCTGTTCCAGGGCAGGACGTGGGAGCTTATCGCTGCCATATACCCAAACGAATATGGAAGGATGGTTGCGCAACCAGATGATCTGGTCTTTCCAGGATTGCGCTGCAATAAATTGTTGTTCCGGTGTAATGATGCCGCCAAAGTCGTCTGCTTTTGTGCCCATGTAGTTATCCCATTCCCAATGGGCGCTCCATCCTACCATGATGAGGATGCCTTTTTCGTCACACAGATCGTAGAGGTGTTCATTGTTGCCCCAGAAGCCTTCCATGCGGATGGTATTGAGGTTCATATGAACGGCATAGTCGATACCGGCGCATTCGTAATCGGTGGTGGCGTTGAGCAGCATGGGGTCTGTCCATCCGCCGCCGCGGATCAGCAATTTGCGGCCATTGAGGATATAACCCCGATGTCCATCAGCATTGATATAGTCGGATACCTGCCGGATGCCGAACCTTGTTTTTCGTGTATCCGTTACTGTATTACCTGTTTTAAACTGCAGCAACAGCTGGTACAATTCCGGTTTGCCCAGGTCACGGGTCCACCACAGGCGGGGATTCCGGATAATCAGCGCCGGGTATTGCAGTGGCGTGAAAGTAAGTTGCTGGTGACTGTTGGGGGTTAAAGTAATTTCTTGGGAAAAGTGGATATCGTCCCCGATATGTCCTTCCAGCGTACCTGTAACCGGCGCATTGCTTTCATTGCTGAGTACAGCACTCACGGTAACGGATGCACGCTTAAATGCCACCGTATCCACCGTTGTTTGGACAAATGGCTGTGATATGGTGACGGGGCCACTTAGCAGCAGTTGTACATCACGCCAGATGCCCATATTTTTATCGGGAGGTGCGGGATTCCAGTCTACAAATCCGAGCGTAGGCTCACCGGGCGCCGGCGCCGTCACCTTTACTGCCAGTACGTTGGTGCCGGTATGTACCAGTTGGCTCACATCAAATTTGAATCTGCGGAAACCACCTCTTACCGTATCCGTGGCCACCTGCTTTCCATTCAGCCAGATCGATGCGCGGTAGTTGATACCATTGAAAAGAAGCTGTACCACCTGTCCGGGGGCCATGGCAGGCAATTCGAAGGTCCTGCGGTGCCACCAGGGATCTTTAAAGGGATCGGTGGCAATATGTTCCATATTGTTATGGAAGAAGATATCCTTGTAAACGCCATCTTCCACGAGGGACGCCATTACTGTTCCCGGCACTTTGGCGGGGTACCATTGTGCTGCGGAGAAGTTCATGGCCGTAATCTCTTTCCCTCCTTCCTTTACTTTAGCAGCAGACTGTATCTGCCATTTCCCTTCCAATGGCTGCCTGGCAGTAATCCATTGCTGGGCACGTACCGGCAAAGCAAGGCTCATTAACAGCGACAGGTAATAGCCGTGTTTCATGTAATTAATATTTTTGTAATGAGGATTGATAAAAGAGGGAAAGGCATGTGCCTTTCCCTCTTCATTAGATGTGTATAATTAGTAGCCCGTATTCTGAATAAGTACAGGGGCGCCGTTCTTCACGCTCAGATCTATCTGGCGTTGTGGAATCGGGTATCTCACATTTTTGGCGCCAAAGTTACCGGTGGCAATATCAGTAGTAATTGTCTTCTCGTAGCTGAAGTAGCGGTTCAGCTCTGTTTGGGCAATGCCCCAGCGCACCAGGTCAAAGTAACGATGTCCTTCCATTGCCAGTTCCAGCTTACGCTCAAACTGAATGGCTTTCGTAGCCCATGCTTTGCCTTTTGCGGTAAAGGTGCCGGCTGTATACGTGCTGATTTTATAATTAGCCGCAGGGGTATTGGTGTACCCAGCCAATGGATGTTCCGGATCGATGTAAGTCTTTACCCAGCTCACCGGATTGGCGGCGCGTGCACGCACCGTATTTACATGTTGCTGCGCAATATTCAGATCTCCTACCTGTGCCTGGCATTCAGCGGCCATCAGGAGTACGTCAGAGAAGCGGATCAGTACATAGTTGATCGCATTTCCCGGTGCCCAGCCATTACCATCATAAAATTTATCCTGTGTGGCCTGCATGTATACATTTTTCACAGCGGAATAAGGGCCGGCAGAATGCTGGTCACGAATCCAGTTGTTACCCGGGTGATTACCCCAGTCAAGGAAAGGAATACCACGACGGCCTACGGTCCAGTCCAGACGGGGATCCAGGTTGCCTGCATCCGGTGTAAAGGCTTCATCACTGGCAATGCCCATATCATTTTCAACAGGGTGGCTGTTGAAGTCATCGATATATGGCAGCCCGTTGGCATCAGTGCGGAAAGAATTCACCAGGTCCTGCGTAGGCTGATAGAAACCACAACAGCTGAAAGGGCCATTATAAGGGTAATTCAGCATCTCTCCCTGGTTAGCATTACCAGTACCACCGGAGCCATCATTTGCGCTGTATTGAATAGAAAAAACGGCTTCGCTGTTATTTTCTGTAAAAGCATCGAAGTTATCATGGAACTTCTGCACCAGTTCAAAATGAACACCTTTGGCTGTCTGGCCGTTGGCAATCACATCTTCAAAAATGGGCATCGCTTCCACATACTTTTTCTCATAGAGATAGGTTTTGGCCAGGTAAGCTTTGGCTGCCCAGCTATTGGCGCGGCCTATCACATCCTGTATCTCATTCAGGTTATCGGCGGCATATTTGAAGTCAGCTTCAATCATTGGCCAGATATCCTTATCATTGGGTACTTTATAATCATCTACATTCAGCTTGGAATAGCTTTCGGAATTTTCGTCTACCCAGGATACATGATCAAACATCTTTTTCAGATCTGAATAGAAATGTCCGCGAAGAAAGCGCGCTTCACCTGCCGCTTCTTTCTTTTCAGCTTCCGTCATGTCAGTAACGTTCTTCAACAGGTGCAACACGAAATTACAACGGCGCACACCTTCATAATCTACCCGCCATTTCTCGTTGAAGAAACCGTTGGTAGCGTTACCAACAAAAGTAGCTATCTGCAGGATAGCAGATGCATCACCGGGATCACTACCTTTATGAGCATCACCACCACATACGCTGCCATAGATCCAGTTATCAGGAGATACGGCATAGCCACTGCCTCCGGAGAGATTGGTCAGGTCGCCGTCCTTGAAATCCTGTCCGTCCAATGCACCATAAGCGCCGATCAACAGGGCGTTGACACCTTTTTTATTGGTAAGTGATGATTCTTCCAGGGAAGACTGCGGGGTACGTTCGAGGAAACTCTTACTACAACCAGACATCAGGGGAGTTGCAAAAGCCACACTCAGTAGTATATGATAAAATGATTTCATGATCATACTTTTTTAAATGAGCAATTGTTAAAAACCCAGGTTAATACCAATCAGGAACTGGCGTTGATTAGGATAAGCGCCTTCATCTACACCAAAATCGGTAATATCTGAACCGCCAATTTCAGGATCCAGACCGGAGTATTTAGTGATGGTAAACAAGTTGGCTGCCTGCACGTAAACACGCAATTTTTCTATACGTAAACGGCTAAGTGAACCTGCCGGGAAAGTATATCCCAGCTGCAGGTTCTTGGCGCGCAGATAGGAACCATTTTCCACCATATAAGAGTTAGGTACTCCCTGGGTGCTGGTAGACCCGGCCACTTCCTGTATAGGTGCTTTAGCGTTTTTATGATCTGGTCTCCAGGAATCATACAGCGCGGTTTTGCTCTTGGCGCTTTCAAAAGAAGGGTAGAAATCGCGCCACCAGCGTACGTTGTTCCAGATCTGATTACCATGGGTACCGAAGAGGAACAAACTAAAATCAAAACCTTTGTAGCTCAGACCGATATTCAATCCATAAGAGAAATCCGGATTTGGATTGCCCAGGAAAGTACGATCATCCGGTGTAATGATACCATCGCCATTCACATCCTGGTAACGGAAACGTCCCAGTCCTTCGCCTTCCTGGTAAGTAGCATCCGGCGTGCTGGTAGCTTTCTGCGCCTGCTTATCTGCTGCTGCAATTTCAGCTGCATCATTCCAGAAACCAATCACTTTATAACCGAAGAAAGAAGACACCGGTTGACCTACCGCATTACGGATAATATTACTACCATCAAAACGACGGCCATCACTATCAAAATACTCCACTCCGTCAGCAATTTTAACGATCTTATTTTTATAAGTAGTTAGTGTACCCGTTAGGTTTATCTGCAGTTGTTTAGTGATATTTTTATGCCAGCCAATAGAGAAGTCGAAACCCTCATTTTTCATTTGTGCAATATTCACGTAAGGCTGTGCAGAAGTACCTGCAAGGCCCGGTAGTTCCGGATTGTACAGGAGGTCCCTGATATCCTTACGATAATAGTCGGCGGAGAAATCCAGTTCACCGTTAAACAGGCTGGCATCAATACCAATGTTGGCATTAACATCACTTTCCCATTTTGCATCGGGATTGCCGATCTGGAAACTGGCAAAACCTGCGGTGAGGCCATTATTCACACCAGCGAGATCATAGTAGGTAGAGCTGCGTTTACCACCATACAGGAAGTAACCATTGTTGACACCGAGGTTTAACTGGTTGCCCATAATTCCCCAGCCACCACGGAGTTTCAGATCAGAAACCCAGCTCACCTTCTTCATAAATTCTTCCTGCGAAATACGCCAGCCGGCGGTAATAGCAGGGAAGGTACCGAAACGGTTATTTATAAACTTAGACGAACCATCCCGACGAATAGTAGCACTCAGCAGGTATCTGTCTTTAAAAGAGTAATCAATACGACCCAGTATGGAATACAGGCTTTCTGATTCGCGGGTACTGTAGTTGGTTTGTACGCCGGTACCAGTGGTCAGGTCGGGGAAGTAGGCATCAAAAGTGAAATAATCTTTTGTAGTACCTCCCACGCTTCTGTTACGGCTGTCGAATGCTTCCGTACCTGCAATTATTTTCAGGTCATGTACCTGGTTGAATGTCTGGTGATAGGTCAGGGTATTCGTCCAGGTCCATGCATGAGCGTTGGTAGATCCTTCTGTATAGGAGTTGCTGGTGGAGTTCTCCTTATTTTCATACTGCGGGAAGGTAAAACTGTGCGACCATCCGGAAGATATTTCACCACCGAAGCTGGTACGGAAGGTCAGGTATTTCAGGAAGTCTACTTCTCCATACACATTACCAAACAAGCGGCTGTTAAAGGCTTTATTGTTACGGGTACGATACTGCATCGCCACCGGGTTAAAAGCATCGCCCAGTGCATCTCCTGCGGAACCGGCGAAGTTGCCTTTAATGTCGTACACCGGTATAATGCTTTGCTCCCGCATTGCATGACCAATAGCGGCATCAGAAGTATTGATTTCAACGGTAGGATTTTCAGACATAGAGAATGCCAGGTTCTCTCCTACCCTGATATGATCCGTGATATTGTATTGGGTATTGGACCGGATAGTATATCTTCTCAGGTAGGTATTCATCAATGTTCCCTGCTGATTAAAATAATTCAGGGAGAAGAGATAATTACCTTTATCACCACCACCGCTTACGGCCACATTGTGGCTGGTTATTGGGGCAGGACGAAATACTTCATGATACCAGTCGGTACCTGTTTTATTTGCCCTGGAGATCTGGTAGAAGTTACCATAATCCGTCAGATCAGTATAATTCGGATTCAGATAATATTTGGAAGGATCTACCCGTGGATCGCCTTCCATGGCACCCGAAGGCAGAATATAATCAGGGATCCTGGGCGTGGCGCCGTTACCATATTGCTCTGTGCCGGGATCTATACCGGAGTTTTTGTACGCCAGCCATCTGAGGTCCGCCTGTTCCTGCGGATTGAGTGTATTCCATACATTACCTTTCTTCGGTTGCTGGCGGCCATAGTAACCATCGTAGCTTACTTTTACTTTACCGGAACCACGGCGGGTGGTGATGATGATCACACCATTGGAAGCACGGGCACCGTAAATAGAAGATGCGCCGGCATCTTTCAATACCTGCAGACTGGCCACATCATTTGGATTGAGGTCGGCGATATCGGTGGTAGGCACTCCATCCACTACATACAGCGGGGAGTTGGAACCAAAGGTATTTACCCCACGGATACGGATTTGTGGTGCTTGTCCCGGTTGGCCGGAGCCTATTACGGTAACACCGGAGGCCTGTCCCTGTAACTGTTCTGTTACCTGGGCGGAAGGTTGTTTAATTAAGTTATCGATATTTACCACTGCTACAGAGCCGGTAAGATCTTTCTTTTTCTGGGTGGTATATCCTGTTACCACAATTTCGTTGAGGGCGCTGGCGCCTTCTTTTAAAGTGATATTGATGAGTTGTCTACCGCTAATGGCTACACGTTGTGTTTCGTATCCGATGAAACTGACTTCCAGTTCATCGTTACTTTTGCCCGGAGCGGAGATGGAATAGGTACCTTCGGGGCTTGTCACCGTGCCAATGTTTGTGCCGGTAATGCGTACCGTTACACCTGGAAAGGGATTTCCTTTATCATCTTTCACCACCCCTTTCACAGGATGTTGTTGCTGGAGAACACCTGATTCGACAGGCGCTGGCGCCGGTGCTTTTTCGGTGACCATATAAAAGTGTTCCCTCACTTTTTCGTAGTGGAGGTTGAAGGGCAGGAGGGCTTTGCCCAATGCTTCTTCGGGTGACTGACAGGTAGCAACAGATAGTTGTACCTTTTTATTTTTCACCAGGTTACTTTTGTAGGCAATAGAAACGCTGAAGCGGTCTTCGATGAGGTGCAGCACTGTTTTCAGTGAAGACTCATCGGGTTGCAGCTCCTCACTGTTACCGGTTTCAGGGGGAATCTGCTGATTATTGGTGGCAGCGAGGTTTTGTGCCGACACCGTTTGGGATAGGAAATACAGGGCTAATGTTTGCATTAGCAAAACACGTAAACCTTTTTTCATCTTGAACAGGTTTTAACGATTAAGGAATAGACTACTTATAATTATGAGCGGCGATCTTTATTGTTTATGGATCCAGACTTCATCGCCTCTTTGGTTGAATTGCATACGGAAAACCTTTCCCAGCTGAGTCATCATGGTATCGGGGTTGTAAATGATAGGCATTGACCCTGATACCTTATATCGTAATAATTGTGTGTCGCGAACAATCAATGTTTTACCAAACACCTGTTGCATAAAGGCGGCAGCATCTGTCAGTGTAAAATCATCCATTACCAGTCGTCCTGTGTGCCAGGAGGTATAGTGATCTGCGTCTACACTTTTCTTGGTATAATCGCCATCCTGTTTATTGTATCGAACCATTTCACCTGGATGCAGGTATAGTTCAGCGGTTTTTCCCTTAACGGGTTCACCTATATTCAGCAGTATACTACCCTGTTGCAGCACTACTATAATTTCTTTCCCGGAACTGTTCACATTAAACTGTGTGCCCAGTACTTCCACATTGAGATTATCGTAGGTATGAACGATAAATTTCTGATGGGAAGCGGTATGTTTTACATGGAAGAAGGCTTCTCCATCGAGCCATACTTCGCGTTTGCCATCTCCGTTTACTGCATAGAGCAGTCGTGAGTCGGCGTTGAGTGTTACTTCTGAAGAATCAGGCAGTAACAGATTTTTGGTTTCGCCCAGCCGGGTATGTATGCTGACGATAGCTGGTTCATGGCTGGTTGACTGCCATTTCCACCAGGCGCCTGTGAGCAGTATCCCCAGTAACACTGCCGCTGCATATTTCCAGGTGTTTTTCCACCAGGGTATGCGGGCTATATCGTTTGTTGTTTCTTCCTCTTCTGCGAGCCCATTCCATATCCCATCCCACAGCTGTTCCTTATCCGTAGCGGAGAGGGTGTATGAGCGGAATCTGATACTATGCACCAATTGCCGGGCGTTGCTGATAATGGGTTCCTTATCCGGATTTTGCGTGAGCCACGTTTCCCAAAACACATTTCTTAGCTCCGGGTGCAATACCCATTCCTGGAAATCCTCATCCATTGCAAACTCCCTGGCCGTGTATGATAAATAGTTGCTGGCTGCCAAGAGAACGTGCTTTTTCTTAAAGAGACATCCATGAAAGAAATCTCATCACTTTTTTCAAAATATTTTTTTATTTGCTTAAAAGCAGCAACAGGAGCGGCAGAGAAATGTTTTTCTTGAGGATGCCGATTGCTTTGGAGATGGTATTATAGACAGAATCTACCTGCATAGACATAATATCTGCTACTTCATCGTAGTTGAGGTTCTGGAAGAAACGGAGATAGATGGCCTCCCGTTGACGACGGGTGAGGGTAGCCAGACCTTCCTGCAGGAGGCGTTTCTGGGCTTCGAGGGTTTCCTGCTGAATAAGTTGATTTTCGAGGGGGAGGGTATATTCAAATTCAAAAGCTTCCCAGGACTCGCGGTGCTGATAGCGGCGATCTTTACGGAGCGCCCGGAGCAGACGTCTTCTCAGGCTGCTGATCAGGTAATAGCGTACATTCTGAATGTCGGCAGACAGGTGCGCCCTGCTGATCCAAAGGTCCTGGAACAGGTCCTGTAAACAGTCCTTTACCCTTTCTTTTTCCTGGCAAAAGTGCATACCGTAGTGAAAGAGGTCATCGATATGCGCATCATATATTTCGGCGAAAGCGTGGCGGTCACCTTGTAGAAAGAGTCCCCAAAGTGAGGAATGGGAAGCCACCACGCGCAGGCCTGATTTATAGGCTTTCCCTGTATTCATACATGTCCTGGTTGATCATCTAAAGCTTGTGAATTATTTTGACACCTGCAAATATATTTTGGTACAGGATGTGTCAAGGTGTGTATATCATTAAAACTGAACGATATGAAACACGTCACTTATTGGTTGCTGTCATGCCTGGTACTTTTCCTCAGCAGTTGCGAGGTGATAGGCGGAATATTCAAAGCAGGCGTATGGACAGGGATACTTGCCGTAGCAGTGGTAGTAGGTTTGATTATTTTTTTGATAAGCCGTGGCGGGAAACGGGGATAATAAATTACCGTATAAAAGCAGCCCTGAAACGGCTATCTTCAGGGCTGCTTACCTATATTTATCGGTTAGTCTCCAGGCTTTCGATGCGGCCTTTCAGGGCTGTATTTTCTTTCTTCAGCTCAATCATATAAAGGGTTAGCTCCTCTACTTTTCTGAGCAGTATTTCATTCATGCTTCCCAGGTCTGCACTCCCCTCCTTCTTCACTTCTTCAGCAGAAGGCACACCAGGTAAATGCTGATGTTTCCGGATGTATTCTTCGAGTTCCTGCAATCCAGGCAATTGATAAGATGTGCTGAATACATAATCCGGCCAATCGGCAGCATTAGTGGTCACTTTTACGCGTGTGGCTTTAATATCACCGTTTACTGCCAACTTAGCCGTGGGATTACTGGTGCCGATACCTATGTTTCCATTTGAAGTGATGCGCATTCTTTCGGCACCGGAAGTACCCAGCGTGATGTTCTGGTAGCGATCCGGCTGGTTGTTTGTGTAACCCGACAGATCAATAAAAGACTTTGTACCCGCGTTGGTTCCTCCGCCTGCACTCAATCTCAGGAAACCATCATCACCTGCATACCAGTTCGGACTAGTACCCCGTATTTCTCCTGTCATCGTTTCCTTTGTTATCAGAGGCCTTGCCATAACAGCGTTTACACCTGAGAAAATAGTTACCCCACCATTCACGGCAAATGTTGTTGGCGGATCAACCGTGCCGATACCAATATAGCCATTGGGTTTGAAAACCATCCAGGGTGTAAGGTGAGCGCTTTCCGCGGTTAAATTGCCACCTATATAAGCATAATTCAATGTTCCGGCATTGCCAAAAGCACCGAATGCTGCTATTTTTCCGGTGCTACCCGCAGAGATACTGAATTCCCTGGCCCAGGGGCTGGTAGGATTGGTCAAATTTATCGCCATACCCCAGGGGTAGCCGATGGGATCCGATACTTTAATATTGCCGCCGTTCACGTGCAGCAAAGCAGTGGGCGTTCGTGTTCCGATGCCGATGTTGCCGGTATCGGCGATAAGATTTGTTTTTTGTTGTGCATGCAGATACAATCCTGACGAGAGGAATAACAGGGATAAATAATACTTCATGTGATTACATTATATGGCTTTGGTTAACTAAATTAATAGCACAGATATTATGGCTGTAAATGTAGGCATTGATAAAATATTAATAGTGATAAAGTTATTACCAGGTACATCAACTAACACAAAATGAAAATATTATTTTTAATAAATTAATTTTCAAAATTGCCAGGTGTTTAAATCAAGTATCGAAGCTGATACTTCATCACCTTCATAACGCCCTGCGAGGTACCCGGCGCCAATCCGTGCCGATAGATAAGGCTAACAGTTTATATTTGAAATATTTTATAAAAAAGTATACTTAATATTTTGAAAAATAAAATAATTGGCTACTTTTGCATCCCCGTCCAACGGGGGAATACCGGTAAAACGGGACGTAGCGCAGCCCGGTAGCGCGCTTGCATGGGGTGCAAGAGGTCGCTAGTTCGAATCTAGTCGTCCCGACAAAATGGCTAAAATCATAGTAGCGCTTTGTTACACGATATGCCGAAAAGCCCGCAGATATTGTATCTGCGGGCTTTTTTAATTTTGCCCAATATCAGCTGACAACTCATGCTGGGTTATGTAATAAAAGAAGAGCGCTGCATCCCTGCAGCGCTCTTCTTTTATTACACCAGTCCGGATCATCAACGATAAATGTCATTCCTCGGAAGTTTCGACAACTTTTTATCTTTTTTTATCTTTTCCCTTATCTGCTCCAGGTAAGCCGCCCGGTTTGTTACCATTGTATTCAACCGTTGCTCCCAGGCTAAGTCACCAAACCATGCTATCAGCGTAGTCTCAGGAACAGCTGCAGTTTCTTCCCTGATGCTTCTCAGACTTTCCTGTATCTGTATTTCGTCATCGAGATAAAGTGCCGTATGTAATTTTATCAGGTGGAAATCTATCAGATATCTGATTCGCGCTTTCACTTCGATCCATCCCGTAAAATTATCAATCATCCTGTAAAGTGCCTGCTGTGTTATATCCTGATCCAAAGAAATGCTGAATTGCGTAAGTACACAATCAATTGCTGTCGGTGGTATAGCATCATACTGTTCTTCAGATATAAATAACTGCCTGTTATCTGTATCTCTTGCCTGTATGACTATTTGTGTACCCCTTGCTTTTCCATCCTCCTTTAGATCGACCAGCGGAATAAAAACAAAATAGGGTGCATAACGTCCCCTGGCGGGGATCTTAATTATTTCTACCCCTATAACCAGTGGTCCGAGTATCTTAAATAGTCTTGTACCTGAATACATCGACAGACCCGGCAAGGATTTCAGCCATTCCTGTGTAATCGTTTTACTTGATACCTTCTCCGTCATTCTTAGTTAGTTGGTTTGATAATTGTTGATGATGAACCTCTAAACTCATTACGATACCTGACCATTTGGGGAGAATTGTTCAACATAGCAGGTGTTTTGTCTGGATACCCAAATTTAAAATCATATATCATATTATTCTGCGGATCCCATAAATCCAGGAACCCGCGCCCGTTACCGTTTTCAGGTCCAAAATACACATCGTACTGGAAACCCCTTGATCCATCGATACGTTCAAACCTATCCAGAAGTGCATTCACATAAGTGTGTTTCTGCGTCCCCGCGTATCTCCCCGTACCACCTACTATCCTTTCTGCCTCATTGGCGCCAAACTGTATCAGTTCTGTATTGGTCAGTCCTTTCGGAATTAAATGCTCATTTCCGTTTACCACCACCCTCACCGTGGCCCTTTCAGCCATTTTCACCGCCTGCTCCGATATTTCCTTTACCAGGACTTTCTCGGCGACTTTCATCGTCACCTTGGTGAGGCCTTTAGCGGCCCCCTTTAGTAACGACTCTCCTGCCACGTCAACGGCAGCATATAATACGCCGGTAATGTAATTCCCTTTTTTAAACTCTTTAGCGGCGTCTACGAAAGGTACAAATCCTTCTACAACTTCCTGCGCAAAATCCATTGCTTTTACAAAAGGCTTACTTGCAGGGATGGCTTTATCCATCATGAAGTTAAAGTAAGCCTGCAGTTTTGGATCCACGCCATGATCTCCATTATCCCGTCCCGGAACCCTCAATCCTCTCGCTATATAATTGGCCATCATTTGGTCCATCCTGTTACGGGGACCCGGACCATCAACAGGTGACATTCCATCCGGATCAACGAACCTGATAGGGTTATCAAAAGCGTAATTATAAGGCGACCACCTCCTCATTTCATCTGCCCGCGGATCCGGGGTAAACCACCTGCCGATCTGTGGATCGTACATGCGTGCCTCAAAATCCAGCCATTGCAATCCTTCCCCGTCACTGAATTCACGACTTTGCAACTCCTTACCGCCAAACTGAAAATCGTTGACCTGCTTGCCGAATGCCTTACTGCAAATACCTTCCAGCCTTCCTCCAAAAGGATAGTAATGCGTTTCCTCAAGAATCGCACTACGTTGCTGCGTTACCTGGAAATTGTCGAAGTATACCGCTTCCTCTGTTTCATTACTGTAATAGATATAGGCATATCCGTTCTTATTGACATTGATGGCATTGGACAACGATTTATCAATCGTCTGTTTTACCTTATTACTGATATAACCTATAGGGAAAACTTTACTGTTTACTTTGTCAAACTGCAGTTGCTCATTAAAGAATATAATGTTCAGATATGCCTTGGGGGCCTGGTTGGTACCGCTGGTGGCGGGGCTGGTATTCAGCAGATTTGCCAGGTCAGCGTTGCCGGAAAGTCCACTCGTAATAGCTGATACATTACCCTTGATCAGTTCAGAAGGCACTGCGCTTGCGGTAAGTACATTCAACAGACTGGCGACAATGCTTTGCGCTCCATTGGCGCCGGTATTATTAGCATTGGGTACATCATACCAGTAGTCTACCTTTACATGCAGCCTGTCACCACTCATCACTTTCAGCAGCTTAGCTCCACCAATGGCACCAGCGCTCTTTTTCACCAGCATACCGTAATCATTCACCGTGCCGGGTGCTACCGGGTTATTGGCTTTATAAGCAGAAGGCCAGGCAGTCCGGCTGCTGGCAACAGCGATGCTGTTACCAGCTCGATTCTCATAATTACTATCCTGAGTTACCACCTCGGGACTACCGGATGCACCTTCAAAGGATAATGCAGGGTAAGCGTCCGTCTGTACTTCCTCTGTCAATACCATCCGGACATTGCCCAGGTAGTCTTTTAACAGGTAGTCAAAATCATACCTGCCCAGGCTGCCACCTATACCTTTCGTAAAACGGATACGGCCTTCTTCATGCTGGAAGTATTTCAGCTGGTCATCTTCATATACCGCATTGTCGAGATACTGGAAAATTTTTACCGGCTTGCCTGTTTCATTTATCTTTTTTGTCAGCTTATTTCCCGAGGCATCATAGATATATTCTATGGTACCTTTGGATGTTCCGTCACTCTTTAGCAGCGTGATGATCCGGGGAAGGTTCAGGTGATTATAAACAATATTGCTGATTCGTTTATTCTTATCCGTTAGCATGTTGCCATTGGCGTCATAAGAATAATCATCGTTACTCCGGTTAACATCTGTAAAATCACTCAGCTTATTATTGGTAAGCCCGATGGATGCATCTTCTGTTACTGCCAGTAACTGGTTACTGCTCCCGCCGGCAGCATAGGTATAGCGCATCTTATCCAGCGGTGCGGAAGCCCCTATTTTCAGGCCGTTCTGGAAAAGGCTCAACAGGTTACCGTTGGCATCGTACCCAATCTTATTACCATGCTCAGGAGCCCCGTATACACTAAAATCAACACTGGCGGCAGACCAACCACTGTTGTCCTGGTTTTGGGTAAAATCAGCCTTATTCAGCCTATCCAGGTTATCATAGCTGTAGTCATACTTGCGGAGTATCCCATCTCCCTTACTTTTCCATACTACTCCACCGATACTGCCATTGAACCTGGCCGCCTGGTAAGCCGTGCCCGGGATACCTGCATCAGTTTTATCGTATCCGATCACCATACCGAAATAGTGGGTGCCATTACCTTTCACATAATCGCTGTTGATGCCGTTCACCCATCCTCTTACATTGTAGGTATAATCAACTGATTCCAGGGCTCCGTCGTTAGCGCCCAGCTTCTTGCGCAGCGGTTCACCCAGTTTATTGTATTCGTAGGTAACAATGGACTGTTCCGGTTTGTCGGCCGCCAGTGAAGAGGATATTTTCTTACGCACGCTCAGCAGTCCCACATGATTGTAGGTGTTGCGGGTAAGTACTTCATGTACCTGTGCATTAGCACCCGCTTTCTCCTGCTTGAGATAACTTGCATTTATCCTTCCTGCAAAGTCATATTGGGTAGTGATAATGTCTATCCCTCCCGTTTGCTGTTTGGTCTGTGACTGAACCAGTTGCTGCCTGACATTATAGAAATTCACGCTCACCGTAGCCGTATTCCCATCGTCCAGTATCAGGTTCTTCACACCGGTAGTCAAACCCCTTATTTGTGTACCCTGTGCAATGGACTGCGGATAGGGATAAACTGTATTGGAAGCAGCCGGCAGCTTGCTGTCGTAGCTGTTATTTTTGACCGCATTGACACCCTGTGTGCTGCACCAGTCGTAGTCATCATAATAACTCACGGTAAGAAAAGGCGGATTCAACACCGACGGAAAACTGAGACTGGTGGTATAACCATGGGCAGTGCCAATATCTCTTTTTTCTGCACGGGCAAGTGTAGGGGTACTGGCGTCCACATAGCTCTTCATCTGCGCCAAACCAATATGGCTACCATCTGAATAAAAGCCAGTCATCACCACCCTGTCCAAACCATCGTACTTGGTAAAGATCCATTTGTTGGTCTTCCGTAATTCTCCGCTCTGTGTTAATACTACCCGCCCCCACTGGTCATACACGGTGTATATTGGCGTGGCTCCGGGTATTCTTTTGGATATCGTTCTTCCCTGTACATCGTAAGCATACTCAAAACAATACTGTGTAATCAGATTTGCTACAGCGGCCGGATTCCAGGTGGCATTCTTAATCAGCAACTCTACCCCGGCCGGCTGTATCACCATCACCAGGTTTTTGTAATCATCATAAACATAATAAGTACATAACCATCCAGTGTGATTAACACCGGGAGCATCCGCCAGCTGGACTTTTTTCAGTACCAGGTTATTGTTTTTATCAATATACTCCACCACCTGCTTGCCGTTCTCATTGGTGGTAATGGATTTGTAAAGTGTACCGCCGGGATAGGCAGAAGGCGAAGTATAAGTACCATCTGCATTTATATTCCAGATCCTTACTTCATCTGCAGTAGTATTGGTGAGGAATTGTACACCAACACCCCTGTTGCTGCCGGACCAACTGGCACCCGGAGCATTGGTTTTAATAACCCTGTTAAGTGGAGATGCTTCATAACTCACTTTCTCCACAAAAGAGGATTCGCCGGGAAACTGGGCCGCATTAAAACTCTGTTGTTCCGTCAGTGGGTTGATCTTGTAATTGCCATCAGCTCCGGCCGATACATACGGCATATACTTATTGCTCTCCCTTCCGTATACATCATATTCCAGCGGTTGCACCAGGTCAGCAGGAGCTCCACTCCCGCTTTGCTGTTTAGACACTTTCTGGATCAACCTGCCAAGGCCATCGAAGTATTCCGTTACCTGCCGCACCTCTTCTGGATTGGCCTGGGCATCTGCCACCGCCTCATCCACGATAAGGGGTTTGAGGAAGCTACGGGTACGGATATAGTTCATATTAAGCGCATCGGCGGGAGCCTGCTGCACTACAACAGTGACTATGTTGCTGAAAGATGTTTCTGTTGCGCAACTTACCACGCGCCTGTAAGAAGTAGTGGCAGTGGGTATTCCGGGATCAAAATTTATGGTAGTAGCGCCCGGAATATCGGTAAACATGACCCCATTGGGAGAAGACTGCCACTGGTAACTATAAGCACCGTTACAATTTCCACCGGCAGCAGCAGTACCGGTAATATTACCGGATGGTGTGCCGCTGGGTATATTTAACACCGGTGCTGAAATGCTGCCACCCTGCAATGCAGGTGCCACGGTAATCTGCACGGTATTCGCACTCACCAGATCAGTACCACAGATAGTTTGACGGTAGAAAAAGGTAGTTGCCGTCAGGGGGCCAGGTGTATAGCTTACGCCGGTGGCGCCATTGATCACTTCAAATTGGTTACCGTCCGGACTTTTGATCCATTTATAAACATAAGCCCCATCACAGCTTCCTCCGGTAGAAGGTGTTCCCTGTATGATACCGGGACTGGTGTTATAGATGACCTGTGTATTTGTTGCCTGAAGAGAACCGGCAGATAAATACGGAAATACTTTTACCAAAGCATTATTGGTATACCCTACTGCGCTACCGCAGGTTACCCTTCTTCTGAAATAGGTATTGACAGTAAGATCCGAGGTTCCCTGAAATACCAGGGATACGCCATTGGCGCCGCTGATATCGGTGAAATTAGTTCCGTTCGTACCGGACTGCCACTGGTAGATATAGTTGCCGCTGCAGTCGCCTCCTGACGCCGCAGGTCCCGTAATGGTGGCGGGGGCCTGGTAGTACACAATATTTTGTGAGGCAGGTCCGATATTACCAGCTACCAATGGCGCTGTTACATAAACAGTGGCCACATTAGAGTATCCTTCTGTACTTCCGGAAACAGTTTTTCTCCTGTAAGAAGTAGTATTGGTAAGTCCGGTGGAGAAAGACAAATTAATCCCGGTAGCACCGCCAATATCCGTCCAGTTAGTATTATCTGCAGAAGATTGCCATTGATAAACAAATGAGGGATTACAGGTGCCCCCTGTTCCCGGTGCGCAAGTGATAGTGGCCGGTACGTTATTATAAGCAATCTGCTGAGTAGTAGCCGAGGTAATATTACCAGGCGTAAATGGGGCTACAACAGTTACTGCAAGACTGGCATTTCTGCCACTTAACTGACAGGTCACCGTTGCTGTACCAGGGCTCCCCCAGGTGATCTGGATAGAAGGCAAAGGTGTACCAGACCTACAGCTACCACTACTGCTGGTACCTGTAATCAAGCCATTATCTGTGCACCAGAGCATGTTGGTACTGATGCTCCAGTCGCCTCCAATAGCGTAATAGTTGGAGGAACCAGCTATTACGCAGGTAGGACCGGATATCGTAAATTGGGAAAAGCCTTTTAATGAAAAAAGGGAGGAACAGATTATTAGCAGCAACCTGACTACGAACCTGTGATGGAAAAATCGTTTCATACGGGTGTCGTTAAATGAGTTAATAGTTTTTATAGTTGTAGTCGACTGTCTTCTGGATATTCCGGTCTTCGTCCCTGATTATTTTCAATCTCAGCAGATCATCATATTCATAATAGGTAACAACATTTCTTTCATCACACTTGGTCAACATACCAATACCGGGCTTATACGTGTAAGTGCGCATCAGTGCATCAGCGGGATATAGGCGTACCTCATCGAGCAAAACCGTACTACTCCCGATCGTATAGTCGGCAGCGTTGGTGGTAGTGATATTGACAGGTTGTTCCTTGTATATCCATGCACCGCTACTGCCAGCTGTTTTTTCCCACCACGACAATATATATTTCCCTACCGTCCAGGGCATCGGTACATTAAAGGGACCGGTAATACTTTTGCTACCTGTTTTACCTTCGTTCTGAAAACCAGTGGTCAGGTCTTCAAAGCTGGTGTGGAAGATGCTTTTATGTACACGGGCTTCGTTATAATTAATTTTGATGTCTACCCTGGCCAAAGTCGCCTGCACCCCGGTCCAGTTCACCGAAAAATAATAGGAATCAGTTCCATCTGGCAACTGTGCAGTTTCGGTATAGGTATTGGCGCTATAATGAGTGGAGCTATGTATAACTCCGTTGCTGCTTCGCAGGTTTACCGTAATCATCCCGCTCGGATTGGTACCTTCCATGATCACTTTGATGGTATAAGTGACGGATTGACCGAGATTGGTTCTAAAGGGCGTAGAGTTAAACGATGATGTGGGTCCGCCCAAATCCAGAAACTGACCTGCCACATAGCTCCTTGGTATCATTTCATTGACAGGCTGCAATGACGCATTATTAACTTCTGCAATGGGGTAAGTATCATCATATCCCCAGATGTAAGAAACAGGTTTGCCCCCACTCTTGGAGAAGGAAGCCACTTTCCCATTCTCCAGGTAATCATTGTACCTCATTTCGAGTTGCTGACTTCCGATAGGTCCCTTCTGAATATATTCTTCATTCAGCCTGATTACTTTTCCATTATTGAACCAGTCTTTATAAGTCCTGCTTTTCTTTGTCAGCAAAACATTGTCCTTGAGATAATCTTCATCTATCACTGCACCTATCATGTTCTTACTCAGCATTGCTGCATAAACACCGCCCAGCAGGGATGCTTTTTCCTGCACATAGTGATTGGTTGTTTGAATCGTATTGTTCTTGCTATCGGTACTGACGATTCGTGTTGGGTGACTATTGCCAGTCTGATCATAATAATACTGGGTGGTATTGATCACCGGATTGGCACCATTCTGATCATAATTGTATACTGTTTGAAGACTTGGCCGGATCCATTCAGTAGTAATATTATAAGGAAAATCCTCACACTTGTCATAAGCAAAGCGCCTTACATGCATCACTGTGGCGTTAGCGGAGGAATATTCATTATGGACCCGGTTTACCAGCACATAAGCACCATTTACTTTACTATAAGTATATTCCTCATTCAGATTTCCATTTCTGGCAGATATATCCAGGGGCACCGGAACAGGAAAAATACCTGAATGATAATTGGTGGCCGGAGGCACAACGTTTTCAAAGTAAGCCTCTCTCTTGCCATTCTCACCATTCTCACCAAAATAAGTAACCACCTTATCATATCCGAGCGTAGTACCATTTACCGTTTCGCTCATGGTGGAATAGTTAGCCGAAGCAACAATTTTGCGACGCATTGATCCATAGATAGTAGTCTGGTAGGAACAACAGGAGCCGGGCTGTAATGTAATGGGCGTTGTCACGTCTGCGGAGAAGAATTCATATTCATCTCCCATGAGCTTTCCACCGGTATATTCAAAATTGCGGACATCGAGTTTATTGGCCGGATCCATGGCATAGATTTGCCTGATGCGTAATCCTTTCGGACCTGGGATGAGACTAGCGGCCTCATTAGGTTCGAACTGGAAACGGGTACTACCACCGGTAGGATAAACGATAGACTGTATAATACCGTTGCTTCCCATAAATCCTCCATAGGAAGATTTATCATACACATAGTCACTGATGTAATAAAACGAGTACGGTTTAAAAGCAGCTGTCTGGGTTTTTTCATTAATACTTCGTAGCCGCAAACGGGTAGAAATAGCCGGAGGAGCAGTACTGCCGGAGCTAAAGTAATCGTAGCCCATCTGAAATGACTTCAGATAAACGTCTGCCCCTGAAACCTTCATGTAAATATCTATTTTGTCCAGCTTTTTACTGGGAGGCAACCCTGGTCCTACCTGCAGATCCGTTCTGTTGCTGGTGTTCAGCACTATCTTTCCTGTCGGATAATCCACCTGGGTTAATACCACATCATCGGACAAAATAGTGGTGTTGGAGTAGCTGTAGAACGTTCCCGGCTGAACGGATCCAGGTGCGCAGCAACCGCTGCCCAGCTCGGCGGGATATATAGATACCAGGGAAGAGGTGACCGATGAAGAAGTAGATCTGGATATTTTAGTATTCAGCGGTGTCTGATAAGTGTAGGTGATCCTGGAATTATCCGGTAAAATAACAGCAGAGATAAACCAACTGGAAATGTATGTTTCTGATTTATCCTTATTGGGGCCTTCTGCTGCCGGGCTGATCGTACGTTCCGTAGTCATTTCAGTTTTGGCAAACACATATTTTACACCGTCATCAGTAGTAAGCATCCAGGCAGAATTGATCATGTCGTATTCAAAACGTATATTCTCCTGGGTAAAGGAACGAAGCGTAAACGGTTGCCCGCCTGTTCCTACGTCCAATACAAACTTCCCCGTATATCCATTGAAGTTATAATAGAACATATCCGGCTCCTGATCTATATCCTCATGACACAAATCAGGAAATCCCGGAGGAAAAGTATTCTTTCTGAAATATCCCCATTGGGCAAAATCATCCAGTTGACGTTTGGACCGGGTGATCACCCCACCTATGTTCAATGCCCACCCCAGTCCTACCCAGGAAGCCTCATCGGCAGTCCTGAATCCCCTTCCGTGGTAAGATATAGATACCGGCATGTTAAAGTCCCCGGTACTGATGGTGTGAAGCGGAATACTGATTTCCGGTACACCGCTATACTCGCTGACAGGTACCTGTCCATAAACCCCAAGACTGGCAGCATTGGGGCCCGGAGGAACATAAGATTTTAATGATTGGGCTATCAGCGTCGTATGAAAAAAGGCGCAAAGGAAGAGGGCCTGGCAAAGGCTTCTTAATAGTAATTTCATAGCATAAGAATAATGGGTTTTATAAACTGTAACCTATTCTGAATTTAAATGGCGTGGTGACTGGAATCTGGTATCTGTATAGAAAATCGTACAGGAGCTTTATTTCATAGCTCTTAAATAATCCGGAACCAATATGTAGTTTTTTGGTTACTCCAAGCAGGGCGCTCTGTTTCCAGTCAGATACCTGTTGCAGTGTTCGCAGCGTATGAAATGGTTGTTGGTAATTAAATTCCCAACCTCCGGAGATCCAGATGCTTCCTTTAAGTTTTATGTCTGCGAATGAACGCAGGGATAAGCCCTGTCCTGTGATATTGATATCCCGAAATCCCTTCCCCCAGCCTATCTTTCCGCTCGATCCCAAACCGGCCGTGCTACGTTCATTAAACCGGTAGCCTATAGAAAGGCCAAGGTCTGTTGTTGCCGGAAAGAAGTTATCAGCACGCACAGTTTGTATATTGGTGGAATACTCCAATCTTTCACGAAGAGATTTCCTGCGCTTAAAGCCAGGATGGGTGCCTGTTATACCAAGATCCTCTTTTTTCAGATCTGTCAATCCCTGCAGATCAGACAACATACCGTCCACCTGGCCGGCGCCGGATGGAAGACTTTCCTGTATGGTTGACTGTATATTGCCGGCCAAACCGGTGCGCTGCGTTATAACCTGGTTCACGGCCTCCCTGGTCTGCAGATTAGCCGCATTTGCAGCACTACCCTGGCCGCTGCCCAGTTGAAAGATGCTGCCCAGGTCAGAATTATTTTTAAAGAAATTACGGAAATCGGGGTTACCTGCTAACAGGCCGGTGAGCTTACTTTCCAGCTTGGAAGGATTCTCCCATATCTCTTTGCACGCATCTATTTTTGAACGGTAACCAGCCACCTGTTCCTGCATTTTCCGGAATCCCTTATAACGTCCCAGCTGTGGTATCTTATCCAATAACTGTTGTTGCCGATCCATCAATAACTGGCTGATATTACCTGTTTCATTAAATTTCTGCTGCAGGTCACTATATTGGGAAAGCAGCTGCTGGTACTGTTTCTGTGCCTGAACAGATTGCAGCAGATTGCGCTGGGAAAGAAATTTCATGGCTGTTTTCAGGGAATCCAGTTTGCTGCTGTATACGTCAGAGAAAGCCTGTGCAGGTAATTGTTTCGCGGAATTTATCCTTTTCTGTAATCCTTCATAAAAGGCGGCTGTTGATAGCAGTGATCCATTATTTAATAAAGTATCCTTCTTCTTTACTTTACTCAATAATTTATCTTCCTGCATCCGGAGCTTTTGCAGACTCCTTTTCGTGGCCATCAGTAATTTCTCCTGCGTTTGCGCGGTGGTACCGTCTAATTTTACAAGCCATTCATCGGCAGGCAAGGGCTTTTTCTCTTTATAAGCTAAACTGTCAGATTGAGCGAATGCCTGGACACATATAAGCATGCAGCATCCAATCATGAAAAATGAAGATTTCACGGGAACGGGTTATAGTTGTGACATAAACTAAATACGATAAAGGGCTCTGCTCTATTGATTATTATGCTACTCTGGAAAACTGATTAGATTTGGTTTGTCTGTTGGGTCGGATAACTAACTGAAATAATTCTCGGAACAATTCTCAGTACACACTCAAATATAAATATTATATTTTTTAAAAATCAAATTATTTTTTGATACAATTAAAAAAAGGTAGCCCTTCCCTGTCGTCCTGTAATAGGGCTATTGCCAGGTTACAGAATGGCTACCTGTTCCTTAAATCCTAAAATTAGCTATCAACACTTCCTGATTATTTACGCCGCGTCAGCAGTTTGTATCGGAGCATCAGCTGTAACTGAACAGGTGCTTTTATGCTGGCGGTCATACTGTCGCTACGGTTGGTATTAAGTGGCATCTCCACCCGTACACCTGCCTGCCAGCGCGGGGCATTGTAATACACCTCCAGCGGTATCTTCCACTGTTGCCATTGACTACTTTCTTTTACCAACCTGTTGCTTGAATCTGTGGCATTGCTGCCCCATGGCCGATAGAAGACAGTTTGCACATCAGTAGACCGGTTCATCCAGTAATTAAATTGAATGCCTGCGGCCACCTGCCACTGTTCAAAAATACGGCGGTGGTAAAGTAGTGCAATGCTGGCTCCGAATTCTTTGCGCAGCATTGTTTTGATTTTGCTGATAGAGCTGTCGGCGTTCCTGCTTTCACTTTCCCGGATCAGCGGATCATTATACATCTGTGCCGTAAAAGGTGTCAGATCCAGTGAAATGGAGTTGGCATTCCATTTCCTGACAGCTCGGATACCCGGTATCAGCAGACGATACACCTGGTTGTTTCCATTGGGACCGCTTAAATAATGAGTGCTGCCGGAAAGCGGAATAGTCGGCTGCCATTGTAGAAACAGTTGCCATTCCGGTAATTCATGTTTCCTGATTATATTAAGATGTGAGGCGATGTTGTTGGGTGGCTGATGACGCAATGCGCTCCCATTTCCAGCATATAGCGGCAGCGATTGCAGTAACAGCCGGGAAGTTTCCGATGCGCTGAAGGAAGCATTGATATTAACTTCAGGAAATAGAATGGCAGAAGCACCGGCAATGTTAAGATCCCCTGAAGTATGGTTAGCGGATGGTTTCGGGCTGGCGTTGTTGGTATCCAGCTTAGTAGCAGCGTTCTTTTTCTTATTGATACTGATATCTCTTCCTGTACCTGCATGATGAGTAGCCCGACTCCCCCCTGCCCGGCTACCGGGACCAGGTGTCACCGGATGAACGGTCGTACCTTTTGTTTCTCTGCGTGCAACAGTTGTAGCGTTGACACCAGTATTACGGACGTCCGTGTTAAGGTTATTTCCTGTGGCCGTTTGACGTTCAGTGCGGGTAGCATTCACCTCAATGCCGGCACTGGCCTCGTCTGCAGAAGGTTTAGTATTCACTCCTGTACTGTTGATGTCAGATATGAGAATAACGGGAGGTATGCTGTGTATTCCCCCTGCACCAACTATGCCCGATGTTGACGGTAAATATTTTTCCAGAGAGAAATAGTTGTGTGGTAAGGTATCCATATTTTCATCAGCGGGCATTCCTGCTGATGAGGTATCTGTTAAGGTAGGATGTAGTTGGAGTGAATGGTTGGTGTTTGGTCGGATAATGGCATGGTAAGCGATAGCAAATGCAATACTGGAAACAACCACAATTCCGGCCAGCAGAGCTGCTTTGTGTAAAAATGGTAGTCTTTTATTCAGGTGCACCTCCGGTAGAGTGGCATTTAGCCTGCGCTCCATATCTGCCCATCCATCCTTTGCAGGAGGAATAGGAATAGGTGAATTTTCCTCGTTTATATAATCGTTGCCTAAGTTAGATGCGCTCACAGATGTAATTATTTATTCAGATAGTATGCTATAAATACGGGCTTTAACCGGGTTCGTGTTTCGCTCAGATGCCATTTTATAGTACCTGCACTAAGTTTCAGCCGTTCACTGATTTCCTTAATGGATAAATCTTCCAGATAATATAAAGAACAAATGGTCCTGGTAGCAGGAGGAAGACAATCCAGTAGTTTATAAATATCCTTCCATTCCAGCTTGCCCAATAGGTTCTCTTTTTTCTCCGGCAAAAAAATATCCAGCTCCTGGTGTTCCGGCCATTTATGTTGTTTTAGCTTATCCAGTGCCGCATTTCTGACAACCGTATAAGCCCAGTTAAAGAACGCTCCTTTGGTTGCATCGTATTTTTTTATGTGCCGGAAAACTAAAATCATACCATCATTCAATGCTTCCAACGCGTCATTGTTGTCACTGAAAAATTTACGACATAGTAAAAAAAATGCCGGATAAAGCCTATAGTAAAGCTTTTCCTGGCTTAGACGGTTATTGTCGGCACATTCCGCTATCAGTTGTAAAATATCTTCCAATGGGTGTTTTCCTAGACAGTAAGAAATAGCAACGTTGCCATCACATTTAGGTGAAGGCAACGTTTGTTTGAATAAATATTGTGAGTATAATAATTTTATGGCATGCGCCGTCATCCGGCGCGTTGAACAACAATCACGAAAAGTTACCGCCGATGCCGGGTGGAATCAGGATGATGCGGAATAGTATCGCCTGGATAATGTGGGATGGTGTCGCCCGGGTGATGCGGAATAGTATCGCCTGGATAATGAGGAATGGTATCGCCGGGATGATGTGGAATCGTGTCGCCAGGATGATGAGGAATCGTGTCGCCGGGATGATGTATGGTATCGTGTGGGATCGTATCACCCGGATGGCTGGAATCCTTTTTGGCAAAACTGGATGACAGCGGATCATCGGTAGGATTTACCTGCATCTGTTTGCGGCAGCCAAAAACAACAAAAGCCAACAGGACGAGGCCCATTAAATAGAGTGGCATATTTTTCATACTATTCAGTTTATTTACTAAAGTAAACGGGGGCTCAACAGCAAAAGGTTGGGTGAATAGAAAAAAAAATTCTGCCACTTGATTAAATATGCAATTATTTCTGGCTCTACAATAGGTTAATTACTTTGAAGATGGAATTTCCAACTATTCTTTGCAAATAAAGATGTTTAATTAACATCATCGCTAGTTCGAACCTGGTCATCCCGACACTCAAATCCTATCAAACTATCTTTGAATATTATACAATTCTAATGACATTAGCTTTAGCTAATCTTCCACCTATCCCGCAAACACGTTCCCCGAATTATCTTATATTTATAGTAATCAAAATAACCTCCTATGGCAAAACAAATGTCTATCCTTCCCTTTACGGGAAAACTCGGTCCTCTCATTGGGTATAAGCGCAATGGCGAATACTTCCTGCGCTCCATGCCTGAAAGCGTACGGCAAACCACTGCTACCCGCCGCGCATCCCGCCGCTTTGGCGTCGCCAGCAGGAAAGGCGCTTTTATCCGTAAGGCTTTCTACCCTCACCTGGATATCCATTGTGACGGCGGCCACATCAATCGGCTCAACAAGCTACTCATTGCTGCCGGTGATCATCACGCCGCCATGACCGGCTTCCGCTTCAATCAGCATACCGGCGTAGATCGTTTCTTTACGGTAGCTCCCCGGCTGTGCAGGAACGGGATATTAAATATTCCCGCGCAAACCATCGCCGGGCATAAAGGGTTGGCTGCATTGGAAGTAAAAGTGATCGCAACGCGCATTGATTTTAAATCACGTCGGGTGGTGGGTAGCGAAACGGTTACGCTCATGATAGATCCGGATACCACTTTCCAGGAAACAAATGTTTCGCTGGATGTACCCGGGGAAGGTTCACTGGTAGTAGTTTTCCAGGTGAGAGCAATGTACAGCGATGGCCCATCGGGCAACAGACAATATATGGCGGCCGATATTATTGCGGTAACAGCACCACAAGTACCCAGGTATGCTAAAAAACGTACTTATCCAAAGCGGGCGATATTGCCGGCCAAACTCACCTGGCCACACATATATCCAGCTGTCATTCAACTCGAATAAAGCGATCCTGCCCCGGAGATATTTTGATAAATAAACCCTTATACCTGTACCCTTTCAATAGTCTATCTCTTTCCCCAGCTACAGCCCTGGTACTGAAGCAGCCCTGCTATGGCCGGTTCTGGCCTCTATCCATTTGCGGATGCAATTTCATCGGGGTTATACATCCGGAACTCATCCCCGCATCAAGTCCACCTCCCCTGCAGTGTTACTATAGGTATATAGCTGGTGCCAGGCATAGCATCAACGGAGTCTACACAATGAAAAAGTAATGCTGACTATGATGGGTGTTCTTAATGCACTATCCAGGTCTTCAGGGATGCTGTTCTTATTTCCCTTTAATTTTTTCCTGCAAATTTTCATTCACCTTGTACATTTCCAATACGTCTGTATCACCGGGTCCTCCGCTCCATAAAGGCTTAGCTAAACTGGAGGCCCATTGTTTATACTTTTTCAGTAACCGGGTCGCAACAGCGGCATGCTTTCGAAAAAGATCATTGGATTCACTAACGTCCGATACAAGATTGTATAGTTCTGGTTGAAAACCATTATGCTCAAAATAAATCAGCTTCCAGTCTCCATCACGAATAGCGCCTACTTTCCCCTGCCTCCAGTACAAGGTTCTCATTTTTTTTATTTTATTACCATATAGTAAAGGCAATATATTTTCACCATCAAGGTATTGAAGGTTAGGTTTCCCCCCGGCAGCGACAATAAATGATGGCAAGAGATCAAGCGTGGAAATTACCTGATCTGATTTTTCAGTGTGTTTAATAACTGCGGGCCAATGAATAATCATAGGTACCCGGATGCCCCCTTCGTACATCATTTTTTTTGCGCCTCGCAAAGGCTCGTTATTTGAACCATTGGAAGCAAGCGGGCCGCCGTTGTCGTTTGTAAATATAATCAGGGTGTTTTCAAGTATATTCTTTTCCGTTAATGCTTTTAATACTTTCCCTACGTTATCATCGATGGACTGTGTCATGGCTGCATTTGTTGCGCGCGCCATCGAGTTATACCGTTGCAGATATTTATCCAGGTATTCTTTTTTGGCCTGTAAAGGCACATGTGGTGCATTAAAAGCAAGATATAAAAAGAAGGGTTGCGTTTGCCGGCCGATAAACGCTGCTGCATCATCCCCCAAAGCATCTGTTAAATAGGAAAGGCTGTCCGGATTCACTGGTGTACCATTCCGTTCTATTTCTTTTGCCTTCCCGGTAAAATAGGGACTACTACCTTCGAGTGTCCCAAAAAAATAATCAAATCCTCTTTTTAAAGGGCTATAATAAGGCGCAAGTCCTTCATGCCATTTTCCAATAATGCCTGTGGAATAGCCTAGTTCCTTCAGATAGGAAGGCATCAGCTTTTGTGAAAGCGGAAGTCCCAGGCTGTCCTGACTCGTTCCATTCAATGGCTGCGGATTAACCAGGTTATATTCATGACCAAACCTATTCTGCATCCTGCCTGTCAGTAATCCGGCACGTGATGGACTACAATTGGGAGCAGTAACATACGCCTGCGAAAAAGTGATTCCATGTTGTTGAAGCCCATTGATATTAGGTGTTTCTACGCTATTTCCCTTTTGGAAACCGAAATCCGCATAACCTGCATCATCTGTAAGAATTACTATAATATTTGGCCGCCGCTGCGCATTCAAAAAAAATGGCAGCAGCACTAACAAAGCAATAGAAAATAACTTCATATCCAACTTTTATAAAAAAATTTCCACAGGAAAGAAATAACCTGGAAGTAACTATTTGTAAATGTATATACAAATATATTATTTCACAAACGGAAATATCATTTCCTATAAAGAAATTATATGGATACGGAAATAGGTATTAAAATACCTAAGGTGATGCCTATTATTTTATCGTCATTTGCAAACAAGATTAAAATTCAATGCGACTTATTCCTTTACTACATACCATGCATAACCTCCTGGTGGAATAGATACCTGCAGCGATATTTCATGATGGGCATCAACTGCATAGCTGCTAATATTACCATCCTTATCAGTCACTTTTGCATTACCGGTAATCCCGGTATAGTATACAGGCACCTTCATTTGCCTGGTGATTGCCTTATCTGTCGGATTAAATATAACGAGCATTCCTTTTTCCTCAATACTGGAATTCACATGAAACATGGCATCCAGGTCCCGCCCCGTAGGGCGGGCAATATGGATGATATCAGATGTTAGAATAGCCCTGTGTTGTTTAAACCAGTTTGTCCATTTGGCTACCATTGCTTTTGTTTCCGGGGTATCGTATAAGCGCTTACCCCGCAATGTAAACTGACAGCCGCTGGCGAGATGCTGAAATAATCCGACCTCATATCGGTCCAGGTGTTGCGACAATGGTTCCAGGCCAACACGTGGATCACCTGTGTAAAAACCCACCAACTGCAGCGTCATCCAGCCCATGGTGGGGGCTTTATGCCAGGTGCCGTCATAAATATATTGCCGCCCCAATAATAATTGTTGCTGGGGAGTAAGGTTGGCACTCGCCTCCCTGTATCCCATACCGGTGGCACTCTGTCCATTCAGGAAATACCAATCCGGTATGGCGGCGTACATGTTGCGTCGCTGGGCTTCGTGTAAAACACGTACCTGTTGCTTCCATTGCTCCCATTGGGAGTCATATAAATTATGATGATGCGGATGCTCCAGGGAGGCACATACATCCCCATGATATGGGCCATCCACGGTATAACACATGAATCCTGTTTTATCGAAAAATTTCCACATTTTCGGATAGTAAGTATCCTGCCACTCACTGGCCACACAAACACTCTGCCCGAATAAACTACCTGGTTTTCCTGTTTGCGGATCAATACAGTCCACCGCAGCCCCACGCCCTCTGGATGCTACCTGCAACTCATAGCCGCCCATAATAATACCTTTAGCGGCTGCATAATGGGCGATCTCTTTCCAAAGACCCACATAAGCCGAATCCAGGTTATCATGCGATATGCCCGGCCATGCCATAATATCCAGACGCTCAAATCCAAGCTCGCCCATCTGATCAATAAAATTTTTCAACTCCACCCTGTCATGAGAAGTAATACCTCCGGTGAGAAGTGACTCCGTTACCTGAGGCGCAAGCGTTCTGTAAAAACGCCTGTGCGCAAGACTCTGACGCTCCCGGTCATCGCTGTCATGTAATAATTCGAATGTTACAAACGATGTAAATTGTTGCCTGGGAAGCACGGTCTCATTGGGGCCCATAGGCATCCGGCTAACCATCAGGTTATGATGAGGGAAACCCAGAAACCTGTCCTCCGCCTGATTATGTGAAGCCCACGTATTATACTCTTTGTCTACCCGCCAATCCGTTGTAGATCTGCCTACCTGGTAGGCAGGTGGCGTCCCTTTATAATGCATCAATGCACTTCCTTCTGTATCTGCATTCACCAATGCAAACGAATAATCGCTTTCTACGTGTAGTCGTTTAATCTGGTCCTGGTTAACCGCCAATACTTCTGACTCAGATTCCTGCACGGTGAAAGCAACACCACCCTTATTTTCAACAGTAACCCATTTCGCTATCACCGGAATTCCTTCATACAATTCATAATGCACCAATACCTCCACATCTTTCTTAAAATCCCCCTTATAAAGCGGCGCCTTATAATGCATGATTACATGCACCCCTTTTGGAGGCCAGTCTGCGTGTACAGCATTATACTTTTGCTGCCAGGGATAACGCACTTCAGGTTGCTTTAACTCGATACCATCGAATCTGAAGGCGGATGGTTCAGCTACCAGGTCCTTCAACCAGCTATCCATCAGGTAAGATTTTTCCGGCTGGCCACTCAGCCCTCCGATATTAAACCAGGTGCTATCAATCATTACACGCGCCTCCGGCTTTACGGCTCTTATATACTCAGCATGATCAGACAAATTGCTGAAACCTGTACACGCAATATTTCCACTGATATAAAACTCCCGGGAAAGCAATCCGTTAGTAAGCAACAATTTCGCCGACAGTCCATCAGCGGCGGGTTGCACTAATACCTGCGCCGGCACATGTATGCGTTCTACCAACCAGTCTGCCTGGTTACCTGATAGCGGCCATTCGGTTACACGCTTTACGCCGGGCGTATTTAAAACGCCGGAAATCATTGCCTGTTGCTGAGCTACCGATAACTGCCGCTGCTGCACTATTTGCGCGCCATTATAGAGTAAATGGCGGCGTGGATCAAACTTACCTTCCGTTAATTTACTCAGGCGCATTTCATATATTAAGCCATCAAATGAACTTTTCCGGCCCACAGCACCAGCATTAAAAAAAGCGGGAGCATGTGATACGCTTCCATCAGCTTCCAGTGTCTTCACACCGTTGATATAACCGATCGTCTTCCGCCCTTTCACGACCAACGCAATGTGTACCCACTCACCTGGTACTACTGTCCCCATATTCTTTCCCGCATTACGCCCATCTATTAAAACAGACCAACTATTACCCATCTGTCCGATGAGATATCCCAATGAATCATTTCCGTAACCTGCCAGCACCTTAAAATCTTTGTCGCGCTGCTGCGCGTCCTGCCTGGAATTTGCCTGGGCCCAGACTTCCATCACAAAACCCGCTCCTCCGGCGTCTATCGTCTGCAGACTGTTATAGCCTGCGTTATTTTTAAATAACAGTGCCCCCTCTCCCATCAGCTTCCTGTCTGCAGGTGCGTCTGCAAAAAACACCGGTTGCCCTGTCTTCTTCAGATCAATATGATGCGCGAGATCTCTAATCGTATCGGGTCCATTGGCATAGGTTACTTCACCGGAATGTCCGAAATTATAATGCACTACAACCGCATTTTGCCCGCGCAAATCATTTGCAAAAAAGCCAATAACAAAAAAGTTAAATAGGAACCAATAGGTGCTCCGGAGAATAAACATGAACCTGAAATATTAAAGTAAATAAAGTAGCTACCTTTTATGAGATGGCTGATATTATCCATCGCTTTGATGATCAGCTACCAAAGAGACATCTTATCTCCACGCGAAATTACCACAACAGATCGCTTTAAACCTATTATTTAATTGATTACTACCAATGTTTTTTTGATGCGGGATGATTTAATCTGCAGAAGGATGCCAGGGTTTACAGCGAGAATTATAAAAAAGAGGTTAAAAAACCTCCTCCGTTAAATATCCTATTTGCTTATGAGACACTATTATACGAACATTAAATGGCTGGATAAGTTGCTACAACAGCCGTTTTTAAATACAAACAGCATTTGTAAAAATCAATTTATTCCGGCCTAAAACAAATCCGATAATAGTGCAAAGATGAGCTTCTTTGAGGCAGCATACAACCCTTAATTTAACCATTACAAATACTTTTTTTGCCGATCATAAAATCAATAATTACGGCTCTGGGATTAGCCATATTTCTCCGTGGTTTTTCCCTATATTTGGATAGTCAGCCCACCTAACAAGGCCCACATTCTATGCAATATATATACGAGAATTTTACTTTCCCACCCGACCAATCGTTTACTGTCAGATCTGAAATTCTGGAGATAAAAAAATATGCAGCATTAAAGTCGCATATTAATTTTGAAATAGCATTGCTGGAAAATTGCAGTGGCAAAAGATTTATCGGTGACCATATCGAAGACTTCAATGGCCCGGAACTGGTACTGCTGGGCAGTTATGTTCCTCACTGCTGGCAGTACTACCAGTTAATCGATCCATTGATTTCTCCACAGGCAGTTGTCATCCATTTCTTTCCCAATTTCCTTGGAAAGGAGCTGTTGGAAAAACCAGAAGCCAAACAGTTGAATATACTTTTTGAGAAAGCAGCCAAAGGAGTTTTATTTACCGGCAGTACATTGCACACTGCGAAAATGATCATGCATCAAATGGTCTTTGTGTCCGGACTTACCCGGATTGCATTGATGATACGCCTGCTCGATATCCTGTCGCAGTCTGAAACATCAAGCGTATTATCTTCCCCTTTCTACAATACCGTTGAAAACTCCGGCGAAGCCAAAAAAATAAATAAGGTATTCGACCATATCTTTCAAAATTTCAGGAATGATATCACCCTGCAGGAAGTGGCAGATCTTATTCCCATGTCATCAGCTGCATTCTGCCGTTTCTTTAAGCGTAACACCAACCGAACCCTGATAGATTTTGTAAAAGAAGTACGTATAGGACACGCTGCGAAATTATTACTGGAAGGACACTACAACGTAGCTGAGGCCAGCTACAACAGCGGATATAACAACATTTCAAATTTCAATAAACATTTCAAGGAAATCAAGGGTCTTTCACCGCGGGACTTCATGAAACAATACGAGGATAAAGAAAACCTCTTAAAACCGAATACCAGCAATGTATAGTTAATCCTTAACAAAGCGATAGAAAGGCGCTGCTTCCACCCACTTTTCATTTTTCCCCGCCCCTGCTACCCCCGTTTGATAACCATCCATCAATCTGTTCCACTCTGCACAACGTTTATCATATGACTCCGCCATTTTACCCATCTGATCCAGGTTAGCATCTGCAGGTACTGAAAGCGTCATTACAAGAAGATAACCATGCCGGTAAAGTGTTATTTTCCGATATCCTGCTTTTTTAAACCCAGCCTCTACTTCTGGCCATATATGCGCATGATAATCCAGGTACTCTTTCAGTTTTAATGAATCAGGCACAATATTCACAACAAAGACATATTCCTTCAACTCAGGCTTACTGTCTCTTTCCGGGCTACCTGTACTACATGCCTGTACCATCAGCAAAGGACCTACAGACAATAAAAGCAGTGAAAAGAAAGAAGAACAGATTTTGTACATGGAGACTAATTTAATACAATATAAATAATAGTGTAATTATTTTCAAAACGGTAAGGAAAATCGGCTATTGAATAACCATAAATAATATATTTCATGAAGTTAGGTTACAGCCAGCACCCATAGTACAACAATATTGACCAGCATCAATGTTATATTTACCCCATTGCACAACAAATTTAAACCAGGGGTAGGAATACCCCCGGCATTTCGTGGAACTTTAAAATGATCCCTTCAATTCCTCTTTATTGTCCGACAGTTGCTAATTATGTGAAAAAAATTGAAACCTATTAGTGTAAGCTACTTTCCGTCTTTGATAAATAAACGGGAAAAGACTCGTTTGAGCGCTCATTCGCTTCCTTTTAACCTAAAAGACAAAGATCCTCTTGTGATCCCGAAAAATCAACATCAAAATTTGCAGGCTTACATGTTATTTTATCCCTATAAAAAAAAGTACTGACCTGCATCCGCAATAGTTTTTAATGCCGGTATCCTTATTATATTAAAAACAGGTAAGTAAAAACCCGTGCAAGTCTATGCTTCCCTCCATACAGTTCCCTCGCTCCCGTTTCAGACACGAAGGAGCAGGCGCATTTACTTCTATCCTCATTACAATAAAAAGAGGCCGGTAAATACAGCCGGCCTCTTTTAACGTGATTTATTTCCAACTATTTACTGCAGCGGATCAAAGTTTCCGCCCCATTCAATATTCTGTTGTAATACATTTTTCGATTGTGAAATCTGGCCCGGATTTAATGCCGGGAACCAGTGCGCTAAGTTGTAGTTGAATTTATGATTAATGTCTCCATCAATGCTGGCAATATATGCAGCATAAAACTTCGCCCTGGTGGTATCGTTGAGAATAAGTTCATTGCCGGCTACTTTTTTATCGGGTTGCAGCACTATGTAAATAGATTGACGTGTGCCCATCGTATTCAGGAGATCATATCTTTTCCAACGTCTTAAATCGCCGGAACGTTTTCCCTCAAATGCAAACTCAATAAATCGTTCTGCCATATAAGCACGCTGTATTTCTGCTTTCGTTGCAGCAGTGATACCATAGGTACCGGCGTTACCAGGCATAATACCTGCCCGCTGACGAATTTGATGCAATACATCCAATGCTTCGGAGGTTTGACCTAATTCATTGGCACATTCACCATAGTTCATCAATACTTCAGCAAAACGTATTTCGGGCCAATCGGTTTGTCCTTTGCCGCTGTTTTCATCTGCTACCGTTGTATCTAATCCTTTCCTGTCGTAAAAACCTACAAAACCGGGTATGCCGGAACGGTTAAAATCGGTTACCAATACACTCTTGTAACTGGCCCTTTCGGTTGGATTACCGGAAATATGCCGATACACACACCAATAGGTTTCTCCTTTCCGGTATGTATTGGCGTTTTGGTCAGGGCATACATACGGAACTCCGCCGAAAAATACGGTAGCGTAAAAACGAGGGTCACGGTTCAAATAGAAATCTTTTAAAAACTGGCTGTTGTAAGCGGGATCAGACAGCTTGCTAACATCCATGTCCATAGGAGACCCGTCACGTTTTGGGAAACCGAGCAGCATGGGAAGATAGGGCTGATTTTCGTTATAGCCACCAGCTTTCAGGGTGGTTAAATCTATAGGATGTCCCGGATAGAAGTATTGGTTCACCATAATCACCTCCTTGTTCCGTTCCTGGTACCAGATGTTTTTGAAATTCTCAAATAATCCGTAACCGGCAGCAATGCCGGCATCTTTTGCGGCTTTATTGGCATCGTAGGCTGCCTGCCAGCGGGCCTTATCGTTAGACGGGTTAAACAAGGGGCTGGCATACCATAACAGCACCCGGCCTTTGACAGCCATGGCTGCAATTTTAGTTATTCTTCCATAATCTTTACCTGCATCAGTATATGCTGCGGGTAAAACAGCAATGGCCTCATCCAGGTCTTTCAGTATCTGCGCTACACATTCAGCGGTTTTATTGCGGGGAACAAATAATTTCGAAAGGTCAGACGGGTCCTGCACATGCAATATCAACGGTATGCCACCTACCTGTTTCACCATATCCCAATATTTCCATGCCCGCCAGAATTTGGCTTCTGCGACATAGCGTTTGTTCAATGACTCGTTGACTATTGTATTAGATACAGTGGCGATTTTATCCAGGAAGTAATTAATCCTGTCGATATACTCATAGTCTAAATCCATATGGGTATTCTCAACCGTGGTAATTCCCCGTTGGTTTTCGCTAAGGTTATGCCCATCGGCATTCATCGCTTCATCACTATCGGTTCCGTCGATCGGCCATCCGGGCATTAACTTACCATAAATATCGTTGAGATAAGCGCTTATCATATTGGCATCAGTCCAGACTTTATCCGGCACAATGGCATCCTTATTTTCATAATCCAATCCCTTTTTACAAGCCTGACCAAACAAGATCAGTATGACCGACAACAATCCTGCGCCGTATGTGGAGAAACGAATTTTACTATTCATAACAATGTAGTTTTTTATTTTAAACAAGTTGAATTAATAGGTCACACTTACCCCGAAATTGAATGTGCGCATAATGGGGAAGCTGTTGGGTCCACCAATTTCAGGATCGTAATACAACTTGTTAAACTTGCTGATGATAAACGGATTGGAAGCGTTGAAAAAAGTGCGTGCACCGGCGAGGCCAGCTTTATTTACCCAGTTCTGAGGAAGCGAATAACCGAGTGATATATACTTGCACCTCACCCAACTACTTTTTCTCCACCAGAATGTACTTTTATCCGAGGTCACCTTATTAGTTCCATCGTTAGAGGAGTAACGAAGTGGTAAGAAGGCATCGGGATGCTGAGGGGTCCAGCTATCGGTAGACCATTTCACCCAGTTCCGGTTCCATTCCACATTTTGTGTCATGGGATTGATAGACTGGTAATAATTTAAATTACCATTAAAGCTGACATCAAGGCTCAGCCCTTTCCAGGATGCGCCAAAACTTAATCCCACACCAATAGGATTGTTATTCTTCTTCCATTCAATCGCATCCCAATCGTCTATGATACCATCCTTTTTGCCATTGGGGCCGTTAATATCCTTGTACACCAATTGCCCCAATGCTGCTTTATAGCCATAATAGGTATAATTGGGGTTGGCTGCATTCCAGGCATCCAGGTCGGCCTGTGTTCTGATTATTTTTTCAGCTACACGGGTTACGATATTGTTAGTGCTTTTATTGAGCACGTCGTCATACGGATGGGTAAGATTCTGATCCCTGATTTTAGTAATGGCATTGCTATAGGAGGCTACCGCATTGATATGGTAATTGACATTTCCAGTTTGTCCTGTATATCCTACGCTTAACTCTCCCCCCTGTGCTCTTATTTCTCCGTAATTGGAAAAAGGAAGTGGTCTGCTAAATGTAGGAGGTACTGTTTGAATACGGGCTCCCAGGATGTCATAGGTTTTTGTAAAGAAATATTCCAGTGACGCATTGAAATGTTTTAAGAAATTAACGTCAATGCCTGCATTATAATTCAAGGTTTTCTCCCAGGTTAAATCAGGATTTACCAGTGAGCCGTACTTGATGCCTACGCCCGTTGCTCCTCCTGTGCCAAAAAACGCGTTGTTGCCCTGCTGGTGTGCTTCCTGCCATTGCCATCCTCCTACGCCATCGTTACCTACTAAGCCGGCAGATAACCTGAGTTTGAGCATGTCAATTTTGTTTGACCTGAAAAAATTTTCCTTTGAAATAATCCAGCCCAATGAGCCGGATGGAAAGAGGCCCCAACGTTTATCGGGCGCAAATTGCATAGAACCATCATAACGAAAAGCAAAGGAAGCCAGGTATTTGCTGTCATAATCGTAAAAAAACTGCCCGATATATGATTTTCTTCCGGACGGTTGTTCGGTGTTGCCTTCCACATAAGAATCCACTCTGTCGCCACTTGTAAAGCCCCATTGATCACTGATATATACAGGAAAACGCTCCCTGGTACCCTTCATCCAGGAACCATCGTTGCCAGTGCGTTCATAGATCAGCCATGCCTTTACATGATGCACGTCCTTAAAGGTATTTTCATAATTTACCTGTAGGTTCAACTGATAATCGGTGCTCCATTCATATCGTTCAGACAACTTGTTGGTATGAAAAGATTTTGCCAACGACACAAGATCTTTAGGGTCTGTACTAATGATATATTGGTCAGTTGTTTTCATGATCCACATATCATATTGCTTAACAAACGCTTTCTCCCGTTGATTGGAAAACGATTTACTAAACTGGCTCGCTACGCTAAGTCCTCTAACACCCGGAATTTGGTAGTTAAGCTTTAAGTTGGCCACTGGCTTAACGGAAGACGAAGTCTTATACCCGTTATCACCCCTTGCCTGCGCACCCATGTTCTGAATCCAACCATAGTCAATTGGATGACCGTCAGTTGTCCAAACAGGTTGATATGGCTGCCATACCCTTAGTTTGGCATACACGTCACCATCGTAATCATTGTCCGAAGGGAAGTTTCTAATATTATTATTGAGTGATAAGAGCGCTTCCGCCGTCAACCCCTGCGCAATCCGGGCTTTAATATTGGCTCTTACATTGTAATTTTGCCATTTCAAATTTTTTATGAACAGCTGCTGATTACTCATTGAACCGCCAATAAAGTATTGTATTTTATCCGTTCCTCCGGTGATACTTAAATTATGCGTAGTAGTAGATGGGTCATGCCATACAGCAGCTAATTGATCGTATCCCCAACCATCATTAATTGTTTTAAACTTATCAATAACAGTTTGGCTATATGAATTGGGCGTTATCCGGTTCTGAAATTCAAAATACTGCACCGCACTCATCAACTCACTATTCCTGGTTCTTTTATCAACACCGGTCTGAAAAGAATATTCAATGGTTGCCTTACCGGATTTCCCTCTGCGTGTTGTTACCACAATAACTCCAGCAGCAGCTCTTGAACCATATACCGCAGTAGAAGCTGCATCTTTCAGCACGGTAATGTTATCTACCTCATTTGGCGATAAACGGTTGAAATCATCACTCCCTGCAATTCTTCCATCAATTACATACAGAATATCCTGCTTATTCTTATCCCAGGTGGTCCGTTGACGAATAGAAATACCCGGATCGTTTCCTGGTATTCCCTTCGGGCTGGCAACACTCACACCTGCTATCTGACCTGCTAAAAGATTACCCAGTTGCTGAGTAGGTATATTACGTTTTACTTCATCAAATTTTACGGTTCCTATCGAAGCGGTTAACAATTCTTTTTTCTGTGTACCATATCCCACCACCACTACATCGTTGAGCGTTTCGGATGATGCGTTCATCGGAACAATGAGATTGGCCCGGGCAGTTACAATAACAGGTTCATAGCCTACTATTGTAACGCGCAAGCGGCTACCTTCAGGCACTGTTATTTCAAACAGCCCTTCTTTGTCAGCTATTGCATTTTTTTTGCTGTCAACAAGGGTAATAGTGGCTCCTCCCAAGGCCACCCTATCTTTTGAATCAATAACTTTTCCTGTAATCCTGATCGGGTTCTGTGCAAATGAAATCTGCGTAGTCAGCAGTAGGCATAAGACACCTAAGAGCCACCGGAGTGGTTCTACTTTTGTTTTCATAACTGAATCGGTTGACAAATCGTGACAATAATATCCTCGATAATTGTGAGGCAAATCTCGCTGACGAAGTTCACGCGATATATTTTTTCAAACAACAACTGCTTTGATTTTTAGTAATGTTATTTTGCCCCGAATATTTTTTTCCATGTAAGCGCCGGCAGCCTCCACGCTATATTTCCTTAATGAGCTAAGGGAAAACAATCGATTTATCAAGAGAAGAATTTTTATAGGAACAACAAAATTATGCGGACTAAATCACAAACAAGGTGATCTATAAAATGTATAATATGCATACCTCTTCATTAATGCTGTCAGATTAAAATCACATCCTGCAAAATTCATTTTTCGGAATATACCGGACTGATTGCTTCTCCCCTTCTCTTAATATCCGGGGTTCATACAAGTGATCATTAAGCGTTCTACGCTATACAAATGAAAGAGTAGCTATCGTCAAAATAACATCTGAATAAGTCAAATTAACTGTAGGTTTGAAAATATTATCTATTGACCTTCGTACGCTTTTGAACTTGCATAAATAATGCAAGTGCCACGCTATCACCAAAAACATGCTTACTGTTACATTGAAGTAAAACAGTCTTATTAAAAAATATTAGTAGCTTCGCTACCTTCCGGAATTTTTGCACCAAATAGATATCAAATTGCACTGCTGATGAAAGGCAGCGCCGCACTCAGAAAATAACGTTACGCGAAAAAAATACAGTGATCGATGAAAGGAACTTTATTATTATCTACACTTCTACTGTGGTTCACTACCGCCTTCTCACAAACCAATAAAAGCTGGACACCGGATTTGGGTAACGGGCATTTTAAGAATCCGCTTATGTGGGGCGACTGGCCGGATCCGGACATTATCCGGGTAGACGATAAATTCTATTTTATTTCCACCAGCATGCATTATGTACCAGGTTGTCCCATTGCTGTTTCCCGGGATCTGGTAAACTGGGAAATGGCCGGTTACGCCGTTTCCAGGTATGATGAAGACGCCCGTTATGATATGAAAGGTGGAGATATGTACCTCAGTGGTTCCTGGGCAGCCACCATCCGCCATCATGACAGCACCTTCTATGTAGGCTTCTGCACTCCCAGGATGGAAGGAAAGGAAGGGCATTTTTCTATTTGTACCGCTAAAAGTATAAGCGGACCATGGACAAGAACCATCTTCCCCGAGTACCTGTATGATCCGGGACTCTTTTTTGATGATAATGGCAAAGTGTATGTGGCACATGGGCAACAAACACTTTATATCACTGAATTAAACAGCGATGCGAAGTCAGTAAAAGTTCCGCAGCGGAAAATTTACGACAATCCCGGCTTCCCTTATCTCGAAGGATCACATCTTTATAAAATCAATAATAAATATTACATACTTGGCTCTACCGGCGGCACAAGGGGTCGTGAAGTTTGTTTACGCTCAGACAGTATCTATGGCCCCTATGAATCGAAAGTAGTGATACATGATGATCACACCTATCCCGGCAATGGATTGCATCAGGGTGGTATGGTACAATTAAAAGATGGCTCCTGGTGGTTTATTATTATGCAGGACCGTGGGCCAATAGGGCGGGTGCCTAATCTTGAACCGGTTACATGGGTAGATGGCTGGCCCATGCTGGGCAAAAACGGGATGGGAGTAGATACCTTTCCCAAACCTGTAACTGGTATAACCGCTCCGATTACGGTGCCTGCCAGCTCCGATGAATTCAATTCCCCCGGATTGGCCCTGCAATGGCAATGGAATCATAACCCCGATAACAGCAAATGGTCGCTGACAGACCGCCCCGGCTATCTTCGTTTAAAAGCCGGCAAAGCGTCCACATGGCAGCAGGCTATTAATACCTTAACACAACGCGTAGAAGGCCCATATTCGGAAGGAACAGTGGAAATGGACGTACAGGGAATGAAAGATGGAGATATCGCCGGCTTGGGCATATTCCAGCTCCCCTATGCCTATGTGGCCGTTCAGCAAACCAACGGCAGGAAGAAAATAATCATGGCAAACAACGACAGCATTATAGCAGTGGTTAATTTAAAAAGCACAAAGGTCTGGTTTAAGTCTTTTGTCAGAGAAAAGGGATTTGTGGCCACTTTTGCCTATAGTACCAATGGTAAAGACTTCATCCCAATCGGAAATGAATTAAAAATGGGATTGGGGCTGGATTGGACGGCCAATCGGTTTGCATTGTTTAATTTCAATACCCGTGCAGCTGGTGGTCATGCAGACTTCAACTGGTTCAGGCGATAAAAAAACTGATCTTCCTCCATTTAAAACGCCTGCGATCGGCGCAGGCGTTGGAACTTTATAGCGCCCTCCGTGCAGCAATTTGTTTTTTTGTACCTTGCAACTGCATCTTTACCAATAACAACAGGTCATTCAGGCATTTTATTTTTAGATTTGCCGGATTGGATGATCTTAAAAAAAGAGAGCAGGATCTAACGGAATGAATAATGATTCAATGGATGAAATTGCACTTTTCCACCAAATAGCGCAGGGGGACGAAACTGCATTTGAAATATTGTTTCATTTGTATGTACCAAAGATTACACCCGTCATTGCACGTGTAATACAGGTAGAGGGACCAGAGAAAGATATTATACAGGAAATATTCCTGGGCATATGGCTTGGCCGGGAAAAGCTGACAGACGTGCTGATTCCACAAAGCTGGATTTTCAAGATGGTGTACCACCGCTGTTACAGCTGGTTACAGAAACAGGAAGTCCGGAACAAGGCCAGCCAGATCATTATAAGAGAAAGCAGCGACCAATCCAATCTGACAGAAGAAAATATTGCTTTTTCCGAAACATCCCTGCTGGTAAAACAAGCCATTCGCCAGTTACCACCACAGGCACAAAAGATCTACCTGCTCAGCAGGGAGAAGGGACTGAAAATTGCAACCATCGCGGATCAGTTGCAACTGTCACCGCAAACCGTTAAAAATTCACTGGTCCGTTCCCTGAAATCCATCCGGGAATACCTCATCAGTAAAGGTGTTACGCTTCCGCTCATCCTGATTGGATGGGATATCCTATTTTTTTATTAATTTTTTTTTAATCGGATAGGTACTATTTGTTTAGTTGCCGTACGTATATAGCAGGGGATCTTCTGAACAAGGAGATTTCCTATGATATCAACTAAATTAGAAAGACTCTAAATTTCACTTGTTGTCCACGCCAGAAAGACTTAAATATCTATTAGAACAGGTACAGCAGCTGCGAGCCACGCAGGCAGAGTACAAAGAACTGTTGCAGTTCATCAATGATGATGAATCTGGCGACGTGGTGCGGCAACTTGACGCATTTCATGCCACCAGGCCATCAGCCGCCGCCACGGATGCGGAATATGACCGCCCCTACTGGCAATCAATCGTAAAAGAAATACTGGATTCCGATAAATTCGTACTGCCTGAACCGGCTAAAAAGCGGGTACATTTCCTGCAACGCTACTGGTGGGCTGCCGCCTGTGGCCTGTTTATCCTATCCGGTGCTTATTATTATCATTTATCAACGTCCGCGCACCCAACACCAATAGTAGCTACAGCGCCTGCAAAGGACGTTGCACCTGGTGGCAACCGGGCTATGCTCACCCTGTCTGACGGTTCCCAGATACCGCTCGACAGTGCAGGCAACGGCGTATTGGCTCAACAGGGGAATACCCGTATTACCAAACTGAGTAACGGTCAACTGGCTTATGATGAATCAGGAGCTGCCGCCGGCAAGGTGTTGTATAATACGATGAGTACCCCGCTGGGCGGACAATACAAGCTTATTTTACCGGATGGTACGGCCGTTTGGCTAAATGCAGGTTCTTCCATCTACTACCCTACTGCATTTACCGGGCACGAAAGAATGGTCACCATTACCGGGGAAGCCTACTTTGAAGTAGCCAAAAATGAAACAATGCCTTTCGTAGTGAAGGCTAACAATACAACAATAGAAGTGTTGGGCACACATTTTAATATAAATGCGTATAAAGATGAAGCCAGTACCAATACCACCTTACAGGAAGGAGCTGTAAAGATCATCGCGCAGCAGCAGCAACAAACGCTTAAACCAGGGCAGCAGGCAAGGGTACACGCTAATGGCCAGGCCATACAGATAGTGGATCATGTAGATCTGTCGCAGGTGCTGGCGTGGAAAGAAGGCTTCTTCAACTTCAATGATGCAGACCTTCCTACTGTTATGCGTCAGCTTTCGCGCTGGTACAATGTGGAAGTAAAATATGAAGGCGATATCCCTCAACGGGTATTCAGCGGAGAAATAGGCAGAAACCTCACCCTGTCGCAGGTATTAAAAGGATTATCTAAAACAAGGATCAGATATAGAATTGAAAATGGTAACCGGATTGTTATCCAGCCATAGTTATGAACAATGAAACATTCGGAACAATGAACCACCTGAAACTGTCAGTAGTGGATTTCCACGCATATTGAATAAAAAACCGGGGATTAAGATTGGCGTCCTACCCCGGTTATAGTTCAATTTCATCAACAAACAAGTCGGTAAACTTTATTTATTAATTCAACCAAACATTGCAAAAGTATGCAACTTAAGGCTATTTGTAATTCCGGTACCCGCAAATATTGGAAGTTTGCGGAGCTCTCAACCAAAATTTTGTTAGTGATGAGACTAACTTCTATCATGCTACTCGTGGCCACCTTACAGGTAAGTGCCAGCAGCAGTGCACAAACGGTCACCTACTCCGCCAAAGCGGTGAGTCTTCAGAAAGTACTCAATGCTATAAAAGAGCAGACAGGGTATGTTTTCTTCTATGATAAAGAGGACCTGAAAAACAGTAAGCCTGTTTCGGTTGACCTTAAAAACGCCTCGCCGCAGGCGGCCATGGAAATGGTGCTGGTTCAGCAACCCCTGAGTTTTGAAATCCAGGGCAACACCATCTTCATTACCAAAAACGAAAAACCGGCAGCTACCCCGCCAGTAGCTCCACCTCCTGCTATCATTACAGGAAAAATTACGGACGATACCGGAGCCCCCATTCCCGGCGCTTCTGTGATGGTGAAAGGCACCCAGAAAGGAGCCATTTCCGGCCCGGATGGTACTTTCCAGCTGAAAGACGTACCTGAAAATGCGGTATTGGTGATCAGCAGCCTGGGATATGTTGCCCAGGAAATTCCTATCGCCGGCAAAAAACAATTCAATATTTCGCTTGTTCCCGATGTAAGCGCGTTAAAACAATTTATAGTAGTAGGCTACGGCATCCAGAAGAAAGCCAATCTCACTGGTGCTGTTACCTCCATCACCTCCGAGCAACTCACCAACAGGCCGGTAACCAATCTGAGTAATGCCCTGCAGGGTACCATGCCAGGTGTAACCGTTACATCCGCCAACAGCGGACAACCAGGTAGTGATGCCGCAAGGATCCGCATCAGGGGTATCGGTACCATGAATAACTCCGATCCGATTATTGTAATCGATGGGGTTATCACCAACCTGAACAACCTGAATAATATCAATCCTGATGATATTGCTACGATGTCTGTGCTGAAAGATGCGGCGTCCTCTTCTATCTATGGCTCCCGCGCCGCCAATGGTGTGGTGCTCATCACTACCAAACAAGGTTCAAAAGGAAAGCCACAGGTGAGTTATAACGCATATGTAGGTAAACAAAATGCTACCGGCTTACCAGATTTCTTACCTTCCTGGCAGGCAGCTACCCTGTATAACAAAGCCCTCGTGAATGAAGGAAAACCTGTACGCTGGACAGATCAGGAAATTCAGAAATTCAAAGATGGTTCTGATCCTTACAAATATCCGAATACCGACTGGCTCGGCCTGTTCTATAAAGGCAGTGGCTTGCAGCAAAACCACTACCTGGGCGTATCCGGCGGCAGCGAGAAAACACAGTACGCTTTCTCCCTCGGTTTGTTCGATGAAAATGGTATCGTAAAAGAAACAAATGCCAAACGTTATACCAGCAGACTGAATATCACCTCTGAAGTTACAGACAGGGTAAAGGTAAATGCCAATATTGCTTTTACTAACAGCAACCAGGTAGAACCGAGTAATCCTTATACCGGTGATTTTACGCAGATTGTAAGACAGATCAACCGCATTTCTCCCACCATCCCATACAAATACGCCAATGGCTATTTTGGATACATTGCAGATGGTAGCCCTATGGCATGGCTGGAAGGAAACAGTCAAAACAAATACAATAATTACGACCTGATTGGGAATGTGGGCGCAGATTGGGAAATCATCAACGGTCTTCATTTCAAGCCATCACTTTCCTACGTGATGAAAATAAAACACAATAAGAAATTTATTGCCGACCAACAGTACTATGATGCTAACGGGAAACCTACCTTTTACCAGGGTCCCAACTCTGTAACAGATGAAAACTCCTTTGGTAACACTGTTACTCAGCAGGCATTACTGGATTATACCAAATCCATTCAGAAACACAATTTCAAGATATTGGGCGGCTTCTCACAGGAACTGACCAAATACACTTTTGATGATGGTTATCGTAAAGGCTTCCTGAACAACCTGCTAACCGATGTAAACCTGGCCTCTACGGATGGGCAGAAGACCAGCGGATATTCTTATGAATTAGCACTCCGCTCCTACTTCGGCAGGTTAAATTATGATTACGACGGTAAATACTTATTTGAAGCCAATCTCCGTTACGATGGTTCTTCCCGTTTCGCCGCTAACCACAGATGGGGAGCATATCCTTCCTTTTCTGCCGGTTGGAATATAGACAGGGAAAATTTCTTTGAGCCTTTAAAGAAGTATGTGTCTTACCTCAAACTAAGAGGTTCCTGGGGTCAACTGGGTAACCAAATCGTGGTGGGACCGGATGATGCCAATAACCCAGGCTTTCCCTATTATCCTTATGTGTTGCAGGTGAATGGTGGCCAGAACTATACATTTGGCGGTACTGGTGCTAGTATTGCCCCCGGTATAGCGCCTATTAATGGTGCTAACGCGGATCTCTTATGGGAATCCACTACTGAAACCAGTGTGGGTCTTGACGCGGGTTTCTTAGACGGAAAATTAAATTTTACAGCCGATTATTTCCGTAAGGTTACCAATGCTATCCTTCTGCCGGTAGAGGTGGGCGCACCATATGGACTGAAGCCTTCTGTACAGAATGCAGGCGCTATGCTAAACAAGGGTTGGGAATTCTCCCTCAGCTATAATGATACTAAAGGGGACTTTAAATACAACGCAGCTATTAACGCCGCTTTCATCAACAATGAAATAACAGACCGCCATAACGCCGGTGCTAAAATTGATGGCTATACGTACCAACAAGTAGGCCATCCTCTGTATTCGTTATATGGATATGAAGCGGATGGTATTTTCCAATCAGCAGATGAGGTGAAAAAATCTCCTTTCCAGACCAACAAAACATCCGCGGGTGATATCCGGTACAAGGATAAGGATGGTAATGATACCATTAACACGGCCGATAAAGTATATCTCGGTAATTATTTCCCAAAAGTAACTTTTGGCATTAACCTGGGCGGCGCCTGGAAAAACTTTGACATCGCCATTTTCCTGCAGGGAGCTACTGGCGTAAAAAACTATATCGATGCGGGTAAACTGGGCAGTGTAAGTTCTTCTGCGGGTAAACCTACTTCTGCATTGCTGGATACCTGGGCACCAGATAATACCGGTGCATCTCTCCCGCGCATCTGGTATAACAATAAAGAAAACGATCCGGGTAACACACCTTCCTCTTTCTGGGTGAGAGATGGCTCTTATCTGCGCCTCAAAAATCTGCAGATAGGATATACCTTGCCGGGTCGCATTGTGAAGAAAGCCGGACTCAGTAAAGTACGTTTTTACTACAGTGGACAAAATATCCTCACGTTTGATCACCTGTACAAATGGGTAGATCCGGAAGCGTCCATTTCAAGCAGTATTTATTACTACCCACAGGTAAAAGTGCACACGTTTGGTGTAAATGTTAGTTTTTAACGAAAAGTACTTAACATCATGAAAAAAAACATTCTATATATAATACTCGCTACAGGCTTACTGCAGTCCGCCTGTCAAAAAGATTTTCTGGATAGAAAACCACCGTTTGCTTACGGCAACTCCTCTTTATGGACGTCCCAGTCAGATGCACTGGCGGCCCTGAATGGTTGCTATAAAGATTGGGAAGGCGATTATGCCTTAATCTATATGGATGCAGCAAGTGATAATATGTACAGCCAATATCCCTGGGAAGGCTATACAGATTATGGCAGTGGTGCTATTACACCCGCCAATACCAATGCTTCCAGCCGCTGGAGTTATACTACCATCCAGAAATGCAACTGGTTCCTGGAAAATATAGATAACACACCCATGGACGGTGCGTTAAAGGAGAGGTATAAAAGTGAAGCCCGTTTCCTGAGAGCTTACCAATATTTTACCATGACCCAACTTTATGGGGACATACCTTTCGTTAAAAATACCGTTACTGCGGACGTAGCCAATACCCTTTCGAGAACACCCGCTACCGAGATACGCAAGTTTGTAAAAGACGAGCTGGCTGCTATCGCTGCCGTATTACCGGTAAGCTACACGGGCAGCGAAGTAGGCCGTATTACACAAGGTGCCGCCCTCTCCCTGAAAGCCAGGATAGAATTGTATGATAAAAATTATGCAGACTGTATTGCCGATTGTAAAAAAATAATGGGCTTAGGATACGGACTGTTTAATAACTACCAGGACCTTTTCCGTATTCAAAATGAAAATAACAAAGAAGTTATCCTGGATGTGCAATACAAGGAAAATGATTACGCCAATTCAGACATCGGTGTCATGCCATCGTCTTCCTTTGGTGGCTGGGGCTCACTCGATCCTACCCAGGCACTGGTAGATGCCTACGAAACCAAAACCGGAAAAACCATCGACGATCCAACCTCCGGCTACAATGAAAATGATCCGTACAACAACAGGGACCCGCGCTTAACGGCCACCATCGTTTGTCCCGGTCAATTGTATGAAGGTGCTTACTACAACTCAATAGAAAGCAGCTCAGGCGATTATTACAACGGCGATAACAATTCCAAAACAGGTTACATTCCCAAAAAATTCACGTCTCACCTGTCCGACTTCACCGATATGTGGAATACCGGGCTGAATATGATTGTGATACGTTATGCGGAAGTACTCCTCACCTATGCGGAAGCGCAAATCGAATCTGGTGTGATCGACAATTCCGTATATGATGCACTGGATGCCATCAGAACCCGTGCGGGTATGCCGGTGGTAGACCGAACAGTATACAACACTGTTGATAAAATGCGTACGCTGGTAAGACGTGAACGCAGAGTGGAACTGGCATTGGAAGGTCTGCGCTGGTATGATGTACAACGCTGGAAAATAGGCAGCGCCGTTAGATCAGGCACCGTATATGGTACAAAATTAGGCACCGTAGATCCTGCCAATGGCAAACTTACCCTTAGCGGAGAACACGTTAAAGTAGAACAACGCTCCTTCCAGGATAAGAGGGATTACCTCTGGCCTGTACCACAAAAGGAAAGAGATATCAACAAGAACCTGACACAAAATGCCGGTTACTAATTAACACAACTATCACTATTGAAAAATCCCGCGAATTGAAAAATGAGCGGGATTTTTTTATCTTAAAAAAACACCCACATGCCCTTATCAAAATGCCGCTCCTATCTTTTCCTCCTGTTGATATATTGGATACTTCCCTTCAGTTTATATGCCCAGCAAACAAGAACCGTTTTAAACTTCAATACCAACTGGGCATTCCAAAGAGGCGATGTAAACGGTGGAGAAAAAATAATATTCAACGATAAGCGCTGGGCCGGCATCAGTATTCCGCATGTAATGCGCATCGAAAAAAAACATAACGGCGGCAATACCGTTTACCAGGGTACCGGCTGGTACAGAAGATATTTCAGGCTCCCTTCCTCCTACCGTAATAAAAGAATCACCATTTGTTTTGACGGCGTGCAAACAACAGCAGACGTATATCTCAACGGTAAAAAAATAGCCACGCATACCGGCGGGTACATGGGCTTTGTCATTGACATCAGCGGGCAGGTGTCTTTTGAAAAAGACAATGTGCTGGCTGTTAGGGTAACTAATACCGACAACCCACAGATACCACCGGGAAAACCCCAGTCGAAATTAGACTTCAATTATTTTGGTGGCATCTATAGAAATGTTTCCCTGATCATTACTGAAAAAATATTTATCTCCCATCCGCTGGAAGCCAACAAAATAGCCGGTGGTGGCGTATTTATCACCTATCCCGCTGCTAACAAAAACAGCGCTTCCGTTAATATTAAAACCAATATTGTTAATGCTACCCCCAACCCGGTAAATGCAATGCTGAGCACCACCCTGGCAGACAGTAATGGGATCGCTGTGGCTACCGCCCGCAGCAGTCAGCATATTCCCGGTCAAACGGATACGGATATCCAACAATCCCTGACCATAAATCATCCTCAACTATGGCATCCGGATCATCCTTATTTGTATCACCTGGTATCTGTTGTTTATAAAGACAATGCACCTGTCGACAGCCTGGTCACCTATACGGGTATACGAAACATTTCCTTTGGTACTGACGGATGCTATATCAACGGTGAAAAGTTGTATCTCCGCGGCGCCAACAGGCACCAGGCTTATGAATACATAGGTGATGCAGCAGCAGATAACATGCAGTATCTTGATGCCCTACAGCTGAAAAAAGGAGGATTCAATGCCGTGCGTGCCGCCCACTATCCGCAGTCACCTGCCTTCCTGGATGCCTGCGACAAAACAGGCTTGCTGGTCATTGAATGCCAGCCCGGGTGGCAATTCTTCTCTAAAGATTCCCTGTTTACAGCCAACACCTTCCGGGATATCCGCGAGATGATCCGCCGCGATCGCAACCACCCTTCCGTTTTTCTCTGGGAAACTTCCCTCAACGAATCGCCTACCCCCGAAACATGGATGCAGCAAGCGGTAAAAACAGCGCAGGAAGAAATGCCCGGCAACCAGCTCTTTGTAGCAGATGACTATAATTCACGCAGCAAAAATCATTACAATGTTTCCTATAAAGTGGTAAATGAAGATGGTAGCGATCCTATGCCCTCCCGCCCGTTCCTTACCCGCGAGTGGGGCGATAGCTGGATGGCAGATGCCGAAAAAGAAAACAGCCTGCGCGCCAGCAGAATGTATACGGAGAAAGGATTGATCAATCAATGTATATTAAGACAAAACGCATTGAATGGAGAAACATCAGAAGAACTCGGCGGCTATTGGGACCATGGCGGGCTGGATGCCAATCCGAGAATAGGCGGATACTTTGTATGGAGTTATAACGACTACACCCGTGGGGCTGATCCGGTGACTGCATTCAGCGGCGTAACGGATCTTGACCGCTATGAAAAGTTCGGTTATTACCAGCTCAAAGCGATGCAGGATGCCCGCAATCCCACTTATGGACCTATGGTATACATTGGCAGCTATAATAACCAACCTGCCTTAGATAGCGCCATAATGGTGTTCTCCAATTGCGATGCCGTACAACTTTATAGAAATAACCAGCTATGCGGTGAAATAACAAGGGCCCAAAACGCTACCACCGCCCCCTTTGTAGCGGCAAAAGGTGGCAGCCCGTACTTTATTTTCCATACCGGCAGATATGAAGCGGGCACCTTAAAAGCCGTGGGCATCATCAACGGAAAAGCTGTTTGCACACATATGGTAAAAACGCCTGGTGCTCCTCACCACCTGGAAATTGAGATCCCGGAACACCATACCTCCTTCCTTGCTGACGGCTCTTCCATGACGCCTTTTTACGTGAAAGTATGCGACCGGAACGGCACCCTCATTTCCAACAAAGTATCCGGGCAATCCTTTCTCATCCGGATGAATGTATCAGGCGAAGCCACACTGACAGGCGGCAACATCCCTGCAGCAGGTATAGCGCTACAACAAACAGAAGGTGGTATTGCCTACGGCATTGTCCGTCATTCAACAACGCCAGGCAATATCAGGATCAGTGTAAACAGCCCGGGAGTAGCCCCGGCCAGCCGGACCATTAAAACAATAGCTTCTTCCGCTATATATGTAAATGACGGCGCCCATCCCCAATGGATAAACGAAAACAAAACAACCCCGGCAGTGTACTATACAGATACCGCCACATCCGGCCAAAAACTGCCGGAGATTAAACTGGCGGACAAATCCATTGCTGTTCAACCAGACCACCACCAGGATAACATCCAAACCATGATAGATGGTAATACCGCCACAGGCTGGGCCGCCAGCGCAGGAAGCCTCCCCGTCAACATTACCATCGACCTCAAAAAAACAGCTTCCCTCCGCGGTAGCCGTATTGTATGGGGAAAAGATAGTGACTGGTATACCTATAGTATCGCGGTATCTGTTAATGGCAACGACTGGGTGGAGGTAAAAAAGCCGGAGCGGGTATCCGGACAGGATTACAAGGTAGCATTGTTTCATGCGCCGGCTGCAAGATATGTACGCTATCTGATTACCGGTATCCAACCGGAAACCAGTAAGGTAGCCGTGAAGGAAATCCAGTTATACGGCGAAATGTAACGGCAGCAGCACTATCTACGGGCGGATGCTCCCGGGAATAGGAAGCTGGACATAAATATTCACCAAAGAAGGCCACGACTCTCCCGTGGCCTTCTTTGATGATTGACAGTACGCTGAAAAATGAATCCTCTTAACATCAGCAAATAAAGCATCAGCTAAAGTCAGTTTTCTGGTTGAATACTATGCACACGTAGAAGATATTTACATCCGGATAAATATACTTGAAGAAATACCTGGTCATAATATAACAGATGCCAGGAATTTTACTTCTCCATCCCGGGACCACACCTTATAATTACTTATATAGAATATGAAACAATTAGTTTTTTCTGTTTTACTGATCTCCATCATCGGTAACCTGCATGTAAATGCACAAACTAAATCATCCGGTGCAAAAACACCACCTGCAAAGAAAGCACCCATCACAAAACCCAGGCAGCAGACAGCTCCGGTTATCAGGCAACAGGATATTGACGAGGGCAAACAATTGCTGAGCAAATCTGATTGTCTTGCCTGTCACAAAACAGATACAAAGCTTGTGGGCCCTGCCTATTCAGATGTAGCGAAAAAATATCCATATACAGATACCAACCTCGAACTGCTGTCTTCTAAAATCATCAAGGGTGGTTCCGGCAGCTGGGGAGGCGTTCCGATGACACCCCATCCGGCACTCCAGCATGAAGACGTTAAAAAAATGGTGACCTACATACTCTCTTTAAAAGCCAAATAAAGTTCAGCGACCATGAAAAAGAAAATATGGGTGATAGCTGCGCTATCTGGTTTCAGTCTTTTTATTTATCAATGCAAGGTCGCTGAAAAAAGCACCCGTATTAAACGGGATGCAGCCGGCAACATCCTGGTGAATCCATCTCCGTCTCCCGCCTATAAATCACCTAAAGAAAGCCTGCAATCCATACAGGTCCCTGCTGGTTATCACTTACAATTGGTAGCCAGTGAACCTATGATCAAGGAGCCGGTAGCTATTGTATGGGACGGTAACGGCCGTATGTATGTAGCGGAAATGCGGACCTACATGCAGGACATCAATGGCACAGGCCAGCAACAGCCTATCTGTCGTATTTCCATGCTGGAAGATACCAACGGAGACGGCACGATGGATAAAAGCAGTGTTTTCATCGACAGCCTTGTGTTGCCCCGTATGATGCTTTGCATTGGCCACAAACTGCTGGTAAATGAAACGTTTACTTACAACATCTGGAGCTATACGGATACAAATGGAGATGGTATAGCAGACAGCAAAGAACTGGTTTACAAAAATAACAGACCGGATACCCGTAACCTCGAACACCAGAAAAGCGGATTGGTATGGAACCTCGATAACTGGATATATGTGAGCTGTGACCCGGTAAGATACCACTACTCCAAAGGCAGGCTGGTTCCGGACACCCTGACAAATTCACCGGGCGGCCAATGGGGACTTGGTAACGATGACTATGGACGTCTGTTCTTTTCAGCTGCAGGCGCTGAGATCCCGGCCCTGGGATTTCAGATTAATCCGGCATATGGCTCCCTGAATTTCCAGGATCAATACAACGAAGACTTCCTCGCAGTATGGCCTATCATTGCCACCCCGGATGTGCAGGGCGGATTAAAACGTTTGCGTGCAGATACTACCCTTAATCACTTCACCGCTGCCTGCGGACAATCCGTTTACAGAGGAGATGCTCTTCCGGCAGACCTGAAAGGAGATCTTTTGATCTGCGAACCAGTGGGCCGCTTAATCAGGCGGGCAAAAATAACAGAAGAAGGTGGTAAAACGATCCTGAAAAATGCCTATGAAGCTCACCAGGAATTTATCACCTCCTATGACATGAACTTCCGGCCTGTAAATACAGCTACCGGTCCTGATGGCTGCCTCTATATCGTAGATATGTACCATGGAATTATCCAGGAAGCTACCTGGACAGCAGAAGGCAGCTTCCTGCGCCCCCGCATTCTGCAAAAAGGACTGGAGAAAAATATCGGACGCGGTCGCATCTACCGGCTGGTACATGATCATTACAAAGCCGATGATAAGCCACAGTTACTCGATGCTCCCGCCAATAAATTGCTTGCCTGTCTCGACCATCCCAATGGCTGGTGGAGAGAAAATGCACAAAAAGAAATCATCGTCCATGGTGATCTCTCCGTTGTCCCTGAACTTAAAACCATTGCCATTGGCAAGCACGCTACCATCGGAAAAAATACCGGCGCCCTGGCGCGTATTCATGCACTGTGGACCCTTGAAGGGCTAAATGCCATAGATAAACAAACGTTGTTCACGGCGATGAAAGATAGCGCCGCAGAGGTAAGAAAAACCGCTGTATGGATCAGCGAATCTTTTTTAAAGAAAGATGATGAAGAAGTACTTCATCATATAGCAGCCATGCAAAACGATCCATCGGCCGCCGTACAGGTGCAGCTGGTACTTTCACTGGCCAGCACTAAATCTGCCGGAGCTATGGACATACAAAAGTCCATAGTAAATGCTTCCGCTTATCCGAACATGCTAATCAGTGCGACCCACAGCGCAGAAGTAAATGCCAACACCAAACTATTTGGCAGCCGTCTTGCAAATATGCCGGCAGCACATCGTAACCTGATCCTCAATGGTGCCAATATCTATAAACAACTCTGCTCTACCTGCCACGGGCCGGATGGTAAAGGTATCATCGTTGGCGGCGGCAGCGCAGCGGCGCCACCATTCGTAGGTTCCAATCGTGTAAACGGCAACAAAGCACTGATGACTAAAATATTGCTCAATGGCTTATCAGGTCCTATTGATGGCAAGTCATTTACCGATGTAATGGCTCCATTCGGCGCTTCCAATACCGATGAATGGGTAGCTTCCATTTTAAGCTATGTACGTTACAACTTCGGAAAATATGACAAAGGTAAATCGCCGATAGTGGAAGTAGACGATGTCCGGAAGATCCGATCAGAAGTAGCCGGCAGAGATCAGCTCTGGACGCTTGATGAACTGGAAAAGATGACGAAGTAGTCATGTCTGATCAACCTTTTTATCATCATCCCTACCCGCGATAATTTGCAGTCAGGCTAATCAAATAAGGTCCGCCAGGCTTATACCGGTATCATTTCCCGGCAGGCTATGGCGGGCCTTTTTCTTTGCCAGGAACAGATACCTGCGGGGATATTTCAACAACCTCATTGTTTTTTTGGAGTGGAGGTAAATTTCTCACTGACTTTTATGTTCTTTGTATATTTAAGTGAACAGGAATTTACACCATCCAGCAAAAATTCCCAACGAAGCATCATCAGTATCAAAAGAACATATGAAAAAATACTTCCTCATTGCCGCCTGTATTTGCAGGACGTTTATACTCGGTGCTCAGTCAGGAGCAGCCAACCCGGTCCCCTTTGTGATTCCCAACCTGCAGGAATGGAAAGGCGGTTATGGACAGTTCACACTTCAATCATCAACAGCTATTGTAATGGAGGAAACTTCCGCCAATCAGCTGCTTGCTACTGCAAAAATTCTGCAAAAAGATCTGCAATTGCTCACCGGCAACGCTGCATACCCCATAAAGACAGGTGTTCCCGGCACAGGCGATATTTTCCTCAGTCTGCATGCTACCGATGCCACACTTGGCCAGGAAGGATATTTGCTGACAGCCAACCTAACATCCCTTCATATTTCGGCCTTGTATACACGCGGTTTATTTTGGGGTACCCGAACACTTTTACAGGTATTGGAACAGGATAAACAGCACCTTCATTTCCCTTCCGGCACCACTAAAGATTATCCCCGCTATTCAATCCGCGGATTTGTGCTGGATGATGGCCGGAAGTTTTTCAGTCTTGACTTCCTGCGTCAATATGTGAAGCTGATGGCTTACTACAAAATGAATGATTTCCATATACACCTTAATGACAACGGCTTTTATAAACACTTCGGCAAAAACTGGGATAGCACCTACGCAGCCTTCCGCCTGCAAAGCGATACCTATCCAAACCTGACCGCAAAAGACGGATCCTATACTAAACAGGAGTTCAGAGAGCTGCAGGCATTGGCCACCTCCTATGGCGTGAATATAGTGCCTGAAATTGATGTGCCGGCACATTCGCTCGCATTCACTCATTTTCGTCCGGAAATAGGCAGCAAAAAATTTGGTATGGACCATCTGGACCTCGATAACCCGGTTACTTACCAGGTCATTGACAGTGTTTTCATGGAATACCTGGAGGGACCGGACCCTGTTTTCTCTGGCCCTGAAGTCCACATAGGCACCGATGAATATGATAAATCTTCCGCAGAGCAGTTTCGTGCTTTTACGGATCATTACATACGACTGGTAGAACGCTACGGCAAAAAAGCAAGACTATGGGGCGCCCTTACTCATGCAAAAGGCAACACGCCCGTGAAAGTGAAAGATGTTACCATGAACGTTTGGTACAATGGCTACGCTGATCCTGTGGAAATGAAAAAAGCAGGATATGATATCATCTCTACTCCGGATGGCTGGCTCTATATTGTTCCTGCTGCCGGCTATTATTATGACTATCTCAACCTGCCCATGCTTTACAAAAAATGGGAACCTGTTCAGGTAGGAGATGTACGTTTCAAAGATCAGGACCCTCAGATCAAAGGAGGCTCCTTTGCCGTTTGGAATGATGTGGTAGGTAATGGCATCACGGAAAAAGATGTGCATGACAGGGTATTCCCCGCCATGCAGGTGTTATCTCAGAAAATGTGGCGTGGTACGGATACCACACAGCTCTATGATGTTTTTGCCAAAAAGGCTTCCGCGATCGGAGAAGGTCCGGGCGCCAACATGCGTGGAAAAGTAGCCGGCGAAACAGACCTTGTATTAGACTACGACTTACGCAAGGGCAACAGCAAAGATCGTTCAGGCAATAAAAGGCATATTGTTAAAACCATCCATTCAGATAACAAAAAAGATGGCCTGCAATTGAATGGCGGCAGGAGCTTCGCTCAAACACCTGTACAGGAAATCGGATATAATTATACGGTGGCATTTACCATTAAACCAGATATGAATAATGATCCGAACGCTACCCTGTTTAGTTCCCCGGGATCCACTGTTAAACTGAAGCAGCAGCAAACCGGTAAACTGGGCTTTTCCCGGGAAGGATATGACTATGTATTTGATTATGTAGTGCCCGCAGGCAAATGGACAACATTAGCTATCAGTGGCGACCATAAAGGTACACGTCTGTACGTGGATGGTAAATTGCTACAAAGTCTGAAGGCGCAGCGGATCAGTTTTGCCGGCACAAAAGATTCCATGACAAAGGTACAGACCTTGTTTTTCCCCTTGCAGCATATAGGAGATACTGCCCATGCTTTCAAAGGAAGCATCCGGGATCTGAAAGTGTGGAATGTTGCTGACAAATTAAAATAAACCAGGTATTTATTTCAAACAGGTAAATCACTTACTTTCCAGGTGCCGGCAAACTATCGCCGGCACCTTTATTATTTTTCCATCTCCTAAAACCATTACAATGTTGATCATTATCAATGCTATTTTGATCTCAATGCTGAAACTATTGCACAACAATCACCTCATAACGACAGACGCATATTCGTTAAAACCCTTCTGCAAAGCGGCATAAGCCTTTAATGGCAAATAAAAAGAATCTCATCTCCCCTATTTACCCAATCTGTATCTGTCCACCGGTACATATCAACATAGCAAAACAATTACTACTTTTATTTCGGCCATCAGATACAAAATCTCTAAGTCCATATTTTTTCTGATAAATTCATTTCTATTTCAATAATGATTTCGCTACCCAGCTCGCCTACTGATGATTCGATGCTATTAATACAAATGGCAGCCGGAAACGAAAATGCGTTCCAGCAGCTATTCAACACCTATTCCGACAGGATTTACGGTGTAGCATTTACGTATACCAAATCCATCGAGATGTCGGAAGAAATCGTACAAGATGTATTCCTTACTATATGGGTAAAAAGATCAACACTGTCTGCTATTAGAAATTTCTCAGACTATTTATTTATCATTGCGCGCAACAAGATAATTAATACGTTACGTCGCAGTAAACTCGAAAAATCCTATCTGCTGCAACCTTCTGATACTCACGATGATCTTACACCCACACCAGAGCAGCTATATCATTTTAAAGAAACCAGGCGTATCATCGAAAATGCGATCAATCTACTGCCGCCACAACAAAAGCTGATATATCAACTCAATCAGCTACAGGGAATACCCCTTGGCGAAATAGCCATAAAGCTGGGCCTGTCGAGGAACACGACCAGGAACCATTTGTCCAGGGCCATGCTCTTTATCCGTCACTATGTACAGCAACATTCAGATGATTGCTATGTAATTTTTCTTCTCCTTCTATTAAAATTTCGATAAAATAATTTTTTCCACTGGTACAATCAATACATCTGATTGTCTTTATAGTAGAAGAGCTATATTTTATCAACCACTAGTGAATCATTATGTCAAAATTCCACAGCTTACTGGAAAGATATCTGAATGGAGATCTTTCTGATAATGAGTTACTAGAATTACAGCAGATGCTCCCTATGCATCTGGAAGAATTAACAGCAACAGTAACCGGCGACCTGGAATCCGGTAGATTTGATGGGCTGACAGATGCTGATCAACGGCACTCGATGTACATTAAAATAATGGAGCATCCGCAATACCAGTCGAAAAAGAAAGGCTCCGTTCATTTGCTGCAACGGCTGCTGGCGGCGGCGTGTGTAATCATACTGATAGCTACTGCGGGCTGGCTGGTACACCAGAGAAATCACGCTATAGAAAAAAGGGAAATTGTTGCTGTAAAACAACCGGTTAGTACAACCGGTAAAAATGCCATTCTCACACTTGCTGATGGAACTCCCATAAAACTGGACAGCATTCAGAATGGACTGCTCGCCCGGCAGGGAAATTCTCTTGTATTAAAACAGAAAAACGGACAGCTTGCCTATAATTCATCCGGGAAACCAACAACGGAAATAGTATACAACACTGTCTCTACGCCCAAGGGAGTAATGTATACAATAATACTGCCTGATAGCAGTGAAGCCACGCTCAACGCCTTTTCATCCATTCGTTTTCCCACTTCATTCACAGGTAGTAAAAGAACCGTTGAAATCACCGGCGAAGTATATTTTAAAGTACATAAAAACAGTATGGCCCCTTTTATTGTAAAACTGCACCAGGCGGAAGTACAGGTGTTGGGCACCAGTTTTAACATCAATGGCTATGAAGACGAAGAAGCGCTGAAAGTAACTTTATTGGAAGGTGCAGTAAGAGTAGGAACAGGAACTGAAACCATCTCTCTTAAACCCCGGCAACAAGCCCGCATCACCCGCAATGGCACAAGTATTTTAAACGAAGTAGATGTAGAGGATATTTTATCCTGGCAAAAAGGGTTCTTCCTTTTTAAAGGGCAAACATTGCCGGAAATCATGCGGCAGGTAAGCCGCTGGTATGATGTAGAAATAACCTATGAAGGGCCTGTCACTGAAAAACATTTTACAGGTATTGTAAGCAGAACCGAGGATATATCGGAAATACTAAAATTCATGCAGTTGGCAGGTATAAAATTCAGGAACAATGGAAAAAAAATCACAGTAATACAATAGAATAAAATTTACCGGTTCAAAATAAAAACCGCTCCGTGTGCGAGACGGAACGGTGTGTAGTTTGAGCTAATCTTCCGGACATGGGTCCGGGAGCGGATATCTCTATGCAATAAATCAATTCTTCACCCAAACTCCACCAGGTGTAAACCGTGGTGGCAAAACCAAAATTATGAATTTTAAAGCACATTTACCTGTCCGCGTAAGGTGGAGAGTAATTACTCAAACATTACTGATAATGAATCTCACTGCAGCAATACTGGTTATCGCCGGTCTCCACGTCAGCGCCGCAACTTTCGGCCAAAAAGTGACATTATCTGAAAAGAATGTCTCCTTTAAAAAAATTGTAACCGAAATCCGCAAGCAAACCGGGTATAAGTTCTTCTTTGAAGACGAGCTGATAAATAAGGTTGGCCGGATAGACATTGACGTCCATAACGTTTCTATTGACGAGGCTTTAAAGCGCTGTTTTGAAAGTTCCGACATTGGATATTTCATATCCAAAAATACCATTGTGGTGATGGAAAAAGAACACTCCATCTCCACTACTACCGCCCCGCTTCCACCGTTGGAACTTAAAGGGATTGTCGTGGACGAAAATGATCAGCCCCTTCCCGGAGCTTCCGTAAAAGTAAAAGGCACCGACAAGGGCGTTTCTACTGATGCAAATGGACGCTTCAGTCTGCAGGTACCAGGTATAGGCAGTAAACTGGTGATTTCATTCATCGGGTATGAATCCCTTGAACTACCGGTAACCAATGCAGGCCCTTTACGGATTGTATTGAAAAGCTCCACAGCAAAGGTGGATGAAGTAGTGGTAGTAGCACACGGTAAACTAAAGAAAAAAGAAATGGTGGGTGCAGTAACTACCATCAAACCAGGCGAGCTGAAAATACCCTCCAGTAACCTCACCAATGCGCTGGCAGGAAAACTCGCCGGTATTATTGCCTATCAGCGAAGTGGGGAACCAGGATATGATAACGCTGATTTCTTTGTCAGAGGAGTCACCACTTTTGGTTATCGCAAATCTCCATTGATCCTGATCGATAACATCGAAACAAGTACCACCGATCTCGCCCGGCTACAGGTAGATGATATCGCCAGTTTTTCCATCATGAAAGATGCCACCGCCACCGCGCTATATGGATCAAAAGGCGCCAACGGAGTTATTTTAATCACTACCAAAGAAGGTAAGGAAGGCAATGTCAATCTTTCCTTCCGGGCGGAAAATTCCCTGTCTCAATCTACCAGGAATGTACAGTTGGCAGATCCGGTCACTTATATGGAACTGGCCAATGAAGCCGTGCTGACCCGGAACCCGCTCGGTGGATTGCTCTACTCTAAAGATAAAATCGAAAACACGAAAACAGGTTTGGATCCGGTAGTATTTCCAGCCACAGACTGGCAGGAAAAACTGTTGAAAAAATCAACCATGAACCAACGTTACAATCTTTCTGTAAACGGTGGCGGAAGAGTGGCCAGATACTATGTATCCGGCTCTATGAATGTTGATAATGGTATCCTGAAAGTTGACAGAAAAAGTAACTTCAACAGCAATTCCCGGCTAAAGTCCTACTCTATCAGGAGTAACATCAATATTAATCTTACGCCGACCACGGAAATGATTGCCAGGTTATCCGGCAGCTTTGACGACTACAACGGACCTGTTTCAGGTGGCCAGGATATCTACAATCAAATCATGCAGTCCAACTCCGTATTGTTTCCTGCCTACTACGAACCTACGGAAGAAACAAAATATGTAAAACACATCATGTTCGGTAATGCGGCAGATGGACGATACAATAATCCATATGCAGATCTCCAGAAGGGATACAAACAGTTCAATCGTTCCAACATCAATGCGCAGATTGCCCTTAACCAAAAATTATCATTTATCACGCAGGGACTATCTGCAAGAGGAATGCTGAATATCCAGAGAAGCGCTTACTTCTCTGTTTCAAGGGCATATAGTCCATTCTACTACCTGGCATACAATTACGATTATGCAGCAAAAAGCTACTCACTCAAACCGATCAACCAGGAAGCCGATCAGTCGCAAGCTCCTGTTGGTACAGAATACCTGGATTACAAAGAAGGAGATAAAACCCTTTCTTCTGATTTCTATGGAGAACTGGCGCTGGATTACCGCCGGGAATTCAATAAAGTACATAGTGTAAGCGGCACGCTGGTGGGAATCGCCAAAAATAGCCTGACCGGGAACGCCAAAGACCTGCAAAGCTCCCTGCCGTTCAGAAATCTGGGGCTGTCAGGCCGCGTTACCTATCTCTACGACAGCAGATACGCAGCGGAATTCAACTTCGGCTATAACGGATCGGAACGTTTCTATAAAACACACCGCTTTGGCTTCTTCCCATCTGCAGGCGTGGCCTATACTGTTTCCAATGAAAAGTACTGGGATAAGCTTAAGGATATCGTCACTAAACTAAAACTCAGGGCCACTTATGGATTTGTTGGTAACGATGCTATCGGGAGTCCTACCGATCGCTTCTTCTATCTCTCCAACGTAAACATGAACAGCAGTGACAGGGGAATGCAATTCGGCACATTGAAAAACTACGGCCTGAGTGGCATTGATATTTCCAGGTATGCCAACAATGATATCACCTGGGAAAAGGCCAGGAAAACCAATATCGGCATGGAAGCCAGCTTCTTTGACAAACTGAATATCGACATGGATGTTTACCATGAAAACAGGACCAACATCCTGATGACCAGGTCTTCTGTACCCACTACGATGGGGCTGTCTGCTGAGCTGAAAGCCAATATCGGGAAAGCGTCTTCTCAGGGTATAGATGTAGCCATCGATTACTCCCAAAACATCACTAAAAAATGGTGGGCGAAAGGAATGGCCAACTTTACCTATGCCACCAGTCAGTTTAAAGTGTATGAGGAACCTCAATATCCGGAACAGAACAAACTGCACGTTGGTCATTCACTTTCACAGCAGTGGGGTTACATCGCTGAACGCCTGTTCGTAGATGACCTGGACGCCAAAAATTCGCCCGTGCAGAATTTTGGCCCCTATGGCGGCGGCGATATTAAGTACAGAGATGTAAACGGAGATGGTAAGATTACTGAGCTGGATCAATGCCCGATCGGGTTTCCTACCACACCGGAAATTGTATACGGTTTTGGTGCTTCCTCCGGATACGGCAGATTCGATTGCTCCATCTTTTTCCAGGGCCTGGCCAGGGAATCTTTCTGGATCGATGCAAAAGCAACCTCCCCGTTTGTAAAGGAACAAAGTCAATTGCTGGATGTATGGGCCCAAAATCACTGGAGTGAAGACAACAGGAATATATATGCATTATGGCCCAGACTTAGTACCGATGTGAACGCAAACAATACCCAGACAAGCACCTGGTTCATGAGAAACGGCGCATTGCTGCGTATAAAGTCTATCGAAATTGGCTACACGCTTTCCAACAACCTGATGAAAAGACTACGCTTATCGAATGCCAGATTCTACCTGAATGGCTCCAATCTTTTCACATTCAGCAAATTCAATTTATGGGATGTGGAAATGGGAGGAAATGGATTGGGATACCCCATTCAACGTGTCATCAACATAGGCGCTACGTTATCACTTAAATAAATCCGCACCTGGTTTTCCAGCGAACGCATTAATTTCTTACAATATCAAAAGCATCAACAATGAAGATTCTAAAAAAGATGATGGTCATCATCATCATTGTATTATGCGGTCACTCCTGCAGTAAGTTCCTTGATATCATACCGGACGATGTGGCCACACTCGATCAGGCTTTCCAGTTAAGAGCTACCGCCAAAAAATACCTGTTTACCTGCTATTCCTATTTACCAAAACTGGCAAGTGAATCAGACAACTATACCTTCCTGGGCTCCAGGGAAATTGCCACGCCCTACCCTGGTTCGCAGTCCGGCGTTCCCAATAGCATTATGGAATTATGCTACGACTACCAGAATGTTGTAAACCCTATCTGCAATAACTGGGACGGACTAAACGGAGGAAGGGCCTATTTCGTTGCCATCCGCACCTGTAATACTTTCCTGGACAACATCGGCAAAGTACCCGATATACAGGAGAGTGAAAGAAAAAGGTGGATAGCGGAAATAAAAGTATTAAAAGCCTACTATCACTTTTTGCTGCTGCGCATGTATGGCCCTATCCCTATTATCAAAAATAATATTGCGGTATCGGCCGATGTAAACGCCGTAAAAGTAAAACGTGATCCGGTGGATGAAGGTGTCAATTATATCACCCAACTGGTAGATGAATCGACCCCGGACCTGCCACTCACCATTGCCAATCAGAGAGAAGAACTGGGCCGCATCACCCAACCCATTGCCCTGGCCATAAAAGCCTATGCATTAGTATTAGGTGCCAGCCCTCTTTTTAACGGCAACGCAGATTATGCAGGATTAAAAAATAAAGATGGTCAGGCCCTGGTGAGTACCGTTTCAGATAACACGAAATGGACGAAAGCTGCCACCGCCTGTGCAGAAGCCATCAGCTCCGCCAATAGTGCAGGCTTCACCCTTTACTACTTCACCAAACCATTCGACCTCAATACCATCGGAGATACCACCAAAAAATGTATGGATATCCGTTGCGCCCTTACGGAAGAATGGAACCAGGAAAACATCTGGACCTTTACCAACGCAACAACATCAAGCCTGCAACGTCAGTGCGCTCCCCGCAATGACGTATACTCCTACACCATTGCTTTATGGGCCGCTAATATGAATGCCTGCGAAATGTTCTATACAGGAAATGGTGTGCCTATTGAGGAGGATATTACCTGGGATTATGCCAACAGGTATAGCACGCTAAAAACCGTTCCGGAATCCATGCGCAGCATTTTGAAACCCAACTATACCACTTCGGCTTTTAATATGAACAGGGAATACCGGTTCTATGCCGACCTGGCATTCGATGGATCTTCCTTCTTTATGAAACAACGACCCAGTGAAGACAATTTACTTTACATCAATACGATGTGGGGATCTTCTTCCGCCAATACACTTTCCAGGTATTCATTTACAGGTTACTGGCCCAAAAAACTCGTTAGCTGGAAAACTTCCGGCGATGGCGGATCATATACACCAGACGCCTATGCATGGCCAGCCATCCGCCTGAGCGGGCTTTACCTGATGTACGCAGAAGCACTCAACGAGGCAGAAGGCCCTTCCGCTAAAGCATATCAGTATATCGATGAAGTAAGGAAACGCGCAGGACTTAATGGAGTAGTAGCCTCCTGGGCCGCCTATTCCAGGAATGCCGCAAAACCATCGTCCAAAGAGGGTTTCAGAAGCATCATTCAACAGGAAACCATGATCGAATTTATTTTTGAAGGCGAAAACTACTGGAACATGCGCCGCTGGAAAAGACTGGACCTGATCAACCGACCTATCACCGGATGGGATGTATCGCAAAGTAAACCAGGTACATTCTATCGTATGAGAACGATCTATCAGCCTCATAATACCTACAAGGATTTTCTCTCCCCTATCAGGGAAGATAACCTGTATATCAATCCTAATCTTGTACAGAATCCATTATGGTAATGCATTCCACCCACTGAGGCATTCAGGGGAAAATGATCACATCTCACCAAAAAATAAAATGATGAAAAAAACACTGGTTATACTAACGCCTATTCTATTCATCCTGTTATGTGCTACGATATACTCGTGCCAGAAACAAACAGGCACCAACCTTGACCCTATTTATAAAAGCGATAAAAAGCCACCTGTAGTAACGAATATCCATGTCATCAATTTTGCCGGAGGCGCCTGGATTACCTACGATATTCCGGCAGATCCCGAGATACTCTATGTTCAGGCAGATTACATGGTCAATAAAACGACGGCACAGCAGGCAAAAGTCTCCTATTATACAGATACCCTGAAAGTAGCAGGGTTTGAAAAAGCAGGTGAATACAAAGTATCACTCTATGCTGTCAGCCGTAGTGAAGTAAAATCAGATCCCGTAACGGTAACTGTAAACCCACTCACGCCTCCTTACATCACGGTAAAGTCCACCCTGAAAATCCTGGCCGATTTCGGAGGCGCTAATATCCAGTTCAGTAATCCAATGGAAAATGAAATCGCCATTGTAGCACTGGTAGATACTACCGGCAAACCGGAATACCTGTATACCAACTACACCAAAGATTCCTCAGGTAACTTTTCTGTTCGCGGATTCACCGCAAAAGAAAGAAAATTCGGCGCTTACGTGAGAGACAGATGGGGAAATGTATCCGATACGGTATGGACAAACGTTCAATCCATGAATGAGGTGGAACTAGACCGAACCAAAATGAAGGCCCTGTTCCTGAGTGGAGATCAGCAGTCCTGCTGTGGGTCCAACCTTGATGTTCCGCTCTCCAATCCTTACAAAGCAGGTGATCATTCTTTTTACGGCGGAAGAGGCGTGAATGATTCAACGCCCGCACGCATTACTATAGACCTCGGACAACCAGTAACATTGAGCCGGTTCAGGTATTGGATGCGTTCAAATGGTGGCGCAGAATTCAAAAATGGAACACTCCGTTTCTTTAAAGTATATGGCAGCCTGAATCCTAATCCGAATGGCGCACTGGATAATTCCTGGACACAACTGGGAGGTGTATACGAACTCGTGAAGCCATCCGGCTTGCCCTACGGACAGCTGAATAGCGCAGATTACGAAGTAGTGAACAATGGCGCGGAGTTCGTTCTCCCATTACCTGCCATCTCCATCCGCTATTTCCGGATTGTCGTTCTGCAAAACTTCAGTGGCGGAGACGGCGTAGAAATATACTCTCTTAAGTTCATGGGAGATTACAGATAAATAAATTTTCCGCAAAAAAATATTCCATATGAAGAAAATACTTTGCGCGCTAACCGCACTTTCCTGTTGCTTTTCATCCTGCACCAAAATGGATGATGAGTACAAACCATACCTTACAAACGGAGAAATTTTTTATACCGGCGCTCCCTATAATCTTGAAACACATGCAGGGAGAGGCAGGATAGAAATTCAGTTTACCCAATCGAAAGATCCTAATATTACCAGGTATGTTATTTACTGGAACAATAACAAAAATAAACTGGAAGTCGCGCCTGATAAAAATGTAATACAGAAAGTGATTGTCAACGACCTGCCGGAGGGTGATTATACCTTTCAGATCGTAGCCCTGGACAAAGCAGGGAACTCCTCTACGCCAGGATCTGCCATTACTACCGGAAGCGCACTGGGAGCTACGTACGAAAGCAATCTCCTGGTGAGGCGAATGGCTGCATCAAACAGTAAAGCAGGTATCATCCTTGATTGGGCGTCAGCAGATACCACCTGCAAATACACGATGGTATCTTATGTTGATAATACCAATAAAACGATCTCAAAAAAGGTGCAGGACAACAGCGCTTTTCGTGATACCCTTGCTGACATTAAGCAGACTGCTACATCTCTACAGTTAAAAACAGCCTATGTGCCGCTGAAAGGAATCGATACTTTCTACGCTACACAAACGGTTCAGATTAACCTGGCAGCCGCCGGCTATATCTGTACCGGCAGTATGACAGATTATACCAGCGCCACATTAACAGGTCCCTACCCCTGGAACACAACACTGCGGATAATCAGTCTTTACCAACTGGAGCTGGTGGATGATGACAATTCGCACGATGTATTTCATAAAATCATCAGTGGTGGAACTGCCTCCTATTATGGCGCATTTGGCGTTGTTTTCAACATGGATAATACCTTCCATATTATCAGTGTTGTCAACAAATATGGTCAGCCATCCTCCAACGGCCGTTCTGCGGAACTGGATCCCTCAGGCGTCAACCAATTCGATCCCGTTTCCAAAACACTCAAAGTAAAGTACTGGATGAATCAACCGGGTGCCACTCATCGCACCTCCTTTGATGAAACTTTTACAATGAAGTAGCGAAGACGATTGAAAATAGCAATAACAAAGGGGGCTTTCCAGCCCCCTTTAATTTTTACATACCCCGTTTGAAGAATAATATGCTATCCAAATATAGGATTGCCTTCCAGAAATATTCTGTGTAAAACAGCAGAAAAAACGATCGATGAAAATAGTACTATCCCCGCTGTCAATATTAAGTCGGTCATTAAGTATTTTGAAAAAGAGGCCCCGCCTTTACTACTTATTTCTCCATTTCTCACCCCTTTTACGAGAAAGAAAGCCTTGAAAAAAAACAATGCCGCAATTAATAAGAAAATAGTTCCAACAATAAGGTTAATCACCAGCACATTGCTGCTTAAAACAATACTCCCAATAGTAAACAAGCCTATCAAAGACCATAGGAGTACATTCAGCCAGGATGCTATTATGTATATTCTTATCATACTTAAAATTTTATCAGCCATTCATGCTTTTATCCTCTTTCGCTTTCTATCAGTTTCCGCTCTCCATTTACACGAATCCATACCTTTCCTCCTGCTGTTGAGCTGATCTTATACTTTGTAACTTTTCCGTTTTCCCAGGTGCAATCTACCGTATATCCCCCACGGGCTTTCAGGCCTTTAAAAGATCCATTGGCGGCCCAGGTGGAAGGTATTCCCGGCAACAAATGTATTTCACCCGCATGGCTTTGTATTAACATTTCTGCAATGGCGCCACTGATGCCAAAGTTACCATCCAGCTGAAAAGGCGGATGATTCGTAAAGAGATTCGGTAAGGTGTTATAGGTAAGTAACCCACGCAGCATCGTCCCCGCCTTTTCGCCTTCACCCAGGCGTGCCCAGAGTGCACAGCGCCAGGGCCAGGTCCAGGAGCGGCGACTATCTCCAACAGTTGATTCCACCGTAAAAGTGGTGTTTACATTTTTTCCGTAGTTCCCACTCCGGCTGCGTAAAGAAATAATGGCGGCTTTTGCCAGGTCAGGGTTAAGGGTCATGCTGATCTGACGACCGGGATATACTGCAAACAGGTGTGAAGTATGCCGGTGCTGATCATCCGGGTCGTCCCTGTCTTCCTGCCATTCCTGTAGCTGTCCCCATTTACCGATTTTATTGGGTGCAAGGTGTGCCTGCATATCTGCTACCTTCGCCTGATATGACGAGTCGATACCCAGTGCTTTTGCAGCTTCCAGGTAATTTTGAAAAAGATCCCATACCAACTGCTGATCATGCATTACCCCATCTTCCCTGGGGCCATGCTCCGGCGACCAACCATTGGGCACCATCAGCATACCATCAGGCATTTTCTTAAGCTGATCTTCCCAAAAACCGCAAATCTCCTTTAAAACCGGATAAGCCGTGGTACGTAAATACTCCTTGTCCATGGTAAAAGCCCAATGCTCAAACACATGCTGACCATACCATGCACTGGCCGGAATATTCCATTCCCAGCCATTACCACCAAAAATACTCTGGCTGGTACGGGCGGTCCAGCCACGTACATTCTTCCCGAAAGCTTTTTGAGTTGCGATACGGCATGGCTCCTGGAAAGCTTTAATGAAATCAATCAATGGCAATTGACAATCAGATAAATTCGTGGATTCAGCCGCCCAGTAATTCATCTGAATATTGATGTTGTTGTGATAATCACTTGCCCAGGCCGGCGTATTACTGTTGTTCCACAAACCCTGCAGATTAGCTGGCAATCCACCTGCGCGGGAACAACTGGCCAACAGATAACGACCATACTGAAACATGGTTTCTTCCAGGTCGGGATCGGCACCACCCGCTGCATATTTTCCCAACCGGATATCTGTAGGCAATACCAGCAAATCATTGGTTGTTTTCCCTATATCAATAACGGCGGCGGCTGTAAGATGGGTGAGATCCTTCGTATGACGGCTGATTAATTTTTGATAACCGGTTTTTTGAGCAGCAGCTATTTCCTGCTCAACCAGGGGCATCGGATCTGTTCCACGCCACCCGGAATAATAGTCAGGCTTATAGTTGGTACGTGCATCCAGGTAAACAATAATCGTATTGCATTTTTGAAATACCCATGTATTACCTTCCAATGAAACACTACCACCTTCTGTAGCGATATGAAGCCTGGCCCCATACTTCAGGTGGTTAGGCATTTCGCCCAGAAAACTCAGTCCATTGGCATCCGCAGTACTCACTGCTCCCTGTGCTGATTGCAGGGAAATTTTACCGGACAAAGCCCCTTTTGTACTGGCCGTATATCTGAAAACAATTACCTGGTCTGGATGACTGGCAAAAGCTTCGCGCCGGAAACGGATACCATCTATTTCAAAAAATGTAGTGTGAACGCCGGTTTGAATATTCAAAGAACGTTGATATGCTGTGGCAACATCCCCATGATTAAAATCTATTACGAACTCCCCAAAATTACGATACGACCCAAAACCGTGATCCCCTGTCTGATAATCTCCGTCCCAATTGTTATCGCCACTCCAAAGACTCTGTTCATTAAACTGTATCCTATCGGTTTTAACGCCGCCATAAAGCATGGCACCCATTCTCCCGTTGCCAATGGGTAAAGCTTCGGCTTCCCATTTTCCGGCAGGTTTGACATACCATAACTCATCATGGTGTACACCCTCTGCCCTGGCACTCACTACAACAATCATCATTAACAGCCCTGCTAAATACTTACAAACACGCAGCTCCATACTACCAAATTGAGAATTCATTAATTTATAGTTTTTGCTTTTATTAACAACGCTGAATGTGGAGGTAAGTCTTTAACCTGGTATGTTCCATCATGCACACCAAGGTCGGTACCCAACCAATAATTCTCCAATGACGATTTAGATTTTAATTTTATCTTCAGTGAAACGGGCTTACTGTCATCCCAGTTCAGAAAATAATAATATTGTTCCGCACCCATATCCATACTTCCCGTTTCAAATTTATCACTCGTAAAACGGGCGCTCTTACCTGCGGGAGGTAACTGTTTCCGGATAATATCAAATTGTTTTTCCGAGAGACTGGCGTATTTATCACCCAGCAGCATCAAACCTCCCACAGCATGAACCACCGTGGCATGAAACAAAAATTCATTTGCCGTAAGTTCCGTCCCGGATTCACCATTTGGGCCCAATACTAAACAATCCGGATCGTTATACCATAATTTCCCGTTTTGCCAGGAACGCATCAGGTTTTCCCGGGCGGTTGCCTGAAAAGAATTCCAGTCTCTTGATACATCATTACTTGTACGACAGGCGGTTATTAAACCCAAAGAAGGCCATATGGGATTATTACACCCCAGGATAACGGTATTGCTGTCGCAGGCTTCCAGGATGGCTTTCATACCGGCGCGATAAGCTTCGATCCGGGTTGCGTTGGCATCATAATGAACCCCTTTGTGGATAGCACCCCAATAGTTGGCATCCAGCTTAAAATATTGTACGCCCCATTTTTCACGCATCGTTCTAACCACATACTTTAAATACTCCTGCGCATGTGGATTAGTCCCGTCCAACACATACCACGGGCCATTACGCCAACCGCCGAATCCTACGGTAGCCGAATTAAGCGGCTGCCCTGTGCTGTCTTTTACAAACCAGTCAGGATGTTCTGTGAATAGCTTCGATTTTTTTTCCGCAATAAAAGGAGCCAGCCATATCGCTGGCGTAAAACCGGCATTTCTAATTTCCGCCAGCGTACTTTCCAGTGAACCGTATCTCGGATTTTCGTCCAGCCAGTCCCCCATGTATGGCTGAAAACCATCATCAATCTGGATATATTTCACTGCCGGCAATTTAGCGGCAAAGCCCAGCATGTTTTCACGAATATCCTTTTGAGAAACGGAAGGGCCATAACAATACCAGGAACACCAGCCTGTAGGCACTTGCTTTCCAAAAATTGGCGGATGTTTTAACGCAATCTGTTGGGTTAATTCGTCATACAGCAAATTCTTATCAGTTCCAGCCAGTGCCATAAAATCTTCCAGTTCTACCCGCTGTCCGGGTGCTAATTTTAAGTGCTCTACGTCTACGGAAACAATTATCTTATTTGCTGAAAAACTGATACGCCCCATGAAGCGCTGGCAGGAGGAAAAAGCCAGCATTAAACATTCACCACCAGGTAAGGTTAAATTAAACATACCATATGCAGTAGGCATATGATGAGGCCCTACTACTTTATAGTGCCCTTCATCCGTATAACCGCCAATGTTTTGAGGATGCCCCAGGCTTCCCCCGGTTTGTGACAACATCTGGAATCCTTCACCATAAATCTGGCTATTGCTGTCCAGCACAGACCCATCTATTTCAAACAACACGATATTGTTGACATAGATGGTTTGTTTGCCATTGTTAACTACCGCCGAACGAACCATTTGATGGTCCCAGCTTCTGGTTATCGCCAAAGCGCTATTATCAATACGGTTTTCAGCCGCGTCTTCACAATATGCCCGCGACTTTTTCAAAAGAGCAACTATCTTTTTTGCGTCTCTTATTTTTTCAGCAGAAGCAGTTAAGGAAAGGGACACCATTGCACAGCAAAGAATAAGAACAAATCGTTTTTTCATTTTACATTTTTATCAGTTGTCTGAAACATTGACAGACGGCTTAATTTACTACATTAGTTCACTTCGTATGTATACTATCTTATCCAACATCAATGGTTTATTTACGTAAGATAAGTGACTTATCTTACACAAATAAACCATTTTCACACGAATCTCAGGTTAGCGTGATTTCGATGTTTGAATAACGTTACTGTTTTTTCGCAATGATGATAAAGCCTCCTTTGCCGGCAGGAACATGGAGGTCATTGAGATTGGTATAAACTTGTTTTTCCTGAAGACTGTTTACTGCCGGTGCATAAATAGAAACCGCTGTGGGCGTCATCTTCAAAGCATTCCAATCCGGCGATAATTGAATATGACGATCTTCCTTAGCCCAGCTGGCGTAAACGATTAACAGTTTATCTTCTTTTTGGTAGATAGTAAGTTTAACATCGTCCTGGTTGCATCTGACAGGGATGCCGGGGTCCCAGTATCCGATCATCCTGGATTGCCGGATGCCAAATTCATCCCAGAGTTTCCATAGCGCAGAAGGGTCGCAACCAACCCAGCCAAGACGGGAAGTCATCCCATAAAGCATGCCCCTGTACGCATTTCCGCAGCCATTGAGCATCTCTCCATACAGCCCAAAAGGCAGACCGGCCATTTCCGTTAACCAGTAATCCGGTCCCTCATCATAATTATATCCTTCCCCCAGCCAAAGACTGTTGATGCAGGGAAAAAGCTCCATGTATTGATTAGCGGGACTATTCATCCCATAGGAAGCACTGAAATTGTTGCCCGAATGAAAGTCGATCAAACAGCTATCGGCAGACCTGTCAAGTACTTTCCGAACCCGCTTCATAATTTCCCGGTCGTAGCCCACACCATCCAGGTAGATACCCCTCATTCCTGTATTTTTAGCCAACCAGCCCAGACCTTCCAGGTAATAGTTATGAAGACGCGAGAGACCTTGCGTGCGGATAGACATGTCATATTCACCTCCCTCCAAAGGTGTATGCCAGGCAGCATCGTACCTCGTTCTTAGATGTTCAACCAGCCATGGACCGCCCTTTGCGTATAAGTTGCCCCCAAGGCCATCGTCGGCGAACTGGTTGGCCAGCTGAGCGCCAAGACCAGGAGTATAAATTTCATCACCAAGACTCCGGAACGCCCAGAGCTCTGCTGCATAATTACTCAGTTCTCTGACTGTATAATATATCTTGGTCCTTATTCCGAACTTCCTGTTTGTGTTGATATACCTCGTTAATGTATCCGTAGCGATGAATGGATAATTGATATAGGGATTCAGCAGGTTGCCCTGGTGAATGTTCATTACTGTTGCGCCTTTATTCATCGCCTCTTTTCTCCAGTTATCTATCGGTGGGTCAGCCTGAAAATACCGTTCATCCCAATGATTGTTGTCCAGCGGTTTAACGGGCGTAATGAGTAATCCGAAATTGAGATGTATTGTCTGGCCTTTCCGAAGCATCTTCTTTCCTGTGAAAGCTTTGAATAATACCCTGCCTTTGTCCTGTACTTCATCATTTAAGGTACATCCACCAAGTCCTTCATTACTCCAATCTTTATAGGTCCCTGTCTGACTGAAATTGTATAAGGACCAGTCCGGGGTTACATGCTTTAGCTTACATTGAAGTCCTGCGTTCACATCACCAAGCCAAAGCTGATTATTGGCCAGTTGCTTATCCCATTTCCAATCCCAGTGTTCCGGACGTTTTCCTCCCTTACGGCCCAGCCCCATCATATAAGTGGCAGCCTGATATGCATAGGGGATTTGTAATTGAATGTCATCAAGCGTGAGATCTTCCCCTGCTGTTAACGTTACCAGGTAGTCGATATGCCCATCGCATTCCATTTTTGCGGCGATTTCAAGAAGATTTTGTCCATTATGCAGGCTGGTCTTCCAACTCACAGCCCCTTCCGTTTTCAACGTGATGACAGGTTTTCCACCCTTCCAGATCAGCTCTTTGTCGTTACAGGAAGCCACTAACCGCATTGGGCCGCTGAGAATATCCCTGGCTGGTCCTCCTGTTCTGTCATTGGCGCCGGTGAAATTGCTGGTGATTTTGTCTGGTAAACCATAGCGGTCAAATCGAAGCTCCCGTCCCAAAATCCGAATGGTATTGCCTTCTAGCTGAACGGGGGTATATGGTTTATATAAACTGTCATCCAGCCCGATCTTCGAATCCAGCCAATTTAATCTCGCCATTCGGAACAGTTCATTGTAGCCCCGGTCCATCAGCAGGGAGTCCTGTACATCGAACCGGATCTTCAGCATCTTCTTGTGAACACCATCTGCCAGCACTTCTATCTCACCTTCATAAACTCCCGGCCTGGTAGCTGATGAAACATCTACTCCAATCCACATTGGTTGAATCTTACCCTTTTGTATATCTATCTCCCTGGTAAATGGCTTACCCAGCCAGTCTACCCCGGCCAGGTTGAAGCAACGGATGGCCGATCCGGGGATCTTTTCTCCTCCTCTACTTCGCAGATCAGTAAATACCAGGCGCACATTTTTCAGCTCCCGGAATGGTGTATATATCCCCAACTGAAAGGCAAAGAATTCATTTCGCAGCACTGTAGCATTAAATGGTTCCCCATCTTTTCGCTGCACCCAGCGTAATGGAATATCGGAATCCATCCGGACAGGATGCTTCCGGTCTTCCGGGAAAAGCAGATAGTCTTTCTTCCTGTTAACGCGCAGCATTTCTTCTACTTCTCCCGCAGTAGCTGCAGTTTCCATAGGATCGAAACTATCAAACTCAGTTACAGACTCAAAACGAAGTACCTCCGCCTGAGATAATTCTTTGCCTTTAAACTTTGCGATCCATTGGGAATCTGCTGTTTCCTTTGCAGGCGGATAAACTGTATTGGGGAAGTACCAGCTGCCTGTATTCCTGTAGGGTAAATAGTACAGATAATATTTTCCCTTTCGGGTAGATGGCTCGAAAATAAAGTCTGAAAATTCTCTGTTGATCGCCAGGAAACTGAAATTGTGTATCAATTTCCCGCTGGAAGCGTCTACCAGGATAACCGATTTATTCCGGGGATCATCCAGTCTTCGCCAGGGTATATGAACCTTTACAGCTGGAGCATCATCATTCACTGATATGACAACCCGGTGATTACCAAATTCACGGCGATCCCATTGGCCCGTAGCATACGTAATTGTTTGGGCAGAGGTTTTTTCTATGCCTACCCCCAAAAGCATACAGGTCCCCAACATAGCCGAAAATATCTGACTGTCAAGCTTCCATTTTATTAAACCTTTCATATAGCTATTTACTAAAATCGAAAATTATCCAATCAATTCTGTAATCCGGTTCAAGGGTCAAAATTGTAGCTGCATTCATCAAAATAGTGGAGCTTTCCAGGTCAGGGTAACGATGAAAGATGGTCTCTTTTTTTTAAAGCTATAAGGGGAGCTTCAGCTTTCCATAGGACTTATTCAATGTTTTGTTGCGCTGGTAACACGCATACTCCACTGAAAATATATTTTATCACTAATGGCGTGATTGCGAATCTTATCAAGTACATTTTCCCTGATCATATCCACCATATTGTCAGGAATACCTTTTAGTGCGTTCATTACATCAGCACTTACCGTAGTTACATATAGCCAGTAGTCGTCTATGGAACTGAATTCCACGACTCCTGTTATCTCTTCTTCTGTGATATCTTCAAAGTTCGCCGTTTCAAACCAATCGGTCATTGTTCCTGGTTGCATACAATAAAACATACCTGGCTTGTGCCTGTTATAAGACTTATGATGTGTTAATTCTGTGATGGCGTCCAGCACATTGCTGATCCAGAGATTTTTCTCCAAAACGCCCCAGGTAGATACCGAAACCCAACCGTTTACTTTCAGCACACGATGCATTTCTTTCAGGCCAGCAGATACATGGGGAAAAAACATGACCCCGTTACGGCAGACAATCGCATCAAAAAGATCATCCGGGAATGGCATAAATGATGCATCAAACCTGATTGCCCTATAATTATATAACCCTTTCTCCTTTGCGCTTTCATTGGCAATTTCTATCATCTTTTCAGAAATATCGGTACCTGTTACCAGCAAATCCGGTTGCATTGCTGCAATAGTCAGCCCTGGCTCACCAGTTCCTGTTGCCACATCCAACACGTTCATCGAAGAAGTTAAATGAAGATTTTCAATTAATTTTTTGCTCACAGGACTAAGGAAGAAATTAATGACTGACTCCCATTTCTTTCTGCCATATGAGTTTTTATCCCAGTATTCCTGGGCAGATAAGCCGGTACTCATGGTGGGTTAATTTTAGTTTTAAATAATGCAAATTGAATTACAGGAATATTACATACGCTGGCTACAATGAATACAAGCTCCTTTCATAGTTTCCGATAAACATTTTTTAAACGTAATAATTAAATGATAAATGATCGTGGAATTACTATTTCATGGTTCACTCTTCGTAAGAATAAATAAGGCTAAAAATATTACTTAGCAGTGCTAACCATGTTAAAATTAATACTCAATAGTGAATAATGATATCAGTATACAATCAAAATAAACCGACTGCAACCACCGTTCGTGGCGGGAATAATAAATTTGTTTCATAACCTGCCAACATATGAAAACTCCCATACGTATTACCATAATTATACTCCTGGGCATTATCACCATGTGCCCCTCCTGTAAAAAAACAGTGGATCCATCCTTAAAACAAAAAACACTTTTCTTTATTGACTATCGACATCTTGGAGCAGGAAAAGATGGCGTTCTGACAATGGAACTGGATCCTGAATCTCCGTATTTTGGAAATATACTTTCTAAAACAGAAATCGGTATAGGCGTACTCCCTCACCATCTCTACTTTAACAGAGATGAAAAACGCCTCTTCACCACCGCTTTAGGAGGAGACTATCTCTACGAATTAAAAATGGAGTGGGACAAGGATGGCTATCCTATCATTCATACAGTAACACCAGTCAATACGCATGGAAATATGGTGGGGGAAGATATCTTCTTTACAAAAAGCGGCGAATACTGGGTTACCTTCATGGGAGGACACGGAGGTTTACGCGATGGAAGTGTAGGTGTGTTTAACGCTCAAACAAATGAATTGGTGAAAACAATCAGTGGGTCTATCGATGCACATCCTGATAAATTTATTATGTATCCTCATGGTATTTCTATTTATGAAGATAAAAAACTCGCCATGGTGACCAGCACTATTCACCCTGATCTCACCTCTGGTGTTGGCAATACCTGTACCCTGATAGACATGAAAACTTATCAGATCCTTAAAACATATCAGGTCGCGGATAGCGCCAGAGACCTTTCCAGCCCCGTAGAAGTGTTATTATTGAGAAATGGGTTTCCACCATATGCACTGGCTAACACCATGCTTGGAGGAGACATCTGGATATCATCCTACGATGCCAGCCGGAATACCTATAACGGTTTTTACCGTGTATTGAAAGGAGCTACCATGGGCCTCGGCTGGGCGCTGGAATTTTATATCGCAGATGATAAACGTTTATACGTATCATTTGCTCAACCAGGAAAAGTACTTGTCTTCGATATCAGCCAGCTCCCGCAAATGAAGCTCCTGAAAACGTTACCCGCCAACAGAGGCGCCCACCACATGGCTTTCTTTAAAACGAGATCAGGAAAATCGGTTGTTGCCATTCAGAACAACCTGCTAAACCTTCCGGACTTAAACTCCGGAACAATTGATGTGGTAGATGTAGATACCGGTGAAATGCTGGGCCGGGTGGATATGCGTAACAAATATGGGCTGTTGCCTGAGTCTATTGAGGGTACATTTGGCAGCGCTAATTATATGCATCATTAATCATTACCAGTATGCCGAAAAAGAATTCATAATTTGTAAATGATAGTATATGAACATATATTTGTTCAATACAACCATTTACATACGGTGCATATGCGTACAACTAAACTATCAAGTATCCTATTATTGGCAGTGATTGCAGCGCTTTTTTTCATTCCTTTCCTGGGCCGGGTGCATTTATTTGATTGGGATGAAATAAATTTTGCGGAGTGTTCCAGGGAAATGTTAAAGCTGGATGATTATACCAGGATCTATGTCAATTTCAAGCCCTTCTGGGAAAAACCACCGATGTTCTTCTGGATGCAAAGTCTGTCCATGAAAATATTTGGAATCAATGAATTTGCAGCACGTTTCCCCAATGCACTCTGCGGGATCGTTACCCTTATTGTTCTTTTTCTTTGTGGTTCAAGATTGTATGATAAAAAGTTTGGAGTCCTCTGGGCGCTGGCTTTCGGAGGATCGCTTTTCCCTAATATGTACTTCAAATCCGGTATTATTGATCCATGGTTTAACCTGTTTACCTTCCTCTCCTTATACTATTTCATCTTGTATAACTGGAAGCAGAATGGATTTGATAAGGAGGGTATAGACAAAAAACCGGTGTACTATGCTGTTTGGGCAGGTGTTTTTATGGGACTTGCCATTCTCACTAAAGGACAGGTAGCTTTGATGGTTTTCCTGATGGTGTTAGGGTGTTATTTTATTTATAACAGGTTCAGGTTCTTTTTTAACTGGTGGCATGCTCTCTTGTTTCTGGTAGTCGCTTCTTTGGTAACCTCATCCTGGTACGGATATGAAACGGCCAAGAACGGCTCCTGGTTCATTACAGAGTTTTTAAAGTACCAGTATCGTCTCTTTACTACCCATGATGCAGGGCAGGCGGGCTTTTTCGGGTATCACTATGTAGTGCTGCTCATCGGATGTTTCCCGGCCTCTCTTTTTGCCATCCCTGCTTTCTTTAAAGCACGCTATAGCAGCAGGTTTGATAAAGATTTTAAGATTTGGATGCTGCTGTTGTTCTGGGTAGTAACGCTTTTATTCACGATTGTACAATCGCGCATTATTCATTATTCCTCTTTGGCCTGGTTTCCGATTACTTTCCTGGCAGCCTATTCATTTTATAAATGGGACAGAAAGGAAATGGATTATAAAAAATATGTGGGCGTATTGACAACAATACTGGGCGGAATCATCGCATTGGTATTGCTGGCTGTTGCGCTGATCGCATTAAATATCAGGCAACTGATCCCTTATGTTCACGATACATTTGCCCAGGCAAATATGGCCGCTGATGTAACCTGGAGCGGTTGGGAAGGTATAGTGGGTATCCTGATGGTCGTAACTATTATCGTGGGAATAAGGCAATTGAAAAAGCGTGCATTCATCAATGCAGCTACCACTTATTTTGTTGGAACAGGCCTTGTTATTTTCCTGGCGGCAGCGATCATTGTTCCCAAGGTAGAAAAGTATTCACAAGCCGCTGCTATTGAGTTTTTTGAGCAAAGGCAAGGGGAAGATTGTTATGTAACCACATTAGGCTATTGGAGCTATGCACCTTTCTTTTATACACATAAAGAAAAACCGGTAAATCAGAATTCTTATGATGAAGCCTGGTTGTTGAAGGGAGATATTGATAAACCGGCTTATTTTGTAACAAAAATTGACAGGGTCGATCAATATAAAGAGAATAGTTCACTGAAAGAGCTATATCGTAAAAATGGATTTGTGTTTTTGAAGAGGGAGGTGCCATCTAAGTAACCGGACTATTCGAAAGTAAACAATAATAGTAAAGGCGTTGGAATGTATCCAACGCCTTTACTATTATTGTTTTTTAGCTGGTATTCTTTTACTTTTTACGGGAAAAGAACCGCAGCACTTTACTTATAATTTTATCGTTTGATCCCAGCATGCCCTTGATCTCTGTATAAACAGCCACCATGGCATTATCCAGTTTCACCATAAATTTTTTCTTTTCTTCTCCGGGGCGTACCATGTAATGGGTCGCTCTGCGAAAAGGTTGGGCTTCCTCCGTATAATAATACAAAGCGATAGATCTTCTGTACCGGTCCTCAGGGCAGGTAGTTGGTTCCGGGTGTCCATGGAAGGAATCTGCATCTGTATTAAAAATAACACAGCGATTAAAAACAGGCAGCACTTTCTTTTCGCAAGCTTCCATTTTTGTATCCCAAAGTTCCAGTTTGCCTCCCCATTCTTCCTCCCAGTCCTTGTTCAGGTATACGAGCACATTTACCCGCCGCTGCCAGCGACGATGATGCGGGTGTACCGTAAAATCGGCATGGATATTAAGATAGCCACCTCTTTTCGACTGATGTATACCGCCCCCTTCGAGGAGGTCATCTTTCATAAGACCTTTTATTCCGGTCAGGGTGCTGAGGAATTCAAGGAATTCCGGAGAATTCAGTTCATTAATGGTCCGTTTAATAGACGCCGGCAAGAGATCGAGCTTATTCAGCCCTGCCTTGTTCTCATTATAATGAACATAATTGATCCAGCCATCCGCTTCATTCAATTTATCAAACTCCTGGACACACTTGTCCAATACATCCGGGTTCAGGAAGTTTTCTAATACAATATGCGGATAAGGGCTGGCTCCCTGGTATTCGCTGCTTAGCACTGGGAGCTGACTATTCCAATAGTCACGATCAAATAACAGTGTGTTGTGGGTTGTTTCCTTGATGGTTTGCACTTCTTGAGTTTTTATGCATGACTTTCAAAAGAGGTATAAATATAATGCAAATACCAATTGTTTCCGCATACCTGTAAATTGCATGCATATTATTACCTAATTGTTACATTTTGGAATTACCCGGTGCAAATCAGATTTTACCGTAACCACCGCGGCTTTGGTGGCCCTGAGGCCCTGGCTGGGCTCATTTAAGGACTCCGGGATTGGGGCAGGTTCAACCGGCGAGGTCATCATGGTATCGTACCCTCTTTTCAGCTCCAGGTGCTTCCTGTCGTCACTGGCCTTTGCTTCGTATGCAAATGGCCTATGGCACGGAGTTCCGGATTTGTACAGGCAATATAAGTAAGTGGCATCGCCAGGGGCACAGGTGAGTTTAGGCTGCTCAAAAAATGCTATCGCTGTCTGTTTAACTTCTTCTTTAGCAAATGCCTCTTCCACATCCAAAGACCACTTAATACCACTACCGGCAAAAACACCCAACGTACGGCATTGGCAGCAGGTGGATTGTCCGCTATCGGCCCATAGATATATCCCAGGATGGGAATGCTGAGTATAATGTGTAACCAGCGGATGATCTTACGTTCTGTAGCTGCTTTCATAAAAAATGTTTGTTACACAAAACTAGTCCCCTACCGGATAGCGATTTATAGAAAGTAGACATGCTGGAAAGATGTGCCGATAACATGGGAATCTATCTGGACATGGAGCCATTCACCCACTCATTACCCGGCCCCAAAGGTCGGGTAATGAGTACGCTAAAATATTATTCTCACTGGATTCTGTCCGGATAAAAAAATAAACGCGTATAGCCCAACCTCCATCCCCCGGGGACAATCAAATAGGGTTGTACAAAGCCTTTGTCACCAGGCAAAGGGAAAAACAAACCTTGTGCATCTACTTTGCTCTGCGTTTCGTCATCCAGGAAAGCCCATTGATCGATGGTACCTGCTTTGGTAAAACAAAGGCTTGATTTATTCAAATCATTTTTATTGTCAAAGTCCTTCGCCGGCAAATAATCAATGTAGGTCCAGGTTCCCGGATGTACATTTTTTGCCAGATAGTAGCGGTATTCCATACCGGTATTCGCATCCAGCCTGTACAGAAAAATATCAAAAGGCGATTCACTTTCTGTGTACTGTACATAAAATCCCAGCTTGTTGGTCGTCTCATTTACTTCGGGTGGATGCAGCGCTTGTATCTTTCCATCTATGTAAATGAAATTTAAAAAGGCTTTCGTACCTGAAACAGGTAGGGCACCGCTATACCAGACGCTGTCATTCACCGGGTTTTTAATGCGTAATACGGGAGGAACGGCTCCCGGCCTGTAAGTATACACCGCGCTAAATTCGAACAATGACACAGGCTTCAAAATATATTTCCCATTCAAGATGGTGGCATCATATCTTGTAGTATCTATACTGATCTCCAGTTGTTCACTGCTTCCATTGTATCCACTAATGATGATATGTGTCGCTTTTTCAGCGACCAGCGCTTCTTTATTACACGCGGTAAATGCGAACAATACACACATCAGCAGCACTGGTAATTTTCGATAATTTATTATTAACATCATGATCTGTTGCTTTTATAATTCCAGGTTTTTAGTAAATCCCATGATATCATCTGAAGCTTCCTCACTAAAGATATACACCCTGGCAGCTGTAGCTGATGGCGATGGCAGCGGAACAGCGGACGAGATGGTATTCCAGGTATATGCCGTTCCATCTGTATAAAACTCATTAGTACCGGCTTTGTAGATATAAGCTCTAAAAAGCACCGGCGTTTTCTGCCCGTTATACACCTGTCCGGAAGTGGAAAAAGTGGAAATAGATATTGGCTCACTAAGCTCATTAGGCTTTACATTTTTTATTCTCCCTATTTCCTCAGACACTTTCGGTGTGAAATAATACTTCACCAATGCAATGTCCACCGGCTCACTGTAGTTGGTCTGGATTGGACGGAAAATGTACCTTATCTTAATCTTTCCTTCTTCTATAGCAGGTACTTGTGGCAGGTCCGCTGCTTTTCCATCCAGGTATAAAAGACCGATTTTGACAAGGCCATCATTTTTTTTCAATATTTTTTCCAACACCAGTTTTCCTGTACCCTGTTCAGTGATACGCAGCTTCACACTTTCCTGACTGCCTGTAAATGAATAGGGCATGGTCTCATTGACGGCTGAATTTGGATAATACACAAAGCTGAACGTATCCAGTTTTACATCCAGATACTCATCACTGCCGTTGTACCCTTTTAGTTTAACAGTGACCACATTTTCCTTATAATAGAAATCATCTTTTTTGCTGCAGGAAGACAGTACCAGCATGCCTGCCACCAGGGCGCAGATCGTATATAAAATCTTCATTTGTATCATTTTTTTTGTAGGATTTAGAAAGAATAGGATGCGGACAGGCTGAAAGAAGTACCTGTTTTACGGATAAAAGTGTCTTTATCCCCTACCCTTCTTTTCGTCTTTCCGTCTTCCGATGTTTCATAATACCCATTTTCATACTTCTGGGAAAAACCATATTTCCATTCGTAGATTTCACTCCATTCGGTTGCCGGGATCGCTGAAATATCCATCCCTTTCCATTTATCCAATAGTTTATACGTATCGCTGCTATTGATATAAAACCTGTAAGGATTATTCAGCAGGTTGGAAATATTCATTTTCACCGCTAAATTTTTCTTCTTTAAAAAGTGGTAGCTCAATTGAGCATCCATCTGGCTGCGGGGACGTTCGTACTCTACGATATCCGGTGCCATACCAGTAGAAAAGGTTTTGTAACCCATATGATTAAACGCAACATTGACACCTAAACGGTTGCCGGTATATTGCAGTCCTGCATTGTAGAGTACCGGCACCTGCCCGTATAATGGTCTTTTTTCTTTCTGCAATGCCTTCGTGCGATATTCATAGGTGTTGCCGTATTTATCTTCACTCATACCCTTTCCTACGAACGAGCTGGCCTGTACTTCCGAACGCTGGAGGGTCAGGTTGCTGCTCAGGAATATATTGTTCAGCAATTTCCAGTCGGGTTTTATAAACCCGAGGCTCTTACGCATGTCAAACTCCAATCCACTCACCTTCGCCCATTCAGAATTCTGGGTGGTCACGTATATGCGCTGGCTGGCATCTATTTGAGAACGATACAATTCCACCGGTTTATCGAAATATTTGTGGAAAGCACCAACGGAAATCACTTCACCCGGTTTTGGATACCATTCTACCCTCAAATCAAAGTGATCAATGGTGGTGGATAATACGCCCTCATTACGGCGGTAAGCGCCGATGGCAGGATCGTAACGGATCATGCGCGAGTTTTCGATCAACGCAGGCCTTACTACTGATTGGGAATAAGCAGCCCGGATATTAAAATCCCGGAAGGGTGTTATCGTTAAGCTGGCAGAGGGGAGATAGCGCCAGTTTTTTTCTTCTGTTGCCGGATCTGCAAAAGGCGTTACTATTTTTCCGGTTGCCGGATCTACAAATTTCTTTTTTTCTTCCTGTTCTATCAGTTTGCTGATCAGATAGTCGTTAGCCGAGTTTTCCAATCTTTCATATTTATAATATTCCGCGCGTATTCCCCATACCAAACGCAGCCAGTTGTTGAAGCGATTATCCATCATAACATAGGTTCCCTGGTTGATATTTCTTCCCTCATATGAATTTTGAGAGAAGGCGGCGGGAAAGTATAACAGATCTTTCAAAGGGTCATTGAACGCCATAAATTGCTGCCACTCCTGCACCGGCACATAACCGTATATATTGCCGGCGGTCTGTACAGTACCAATTGGCAATATCGTCCAGTCGTAAATGCCATGGCGTTCCATGTATTGATAACCGGCTTTTATCGTCTGCTTTTGTCCCAACGCTTTGAAGTGATAACTTAATGCGCCTTCTGCTATGCTGTTTGTTTCTTCATACTTGTATTGTCCCCGGTTGAAAGTGCCGCTTCCCGGGTTCGTAATCGCGTTGGGCATTACATTGTAAACCTTGCCATTAAGGGTATTTACGGGAGCCAGCCATGCCTCAATGGCATCTTTCTCCAGGTTAGTGAGCTTATTGCGGGATACGTTCCAGTCCAAACGAAAAGCACCAAAAGTATGCTCACCATTGATGCGATTTTGCAGCAAGTCGATAAATTTAGGGCGATCGTATTCCCGGATAGCTGGCAAGCCTTCGTAACCAATGTCATTACCAAAACCTACAATGCGCGAAAATTGGTTATTGAACATCCGGGAATAAAAATTCCTTACTGTAATTTTATGATTTTTCCTGGTCCATCCCAAGTTGAACAAGGCTCCCCAGCTTGTATTAAAATTGTACTGGTTGGCAAAAGTTGGCTCCACTGGTTGTCCGGTGGCTACATCGTAACCAGGCCTTCCTGGCTTCTCCCAGTTACCACGCCCGAAGTAGGGAATATCATCAATAGACTGTTCATTACGGTAGCTCAATGAACCTACAAAACCAATACGGCTGTTTTTAAGGTCATAACTCCGGCCCAGGCTGAACTGGTAGTTCTGACCGGGCATCGCTTTATAAGTCCGCGTCCCCATGCGCTCCAGTCCCCCTATTCTTTTATTCTGTTCGGCGATCATGGCCGGTGTGATGGGCTTTATACCTGCCGCAGGTGTAGCATAGGGGTCTGTGGGCTGGTAGTTATCATTCGTAAATATCATCAGGTTTTTAGGGAAATGTTCCCTGCTGCCATCATCAAAACCCAGATAGTCATTCTTACCGCGGCCATAGCCCAGGAACTCCCTGCCGGTACTGCCTTCGATATATTTGCTACCAAAACTTAAAGTGGTAAAGTTGTTATCCGGAATAGCCAGGGTGTTGATCTGCACCAGCCCTCCACCGAAACCGAAGCTCATATCAGGAGTGGCTGTTTTGGAAACAACTACGTTATCGATCAGGTTACTGGGTACGATATCAAACTCAAAGTCACGTACCTGTACATCTGTGCTGGGCAGTATGGCGCCATCCATCATGGCCAGGTTATAACGTTCGGCAATACCCCGCACGACCACCGTTCTGTTGTCATTTGTAGAAACCCCTGAAATTCTCTTCAGTGTTTCCCCGATGTTTTTATCCGGGAGAGCCTCCATTTGTTCGCGGCTCATACCGTTGATGATACCTGCTTCATTCTTCTGGCGAACATACAACGCTGCGGTACTTTCAGTTTTATATTTTGAGGTAATCACCACCTGGCTCAGGGTGCTGGTCGATAGCGTCATAATCACATCCAGCTTAGTGGCCCGGTCTTCTGTAATGACAATTTCGGTGATGCGCTTTGTCCGGAAGGAGATATAACTTACTTCTATGGTGTAGGTACCTGGCTGCAGGGTTAACTGGTAAGCGCCATCCGTACCACCTGGTATCACCTGGCCTGTTTGTAATACCCTGATAGTGGCGCCGGGAAGCGGTTCGTTCTTCTCATCTGCTATTTTCCCGTAAAGCCGGCCTGGCTTTGCCTGCTGACTCACCGATACCAGGTTACCCACTGGTTTAAAAATCAGGCGATGGCGGGATGCCAGCGTTTGAAGAGTAGCGGAAAGCGTTTCATTTTTAACGCTGATGCTGATGGGGCCTAATTTCCCGATTTCCTTAGGATAGGCAAAAGCAAAGCCGGACTGCTGCTCCAGTGCATCCAGGACCTGATCAAGCGCCGCACCTTTAAAAGTGGCAGTCACCCTGACATCGTTCATGTCCTGAGACTTTACCGTTTCGGCGAAACCCGCACCTGCCATCGTTAAAATAATGACGAGTACATTAAACGCAAACCTGGTCATTGCACATAGGTGTTTAATTACATTCTTTTTTTTCGTAGAATTGTACATGCTTTTTAAGTATTTGTTACACGAATTGACAATTGATCTGAAAAGCTACACGGAAGTGGAGGCCTCGAACCCTCCGCTTCTTTTTCTTTTCTGATCTTCTCTTCCTTTGATGGTAATTACCTACCTGGTCATCATACTGGCTGTTTTAGGTTTCGGACTTATTTAATTATGACTTGTTTTTCTTTGAACTGATACTCAAATCCATCGCCGGCTGTGCTGAGGGCCTCCATTACATTTTTGAGATTTTCGTTCTTCAGCTTCAGCTTAAAGCGCTTTTGCAGCAGTGTGTGGTTGGTACATACAAACTTTACATCGTACCACCTGGAAAGGCGTCTGGTAATATTTTCCAGTGTTTCGTAGTCGAATATAAAACTGCCTTTCTCCCAGGCCCTGCTATCGGCGGCGTTTACCGTGATCGTTTTCAAGCTGGCAGAATGCCGCGTATAGGTTAACTCGTTATCTGGCAGTAAAATGCGGGCAGGGACATTGGGGAGCTCCGGAAGGGTCACTCCTACTTTTCCGGTAGCAACGGTTACGGCAATATCCTCATCATCGTGGTATGACCTGATATTAAAAGAAGTACCCAGTACCTGTACCCGAAGCTTATCTGTATTGACAAAAAAGGGATGCCGGTCGTCACGTTTTACTTCAAAAAAAGCCTCTCCCCGGAGCGTTACTGTTCTGTCATCTCCTGTAAATGTTTCGGGGTATTGCAGACTGCTGGATGCATTTAAGTAGACGATGGTGCTGTCAGATAACCGGACCTTCAGCAATTTTCCTGCGGTGGTGCTGCTATTAAGCATAGCCATAGCAGCCGGATGATCACCTTTACCTTTAATTATAAAATACCTGCCCAGGCCAGCCACCGTGATGAGCATGGCCAATACCGCAGCATACTTCAGGTACGTAGAAAGTTTAAACCTTTTTTGAGGCGGCGGGCTGATTTGTGCCACCCTCCGGCGAAACTTATCTTCCCAATCCTTCATCTGCATTTCATCCACCGGTACATCGCTGCTACCCTCCTCCCATTGCTCGTTCAGGATCTCCTCAAAAATCCGGTCAGCGCCAGGCTGGGCCAGGAATCTGCTGATGCGGGCTATCTCTTCCGGCGTACAATTATTAAGAATAAATTTTTTGATCAGTATTTTATCTACTGGCTTTTCCATTTTTGTGCTTATGCTCTATAAAACACAAAAAAGTAACGGTACCCCTAATGCATCCTAAAAAAAATTTGTGAGCCTGACGGCGTTGCTTACAGGTATTAATAGAGCAGGATAATAATAATGATCGCCGAATCTGAAAGAGGCTTCAGCTTTTTCCGTAGGAAAACCAGCGAGGCACTCATGTGATGTTCAACCGTTCTGACAGAGAGATTCAACCGGCTGGCAATTTCGGGGTAAGTAAGGTTTTCATGGCGACTCAACTCGAATACTTTTTTACGCTGGGGGCTGAGCGCCTCCAGATGCTGACTATACAAGTTATCAAGTTCACTGGTTAAAATAGTATGATCCGCCGACCGGGAGTCAGCAACATCCACCTCTTCAGAGATATGCAGCGAGGTAGTCTGAATGATCTTTTTCCGCCAATAGTTGATGAGCGTATTTTTCATCGCTCGGAACAGGTAAGGATTCAGGCTATCCTCTACCGTAATATTTCCCTTTCTAAGCCATAGGTTAAGCATTACATCCATCACCAGCTCCTCTGCTACCAGGCTATCCTTTGTAAAGCTGAGCGTATATTGATACAGCTTATTAAAATAGCGGCGAAACAATTCGTTAAAGGCAATATCATCGCCTTTCTCACATTGTTTCAACAGGTGTTTATCTGATAAGTTTTTTATTTCTGGGAGCATTACTGTACCGAATTCGACAGCAACAAAATTAAATGATCAATATTATGCGCATATTAAATAATCATTAATAACGGGGAGGATGAATAGCTGCAAAAAAAGCCTGCACGAAGCAGGCTCCTTTTTTTATGGAAATAGCTCAGGCTATTTTCCTTCACTCTTTACCGAAATATCAGCGGGTACACTTACTTCACTTATGCTAACAGGAGAATAGTTAATAGCAGTAGCAATGATGCTGACCTTTTTGCTATCTACACCCAGCACAAGCCCCTTGTCTGCTGAAATCCCCATCGGACCTGCGCTGAAGGGCAGCGCGTCTGTTATCCATAATGTCATCGGCTCATCATCCTTACTTTTTATCATCAGTTCCCTGCAGGTAAAACCGAGTATTTCTTTCGTTCTTGTACCTGGCTTATTTCCCTTCTTCTCACCTTTCCCTTTTTCAGATAATACCAATGTCTTCCTGCCATCTTCTTCCATCAGCGACCAGGACTGCCCCGTAGTTCCATCCGTGTAAACAGCCAGCTGCCCTTCGTTGGTCACGATTTTTACTTTTGCGCCCTCATCAGAGGTTATCTCATCGGGATCTTTACGGGATAAACGTGTTTTGCTCCCGTTAAAATACAGGACTTCCTTATTCACTACTTTCTCCGGTACCAGGTCCTTATACTGTAGCTGATCGGGTTTCATCGCTGCATGAAGGTTCAGCGTTACCTCATAGTCAATTTTACCCTGACTTTTATCCTGCGCCATGCAGGTAGCAGTGGTGATGCTGGCAATAGCCAGCAGTAACATCATCTTTTTCATATACTTTATTTATGCTGTGATTTTGGAAAATGTCTGAATTTGTACACGGCACTGAGCAGAAAATATCTTCCCAGTGCATTATTCTTCCGGTCTTCTATATATCCGTTACCGTTAATGCGGTTGATGCTGGTATTACGGTTAAGCAGATCGCGGGCTTCTGCGCGCAGGGAGAATGATTTACCAATTCCTTTGACTACCGCGGCATTCAGCAATAGTATGGTATTGTTGTACCCGGAGGCCATCCCCAATGAACTGAAACCATCCGTTCCGGCTTCCAGTGAAGTATTCCACGGTAGTGTTACGATGGACTCCACACCATACATCAGCAGCCAGTTTTTTTCCGGCAGCAGCGGTGTACCTGAGAACCGGCGCATATTCCAGGCGGCGCTACCGCGCGCCGATATATTGATATGATCTCCCAGGTAATAATTAAAGTTCATATCCGGCGTAATAGATAATGTCCGGTTAATGTTGGGCAGATCATTCGTAAACGTAATACGGCGCGCGTACCCGGTACTGATGCCTGCGGTAAAGGAAGACCCATTGTGTCCAATACCGATACTTTTACCCACGGAAAACGACGCGTTAAAATTACCGGCAACATTCACTGGTATGATCCGTTGTTTGCCGCTGCCTGTTTCTATACTGCTGCTGTCTGTTATATCCCTGTTGTAGTAGGTAAAATCAGCGTTGGCGTAAAAGCTATGATCTCCTTTAAGTTTAAAAGAATTATAGGAAAGACGCAGGTGCTGGGTCTTTTTCTGTTGCAGCAAAGGATTTCCCTGTCGAATATAAAGTGGATCGCTGTTATCTTCCAGAGGCTGAAGATCCCCCACTGACGGAGCGATTGCTTCCATATTGTACCGGAGAATGAATTTTGATGTTTTACTACGCTTCCATTCTGCATAAGCCTCCGGCAACAGCGCCCGGTAGTTGCCATTTACCTGGTAACCTTTCATATCGGAGCTTCCGCGGATGTTATACTGCTGCCATCCTGCTCCAACAGTATATAACAGGCGTTTATGATTTCCTGCCAGCGATAATTTACCCGTGTATTGCCAGGTATGGGCATCATAAACATCACTGAGCAGCGCATCAGGTCCGGTATAGTGGCCTATTGCATCCCGGTTGCGTACCTGCCTGCTATAATTCCCCTCGCTGTAGTAGAGCATTTGTCCGGCCTGTAAGCTAATGGTATGTGATAACGGCTCCGTATATACGATGTTGGTGTTTACACTGTATACATCTGCTTTATCTGTTCGTTGCTGATCTGTGACATCTTGTTTTTGCCCTCCGGGCAGATTATAAAAACTGCTGGTAGCCTTATTGAATGTTTCACCATTATTGTGATAATACTCCGGCTTTACATTCAGTACCAGCGTACGTCCCGGCTTATTCAGGCGGTGACGCAGGAATATATCGGTGGTGAACAATTGTTGTTTATTATTACTGCTGGTTTGCTGGGCGCCTTCATTCAGCAGCTTTACACCATCTGCGGTGAAAGAGCGGTAATTGCGGTCCTCCCGGTTGTTACCGCCGTTGAGGCTCATATGAGGGGATATTTTCAGCGAGGTGTGTGCATTGAATTTAATGTCCCCGCTCATATCTATACGCTGATTGGTATTATCACCGGCGGTGTTACCTGCCTGAAGATAATTGTAGGCAGTATCCTGCAAACGATACTGCCGCGCATAGTCATAGCTATTGTGGGTATTATTGTTATTGAAGAAATAGCTGCTGCGTAATTTGAAATTATCCCAATCGTTATTGAAGTTGAGACCACCGAACTTAGTATCTGTAAGTCCGACCGGGCGCGCTATTTCAGCGATAGCACCTTCATTGCCTTCTATCTTCACTCCTTTCATACGCGCCAGTTCTGACAAGGCGGCTGGTGGCAGATTCTTCAGCATGTCATTATCTTTCATCACCAGTTTCAGCAGCTCTGATGCGCTAAAGCCCGACTTATTGACGTTATTGCCTTTGAGCAATCCGGAGAACTGCATATCCCCTGCAAAGCTGTTGCCGTTGATACCTCCTTCATATCGACCGTTGGTTCCTGCGCCGGCACTGGCATTGCCGAAGAAACCACGCTTCCTGTTCTTTTTGGTCACCAGGTTAATTGTCTTCGTCTGCTGTCCGTCTGCCACGCCGGTGAATTCGGCCATATCGCTCTGTTTGTCCAGCACCTGTACCTTATCGATCATATCTGCAGGAAGATTGCGTGTAGCAATGGTGGGATCGCTTCCGAAAAACTCTTTACCATCTACAAGGATGCGTTGTACTTCCTCTCCCTGTGCTTTGACGGAGCCATCACGCTCCACTTTCACACCGGGTAATTTACGCAGCAGATCTTCTACTACGGCATTCTCTTTGGTTTTGAACTTTGCTGCATTATATTCTACCGTATCGCCTTTCATCCGCACCGGTGGAATGTCTTCTGTAATCGTTACTTCTTTAAGTGTCACTCCCGGCGTGAGCGCAATACTATCGGGCCATATACCGGGTACGCTTATACGGCGTTTCTGATCCTGGTAACCCAAACTGTGTATGAGCAGATCGTATTTACCTGTCTGAATATGGACGAAAGAAACTTTTCCTTGCTGGTCAGTGGTACCGGAACGGATCACGGTAGTATCTCCCGCGGTACGGAGGCTTAAAGTTGCTCCCGGCAGCGGCTTGCCGTTGACGGCATCATGAACGGATGTATGAAATGATTCCTGTGCCACGACAACGCCTGGTAGCAGGAAACATAAAAATAAAATGATGGGTAGCATCCTTATCATAGTCGTTTGCATTAATCTCTTGCAAAGCTATAGTGATGCTTTTTCTGAATGGGTTAACGGGTATGTATATAGTCTTAATGAGTGTTAAAACTTTTCGCTTATGTGATGAGTTTAAATCCACGCGCACGCACGTTGATGATTTGTATATTATTATCCAGGCGCAGGTATTTCCGTAGCCGGGTAATATATACGTCCATGTTACGGGCATTAAAGAAACTGTCATCTCCCCATAACTCCAGCAGTATATCTTTCCGGGAGGTGATGTTACCGAGATTATCTGCCAGCATTTTCAGCATATCGGCCTCCCGCTGAGATAAGCGCTGAACAGCACTTCCATGGTGAAGCTCTTGCCGGTTATAATCGAACACATATTCACCGAGGCGGAGTTGACCAGTGGCGGGTGCCTGTTCCTGCATCGTCATCGTTCTTTTCAGCAGGGCATGAATACGGAGTATCAGCTCTTCCATGCTGAATGGTTTCTTGATGTAGTCATCAGCTCCTGCACGGAAGCCTTTCAGTACATCCTGTATTTCTCCTTTGGCAGTAAGGAATACAAGTGGCGTTTTATTGTCTGTTGTCCTGATCTCCTGTACCAGTGTAATACCATCCTTCTTCGGCATCATTACATCTATTACGCATACGTCTGGTCTGAAGCTGCGGTATAGTTCCAGCCCCTGCACACCGTTAAAGGCTTTGACTACCTCAAAACCTTTCATTTCCAGCGTTTCTGCCAACACGCCGGCGAGTATTTCCTCATCTTCTACCAATAACAAACGGATCGGTTGACTCATAACTTTTTCATTTGTATGGTAAATACAGTTCCTTTTCCCGGTGTACTCTCTGCGCTGATCGTGCCATTCATGCGTTCTATCAGGCGCTTCACATGACTGAGCCCCAGCCCGTGCCCTTTGACCTCATGAATATCTCCATGAGGTACACGATAGAATTTATCGAAGATATAAGGCAGGTGTTGTTTTTCAATTCCCACGCCTTCATCTGCTATAAAGAAGAGATAATTTTGTTCGTTCTCCCTCACCTGTATAGATATACGTTTTTCTGGTGTGATAGTGTACTTGATGGCATTGTCCAGCAGGTTGGAAAAAACTGTTTTCAGAGCAGCCGGATAAGTATGCAGCAAATCATTCCCGGTTTGAATATCCAGCTCAATATCTACGCCCGGCAAACCTAAAAACCGCGATGTAATTGCTTTCAGCAGGGCGGTGAGGGATACCGTTTCCCCGGTGCCGGCCATATCATCATCGTCATGTTCCAGTCTTGTCAAGGCCATAATATTGTCGACAAGCCCCTGCAATTTGCGGATTTCATCTTGCCCTAGGCGGAGATAGCGCTCCGTTTTCTCCGGATCATTCATGCCACCGAAAGCGAGCAAGGCCTCGTTGGTGGCGCTCAGAATGGCAACCGGCGTTTTTAGCTCGTGGGTAATATTACTGATAAAATCATTTTTCATCACCTCCAGCTTCTTCTGCCTGACAATAATGCGCCACAATAACCAGATACAGCCGATGATCAGCAATACCAGGAAAAATGAAAGTATAATTGGCCAGAGAATTTTAAACAGTAATAAGCTGTTGATACCTTCAAATCGCACCAGGAGCATCTCCGACTTATTTTGCCTGACAACAGGTAATGTTACAATACCGGGAATGTTTTCCCATTGGCTATCTGGCGGTGACAGGGAGATCTTAAATGGCAGCGTAATCTGTCTCTTCTTCAGTTCCTTCTTATAATTAACGGCCAGTAGTGTTGTATCTATTTCAACGAGGTTAGACAATGAAAATACATTGGCAATCAGTTTCGTCACATCCAGGCCACTGCCTTCTGCCCTTATTTCTCTTTCAATAATGGTATCGCTGCTGCTATACTTCCTTGCATTGGGGAATTTCGGGACGATCTTGATACCCGGCTTGTTTTTGCTTTTATTCAACAATGAGTCAAAAAAACTGCTATCTCCATCGCTGATCTTTACACTGCTTCGCACCTCAAATTTCCCGGTGCTATCGTTTTTACTTCCCGGGTCAAACCGTTTCACGGATTCTACCAATGTCACATCATGGGCTTTCTGCAGGGCATCTGTTGCTACCTGCCGGAAACTCTTATCCTGGCTGAGATAAGAGGTCCGCAACCAGTATAGCTGAAATGCCAGTACTGCCAGAGCGGTGGGTATTACAATCCACCAGATGCGCCTGATAATAGTGTCCATACCGCAAATGTAAGTGATGCCCGACACCAGCCAAAAGATTATTAACACTCATTAACACTTTTGCAGGATACGTTAACAGTTGGAGCCTGGGTCTGATCCACCGATGACAGTAGAATTTGAACTACAGAATCTCTCCAAAATCCGGAGCTACTTTGCCCCCGGTTATAGCGCATAAAAATAAATTCTCATTTACCTGCCGCTGCTGTTTACCAACTGTTAAAAAAACATAACAATAATGAATTGCTGATTCGCATTGATAAAAGCGCAGCGACGGTGAGCTTCGGTTGTCGCCTCCCAAAGGTGTCTTAGGCTGGCAGCATTTTAACTCGTTAGAGCTGAGGTATGGGCACTATATGCGTTCCACAGGCTTAAACAGTGACATCGTAACCCTGGCATTAAAATTTAAGTAGTTATTCAAGACTGAATTCATATGAAAAGAAAGAAGATCCTCCTATGGATAGTATTATTGCTGGCTGTGTTGATACAGTTTTATCGCCCTGCAAGAAATATATCAGCTTCGGTACAGCCTTATGACATCACCACTACTTACAATACTTCTGCTGAAGTAAAGGATATTTTAAAAAGAGCCTGTAATGACTGCCATAGCAACAATACCGTCTATCCCTGGTATGCAGAAATTCAGCCCGTGGCCTGGTGGATGAACAAACATGTGGCAGATGGAAAACGTCATCTTAATTTCAATGAATTTACGAACAACCGGATTTCCCGGCAGTATAAAAAACTGGGCGAAAGTGCCGAGATGGTAAATGAGGGAGAAATGCCATTATCGTCTTATACCATTATTCACTCCAATGCCAGGTTAACGGCCACTGAAAAGAAACTTTTCAGCGACTGGTGCGAAGGAATACGCAGCATGATGAAGGAGAAGTATCCTGCTGATAGTTTTGTTGTTAAAAAAAGAGTAGTTCCGATATAAACACAATAGCGCTAAGTGCCCTATTAATAAAGCATTTAGCGCTACTGCCATTTACATGATTTTTTTGTTGTCCCCAAACAACCGTATACAAATACCCTGCACTCCTGTTTCAACAGGCAAAAAGCCCATTCGTCCCGCTCCAAAGCGGTGATAATGATTACTATCAAAGATTTACATGACGGCTGTCATAGTAATACAGCTACTAAAGCAGGAGCTTTGGAACTGTTTACTGCACTTTAATACCCTATTATGCTGTTAATCATTAATGGTGGTTCGTCCAGCATCAAATTTGCCATTTTTAAACAAACGGAGCAGCCGGAAAAAGTTCTTTCCGGGCAGATTGATAATATTGGCAAAACTGGCATCAGCTTTAAAACGCTGGAAGCGAGCAATAAGGTAGCAGCGGCCATTCCGCTGGATGCTGTCACTGACTATTCTTCTTCCATTCATTACCTGGTAAAATGGCTGGAAAATCATATAGATTTTTATGAGGTAACCGCTATTGCTCACAGAGTAGTTCATGGTGAGCAACATACCGCCCCTGCCATTGTCACAGATGCTTTGCTTGCATCCTTAAAACAGATCATTCCTTATGATCCCGATCATCTTCCCAATGAAATCAATCTGATGGAAATTTTCCGGCAACATTATCCGGATAAAATTCACATTGCCTGTTTCGATACTGCTTTTCACCAGACGATACCTCGTGTAGCCAGGTTGTTACCGATACCCAGAAGATTTGAAAAACAGGGAATCGTCAGGTATGGCTTCCATGGCTTATCCTATCAGTATCTGATGCTGGCACTAGAAAAAATAGCCGGAAAAGAGAATGCCAATGGCCGTGTGGTGCTGGCCCATCTTGGAAATGGCGCCAGTCTGGCTGCTGTGCACCAGGGACAAAGTATGGACACCAGTATGTCCTTTACACCCGCAGCTGGTATTCCCATGAGCAGCAGAAGTGGCGATATTGATCCCGGTGTGGCCTGGTATATCATGAAATCTGAGCATCTCTCTGCTGACCAGTTTAATCATCTTATTAATCATGAATCCGGGCTACTGGGAATGTCAGAAACGAGTGGTGATATAGCAGACTTGCTTATACAGGAAAGCTCTGATATCAGGGCCTGTGAGGCCATTAGCGTATTCTGCTATGAAGTCAGAAAAAAGATTGGTGCTTATGCTGCCGCGCTGGGCGGGATTGATACGCTGGTATTCTCCGGCGGGATTGGAGAGAACGCGCCAGTTATCAGACAACGTGTATGTGAGCATTTAAAGTTCCTGGGCATCGAATTGGACCACCAACATAATCAGGAGAATAACAGCCTCATCTCCGTTGATAACGGAAAAGTGGCTGTAAGAGTAATACCAACTGACGAAGAATGGATGATGGCACAAATAGTGAATAGCATGGTCAGTCATTGAATAATATCATTATCAGGAAAAATTTGTCATAATGAATAATCTAACAGAAACCGTCATCAAAGAAACGCCTTTATCCCCGGCGTTACTGGATAAAATACATGCCTATTGGCGTGCCGCTAATTATATATCAGTGGGTCAACTCTATCTCCGGGATAATCCGCTGCTGCGCGAACCATTGCAACTGGCGCACATAAAAAAAATGCAATTAGGCCACTGGGGGACAACTCCGGGTCAAAATTTCATCTATACGCATCTCAACAGGGTCATCAGCAAATACGATCTTAATATGCTCTATGTATCCGGCCCCGGACATGGAGGACCCGCTGTGGTAGCCGGAACTTACCTGGAGGGTACTTACAGCGAAGTATATCCGGCTGTTACGCAGGACGAAGACGGGCTAAGAAAACTATTTACGCAGTTTTCCTATCCTGGAGGCATTTCCAGCCATGCTTCCCCACAAACACCCGGCTCTATTCATGAAGGAGGTGAATTGGGCTACTCTCTCAGCCATTCATTTGGCGCTGTTTTAGACAATCCCTCTCTCATTGTAGCTTGTGTTGTGGGAGATGGAGAAGCTGAAACAGGTCCACTGGCTACTGCCTGGCATTCCAATAAATTCCTGCACCCTGTTACAGACGGAGTGGTATTGCCAATTTTACATCTGAACGGATATAAGATTTCCAACCCAACGGTATTAGCCAGAATTTCACATGCCGAATTAGAACAGCTGTTTTCGGGTTATGGCTGGACACCTATTTTCGTAGAAGGTTCAGATCCGGCAGATATGCATCAGGCTATGGCGGCGGCATTGGATAGTGCGATCCACCAGATCAGCCATATAAAACAGGATGCTGCAGCTCATATAAAAACAGATCGTCCGCGGTGGCCAATGATCATCCTCAGGTCTCCCAAAGGCTGGACCGGACCTAAAATAGTAGATGGATATAAGATAGAAGGTAATTTCCGTTCTCACCAGATACCGCTGGCTGTTTCTGCCAATAGCCCCGCAGACCATCTCCCCATGCTGGAAGCCTGGTTAAAAAGCTATAAACCCGAAGAACTCTTTGACGAAAAAGGACAGCTAAAAAAAGAGATAGCAGCATTGGCGCCTAAAGGAGAAAAAAGGATGGGAGCTAACCTTCATGCTAATGGTGGCCTTCTGACAAAAACACTCAGAATGCCTGATTTTTGTAATTATGCAGTTAGCCCCATTGAACGGGGAAAACCGGGCGAAGGAGATGTTCATGTTAGCGGACGCTTCTTACGGGATATCATTCAGTTGAACGAAGACAATAACAACTTCCGGATCTTTGGTCCCGATGAAACAGTATCCAACCGCCTGGAGGCAGTGTTTGAAGTCACCAGCCGTCAATGGAACACCGACACCGAAAAAAACGATGAGTTCCTCGCTCCCACCGGAAAAGTGATGGAGATGCTGAGTGAACACCAATGTGAAGGCTGGCTGGAAGGCTATCTGCTGACAGGCAGACATGGGATATTCAACTGTTACGAAGCCTTTATTCATATTGTTGACTCCATGTTTAACCAACACGCGAAATGGTTAAAAATGACCCGCGAAATTCCCTGGCGCAGAAATATTCCGTCACTGAACATACTGCTGACGTCCACCGTATGGCGGCAGGATCATAATGGATTCACTCATCAGGATCCCGGCTTTATTGATCACGTTATTAACAAGAAAGCAGAGATTGTAAGGGTATACCTTCCGCCTGATTCAAACTGCCTGTTATCCGTAATGGATCATTGCCTCCGCAGTATGCATTACGTGAATGTCATCGTTGCAGGAAAACACCCCTCTCCTCAATGGCTCAATATGGAAGAAGCTATTCAGCATTGCAGTCGTGGATTAAGTATATGGGGCTGGGCGAGCAACGACCAGGAATGCGAACCGGATGTAGTGATGGCCTGTAGTGGCGATGTGCCAACATTGGAAACCCTTGCTGCCGTTTCTATCCTCCGGGAACACCTGCCCGAAGTGAAGATCAGGGTGATCAATGTAGTGGATCTCCTGAAGCTGGAAAGACAAACAGAACACCCACACGGATTAAGCGACAAGGATTTCAATGCGCTTTTTACTACTTCCAAACCTGTCATCTTTGCCTTTCATGGCTATCCCTGGCTCATTCACCGGTTAACTTACAGCAGAGTCAATAATAACAATATCCATGTAAGAGGGTACAAAGAAGAAGGCACGGTTACCACGGCCTTTGACATGACTGTATTGAATGAAATGGACCGCTTCCACCTGGTAATGGATGTGATAGATCGCTTACCTCAAACCGGTAGCAGAGGCGTTTATCTGAAACAGCTGCTGCAGGACAAACTGGTGGAACATAAACAATATATAAAAGCGAATGGAGAAGATATGCCTGAAATAAGCAACTGGCAATGGGAATATTAATGATAAAAAAAGCGGATGTAAAACATCCGCTTTTTTTATCATTATTTTGCGCCATCCGTTTTTCGTCCGGGTATAAATATGGATGATTCCCTGAATTTATTATACCGGACCATATCAATAGTGTCATCCATATCGCGATCAATACCGACAGGTGTTCCTACCGGCGATATCACTGCCTTATGGGGATGTCCCACCAGTTTCACATCTTCCCATTGCTGAAAAGATAACAGGTCTATAGGTGAAAAAACATATAATGCTAAAGCTCCTGTCCATAGAAGAATGACAGTAATAAATATTCCATTTATAATTTTCATTACTATTCTCATATACGGGATTTTGAAAAAATTTCAGACAATAAATGCTGTAAGCCAGCCTTCTCCCTGATTTAGTATCCAAATTATATTCTCCCATCATGGCAAAAAATGATCCCGCTCATTGATATTCCTGATTATTATCAGGGATTTCATATCGCTTATATAATTATGACCACAATCACTAAAAAGGTTAATGAGCATCAGATAATGAAGATCCACATAAGCATACATTAGCAACAGAAATACTTTTGCTATGGAATCAACACCATCAATATTTGTCACAAAGTCCGGTGGTATTAAAGCACCATTCTCATCAGAAAAGCTGAAACAGTCCCTGAAGCGGTCAGGAGCCACCCCTGAATTAATTGAGAAAATACTCCCTGAGTTGTATAAACACCTATACCCAAACATGCCAACACGCATGATCTATAAGATGGCATATGATTTATTAAAAAAATCATCCCGGCAGGTGGCCGGAAAATACCGGTTAAAGCAAGCCATCTTTGAACTGGGGCCCTCCGGCTTTCCATTTGAACACTACATAGCAGAACTTTTCAGGCAGGCCGGATATACCACTATCACCAACGAACTAATGACAGGACACTGTATTACACATGAAGTAGACATCTATGCCGTTAAAAACAAACATACTTATATCATCGAATGTAAATATCATCAACTTCAGGGCACACACTGTGATGTAAAGATTCCATTGTATGTACAATCCCGATTTGAGGATATAGCATGGAAAATGAAGGATACCGATAACCAAAGCCAACAGGAATACCAGGGATGGCTGGTGACTAATACGCGTATCACTCCGGACGGTACCCAATATGCTGCCTGCATGGGGTTAAAGATGTTATCATGGGATTATCCCGCTGGTAAGGGGCTTAAAGATATTGTCGATAAAACCGGCCTTTATCCTATCACCTGTCTTTCTACATTGAGCCGCCATGAAAAATATATGCTACTGGAAAAAGGGGTGGTATTATGTCGTACCCTGATAGAGAAGCCAGACCTTCTTACCAATAATAATATTATTAGTCCCCGGTACGACCTGGCCATTGCAGAAGCCAGGCATCTCTGTGAAAATATAGTCACGCTGGAATGGACCTGATTACTGTTTCATCATAAAACTCAAGTAATATGAAAACGCATGTAAATACCAAAACAATTCCGGCTACATTATTGGAACTCCTGGATATCAGGGGAATTACATCCGATAAGGTAGGTGTTATCTGTAAAACACTTGACATAAAAAATCTCCGCGAACTTACCACTGCTGTAACAATGGAACAACTCGACAGCATCCAGGTATTAACACCGGAGAACAGAAAAAATATTAAGCGGGCTTTAAAGCTTTATAAAGATGCAGACAGCCGCATCCAATTGCGGGAAGCACTGCGGCAGGGGAAAGAAGTACTACAGACGATCTGCCAGTTTCCGGAAGTACAAAAAGCGGCTTTGGCCGGTAGCCTCAGAAGAGGCAAAGATACGATTGGAGATATTGACATAGTCGTACAAATAAATGGTCCCGACAGAAAAAAGCTACTATACAAAATTATTCGTATGCCGTTAACGGAARGCATTTTTACTGCCGGAAAAAACAGGATAGGCATCGTATTGCGTAATCAGCTGTTGGTCTATTTTTACCTCACAGATGCCAAACATTACGGAGACACGCTGTTGTACTACACCGGTTCCAAAAGCTACAATATCCTTATGGAAAATGTGGCAGCCAATAAAGGATACCGGCTTGACCCGAATGGCCTATATGATGTTAAAAACCGCCAATACATTGCCGCAGAAAAAGAAGAAGAAATATTTCAGCAGATGCTGCTGGATTATGTGCCTCCCGAACTGAGAGAGGAACACGATATTATTGCGGCAGCCGCAGCACACACATTACCGTCTCTTGTAACGTTTGGTCAGCTAAAAGGGGACATGCAGATACACAGTAACTGGAGCGATGGACATGAAAGCATTGCACATATTGCCCGTTACGCGTTTGATATATTCCCTCACTATCAATACATTGTTATTACAGATCATGCATCTGATGAAAGAACTGGTCATGTATTACAGCCAGCTGATATTGCCCGTCAGGCTGCAGAAATTAAAAGTGTTAACGAACAACTGGGATATGACTACGTAAAAAAAGGTGTTGAAGTAGATATCCTGGAAGATGGTCAACTGAGCTTGCCCGATGAACTCCTAAAACAGTTCGATTGGGTAATCGCCTCTATCCACAGCCATTTTGCAAAAGACAACACCTCCAGGTTAATGAAAGCGTGCGAAAACCCTTATGTTCATTGTATCGGGCATCCCAGTGGCCGCCTTATTGGCAGCAGAAGCCCCTATCCTGTTGACTGGGATCAGTTATTTAACAAAGCGGCTGCCACCGGAACAGCCTTTGAAATCAATGCCCGTCCCAACCGACTGGACCTCGATGATACCCTGGTAAAAAAAGCGATAGCACAAAGCGTAAAACTGGTGATCGATACAGATGCACATGAATTAACACAATTTGATTTTATGCAACTGGGAATATGGGTAGCGAGAAGAGGTGGTTGCGGTAAGGCCGACATCCTTAATACCYGCAACTGGGAGGACATTGAGAAATTCAAAAAGGACAAACTGGTTGCCATCGGGAAGGCAGCATAATACTTATAACGCTTTATTTCAGTTTTACAGGCTGCGAAAAGCAGCCTGTAAAACTGAAATAAAATACCAGGCAAACAAATTCAACGGATGTTTTCCTCAATGGTGCACCAATCCATATATCTTCTAATAAAAAATACGGGCAACAGATGCTGTTGCCCGTATTTTTTATTGATTATCCTGAAAGACAGCATCCAGGGCCTCACAGTAACGGTAATATTAAAATGAAGCTTTTCATTTAACAGCTACCTCATTTAGTTTGCCCAGCATATCAACAATTCCGAAAAGCAATTCTCTTTTCACATCATTATAATCTGTAGTTGCAATATTTTCACCGCGGCTTTTCGCCAGACTGGACCCTATCCTCAGCAAAATCTTATCCGAAAGGGATAGCTTATTGAACTCCAGCTTACCCGGAAAGAAAAAGAAGTTACACCTGGTTCTGATGTCAGCCGCAATATTAGCAGTAATGTATTCCTGTAACTTCTCCTTTTCTGAAACGGGTGTACCTGCTACCAGGAAGAGAAACAGCCTTTTACTTACCAGCAGCTCACGGTGTTTCTCTATCCATTTGCGTAACTGCAATTTTCCAATGTAAACACTCGTTCCCATAATTATATAATCAGCCGCTTTCAGTTGTTCGTTCATCTCAATCCCAGCCAATATTGCCGGAATATTGAGGATATTGCCTAACCAAATGGCATACTGACGGGTAGCCCCATATTTTCCTTTATAAATAATGATGCCTCTCATAAAAAAATGCTTTAAGGGTGCGTGATAAAGACAGGGATATTAGTAGTACGCAATATATTTTCGGCATCACTATGATGGAAAAACCGGGACACATTACTCCGCCCAAAAGCACCATAGGTAACTATACAGTCGTTTCGCCGGATCAATAATGCGAGAAAGGCCGTTGCCGGCTCTCCATTCATAATAACAAATTCTACCCTGTCATAATGCGTTTTCAGATAGCTCCGCAGATGATATTCAAACGGCATCACCTTCTCGTTGTCTTCCGCTACATAGACTACTTTTACCGGCATATCTTTAAAACCCGGGAAGAGCAGCGTGAACTGCCGGATGGCATAAATAGATGAATAGGTGCCGTTATAGGAAAATATTATTTCTTTAATCGGTGAAAGTACATCCGGCAATACCATCACGGGGCATTCTGCTTCCACCAGTACGTCCTTTACAAAACGTGGCGAATGACTATCTGACAGCGCCTTGAAAGACGTGCTGTTACTGATCATTAGCAGATCTGCAAAGCGGCTCGCAGCCACTACTTCTTCCACAGGAAAACTAACTGATTCTTTGATTTCAATACCGATATGATCGTTATCACAGATCTGATGCAGCTGCTTGATATTCTTATTTCGTTGCCATTGGAGCGCTGCCCGTCCTTCAACACTGATCTGATCATAGGTGACCGCGTAGGCTTCCGGAAATGTACTCGCCACAGGAATAGTACCCGTGGTTAGATTGTCCATACAAACAACTGTCAGTGCACTGTTGGCTTCTCGTGCAAAATATTTGAAACCCTCCATCTGATCATCAGAAAAATTTAAGGCATCAATGGCCGCTATAATCTTTTTCATAAATTATTGGTTAGTGATGTGAAATAAATATTGGTTGAGTAACTAATTTCACTACCGGATCCGCCGGATTTTGAAATACAACTTTTGACAATAAACTCCGTCCATAAGCCCCCATCACAATAAATACATTCTCTTTACAAAGCAGGTATTCCATCAATCGTCCGCTTACATTGGTATCTTCCAGCACAATCAGCTTTGCATTTTCGAAGTGTACGCTCAACCACTCTTCCAGCCTTGCTCTGTCACCCTTTATCTGGTTGGCCGTTTCTGTAACACTCAATACAGTTACCTTACTATGCCTCAATGCAGGAAATAAATGAGCAAACTGCTTCATAGCAAACATAGACGAACTGCTGCCATTAAAGGTGAAGATTACTTCATCAATTCCATCAAAATTTGATGGCGCGATAATAACCGGGCATTCCGACTTTTCCAATATTTCTTTTACAAAGGCAGTAGGGCTGCTCTCCGGTCGCCACGAAAAGCTGGTAGCGGCATCAACTACAAGCAGGTCTGCATATCTGCTTTCCTTCAATACTTCTGCCACCGGCATTCCCAAATTCTTATGTATGTCACAATTGACGCCATTTGCTTCACAGATATTTTTAAACAAAGAGATATTCTCATCCCTGTAAAGCTGTTTCTGTACATCAAGTGACACACCCGGAACCGGCGCACAAACAGCTATTTCCTGGATATCTTCACTGGACCTGAGTTCCAACTCCTGGTTTTCAAGAAAAATACCTGTCACTTTTGAATGCGTCAGGTTACCCAGGTAACAGGAAAAATCAAGACACTCCCTGCTCATGGTAACTGCATCTGATATAAATAATATCTTTTCCATAAATAATATTTTTGAATTTATAAACTCCTTTCAACGCTGCTGACCGGGTTTGATAAACCTGCCTGTCGATCTTTTTGCTTAGTAAATAACTTTCATGCTAAGCTACCTTCTCTGGTAGCTGAAAAAAATGATGGTTCTCACCCCACCTGATGATTGAAATCATAAAACCCGTAATGTATCCAAAATCATATCCAGCTATGACTATGGTCATATTTAAGCGATTCCATCGGGGCTATCTTTAAACAAAAAAAGATGGAAAAGATATTACTGGTAATGTGCGGTGCAGCCCCCACCCAAAGCGCCCTGAATTTCGCCTGCTATCTGGCCGATATGACCCGCTCACGACTGACAGGCTTCTTCTTTGAGAAGGAACACTATACTTCTGAACCGGCATTAAAACAGGTATACGGTATGCCTTATGTGGAAAGTGTTACCAGCGGCGGGCTTCCGGAACACTATCTGAAAGCAGAAAGAATAGAAGACCATATGCGGTTATTTGAATATACCTGTGAAAGCAAAGGAATACCAGCCTCTATAAGATACCTGGAGGATAATATCATTGAAAGCCTCATCAATGAAAGCAGGTTTGCGGACCTGATTATAGCAGATGCAGCGGTTTCCTATATTTCAAAAACACAGGAGACGCCCTCAGCGTTACTACAACATCTTCTGGCCGCCGCACAATGTCCCATAATAATAGCACCTTCTTCTTCTTTTACGCCTGTTAACGAAGTAGTTTTCTGTTACGATGGCAGCCCATCTGCTATTTTTGCGATGAAGCAACTGACTTACCTGCTGCCAGAACTGGGAGAATCGAAAGCCACCGTAATTCAGATCAGCGAAGAAGATATTCATGCCGATGAAAAAAAACGCATTACAACATGGATGAGCAGACATTTCGAAAATTCAGATTTTGTTACACTGAAAGGAAAAACAGATCAGGCACTATTTGATTATCTCCTCAAAAAACAACAAGCACTGGTGGTAATGGGAGCATACGGCAGAAGTATAGTGTCCAGGTTGTTCAAACATAGCCATGCCRATTTGTTGATTAAAAAACTGGCTTATCCGCTTTTCATAACACATTATTGATTGTCGGTTTCATTTACATCAACTTACGGTTATGTTACACAGGTTATCTCATACACCCGGAAGATATGCTATCAGGGAATACGGCACCACCATAATTTCCTGGGGAGTTAGCATGCTACTGCTGATTATTGGATTTCCTATTTCAATACAACTTATAAAACAACTGCTCCTCGTGTTCTATGAGATCCTTATCCAGTACCGGTATTAATCCTTCTTTTTTTGATCTTCTTAATATACGCTAATGTTAGGTAAACTTAATAATGACGAAATTGACCAGGTTCTGGCAAGCAATATTATGGGCCGTATCGGATGTACGGATAAAGAAAAAGTATACATTGTACCTGTTAACTATGCGTTCAACGATACTTATATTACCGTACATTCCCAGGAAGGAATGAAAGTAGAAATGATGAGAAAACACCCACACATCTGTTTCCAGGTAGATGAAATTATCAGCCCTGCCAATTGGCGCAGTGTCATCGTTTGGGGAGATTATGAAGAAGTGATGGACCCCAGGGAAAAATACTATGCGATGAAATTCCTGGTGGGCCGCCTGTCCCGGCAGCATGTAAGTGAAACGGCCGGTGTATCACAGATGACACAGGAAATGGGTATACAACAAACTTCTATTAATATTATCCGGCCTGTACTTTACAGAATTCGTATCCATGAAAAAACCGGCAGATTTGAAAAAGAGTAATCAGTCTGCCGGTAACGACTTCAGTCATCACCCGAATTATCCGGGAACTGTAACCTGGCGCGCTTTACTGGTCTTCCCGCATTATTCAGCTCTTCCAATGTCCAATTATCTGTTATGGTAGTTTCCAGCCACAAATTTCCAGCTTTGCGGAGTATCTGTGCACTCAATCCGAAAAGATAGCCAAAATCATGCTCCACCGCGGCGGCGGTCCTGTAATAGCTGATATCCAGCCATCCGAAGCTATGTATCATTCTTATTTTTTCAATTGGCGTATCAGATGATATTTTCTCTGCTTCCGGAGAACATGCCCCTTTTGTATGTGGTTTTCTGAAAAACTCAAGTTTCAGATAGGGATACATCGTTTGGAACTTCTCCTGTATATCCCTTACCACTGCTTCTTCGCTAATATATATCTGCATAAAAAGTGTTTTAGTTAATACAAGTTTAGTATAGTTCACCTGATAGGAAAATGAGCATAATCAGCCTGTCATATGACAGCGGTCATACACGCTGACCAGGGATAGTTGGACATTGAGTACTCAATACTTCACCATGTCAGTAGTAAATATAAACCGACAGAAGTCCAATACAGTAAAGGAACTGCCGGGTCATGAAGAAAAATATTTCCTGGAAGGTCCCCGCTCCAGGGCGAAGGAGTTTCTCTTTTCGCTAAAAGTACTGATTGAATTTATCCGTGGATTCAGGATCTTACATTTTGCAGGCCCCTGCATCGCCGTATTTGGCTCGGCAAGGGTACAACCAGGATCCGACTATTATGAGCTGGGACGAAAAACAGGAGCAGGAATCGCTAAACTTGGTTTTGGGGTCATGACCGGGGGCGGCCCCGGTATTATGGAAGCGGCAAACCGGGGCGCCAAAGAGGCCGGTGGTAAATCTGTAGGATGTAATATCAGCTTGCCAAGAGAACAAACCGCAAATAAGTACCTTGACCTGCAATTCAACTGCAAGTATTTCTTCGTGCGTAAAGTACTGATGTTCAAATACTCGTATGGATTCGTGATCTTACCAGGTGGTATTGGCACCCTCGATGAGTTCTCGGAGGCACTTACTTTGATACAGACCCATAAAATCCTTAACTTTCCGTTGGTCCTGATGAACCGCGGTTATTGGGAACCACTGATGCCCATGTTTCACAAAATGATTGAAAATTATATGATAGCCCCCACCGATCTGCAATACATACTACTAACGGATTCAATTGAAGAAGCCATGGAACATCTTCAAAAATATGCCGTAGCCCAATACCATGTAAAACGCAGAAAGGAATTTCGTCGCTTTGCACTTCTGGGAGAATAAAAAATTACTTACCATTATATAACATTACTGACTAACATTATGAGCTTATCTATTGGCGACCTGGATATAAACTTTCAATTAAGCATTTTTGCGGCTATCCTGGAACGCATCCCCGGTCTGGTAGCTGTAAGAGAATTGGAAAACGGCAGGTTGATTTATATTAATGATACTGGCATTAAAATGCTGGGAACAGACGATTATCCATCGCTGGAACTCATTATGGAACAAAATAAAATAGGCGTCATTGATACAACGGGAGATACTACCCCGGGGGATTTAATCGTGAAGGAACGGGCATACAAAAACGTAAAAGGAGAAACCTTTACGGGAGTATATGAAGAACTTTTTCTTAAGCATAATGATAGAGATTATTGCTTTTGCAGGATCACAGATATCTTATCTGACCGACGTCATAAACAACAACTCAATAAGGAATTAGAGCGTTTTGGGGCATTATTCGATTTTGCAAGTATTGGAATTCTTGTTGCCAACAAACAGGGAGAGATTGTCCTTATCAATGATTTTGCCCTGCAGCAGTTTGGTTACAACCGGGAAATGCTGTTAGGAAAGAAGGTCGAAATTTTAATTCCTCAGCGCGTTCACCAGCGCCACATTGGACATAGGGAAAGATATAATGCCGATCCACAAAGCAGGCCAATGGGTATAGGTCTTGATCTTTATGCTGTTCGGAAAGATGGAACGGAATTTCCGGTAGAAATCAGTCTAAGTCATTATTCCAATGAAGAAGGTAATTTTGTCATTGCCTATATCAGCAATATTACAGAAAGAAAAAAAGCAGAAGAACGGGTAGAAAAGCTTTACAATGAACTCGAAGAAATGGTGGAAGACCGTACCATGCAGCTGCGCAAAGCATTAGAAGAACTGGAAGCATCCAAAGAAGAACTTACCATTGCATTAGGTAAAGAAAAAGAACTGGGAGATCTGAAATCCCGCTTTGTTTCCATGGCTTCCCATGAATTCCGTACACCGCTGAGCACTATTCTTTCTTCCGCATTTCTTGTAAAACACTACGATACCGATCAGGATCAGCCCATTCGCAATAAACACTTACAACGAATTGTCAATAATGTCAGCCTGTTAACGGATACCCTGAATGACTTCCTTTCAGTTGGAAAAATTGAAGAAGGAAAGATACAGGTACGAAGCGCGGAATTTGAAATTGAAGAACATTTCAATACGATCATCCAGGAAATGCAGGGTATTGTAAAAGACAATCAGATCATTAAATACAAACATACCGGTGAGAAAAACCTCGTATTGGACCCTTCGCTGATAAAGCATATTGTCATGAATCTGCTGGGTAATGCCATCAAATTTTCGAAATCCGGTAGCCTTATAGAAATTGAGACCCACAAAAAAGAGGATGAATTCACACTCCTGGTGAAAGATAATGGAATTGGTATGTCGGAGGAAGATCAGGAACACCTGTTTGAACGATTCTACCGGGGCGCCAATGTCAGTAACATCCAGGGAACGGGCCTGGGCCTTCATATCGTTCACAGATACAGTGAGATGATGAATGGAAATATTTTATGTACCAGTGAGTTAAACAAAGGCACTACCTTTACTATCATTTTCCCTATTGACAAAGAAAACGTCCTATAGCAATATGAAAAGAATACTGTTGATTGAAGACAATGAACAACTGCGCGAAAACACAGTGGATATTTTATCCATTGCCGGCTACAACGTACTGACTGCTGATAATGGGAAAACGGGTGTGGAAATGATATTACAGCACCAACCCGACCTGGTGATCTGCGATATTATGATGCCGGTACTCGATGGTTTCGGCGTATTACAGCTCATGCAACAGCATGAAGCCGTAAAAGACACACCATTCATTTTTCTGACAGCAAAAACAGAAAGGGCCGATTTCAGGAAAGGAATGGGTATGGGGGCAGATGACTACATAACAAAACCCTTCACCGGAACGGAACTATGGGACGCCATAGCCAGCAGGCTAAGGAAAGCGGCCATTAAAAACCAGCAGTTCCCACCCAATCTGCAAGGTTTAAACAAACTTATGTATGAAGCCACCGGGAAAGAATCTCTTAAAGCACTGGCAGAAGGAAGGAATATTGATAAATATAAAAAAAAGCAAGCCATTTATACGGAAGGCAATCATCCTTCCAGGTTATTTTTTGTTCAGAAAGGAAAAGTAAAAACCTGCAAAAGCAATGATCTGGGGAAAGAACTGGTAACAGAGCTTTATAGCGATGGGGACTTTTTAGGATATACGGCCTTATTGGAAGGATCTATTTATAAAGACTCCGCCGTCGCAATGGAAGATACTGAAATTGCAGTGATCCCATTAAAAGACTTTGAGGAGTTGCTTCATAACAATTATGAAGTTGCGCTCCAGTTTATCCGGATGCTGGCAAAAAATGTGGCATCCAGAGAGCAACAGTTGCTGGGGCTGGCGTACAATTCCCTCAGAAAAAAAGTAGCCGAAGCATTATTAAATCTCCATAAAAAATATAACCCTAAGAACGAGCCACCATTCATCGTAAAAATCAGCAGGGAAAATCTTGCTAATATTGCTGGAACTGCTACAGAATCTCTTATTCGTACTTTAAGTGATTTTCGTGATGAGAAACTTATAGATATAAAAGAAGGTGCAGTAATTATTCTTGATGAAAAGAAACTGGCTAATATGATATACTAGACGGCAGGAAAATATGCATGCAGATACCTTTTAAAGTCCATCGCCAGGGTCTCAAAGCTATCCTGCAAAGTATCAATTTTTGCGGCCAGCATCTCCTGCAGTGCCCTAACACGCGCGGGATAAATTGCTGCCCTGCTATCATGTTGCATCGCCTCCTGCAATTCTCTGACTTCATGCCTCAACAACCCTATCTGTTCATCTATCTTCAGAAATCTGTGCTGAAAAACTTCCAGATGCCCCAGATGTCTTTTATCAAAATCATTAGACAGGATATCGGCCAATTGTGTCTTAAAAATAATGGTTTCATCCTCCATCACCCTTAGTAAATACTTCCAGGATTCGTGTGGTAGTAAATGCCCATCCAAATTATCTTGTATCATCTTATTGTTTAATATTAAATTGTCTAAGTTATTGTCAACCTGATCGGCAGAACATGACCACGATCAGTATTTTTACTATTTATGATCATAGTTATTATTTATTATGAGCGATAAACAGTGGAAATGGTAATGTTTGCATCAATACGTCTGCCATACTTTCCCTGAACCACCGGGAAACAGTACTGCGTCTATAGGCTCCCAGTACTGCGATGGTCCCTTTCGCCTCCCCTAACATATAGCTTACAATCTCCTCTTCCGGAATGCCTTCCATTACCTTATACCCGGCATCCGGGAAATGTCTTTTAATAAATTCTTTTATAAGATGCTTATTCTCCAGATGATTTCCTTCAGGATTCACGGATAACACAGTGGTGGGCAATGTTTGCAAAGAAGTCAGCAGGTAGTTATACATTTTTATAGCATATACGGACGATGGCTCCCCATCATACAACAACACTACATTATTGATATCACTGAAAACCGGAGGCACCATTACCTGGGTAGGCACAATAAGTACAGGACATTGCACATCTGCCAGCAGATCTCTTATAAAACGGGTAGGCGGCTTCATATCATCGTGCACAAATGCTTCACGGGCATCCACAATCAGCAAATCTGCATAAATACTCTCTTCCAGCGCAGCCAGGAGCGAAATATTTCTATTGCGATGAACACTGTAAACAATTCCTGCTTTCTGGCAGGCTGCCTCAAATATGCCTGCAGCCGCTTCGCGCTTCTCATTGTCAGCGGCTTCAAGTTGTCTGATGGTCGCCTCGGCTGTTCCTGCTTTCAACAATTGGTACAAACTGAAACTATTATAAGTAAAATCCTGGCAGAAAACCCCAGTCAGGTGGGCCTGCTGCCGTTTCGCAATCAGTATGGAATAGTGGAGGGTACTCTCTGAAAATCTGAGTCCATCAAATATGGCGGCTATCTTCTGCATGGTCATCTTATTTTATTCAAATCTACCGCTGGAAAGAAAAATGAATTATGATCCCAATTAGGGCAAACCATGATTCTCGTCATCACCCGAATGATGATGTGAATCAAGAATAGATATGACCGGCATCATTTATCCACGGCTATTTTTCCTTTAATTTTAATATCAAACAAGAGAACTGATTTCCATTGATCATATTTTAAAATTAATATCATGCATGCAAATATTTTCTCCCTCACCTACCTGATAGCCAATACCGTCAGCCTGGCGATACTGATAACTGCTATTTTCTGGCCTCTTATCGCCCGGCTCCTGCTGGCAGTGCTCTTTATTGGTGCGGGACTCTTCAATGCCTTCATGGCGATCCGGTCACCAGAACTGTTTATGGCATATGGAGCAATGACTGTTTCAGCCGCTTACGAACAGTTCATTTATGGCGCATTTCGTGATAATACCACCGCTATTGTCGTGTCTATTTCTTTATGTCAGCTGGCAACAGGCATTTTCATTGCTGCCAGGGATGCACTGCTGAAACTGGGATTAATTGCCGGAATAATTTTTCTGCTGGCAATAACCCCGCTTGGGGCGGGCGCCGCTTTTCCATCCACGCTTTTGCTGACTGCTGCTGCCATCATATTACTCTTTAAGGAAAGATATCTTTCCGCACACCCGGTACATTTCCCTTTACATCACCCTTTTTTAAATCAAAAAATATGAAAAAAGCGTAGGAAAAACATATCGTCCCGGCGTTATAATATCACCATCAGTCACTTTTTTAATTTTAAATTCAACGGTATGTATGTGGCCTACATGGATACGATCTGGAAAAAATAACTTATCGCAATGCCGAACATGTTTTAGGATTACGACGCTTTATTACGACATAAGCCAAAAAGCCGGCAGATACAATATCTGCCGGCTTTTTGGCTTATGCTGCATATCAGGTTACACTGAATATCTGCTTTAGTTTGATTCCGTATATGTTTTGAAATTGTTGAGAATTGCCTGCCAGCCACCCTTTTGCATCTCAATCGGATTTTCCTGTTCCGCGTCAAATGTTACAACAACTTCGGTTTTATCTCCCTCCTTGTTAAAGTTAACGGTTACCTGTCTGCCATCCGGCATAGTATAGGTAAATTTTTCACCGTCAACAATTTCATTATAAGTAGCTTCAAAGTCAAAGCCAAAACTCCCGTCTTTCGCCTCCATTCTTGCCGAATATTTACCGCCTATGCGCATATCATTTGCAGCTGCCGGGCATTGCCAGGAAGGGTCTGCAAAATTCCATTTTGTAATGTGTTCCGGTTGGGTATAATAATCCCAGACTTTATGAGTATCTGCATTTATGCTGGCGGTAACTGTAACCTTATTGCTCATATTTTTACTTGTTTATCGTTAATAATAATTGGTCTAATTTTTCCAGGGTTGCCAGCATCCCTTGTTCCATGCCCATCTGCACCACCTGTTCCAGATCTGTTAAAGATTTGTAGGTGACGATTGTTTCTACCAGAGCGTTTTCACCTTTGTCAATAAAAGTCACCAGCCACTCGGCGCTGGGCAGGTCTTTATTTATTTCACCTTCGGCATTAGAGAAAGCATCTAAGGAAGTGTAGTAGTCAATCGGCTTTATTTTCAGATACGTTGTATATCCCCAATATTCTGTACCGTTGGGTTCTACCATAGCGTAATGCCAGTGCCCCCCTTCACGGAAGTCCATTGATTTAGTTTTTGTGGTGAGTGGAGCGGGCGCAAACCACTTGTCAAGCAATTCACTTTTGGTATAGCAATCCCAGATCAATTGCCTGTCGGCTAAAAACTCACGTCTGATGGTCAGCGTATTTTCTTTCTTATCTACGAGGAAGTCGAATTGCAAATTGTTTTTCATTTCTTTTGTTTTTTAATCGTTGCCAATAGTTGATCGAGTTGATCGAAACGGCTCTCCCAAATCTTCCTGAATTGTTCCAGCCATTTGTCAATCTCCTTCATTTTATCAATTTCAAGCTGATAGAAAATTTCCCTTCCCTGATATGCCTGTTTTACCAGTTCGCATTCGGTCAATATTTTCAAATGCTTGGAAATTGCCTGCCGCGTGGTATCAAAATGCTCAGCGATAGCATTAGGTGTCATTGCATGTACTGCAATCAAAGCGATGATTGCCCTTCGTGTAGGGTCGGCTATGGCCTGGAAAATATCTCTTCTCATTAAAGTATCGTTTATGTACCGGGGCCCGATTGTGGGCATCAGGCCTGGTACCATCAAATTACTTTCCTATCATGGGCAGGTACTTTCCCCTGTTATCAATTATTACCCAAAAAATGACTGCTATCAACGCAAATGCAATAGGCAAAGCTGATGGAGCCATACTGATGCAGGCAAGGAGAATGCCTGTTAAAACAGGTAAGATCACAATTGCGCCAAGCGCCCTGGTCCTCCCGGGTATCAATAACAAGCCACCGAGCACTTCTATGGCGCCAACCAATGGCATGAGCCAGCCTATTTCCATAAACGCCATCCCTGCTTTCACCATTTTATCAGGCATGTCTTTGGGAACCGGCATATAGTGAAAGAATTTATCCAGGCCTGCATTAATAAAGAGAAGGCCGGTCAATAGACATAAAATAAAGAGAATTTTACTTTTCATCGTTATTATTTTAATTACGCAACTAATCGGTTGCAAATATATGCGCAACTGATTGGTTTCTCAAATTTTTTTTTAAATTTTCAGGAGATAGAAATTTGGGGGCTATAACCGTTATGAGAAATGCTTCTGAAATATGGTCGCAAATAACCCGCAGACTGTCGTATTTAGCCTCTGTCGAAATCAAATTTTCCTTCCATCTTTACAACACTGAAATGAACAGGTAAAACTAAGTGGAGCAGCGACCACTACAAAAACGGGCGGAACCGAAAAGCCAGACGAGTAGGAAATGAAAATATGATGTTATGTCAGACAATAATGTTTCTTTGCACCGGGTTCTCAAAGCATCTCCGGAAAAGGTATACCGCGCATTCACCGAAGCGCTGGCCATTGCTTCCTGGCTGCCTCCATATGGCTTTCTTTGTACCGTTCACGAAATGAACGTAAAACCGGGAGGTACCTTTAAGATGTCATTTCAAAATTTCACCACCGGCAACGGTCATTCATTCGGTGGAGAATACCTGGAACTCAAACCCAACGAGTCGCTCAGGTACACCGATAAATTTGATGACCCGAACCTGCCCGGTGAAATGGTCACCACCGTTTTGCTTCGGAAAACGTTAGTAGGTACAGAAATAAAAATTACACAAACAGGCATTCCTGTTGCCATACCCGCAGAAATGTGCTACCTGGGATGGCAGGAGTCACTGGAGAAATTAGCGAAGCTGGTTGAGCCTGAAATACCAGATGCCTGATCCGCCTGAAAGCTCCGCCGGCCCTGTAATGATGATGTGTTATGATAGAAATGAAACCTTGCCGGCATAAGGCCCGCAAGGTTTCATGGCCCGGAACCGTTTTAAGTCATTATCAATAATAAATATCCACGATACCGTTAGGGGTACCCGGTGTAACAACAGTAGCGTGTTGTCCACAATCGGTGACCGCATTGGCCACGCTCCACGACAACGGCGCCTGTGCACTGCCTACCTTCAGCTCAATTGCACTGAGCCTTGTTTTAGCCGTATTCGGATAGTTGGAGCAAGTTGCAACGCCATAGGCTTCCAATGATTCAGCAGCCCAGTAAAGCTTGGGAATGTTGTTAACGGTAAGCGTAATGGAGGGATAACCTGCAAAAGCAGAAGTGTAGCTATAAGTGCTACCACTTCCTCCAATAAGACTCATGATACCCTGCAGATTAGTACCAGGAGCTACCCGTATCAGGTTGCTGAATACGGAATTATTACCTACATACCAGTTGGCGATCGCCCAATAGTTACCACCACCGGCGGCAGACGGTCCCCACTGCAATACAGGTTGCAGGATGTTGTTGGCATTCTGTAAACCATTAAAGAGGAAGATCGTTTGACCGGAATTTACCGCCGGTGCAGGCGGAACTGTCCAGTTAGTATTAAAATAAGAAATAGGCGTAGCCGAAGTGTTCGTCCAGTAAGTGTAGGTGATCCAGCCGGAACCGAGTGGGAATATATCCTTTCCGGATTTCTTTGCATTACCAGGGAAAAAAGGCGTGTTCCCACTTGTTTGTTCAATAGCACCGTAATCGGCTACCACTTTACCCAGGCGGTCATACTTACGAAGCCTGTTGCCATCTCCACTCAGATATTCGCCGGTTTCAACATGATGTACCAGTGACTTATGCACCCAGCCTGCAGGTGTAAGTACTTCGTCCTGGTGACTGGTTGTTTGCACTTTATCGGCAGGTGCGACTGCGTTATCGGCTGAGGTGCCGGATTGCTCTTTCTTACATGCAGTGAATATGGTAGTACTCAACAATAGAAAGGAGAGAATGTATTTGCTCATAAAACAGGGTTGGGTTAAAAAAATGATTAAGAGAGAAACGGTTGATTGGGTTATTACTAAAGTAAAGTAACTCACTGCAAATATGTCACAGTAATCATTTAAAAGCAGGGGGCGCTATGCCCCCTACTTTATAGTTTTAATTTCAATCCACCATTCACTACAAACCCATCCAGCGGGGCGTAAATGTCTCTGAATACGGGATGGGTTACCGTGCCCGTATAAATGCTATCAAAGCGCGTTTGCCGGGTATCCAGCATATTTTCAAAATTCACGAATATTGAAAACCGCTCCCATAATTTTTCAGCCATAAACCCACATAACCAGTATTGTTTTCCCGTAGTACCATCACTCAATGGCTGCTTACTGTAATAGTATGCCTCCAGTCCAACTTTCCATTTATCTTCTATTTCATACATCAGCACATTGTTCAGCCGGTGACGGGCCGTTAAAGGATTGTCACGTTTTACTCCCTGCTCCGTTATCTGTGCATCTGTAAAAGTATATCCAATAAATAGTTTGAAATCTCCGTATCCCAGCTTTACATTGGTTTCCCAGCCTTTGGTATCCATATAGCCATTCACATTCACCAGGTGATATGTGTTAACCGTGGCGGCTCCCATTAATAACGGATTATTTATCCGCGTATAAAAAAACAGCTGATTAATACTTAAACTTAATTTATCAGCAAAGAACGCCGTACGATAATTGATGTCGAAGTTTCCACCGTATGATTTTTCAAGGGCATTGTTGTTTGCATTGACCGGGAATACATTCCTGAACTGAATCCGTTCTGTTTCTTCTGTGAAAATAGTAGGCGTTTTATATCCTAAGCCCCCGCCAATGCGTGAATTAACTTTCGGCGAAATTTTGAAAAGCGCAGAGATCCGTGGGAGCAATACAAAACCATAGTCTATCACATAATCGCCCCGGATGCCGGTTTCCAGCTGCAGCCACTGGTTAGCCTTCCAGGTGTTTTGAATAAATGCTCCTACCGTTTGCTGATTATAATTCCTTTTGGGAAATGAATCTATGGAATGCTCTTTAAAATTATCTGTATAATAATTTAATCCCCCGATCCACTCCACATTTTCATGCTGATTACTATAGGTTGCTTCCGAGTAGGACGAAAGTTGTTTACCATCAAAGACGTAGTCCGGAATGGTGATAGTGCGCTGGAAATTATTGAACGAATTTTTTACCGTCAGTGTACTATGTTCATTCAACTGGTGTTCTAATGCAAGCTGGGTAGAAAGTCTTGTACTTTTATTTCTTTCAAAATAACTATGTGTACTGTCGCCACGCCCTTTGATATATTTGATATCTCCACCGGTCCTGTCTTCAAACACACCGTTTACACCTATATTCAATTTCGTTTTAGGGCTGAAATATATAAACAGCTTTGGATTAATAACGTATCTGTTGAATTTCGGGATAGCGGTGAATGGCGTGTTCCCCGGGGCATATGGTTGATTACTGTTGCGGGAAGCAAAGACTGTTACACCAACCTTCTCAAATTTCTGCCCGTAGTAACCACTCAAATCTAGTCCGCCGGCAGAAGTACCATTTAGAAAGAAACGTAGCTCCCTTTCTGCCGTTGGCGCCTTTGACACCAGGTTCACAAGCCCGGCTATAGCACCGCCACCATACAAAGTTGAGGCAGCGCCCTTTATTACTTCTACCTGTTTTAAATCCAGTGGTGGTGTTTGCAACAATCCTAACCCTCCGGAAAAACCTGCATACAAAGGAAATCCGTCTTTCAATACCTGTGTATATCGCCCATCCAGTCCCTGAATGCGTATGCTCGCGTTGGCAGAGGTGGCGGATACCTGTTGTGTTTGAATACCGGTGCTCTCATTCAGCATCATTCTGATATCCCCGGGTTTCATATTTCCTTTTTCTTCCAGCTCCTCCCCTCCTATAAACTCTACTCTTGTAGGAATATTCTGAATGGTTCTTGTACTGCGGGTGGAAGAAATAACCACTTCTTCTATGTCTTCTCCTTCATGCTCCAGCAATACCGTGAGCGTATCTGTTGAAAGTGGAAAATGAAGCGGCTGATCATATTCCCTGTAACCTACAAAACGCACTATTAACTGATGCTGTTCATCTTTGATATCTGCGAATACAGCTATTCCTTTTGCATCCGTTTGTGTTCCGTTGTTGCCCTTTATAAGTACAGTAGCACCAGCCAATGGCGCTCTGGAATCTGCATCTCTAACAGACACAATTATTTTATGTTGTGCCAGGCCCATGACAAATGAGCATAGCAAAACTGCTAAGAAAGATATATGTTTCATTCTTTGTTTGATAGTAAATAAAATATATTTCACCATTCGCTGGTGATCCCTTATCGTTATTGCATCGGTCACTGCAACTATAACAACCGGGGCGGCTGGAAGATGGGCAGGCGGGATTGAGAGATCGCGTTTTCCTTAAATGGGCGAAAGACGGATTGTTTCGTGGTATATACCGGCTTTGTAGTCCAGATGGTGGCCTCTGGCAATACTATTCCGTGGCAGGTGCTACAGGCGAAGAATGGAGAGCATGGGCAATCCTGCTTCTGGTGGTCCGTCTCATGTTGATGATGACCGCTCGTCGCCTCACCCGTTGTACACATGAAGTTATCTTCCTGGCAATCGCAAGGGATGCCGGAAAGTATCACTACATACAATGAAAACAACAGGAGCAGCCATTTCATGGGGCGAAAATATAAAAAAACAGGGATTTTCTGTTCTCTATTCTGTAAAGCCGAATAATTGACTGACCTGATAAACTAAAACAAGACCAGGTGGTATTACTACCATCTGGTCTTGTTTTATTATCCGTCCAGGTCTTCGTTCTGTCTGGAGCAAAAGAATGCACTGACTTCGCTACGCTACCTCAAATGAAAAATCGGGTGGCAGCGACTTCACGACTATTCCATCGTATAATTCACTACCATCCACGCACCTGCAATCGTACCTTTTACCGTAGCAAAATTCTGTACTGCAAAGCTATAGTCGATGTGATCACTGGCCAGTTTTACATTACCTGTAATCGCACTAACCGGATCTATCAACTGAATCTGCGTACCAAATTTACCGGCGTTCTTCGTCATAGCCTGGGCAGGGGCGCCATTGACAGACACCATCAGGTTGCCACTGTTACTGGTGAGTACAAATAATGCTACGCTCTGTACCGTTACTTTGATCGCACTGTTTTGTGTGAAGTAAGGTAATACTGCTTTTGTTAAGCTGCCACTGAAGGTACCACTGCCATTCATAAATGCATACCAGTTATCCGACATTTCATGCCGCAGGTCAAACATGCGGAAGAGACCAGCCGCCGGCACGCTATCTACAATTTTCTTAAACAGTATCTTCAGATAGTCGGTTGTTTCCTTTTTGAACAATCCACCACCCTGCCGGGATGTATAACTTATCTGTATAATCACATCCGTGATACTCTGGTAATCGAATTGTGCCAGCGAGGATGGATCATTCATTTCCAGGTGCCAGGAACTGATGGCACCGGTCCCTTCAAAAGGCAGGTATCGGTCGTCATGGAAACTTAGTTCAAACAATCCTGTATCATTCTGCGCATGGCTGGTGCCAATAGATTGGATAGCGCCAAGGTTATATGTAAACCGGTCGTCTCCTCCTGCTTTTTCCACGTATTTATCATACGCATCTGCTCCTGCAGGGTTCAGCTGTGTATTCCTGCGGTATTTGTTGCTAACCTGCGACAATGTACAGGATATTGATACCAGTGGTCCACTGATACAAGGTATACTCACAGAAATGGCTTTAATGCGACGCAGATAATGACCCGGATAGTCCATGTCGAATAACATTTCCGGAATATTGATATCGCACTGACCTGTATTACGTAGCTGCAACAGGGCTTCTGGTGACAATGCTGCTACTGAGATATTTTTGGTCAGTTCAAATTCACGTTGGTTATTATGAAGATAGTTGGATTCCAGCCGTTTCACATCGAGCAGGAGCCGGTCACCGGACAGGAGTCCTTTTTTCATAGTATCCCAGTAGTTATACTGAATCACATTGCTGTCTGCCGCCAGTTCAAACTGATAACATTGTTCCGCTTGTTTGGCCATGGCAAATGCCAGCTGATATGACTGGAAGTAGAGCGTACTGATTTGCCCTGTCATCCATGCATACAGGTCTCTATTGGTATACTTACTGGTCATGAATGTATTTACTTCCTGTGCCTGTTGTATCCTTAGCTGTTGGGTAGTTGTTTCCTTGACGGCAATGTCCTTGCGGATATCCGCCACTACTATTTGCTGGTCCATTTGTTCCAGTTCCAGGGAAGCCATGTCTTTCTGCAGGCCCCAGTCGTCCATTCTACGCTGATAAGCACCTATGTTACCGATAAGGCTGGAGGTAGAATGCAGGATGCCGGCGATGCCACGGAAGAGGGTACCGAATTGCCCGGTAGAACTACCCACATTATTACCACCAAAAGAGACGGTCACCACTGGTGAGCCTCCAAAACCTGCACCACCACCGGTGATAATCGGTATCATATGGGTGCCGCCGGAAGTGGCATCCAGTACGGTGGCTACTATTTCAGATATAATAGCACCTGCCGAAATACCTGCCTGTGCTATTTCCCAACCATTCATAAAATCGCGGCTGCTATAGTAATCGTATTTTTTCTGGGAAATCGCTTTGGTTTTCCTTAATGCTTCGATCGACTGTGTAGCCTCTTCCACCTGCGTTTGTCGGATCAACAGTAACTGCTGTTGTAATTTTATTTCTTCTCCCGCTCTTAACAGCGCCAACGCTTCATTGTCTTTCTTTTCCAAAGCAGACAACAAGGCTGCGCCAGTGGCTTTCACCTGTTCTGCCAGTTCAGTGGCTTTCTGCAGTATTACACGGAAACGGTATAACGGCAATGGTGCATTGAGCATACTGGTAACAGTACTGATATCCAAACCGGCGGCGGCAGCGCGCACCAGCATACCGGGATCTATCGGCGGTGCAAACAATGCCAGTACACGGTGTACGCCGTTGATATCTTCACTGTTCCGTATCTTGTACAACCTGTCATCTATCGTATCCCAGTAAGACAACAATTGCTCGTTGGCAGGTATGCAGAAGTAAAGGGAAGACACCGTATTATGCGGAGTAGGTAATTCTGCTCCCTTATGCGGCAACACATTCAGGTCGGGGACCAGGTTTTCCAGGTCTACTATGGCGTTACTGAAAGCGTCCAACTTCACCTCCAGCTGATTGTAGGTTTCATCCGGAACGGGTACCGCAGGAGGAATGATCATTGGCTTTGGTCCGAGCAGCTTATCTGCCAGGATATATAACTGTGTCGCCTGTACGAGTGATTCCATGGTATTCTGCATAAACAGGTTGTCACCCCAGGCGATCAGGTTATCGAGGTACTTCATGAGCAGCGCCTTTTGATAGGCCAGTGGCCGGGTGCGGGCTACTTCATGTGGCATAAACGGATTTTCCCGCCAGCTCTCCACTGCATTAACCAGATCCTTGTAGACCGTACCCGTAGGGTCGCTCGCAATATCATTCATGATGGTATCGATACGTTGATCCACGTAATCAAAGAATTCATGGAAAGGCTTGGTGATCCAGTATTTCTGCGGAGCACTGCCACCTGCGCCGCCAATAGGATTAAAGATGTAGTGATACCATTTACGTGCTTCTTCAAACCGCTGATTCTGACTCAACTGGTTGCCTATGAAGAAAGGCAGGTGATAAAATAATTCCCAGTTGTAGGATGAATAACTTCCGTCCGCATCGAAGTCGATATTTTCTACGGGGTAAGGGGTTGCTACCGGCGATTGCGGCTGATAGGTGGTATCAAATTTAAAGCTGTTCACCTTCGATTGTACATCATACGTCATGATAGCCGGCAATCCACCCTTGTACACGGTACTCTTGATATAACATACCAATGGGTGATAGAAGTTGCGGAACATCAGCTGTGGCTTATGTTTCTTATAAAAATCCCATTCCGCTGTGAGCCGGATATATTCTGTATCTGCGTGCAACTGCTGCAACATTTTATTGAAGTCATGCGCAGGATCTGCTATCAGGATTTTAACATACTTGACTACCAACGCAATGAGGTCAGTAACAAATTTGTAGATATCACTGAAGGTGCGTGCATTGGTGCCATCTTCACCGAAGAAGCCAGGTATGATCACATACTCCCTGGATCCATCGGCATAAAAGAACGGCATAAAACTAGCCATCGGCAGCACCAATCTCCTATGACCACCGAACTCGTTATTGGTAGGGTAGCTATTCTTAGCTGACATCAGCTCGAGTGCTACATAAATCCAGTCGATCAGTGAGAACTCGTGTGGATAAGTGATCCGGAAGATACCCGGGGTAGCATTAAGAACAGGATCGAAGTTGTAAGGACTTAATATGCTCCTCATCGAGAGGGTATCAAGCGATCTGCTATCGTTTTCCCGGTACTGCATCTGCAGGAATTTGGTGTCCATAAAATCCGGGATAAAATCGAGATAAGGAAGCGACTGTTCGCCCCAGTAGGCCACTTCAGGATAACCTTTACATCCGGTAAGATTGAACATACCAATGGCATGGTTATCAAAAGTGCAGAGAATACCATAGCCCACTGCCCCCATGTCGAAATCCAGCATACGGAAGGTATCTTTCACCGGATTGAGATCAGCATAATAGTTTGTGTGCAATACATCCTGCGAAGTCCGTTTGGGTTGCCATACCCCATTGATACATTCACTGGTGGCCAGCTGTATTTTATACCGCTTCAATGGCGCTGGCGCTGCCTGGTTGATAGGTGTGCTGGGAATAGACACGCTCTGGCCCTGTTGTATTTCTTCGGTGGGCAGATGCCAGGCCAGGAACAGGCGGTTGTTAAGCATGTACGCCAGCAGGTGGTCACCGGAAATATCTACATCAACTTTGGTCCATGGCTCCCACTTGCGTTCTTTCACCCCTGTGCGATAGTAGTAGGTACTGCCTCCGCGCACCCGTGCAATAACGTGCATGGTATAACTGCTTACATCATAATAGCAGGCCCTTACATCGAGGGTGGCTACATCATCCAGTTTTTCCAGGTAATGTATGGCCGCTGTTTCTACGTTGTCATCTGTCACTTCATTTTGTTGCAGTTCAGAGATCAGGTCGGCAAAGAAATAGGATTGGTCGGCACGTAGTTCAGGCTGTATCCAGTTTTCCGGGTACAGGAAAATTTTCCGGTTGGCTACCCATACCTGGAAATTCTTCATCCAAATCCATTGGCTCCAACCGTCATCATTCGTTACATCTGCAATAGCATCGGGCTCCAGTGCCATCAGGCAGCGTTGTATGAATAGTTGAAGTATGCCGTGTGCCATGACGATACGGGAACTTGGCTGCCCGGGTTGCATCAATACGTCCATCAGGAAATAGTCGTACAGATCATTGGATCCGTTCAGGTCAGGGTTGGATGCCAGCAGGTAGGCAACTAGTGCATCTCTTTTCCGCGGGCGCAATGCATCTTCCACCGGCTGAATAACGTTCAGCCATTGTTTGTCATCATATTTATTACGCAGCGCCTGTGTGATCAGACCTGCTTCCACTTCCGTGAGTACAGGCTGGATGAACTGTGTAGCCGTGGCTGTTGGCACGCCCAGCAACCTTAATGCTGCCGTAGCAGCTTCCAGTCGCAGATACGTAGCCGGAAGTTTAAAATCCGCCGGGTACGTATAGCCGTACCAGGTAGTAAGGTCGCTGATGTCTGCAGGATCCCATCCTGTGAACAACGTGAGCGCCTGGAAAGTATCCGGCTGTGAAGCGCCCGATGCCACCTGTCCCCATACGTCCGTCCAGGATAATACCACATTGGCATCAACAGGGCTTTGTACCGTTCCATAATTTTGCATCAGCAACAGTGCTTCCTGCCATTTTACCCATTTACCAAAATCAGCCGCCGGCACATCTCCCGTATACCGAAGCGTATCAGGTTCCAGCCAGCCCATAGTAGCATTATTTTGAAGGAACCATTGCAGGTCTTTCGCGGAAATGCTGATCTTACTGAGATAACTGACCATCAACTTCAGCAGGCGGGTGGCCCGGTATTGTGCATCAAATGCAGCTGGTGTTATCACCGGCGGAACAGGCGGTGTATTTAAGGCATCAATCAGCGAGTCGTCCGACAGGATGTCTCCAAGCAATGCAGCAGGGCCGGGGAATTTCAGTGACCCATATTGCAGCAGTACCTGGGTGATCACATCCGTTGTACCAAATGTACCCTGCACCGCATTGTACAAAGCTGTTTGTTTACCGGCATGAAAAAGGTAAACGGAGATGGGGGTACTGAATGATTGTATCAATGCGTTCTGTGCGGCAGGCAGACCAGGATCCCCCGGCAACAACGCCAGTAACGCGGTAATTTTAGCCTGGATATCAAGGGTACTGAAATAACCTCCCAGGTTGGCATCTACATACGCCTGTGGAGTTAGTGTATCCGCGAAAGCACTGCTGATGATAGCCATGATCTTATCTACCGCAGCAGCAGACAGACCGGGTAACAGGCTCATTTGTTGTTTGAGTCCATTCTTGTTTTCATCAGGAGACAATGCAGCATTAAATCCCGACCGGGTAGCATTGAAGGCCTGTTGATACGCCGTCTGTAAAGCAGTCAGCCAGGTGGTAATGGTAGCATCCTGCATCGCTAATAAACCGCTGGGATCACTATTCTGCAGGAACCATTGCAATTCACTCACCGTGAAACCTGCCGTCTGCATAAACCGTACACTGGCCACAAAAGCGCTCGTATCAGCAGGTGTGGTAAATAACGGTAAAGCAGACAACGTACTGAATGTAAACATATCCGGCAACTTCAATCCCAGCAGGTTGGCCAGCAACGCATGACGATACAGGAAGGCCAGGTTGTCGCGCGTCAGCGTTGTATCTGCCGGGTTTAACCGGCTAATGAGAAAAGTAATATCATCCGCCTTCGCCTTCAGGCTTAATCTCAGGGTAGTAAGATGTGCATTTAACGTATCACGGGTACCCAAGGGCAACAGCTCATTAGCCGCGATATTTTTAATTGTAAATGCTTCATCTATGGGATTGGTCGCGATCCTGTTCAGGTACACGGAGGTATATAATGCAGCTGGTTGCTGTCCATAAAAAGACAATGCCTGTTCCAGTGTAATACCAAGACTGTTTTGCAGTTTGAATAGATCTACTATCACCACCAACGTGGCATCATTGAGTTGTTGATTACCCAACGCAGTATACATGATCATACTGTTCAGGTTATCCATGCTAACTCCTGCTTTCCGGTATAACCGCAGGAAACGATGCATGCGATCCAATGCCGCTTCATCGAGGTTGGCAATTATTTTCTTTGCCGTATCACAGGTATTATCCAGGTGCTGGATAAAGAGGGTGTTACCGGGATTAATGAAAGATTGATTCAGCAATTGTTGCAGGTCTACATAACTCAATCCGCTTTTCTTTAAAAACACATCTACCTCCTGCAGGGTAGACAGCAGTGGAAGAGCGCCTGTGCTCCAGTAGACAGCCTGTCCCGCGGTAGTGGTATCGGAGGTAACGATCAGGGTTCTTTCTGCCGGCGATATTTTCAGGTACACAGCTGCTTTGGAAGGAGCATCCGGACCTGCGGTATTACCCAGGGTGTTCATCAGATCAGCCCGTTCAATACCTACAATTTCCAGCAGGCTATTGCCTCTTTCCTGGTAGATATCAAAAGGAAGCCCGAAGGAAATGTGTGAGACAGCAAGCGTATCATACGCATCCCCATTTACATATTCCGGCGCAGCATTTAGTTCTGCAGCACTCAGGTGTGTTTGCCGCAATTGTCTTACCCGCCAGCCCGTGCCTTCTGCGGATATTTTGGTCGTACTTTTTGCATCCCGCAACATATAAGTATCTACACCGGCAGCAGAATATTTCGGATACAGCAAGGCCTCATCAGTCACATTCTTTATACCATTATCTGTAAGGCCTTTCAGCAGGTGGGCATTGATTTTTCCTTTTACCATGTCGGCGGTAAAAGTATTGTCGAGTAATATACCTAAGTCGGGATTCACTGCATCTTCCAATACTTCGCATACGAGATCTATATAAGGAATAGGGGTATTGGCATTATCACAATTGAGATCGATATCGCCGATGTCCGGACGTCTGGCAAACAATACGTCTTTAGCTGTTTTGGTGCCATTGGCCAGTAAGCGATTCTTCAGGAACTGCAATACATCTGCCAGATAAGCAGCCGGGCCGTATACCGATCTGCAATCCATGCATTCGCAAAGATCTATTTCCTGGAACAGGCTTTTCAGGTTAGGGAAATCTTTCGATATCTGTTCTATCTTCAACGACAATGCCTCTCCATTCAGCGCTTTCAGTTTACCTGCACCCGCATATTCCTTCAGTTCAGCGCCGAGTGTTATGGCGGCGGTATGGATGTTCACCGCTTTCTGATAAACGTCGGCTGCTTCCTTTTCGGTAAACGTCTGGTCTTTACTATACCTGGTAACGAATTGTTTCTGCCCCAGTCCTACTATATGATAAGCTGCTGTTAACTGATCATCCTGCAATTTTTTTGCTTTACTATAATCAGGTGTGAGCTTATACAGTCTTTGCAGGGAGCGCAGTTGTGCTTTGTCGTTGTCAGACACCTGGGTATCTTTCAATTGTGCATCTATGGATTTACCGCCAAGATCTACATCCGGCAACTGTTTCAGTTGATCCGTTGCCACAGGTTGATCTCTTTTGAAATCAGCCATGAACGCTACATGCGGATATTTTTGCCGGAACCGGCTTTGCAGTATAGTAGCATGCGTGTGTAATGCATCTTTACTGGCGGTCATGCTGGATCTTAGTTGCTGATTGGGAAGACGGTTCAGCAAATCTTTCCACTCTTCGGTAGATAGTGCCGCCAGTTGAGATACGTCTTTTTCTTCTTTTATATTAGCTGTCTCTTTCACGTGCTGTATCAGGGTTTCATCGGTACCCAGCAAACTGGCGATATTAATATCTACCGTTGCTCCCTGTGCTGCGGTGGCATTCAGAAAAGGATTGGCAGCTACCAGGTTGTTCAGCAGTTGCGGCAGATTGCCAAAGGCATTTTTACTGATCAGCTCTACCAGGCTTTGGTAAGATCCGTTCCTGATACTACCCATAATCAGGTTAGCCCACTGCTGTGGTCTTTCTTCCTGTATATATTTCTTTGCTTCTTCCCGCAGGTCAAGTAACTGGCGCAGCAGACGGGGCAACGTTTTACTGATGTCGGGGATGATATTGGCAGCGATAGCATCCGCAATAGCTGCCTTGATGATATCGGAATCTATCAATGCCGTTTCATACACCAATGCTTTCACATCGGAGGAAATGCTGATGGCCACACGTGTGGTCAACCATTGCTGCAGATCATTCTTCAGTAAGGTACCTTCCCTGAACAAGCCATAGAAGAAGGCCGGTTCAAACTGAAACTGTTCCTGAATTTTAAAGGACAGCGCCAGGTATTCGATGCGGTTATAGTCGATACCTGTTTCCCTGCTCAGGAAAGTTACATCCGGGTGCGCCGTTGTTTCTTCCAGGGTATCCAGTGTTATTTTGCCTGTTACGGGAGATAGTATCTGCAGGTAGTTTTCGTATTCACTGAGCGTACGTCCGGCTCTTTCTTTCAGGTGAATATCGATATTCACTCTACTGGGCGCGTTGAATACAACATCGTTAATCCCTGTTTCAAATAGTAGTTGTTTTTTCTGATATACTCTCATCAATATATCTGCGCTTTCATACTCATTTTTTTCCACCACCTTTTGATCGTAGGGAATACTGTATTTTCCGTCGGAGTCGGTGATCGCTTCTCCTAAAGCAGTTTCAGAGCGGAGGTCTTTATCAAATGCTTTCACCGTAAGGCCGGGGGCCGGTGTATTATCGGGTTGAAAAACGGTGCCTGTTACGATGGCGCTTTGTACGTTCGCGCGACTACCTTTCGCTTCTACCTCCAGTACTATTTCTTCCACTGCTTCATGAACATTCCAGCTTTTGGTATCGTGGCTGCCGGAGAGTATAATTTCTTCATGCCAGATCCGGAAATAGATCTGCGGATTATGCCGGAGTAATTCCTGCACCAGGCCTTCGTTGAAAGTCAGCAGAAACCGGCCATTTTCGTCGGTCATTCCTTTGGCGAGCGGCACATTGATGAGTGCTTCTGTGCTCCAGGCCTCAATCCTCAATCCTTGGAGGGGGTGACCTGTTCGGGAACTTTTAATGTGCCCTTTGATGAGGTTTGCTTTCATTTTTTTGGAATTAGAACAATGAAGATGGATTTACAGTGTACCGTGGCAGCCTGTTGGCTACCACGGTACCGACTATACGTTTTTATTGCTGCGCCTGTACGCCTCCTACCGTGGCGGCTGCGGGAGCAACCACATTAGGTGTCAGGCTAAGAAATGGACTCAGGTAAGTTGGATTGAATACTGTTGGAGTAGCGAGTCCTGTCACAACAGGCGGTAATACCGGGCCTGTGAGATGTGTGCCCGCAAAGCTCACAATATTGCTATAATCATTAGCACCTACAAAGTTGGTGTAAGCAGTGATACTCCGTCCGGTTTCATTTGCCAGTGCCTGCACTGCTGCAGGGTCATGTGCTACGTTACAGGCAAGTACTACCGCTCGGCCTCCTGCAGTACTTTGTATGGTAGGCGCCAGCTCTGCCAGCGGTACCATAGTACCTCCTACATCCACCATTCCGGGTATGCCATGTGTACTTAACACCTGCACACCTCTTGGCACAGTGGGGGCAAAAGTGCTTGCCTGTCCTGCGAGCGCCGGATCGGGAGATAGCATCCGATAAGATCCTCCGGAGAACCTGGATATACCAAACCTGGCGACGCCTGTTCCCAGCTCTGCTACATTGCCGATCAATGCGCCTCTTTCCAGCCCTCTCTCTCCATCTACTGCCGCACCTACTGTACCGCCTACCAGTCCACCCGGAGAACTGAGGGAAGACACCGTACTCAGTGCATGCGACATTTCCTGGTCCTGCGCAGCAGTAGTACCACCACTGTAGGAAACGCCCAGTTGTACGGCACTGGCAGTAGTTACTGCAATACCTCCGGCTGTGGCCATGGCACCAGCCGCCAGCACCAGCAAAGGTGTGGCTGCACCGGCAGTAAAGATGGTCAGCAAGCCTGCGCCCAGCAATAACAAACCAGTGAGTAATGTGGCACCACCGCGGCTCCAGAAAGAACGTTCTCCTCCGCCGCCTCCACCGCTGCCGGTACCTCCGGGCGTACCGCTGGAGCTACCTCCCGGCGTTCCCTGCGGGCTACCGCCGGGACTTCCCGTTGGGCTGCCACCAGGACTACCGCCTGGGCTACCACCTGGACTGCCACCAGGGCTACCGCCTGGAGATCCACCCGGAGATCCGCCAGCCGCACCACCTGGTGTGCCGGTGGAACCACTTTGTGGGTTCGTATCCGGAGGAGGCGCTCCTGGCGCACCTCCGGAAGAACCTCCTGTTGGCGGCGGCGTAGTACCACCACCAGAGCCGGAGCCGGCCCCGCTTCCACCTGGGTGAGTGGCGCCTGAGCTATGAGAACTGCTGCGACGTCCACGTGGCAACCGGTAAAGATTGTCATCACCGAAATTCCATCTTCCACCAGTACCACTGGCATTTGGTACCCAGGTAGGCATTCGCCGGAAACCGTAGCCCTGTCTTCTTAAAACCCGGGCAATATCAGCTTCCGTTTCATGACCCGTGGCATGACCGCGAATCGTTACCCCGTCCATGCCGGTAGGATCATGTTTCATCACAGGATTATTGGTACAATAACAATACAAATTCAGACCATCCACAAATCCCGCCGGATCACTGCTGGTCCAGCGCCCCAGCCAGGCCGCATAGTAGCGCGCGCCTACATAATAAAAGCCGGTTTCCTCATCTCTTTCCTTACCACAGAACCGGTAACGTTTCATACTGAGGTCAGCCCCCGGTTTCGCAATGCGGTAGGCCGAAGTACCAAAAGGATGATATTCTTCATAGGAAATCACTTCCCCGGCAGCATTGGTTTCCATCACGGCTGAACCAATAAGGTTGCCATACTGATAACGTATCACCGGCACATTTAGCGCCGAACCCGGATCGCTACCCAATGTATCAATGGTTTTGGTATCCACCTGGGCAATAACACCGGCATTATCGGCCACCCGCAAAGTGTAGCGCTCAAAATCAGGCGCTCCCATACCTGTGCTTTCACGGTAGATCTCTACAGCACCGAAGTAAATACGCTCCAGTTTTCTTCCACCAATACGCTCAATAATTTTCCGCGCCCGTTGTCCTCCGGAACCATACACATAATATGCATGACCACCGCCTCCCAGGTTCACCTCACTTAGCTGCGACTGGAAATTCCAGGTGATGCTGTTGGCACCAGGTAAATGCGGCATGGAAGTCATATTGCCTCCGGCGTTATGCACATAGGTACCAGAGAATACCCCCGGTGCATCTCCCGGCATACTGGTCGCCTTCAACCGATTCGTGACATTGGAAGGATCATCTTCATATTCATAGCGATAACGTTGTTGCCAGGTAGCCCCGGTAGCGCTGTGTTTCAGCGACTGAATATTACCGCAATCATCAAAAGCATACTGCTCTGTATATATCCGCACCGCTGTACTGTTATTCATTTCCGGCAATTGCGGAATGAAGGCTATATCTGTATTATTACGCTGCGTATCCATCGACAATCCCGAGTGCTCTCTTCCACTGGCTTTAGTCAGCTGATAAATAGCATCGTATTCAAACAGCGACTCGGGATATACCACGGTATTTTTAAAAAAGTGGGTTTGCTGCGCATCATCCCTGATCTGGGTGATATTACCCACCGGATCGTATGTGAACGAAATGTTTTGCAGGGCTGCCGGAGTGGTATCCGTATCTTTCTGCAGTGTTAACAGGTCCGTTAAACGGAAGGTCAGCGGATCATAGAAATATTTTGTCACCGTACCATTACCATATTGTGCCATTTGCCGTTGTCCTCTTGCATCATAATCCTGGCTTTTCAGGAATGGAATAAAAGCACCGGTGCCACCAATTTTTACGTTCAGGGTGGCAATAAAATTAGCTTCATTATACGTTGGCTGTACTACAGAGTGATCTGGCAAAGTAGCCGTAACAGGGCGATTCAGCGCATCAAATGTTCCGGTGGAAGAATAAGTGGCTGTTTCCAGCAGTGGCTCAGCGGCAGTGAGAATATCCGCTATAACGATGAGCCCTTTTAAAGGGGTCCAGTCTATGAGTTGTTTATAATCTTTGGTTAACCTTTTCTCCGCCTCGGTGATATTACCTTTAAAATCAATCTGCTTAACAGTGCTTACACCGCTCTGATCATATACCTGGTATACCTTTCCCTTCATGTTCAGTAATTTAGCCTGTGCATCGGGAAACAGATCACCATACACCACACGCGCAAACAACCATTCAATAGCACCTACTTTCAGGTAACTGCTCACTGGCCGGTCCAATGCATCAAAGTCAAAGCGGTAATACTGACCAGCGGTATTCCACATTTTATAAATGCGGCCCTGTACATCCTGGAATACCCATTTGTCTCCTTTCTCAGCAGTATTGGAATACATAGGTGCACCGGCCAGGTTGCTCACACCATGACTAACGAGGCGGTTCAGCTGATCAAAGGACTTAGAATACCTGCCCAATGCATCTGTTTCTACCCATACAGCCGTTGTTTTACCACCACCGTAATCTGATATCGTCATCAAAGGCCGGCCAATAGAGTCTGCATGAAAAGTAGCTGGTGTATGGTTATGCCGGGCCGTTAACCATGCTGCCCTTGTTTCCGGATCAGATGGTTCCGGGTCTGCCGGTAAAGGACTACCACGATCACTGTACCATTGGCTGGCCACCACGTTATCATTTACATCGAAAGAGCTAAAATACCAGGGATTAAATTCAATATTGGAAAAAGTGCCATTGGGAAATACCGTTTTTATTAACCGGCCGGTAGGATCGTAATATCGTGTTGCCGTTGCACCGGTTTCCACCAGTTCACTTTCAGATTCGTAATCAGAAGTGGTGCTGAAATAAGGTTCATATTTTTTTACCACATTACCCTTATTGTTATAGATCGTGCGGCCGTTGCCGATCCAGCGGGGATTGGCGGCTACTTCATCTACGGTGTGGGTAACAGGATTCCAGACTTTGGCTTTACCAGGGTTCACCTGATTTTTAGTCATGATCACACCGCCGTTGCCATTGGAATAAACGTAACTTTCCTGCCACCGCGGATTGGAGGCACCATGTTGTTCCCTGCTGAAACAGTGTACATAATTGGGTTTTCCATTATTTACCCAGTTAAAAAGATCATACTCCATGCGGTTGGTAGGATCTGCCAGGGTATCCCCATCACTGCTACCCGCCTTCCCCATGACAGCTATTTTAACAACAAAGCCCAATTCATCTGTTTCCACCGCAGAGCGGTTTCCGTTGACATCTGTCAGTAGCCACGGCTTCAGTACCCGGTAATCATTATCTGCTGTCACCGTGTTACCGATAGCATCTGTGCTGCTTTCCACCAGTATATGCAGCGCATCATACTGTATGTGATGTTCACGTCCGAATACATCTTTTGTTCCCACCGGGATATAAAAATCGGCTGCCGGTGTACCAGAAAAAAGATCTATCCCGGAAGGCGCCCACCAATGTGCATCAGCTTCCGTATGTGTGTAGCCAGCATCTGCCAGCATCACCGGCGTTACTTCCGTACCATAATATTTGGTGACCAGGTTTTGGGTAAACGTGAGTTGGTATTTTTTATGTACAAAACCCAAGGCCGCAAGCGTTCCCAACGCCAATGGACCCGAGAGATCATCTTTCAGATAATAGATCCGCCCATGAGCGGATAATCTTTTCTGAACACCGCCCGTAAATTCTTCTTCATATTGGATGACGGTAGCCCCCGGAGCACCTGCCAGATTTATTTTATGCAGATAAAAACCGGGAGGGAGAGAAATACCTGCTATTTCATATGCTTTCGATTCACATAGCTCACGGAGGCGATAGGTATCATCCCCTATCACATCTGTCGTATATGCGGTTTCATTGTAGGTAATATGCAGCTGTCGCTGTTCATCCCATACTTTATCTGGGATATCGTTGGGGGCTACAGGCCTGTTCAGCCGCGGATACAATACAGCGGCAGCTTTGGTGGTATACCCCAGATCATCTGTTTCCAATACAAATGAATGTGCGATACGGGGATCTCCCGGATTTCTCTCATAAGCATAGGTAATACTTTCCGATGGCAACACCAGGAAGGAAGCATATCGGTTGCTGCCTTTGGGTTGTATCAGTCGTATTTCATTGTTGGCCTGCATGGCAGTATAAGGACACGACTGTTGCAGGCTGCCATCAAACGCATATATCTCTGTTCGAAGATGTTGTCCCTTACAGGCCCTCAGTGCCTCATGAATTTCATACGGCTGCAAACCTGCTGGCAGTATGGGTTCGGGCATATCATACGCAGTAATAGTACCATTAAAATATTCTGCGGCACACTGATGCAACAGCCGCTGATTGGCCAGGTAAGCACCTGTATGGAACCAGGAGATGCTGGTAACAGGCGGCTGGTGCAGATCTTCTTCTACTACATTCAGCGCCACATTCAATTTAAACTGACTGAATACTTCCGTATCATTTTGTTCTACCCGGGCAAATCCCCGGAATTCCTTTTCTGTAGCATCGTAGTAGCCGTGGCGATAGCTGTAGGTATTGCTAAAAATGGTTTCCCTGATCTTATCGGTAGTTGTTACGCGGGAAATACAATGTACCGGGAACGGAAGTTTCGTGATCCAGGGAATGCCTTTCGCCTTATCTTCCAGATAATAAAATGTGGAAGATTTGTATTCAATGGTCACTTCCTTGCCACAGTTATTTTTATACCCGATCAGCAAAGCCGGTTGCTTACTCCCCATCAGATCGATATACTGCAGCGGTTTGCTGGCTATCGGAGACGCATATACGACAGCGGCCGTACCAGCTCCCAGGAAATCCATAACGGAGATATGGGACATATTATCCACTGCAGGAAAGGCCGTGAGCACTTCCGGGGCAGCAGCCCATTCGTTACCGTTTAAGTTCATCCATACACTGAAATTATTTTTACCCAGGTAAATAATATCAGTGGTACCGGAGCCATCAACATCGGCCAATCTTAAAAATGCAGGATTAAACTGATCGGGGTGATCAAATACCGGTGCATGATCCATGCTCACTTTCGCGCCAAAACGGCCATAGCCAAGATTGGGCCAGTAACAGATCTCTCCGTTACGTATGCGTACAATATCTGTCAGTGCATCTCCACTCATATCCGCCAGGAAAATACATTGCTCCTGGTCCGCAAAAACAATGGCCGGCCCTTTTTCTTCATCAGCAGCTTTCATCACTGTTTCCGGCACTTTAAATCCTTTCTCACCCGCTCCTGCATACCAGCGAAACTGGTATTCATCGGTATAGAGCATATCAGGCATATGATCTCCGGTGAGATCAATAAAACGCATGTTCTTTTCTTTCGGATAAAGCACCGGCGTTTGCTCAAAATACCGCATCCCTTCCCACCCGGCATCTTCTGTTAGTTTGAAAAAACCATTGTATTGTTTATCAACCTGTACGAGGTATTTGATTCCATTCCCTTCCAGCTCCTGTATCATCACTCCTTTATTGAGCCCTTTATAAGAGGGCTTCGGAGCTACCGGCTGCGCAGGAGAAAACTGTCCATTACCAAGATTGGATTTATAATACCATCCGCCTCCCTGTTCCGTCAGTATACCCGCAATACCTTCACTATAGAGATCTACCCACAGATAAGTTTTATCGTCTATACCTACCGGAGCATGTACCAGGTTATCGGCACTTACAGATTGTACACTGGTATTCCATTCATGGGCCTGATACTGCAGCTCCAGTTCCGGGAAATATTTTGTTCGGTATACATTGTTACCTGCATCCCAGAGATGTCCGTTTTGCCGGGCCCTTACCAGGAAAGAGAAGCCGTTTACCTGATCGCCGTTACCGGTCAGCGGAAGCGCATCGTCATAAAACAGTTGCAGGGATTTTATCAGGCAGGGATTTACCGGCAGCAGTGCATCAGGGAAGCAGTGAAACATCATCACCCGGTTACACCTGCGATAAGTACGAATTTCAAAGCCGGAACGATAGGTAGAAAAAGGATCTTTGCGGCAGGTCCAGGTGTTTTTTTCCTGGTCAATATCTTTCGGGATATCAATGGCGGTATCATGTTCGCCGTAGTCAAAAATCACTTTGAAGAGAAAATCATTTTCAGCCGGCAGGGGATCACCCAGGTAATAGGCCTGTTGGTTGCCGTAGAGTACTTTTTTGATGTATAACTGGGTGCAGTGATGGAGCCGGTTGGTTTCATTTTTTTGAGCCGGAATACCGGCAAAGTCTTCTTTTTTATATACCAGTTGCACCAGGTTTCCTTTGTCGTCATGGGTACGGCAAAGCAGCCATTTAAACACCCGGTTTTCGTTGTCCGGATCAACGAGCCTGCTGTCTGCGGTGAAACCGTAATAGGAAGTATGATTATCGCCGGAAATTATCCGCCAGTGTACCAGGGTGGAACTGAGGTCTGTCCATTTTTCAATACGGGTAAATGAACCTTCAATTCTCGGGCGGTAACGCATAACGGAATAGTTAATGCCGTCTACCGTTCTGGGGACAGGTGTATTTTTCCATTCGCTGCCATTCCACTCCAGGAGAGGGATCAGGTCCTCTGCGCCGGACAGCACAAAGGTATCTGATTCTGTAGCATCCTGGTAACGAGGCAGCCCGTCTTCCGTTTTGCGGCTGATAGCAGGGATGGTAATTTCCCATCCCAATCCGAAACTGCCATTACCGCTACCGGAATGATAGGCCAGGTCAAAGCCGGGCAAGTATCCGTTGCGACCCGGACTATATGGAATGGGGATGGAAAAAGCGGCCGTGCCGGAAACTGCATTGACATTAAATTTCTCGTCGACACCTTTAATGGCGCCACCGCCTTTGGGCAATGCAACAACGGGCATCTGAATGTCGCCGGAAGAGGATGAGGCTGAATCGTTGCCTGATGAGAATACGCTTCGTCCGGGATAATCCGGAGGATTACCCGTTTTTTTGGGGTCATGAAGAGGCATAATCTACTTTTTATTTTAGGGTTTGGGGTTCCTGTAATAAAATTAAATCTTTTCTTGTAACGACGGACGTTTTTTTTCTATTGTGCAAAAAATTAACGTTCGGGTTCCAAACATCCATGCGTACATGGTACACAAAGGTATCGGAAGTGCAAAATAGCCACACCAGTTAAATACCTTTCATATTATGGAAGTCATGAAGGCATGATTTTCTTCATTCAAAAAACGTATACTCGTAAACGTTAGCAAGCATTTTCATCTCATCTCAGATAGCTACTTTCTATATAATAATAAATTCCTGATTATTGATATTATATTCGCACCTCAAACAAAAGCTGGAAATTATCAGCTTAACCGATTATTTTTATAGTGTTAGCAAAAATTCTAACGAAATTTATTCAACTTCCACGTTATGAAAAAGGTCATTTTTCTCAAATCCTTTTGTGCTATATCTGCGCAAAAAACACTGCTCATTACAGCGCTGTTCTCTTTAGTAGTCCACGTTAATCAGGTTATTGCCAATAATGGCAAACTGCTGGCGGGCACCAGCAAAATCAACATCACACCTAAAACTGATCAGCCAATCCATGATTCTGTTTTCGCCAGAAGCCTGGTACTCGATGTAAATGGTCAACGGCTGGCGTTTGTTTCGCTCGACCTGCCCATATTTACGAGCGACCGTGTTGAGCGGGTCTGCAAACAACAATACCATATTGAAAAGGTGATACTCAGTTCCTCGCACGACCACTCCGCTCCTATGGTGGATAATAAAATCAATGTGTCGGAGAGCAGCCCGTTCCAGCCATTCTACGAGGATCAGATCATCAGGGTAGTAGGTGAAGCGGTAGCGCATATGTTCCAGGCAAAGATCGCTGCCGGTAAAAGTATTTTCCCGCAACTCGGCTTCAACCGTTTGATAGTACGTGAGGATGGTCATGCACGGGAATCGTGGGTGGGCGACGAACATTACCGCGTTGAAAATCCGGAACGCATTCCGTTTGGTCCCGTTGACCCGGAAGTAGGTGTACTCAAAATAACTGATATGAAGGATAACCCAAGAGTGATTATGATGAACTATGCTATGCATGCTGATGTAGTTTGCTTTAACTATGCAGTTTCAGCCGACTACCCGGGTGTGGCATCCCGAAGGGTGGAAGCAGCTTTTGGAAACAAGGTGGCCTGCTTATTTGTGAATGGTGGCGGAGGTAATATTGAATCGCTGATGATCAGTCCCCGCAGATCAGGGCCAACAGATACTGTACAAACCAACTATGCACCCATGGAGCGCACCGGTGAATTACTCGCCTGGGAAGTGGTGAAGCTGGCAAAAAACATTGCCATGCCAGCCAGTGAGGAAACAGATATCAGGTATAAAGTAGACTCTTTACATTTTGTTGGAAGATATGACGCCAAACGTGCATTCAACGTACATCTTATTACCCTGCTTATCAACAATAATATTTCAATAGCAGTATGCCCAGGCGAAATGTTCGTACAATTTCAGCTCGACTGGAAGGATAAAATGAAACTGGCTTCCACGAATGGCTTTTTATTTGGTTACTCATGGAGCGGCGGTAAATGGCCGGGGTATATTGCCGATGTACGCTCGGCTGCCCTCGGCGGATATGGTGCCGATGGTGATAACCTGATCCAGGTGGGCGCTGGTGAAAATATCATGACCAAACACCTGGAAAATTACTACCAACTCACCGGGTTAATGCGCACTTCCTGGTCAAAATAATCATATTATAATTAAGAATCCTGAAAATGCAAATATACAAATACACCTGCGGCAACACTGCTGGCTTTCGTATATTTGCATTTTCAATTGTACCTATGTCCATGAAACATTTATCTACACTTTTCCTGTCAATGATTTTTTGTCTGATTGCCTTTACTGCCAAAAGTCAGTCTGCATGGAAAACATTTAATCATAAAAATGGCTATACCTTACAATTGCCTGATTACTTCAAAGAAGGCTCCCTGGTAGCGGGTGGTACGCTACAGTGGTACCCCACAAAATTAGACAACGACATATCCGTTACGGTTGAAATGTGGGGAAACGGTACGCAGGAAGAGTTACAATCTTATTACAACAATGACCTGAAATCAGAAAAGGGCATTACCTATAAAATAATAAAACCCACCTGGTATGTGATAAGTGGTCATCTGACCGATGGCATCGAGTTTATCTTCTACCAAAAAAGTATTATCAGAAATGGTGCGCTGTATCATCTGCGAATAAGATATCCTGAAAATCAAAAGCAACTGTTTGATGGTATACTGGGAAAAATATCGGCATCTTTTAAATAGCCCCACCTCTTCGGTGTATGGCTGTGATTAAAAGATCCTCTAACTAACTGTTTCAATATACAACCGCTGCATATCGTTGGCATCAAGTCCTGCGGCTTTGCAGGTATGCACCAGCTGCCCGCTTTTCATGATTCCTATATGCGTACCAATGTTAACAGCATTAAAAATATCATGGGTAGCCATTAAAATTGCCTTCCCCTGTGCGGTGAGGTCTTTTACAATAGCGCTGAATTCGGCGGTAGCTTTAGGATCCAGGCCGGAGGTAGGCTCGTCCATAAAAATCACATCGGCATTTTTTGCGATGGCAATTGCAATGCCTACTTTTTGCCGCATTCCTTTACTATGGCTGCCTACCGGCTTATGAATTGCTGCCGGCTCCAGTCCTGCCCGGATCAGGAATGAATTTAATGCTGCTTTCTGATAGCTGAATCCCGCTATCCTGCTAAAAAATTCAAGGTTCTCCAGGCTGGTCAGATTCGGATATAGCATCACCACTTCCGGAATATAAGCAATATGCCTGCGGGTATCCTGGCTATCTGCCTTTACTTTTTTCTGCTTAATAAATGCCTCCCCTTCTGTGGCTGCAATAAATCCCAGGAACAAATTGATGGTGGTTGTTTTTCCCGCACCATTTTGTCCAAGCAAACAAAATGCTTCACCCGCACCTATATTCAAATCAAGGTGATCGAGTGCCAGGTGCCCATTGTAATGCTTTGTTAGTCCACGAGCAACAATCATAGTACATCATTTATAGTGCCACAGGATGTCCCCCGCGGCACTATCCGGTTTATAATTTTATACCTATCGTAAATTTGAAATTCACAGGATCTCCTTCTATAAAAAAATAGTTCACCGCATTGGGAATCGGGTAGTCACTACCAATATCACCGGATGTCACATATCTTTTATTCAACAGGTTATCTACTACCAGTCTTGCATAATAATGTGGCGCGGAAAAATTGATACCAGCATCAAATTTTGTGTAGTCTGGAAGACTAACATCCTTTGTATAAGTACTCCGTTTTACCTGGGTGGTTTGTCCAAGGCTCACAGCAACAATTCTATTTCCTTTCAGCGGCATACTGTATTGCACCCATGTATTAATAATCTGTTGGGGGGTGCCTGGCAACTTGTTACCGATCAGGGCAGATCCTGCGGTATCTTTAGTAATCCTGGCATTTACAAAGGTGTAATTGGCAGAAACGGATATGCGGGAATTTACGCGGCCTAAAATGTCCACTTCTACGCCGTCACTGGCATATTCACCAATCTGCCGCTTAAAGTTGAGTGCCGCATTTTGTACATCCGGCATCAGCACATTACGTTTAACAGTATGAAAGGCATTAACGGAGGAAAGTAACCGGGCCCCATACCACTGTTTCTTTACGCCCAGCTCCATATCATTGTTTCGTTGCGGATCTACGGGTACACCATTGGATTTACCTGTTGCTTCATTAATACCACCTCCTGCTTTAAGGCCGCTTTGTGGCACAAAAGACTGATCATATAAAAAGAAAGCAGAGAAAGTACTATCTATCAGGTAAGTGAGCGCAGCCCTTGGTGAGAAGGCACGCTGTGAAAATAAATTCTCTTTTGCCGGCCTTGATGGCGTTACTTTCTGGATAGTTTTATTATTGTACCACGTAAATCTTCCCCCCAGCGACAATATCCAGTGGGAGGTAAATTTTATGTTGTCATATACATAGGCAGATTCATACGTCAGGTTATTCCTGAATACACTCCCTGCCCCAGGGTTCATGATAGCTACGGAGTCCCTGTTTACCGAATAGTTTAATTTATTTCTATAGAGAGGGAAGGTATATAATCCAAATCCTGTTTGAAGACTATCCCTGCTGGAAGTAATATCACCTCCGATAATAAGCTGGTGAGTGAATGCACCAGTGATGACCTTTCCGTTAAAATATAATTGAGAAGCAAATGTTTTTCCTCCTATCGCAGCATGACTGGATAACCTCGCGGTTTGCCCCTGCTCATCAAAGCTCACTCCGGTATAGGTTTCAGAAGAAAGCATGCTCCAGGTATCGTAGGGCGACAGGTTGTATTGTGACTGTGAAGTCAGTTTCCAGTTGCTGTTAATAGCATGACTAAACAATAGCCGCATTGTTTGCGCCTGGTAATATGATTTGGGTAAGCCAACAGCCGCACCGTAGTTCAGACCGATACCATCATGTAAGGCGTCTGCTGCCGTCCGTATCTTGGTAATATCAGACCCGTTCCTGGTTTCACCCCTGATAAGATCGTACTCTGCTAACAGGTAAGTGTTGGGCCTAAAGTTATATTGCAGTACAGGCGCCAATACATACTTATCCGTTTTCAATTCATCCAGGTAGCTGTTCCTGTGCTGGTATGCAGCATTAAAGCGATAGGAAAAGCCGCGGCTTTTCACGTTACTCCCTGCATCTACCGCAATCCTTCCCATACCAAAACTACCGGCGGTGGCGGTTACGTTCAACAGCCGGCTGCCAGGCGTTTTGGTGTTGATATTAATTGTGCCGCTTGCCTCTCCTACGGAGTTTACGAATCCGGCCGGCCCTTTGATCACATCCACGCTTTCAAATAATGCCTCATCATCGAGTACAGCACCGTAATTGGCGTGCCTGGGCATCCCATTGATAATGGAATAAGCGCTGAAGCCCCTTATCTGTATAGACGATGAATGATCAAACGGCGTACTGTTATACCCGAAGTATACGCCGCTGGCATTGCGGGCTACATCTTTCAACTCCAGTCCCCCCTGTTGCTTTATCAGCTCCGCTGAGATCCCTATAATATTCTGCGGCATCTCTATGAAAGTTAGCTGCTGCTTCAGCGAAGCCGGCAAAGTATCTTTTACCAGGTCCCTGTTTTTCCTGGACAATACATCCACGGCACGTAAGTCACGGTGGTGAAGGGTACTGTCTTTACGTTGTGCATTTACCACCGCAGCATGCAGGAAGCAGGCCAGGCAAAAAAAATAATGCGTTGTTCTCATTTGTATAGATTATTACGTGTTATGCTGTGGGCGTATAAATATGCTCATCAGGAAAATAATGATGGTCAGGAAGAGTATAGGAAAGCTCTCTGTTAGCACAGACGCGGCCATATGATCCTTACGCTGAAGTGAAAATTCGGGCAGCTGATCAAGGTCTTTTTCGCGGAGCTTTTTGTCATAAAAAAGATAGCTGTTCATGAATTGCAGCCATTGCCGCCTGAATGCCTTTACCTGCCATTCATATTGCTCATACTGTTTTAATCCCGATGCTGCGATATCATTAAATAAGTATTGTGATTGCATAACGGGATTAAACCAACAGGCACTTCGTTCCATCTGTAAATGATGGGCTACTTCCTGCTGATAATCCCACGAAATCCTCTCCATCCGGCGGCCCAGCAAATCGTAGTAGGCCATAAATCTCCGGTTGCCATAAGCAGCAGTATCTGTCGGTTTTCTTGCGGAAAGCAACTCCGGATGATACTGATAAAAACTATCCAGCAGTACAGGGACGGGCAGCTCCCAGGTTTCTTCTTTGCATTCACGTTGCCTGGAGGCCAGTTCAGATCTCAGTGGAACAGGTGCTATCAACGCGGCTATACTGTTAATAATACCCGGTAAAATAATCGTCACCATTAACCAGAATGAAAGCAGTATAATTAAGTTTTGCCGGGATGATCTCCTGAGTTTTACGACAAGGTAGCAACTGGCAAACCAGAACAATAATAATAAGGTGAGGATATATATCCACCATCCCAGATCGGCGAAGCTACCGGCTACATTACCATCAGACAGCAGGTAACCGGCAAGGCTCAATGCCACCACCAGCAACCATATAACCAGCAACCGGATGGCAAATACTATTCGTACCATCCTTGCAATGCTACCGCCCTGTAATACCAATAACTTCAGTGTATGTAATTCTACTTCTTTTGAATAGCAGTTATAAGTGACTGCAATGATCAGTAATGGCAGCAGGTAAATAAGAAAATAGGAAAAGTCAAAATTCCCGGCGGCCAACACTTCGGCATTTACAAATTCCGCGTTGGGTGGTGTGAGTACATCATACTTAGTATTCACAATATCAAAAAAGGGCAGCAAATCGCGCTGCCCTATCGACAGTACCGCAAGGCGATGCGGTGGATTAGTAGCAACGGGAGGCCTTCTGAATTCAATGACCTGCGGAACACCTGCCTGATCCGATAATTTTACGCCTGCCACCACCGTTGTATCGGCAGTGAAGCGTGCGTGCAGCTCCCCCAGCCGCTCTTGTTGCTGCTGCGCCAATATTTCCAGTGCCTTCAATTGTTTGTTGATCACCTCGTAACCGCAGCGTAAACTATATATCCCGGTGAGCAGCAACAACAAAAATAAAGCGATAGCTACCCTGCTCCGTTTAAGCTGACGGATTTCGAACTGGCAAACAGCGGTAAGTAATGACATATGTTAGTGTATAGAAAATTTAGCAGTACAAAAAAGGCCGCAAGCCACTATTGCTATCCAAAACATCAATGCAACCAATAATAACCAACCCCGTGCTGTTGTTATCCCACCGGTATCATCCTGGTATATAAAAGGTCGCATGTCCTTAAAAAAAGCAGGATCTTCTTTAAAGCCTTCCGGCATTTTTGATGCTACCATCCGTAGATTCAGCGTACGGATAAAATCATTCCGGTAGTGGCGGGCCTGCCGGTAAAATTGGTGATGATGATCATAACTGCTGCCGGCCAGCAACATAGACAGGCGCTTAACAGCCAGCAAAGGATTAATGAACGATACTTTGTCCAGCAGGGATTCCTGTTTTTCAAAAGTGGTGGCTACACCGGCATAATAGTGTTCAAATACACGTTGCTGATAATCTTCGTTGTGTTGCAGCATCAGACCTTCCAGGTAAGCGGGCAGCTGACTGATCGTATCTACATGATACCTCTCCATCAGCTCCCGGGCAAACTGCTCCCCCCTGCTGTAATAGCTGCCGTCATTACCCATCCCTTTAAGATATCCCTGTTTCACACTGTCTTCAAATGCAGCCCTGCTCATTACCGGTACCGATCTGTTGACAGCATTTACCATTAGTTTCGGCAACAGTATGCCCGTAAGTATCCAACCAGCCAACACGATCAGCGTGGCCGTAGAAGATTGCCGGCTCAGTGAAGAAACTGCAATGGCGAGTAACACCACCAACAGGTAATACAGCTGGTAGATACCTGTTATCAGTAATGGTTGTAGATAATTTCCCTGGAACCATCCTCCCAACACCATCAATAACCAGAAAGGCAGCAGGATCAAACTAAACAAGCCATAATAGGCAATGGCTTTGGAAAAGAGAATAGTTATTCTGCCGGCACCAGCCAGCAGCAACATTTTCAGTGTACCTCCCTCCTTTTCAGCAGTGATGGCCGCCGCCGTGGTAACGCCGATAAATAAAGGAATGATCAGCTGCAGCAACGTTGCGAGACTTAAACTCCCAAATCGCATCGCCGCGTCACTATCCTGTGCATTGCTATAATCCACTTCATGCTGTACATGTGCTTCAATGCGGAAAGTAGTACCACTGTAATCATTCAGGCCAGGATCAAAAACCGATGCCGGCGTAATCGGCTTAAACAGGTAAGTACCAAAATGCGCTGCATGGTGCGGATTCCGCTCCTGCTTATTCCATGCTTCCCTGAATGCCTCATTGGCTGCAGCTCTTGTTGATACGCCATGCTGATACTGATAAAAGGATAACATGGTAGCTGACAACAGCAGCAGCCAGGTGATACTACTTACAAGCAACCATGTCCGCTCTCTGTAAATACTGCTTAACTCCCGGTTGACAATCGTTCTAACATGCATCAGAAAAGATTCAGAAAAAAATTAGTGATTATTTGCAACAAAGTTGCACTTTTATACTGATATTAGCAACATCGTTGCAAAAATCAATGAAAAAAACCAGCAGACCCGTTACAACAGATGATAAAACAATTTTTAAAGTGGCAAAAATTTCCGTTCTACCGCCAGGCAGACGCTATGGATTGTGGACCCACCTGCCTGAAAATGATAGCAGCTTATTACAATAGACACCTGCCTATTCAGTACTTCAGGCGCATTTGCCACATTGGTAAACAAGGCACCACACTAGCCGGACTGCAGGAAGCCTGTACGGTAATGGGCATGAAAAGCCTGGCGGTAGAACTCCCGCTATCAACGCTGATAGAAAAAGCACCACTCCCCTGCATACTGCATTGGGAAAAAAGTCATTATGTAGTACTACTAAAAATAAATACCCAAAAAGCACTCATCGCAGACCCTTCCCTGGATCAGCGGATGACTATTCCAACAGCAGTTTTTTTATCATCCTGGCAAAAAAATACCACCACAGATATTGGAAGAGCCTTATTCGTAGCCCCAACACCAGCATTCCATCAGGTAGAAGATAGCATTGAAAACAATACCTCACTATGGAGCTTATTGCCCTATCTGAAAAACCATTCCCGCGCTGTTGTCCCCCTGGCACTCAGCATACTGGCTGTTATTGGTTTTTCGCTGGCGCTCCCTATCCTTACGCAACAAATAGTTGATAAAGGGATTAAAGAAAGAAGTGTGCATATACTGGTGGTAATTTGCCTGGCACAGCTAATGCTTTTCACCGGCAAAACCGTGATGGACTTTATCAGGGCCCGCTGGTTATTCCGTATCGGAGCTATCACCAGCATTACCCTATTGCATAAATATCTCGATAAACTATTAAAGCTTCCCTTCACTTTCTTTGATAACCGGCAGGCCGGTGACAATATGCAACGTGTTACTGATAATCAAAGAATAGAAGATTTTCTAACAGGCGCTGTCATCAGCTTCGTAATGGCGGTACTCACATTGCTGATCCTCGGAGGCGTATTGCTGTTCTACGATTTCAGGATATTCGGACTGTTCTTCTTAGGTGCTGCCGGTAGCTTTGCCTGGTCTATATCCCAGCAACAAAGAAGGAAGTTGCTGGACCAGAAGAAGTTTAAAGTGCTGGCCGCCAGCCAGCAACTACAGCTGGAAATATTTTATGCTATGCAGGAAATAAAGCTGTCCGGCAATGGTGACGACAAAAAACAAAAATGGGAATCACTGCAGCGGCAGGCGTTTGATTTAAAATCAGAAAGCCTCCGATTAGATCAGTTTATGCAGGGCATAGGCGTTTCTATTAATGAAGTGAAGAACATATTCATCAGCTTCACTGCTGCCTGGTTGGTGATCAAAGGAGATATCAGTCTTGGTACCATGCTGGCCATTACCTATATCTGCGGACAGCTGAACACACCGGTACTGCAGCTGATCGAATTTATCAGGTCTTCCCAGAATGCCTCCTTCAGCTTAAAGCGAATAGCAGAAATATATGAGGAACCGGAAGAAGACTTTCATCTCCGGGAAGAAAAAATTTCCGGCACTGCGGCAGACATTACCCTACGGCAGCTGCACTTCAGCTATGGCCAGCCAGGTAGCCCATTGGTGCTCAAAAACATCAACGTGGTTATTCCTGCAGGAAAGGTAACCGCTATTGTGGGCATGAGTGGCAGCGGTAAAAGCACCCTCATTAAAATTCTCCTGAAATTCTATCAACCGGTATCCGGAAAAATCCTGATCGGTCAACAGTCTCTGAGCACCATTCACGCCAACCAATGGCGAAAGAAATGCGGTGTAGTAATGCAGGACGGATATATATTCAGTGACAGCGTAGCCGAAAATATTTATGCCGGAGCCTCCGTTAAAAATGAACAGGCTTTGTATGAAGCAGCTACCATGGCCAACATGCACGACTTCTTCTTATCGATGCCTTTTGGATATGATACCGTGATTGGAAAAGATGGCTATGGCCTCAGTGAGGGGCAACAGCAAAGACTGCTGATTGCCAGGATGATATACCGCAATCCTTCTTACCTCTTTATGGATGAAGCTACCAACGCACTGGATGCCAACAATGAAAAAGTGATTGTCAACAACCTGCAGGAATTTTTTGCGGGCAGAACAGTGCTACTGGTAGCACATCGTCTTAGTACCGTAAAACATGCAGACCAGATCATCGTTATGCACAAAGGAGAAATTGCGGAAACAGGTACGCATGAAGAACTGATACTGCAAAAAGGGCCTTACTATCATCTTGTAAAAAATCAATTGGAATTAGCTAAATAAGTGATGACTATGAACGTACACCTCTTTCCATATCCATTAGTGCGCTATGCCGGCATCCATACCTCCCTGCTGGAACAATGGCAGCTGCCGGATGCACATCTTTATCATCTTCACACAGCATCGCAGCAACAGCAGCGGGAAGCCCTCTGTGATAAGCTGTATGAACAGGTCATGCTACAAACAGACGATCACCTGCGCCGGAAAATCATTTCTTTGAAAAGAATGGTGTACAATGATAAACTACCGGACAATGATTTGCTGGATCTGCTGCTGCCCTTATTCGAAAAAGAAGTAGCAGCAGATATCAATAACTATATCTCCACAAAAAAAATTCATGCGCAGCAGCTACTGGAGCAACATAACAGGTACGATGCCTTCCTGTTACAACAACGGCGTCACCTCCATCAACTGCTGGCACAGTCAGATGTTGAAAAAGGCATCATATTATCCTCGCCGGTATTATTCCGGCAACTACCACCCTTCCGGGAGAAAGACCCCCTCCACTATAAAAATGCAGAAAATAAAATCGAATTCAGCCTGTTACGATATCTTACCAGGTCCTGTTACAAAACGTCTCCCTTCAGTACGTTTACCCATACCCGTTTGGGTACTTTCATTGCCACTGAAACAAATCCTCCTGGACCAACAGCCGGACGTGTAAAGCTTAACAACAGTATTTTCAGGTACCTGACCGGCATACTGTGCCGGCATCCCGGGCTGAATGAACTGTTGATTGTTTCAAAGAATATGACACTTCAGGAAGAAGATAAAAAGCTTCATTTCCTTGTCAATTACTTAAATGTAGAAGCCTTTCAGTCTATTCCGGCATCAGCTGTCAACATCCTGATTCTTGAACTGCTGGAACACGGGCCACTCTCTTTTCACCGGTTGATCAATACGCTTACCGAAGCGGCATCTCCAATTCCCCGCGCAGAAATTAAAGACTACCTGCTGAAGATGATCGCTACCGGGGCGCTGGAAATGGGTACGGGCATTTCCGGTATGGAAGAAAACTGGGCCAGTCAGCTGATCGCCTTCTTCGGTCCCCATAGCACCGCGCATGATCCGGCTAAACGCATCTGCGAAGCGTTGGCATCTCTCGAAAAATATAAAAAAAACTTTACTGTTGCCAGCGCTGCCGAACGAGCCAACATATTAGCCGCCGCTGAAAATACGATCAATCCTGTATTCAGTGATTTACAGCAGGAAGCGGGACTGCCGGTGGAGGTAGATCCGGCGGCCGCGGAAGACGACACAAACAGCGGGTTAAGAACGATGCAGTTTGCGCCACACTTTTTTAAAGGAAATGAATTATTCTACGAAGATTGCTACAACCCGGAAACAGAAGTGATCTGCAAAGACACGGTGCAACAAATAACAGAAAACGTAGATGCCCTGCTGGAATTAATACAACCGCTGGATCAACTGTATGAAGAAAAACAACGGATGCTCCATCACTTTTACTCGTATTACGGTGTTAACGGATCGGTGCCGGTGGTCCGCTTCTATCAATCCTATTATCAGCAGCTTCGTCAGGAAAATGTTGTCAATAATCCGGAGCCGGAAGCCACCGCATGGAAAAACAATTTTGTGCAATCCCTCGATAACCTGTTATACGGACAACCAGCTGTTATTAATCTATGGGATGAACACTTTCCTGCCATAGCAACAGTCCCTACGCCGCAATCCAGGGGAATGTTCATGCAGTTTTATTCATCGGAAAATATTACCTGCGGAGTGGTGAATGCTATACTTCCCGGTATGGGCAAGGTAAATGGCAGGTTTCTGTCCATGTTTGACAACAAGGCAACAACTGCTTTCCTGGATTACAACCGTTCGCTGCATCCCGATAAGAAGGTGATGGAACTAAACGATGCATCCGGATTTAACGCCAATATCCATCCGCCGCTGGCGGCATATGAGATAAAAATGCCGGGCGGAAATAACAACTATCCATCCGGGCAGCAAATCTCCTTAAATGAATTATATATTACCGCCGAAGATAAGCAGCTATCGCTTTACCATGGCGGGCAACAGGTGTATGCCTATGACCTGAGCCTGGAAAGTTTTCGTAACCGTTCCCGTCTCTATCAGCTGCTTGCACATTTCAACCCGGATATCAGGCCCTCCATTACAGCGCTGATAAAAATAATAGATGGTGAATATGAAAAAAAACATCCCCGTCACAATGCACCGGTATATGTCTGGCCGAGGGTCACTTACCGCACACAGGTAGTGTTGAGAAGAAAGACATGGGAAATAGATACCAGGGACTTTCCTGTGATCAGGAATAATGAAAAAGAGCTGGAATATTTCATCCGGCTGCAGCACTGGCGGGAGCAACACCAGATCGATGCAGCCGTATTTCTTTTCCTGCGGCGCCGGGGCAACAGCAAAACAAAAGAAAAAGCGGGCGGTCTGGCCGATGATTATAAACCCCAGTTCATTTCCTTTCAACAGCCTATCCTGCTAACGATGCTGAAGAAATTATTATCCAGGGCCGGCAGTCATATCTGGTTGGAAGAAGCCCTGCCGATGCCAACCGGACAGGTAAAGGAATATTTATTGCAATGGTATAAACACTGAACACATGGAAACCTGGGTATCTGCCTACATTTATTATGACGAGTCGCTGAACGATTTATTGCTTTACTGTATCCATCCGTTTCTTGAAAAACACAGGGAACTTTTTAACAGTGACACTCCCTACTTCTTTATCCGTTATCCGGAAGGAGGCGATCATATCCGTCTGCGGATACAAACCTCACAGGAAGAAAAAGTACTCGCTCTATTATCGGCGCATATCGATGCGTTTAACCGTTCCGGCCTGCCTGACGCCCGTATGACGGTGGTAGCATACGTCCCGGAAATAGCACGTTACGGAGATGTTCATAGTATCAAATGGGCAGAACAACTTTTCTACCATTCGTCTGCAGCAGTACTGGAGTGGTTGGCGACAGCGACCACTCCATCGGCCATGGCCAGTATACAGGCGATACAATTTCACGTGCAATTACTGCAGGCGGCAGATTTTCCCATTGCGCAACAATTGGAAATATGTGATTATTTTATTGATGAATGGTTAAGAATTTTCCATCCCCAGCGCGCAGCACTACCAGATAAAACAGGCTGGCTCGCCACATTTGACAAAGCATTCAGTAGCAGGAAAGAAAAAATCACCACCGCCATACATGAAATGTACCTATTGTACGAAAACAACGGCCCCTCTTTACTCCCGGGAAGCAGGCAGGCCATGCAGCAGTACCGCCACAGCGGGCTATCGGAGCCCCAGCTCATGGAAGCTATTGCCGGCATTATGCATATGACACACAACCGCCTGGGCATAGCAAACAGCGAAGAAGCTTATATCATGTACTGCACCAAAGCGTGCCTTCAATATATCCAACAAAATGACGCACAATTTTCTGCATAAAATAAGGGATCAGATTATGTCCTCAGCCTTGCAGGATGAAAAAGGACCTTTCTGGGAAACACCTTATTACGACAGGAACACCGGGCAATTCCTCCGCCGGGAATATCACGAAATATTCAATGGTGGCGCAGGCATTGCATTGTTCTTTCTCGCTTTGTTTGAATTGAATAGAGATAAGACAGACCTGGAATGGGCGGAAAAAATAACTGACAGGATATTGAAAAGCACCTATTGCCGGCGACCTAAATTTTATTGTTTCTATACCGGCATCTGTGGTATCATTTATTTATGCATAAAACTTTATGAAATCACCGGTAAAAATAAATACCTGGAAACCGCCCTGTTGGTGGCAAAAGAGCACCACTCCAACATTATTTATATTCAGGAGATGGACCTCCTGAGCGGTGCAGCCGGCAATACGCTCGTAATGACGTTGCTATATCATCATACTGCGGATGCTACCATTTATTCCTACCTGCAGGAGCTGCTCAACCGCATCATTGATGATGCGAGAGTAGCTTCGCAGGGCATAAAATGGGATCATAAAAAAATGGCGTATGACAGTCTCACCGGCTTTTCACACGGTGCAGCGGGTATCGCTTATGTGCTGCTGCAGGTAGGTCATTATTTTAACTATGATGGATTAATCCGCCTCGCGAAACTGGGGTTTGACTATGAGATGTTGTATTACGATATGCCCACCCGTAACTGGCTTGACCTGCGTATCGGGGCATACCGGTACAATTTACCTGGTGCCCATACCTGGGACCTGTCCGTTTTCAGACCAACAATGAAACAGGTAAACTCCTGGGCACATGGCGCAGTGGGCATTGGTTTATCGCATATCCTGTTTGAAAACATTACAGGGGAAGGCTGTTACCACCACATCATTGAGGCTAGTGTTAAAAGCAGTCTGACACACCTGGATGCAGCGCGGGAGGATTATACACTATGCAGTGGTTATGGAGGAATGGTGACGTTCCTGTTACGGGCAGCATCTTTCTATGCAGATCAACAGGCGCTGCATCATGCGCTTCATAAAATTGCCAACGGCGCTTTTGAATTATACGAACGTACCGGCACTTTCAACACTTTTGCGCCGGCCAACAGTCATGATATGGGACTCATGTCAGGAATGGCCGGCGTGGGATACATGCTGGTCAACATTTTACTGAAGGGAAATGGCCACGACGTTTTAAATATTCAACTGCCGGTGCGTAATATCCCGGTAGCACCAGCTTATGCATCCGCATCCATAGGCCAAAAGATCTTCGGTAAATATTTCCGGAGAACATTATACCTCTTAAATCAAACCCACATTCCGGTGGAGCACTTATCGCTGCCTGACTATCAACAGGCGTTGGAAAAACTCATCACCGATCCATTCGTCCAGCAGGTGTATGCATACGAACAACAGCTTTGCCATTTCTGGCAAACACATAAAGGCTTTCTTTGTTACTATAAGCGGAACGACCATACAGTGAGGCAACTGTCAAATCCCGCGTATGCCGCCGTTTGCAGCATATCAGACCATGTAAGAATAGTGGAATGTGCTTTTCATCCGGTTACACTTGAATGTAAGGGACCTATTTTTATATTACAGGAATTGACACCCGAAGGCATCACCGAAAAAGTAACGAATCGGTTGACAGCAGCTATTTTGAGCCAACTCCAACAGGATATGCCGCCCGCTGTTTTAGTAGCTACGATTGCGGGGTTGTTTAACACCAGTGCTTCCACCCTGGCGAAAGAAACCGTTTGGCAGCAGTTACTGCTGTTAGGTGAGGCGGGATTGATTACTGCAAAGCAATAAAAAAAGTGGGATGCAACCATAAAGGTGCATCCCACTTGTAAATACCATGCTGCTTAGCAAATTACAGTTGTGCATTTTGCGTGAGGTACATCATCTGTGTCAGTAGGCTGTGTATGTGTTGGGTGTTCCAGACTACCCAGGCCACCTGCAAGGCGTTGTGCCATTTCGCTGTCAATGCTGGTTACAAAACTTTCCAGTTGTAAATCTTCCAGGTTAAGCTTGATGCTGTTTGAATTGTTTCTCATGAAATAAGGTTTTAAAAGTTTGATGCCTACTGTTATCCAGGGTTTCGGCGCTCCCTTGTTGCAACGCTATAAAGATATATTATTTGCAACTACGTTGCAAATAAATAAACAAATATTTTAGTTACTTTTTTTGGATGCCGTTTTCACATCATCATTACGGATCAGTTGTTGATTTTTCCTGATGGCCTGAGATAATTTTCCGAAGGTATAGGTAAAGCTAACGCCGTAGTTACGATAGTTGAGCTGCTGTACTGACAGCTGATCAAATGCTCCACCAGTCTGCGTTGTACGGATGTACCGGTATTTACTGTACGGATTACTGACAGAGAATGTCACTGTTGCCTTCTTTTTAAATAGTTCTTTATTAACCCTGATTGTATGTACCAGGTTACCATTTGTTTTTCCCTGTAAACTAACAGAGGGCGTAATGGCATAAAGCGTGGTAGTCAGCCGCCAGGAGTCCGCTATTTTATACTGAAGATTTAAAAATCCGGATACGATAAAACCACTATTGCGATAGCTATTTTCCCCATCGCTACCTTTAAGCCATGCATAACCCGCATCAGCATTCATTATTATTTTGAGCTGTGCACTGAGTGGATAGCTAAAGCCGGCATTCAAATGAAGGTCCCTGTTACTCCCTATATTTTTATAGGTAGTAATCGCATTACTATCGGTGAAATTGGTCAGCTTCTCAATCGTATTATTGGCAAAAAGAAAACTGCCGATCAGGTGATAACTTACTTTTTTACCCGCCAGGAAAGAGAGTTCTGCACTATTTTGCATCACCGGGCGAAGGGCAGGATTTCCAGTATTAAACTGGTTGGGATTACGCTTATCTATAAATGGATTCAGTTGTTCTATACCTGGCCGTTCTGACCGTCGGGTAAATCCGAACGACAGGCTGCTGTTTGGAAAATCATGCTGCAGGGAAAGCACGGGTATCAGGTTATAATAAGTGGCCACGATACTTTTCCCGGTACCATACCAGACATCCATCGCAGTATACTCCAGCCGTGCTCCCGCTTTCACCGCCAATACAGGTGTATTCAGCTGGTAGGAATGGTAGAGGCTATATACCTGCTGTTTGTATAGGAAGCCGGGGGGGCCGGCCGTGTGTTCATCCAACAGGTATTTGCTGTTCCCATCTCTCCAGATCCCTTTTATACCGCTTTCTATCTGGATGGAGGACAATGGCAACACATAGTCGGCCTGCAACGTATGTTCATCCAGGTGATTATTATTTTGCTGTCCGAAGTCCGTTAAACTTTCACCTGTTACCTGTTCGTAAAATACGCTATTGGCAAGTTGTTGCGGACTGTGATGAAAGCGATATCCCAGTGAAAATATTTCCTTGCTATTGCGCCGGGCTGCCTTATCATATCCAACCGAAATATCCAGACTATTATCGTATAAATGATGATTATTGGTATACTGATAGGAAGTGCCAGACGTTGACGTATACTGACTGGTGAGATAATAGTCCCTGCTTTTATATACAGATACCGCGCTGGTAAGCAGTTGCAGGGAATCTATTTCGTAGCTGGCTTCGAGTGAGGCGCCTCCAAAAATACTGTGATAGGCAGTAGTACCTTCCTGGCGCAGCACTGCCGTGGTACTTTGCTGATACAGACTGGTGGCATTGGTTCTTTTAAGGTCTTCATATAAATACCCGGTACTGCTGATCCCCCACTTTCCTTTTTTCGCCTGCAAGGTATAGTTCTGGCCAACGCCACTCACCTTATTGAACCCCACTCCCACAGATGCATTATATCCATCATTCCGTTGTTTTACCGTTACAATATTAATGATGCCGGTAAATCCTTCTCCATCGTATTTAGCAGGCGGCGTGGTAATGACTTCTATGCTGGCAATGTTTACCGCAGACATGGCTCTCAATGCCTCTTTGGGGTTGCTGGCTGTAATAGCAGATGGTTTGCCGTTAATAAATACTTTGAAATTACCCTGTCCTTTCAGCTTAATATTATTCTCTCCGTCTACCGTGATCAGGGGTACCTTCGCCAGTATATCCAATACCGACTGGCTGCGGTGATCAGGATCTGATTGTACATCATAAATGAGCCGGTCCAGCTCCTTTTTTACCTGTGGCGTGCTGGCGCGTATATCAATGGTACGGAGCTGCGAATACGGCCGTAGTACTGTTTGCTGGCTATCCGTAACATTTTTTTTAATGGAGCTGTCTCCCGGCGCTACCTGTGCATGTAATTGCATAGGTAGCGCAAGCAGCCATATGACAATTAGTAAAATGGGAAATAGCTTAACAGGGTAGTATAGATCTATCATGATGCTTTGCTAAAGAAAGCAAATATATTAATTTGCAACTATGTTGCAAATTAATATATTCACAATAAAGCCGGCTCGCAAAGCGGGAGCCGGCTGTTATTACATCTTCTTAAACGTTCTTCATCTCCGTTAATACCCTGGAAACTGTACCAGCTTTTTATTTCTGTCAATTTCACTCTGAGGCACCGGATAAAAATAAAATTTATTATTCCATTCGGCCCTGGTGAAGGCCACAATCCTTTTATGAAATTCAGGATCAGACAGGGAACTTCCTTTTTCAATATTCATACCGTGGAATTGCCCGCCCTGATGTTGCTCCGGTGTATTCGCCACTTTCCAGCGACGAACATCCCAGTAGCGATGTCCTTCAAACATCAGTTCTATCTGGCGTTCCAGGTGAATCTGTTTACGCATCTCTGCCTGACCAGCCCCTGCGGCCATATCGGCAAGTCCTCCCCTGTTACGGATTTTGTTGAGGTATTTTAGAATATCAGGATTTCCCGGATCGTATTCATTCAATGCTTCTGCGTAGTTCAGGTAAATTTCACCGAGACGGATCATCATCGCCGGGCGGGAAAAACTTCTGCCGCTTCTGAAATCAGTATTGGGGTGAATATTTTTACGGGCGGTATATCCTGTTGTAGGCCAATCCCTGGGAGCGCCGTTCTTGCCGGAATTACCGGTAAAGAAAAACTCTACTCTTGTCTGGCCATTTTCCGGCACCACTGGAATAACAGACCCATTAAAGGTTACATCTACATAAAATCTGGGTTCCCTTCCGTTATACATATTGGAAGTACCACTAACATAATAAGGAGTGGCAGTAGCGGTAAATCCATTTTCCGTATAGCCGCTACTGTTATCTGTAATCGCCTTTCCACCCGCAGTACGGAATATATCCACCATTTCCTGGGTAACAGCGATACCGTTCCAGCCAGCGCCATTAGCGCATCTGGGAGAACAATGCCGCTCCCAGTTGCCCACATGATCAGAGTTGGTACGAATCCAGATAGCTTCCTTCTGCCAGCCATCGAAGAATAAATTCCGGCAGGAAAGAAAAGCAGCGCGGAACGGATCTGCATCTGCAACCGTATATAATTCCCACCTGTTGAGATCTATTACTGCCTTAGCTGCATCTGCGGCATTCTTCCACTTTTCCTTGTCAAAGGAAGGATTAAACAAAGCAGTACCATCCATGTTTTTAAAGTTGCTCATCTCGCTATTGCCATTGAATAAAGGGCTGGCACTATATAACAGTATCTGCGATTTCACCGCCAGGATGATGGGCTTGGTGATACGGCCTGTTTGCGTTACATCCGGCTGTGTGGGGTCAACAGGATTCATATGTTGTACCGGCACATCCGGCATCGCCTTATCCATTTCTGATAATACATAGGCTACACATTCATCCCAGGGACTTCTCGGTATCTGGAAATCATCTTCCGGCAACTTTGGCTCTTCTCCCATCAACACCACGGGTCCGTATTGTCGCATCAGCAACCAATAGTAGTAAGCCCTTAAAAAGCGCGCCTCTGCTTTATACTGTTTCAGTAACTGTTCACCACCCGGTTGGGCCAGGATTTCCTTATTCTGATCTGCATTTTTTAAGAAGATAGCCGCCTGCCGGATCGTTTGGTAATAACCATTCCAATAGGAAGGACTGGCATTATCTGCCGTGATAGCACCGGAGTTAATACCGGGTTGTACCCAGGCATAGTCCACTTCATCACACTGACCTGTCCATGGAACGCTGTAAGGCTGGTTCCACATATCCGGCATAGGATTGTAGATACGTGCCAGCCATTGTTCGGTCATGGCTCTATTGGTAAATACATCTTTCAGCGTGGTGATATTATCCGGTACTGTATTGAGAAATCCTTTCTTACAACCAGCTGCCAACAATACCGGCAACAGTATCAAAAGGATATTTTTTTTGAAGAAATGACGCATCATAGTGATTCAGTTTTATTTGAAATTAGCGCGGATACCAAAATTGAATGAAGTCATGTTAGGATAAGCAGTGCCCCTGCCATCACCCAGTTCCGGGTCCCATATTTTCCATGGCGAAATGGTAAACAGGTTGGTTCCATTCACATAAGTGCGTACACTCTTCAATCCGTATCGCTGTAATTTGTCGCTGCTGAAAGTATAACCCAACTCCGCACTTTTCAAACGGACATAGCCTGCCTTTTTCATCCACCAGGTACTTTCATAATAGTTGGTGGTAATATCCTGCCGGGTTGACATTCTTGGATAGAAGGGCCGGCTGTTGGGGTTGTCCGGTGTCCAACGATCCGTTGCTATCGTATATAGGTTACCGATAGTAGGTCCTTCATAAAAAGGATTAGTGGCATGGCCACCGCTATACATAAAATCTACCATCGCCACACCCTGGAAAAACAGGCTCAGATCAAATCCTTTCACTCCCACGCTGAAATTAAGTCCATATACAATACGGGGGACTGAACCATAACCTATCGCCTGCTGATCATAGCTGTTGATGATACCATCTCCATTCAGGTCTTTATATTTAATATCTCCCGGACGCACGTCTCCTGCCTGTTTGGGCGATTTCGTGATATCAGCGGAATCAGCGAACAAGCCAAGGGCTACATACCCAAAGCGCTGATCAATGGGATGTCCGGTACGGTTCAGCCAGGGATACTGCCATGGTGGTAATCCATCATACACGTCCTTGTTGATATTGAAGTTGAAATTTCCCCTGAAGCCCACCCAATAATTTTTGGAGAATGATTTATTATAATCAAGGGTTACATCAATACCTTTGTTTTCTGTGATACCTATATTTCTGTAGGGGATGTTATCACTGGTATAACCAGAGGCATAAGGAATATCATATTGTCTAAGCAGGATACCTGTTCTGCGTTCCTTGAACAGTTCCACAATCAACGACAGGTCGTCATGCAATGCTTTTATTTCGATGCCCAGGTTTTGCCGTTTACCTGTTTCCCAGCTCACCTCAGAACCGATCTGATCTTCCTGTAAGCCGCCGTAGCCGGTAGTGTTACCCGGTACGCCGAAAGTATAACCAAGACCGCCATCGCTCTTTATCCTGGTGAGAAACAAAAATCTTGATCCGGTATTACTGTTACCGGATAAACCATAAGTATACCGGAGTTTTAAATAACTGAGGACATGACTGATCGGTGCAAAGAAGCTTTCATTGGATACCACCCAGCCAACGCCATAAGAAGGAAACAAGCCGTATCGTTTGTTGGGTGTAAAGTTTTCGGAACCATTGTAACCGAAATTAACTTCTGCAAAATAGCGGTTCTTATAACCATAAGTACCCCTTCCACTCAAACCCCTTATGCGATAGGGAATAGAAGAAATGAGGGTGCCGGCGTCCGCATCAATATAATCCGACTGATTATACAATAGTAAACCGGATACATCATGATCACCAAATTTGTTGGCATAGTTCAACGCCGTTTCTGTATAAAAACGGCGGTTTCCTCCTCTTGCCACATCGAATCCCAGCACATTGGATCCGGGGTCTACAATTTTTGTAAGAAGATTTCCGGCAGAGTCCCGTCCGGTGGCATAATATGTTTGTACTTCTCTTTTTCTGTTAAGATTATTCCAGCCATAAGCATCAAAAGCAAACATGCTGGTAAATGACAAGCCCTTCAGGATGAAATCGAAATTTTGCCGGAGCCTTATATTAGACCGGATGGTATTACGGTATTCTGTAGCATAACCGGATTGTGTAAGATTGCGATATGGGCTGGGATAGCTACCACCGGGGATTTTAGGCCATTGCCCGTTGGAATACTGCGGCGGTATCAGGTGAGGCGGCACCTGGGTAGCCAGATCAAACAGTGCGTTGGTACCAATACCAGGATAATTACTGTTAATGATAAAACCGTTTACACCTAATTCAAGCTTGGTTGTTTTGGTAATATTGGCATCTACGTTTGTTGTAAAATTATATCGGTCCAGTTTAATATCTGAATTATATGATTGTACATGATCCCTTTTCAGCAAACCTACTTCCGAATAATAACCAGCGGAAATATAATAGGTCGCAAATTCGGATCCCCCACGTACATTCAGGTTGGCTCTTCTGCTCTGTCCCCATTTATTAAACAGCACATTGAACCAGTCTACATTAGGGTACAGATCCGGGTCTTCGCCGGAAGCATGTTGCTGTATCCGTTCTTCTGTATAAAGAGGTGTTCTTCCTCTCATCTGCAAACCTTCATTATACAATCTCATGAAGGTGGGCGCATCCACGAACTTAGGCAGCTGTGTAAATTTTGTAATCGCCTGGTTTAATTCCATATTGATTTGCGGCTTTCCCGGCTTACCTGTTTTGGTATTCACCAGGATTACGCCGTTGGCACCACGGGTACCATATACAGCAGTCGCGGAAGCATCTTTCAGTACCGTAAAGCTGGCGATATCTTCAGGGTCGAGGTCATTGATGCTACGATCCGGTACACCGTCTACGATGATGAGTGGGCCGCGCGGACTGGACCCAAAGGTGGAGATACCACGTATCCAGATGTCGGAGCCATCGTAGCCTGGTTCACCGCTCCGTTGCACGGCTACTATACCTGCCAGCCGTCCTCCCAGTGCATTCGTCAGACTTCTCACCGGCAGTTTCAGTTCTTCCGGTTTTATAGTTGACTGCGCCCCTACCAGGCTGATTTTCTTTTGTGCACCAAATCCTACCACCACTACTTCATTCAGGCCACCTTCTTTTGCGAGCATCTCCACATTGATGTCTACCTTATTTCTCACCGTTACCTGTTGAGATTGATAGCCGATGTAAGAAAACTCAAGTATATCTGTAGGTTCCACATCCAGTTCATAGTAGCCTTTTTCATTGGTAGTAGTACCGGTAGGTGTGCCCACGATCTTCACCGTTACGCCCAGCAACGGGGCGCCCAGTTTATCTTTTACCGTACCGGATACTTTCAGCTTTACTGCCGGTTTATGTACGGCAGGAGCAGCGTGGTTTTCTGCCGGTGTAATCACATACTGGGAAGGGCCCATTGAATTCAGGGTGAGATGATGCCCCTGCAATGATTTCTGCAAAAACGGAACTACTTTCTCCGGGTCCATTTTCAATACCTTGTCAGGCAGATAAATATCTTTTGCATACTTTTCGTTGAGTGCAATCCTGAGCTGGTATTTGGTATAAATTTTTTCCAGGGCATCCTTCAGCGGTATCATTTGCGTCCGCCCTGCATCAGGAGAACTGTTTCTGCTGCGTTCCTGGTTGGTTTGTTCCTGGATGCCGGCCATTGCATCCTGCGCAAAAGACGAAGTCGTAGCACTCAGTACAATGCACAGGCCAGCCACTCCCTTCAGGCAATGCCGTAGAGATCCAAATTTCATAACGGAAAAATTTTGGTTAAAGACTACATATTTGGTTAAAGACTACATATTTGGTTAAAGACTACTTCATTAAAATGGTACAGATATCATTGCGTTACGCGTTGTCATTGTTATAAATTGTCACTGTTATTATAATATGGTTTCTAAAGTTGTACGTATTCCAATACCGGCTCAGTACTTCGTTGATAAGATAGATACGTAACGCGGGCCCGGTTCGGTTTACATGATAACTATTTCAACCGGTATGGCACATAAAACCACTATACCTGCCCCACCAGGCTGCAATACGTAGGATTTTCAAAACAGGAAAATTCAGATTAAATGAATGATTACCTGACAGGCATCTGACGATACATTGATTTAGTTACACTTATTTTGGTTGAATAATAATCCGGTTACCTTCTTTACGCACACCTGCTTCCAGCATAGCACCCAATGATCTGCATAAACTGACTTCATCTGTTATCAGTACCCGTCCACTGATCCGGGTATCCCGGAATTTTTCTGGTTGTAATATTTCCATTTCATATCCGTAGTTCGCGCGCAAAAGATCTTTTATTTCGTCTATAGATGTGTTCTCAAATTTATAATCCCCATCTTTCCAGGCAGCATACAACTGCGGGTTTATATGATCCATCTGTATCTGGCTATCTACAACCATCCCTCTTTCACCCGGATGCACCAATAACTCCCGGTTAAAGGCTGTTGCTTTAATCAACCCGGTATTTACTACTACAGCAGTATGACGGTTATTTTCATTTACGGTAAAAGAGGTACCCAGTACTGTCACAGTCATATCCCGCATATGTACCATAAACGGCGTCTCTGCTTTTTTCACTACTTCAAAATAAGCACTGCCTTCCAGCCATATTTCACGTCCGCCTCCTTCTTTTACATTCCGCATTTTCACCAGCCCTCCCGGCTTTACCCATATCCGGGTACTATCTGGCAGCAATACCGTTTGTACAGATCCTTTTTTCGATACCAGCACTATCAAAGGCGCCTGCCTGGAACCTGTATGCATAAACAGGTAAGTAGCGATTCCTCCTGCCAGTACCAGCATAAGGATGGCCGCTGCATACTTCAGCCAGCCAAACTGCTTTACCGGGGACATACGTGGATCAGCTGCCGATAATCGCGCCATTACCTGCTGCCAGCTTTGATCTGCATCTGCGGCGGTGATCTTTGCTGCCAGCTGCTGGTCGAATATGTCTTTTATCTGAAAATACAGCGCCTGATTATCGGGGGAAGCCTTTAACCAGGCAGCCACCAGGACTGATTCTTCGGGACTTGCCTGCCCGTCCAGGAATTTAATTAAAATCGTATAATCCAAGTCGTTCGTATTGTAGTGTGGTGACATGTCATTTATTTAGACGACAAGAAGATAATTTCTACGTACAGGATTTTTATATTTTTTTTCAGAAAGAAGAAAGATGGGCAAAAACGGGGCTACAGGCTATAATAAAATAAAAGAGAACAGGTAATTTACCCTACGGACCATACCCCTAAGCTGCTTAATGGCCTTATATAATTGTGTTTCTACAGTACGGGAAGAGATGCCCATGGCAGCAGAGATTTCGCCGGTTTTAAGTCCCTCCAGATAACGGAGCTTCACCACTTCCCGGCATTTAGGAGGCAATTCCTCTATGGCCTGCCATACGCTGGCCTCCAGGTTGTCCTGCTCCAGCAGGCTTTGCCGGGAACCATCCGGATTAAAATAATCCAGTTCAGCGGCGGTAAGGGCGGGCAAAGCCGCATTCACATAACGCTGATGCACCGCCTGGTGCTTAATATAATCCAGACAACTGTTGTGAATACTCCGAAACAGGTAGCTTTTGATGTTGGTGGTAATGTGCAGGGACGCACTTTTCCGGTGTACTTGTACAAAAACATCCTGTACAATGTCTTCAGCAGTTTCGCGCAATACATACTTACAGGCATAAGCCAGGAGAACTGCGTAGCACTCTTTAAATACCAGCTCAAGATCGGCAACGGCTGGCTGTAATAACGTGGTGGCTTTATACCCTTCCTCTACAGGCTCCCCCATGGCTTTACAAAAGTGTTTTGAAACAATTCATCCAAGATAATGATAATAATATTAATATACAATACGTAGAACAGGCGCATCTGCGATGCGGGGTAAACGGGACATAACAATAAAAATGTTGCAATTATACCTACGCAAATCCACCGGTCAGATACCTGCTTTGGTGCTTCGTCTTTCCAGTAGCAGGGTATCACGCCAACGGTCCCCCATTTTACCGATCTTTTCCCGTCTGCCTACCTCTCTGAAGCCATTGGCTTTATGGATTTTTATACTACCGGTATTTTCCGGAAAGATACCAGCCTGAAGTGTCCAAATACCATTCTCTTCGCTCGCTTCTACCAGCTTTTGCATTAAAGTTTTTCCGACCCCTTTCCCATTTGCGTTCAAAGCAACATACACACTTACCTCTGCTACACCTGCATAAACACATCTGTCGGAGACTGAAGTAAGCGCTGCCCAACCAATCACCTCATCATTTTCTATTGCCACCATACGACAAGTGGTCAGGTGAGATTTATCCCAATCTTCCCAGGAAGGAGCAGTAGTTTGAAATGTTGCATTTCCGGTAGAGATACCTTCCTCATAAATACGGAGGACACTTGCTGCATGATCAGCTGTCATTGGGTAAATGGTCATAGCTTGTAAGTTGATCTTTACGTAACAGTTTTAAAAGACGGCTGATCTGAATAATTTAAGAGAATGATATCTTTTTATTGCCTTGCTCTTATTATATGTACAGGAGACATCTCACTAAATTAAAAAAATCAACTATCCGGTTACTTTTTTTAATTTCCTGATGCAAACGTGTCGGTGCCGATTCCATTAGCGACGATATTGATAAATACGATCAGGTACCCTGCTATCTGCTGAGTACCTGATCGTTGAAACGGAGGCAGGGCTCGAACCTGCGTCTATCCGGATAAGTGCCGGAAGCTCTACCACTGAACTACTCCGTTAGTTATTTTCAGGAAACAACGGTTTAGTGTCTTTCCCTGAAAAGTATTTATGCTGTTTTAATATTTTTGCAAGATAGGGATTTGAAACGGTGACACCATGTACCAGTTCTGGTGTAGGACGGAAAGGCACTACTCCATGCGCTCTTGGCGCTATCCAGCCGGATTTTTCCGGATCGAGTCCCGCTGCTTTGCAGGCTTCCAACACCATAGCAAGATTACAGTTTGTCTTTCCCGAAAGTACTTCCCAGGGAAGGGGCAGCGTATTCCATACCGGCAGGTTCGGATCTCCGGTACTGCCTGTTGATTGATGCCAGGCAGCCACATCTCCCGCTATCAACCGCATCGCCTTTCCGAAACACATCTCCTCCAACACAAATTCCATTCCCAGCGCATAGATCAGGTTCATCCAGTTGTCTCTTGCCTTATTCCAGGCATTGGCGGTATTGTTCCAGGTGGTAGAATCATTTCCCAGCCGAACCGTCATGGTGGCGCGGTTAAAATCATTCTGCGCCCACAGCTCTCCTAAAAAAACGGCTACCTGCTCCAGCAGGGAAGTCCACTTGCCAAGTAAGGCACCCTGCTGCTCACCGGACAACTTATCCAATACCTCCGGCCTCGCATATACCTGCGCTATTGCCCACCAGTTGGTAGTCTTCCTTCCCATCAGGCAACGCTGAAAAAGCATATCAGCAATTTCATCGTAGGGCCGTTGTTGCCCACTCACCGTAAATTCGCTACGCAGATTACAACGGGCCGTATAATAGGCGATGAAACAAGCGCTGTTTACATCCGCCATAAAATCTTCCTTTGAAATATCTTCCGCAAAAGCATGCTTACCTGCCCGCTGGAAAAAACTTTTTTTCCGTTCCCGGATCAGGGTATTCAGCTTCTTTTCCAGGAAGCGCAGGCAACGAAATAGTTTATTGTACTGGCGTCTGGAAATATCAAGGCCGGCAGCCGCTCTTTCCTCACGATTCAGCCGATCCGTTTTATAATCATTAAATCCCGGGTTCTTATGTATCAGTGGACTAACAGTAGCTATAAACGCCGCAACAACTTCCGGGTCATCATAGGCGTTTGCCCCGGGTGTAATGTCCAGTTTAAACAATTCGATCGCTTTACGCACCTGCTTTTCCGCACCTATTACTTTTGCAAACTGTTCCAGCATAGCCGTATACTTCCACACCGTATTGCGCAAGGCTGCTGCCACCGCTTTTTGCAATATCTCCGCTTCGGCTACGCTCAAACGGGAACCCAGCACATCCTGTATCAGGGCGGCTACATCTTCCGGTCTTTTTCGCAGATGAATTGTTTCGTATAATGCTTCCAGTGTCAACGCCAATAATTGTTTAATCGTAAGTTAAAAAAAATATATGTACCTCTTTATTTTTTTATCAGCACATAATAAATGCTGCGATACAAAGATGCATACCATACTGCGCAACTGACCTGCGCAGTATATTTTATTTTAAAAAAAGAGGAAATTTTTATTTTAACTCAGCATAACAGGGATCAAGTTGAAAACGGGGGAATATCTTTTTTCAATATTGGCTAAATGCCCATACACTCGCGTTTGCTATTCTCAAATCCCTACTACACTATCTTTGAATATTATATAATACGCCATACACTCCCTTTAGTTAATCTTCAACCTGTCCCGCAAACACGTTCCCCGAATTATGTTATATTTATAGTAATCAAAATAATCTCCCATGGCAAAACAAATGTCTATCATTTCCTTTACGGGAAAACTCGGTCCTCTCATTGGGTATAAGCGCAATGGCAAATACTTCCTGCGCTCCATGCCGGAAAGCGTGCAGCAAACGGCTGCTACCCGCCGCGCATCCCGCCGCTTTGGCATCGCCAGCAGGAAAGGCGCTTTTATCCGTAAGGCTTTCTACAGTAACCTGGATATCCATTGTGACGGTGGCCACATCAACCGCCTCAACAGGCTGCTCATTGCTGCCGGCGATCATCACGCCGCCATCACTGGCTTCCGCTTCAATCAGCATACCGGAGTAGATCGTTTTTTCCCGGTGGCTCCCCGGCTTTTGAGTAACGGAGTATTAAATATTCCCGCACAAACCATCGACGGGTATAAAGGTATTACTGCCCTGGAAGTAAAAGTGATCGCTACGCGTATTGATTTTATATCACGTCAGGTGGCAGGTAGCGAAACGGTTACGCTCATGATAGATACGGATACCACTTTCCAGGAAACAAATGTTTCGCTGGAGGTACCCGGGAAGGGCTCACTGGTAGTAGTTTTCCAGGTAAGAGCGATGTACAGGGATGGCCCATCACGCAGCAGACAATACATGGCTGCCGATATCATTGCGGTGGCAGCGCCACAAGTACCCAAATATGCTCATAAACGACCCAACCCAAAGCGGAAAATATTACTTCCCAACCTTACCTATACATACGCATATCCAGCTATCATTCAACTGGAATAAAGCGATCCTGCCCCCGGAGATATTTTGATGAATAAACCCTTTATACCCGCTTTCTTTAAATAGTATATCTTTTTCCACAACTACAGCCTGGTACTGAAGTAGCTCTGCTATGGCCGGTTCTCACCTCTTTTCATCTGCTGATTCAATTTCATCGGGATTATACATCCGAAGCTCATCCCCGCATCAAGTCCACCTCTCCTGCAGGGCTTCTATAGGTACTTAGCGGGTGCTAAGCATAGGCTCGACGGAGCCTACATAGTGAAAAGGTAATGATGACTATAATGATGTGTGTTCCTAATGCACTATATCTTAAAAGCGTATAATTTATACTCCCCCAGGTTTTCAACCTGATCCCATAACAGGCTTTTAAATTGGGGGCATCTGAAAAATCAGGAACGCCCAAAACGACGGGATTAAAAAAGAACCGGAACAGATAGTCATTGTATACTATCTGTCCCGGCTTCTCTATATACTATCGTTGTGCGTCTGCGTCTGCCTCTACTAAATTACTGATTATCTATCCTGGTTTCCAGGCTGTCCTGTAGTGTAGTGCGCAGACTGGATAAGAGATTGTACCCGGTGGCGCTTTCTATGCTGCGCACCGTTGTTTTATACTGCGTCCAATCGGTATTGATATCATTTTTGTTGGGCGTATTCACTGCAATCACACGGGTACTGCCTGAAACCCTGTTCAAATCGCCATTACCATCAGGCAGGACTACTATCACTTTCCAGATATTGGAAGGTACTGTAACATTTCCATTATTGATCGTATTGGTGGTGCCACCGAGTGAACCGGATCCACCTTGTCCGTATGAGCCCGTGATGACATATACTTCATTGCCATCGTTAACAAGGCTACGGGTGTAATTTTCCAGGTTAGCCCATGTTTTTTGATTGTTATTAGGCGCCTGAGGCATCATGTTGGTCATCAGGAAAGTAGCGGAGTTGGCGTCAGCTGTAGCGGTTCTATCGCCGGAAGGACAATTGTGGCCACGATCGAATCCTGATCCGCTGTAGCTGCTATTCTGTACCTGGTACCAGCCGGAGGGCAATGTATTATCTGCCCTGAAATCATTACTGCGGGAAATACTGCCCAGATCTGACGATTGAATGTGCCAGCTTACCCAGTTGGGCGTGCCACGGCTGCGGCTATACGATAACGCGTAATAGGTTTTAACCATCAGGTAGTTATTTTCTGAAGATATGCTGGCCAAAGCATTGCTGGGATTACCCATCAGCATGTTGTCATCGTCTCCGGCTGTTGGTGGTGTGGTGCCACCGCCGCCGTCCAGCGCAATAGCAATGTCGTCTATATTGATTCTGTTGCTGCCACCGGAAATTTTGCGGATAGAGACGCGCAGACTGGTGGTTGCAGTCACCGAAAAGGTCGCTGTTTGCAGGCTGTTGGAAGTAGAAATTGTATTTCCCTGTTGTGTCCAGGTACTTCCGCTGTTGGAGGAGGTCCACAGTTGCCAGTCGCTGCTGTCGTCTGAGCCAAATGTACCATGCTTGATGGTGATGGTAATAGTACCTGTGCTTCCGGTGATATTGAAATTGGAAGTAACGGTACCCGTGTTCCTGATCCGTACGGATTTAGTACCATTTTTCAGATCAGTAGCGAGGTTACCTATTAAGGCATCATCTAAGGTCCAGGAGCCACTGGAAAGGGTAACTGATCCGGAAGTGTAGGCTGATTTGCTGCCTGATTCAAAGTTTTCCGTTAGCAAGGTGGTAGACTCAGTCGTTGCCCGGCTGATCTTTTGTTCCGGGAGTGGTGTTACATCGAGGTCTTTTTTACAGGAAGCAAACAATATACCTGCAAAGCTTATTACGCAGATATGCCTGATGAATTGTTTCATAATTCATTTTTAGAGGGTGATGGAAGCTATATTTGGGTTGTTCAGGATTCTATTGATGTGGTTAACAGGGCCACACAGGTACCATCAGGCCTGTAACCGGTAATGTATAAAGGAACATTGGTTCCTCCTTCCACGCGTGTTACCTGGATGTTGGTAAGGTTTTCTTTCAGGAATTGATGAAGTGCTTTAAATTTTCGTGCGTTTTCTACTATCGGCGTGTCATTCGGATCTGCAGTCCTTTCTATCTCATTAAAAAAATCTTCTTCCTTTACGGCCTTCAACGTGGCTGGTTCCACTTTGTTTAATGTGGCTATTTTCTTAGCCAGTTCAGTAGCCGGCAGTGTGCCCCATTGCTCAAGGGTAAGCGGGTACTCTGATTCGCTGAAATATAAAATGCCAGCTATTTTGTCTGTAAGTTTTTCAAAAACAATGGCGTTTTCCATGTTATAAATGTATAAGTTTTCATTGCTCCATTTTATCATGCAGGCAATGATAACAATACCTTAATAATAATGAAACAGGCTCTTTTCTGACACCCGCTACCAGGCAGAAAACCGTTGAGTATAACAGGCATCCAACAAATTCTGTTACATTTGCTGCTCAGCTATTATCAGGCCTTAATAACCACCAGGTGGTATTTATGAAATTAAATATTTTACTCACACCCTAAAAATCAGAGGAGGAGCATTTATGGAAATCATACGCAGCGGCTCACAACCTTCAGGCAAAGGTCCCGCAGAATATTTTACCGGCACCGTAAGAATCGATCCGCTGATGAATCCTCCGGAACCCGCCCGTGTGGCGATGGCACTCGTCACTTTTGAACCGGGCGCCCGCACGGCATGGCATACCCATCCGCTTGGCCAGACACTGATCATCACTGCAGGCGCCGGCTGGGTGCAACGGGAAGGAGAAGCAAGACAGGAAATTCACCCCGGAGATATCGTTTTCTTTCCACCGGGAGAAAAGCATTGGCACGGAGCTACCGCCACTACGGCCATGAGCCACATCGCTATCCAGGAGAAGCTGAATGGCTCCCCCGTTGACTGGATGGAACAAGTGACAGATGAGCAATATCATCACTCCTGAGAAAGGATTTCATATCGCGTATATGCATGCACGTTAACAATCCTGTTTTCGTGCAACCATAATCAATCCCTCACGCCGGCAGGCGGCTGATCATCCTGCCATTGCCTCGCGATAATTAATGCCGCATACAGCCGTTTATCTATGGCCTGTTCCCGGAGTGGTAAAACAGTCGTGAGCATATGTACTTTTTTTCCGGGCCGGCCGCCACGATGTGCAGCCACAAATCATCTGTCACGCATGTATGCTAATCGGATTATCTTTTCTTTTAAAATCAAACCACATGTTCTTCTCTCCCACCAGTGATTTCAGGTAAAAGATATTTTTATAAAAGGAACCGGCGCCAGCGTAAACCCCCATCCCCATATCTTCATCTTTCTTCAACTTCCTGTATACCGCTGCAAAAAAAGATTGAATAGCTTTATCGGGGTGCTTGCTGATGATTCGCAACTTTATCAACTCAATATCATCTTCCGTTTCCCGGCCGCCGCTTCCTTCCACACAGTAGTCGAAAACACTATCCGCATAAAAACTGGTTCCTTCATCCAGCGGTATCTCCCTGGAGCTAAAGAAAAATTGGCTATATCCATCATTCAGCTCGCCACCGGACAGCTGCAGACGTACATGACCTGGTTTCATGGCTGCATCCCTTTTTTCGAGGTACACAACAATACCGTACTTTTCTATCAGATCTTTGAGATACACTATTAACCCGCTAAGCGGCATCATCACATTTATGTAACTGCCCATTGTGAGAATGATTTAACTACCATTGCTAATGAAATAAAGATAATCACAAAAATATTCATCTCTATGTAACTACTTAAAAGGCAGATAATTACCTGTATATAAACGCTTATATTTGCTTAGAACAAACAATTACAGTCGACAATGAAAAAAAACATACTCCTGCTGCTATCTCTGATAGCTGGCTTCTCAGCGTGCAAAGTCACCACGCGAAGCGGCAAAGGCGGATACCTTTACACCCAAAAATCAGGAAGGGAAAATAAGCATTGGAAGCTCGTCTGGCAGGAAGACTTCAACGGCGCCGCGCTGGATACCACCAGGTGGACCCGTATCCCTCCCGGTACTGCCGCCTGGGACAAGCATATGAGCAATGATGATCAATGTTACAAACTTGATAGCGGCAGGATATACCTCCGTGGTATCAGGAACCCGGACACCTCAAAAGATCCGAGACCATTTCTCACAGGCGGTATCTATACAAAAGGCAAGTTTGCATTTCAATACGGGAAAATTGAAATCCGCGCAAAACTGGAATGTGCGCGTGGCGCATGGCCTGCCATGTGGCTGCTGGCCGAAACAAACAAATATGGTAAATATCCGAGGAACGGCGAAATCGATATCATGGAGCATCTTAACTATGACACCCTCATTTACCAGACCACTCACTCCTATTATACCCTCGATCTTAAACAAACGGAGCATCCACCTCATTTCGGAACCGCAAAGTTAGATCCGCAGGTTTTCAACACCTTTGGCATCAGCTGGTATCCTGATAAAATCGTGTTCCTGCTGAATGGAAAAGAAACATTCACCTATCCCCGGGTAAAAGGCGTGGATCCATCGCAGTGGCCCTACGACCAACCTTTTTATATGCTGATAGATCAGCAGCTGGGCGGCGACTGGGTGGGAAAAGTAGATCCCGCCACCTTGCCGGTGCAGATGATTGTGGATTGGGTGAAGGTATATCAGTAGGGTATTTTTCCGTATCGCGGAAATATGTTAATTTTCACTCTTAGCTGGTCTGACATACGGCTGGCGTTAAACTTCATCTGATTTAAACCGAAAGATATATGGAGATTGAAAAAGCCATTCTTGCCGGAGGGTGTTTTTGGGGCGTAGAAGAGCTCATCCGCCATCTTCCAGGTGTTATCTCAACCGTAGTTGGATACACCGGTGGCAATGTGCCGAATGCCACCTATCGCAATCATGGTACGCATGCAGAAGGTATTGAAATTACATTTGATCCTGCAAAGATATCCTACAGGAAGCTGCTGGAATATTTCTTCCAGATCCACGACCCTACCACCAGGAACAGGCAGGGCAATGATGTGGGCACCTCTTATCGTTCCGCTATTTTCTTCCTGAATGAAACTCAACAGGAAACAGCAAAAGCATTAATCGCGGAAATGACTGCTTCCGGCAAATGGCCTGGGCAGATCGTAACAGAAGTTGTACCAGCCACTGACTTCTGGAATGCAGAAGAGGAACACCAGGACTATTTGCAGAAGCATCCGCATGGATATACCTGCCATTTCGAGCGGCCCGACTGGAAATTAAAGTAGCTGCATCACCTTTGAAATACCGTAGCTATCAAACAACTACGGTATTTCAAAGGTGATTTGTTCCGTTTTATACAATTTCAGAGGTTTCGTATGACTGACCTTTGCTGCCAGCATTAATTTTGTCTGCCATGAAATATAATGAATTCAAACCTTGTAACCCGCTGCTGCCCTATATAAAATGTTATTACATCTATGAATCTGACATCAATACGCCCTTTGATGACACTGTATTTCCGAGCGGCTGCATAGAAATTATATTTAACCTGGGAACCGGTAAATGGCAAACAGCTGTGGGCGACACTTTTGTGACCACGCCTTCCATAGAATTGTGGGGGCAAATCATCCGGCCATTGCCCATTAAGTCTATCGGCAAAAATATCATGCTGGGCATTCGTTTTTACCCCCACGCTGCGGCACTGTTTCTGCGTGAGAAGGTGGACCYGTTTAATAACCAGGTAGCAGACTTCAGCGACCTGTCAGATAATACGGTGAACCTCTTATATGGAAGACTACAGGAAACAGGTTCCTGGCATACACGAATTACACTGGTTGAAAATTTCCTGTTAAACAGACTTGCCATTGCGGAACCGAAATTTAATAAGATAGGTGTAGTCAGTGATGTGATGAAAGAAATCCGGCGATATGATTTCTTTGATAATATAGAAAACGTCGCGTCCCGATATGGTATCACGTCCCGTTATCTTCAAAAAATATTTTTACAATATACCGGTCTTACGCCCAAACTATACAGCAAAATAAGCCGCTTCCAGAACAGCCTGCAGCTTGTTCTTAAAAGAGAATCCTCGTTAACCGCTATTGCCTATGACTGTGGATACTTTGACCAGTCGCACTTTATAAGAGAATTCAAATCTTTCACAGGATATACCCCTTCCGGCTACACGCTGGAGAACTCCCCCGTTACATTGGCTACTGCCAATAATTAAGTAGTTCCGTTTTATACAATTACAGGTGATGCTATGTGAATAATTTTGTTCCTGATAACAATAACATCAGCAAACAAATTTATTCATCTGAAATAGCAACATCATGACTTCCTCATTCGAAAAATTCAGCCGCCTACATCATTCAGAACAACTTTTTATTTTACCCAATGCCTGGGATGCGAAAAGTGCTTTACTTTTCCAGGAACAGGCATTTCCTGCCGTAGCCACGTCCAGTGCTGCGGTTGCTGGTAGTCTCGGTTACCAGGACGGCGAAGACATGCCTTTCAACGACTACCTCTTTGTGATTAACAGGATCCTGTCTTCTATACAAATTCCACTTTCCGTAGATATAGAAATGGGGTACGGCACATCCGATGAAGCGATCTTTGCCAACGTCAGAAAGCTGGCAGAACTGGGTGTTGCAGGGATTAATATTGAAGACTCCATTATTCATCACAAGGGACGAGTGCTGAAAGATGCCAGCACATTTGCCCACACCATCGAATATATTAAAACCAAACTGCTACAGGAAAACCTGTCATTGTTCGTGAATATTCGTTGTGATACATTTATACTGAATGTAGATCATACACAACCCGAAACCATCCGCAGATTAAAAATTTACGATCACACCGGAGCAGACGGCATTTTCCTCCCCTGCATCAGCACAGCGGAAGATATTGCGATAGCAGTAAGCAATACATCCCTGCCTTTAAATGTGATGTGTATCCCCGGTCTGCCTGACTTTGACACACTGAATAAACTCGGCGTAAAACGGGCGAGTATGGGCCCTTTCTTGTTTAACAAAGTGTATGATAACATCAGCCGGCTTAGCCAGGAAATCGGCCTTACCAACAATTTTTCACCTATTATATAAAAACAAGTACCATGAATCTACCTAAAAGGGCTGCAGACGCCCATGCAACGCTTGCTGCAGCATTCAACACCGGCGATGTAGCTACTGTATTGAGTATGTATGATTTTAACGGCATTATTGTACCTGAGCCTGGAAAGCCGGTTTCAGGTAAGGAAGCCTTTGAGTCAGCCATCAGGTCCATTTTATCTGTTAAAGGGAAAATGGAAATTAAAACGGTGTACTGCCTTCAAACAGGCAACCTGGCAGTAGGGCGTTCTGAATGGAACATTACGGATGGCGACGAAGTGAAAGTAAGCGCCAAAGGAATTGAAGTCATGCAGCAACAGGCAGATGGCACCTGGAAAATTTTGATTGACCATGCCTTTGGCGCATTGGAAAACCTGGTAGCCTGGTAAAAAGTGGTGGCCGGGAACCTGGCCACCACTTCCCCTGGTGGTTTAAAATTCCTTCCGGATATTAAACTATTTTCGATAACTTAAAGAAAAACCAGATAATTACTATGACCACAAAAGAAACGTTTACCCTCCACGGCGAAAACCTGGTAAAAAAAGTAAAAGAACTGATAGCAGAAGGAAATATCCGGAAAATTACGATCGCAGATAAAGAAGGCAAAGAGCTGATGTCTTTCCCACTCACGATAGGCATTGTAGGCGCTATTTTTGCCCCCATCCTGGCCGCCATTGGCGCAATAGCTGCCCTGATCGGGGAATGCAGCATTATCGTGGAAAGAGAACCTGATGAGGAAACGCCTAAGCCTTAAATAACATGTTCCCCCCTTTATCTACGAGCGCTACTTTCTGCAGTTGGTGACTCCAGAGGCATTTGCAAACAAAAAGCTCCGATTAACATCGGAGCCCGCTCTATAAACCTACAACTGTTACACTGTTAAAGTTGTAACACTATCTTTATGGAGATGCTGTTTGCCAATAATACTTCGCAAAGGTCGGACAGGAAGGGCATATAAAAATTGTACTATTGACGGTAATTCATGTACAAATCAATCCTTTTATGGCGCGGTATGCTTTGGTGTGACTCCTGCCCAATTATAGTGTCCGGAACAGAATCGGCTACGATTTCCCTATATTTGTAACTATGGCAAAAGAAAAGAACAAACCAGTTGCGGTAAGATTCGATTTGAAGATAATGGAATTGCTGAAGGAAGAAGAGAAGATAGATACCCCTCAACAAGCGTTGAACTTCCTGTCAAATTTCTGGGAAAACAACCGGCCTGCCACCACTGATTTTGCCGGCGAAGTAAAGAAGCCTGCAAAGAAGGCTCCTCCTGTTGCAAAAGAACCGAAGAACGAAGCAACAGCACATCCTTCCGGATTATCCGGCATAGATTTGCTGATCTGGAAGGCAGAGCAAAAGGAAAAAAATAACGAGTAGGACTACTTGTTTATACCAGTTTCATACCCGGATTCCGGTACGCATCCAGTTTACTACCATCACTGGTGATATCTGTAGTCAATACATCCATATCCTGCAGATCGATGACTGATGGATGCAGAAAAGTGGTAAAAGAATAAATGCGCCGGCATTACATCTCCATCCTCCTGCTGACAAATAAAAGCCTGTAAATAATAGCTCTATTTCTTCTCTGCAGCCTTCTTCTCCGTTTTTTCCGCTCTGAAAGCACCATTGGGCTGCATAAAAATCAATGCCGTCACTTTCTTATTGGCATCACTGATAAATTTCACTTTATAGTCTTTCAGTCCCTTTAAACGGAAAACATGACTGTCCACTGCTTCCAATGTAAACTTCGGTTGACCTGGAATATCCATCTCAAGTATATTTCCATCACCGACACTTATTGTAATAGGTGTGCCGGATAGGTTATAAGTGCCTGTAAAGGGCTCCAATACGGCAGCAGACGTAGCTGCACCTGCCGGTTGCTTATCAAATATCACCGGATCTCCATACGGATCATAGGAAAAGCTCACGCGATCAATATCTCCCGAATTACTCATCAGGAACTGCAGGCGCATATTGGATTTGTAGGCCGGATCAATAACGGAATCCGTGGCATCGTAAGGGGAGTAAATGTTATAATCTTCATGATTCAGGAACCAGGTGATATCAGGGAGTCCCACAAACAAAGAATCTGCCCTGTTATAAATGTTCAGGTTACCGTATGCATCATTTTTAAAAACGCCCACGAAAGCGTTGATGGGATGGGTAGGCGCATGCGCTTTAAAATCAGGATCGACGTATGGTTTGGTGGTATCCTTATCAACGGACATGTCCTTCTTTTTAGGCAGGGCCGCCGCGCCGAACAACTGATTGGATACAACATCGATGACCAAAGCCGGGATTTTGGAATTCATCTGATTGCTAAGGACAACAATGCCAATACTATCTAAAGGATAAAAGGTAGTCAGCGCAGTAAATCCATCCACATTGCCCCCATGCTCCACCCGATAGTGGCCACGATAGGCATACAGCATCCAGCCAAATCCATAGTTACCAAATTGCACATGGGGCGTTTTGGGATCCGGGGCGCCTGCATCCATGATCATCTGCGAAGAAGTAGCTTCTTTCACGTAATCTGCCGGGATAACTTCTTTGTTGTTATACATCCCTCCATGCATCCAGGCGATCAGCCATTTGGACATATCCATTACAGTACTGTTGATAGCACCTGCAGGGCCCATGGCGATGATAGGATGATACTTTATTTCTTTGATACCCTGGTCTTTGTCGAGTGTATATCCGCGCGATGGCTCGGGGGCCGCGGCCAGGGCAATGGTGCCTATAGAAGATTCATTCATCCCCAACGGCTGAAAAATCAGGCTGTTGATATTCTGTTCCCAGGATTGACCGGTTAACTTTTCAGCCACCATCCCCTGCACCATGAACATAAAGTTATTATACTGCCAGCGGGCGCGTAATGGAGCGGTAGGCTTCATAAAATGTATACGCTGTAACAACGTGTCCCTTGAGCTGGTATTAAAAAGATACCATGCCAGGTCGTAACGGGAATAGCCGGTTCTATGGCACATCATATCCCGTAATGTGACCTGGTAGTTCAATGCAGGATCAGAAAAATCCAGGGCAGGTAAATAAGTGGTGGCGGGTTTATCAAAATCTACTTTTCCCTGTTTGCGTAAATCACCCAGCAGGGTGCTGGTAAATGATTTGGTACAGGAGCCTATCGCAAACTGCGTATGCGGCGTTACCGGTAGTTTACGGGCCATGTCGCGGTAACCGAACCCTTTGGAAAATATGACTTTATCTTTTTCTACTACGGCTATTGCAAACCCGGCGCCATGTGCCTCCTGTAGTATAGACGATAAAATGGCATCTATCTTTTCGAGTTTGTTGGCCTTGTCAGCAGGCTTTTGGGCAGTGGCTACTGCCATTGCGCCCAGACAACACAGACTGCCGAAGCAGCTGCGTATGATTGATCGTCTCATCGGGTTAAATTGTTACCTGACCTAATTTTACAGCAAATAAATGAATTAAGCAAACGTATTCTGCAGAATGGCAGCAGTAAAAGGATCAGTGGAACATTCAGCAGGATGAGCATTTCTACACTATTGCAAGCCTGTTAATTGCCGGGTTTTCGCTATATAGGTAAAATACAATACCCCACAGTCTATTCAAATCCAATTTGCAAATACTACTTTAATACCAGACCTTCGCGCTCCCAACTTTAGTAGAAACTCAGATATGGCGATACCAGTAATAAAGAAGTTCATATTCTCTGCCCAGGTAGATGAAGCAGAAGTAAAATTTGATATGCACCCGGTGAATATCAGGGAAAAGCAACTATACCAGGTGTATACGCACTACAACAATACCCCTGTGCGCTTTCATATGCAGGCTACTGACGGCCTGAATTTCAAGATTACTGACAGAAACACCTGTCCTCCCGCCTATATACAGCTGGAACAACAGTTGTCAGACGCTATTGGCATTAATTAATCAATAACGACAACTATTATAAGAAAAGCGGGTTGCCCGTTTTTTGAAAAGCCCTGCCTTTTTCCGGCAGGGCTTCCTCGTCAATACAATCCCTTTACAAATTGATATTCCTCTTCGGCAGCGCCCTTTTCTTTTAGGAGCGTTGTTTGTTTTGATAACAACTGTATCGCGGTGCTGATTAGTATCAGGAGTCGCAGGATGCAAAAAAGCAACACGATGATGGCGATAAAAAATGTAGTCGTCCACATATAAAAAGCTATTTAATAGAAAGAATATATTTAGATAATTCGTTGAGATCTGCTGCCGACAACTGAGGAAATCCCGGCATCTGCGGATATCCGGCTCTTTTCTTGCCGGGGGCCCTGATCCAGTTTTTAAGTCCATCGATATTATGCTGGTAGATACTGACCATTTCTGTCATAGGCGGACCTATTAATTTTTCGTGAGGCCGGTGGCACGCGCTGCAGTTGGCCTGAAAAATAGCGGCTCCTTTTGCAGTTTCACCCAGCGGGACATCAGGCAGAGACGGCGCTTCTTCTTCCTCCGGATGCTGCCGTGCTTCGGCCGACAGTTTTTCAAATGCCGCTGTTTTCGCCGCCATCATCTTTTTATGGGGAGCCAGGGCATTGGCACGGTATACATGTCTCCCGCTCCCCATCAGCAACACCGTGATAGTCATGGTCACTGCCACTTTCCCAAAATGCCGGCTGATCTGCTCCGGAGGCCCGGTGATACCTTTCCACATCCAGTACATCGCCGGCACAGCCATTGCAGCGCCGGCAAAGATGACCAGCAACAAACGCCAGTTCACGCCTTTGACAGGAAGTGTCATGAGTACAATGGGCCCTATCATAAACTGAAACAGGGAAAATGCGAATGTCAGGGAATAAGCTTTCCTCTTGATATCGTAACGGGTAAGCCTGTTGAAGGCACATTCAAAAGGATATTTTCTTCTCCCGAAATACCAAAATAAAAACAATCCCGTAACGGCCATGGAGGCACAGAGAAAGTGCAGGTATCGGGGAAAAACATTGGGCAATGTTAATGCACTGATAAATCCACGGATAGTACCCCATTTTTCCGGAAACAGCATCAGGTTGATGTTGGTGAGAAAGATGAGCGGGATAAATAAAAACAGTAACACAGCTGCTGCAATAATAGCTATATGCAATGGCTTGTTATGCTCCAGTTTATGCCAGGTATATTTATGCAGATAGGTCAGCAGAAATGCAAAAGTGACCAGTGGAATAATGGAGATCCACATCATCCCTGTCAGTGCATTGGCAGAATAAAAATAAATAGTATACAGCGTGTTGATACTAAGTAATGGCGCTACACCCAGTACTACCGCCAAACTTTTATTCACGGTAATGGTCCTGGCTATTTCATACGCGAGGGTGTCGTATTCTTTGTCTTTCAGTCCTTTGATTTGTGCCCACAGTGTAAGCACAGATCCTCCCAGCATCAGGTTTACGAATACAATATGTGCGAGAAAAGAAAGCACCAGCAGCACCACCAACAACCATTCAGGTAAAGGTAAATCCAGCGGAATATCCCTGGGTACGGGTGTATTGGCCAATAAGCAATAGGTCATGTCATCAATTTTTTGTCGTTACTTCTTTTTTTCTTCTTCCTTTATCAACTCTTCTGCAGCAGACATATCATTTACCGGGTTCACCATCACGCCTTCCGTTTGTGCCCCCTCCAATGATTCTCCGCTTAGCTGCAGATGCCGTATGTAGACAGCTAATGCATGTAATTCCTTTTTATTTCCGGGGAAAGGTGGCATATATGTTCTGCCATTATGCATATTGGGGATATAGGCTTCCATGTCATTTTCAGACAGCGGCTTACCTGCGCCGTATACCCGTTCAAATACAGCTACAATGGAGTTAATCCCGTTAGTGGTATGGCAGCGGCTACAGGATAACATAAATACATCTTTGCCCACAGTCAATTGATTGTTGTCCGTTATTTCTGCTGTGCTGGCATAGGTAGCATACTTCAGTATTCCATCTCTTTTATATAAGGGATAGTCTTCTTCCCGCAATAAATTGGAATACATGTAGCCGCCGATCACATATGGCTTCCTGATAAATTCTCTTACACGTTCAAATATGCCCAGGAAGCCGAAAGCTGCCAGGCATGGCAACAATACAAATGCAAAACGAATGGTACGTGGTCGCAACAATGCCCAGATACTAATCAACACCAACAGAGATAGCGCAGCCGGAATAATATAGCGCAGCAGTTCATAGTATTGTGCAAACTCCATGGTGCCTACGGCTGTACTCATATTTAAACGCATGGCTTCCGGCATCACGTGGTAGTAAATATAGGAAGCGGTAAGCGCAATAGGCGCCCAGGCCAATATCCAGCGGGCAGCACTTTTCAGGGCTACTCTTCTTTCCATGGTTCCTTTCTTTGCAAAAATGGTGGTCAGCAACATACCGAATATCCCTCCCAATATCATGGCAGCGGGTGTTCTGAAGAAAAGCTGCGGCAGGTATATGGGATTCGTAAACCCATTCAGCAAACTATGGTGCTGATGCCAGTTGCCCGGGTCCATCATGAAACCAAGTATAGATACTATTATGACCATCGTAATCCAGGAGAACAAGGACAGGAACCAGCCAAACCTGATATGACGCAGTTTTGCCCGAAGGTTGGTATTCGCCTGCTTCCAGGTGAGGAAATAGATCATAATCAATACCACTTCTGTTACGAACGTAAGCCACTCCACAAACCAGGCAAAATAGAATACCCGAATCAGGCTTCCGATAGAAGCAGGACTGATCAGTGCGGCGGCAAACCAAATCCCCACGCCGGTCATGGCTCCAATGGTAGTGGTGATAATAAATGCTACCATCATTTTTTTGTACACCATTGCATCCCATTCCGGGTGCGTGATTTGTGAAGGCCCTGCCATATTAACGCCTTTCTGTTCCAGCCAGGTGATGTAAGGAATAAATCCTACCGCCAGTCCATGATTAATGAAAACATGCACGATGGCAATCATAGCGATGAGGAACCGGTCATTGAGCCAGTCGAGATGAAACATTGGAAAATCCATGCTATAATATTTTTGACACTTTTAGTAAAACAGTGCTGTGATTTTACAACAGCTTTAAAAGCAGTAGCATCAGGCAGCATAATAAAATGCCTACCGATACCCTGTTTAAGAGAATGATCGTACTCATACCGTTATTTTTGGGCAATAGTAATCCGGGGAAGATGACAAATCTTCCGTAATAAATGTGTAATGCAGGAATAATTACACGGCAGGAACTGGTGGTCTGAATACCTGGGAGAGTAGCTGACGGGGAAAATGCGGTGAACGATAATCACCAAATGTAATAAGGCTTTCGGAGGATAGTTGTTTTGCCGGTATCCGTTCATATGGCTGGCAAAACAAAGTAATTTCCTTGTAGCGGATGCTGTTGGTATTTCCCTGCTGCTGGCTGTTTTCCTTCATTTTTTGTTCCAGGAAGCAGGACCCTTTACATACCGGGATGAGATCAAAACGGTTAATACAAAGCGTAGACGCAATGTAATTCCTGTTCAGGTAAAACGCTGCTACAATAAAGCAGTTGCCCGTGCTTTGTAAAAGCATGATGCACAAGAGCCATATGGTCAGTGCTCTTTTCAATTTTCTTTTAGTAAGATGTGAATATCGTTTATCAGCCGGTTTCCTTCCTTTGGATCTGTGCCATTATATACCCCGCGTATATGCCGGTTTTTATCTACCAGCACCAGGCCTCCACTATGTACGTATCCACCGGGAGCGGTACTATCTTTATAGGCAGTGGAGAAATATCCTTTCTCCGCCAGGTGGTAAATGCTATCCTGGTGGCCGGTAACAAAGCGCCATTTAGGGCTGCTTACTTCCAGGCTGCCGGCATATGCTTTTAACCGGGGAATAGAATCATCTTCCGGATCAATGGTATGTGAGAGGAAAAGTACACGATCCTCCGTTTTGAAAGCATCGTATACGTGCTTCATTTCCGCTGTGATCTTAGGACATATATTAGGGCAGGAAAGAAAAATGAAGTCGGCCACATAGATCTTACCGGCAAATGCCGTTTCGCTCACCGTCAGACTGTCCTGATCTGTGAACGAAAAAGGTGGAATAGCCGGGTAAATGGTGTCATATACCGTCGTGCCATGCTGCTGATGCGATGTCACAGCAGGTTCTCCCAGTATCGGGAGCCGTTTCTCCGCTTGCTTACATCCGGATGCCAGTATCAAGGCGATAACAATGCACTGTTTCATTTCATAACGAGTGGGTAGGTGTCTGGTTTCAGCAGGAAGCTGTCTTTGCAGGAAGAAGAACAAAATCCGAGAACAGCACCTTTATAATGTGCGGTATCGTATATGCCTGCACGTATGGGCATTCTGCACACCGGATCTCGTTTATTAGCCACCAATGCGGTATCATATTCCACTTCCTCCGGCGTCATGGCTGTCATGGAATCTTTTGCAGGCGTCTGTTTAACGGAGCTGCTATTTCCGGCACATGCTGCCAGCACCGTCAGGATCAATAATCCAGGATAAATTTTCATGCTGCGTTTTCTTTGAAGTCAGCAGCAAAATTAGGTATTAAATGAGGAGGAGGAATTAACGGAACGGGACAATTGTTTAGAAAAAGGGTACTTTAAAAACTAGTGAAAATATGGAGTGTGTATATATTACTTTGCTCCGGAACGGCAACATGCAGCCAGCTTTGTGCAGCCACCCGGGCAGTGCAGGGGCCATAGGTAATGATTTTTATTTTCCGTTGTAACGACTCCCGCCTCAGCATGTCCAGTACGGTGTCCAGGATTTCTCCTTTAAAGGGGGTAAACATAAAAAACACGGTACCTTCGGAATAATCTGCCTGTCGTGCATCTACGTTGATAAATGTTACGTCCGACAAATCAAGTGCCGCCGCACAATCCCGTGCATAGTCGCAAAAGGCAGGCTCAAATTCCAGCCCTTTGGCGGTGATGCCAGCCAGCAAATTTACCAGGATGGCTACCTGTCCAAGGCCCGCACCTATATCAAAGAAAACATCGTCTTTCCGGAAATCAGATTTCTCTACCAGTTCGAAAATAATCCGGGCGGGCGTTTTCTGATAATAGACCATTTCCGGTTCCAGGTCTTTTGTCTGCTCCGGCATGGTTTCAAAGAGAGACAGCCCATTGATAAATACATCGAGGTTATCATAACCAACTTCTTCCAGGGAGCCGGCATCAGCTATATTAAAATCAACGTACTGCTTAATCAGCTTTTTGAATGCCATTCCTGTACATCCTTTTAGCCGGATAGCTGACTGGATGCGCTGAAACAGTTTCCGGTCTGTTGCTTCCAGCGCAGATACTAATTCTTCCGCACGCTGCCGGAGCTGCAGCAGTTTATCCGGTGAAGACGATTCCTGCAGGAATTCATCTATCTGATCTATTAACTGAAATCCCAGGAAATCAATGGCCTCACTGCGTTTTTCAAAATTTCTTTCTTCATAGAGGGAGGCATCTTTCTCAATTGCTTCGATATATGATTGCATTTTAAAGACGATCATCTTTGTATAGCTTATTTTTACCGGTCAGCATATGGCAGGTAAACAATCCACCTGCTCTCCTTCGCTCCTGCCGGAAATTTACACATTATCACATTCCCTCACCTCGCTCCCCTTCTGATGATTTTCATCGCAGTGGCATAGGGATGGAGGGCGGAAAAGAGCAAATTAAATAAATTACTGTTATACTGATACGGTATATAAAAAACAAAACAGCCCCGGAGAGATGATCTTCTCCAGGGCTGTTGCACTCGACATCATTCACTATGCTATTTCATCCACCAAACTTTTACGGTAGTAGAGTTACCACCCATGCGATCAGACTGTGCTTTATAATTTTCAGTATTGTTAATCGATTCCTGTTGTGGATATTGCAACCTGTTAAAGTTTGCATAGGTAGCCGGGCTGCCATCGCGAGGAGTGCGACCCGTCCTTCTCCATAAATTGTAGGCCAGCCATGGCTGGCGGAAAAAAGACAACCATTCCTGCGCGTAGATTTTATCCAGCTTCTGATCATCGGTGCCGGTGAAGGCCACTTTGGGATTGGCCAGAAATGTAGCCATCTGTGCTGCAGTAGGACTGGCGGGAGCTACAGCCGACCAGTTGTCATTTGTAACATTGGTATTGTGTGCAATGAAATACCAGAAGTTCACCGCAGACGTAATACCAGCGACATACTCTGTTCCGGCAGTCACCATATTTTTAGCTACTCCCAGACCACGCGCCAATGCTTCGGCTTTAAGGAAATGTACTTCAGCAGCCGTCATAAATAATTCAGGCTGATAATAAATATCTCTTACTATCAGGTAATTGAAGGGAGAGAATACGCAATTATCCTTGTTGCTGAAAGTAGCATCCCTTTTATCCTGGTAAGGATTCGTATTATCGCTGGCGGTGCTTCCCGGCTTCAGGGGCGCCCAATTACCGGCCTGGTTGGTTTCAAAAAACAGCGCTACCCTTGGATCAAAGATCTGTGACGCAGCTGTGCCATCGGACATCATATTCCAGCAGGTAGTACTTAAACGAACAAATTTATGGGAGGTGAAAGACCAGAAACGGCTATCGTTCAACACATAATTATTCAATTTTACCGGCCACATACCAGCGTCATCACCTTCCCCGATCAGTGGAATACCGCTCAAAGCATACTGCAGGTAAGGAGTAGCGGTGGCGGCATCTTTTTCAACCATCTGCATGGCGTAGCGCAGCAGTAAAGAATTACCAAACTTCTGCCACATGGCTATGTTGCTGTTAAACAATGTTTCAGAAGAACCAAGTGTTACATAAGGTTTACCTCCGGGCGTGCTGGCAGCAGTGGTAAGATGTTGGGAAGCCCATTTAAGCTGTGTTAACACACTTTTATAGATGCTTTCCTGGGAATCATATGCCGGCCGGAAATTAGCGGCTTCATTGGCATAAGCACGGCCAGCCTTGGAATAAGGTATGTCCCCGAACTGATCAGTAATACGTAGTGTCTTATACGCCCTTAAAATGTAGGTGATTCCCTGCACATTATCCATTTCTGCTTTGTCTCCTGTATAAGCATCTATTTTATCCTGGATCTGGTTCAGGTTTTGCAGCGCGGCATAATAGTCTGTCCATATATCCAATGCGCCATTCTGCACCAGGTAGCCGGAATTGCCACTGATGGTTGCCAGCTGGGTAACCGGATAATAATATTCATTATGAATGGCAGCTTGTTCCTGGCCCTTGAGGAACAGGGTACTGATCACACCATTTACCAGGGGTGGTATCGTGGTGGTGGTAGGCAATCCAGGGGTGGTATTGATATCCTGAAAGTCCTTGGTACAGGCGCCGAACGTGATGGAAATACCGGCTATATAGAAAAATATTTTGTTTGCTTTGTTCATGTTTGCACGTTTTAATCGGTGAGTAGATCTGTTTCCTTTAGAAAGAAACTCTTACCTGGAAACCTAATGAGCGGAAACTAGGCATAGACATAAACTCCAGCCCCTGCGCATTTCCTGCGCCATTTACGCCTTCCGGGTTGATATGATCCGGCAAAGAAGTATACAGGTAAAAGAGATCCCTTCCAACAAGCGACAGCGATGCTGCCTGGAAAACTTTTGTCCTCCTGATAAAACTTTGCGGCACCTGGTAGCTAACTGATATTTCTCTCATCTTTACCCATGTATTTTCCAAAACAGAATTTCTGTTGATCCAGTCACTTCCCTTCACACCGTGTCCAATGTCGGTACTGCTCCATACGCCATATGGCATGTATTTATAATAGTAATGCACTACATTATCATTGACCTTTCCATCAGGAAATACACCTGGCAATATCACTCCCCAGTTGGTTTTGGTGCCATCGGGAGTAGTATAGGCCAAACCGCCGCCATCTCTTTCTTTCAGCGTTTCCCTTGCCTGTCCCTGCTGCATGAGCGTAGCATAAGTACCCGACCAGATGTCGCCACCTATTTTGGCGTCAATCAATGTGCTTACAGAAATTCCTTTAAAGCTAAAGGTGTTGGTGATACCACCGGTTAATTTGGGGGTAGCATTTCCCAACGGTACCAAACCATCTGTAGCCTGGTACATGGTTCCATTCATTTCCGGTTTATCATATGGATTCTGGACCATCAAAGGCAGGTGCGTTTTCGGATCGTATACATAATCATATCCGTATATCGTGCCGTACTGATCTCCAACCCTTGCTGAAATAACAGGACCGTGTGCGCCGCCGTCACCCCAGGCACTGGCCATATCTACGTGATCTGTTCCGTCAGATAAAGACAGCAGTTTATTGTTGCTATGCGCCAGGTTGAGGGATACGTCCCATCCAAAATTTTTCTGATCAATTACTTTCGCACGCAGTATTAATTCTATACCTGAATTTTCCAGTACACCGGTATTTACCACGATGCTGCTCACACCTGAGCTGAGGGGCAGTGGAGAGATGAGTATCTGGTTCCTCGATTTTCCTTTGTAATACCTGAAGTCTGCGTTCAGGCGGTTATTGAGAAAACCTAACACTACGCCAAAATCTGCAGTGGTGTTGATAGCAGGTTTAAAATTAAGTGCCGGTAATGTGTTCGGCAACATCGTAGCTGCCTGACCGGCGAATGTCAGGGTAGAATAGTTATAGTTGATCTGGAAAGGCAATGGATCAGTAGCTGCCTGTGCCCAGGCAACCCTTATCTTACCAAAGCTCAGGATGGAAGGATCTATTTTGAAGGCATCGGAAAACACAAAGCTTCCCGCAAAGGAAGGGAAGAAATAAGACCACTGATTTTTAGGCAAAGCAGATGACCAGTCATTACGACCAGTTATATCCAGGTAAAGGAAATCCTTGTATGACAGGTTAATAAAACTGTATACAGAATTCATGCGTTTACGTAACTGGCTTTCTGTTACCGGATGCGGGTTGCCAAGATAAGTGCCGGTATTCAGGGAATATACATTCGGTATCGCCCAGTTGTCGTTGTAACTAAACATGCCATACATTTCGCGCTGGTACACGGTTCCTCCCAGGGAAAACTTGGCATTGATGGCGCCACCCAGCATTTTATCTTTATGCAGCGTACCAATGAAATCCATATTGGACGCATTATCCCGCTCCGTACCATGTCCATAATATCCTTTAATACCTACAACATCAGTAGGTGTATTCTTCATGGTCATTTCGTTGGTGTTGTTATCCACCCCTCCACGGAAAATGAAATTCAGAAAATCAGTGGCTTCGTAATTCAACTGAACACCTGCCAGTAATTTCCGCCTGTTCTGGTTGGTGTTATTTTCATAGATATTCCATACTGTAGCGCCGCCGTTTCCTACCCAGGGGAAATTCGTCAACGTATTCTGGGAACCATCTTCATTTTTATAGATACCAATATCCTCGCCACGATAATTTCTACCGGCATTGTATATCAGTCGTTTCATCCAGGAGTTGCCATCATCATTACCCAGTTGCGGAGGGTTATGATATTGATTAACAATGTAGGAAGTTGTTAACTGTACATTCACCCTTTTAGTCAGCTTCATGTTAGCTCCCAGGTTGAAAGTATTACGGTAGTAGCCACTGTTGGGCAGTACCGCGGTGTTATCCAGGCGGGAAAAGGAGGCCCTGATAGATCCCCATTCGTTTCCACCTGCCAGTGATACATTATGGGATGACTGTATACCATTGCGGAACAGTAACTTGATATTATCAGGTTGTGGTAAATCGGCTTTTTGTGTACCATCCCACCAGGTAATCATTTTACCATCCATTTTAGGCCCCCATGAAACGCCGGAACCAGGCCATCCTACCTGGTTGTAGGTATTTACGCCGAATGGGCCGGAATCTGTTTTAGGATCCACGTACATGCCCTTCCAGTTTTCTGTTAACTTGGGCTTCCCGCTGGCATCTGTTAAGTATTGTGGTGCATTCAGCGAAACCATGCCACCCGCTCCATATTCATTCTGCAATTCGAGGTAACGGTATGGATCAATACTTTTAAATCCATAGGTATAGTCCACGCCTAATCCGCTGCGTTGAGCACCCTTCTTAGTGGTGATCAGGATCACCCCATTAGCACCTTTACCACCATACAAAGCCGCAGCGGTGGGGCCTTTCAGTACGCTGATCGTTTCAATGTCCTCAGGATTAATCATATTTATAGGGCTACCAAAATCTTTGGGAGAACTGGTGTTGCTGGCATCTGCATTATTCCCCGCGTACATGGCACTACCTGTAGGCGCAGTACGCACGTTGTAGGGCTGTGCCAGGTCATTGGCCATAGGCATACCATCCACAATGATTAAAGGCTGGTTATCGCCCTGTATGGTGTTATTACCGCCAATGACAATACGTGTGGTACCGCCGTCAACGCCATTTGGACTGGTTACATTCACACCGGCCATTTTACCGGCCAATGCGTTCAGCACATTAGGAGCATTGGATCTGGCCACTTCTCCCCCTTTTACTTCTTCCTGTGAATAGCCCAGTGTTCTTACACTTCTTTTGATACCCAGTGCGGTGACCGCTACGGCATCCAGTGAGGTAGCGGAGGTAGCCAGTACCACATTCACCACGGCGTCAGTGCCAATGGTGACGCGTTGCTGTGCAAAGCCGATGGAAGAAAAAATGAGTACATCTCCCTGTTTCGCTTCCAGCTCAAAATGACCGTTTATATTTGTTACAGTACCCCGGTTAGTACCTGCCACCATTACATTCACACCAGGCAATGCCTCTCCGGTATTGGACTTTACGATCCCGCTGATCTTCTGAAAAAGTACGTTCAGCCCTTCTATATTCATAGCGGACTCATTACTTTTGGCTTTCTTCAAAACAATCTGTTCGTTGATCACTTCAAAAGTGATGTGGAAGGGGCTGAATAAACGCTGCAATACATCGCCCAGTTGCTCTTCGCGGGCTGTTACTGCAATTCGTTGCTTCGCCGGTAAAGTGCTGCTGCTGTAAGTAAAGTTTACAGCTGTCTTTTCTGTGATGGTTTTAAGAATACTACGCAGATCACTGGGCGGCATGTTTAATGACACCTTTTTGCTCAATACCTCTTGTCCGTGTGCAGTTTTAGCAAACGAGCAGGTAATCAGGCAAAACAAAAGACCTATTTGTAGTAGTGCAACCCTCATAAAAAATATGACAGTCCGGTTGGAGTTTGCAAATTTGTGCATAACTTCAAGTGTTTTGTTGTGATTAATAAAATGATTAGTACGACAATCCGTTTCCTGTATCAGTTGTCCAGACCTTACAGGAAAAAATTACAGGTGGCGATGTTAGCGCATCGTCACTTTTTTTGGCTGATAATATCAAGTAAACATAGGGAACGTTTTAGTGGAATTACAAGTGAACAATACCTTTAACTGCAGGGCTTCCCGGTAATATATACCTGATCCCCCCTGATCGTATAGCCGGCATTAATGGCCGCGCAGATGATCTTTAGCTTATCTTCAAATGATTCATTGGTGATAGTGGTAGTAATCATGCATTTACCAAATACCTCTTCGCTGGCATTAATCTTAATACCGTAGGCTGCTTCCAGTGCATTAAAGATGGTAGTTACCGGTGTATTGTCAAATACAAAAGACGGTACTTCAGTGGCAGGCTGTATGGCTGCCAACTGTCTGTTATCCAGCGAATCAGCCACAAATGCGGCCGTCCGGGTATTGAAACGGATCTGATGATTAGGCGTTACAATATAAGTATGCTGCTGTTTATCTGCCAGGTTATACACCGCTATTTTACCCGTTTTCACCGTTATGGTAAGACTACCATTCTTTTCAGATACGTTAAAACTTGTTCCCAGCACACGGATTCCTAATTCAGGTGTATAAACAAAAAATGGCCTGGTGGCATCTTTGGCGATATCAAAAAAAGCATCTCCTTTCAGGTATACTTCCCTTTGGGAATGCCATAAAAAAAGGGCATGCTTGATGGAGGCACCCGCCTTTAGCACTACGGAAGAACCATCCGTTAAATAAGCCACCTGGTTGACGTTCGTCGTATTTTCGCGTATCAGTTGCTGATCCTCTATGTGGCTTTTCAGCTTTTCGGCCACCAGCATTTTGTTATCTTTTTTCAGGTAGATGAATCCCAGTACAACCCCTCCCAATACTGCGGCCGCTACCCCCCACCATCTGTAATGCAACATACGGCGTATAGGTGCAGACTTTTCCACCCTACGTTCTTCCTGCAGATGATGATCCAGGACGGCATACACCTCTTCCAGCAGCATTTCATTCACAGCGACTGGTTTCGAGCTTTTACCCAATGCCAGCACCATACTCCTGGCCTTTTCCAGAACAGGTACACGCTCCGGATGGGCTGCCATCCATTGTTCCCACCACAAAGTATTAGTTGCGTCCGGAAACAATACCCATTGAACAAAGCGGTCATCCTGGATAAATTCCCAGGTATCCTCTCCAAAATGCTTCATGCAATAATTTATTTAGGAGGCAATCAACTGCCCTTCATTAATAAATGACAAAAGCTTTCATTTTATACTCAAAAAAAATAAAGTTTTTTTAACTTTCAGCTATAATGCCCTGCCATAAAGGAAAAGACAGGCACCCCGCAGCAAAAATGCTGCGCTTATATACTATTGGAGGATAGTAAGATGATCAACTGATTAGAGAAACAGGTAGAATGTTTCCAGTAAACGCCGGGCAAACGGCGTTGCTTCGAGTGTTTCCTTAATGCGTCCCAACGCGCTGTAAAGCAGGTTACTGACAGACTGATACTTCATCTGCATCATTTCTGCAATCTGGGCATTGGTAAAACCCATATAAAAACGGAGGGTAATAATTTCCTGTTGGCGCCTGGAAAGTTTTTTAATGGCATCGTCCAGCAATATGCTACGCGAGTCGCTGATTTCTGAATCAATGATCCGTTCCTCTATCGTGGCTTCTGACTCCGTAATGTCGTGAAGGTATTTGTTTTGCTTACCTGTAGCCGCACGGTACTGGTAATCAGACCGGATCAATTTATACCTGAGGCTACGGCATAAATAGAACCGTATGGCTACCTGCTCACTGGTGTTGGCCCGGGTATTCCACATCTCGATAAAGAGATCCTGGATGATGTCCTTTAACTTCTCCGGGTCTGTACAAAACCTGGAACCATATTGAAACAGGGATACCGTATACTCGCGGTAAATCAGTGTAAAAGCAGCTTTGTCACCAGCTCTAAATCGCTTCCATAAAGCAGCTTCATCAAAACTTACGTCTATCATTGCAGGCATGCGTGGATCTTTTACAGCAAAACTGATTTTGGTATTAAATATTGGCTGGTTAAAACTTTAATATGTTCAGGTAATGTAAATATTTTCCGGCAATTGGTCAAATATGATTCAAATACCATAATGGAAGAACATAAAAATATCAGGATTCCAACACGGCAGGAAATGAATGAAGATACCTGATTATTAAACGTACAATAGACAACTAATCAGCTTTTACCTGTAACCGTGCCCCATGCTGTTTGAGTTGCCAAAATTTATCGGGCAAAAAGAAAATAAGTTATCTTTCATGTTATGGATTTAAGAGATGCCATTGCCCTGATAGCGCAGGCAAATACTGGCGCTTCGCCTAAAAGTACCTGGGCCGACCTTGGATGTGGTTCGGGCCTGTTCACCTATGCCCTGGCTAACCTGTTGGAAAAAGGCAGTACTATTTATGCCTGGGATAAAGGAAACCCCCACTTATCAGCCCTCGCCAATCCACATCATATTGATATAAAACCCGGGCGGCTGGACTTCCTGGAAGAGGAGATCCCGGTATCCGGACTGGATGGAATACTAATGGCCAATTCACTGCATTATGTCCGGGAGAAATCGGCCTTTATTGATAAAGTAAGTGCTCATCTCCGGGAAAATGGCTCCTTTCTGATCGTAGAATATGAAACCACTAAAGCTAATCCCTGGGTCCCCTACCCGGTACCATTCCAGGCTTTAAAAGCACTTTTTCATAAAGCTGGTTTTATCGCTGCTGTTAAACTAAATGAAAGACCATCGCTGTATGGATCCGGACATATGTATGCCGCATTATTCAACAGATAATTCAACCATTAACAATTTGTCATCATGAGAATAATTACTTTCTTTTTATTGTTCTTTTCTACGTTGACCGCAGGCGCCCAAACTGCTTTTGATACTTCTTCCCTTGTCCGGGATAACCGGGGCATTTACTCGCTGGTAGTATCTGTAAAAGACAGTATCATTTACAACCGGTCTTTTAACGGCAAAAAAAATGACGATCTTTTCAATAGTCAATCCCTCACCAAAAATATCTGTGCGGTACTGATAGGCATTGCCATTGATAAAGGATTTATCCCGTCATTGGATGTACCGGTGGCCAACATCCTGCCCGCACTGAAAGAGGACCCGGACAAACGCAGGCAGCTTATTACGCTGAGGGACATCATGAACCAGGCATCCGGCTTATGGCATGAAAACCTGGAACGGCTGGATATCTATCTGAATATGACCGATCCTTCCGGGTACGTATTGAAGCAACCATTGTTGTCAGACCCCGGCAGCGAGTTGCACTACAACAACGCCGCTTCTCACCTGATGTCCCTCATCCTTACAAAGGCCACCAGGCAAACGACTTTCGACTTTGCCCGCAAATACCTATTTGCCCCACTGGACATCCGGCAGGTAGAATGGCCCAAAATGAAAGATGGGTACCATGATGCCAGCGGATTATTAAGCGTACATATGAGCACCGTTGATGTAAATAAAATAGGAAGACTGTTGCTGAATAACGGCCGTTACAAAGGCAGACAGGTGGTTTCTCAAAAATGGGCGCAGCTGTTACTTACGCCTACCAGGACTTATCCTGCTCCCTGGGGCCTCACCAATACCACCTATGGACTTACTTTTTATCATAAAACCTTTAATGGAGAAGCGGTGACGTATGGCATGGGCTGGGGTGGTCAATTCCTTATTTTAATTCCTGGTCTGGACGCAGTGGTATCTGTAAACCAGGATGTCAACGACCAGACAGCCATCCGGCAGTCGAACGTTTTTATGGAGGGGATCTTTCCTATGGTATTTGATTGGATAAAGATGGAGCATACAAAATAACACCCCGGCTTCTCAGACGCAAAATGTAGCCGGCCTCTCCTCAACTCATTGCTATTTTGTTATACTTTTCTCTATACTCAAGTGGCGACATCCCGGTTATTTTTCTAAAAACCTCCCGAAAAGCTTTATCGTCCGAATAACCAACTTCGTCCATTACTTCATTTATATTCTTTCTTCCTTTTTCCAGGATGCTTTTGGCCACTTCTACTTTTACCCGTTGCAGATATTCCACAGGGGTATTACCGGTAGCTTTGATAAAACGCCTGTCAAAATTCCGCCTGCCTGTCGCTAACTTTAAAGCCAGTTCTTCAAAAGAAATTTTCTCTCTCAGATTTTCTTCAATGTAAGTTTGTGCCTGACAAATCATCTCGTCACCATGTTCCTTTTGCGTTTGAAAAATGAAAAAAGGTGACTGCGATGTTCTGTCCATATCAATCTGGAAAATTTTTGAACAATAAATAGCGGTTGCCCTGTCAAAATATTTCTCCACTAAAAAAAGTATCAGGTTTAAGAACGAGTATGCACCACCGTTAGTATATATTCCTTTGTCAGCAGTAATTAATTTGTCGGCCTGAAGGTCAATGTTTGGAAACAATTGCCTGAATTTATCTGCTAAATCCCAATGTGTGGAGCAGGTCTTCCTATCCAGCAATCCTGTAGCAGCCAGCAAAAATGCACCTGAACACATTGTCGCTATTTCAGCCCCGTTCTTATATTGCTCCTTTATCCAGGTAATAAGTGCTGCGTTCTCATGAATCAAATTGTCTTCATAGGAAATGGAAGGAATTATCAACAAGTCCGTTTTCTTTATTTTAGTAATGTCTACCGGATGAATCGAAAAAAAACCTGCATCTGTTTTTAATTCGGGTACAAACCCTGCCATACATATTTCCAGCATTGGTTTTTTCCCACTCCGTTTCCAATATGCATTTGCACCACTCAGAATTTCATAGGAACCAGCTATGCTACTAAGATTTACTTTCCCCTGGGGAACAATAATAGTTACCTGCTTCATTGTTGGAATTTTGAACAAAGGTATACATTAATATGTCCAAATCAACCCGGTAAAATGTCCATTTCACACCACTACACTACCTGAATAAGACTGTATCTTTGATAAACAAGAAGGACAACGCACCTGTGATGCCAGGCTAATTCAATAATAATCTTCTAATACAAAAAGAAAAATGACAAGAAAAGATAATATTCTGAGAGCAATGCTCATTGGCTGCTTCGTGACATTTTTACTTCCACGGGATGGTTACACACAAACGGCACCTGATAGCACAACTATTAAATCAAATTTATTCAATAAAAACAAAACAGCAGTTATGGAAGAAAAAGATTTTACAACAAGCATTTTGGTAGACCAGTCTCCCGAAGAAGTATTCAATGCCGTTAATAATGTTCGTGGTTGGTGGCAGGGAGAAATTAAAGGAAGTACCGACAAGCTTAACGATGAGTTTACCTATCAGATGAGGGATATGCATTTTTCAAAACAGAAAATAGTGGAAATTACTCCCGCCAAAAGAGTGGTATGGCTGATTACTGAAAGCAAAATAAATTTTGTAGCCCACAAGGAAGAATGGATGAATACCAAAGTCATCTTTGATATTTCCAAAGAAGGAGAAAAAACCAAACTCACTTTTACACATCAGGGGCTTAAGCCTACAATCGAATGTTACAATGGCTGCTCTGGCGCCTGGGGCCAACTTGTAGAAAAAAGTTTATTCAGCCTGATTACAACAGGTAAAGGCGTTGATGTATTTTAAAATAGATAATCAAATCGATCGTTATGGGAAATTATGAAACATTTTACCAATTACATCATAAGAAAACACCTTTAATTCTTGCAAATGCCTGGAATGTAAAGAGTGCTCAAATAATAGAACAAAATGGTTATGATGCCATTGGCACATCAAGTGGCGCCATTTCAAATTCATTGGGGTATGAAGATGGTGAAAAGATGCCATTCAGCGAACTGCTTTATATTGTACAAAGGATAAAAGCAGGCACCAATATTCCCCTGTCAGTTGATTTGGAAAGAGGATATACCAACAACCTAACAGAGCTAACAGAAAACATCCAAAGACTTGTTGATATCGGAGTATCGGGGATCAACCTGGAAGATGCCCAGGGAGAAGAAATCTATTTAAAAAAACTGGAAAGTATTAAAAACCATTTGGAAAAAAGCAATCAAAAGCTTTTTATAAATGCAAGAACAGATGGCTTCCTTTTGAAAATTGACTCCCCACTGGAAACGACCATAAAAAGAGCAAAATTATATCAGGATGCAGGTGCCGATGGGCTATTTGTTACCGCCATATCAGATGCGGCAACCATTAAAGAAATCGCTTCATCGACCACACTTCCTCTAAATATAGTTGGTTCGCCTAAACTTTCATCCATACAGGCGCTATCTGAATATGGGGTTCGGAGAATTAGTATGGCGGTACTTCTATACAAGGCATCTTACAATCAATTAGGTAAATTGATCAAAGAGGTGAACAATCAACAATCATTTGAACCGCTGTTTTAATTCAGTTCTAAGGGTGTTTGTTTTCTTTTTTCTCAGACACTATGGGATGCTTTAACCAGCTGTTACAGGATCAATTACGGTACTCACCTCGCTGATGGAATTGGCTGGAAATCCACCCTGTTTTGCATGCTCACGGATCATTTCTTCGTTAGGCGCGATATAAATACAATAAATTTTATCGGCCGTCACATAACTTTGTATCCATTGAATTTGTGGTCCCATATTATTCAGGACATTACAAGAAGCTTGTGAAAGTACTTTCAATTGTTCTCCTGACAATTTACCTGCACCGGGAAGTTCCCGTTCGATAACATACTTAGGCATAACTTTAGTTTTAGATTTTCAGATCACAATGACAGTTGATTCATGCTCATTTCTGCGTTTTTTACTGGCTCTGATATTGGGTGGGTGGTCAATGGGGTAGTTACCCAAATGTAAGCAATTTTCCGGGTTAGTGATGAAGTTGTGGCGTATTCGTTCATATGAAACATATGGTATCTTATTTGTGATCGCAATGACCTGGGATTCATTACATTTGGGGGCTAACTACTGATTGCTTTTATACTTTTTATTTATAAAAATTTGTAGGATAAAAAAAGATTTTTAATTTAGGTCATCTCCTCGGGATGTAGCGCAGCCCGGTAGCGCGCTTCGTTCGGGACGAAGAGGCCGCAAGTTCGAATCTTGTCATCCCGACAAATTGATTAGAAACCGCTCTCAGAGCGGTTTCTAAATTTTAGTCCAATTTGATAGTTTAAATATATTGTTCATTGCTAAGTAATTATGGTTCGAATCCAGTTATCAATTTCAACGTATCAAATAGCTGACTACCAATCGCTGTAAGTCGAGTCCCCTTGCTTATTTCCAGCTTTTGAGGGCTATTAATTTAATGCTCGTTGTAATCAGCTACCGTATGATGTCATATTTTTTAACTCTCAAAAACAAAAGTATCTCCATTCCCATAAGAATTTCTGCTGCCGTTGATTCACTGCTCTAAACGATATAGGCGATATTATCTGCGATGCATTTTTCCTTTATTCTAAATGATGAGCCAGTAGGAATTGCGATGAAGAAACTTTCAAGGAATTTACGAATACCAGTGAGCTCCGTGATTAGACCATAAGGAGGCATAATTTAGTAAAAGATAACCTTCTCCCATTTTAGCTTGTTTTCTCCGCCCTCAATGTAGTGGAAAAAGGCAATGTTCTTTCTATATGACTTTTCTGCTAATTGTCTCAGTAAATCTAAATTCTCTTTTTGCACGCTGTTTAAAGTCGCCAGCTGTTCTTTAATTTCCTCCATAGTATGTTTGTTAATGAAATTGGAAACCTGCCCCAGCAAACCAACTACTACGTCTGACACCTGGGTTAGTATGTCCGCCTTTGAGTCACTGAAGTCAAAATTAGCAATCGGCTCGCCGTGGTATGTAAGAGTTACCCTTTCCATTTCCTTTTTTATATCTGCTTCCTGATCAAAATGGTGCACAGAATTGATGAATGTATAAACTGGCCTTTGATAGAGAGAGACTAGCCCGTCTATCATGACATGTTTCTTTTCATCGGTCAGGAAGATTAGTTCAGCTTTTTTCAGTGCATGTTTCAGTACATGCTTCAAATTTTGAACACCAAAATGAAAAAGCGGATCCCTGGAAAAGCTATCTACGATGGTCAGAAGGTCGGAGACAAACTCAGAGCACTTATCCTTAGGGATATTTGGATACTCATACTCATACAACATATCCATGAAGTCTTCCCGTTCTGTTGCCGCTATTCGGTAAAGTGTATCCTTTAGCAGGTTCCCAAAACGAGGATCGAAAGCTTGTGGAAATGGGTAGTCGTTTAGTGCAGAATCAATGATGTCCGCCAGAGCATAATACAATACATTTAAGGACGAGAGATGTATATAAAGCTCCTTGTTCAAGATTTTCTTCAGTAACGGAGTTAGCATGCTGGACTTAAGACAGTCTAGAAGATCGCCTTTCCGACAGATGTGCCTAAACTTCACTTCGACATAGCTTTTATCTAATTGTACTCCAGAGAATATGTCTGTCAAGTCGGGCCGGTTTCCATCATAAGATACACCGCCTAATATGAAACTTTTCTCATCTGTCACATTGAGGTTTGCATTTTTCCATTGAAATTTTTTGACATTGTTTGTCTCATCGTAAAAGAAGGTCATACTTACATCAAAATCGCATTGTGGATTCATCTTTGAAACCACATCCCTAACTTCGTCCAATGGTATTTCTTCTTTTTCGCGTGGCGCTGGTTCTTCCGGCTTTGGAGTTTCTGATGGTAGAGTTGTTTCGCTCATCGTTGTTGGTTTATTTCGAAATTAGCATATGCTAGCGTTTTATCATAAACTTTGCATAAGAGTTTAATCGAAGCCGTTCAGCTCTACCATTGACAATGCCAATATTAGCTGCTATTTCTTAACTCAAGAGGGTTACTATATTTATCGATAATTTTTAGAGAGCCTTCAAATAAAATCTCGTCCAAATACTGAGAACTTTTACTCTTCTCTCCACGCCAGTATTTCTCAGCCGTCTGTTCGAAATCGGATATTTTGAATATGTCGAGTTTAATATAGGAGCCGTCTGCATTAAATATTTCCCCTGTCGCAGACACTTTGAAAATTTGACAATTTGCAGAGGTTTCTTTAAAGTCTAAGTACCATTTGTTTAGGTTTTCGAGCGATGTCAACCAAACACATTTTAACCTTGATGGTAAACTACTGTCCACATACTGGCGGACTCTTTCATAAATGAGTTCTCTGGCTATTTTTCTTGAAGTCAATAGAGCATCAAATGTTGTATCGAGCATGTCAAGAAGGTGCGATCCATAATCAAAAAGATCAGTATTTGACTGAGATAGCATCTCTGTTCGACGAAATTTATGCCACTTGTCAATATTTGGAGATAGATATTCTATTAGATTTTGTTCGGTCGGCCAATTTGAAATTGTCCGGTGAGGTTCACTATAAAGCCCGCCAAAAAAATAGTTATAGTCGTCTATTGGAGTTATGAACTCTTTGCCAACTTGCCAACATTCGGAATGGTGATTCTTTCGGTGTATATGATATAGTTCCAGGTCTTTTACTTGCATGAAACACAGAGAGGTTTTGTTGGGTATAAATGGGATAAGTTTTCTATTGAAGATGTCATAGTGTTATACGAAATGTTTTTCTTTGAGTTTTGTGTAGTGTTGTATTAAGTAACGAATAAAATACCGATTCGAGTTACTCTTCATACTTAAAGATAAATTTAACTAAAAATAGCCTATTTAGACATTTTACGTATATGATAATTATAGTCAATTGGCGGTCATTGCATGTCATTTGACGGGATTGCAGAATGCACGATTTAAATGTTTTTTAATCATAAAAGCATCGATTTTGACTAAATCATCGATTAAAAAGTTCGAAATGTGCCCTGCCGCCCCCGACAAAATGATCAAAAGGGAATAAATGTGATCAAATGTGGTCATTTTGCTCCCTTTTGATGAAAAAATATTCTTTTTAAGGCTAATGGAACTAAATAGTAAACGAGTTTAATTGCTTATTACACGGATTGTATAGTTTAAATTATTACTCTCAACCTTATGATCAATTATCGTCATCGGTTTAAAGCTTTTGGAAATATCAAGAGCTAGTACAATTCCGTGTTCTATTTGAGCATGCTCTAAATATGTCAATAACTGTTGAACAGAAAGAGCACTATCTAATTGTTTTGAAAACTTTTTAACTTCCAGAATCACTCTTTCGCTATCTAACTCAATTAGAAAATCTGGCCTTAAGTTCTTGCCTATGTTAGGTTCCTCTTTTACAACAACGTAGGGCAAAAATGAATTAAGATTAGCCTTTAGAAAACCTATCAACTGGGCTTCTAAAGGATGTTTTGTTGTTAAATCACCGTAATTAATTGTTTCAGAAAATAGCATCGAGATTATTTCAAATAGCCTCCTCGCTACTTTTAATCCGTCTTCTTTAATTTTCAGAATTTCATTTTTTGATTGCTCAATCTTGCTTTTTTGGTGGTCAAATGCAATCTTTTCAAGAATCTGATTAAGCAGTAAATAAGCAAACGATGAAACACTTGAGATAGCGATGAATGCCTCATTGTTATCAAAGAACAACTTATAATCATGGGTTGATTTATTTCGCCATTCACTCCTGTAATTCTTAAATAGTTCTAAGACGCGAACTTTGAAAATTCCATTGTCCTCAAAAAATTTCTCAATCTTGTAAGGTGTCTCTTTAGTTACTTCTGATTCTGACTTTCCAGCTAGAATTTTATACGCCTCTTTCAATGCTCCTTCAAAAGCCTGGTTAGTTCGATAAATAACATCATTGTAATAGTTGTCATCGTCTTCTCCTAAGCTATAATAGCGTTCCGCTCTCTCTAAATGAGAAATAACTGCATCTAAGAATATTGATTTTTCGATTTGGACGATTTGTTTGATCTGATTTTTTATCAATTCTAAGATGTTCATAGTGCTATTAATCTAAAATTTGCAGGTGGATTTGCTAAAATAAGGATTTCTTTTTATTTGGCAATTTTAGAATAGTCATACGTATTATTATACACGATAAATAAAGGTACGATTCTACTTCATCGGGATCAACAGCATGTCTATTCGGGTTTCTTCCATGCCTATCAAAATCGTTCACATATTCACAAATTTCACCAAGAATTGACGCTAACTGTCTGAAACTTGTATTTTTTGAAATAGAGCTTTGTGCAAGGAACTATCATGCAAAGGTTTTGTTAAACCGGCTTTTTCTTGAACAATATTTTCAAGTGCATTAAGTTTTATGTTCCCGGACAATCGAAACCATTAAGAGATCCGAACAGCTATTTAATGATTATAGGCAAGATGCATTCGGGATTTTCTGGCATTCAGTGGACGTTGGAAGAAATGGTTTCTGAAGAGAATGAAACAGCCATTTGGTTTACCATGCAGGGCACACATGACGGAGCATTTTTTAGGATTTCTCCAACCGGAAAATCCATCAAAGTTCAGGCAATGAATTTTTACTGATTGGCGTATAACCAGATTATTGAAGAATATGGACAACCGGATTTACTTGGCTTGCTGCAACAAATTGGGCTGTACCTAAGTTCTGAAGGCAACTCAAAACGAATTTGCCGGCCGCTAACAGTGCATTAGCACATATGGCCGGGCGACGAATATATTTTCAGCTTTTGTCCGCTACTCAGCTTCGGTTATGGTGCAAATCATATGGATGGGAGAATGGAGGGTATAGCCGCGAAGCGGATTATTCCAGGTATACACCAGAGTGCTTTCAATTGATAGAGACTTTATTTCATTGCTGATAATTTTTGTGCTGATTTCTGATGAAAACTATCAATTCTGATTAAATCAGCCACAAAAAAGTTCGAAATGTGTCTTGTCATCCCGACAAGCAGTATCAAGGCATGAAGTTTAGCATATTCTCCTGGATGCGGTCCATGATCAATCCAGACAGATTACATATGGGTAGCCACAGGTAAATATTTCACCTATCGTCCTGCCTGGTTGGCCATTGTATGCTGTGGAAGCCATCGAAGATGAAAAAAAACAGCACTAATGGACGCAGAATAACCAACACTATCCTGTTGAATGTTCTTATCGTAAGACATTTTCTCAGCAACAAAATGGATAGAGTTGGTAAACTTATTCCATATACCTTCCTTATCATGGTTAGGATCTCCCGGATGAACATACTGATACCATTCCCCCGGGGCACCCGTTTCACTGGCATCAACATACATTTTCCACTCTCTTGTTTCCTTTTTAATAGTATTCTCCTTTTCCTCCAACAGCTTGCACCGACCGAGCAACACTTTTAACTACCTGCCGTTTTTTTTTAAAGGCAGGTGAATTCCTGCCGAAATTATCGTGGTAATTATTTTAATAGCTGAAGGGGTACCTAAACCCTTATTATTGCCGTTAATATGTAATATGGTAAACCAGCTTTTATGAACCAAAATAAAAGAACCAATACTGCTCGTGGAACGTTCTGCGCTATACTGTCGTTGACTGTTTCGTTTTGCAGTGGCCAGCAATTATCGATACCAAGCGACAACCCACTTGTCACCAGGTTAGATTCTCTGGTTGATCAAAGCGCTCAGCGATATTTTCAGGATAAAAAAGCAGTAGGGCTATCGATAGGGATTGTGCAAAAAGGCACCATCCACTTTTATAATTACGGAGAATCGAAAGCAGGTACTAACCAGCTTCCGAATATCCATACTATTTACGAGATAGGGTCTGCTACCAAATCATTTACGGGTATCTTACTGGGACAGGCGATATTGGATAAAAAAATCAGGCTGGAGGATGATATACGCCACTACCTGAAAGGATCGTATCCAAACCTGAGTTATAAGGGGGTACCCATCCGCATACGCGATCTGACCAACCATACTTCAAGGATAACACGCATCTTCCCCAACATGTGGCAAAGGCCGGCTTACGACTCCCTTAATCCGCTGCGTGATTATAACCGGCAATTGCTTTATGAAGGGCTACACCAGATGAAAATGGATACGCTGCCCGGCAAGATCTATTCCTACTCCAACATGGCGGTAGCCTTGCTAGGCATCATACTAGAAGACACTTATCAACAAGACTACTTTGCGTTGGTATCCAACAAGATCCTTACACCTTTACAGATGAAGGATACGCGCATAGATATAACCTCATTGCCGACCAGTCGCATTGCGTGGCCCCATAATGAGCAACGACAAGTGGTGCCGTTATGGGATATTTCGAAGCTGCCTGCAATGGGTGCGCTACGGTCTTCCACAGCTGACATGGTTAAATTTATAAACGCCAACAACAAAGAGACAAGCCCAGCTATAGCGCTATCGCACAACGTTACTTTTGGCACAGAAAAAGAAGGCATGGGACTCAATTGGTTTATCCACAGTACGCCTGACGGCTATAAGGTTCTCGAACATAGTGGCGGAACGGGCGGTTCGCGTAGCTCGTTGGAATGTTTCCCTCAGCTTAACTCCGGGTTTGTGATACTTACCAATAGCCTTGCCAATCGTAACAATCTGGAAAGGGAATTAGCAGTCATTGTGGTAGGGGTAGCAAAACCAATCATCGGTACTTTATAGCCTTAACCTATGCTATCAAAACCTACGACAGAGGCATGTTGATCCGGATGGCAAGCGTGCATTTTAGCGGTTTTATTTCGGGCAGTTACCAGATGACTTATTTGAAAAAAGCAGCCACACTCCAATCGCCACATTAATTGCAACTAACCCAGTGGTAAAAAGCAACTTTCCTGCTACAGACAAACTCCAACCTTACCGGGAAACCTTTGCCGGAACGTCCAGAGCGGATATGGGATATTGCCATTATTTATCCTCTTGACACTCCAGCACCAGAGCACCTAAGAGAGAAGGAGTACATAGCCATCAAAGCCTCCCAGCTTACCCCTATCATGCCACTACGGTAAATACTACTTTAAATTGTATATTAGCTTTCATTGGCGTGAAATCCCTGATTTCCCTTGCACCTTTCATTGAATTTACCTAATAGTACAAATTTATAGTAAGATAATATGATGCAGTTAGTCCGCCAGTTAAACCAGGTACCAGATCCTATTATTACAGCAACAGACATTGTTTATAAAAACGGTAATAATGCAATTGTACGCCTGGACAATAATCTTTCCCTTACCGAAACCGCACCACATGCGGAACCGTTTGTGCTGGCAGGAATAATAAATGAGGAGGTGATTATTCGCACCAGGGACAAGATCATTGCATGGGATACAAATAGCAACATTAGAAAAGAATATCCCTTCGGATATACAGGGAGTTTGCAGATCAAACTGCTGTATGATGATAACATGATCATCCGAAATAAAACGGCTTCCGGATGGAAGCTGAGCAAATATAATTTCCGGACTGCCAGCATTATCTGGGAAACTGATGGCACCTATACCCATCTTTTTGCCAGCAATGGCAATCAGATGATTGCCACGCATACTGAGAAAAAAGAAATCCTCACCGGTTTCAGCGAAAAAAATGGTAGCCTTCTCTGGGAGGTGAATATAAAAGACCTGGGCCTTCCTTCAGATACCTATGAGATCACCGGTCAGCTGCAGTTTGCCGCAGGGCGTATATACGTGGGTGTTACAGGTGGTCAAACAGACTATTTACTTTGCCTGGATGCTGGCAACGGTCAGTTATCCTGGCAGGTAAAAGGCGCAGGCATGAAATTCCAGGCAACTGACAAGACCATCCTATGTTTTGTAAATACTGAAATATGGCATGTTGGTGCAACTGACGGCCTTCGACTTTTCAGTGCAGACATTTCATCCCGCATCCAAGCAGCAGGAATTGATCCTTACGCCAACGTAATATTCAAGGATAATAAAATGTACCTGGCTAGTATCCTTGATACCACAATCAGCCAGTGGAACATACAAACCGGCGAGCTATTATGGCATTACCCGATACATGATACCAGTAAAACAGGCCGCAGGGGTATTATGATCCCGGCGGCTGCAGATGCGTTCTATGTATTTGATAACCGCATGTGCGTGCTTGATTCGGAACAGACCTTACATGTATTTGAAAATAACAAAGCCACCAGAGGTATATAAATATATAGGTTTACCTACTGAAGCTGTTTCAACTAGAATTTCTCAATATCTGGATATAATGCAGGGAAAGATAACCTTTAACCGGTTCTATATTATTGAGTCACTTAAACCGGAGGAAGATAAAACAGGAAAAGATTTATTTGACAACGTTTTTCAACCGCTACTTAATGAGAACCGGTTTCTTGCTGCTACATATATTTCCCTTGACAGCCGGGAACAATTTCATAAAGCCAAGGTTTTCATCCAGGCAGGTTCTGGTGGTGTGGGCACATTTGCCATTCAGTTCGCGAAACATTTGGGCGCTACTGTAGCTACCACAACAAGTGCCGGTAATATTGATTTAGTCAAAAGTCTCGGTGCAGATATTGTAATTGATTACAGGAAAGAGGATTTTGAAACAGTATTGAAAGATTACGATATAGTATTGAATAGTCAGGATGCAAAGACTCTTGAAAAATCTCTGCGAGTATTAAAACCCGGGGGAAAACTTATTTCTATCGCTGGTCCGCCTGATCCCAGTTTTGCAGAAGAAATCAAAGCACCCTGGTTCATGAAATTCATAGTGCACCTTCTGAGCGCCGGAGTATCGCCTCCTAAAAATCATCATTCTTCAATTGCTGTAACACTTCTTCAAATCTATTGTCTCGTTTAGCTCTAATAATTAACCCTTGTGCCAGGTAAAAATGTGTTTCATATCGCTTGTGCGCGAGTAGCGTGTCTATATTTTTAAAGCAACCCTCCCAACAGCGCTTTAGTTAGCGCCAATATTTTACATGAATACCAATTAATAAATTTTCGAAATTTATACGAAATAACATCCGGGAATAAGCAGGCGCATTTTTGCAAAGACGTAAAAACGCATATTTGCCATTTATTGTATGCAAAAACAAATTCAATGAAAAGATTTCTTTGAAATGGCCCGGACCCATTTAGCCGGTAACGGATGTCACCGGCCAAATGGAGAGGCTTCATAACATAAACTTTTAAATGTTAATTTTCATTTACGGTGCAACCGGCAGGTTATCAGTACGGAAAGGACGAACAGGTAACCCTTCCAAAGAAAAAACATTACCAATACCCGTATTGGAAAAACCGTATCTTACCGATTCAGGCTTCTCTACGTTTTTACTCCAAACGATCAGCGCGTCATTTTCCACCTTTGCGGATGCTTCATAGAAAACATTGTCTGCTCCGGCTATATACAATGCAGCTGGTGCTTTGCCATTGATCCTGAGAGAAGTAGGAACGTTGGTAAAATGTAGCACTGCTTTATTTTTGCGGATGCTCATTTCTTTGAATACCGGACTTTTCCAGGTAAATCCCGTTTTACCATAATTTTCCCCAAGCGCCCAATTGGCAAGCCTGTTGCCAACTGTTCTCTTATCCTGGGGATGAATATCTTTTACATTTTCTGTAACATCGGCTACTACTACCATACCGGTTCCGGCAAGAGCGCTGCTGCGTGCCTGTGCATCACGAAGCAATGCCGCCTGATATTCCTTTTCGTAGGAGAACGGTGCTATCTGAACATAGTAAAAGGGCAGCTGTTTATGCCAGGCATCACGCCATGCCTTTATCATGCCAGTGAATAATGGTGTATAGGTATCCGCAGTATTCACATTGGCTTCTCCCTGGTACCAGATAACTCCCTTTATGTTGAAATTGATAAGAGGGGCTATCATAGCATTATAAGCATAACCGGGCTTGTTCGGCCACCAGACAGAAGGCATTAACTTAGCGGCAGCAGCAGAAAGCCCGGGTTCACCGGTTACAAGATATTCCGGCGCCCATACCTCAGCCGGTGTTCCTCCCCAGCTGGCATTGATCAGTCCAACAGGTACCCCCAACGATTTTTGCAGTTTTGCGCCGAAAAAGTATCCCACTGCACTGAAGGGCTTCAGGCTGTTGCTGTCGCATACTTCCCAGCTTCCGTGACAGTCTTCCTGGAGATCTGCGGCCGTAGTTTTAGCTATGTTAAAGAACCGGATATTATTGTTACTGCAAACGGGCAGCTCCTCTGCTATTTGCCGGATGCCGTTATAGTAGCCATACTCCATGTTAGACTGCCCTGAACACAGCCATACTTCACCGATCAGGATATTTTTCAGTACAATTTCATTGGATCCTTTCAGCCTTATTTCATAGGGACCTCCTGCTGCGGGCGTATGTACTTTCAAAGTCCACTTTGCATCACCGCTTGTGGTAACCGTCACTGTTTTGTTATCCCAGCCTGTAAACACCGTAACTTTTTCTGAAGGGTTTGCCCATCCCCAGATATTTACACTGTCGTTTTGCTGTAGCACCATGTTGCTGCCAACGAGTGCCGGCAGCCTGATTGTGGCATGAAGTACGGCAGGCAATAGCAGTGTAATACTGTAAAAGAAGAGTTTTTTCATAATCGCGTTTAATAATTTAGGCGTTAATATAATACCCGTACTCAACAAATGAAAATGTGAGAGCTGCGCTTTCTTCATATCTACTGAAAGCACAAAATCATCCGCTAAAGATCTTGAATATACAAAACCGGCCTTTTTGTTTTAAATTCACTCAAGCACCATTACAAATCCACTATTTGCATTCAAAGTAAGATCAACCTTCTTTTGCATTGTTGTGTTCAGGACTGTTTTTGAAAACAGCTCACCTTTTGTACCGTCTGTAAACAAGGTTGCCACGCTTTTCTTAAATGAGGAAAGGTCAATATCTACTTTCTTTTCATTTTTATCTCCATTAATACCAGCAATATACCAGCGTTTGCCACTTCTCCTGGCTATAACAGCGTATTTCCCCGGGTATCCTTCCAAAAATCTCACATCGTCCCAGTTGTCAGGAATCTTTCTTAAAAAATCTTTCACATCAACGGGTACCTGCACCATTCCCTCCGGTGATTGTGCATAATGCTGTATGCCCGATAAGAATAAAACCGAAAGGGCCAGTTCAAAGGCAGGAGTAGTTCTTCTGATACAATTAGACGACGTAAGCCCCGTTAGATTCATGGGCGTAAAATCCATCGGGTCGAATGCATTCCTGGTGAATGGCAACATAGCGCAATGGTTGGCCTGCTTGTCGGCTGCCTGCTGGTCAAATGTTACCATCTCCATACCGTAAATTGCTTCGGCTGTCATAAGATGAGGATAGGTTCTTTGCCAGCCCCTTGGCAATGTAGCGCCGTGGAAGTTTACAAGCAGCTTATATTTTGCAGCATCATTCAAAATATCAATGTAGTATTGGATCATGCTCTGGCCGTCTCCACCAAAAAAATCAATCTTTACGCCTTTAATACCCATTGCCTGCAAACGGCTAAATTCCTTTTCCCTTCCTTCCTTGGTAAGCAATAGATCTTTAGGATGATAAGCGATTGTGTTCCAGTCACCCGCAGAATTATACCATAATATCAATCCAATATTCTTTTGTTTTGCATATGCAGACAGTTCAGCTATTTTATCATATCCTATCTTGGTATCCCAGTCTGCATCTACCAGGCAATATTGCCAGTGCATGTCATAAGCATAGTCAATGTATTTCTTTTGTTCATTAAAAGTGATGTTGTCATCCTTGCTATTGATCCAACTCCAGCTGGCTTTCCCCGGTTTTATAAAAGCGGTATCCTTTAACATTGCTGCCGGAGCCAGATCGGTGCCCAGTGTTGACTCAGCAATTGTTTTCAAACTTCCAATGGTAATAATACGCCAGGGTGTAAGCCAGGGCTTATTGTTTACCGGTAAATAGCCCCCGCCGGTAAACACTTCCCTCGGATCAGCAAAGCCGATTGAATAAACAGCCGAGGCAGAATCATTGCTCAATCTTGTGCCGCAATAAGTACCGTCAAGCGCCGCTTCGGTAATCAATACCCAGGTATCATTTGTTTTAAACAAAGCAGGGTACACCCACCCCGACTTTAACGGCGATACCGTGCCCACAGGAATATCCTGTAAATAATGTTCTTCATAAGATGGATGACAATGCTCGAAACCTGTTTTTGCTTCACTCATGGGTTGCAACCAGGCCCTTGTTCCTTTATCAAATGCAAATGAGGAATGTTCTTTAACGATCGTTTCACTATTTTTTATCCAGGGAAACCGGTACCGGAAAGCTACCCCGTCGTTGGATAACCTGAAAATGATATCCATTTTTTCCTTTCCATCATTAGCAAAAGTCATCACTAACTGACTCGCCTGGTAAAAAATGCTGCTTTTTTTTGCATTCTTCGTTTGGTAGCTATCTGTTATCCGTACCGGTTTTGCTGTCATGACCAGCTTCATGCCTTGTGTAAAATCATGCGCCTTCATCATCACGCCTAAAGCCGAAGGGTGAATGATATCAACACCGGATCTTTGTATCCCGTATTGAATTTCCCCTGAAGGGGATAAGAATACATTTAGGACAATGGCCTTGTCCGGGCTTTTTAATTGAGCAACCTGTTGTGCCTGTAACGGATTCATTATTCCGATATTCATGCCAATCAGGAGCCAAACTAAAAGAATTGTGTTTTTAAAATTCATTTTCATAACTATTGACTTACAATTTTATCAAATCAAAAAAAGAAAATATCGATCTCCCAACTGTAAAAAATTGTTATGGCGATCTATCTATGCGTGAAATTGGGAATGCTTCGCCGGAAGCATTCCCATGAACCGGAGAAAGGTCTGTTAATGAACGACGAGCTTCCTGGTGAAACTGGATCCATTTGAATCTATCGTGATAATATAGAGTCCTTTATTCAGCCGGGAATCAACCTCAATTTTGTTACCGCCCTGCGTTTTCTTTTCATAACGTATTCTGCCCTGGTTATCATAAATCCTTACGATCGCGCGTTTGGGGATTTCCTTCAGCAAGATGGTAAACCTTCCCTCACTGGTGGGATTCGGATATATACTAACCGCATTCTCATCAGCGCTGCCATTCGGTGATTTGCCGGCAGCCGAAGTATCGCTAATCCCTGCCTGGGATTCTCCCGGTAAAGAGCCAATCAGGGCGATGTTAAAGTTTTGCGTGCTTTGACATCCACCGCTGTTGGTATAGGTGGCCATATAGTTTCCTGTCTGGCTGAACTGGATATTTGAAATATATACTTCCCGCGTAGCCGCACTAAAATTATTCGGCCCGCTCCAACTCCAGGATCCTCCCTGTGTGGGCTGAGGACCAAACTGTACGCTTCCACCTGCAACTAAAGAAGCATTGGCTGTTTGTTGCCAGGTTCCGTTATTAACCTGTACATACGGTGTGATGGCAGTAGGTGTACAGGCGGCAGGGTCCCAGTAAATTAAACCTCTTCCTCCGCCGGCGCTCATATATACCCTTCCGGCAACGTTCATGTCTCCGATCAGCAATGGCGCGCCTGCGAACTCGTTGGCATCATCGTTTATCCTGATCCAGCTCACACCCTGATCTGTTGATCTGAAAAGACCTGTCACGCCCGACACTGTTCCCCAGATGAAAATTGTGGGATAGCCGGATCCGGGTATTGCCTTTCCTATTCCAACCGTTTTACAATAAGTTACATTTGAAACAGCCGTATAGGCGGCTCCGTAGTTGGTGGAATATTTTAATCCATTGTGCCCAAGAGGTACCCACACATGACCTTCGAGACCTGGCGCTGTGCGGATCAGGGCTGGTTCCCACGGATGATTCGCGGTAGACGCGCCTAGTGTGCCTGCTACTGAAAAACTGACTCCTTTATTGGAGCTCCTCAGCATTTGTCCGTTGGTTGGATTGTAAATATAAAAATAGTTTGAATTTACCTGGTCGGCAACCGGAGCAGCGTCTCCGAGTGATACACCCGAACAGCCGGACCAGCTGGCTCCGTTGTTCGTCGTATAATAGGTAGTTGTTGAACCTCCGGGGCAATGCAGTATAGTTCCTCCATCAGCGCTGACGGCAACCCTTCCTCCTGCTCCCATATTGGTGGAGGCTCCCGTCCATGCAGCACCTTTATTGGTGGAATAGTAAACAACGTTTCCCCCGTTAGAAGCTCTTACTACTTTATTTGTATTCCCTGCAGCATAAGCAATGCTTTGGTTGTTATAATCCACAGGGCTAAGTTTCTTTGTGGGATAAGCAGTCAGCGGATCATGCACAAAACCTGTTACATCTCCAAAAGAAGAAATAAACGGCCCTCCGGGAATACTTATCCCGTCAAGTAACGCAGTTTCTTCCAGCCCGGTCACATCATATTTCCATGAAGGATTTACGGCTGTAATATCGGAACAGGTATATACTCCGCCGCCGCCGATTACCCGCACCTTTGAAGGATTGGATTGATCAAACTCGATACAGTCCATCCAGTTAACCGCGCCCCCGACAGACCACCCTATGCCATTACTATCATATGTAGCGTTCGTGCCGTTTTTTAGTGCCCAGGTAGATCCACCATCGGTAGAAAGGAAGATAAAGTCTCCCCAGCCGGTACCGAACTGGTTGTTCCAATACATGCCACAGGTAGAAACTATTACCCGGTTAACATTAGTCGGGTCTATACTTACTCCGCCGTAGGCATAATCCTTCGAGTGAACAGGGGTAACGTTTGTCCATACGCCGGTAGCCGTATTGAGCTTATACAGCTTTCCATCACCGTTACCGGATTGCGGACCTGCATCATCCGAATAGGTAACATACATCGTAGTTCCCAGCAACGCTGCGCGGTGCGGCATAAAACTGGTGGTTGCGGAAATGGCAGTAAAGGTGGCGCCTCCGTTTGTACTTTTATAAATATTCGCGCTTCCTGTGCGGGAAATGCCTATGTACATGGTTTGAGTAGCCCCTCCCACTACGGCGCCTGAAGGATCAAAAACAACAAAACATATTCCGTTCTCATTGGGTGTAGTGGTTACGCCATTCCAGGCTAGATTCCAGGTAACGCCGCCATCCGTACTTTTCCATAATCCGTTAGCCCTGGTTCCGCAGAATAATATGTTACTGTTTTTGGGATCTACCGCAAGACGTTCTCCGTTCCCGCGCCCATTCCCATTTCCATGCGCTTTAAATTTAGCTGTAACATCTGTATAGGTGAAAGTATTTCCTTTGTCCGTAGATTTCAATATAGCCGTTCTTCCGTTGTTGATATAGGAGGTACCGCAGAGCATATAAACATTATTGGCGTTTTGCGGATCCAGCGCCAAGGCTTCCACGCCAATAAATCCATTTTCTGACTCGTTAATCCAGTCGAGCAGCTGAACCCATTTGCTGTTCGCGGCATCCCAGCGGTAAGCTCCACCTACATCCGTGCGGCAATACCTATCGCCGGATGTTTTGTGGGTAACGATCCCTGTCACAAATCCGCCGCCACCAACAGGCGCATTCTTCCAGACATAGCCGGTGGACTGCGCCGCCACTTTATAGCCCGGAAATACCATACCCAGAAGCAGTAAACAGAGAAAGGCAAGTTTCTTTTGCCTGAACTGCGGGAATATCTGAAAGGACCTGAAAGATTCGAAGACAAAAGGCAGCATAACCTTTTGTTTAAATGGTGTTAGTAATCTTGTTTTCATGGAATTTAAGTTCGTTTAAGTAAAATTGTGTGGAGAAAATTGACAAAACGAAACACGTTATCCTTATGCGGGTGTGGGACGAAAGCGCTAACATCATGTCATTATACCGGAATAGCCCCGGGCAGCTTAATGGGAGCAGGCGTATTTTCATAACAGGAATCGTTCTCTTACTGAATGTTGCAAAACTACCCAGCTATTCCTTAAAAGGTGGACTCAAATGTTGCAGATCACGGTGGGAAATGTTTCAAATTCTGATTTTCATAGGGATTTTGCCGGCTAAACTTCTTTGCGGGCGTTTTCTCATTCCGGTAGTGTTGCATTATTTAGGGGCTGGCTATCGACAAACTGCCCGAATTTGACAATTCAATTGTTTGCACATGAATCACTTTGTTTATATACTTCAAAGCGAAGCAACTCACAGACATTACGAGAAGATTCTTTTTAAGAGCTAATTTCACCCTTATGGCCTTTACCACGTATAACAATTATTTTGCTGTTCGGATCAGGTTCCAGTTTTTTTCTAAGTTTTAATATAAACATATCCAGGCTACGCCTCACAATAACACCTTCATCTTCCCATATCCCCTTTGCAGCCGGCTTCTCTCTATAGTCTCGTTAGGAGACAACGCGAAAATGAGTAGTAGGCGTGTTTCCGTTCCTGTCAGGTCTATGGTCTTTTCATTTATTACCGGCGGCCGTTCCTCCGCATTAAACAAGACCAGGCCAAAAGTGAATACGCTGGTACCCTCACTTTGGGTAAGGCTCTATGTGGCTTAACAGATCTCAAAAAATAAAACCAACAAATGCTAAAAATGGCAGGCTGCCCCAGAAGATATCCATTCTTTACAGTATTTATTCCTGTCGATTTGAATTTAATGTTAATCATGTAACATGCGCTGGGTTGCTCCCTTCCTATGCGTGCTACAATATCATCTTTTGTATTTTTGGATATAACCTAACCTATAGGCTACACTGAAGTCAGTTCGAATGCTGTCGTTATCCAAAGCTGTTGCTACTTCTTAGGCTACTCTCCTAAAATGAACCCTTCAAATCGTTGAATTTGACGGGTTGCTTGAAGAATCAGTTTTTCTCGTCCAAATAGCTGTTACATTGATTACTTGAGAATCAGTCATTTCGTTAACTTGAATCCTGGTCTTTACTCCATGAATCATTACCATAGAAGCTCTACCAGTCTCAATAAAATATTTAAACTCATTGCCGTCTACCAAATGTATTATGCCAAAAGTGAAAGAATCTTTTTTGTATCCTTTAAAATCGCCATACGTTTTAACTGAAGCACCATTTAAATTACCCGATAGTAATATTCCCTTTTCCTTCGTTATCAACTTTTGAGTAGTCAATACACTGAAATTATCTCTATCTATCACAGTAGAGCAAATCACTGGTTCAGTGGATGAAAAGCCGATTTCTATTTCCGGGTATGCGTTTTTGAAAGTAGTGGGTTCTTCATAAAACCTTGTGCAGTTGAAGTCGTATGGCTTTATTGTACTTCTTTTAATTGCCGCAATACAAATGTTGTGGATAGATTTGTCCGATTTTTTCATATTAAAATGAGCTAAAATACTGTAATACTCATAAATGAGTAAGCTTTTCTTCTAGTTGCCCTCCTGTACAATTTTTAAAATACCAACCCTTTAATGATTTGCTGATTGAACCTGCCTGGAATAATGTATTTGTTGTAACCAGCCATTGTTCCGCACTCAGCAACCACCTTTGCGAGGGGCACGTTTATAAATTATTCTACTATCTCGCTCTACATAGTCGCCCGATACTATTGGGTATAAATACTTGGGCGCATACGACACATTATGGCTTCTTATAATTATTTTGTCGTTAACTTTCAGGCTACGCAATTGCTGAAATTCATTAGACGTTTCCAGTCCAAAGCTGAGAATATAGTCGTCACCATTAATCCTGGCCATCACTCCGAAACCCAATCGTGAGGCTGGTGGAAGAGAAAGAGAGGTTACAACAGCTTCCATATTGCTGGAAGCATTTATATGCTTGCTTATTTTAGCCGCACCGTCAAGCACTTTTTTACCTTCAGGAGACGCTTCCCATTGTTTGAACTTTATACCTTCAGGGGTAGCTTCCCATTGTTTCAATTCGGCCTTCATTTTAGCAGCAGAGGGTGGCCTGGGGGTCGATTTTTTAGAACCTCCATTTTTTATTTCGCTATTAGCAAATACTAGTCCACTTACCACAACCAGTAGTAAGATCAGCGCATAAATAACTTTTTTCATATTTTTTGTAGGTTTAATTAACATAGATCTGTCTCCAGATAAATCAGATTTGATGAAGGCATTTCTTTTATTTTCCATATCCTTTTAAAGTTTGTGCAACAAAAATACTTTGATATCCTTCAGATCGGGAACCTGGATTGTAAATAAAAGTGTAACCCTTTGTAAATATTATCTTGACATTACGTTTATAAGAAGAAATCTACTGTACGGGAAAGGTAAATGCCCCTACGGATTGTTTACATTTATCTCTCTGATAAGCGTGGCTTTCACTATGACGGGGCAGTGACGACTTTGACTTCTTTGCAGGCAATACAGCTGGGATTGTTTTTTCGTCCCGCGGCGGGGATCGATATCAATAGTCCTGGGTTGCTTACTTTTGGGAGGAGGTGACCCAATGAGGCTAAATAGTCAACAAAATCAATTTGTTTACCCGCTGTACATATTAAATATTTCATACACATATTTTTCAGTTTCACATGAATTATGCAATAGAAAAACGACCTACAAGCAATCGGTATCATATGGCATAGCTATGCTCGCAAGCCGTCTTAAATCCATTAAAAATAAGTTCGAAATTTGTACAGGCCGGGCGGCAAAAAAATGAAACCCTTCAAATTCAAAGATTTGAAGGGTTTTTTAATTGGAATAATTATGAATCCATCTGAGGCAAAAGAACCATTGCTCTCAGGTTGAATACGTTAAAGGTGGTTCGAATCCATTTGTCCATATTGCATATCCTGGCTACAAGGCATATACACTATAGAAAATTCAGATCACTATTGTTGATCTATTTTTGATACCTGAGCTTGATATTCCTCAGGCGATATTTCCCCTGTAGCGAATTTATTTTCCAAAACTTTAATTTTCTCTGTTCGGGTCAATGGACGCTCATTAATCGCAGTCACAATGTCATTTTCATCGGCGAGTGGCTCTAAAACATTTTTCAGCTTATCATAAGCTGCAAAATATCGAACACCAAATAATCTTTGTGAAAGGGCATTAAAATGAACACCATCAGGGTTAGCCGTAAGATCCGTGGCTGTTACAAAATAGCAATGAGGCGTGCTGCCGGCAAACGCTTGCAACGCTTGATTGATCAAAGGATATGACGAAAAGTATTGGCCAAACAGGCCACTGGTCAAAAAATCGCCAAGACCACCAATGATAAGAGGGATATCAGGAGTGCTGAGTTCACGGCGAAATGCTTCAATAATGATAGAAAACTTTTCTCCATAACGACTTGCACGATCCGGGGAACAGTCGTTTTCCCCTTGATGCCACAGAATACCATCAAGATTACTTATCCGTTGCGCGAGTTTCGCCTGAAGTACGGCATGTTCGAAAAGGGCTCCCCCTACAGCCCAATCGTCAAGACTTGTGCCTCCATCGGCACAAGGAATCAGGCCAATTTCTTTATTGGGATTTTTCAAACGCCAGGCTGCTGCGAAGGAAGAAGCAAGACCGATACCGGAACTGGGGCGGTCGAAATTGATAGGTTCTGACATCATTTGCCACCGTCCATTCCTCAGCATTTTTATATGTTCATCATAAATCGGCTCTACATCCTTTAAGAATCCCCTGCCGGCCATATTAGATTGCCCAATCATTAAAAAAGAGTGTACCATAATTTTAAAACCTACTGAAATCTATTTAACTGCTCATATATTCTGTTCCCCATAATTCTTCTGACTGTCGGGGCTAACAATTCCTTCTTTTTATTTATTCAATACCAATACTCCTTCTGAAGGAATACCAGGCGAACTTTTTCACATCATTAGGAGCGATGTTTCCTGACTTTAAAGTGTCGATCGTTGTTGTGATCATACTGATAAAAAGTGCTCTGATCCAATAAGCGGTTAGCTGATCACTGATAACTCGTTTTTTTTGCAGTTTCGGTATCAAACTAAACCACTTATCCCTGATTGTTTCATAAGCAACATTCTTTTCATTTTCAGGAATTTTATGGTTGGGCATTCTCTCCTGCAGCTTATTTAGAAAGGCATATTTCGCCCCGCAATCTATACCGGCATATAACATCAGTTCCAACTGCTCAATTGGATCCGATGAACCTTGATAAGCTGCGATCATTGCAGTTTGCCAGGTCTTCATCATATCATTTCTGCAAGCCGTTAATAAATCTATCCTGTCTTTAAAATAACGATGTAATGTTCTACGGCTAATTCCCGTTGCATTTACGATATCATCCAGTGGCGCAGAGAAATCTTCGTTGAATATGGCTATTGCCGAATTGATAATTGTTTGCCTGGTATCCATATGTCACAAATATATGACATTTGTCTATTTTAGGAGCAATATATCAAGTGTTTTCAGAAAAAATTTCCCAGGATTACCAGTTATGAATGCGCCAGGTTTCAAAGAAAGTAGGATGAAAGGATTATAAATTCACTAAATACTTTTAAATCGTGCATAACCAGGTTCGAATCTTATCACCCGCACCAGACAGTACAAGTGAGATGTATGCTCGTTCATCCTGCTTCTATTTCAGCCAAATCCTTGTCCAACAGTATCATACTGCAAGTGGTACATGGAAAATTTATTTTCATGAATGTTATTTTGTACTTTATACCTATCAACCAATTTAGCATTAAATGCAAAAAATCAAGTTCTCCCAAAAACTCATTGTCTGTACACTCGCAGGATTGGTAATTGGAGCTACTACGCTACGTACAGGGTTTACCTTCTTCAGAACAATATTGCCTGTCAGGCTTATAGTGAACGTTCCAACTCTTATATTGGTTACTGCCATTATTTACGCTGCAATATGGCAAATCCGAAAAACAAATAATCCTGCTACCCTTGCCTTCTGGCAAGGCATCATTCGCTATGGTGTGGCATATGACCTGGCAACATTTGGATGGGAAAAGATTTTTCATTCACAATTTGTAGTTCCCGCAAGCAAGCTGGATCTTCCTTACAGTAGTTTTTCATCACAAGACCTGTTCTGGTATTTCTTCAGTTACTCTTATCCTTTGGGCTGTATTATTGCAGCATCTCAAATAATAGGAGCTGCGTTACTATTGTTTCACCGAACAAGACTGGCAGCTGTTTTTATCTTGTTACCCATACTGGTAAACATCTTACTGATGGATATTTTTTATCAAATCGGTACGAGCGTGGTCGTGCACGCAGCTATTATGCTGTCAGGCTGTTTGTATTTTCTGTTCATAGAATTTGACCGTTTAAAAGAAATCTTCTTTGTCGCAAAAGACCAGCTCCCCAGGCTTCATCTTCCTGAATATTTAAAAACAGCATTACGTCTTTCTATTATTTATATTCCCGTGCTGTTAATTACCCTGCATGGCAAGCCGGATAAAGATCCACAACTCAGGGGTAAATACAAAGTGACACAGATAATGGTTAATCAGCAGGTTGTTAGCCGTACTGGTTGTGCAGATAGTGTACTTACAGTGGTATATTTTGATATTAAAAACGGATGTGTCTTTGAATTCAATACTGTAGCCAGGAGATGGTACGGAAATTATACAAAAAAGAATAATGATCTGGAAATAAAATGGTATACTCCGGAAAAAGTACCTCTCTTCAAAGGTATCATCTCCCCGGTTAACGCAATGGGAAATTTAGCACTGACGGGAATGCTGGGAAATGATTCCATGAAAATAACATTGCAAAAAATAGATAAAACCCGGTAAAAAAACTACAGGCATCCCGACAATATTGAACAAGACAGCATGGCTGCTGCCTTGTTTGTTTTTATCATTTTCTGAAATGCAGTCCATTAGAAAGATAAATTATTTAATGGCGGCGTCATTTTTTCCAGTCTTGATAACTTCCTGCAAATAATACGATACATTAAAGTCCTTCGGAGCGTTTATCAATCTTCCTCTTTGCTATACATATTCTGCTCCAGGTAGCCGGTATCTCCTTTAATAAAAGCCTGCAGGCAGGAAAATGCAAAAGTGGTGTCCATGGCATCCATCTGGGTAGCAAATGCGGGATTGAGCACATCTTTCTTTTTAAAAAATCCTACACGTTCCATCTTTGGCCGCAAATATTCTATGCTAACAAGATCCATCCTGTATCCGGAAATACAAAGCGTTTCTTTTTCACCGAGGCTATTTTGGCGGTTTATTTCAAAAAAGTAAAACGGACTTTCAGGGCTACTTCTGGTGTCTTCAATCTGTTGATAAAGGCCTCCCCAATCGATCTCCTGGTACAAGTCAATAGCTTTCCGGCTATCGCAGTCAGGATGGATAACGGGGCGGCGGGCAAATGGAGATTGTATTTCTATATAATACATATGCAGTTCTTCAGGCAATACAGGTAATCAATATGATGCATTCCCACCTGGGATTGCATCGTGCAATATTAAGTAATATTCCCAGGTGCAGCAAACGGCAGGTCTATCCGGCCAATATGCTAAATGAAACAGTCTTTTATCAGTGATACCAAACTATCAATCTGGCAGACACACTTATAAAAAAATAATTTCGTTGGCGCTCAAAAAGCGTTGTTTTGGGTTCGATCTCCGGTAAGACTAATTCTTCAATAATACCATATTAGTAGTTCACGATAAATTTACAAATACCAAACTTCTAATAAGATCAGGGAAGATGCTCCTTAAGAGCTAATTTCCAGTTTATAGCCTTTGCCGCGTATAACAACAATTTTGCTATTCGGATCAAATTCCAGCTTCTTCCTAAGTTTTGATATGAACATATCCAGGCTACGCCCCACTATAACACCCTCATCTTCCCATATCTCTTTTTGCAGCCGGCTTCTCTCTATCGTCTCATTGGGAGACAACGCGAAAATAAGCAGCAGTCGTGTTTCAGTTCCAGTCAGGTCTATGGTCTTTTCATTTATTATAAGGTGCCGCTTCTCCGCGTCAAACAAAACCGAGCCAAAAGTGAATATCCTGGTACCCTGATTATCAGGTAAGGCTTTCGGCGGCGTATTGGTATCCTCACCTTTAGGTAACGTTCTCCGTGGCTTAGCAGATCTCAAAAAAATGAAACCAACAAAAGCTAAAAATGACAGGCTACCCAGGAGATATCCATTCTTTGCTGTATTTATACCTGTTGGTTTGAATTTAATGTTGATCATGTAACATGCCCTGGGTTGGTTTCTTCCCTGGCATGCTACAATATCATCTTTTGTATTTTTGGATATAGCGTATCCATAGGCTACACTGGAGTTGCTACAGTTCAGAACATTAACAACATAATCATTTGCCAGCGGATCTTTCGCCAACAAACGCCGGGTAGTATTCACCAGGGAGTCCGGTTCAAAAGTAAGATCGTTCTCAAACCTGATTTGGTATTCATTCTCAGCGATCTTTTTTACCGGGAGTACCCTTGATGTGCTGTCGCCGGACTGTAAGAGTAATTCATGTCCGATCCTGCGGAGCAAAACTTCCCTCCTGGCAATATCAAAGTCGTCATTGCCTTCCATGCTGAAAGCCACGCAAATGACGGAGATAAGCAGCAGCAGTGTCATCCCGTATAGGTACCTGCCTTTTCCTTCTGGCAGTTTTTGGCTTTCAAACATAATATTGCGATTTATTTACAAAGGTTACATTTCTATTTACAATCCAAACCCCTCAGCCCCAAAGATATCAAAGTAATTTCGCCGTATCAAACTTTGATACGATATGAAAAACAAAGAAAACGTTTTGAACTGCCTGACTATCATGCTGTCAGAATTAATTTACGCTCCTGTATATGCCCGGCAGGAACATGGCGTTCAGGCCTACATTAAAAAGAGTAAACTGTTCCGGAAGGTACCCCAAAAACGGCATAATGATTTTATACTACTTAATTCGGGTGTCCCTGGCAACTTTACCGCCGGTCGGCCAACCAGGAACACGGAGCCTACATCGTGGCCGTCCTGAAAAACAACCTAATTAACAATGAGATCCCAGTCATAGCCGCATCCTTTCCGCTATAGAGAATTTTTGACAATAAATAAAAATAAACATGAAATACCTACTTATATATACTGTGTTCTCAAYGTCTGTTTTTTTCACTTCCTGTAAAGGAAAAGGACAAAACAAAACAGACCTCCCAAAAGAAAATACCAGGTCCGAAACTAAAAGCAGCGTTACTTCATCCGGACCTAAGCGAATCACCCGAAATATCATACAAGATAGAAAGGGCAACATTTGGATGGCTGCATTTGATGGTATTTTTCGATACGATGGAAAATCTTTTACCAATATGACCAGTAAAGTGAGTTCGGCCCGTTTTTTTTCTGTTTTAGAAGATAGCAAAGGCAACTTGTGGTTCGGCTCTATTGGTTCAGGTGTTTATCATTATGATGGGAACTCCTTTCAAAATTTCACCACCAGGGATGGACTTCTTAATAATGATGTTGGTAGCATTTATGAAGATAAAAAAGGCAACATCTGGTTCGGTGTTTTTGGAGGAGCAAGCCGTTACGATGGGAAATCTTTTCGGAATTATATCATAAATGGAGATGCGATGAAGGAAGATCGGACAGGGAAAACTTTTCCGGATAGACCTCCTTATGAAGTTACTGCTATTATTGAAGACAAAACAGGTAAGTTTTGGTTGGCTACAAGAGGCAATACCTTCGTGTATGATGGAAAAACATTTACCGTTTTCTCCCATGAGAACAAACCTTTTAAGAATGTTCGTTCTATAATCGAAGATAAAAAAGGCAATATCTGGCTGGGAGGTAATGATGGTCTTTGGCGCTATGACGGCAGTGCATTTTCCTATTTTACCCAGAAGTTTGTTGGTTATATAATCGAGGATAAAAAAGGTAATATCTGGACTAGTTCAGAAAGGGATAATAGCCTGGCTTCGGTACTTTCCCGGTATGACGGACAGTCCTTATCTAATCAGGCCTGGGCACTTTCACGGTATGACGGAAATTCCTTACCTAAAAAGCCAATGGTAACCGAAATAACAAATAAACCAATGTTTTTTGGGATTTTAGAAGCTAATGATGGAAATATTTGGTTTGGTGCTGTTGATGGGGTGTATCGTTATGATGGAAATACCATTACCAGCTTTAATGCACCCGAAATAAATCGGCAGACAACCAGATAAGACAATAGTTAAATAATAACCTATTACTTAATCCAATAGTAATAGGTTATTATTTCATTGCTAATAATTTATTTGGAAAAAGAAACAGGAGCGGGAGTAAAAGGAAATGGCGACGAGTTTTTTCATGCTGTAATAAATTGATATCCCGAGGGGTATGCCGGCAGGGACAGATCAGGCGTTAAAATAACTAAATTGAATATCCATAGCAACCAATACTGTCCTATCTTTAAGGTAGTTATCCCAACTTATAAACCCTTAATGATTGAAGCCAATGGAACCCATCTCTATCCAACCGCTGCGGTTATCCGCATATGTTTTTTTATTGCTGAGCCTTTTCCTGTTCTCCTGCCGTAAGGATGTAGTGCAATCGCCATCGCCGCAGGCAGCGGCCCGGGATGTGCATACAGAACAAATCGTCAGTACCTTTCGCGTGGCCGATTCGGTAGCGCCCCGTATCACAATTTATGTAAGCCCCTTGCCCTCTGCCTGGCAGACACCCATTAACCAGGCGATCCAGGCCTGGAATGCTGCGGGTTGCCGGATTAAGATCATGCGTGTGTCCACTGCTGCAAATGCCCGTTTGGTGATCAGCTCCTTTAGTGACACCAGCTCTCAGGCCATCTCTACTTCCAGCTTTCCCACCTCAGGCGGCAGCTGTGGCCCTAGCATAAGGATCAACCTGGCAGCTGTGCTGAACGACCGTCAAAAGACCCTTGTCATTGCTCACGAATTAGGGCATTGTTTCGGTTTCCGGGATACTAACTATTCCGGTCCGGGCGGGGTGGTCGTTATCCCCGGAACACCCGGCGTCGATTCCGCTTCTGTGATGAATGCCCTGCGTTTACCTATACCGGAATGGAATGGGTTCAGTTTCTTTGATATCGTGGCCTTCAGGCAGACCTATCCTTCTGCACCGGGCCTGCGCACGTTCTTCCGTTACCGGATCTTTACACCTTCTTCCGGCGCGGAATATTACTACTATACCACTAACGCTATGGAATATGGCCCCGGAAAAGATACTGTCAGCTTTGACGGCACTGCCGGCTATGTTGTTTCCGGCGTACTTTCGGGCGCTGTGCCATTGTATTGCTATCGTTCACTGAATACCATTGACCGGTATTATACGACCAGCAATTTAACGCAGCAGGTAGGTTATATATACGAAAAGTCGGTAGGACTGGTGTATAGTCCAACATCCGGTATCCGCCCCGCAGGCACACGCGCCCTGTATGAATATTTTAGCAAGACAAGGGGCGCGCATTATTACACCGTCGATACTACTGCTATGGGTGCTAATTTTAAAGGATTTGTCAACCAGGGTGTGGCTTGCTATATATATTATTAGTAATGTTTGCCACAATACACCATGGTCCTCTATTGCCGCCATTTTCCCGTGTACGTTGGAATGCAGGATCTTTGGCGATCCGTTCCCCTGATACACCACTTCTTTTTCTAACGGAGTATCCTTTTTCGTTTTGTAAAACGAAAAAAAGGATACTCCGTTAAACTGGAGCAGTTGATCTTGTTTACTCATAGCTTATCATTTTTTCGATTAAAAACAAACAATTTATAGCAACCTGCTTTTTAAGCGTTTCCATCTGATCAGATAGACTGCACTTCGAAGTACAATGCGAAATTATTCATAGCTGAAAATGCGAGAAAATGTAACGTCCGCTTTTGTTACTTTTTGCGGGATTATGCGGAAAAAAGTACCTCAAAGCATAGTGATAGTGCAGTGAAAGAGTAGTAAGAGTGTAGTAAAAGAGTAGTAAAAGAGTAATGTAACAGTAGTAACAATGTAGTGGAACAGTAATAGAACTATAATGGGAATGTAATAGATAGACGAATCCTAAGTACCGGAGAAGTATACGAGAAGTAATCACAATACTATCGGGAGCATAAATTAAACTGTATCAAAATTTTGTTTTACAAATTCAGGAAGCTGTAAAATGAAGAATATATTGATACCGGGTTGAAACATTATTTTATTGGAAAAAGGAAAAAATATATTAATTTGGACTCCATACTAAAATAACAACGTATTTTAGTACCTCAATAATCAATTAAATCCTCACCCTCAAAACCATTTTTCCATGGAAACCCAATCTCAGGCTCAACCTGTATCCATTTCGCTATTAGAAGCAGTCAAGTATGCCAAAATGGTAGACCTGGCAGACCTTGTTTACAAAGTGGCCGTAAAGAAAACTGATACGGCAGCACAACTAAATCCTTCCATACTGGCGTATAGGGCCGTCTTAGGAGCTAAGGACTTCCAGTTACAAGTAGATCGGAACTTTGAGCTACAATACCAATTATTGTACAATATACAGATGATGGAGGATACCGGCCTGGTCTATTACGGCTTTATAGCGCAGAATAAGAGCACTAAAGACTATGTGATCACCTTCCGCGGTACGGAAACCTTATCAGAACTCTTCTCAGACGAATTTATCGTTCCAACTTCCTTTAGTGAGTTTAACAACAACTCACAAGTTCCATCCGGCTTTTACAATCTTTTTAAATCAGGCGTGGTCACATCACTGCCCCACGATCCTAATAAAATATCTACCCCTCTCCTGACTGTTGCAGCCAATCCGGTGAGTATTATGCCAGATGCCCAGAATGTACAAACAGTGGTTGCAGGTCATAGCCTGGGAGCCACGCTGGCAACCTATTTTGCCGCCGTTGTCACCGTTGGCCAGTATAAAGACATCGATCTTAGCCTCTATACTTACGCATCGCCAATGACAGGTGATAAAACCTTTAGCGATACGTTCAACAGCAATATAGGCAGAAGCCAGCGGGTATATAATGTGCCGGATAATGTACCCAACCTTCCACAGTGGTTCGACAATAACAAAAAAAATATCTATACCCAGGTAGCCAGGGGCTACATGGTTGATTCGACAAATGACAAGAATGTAGTCAGCGGCCCCGGATGTGCACACCAATTGCCAGTTTATCAGTATCTACTTGAGAAACTCAATGGAAATACTAACGCAAATATCCTGACAGACGAATTCTGTAGTTGCCAGTCCAAAACCTGATACTCAAATCCATTAAAAATAAATTCGAAAATTGTATAAAAAAAATGACTAAACAAACAAGGCAGCATTTATATAAATGCAGCCTTGTTTGTTTTCATCATCTCCGGAAATGCTGTTCAGATGAGGGATTAACATGTATTTCTCCGTGGACTTTTGTAGTTATAAATGCGCTTTTTGCGGCATCATAACTTATATCCCTGGGGAATAAAATGTTCTTCCGTGGGATAAATTTACCGGAATAAAAAAAACGTCAGACACAGCGCTGTCCTTTTTGTAATTACTGTTGCTGGAAATCGTAGTACGAAACGCTGCCGCCGTTTACATAAACCTGTACATAGGTGCTTGCATTATCTGCAGCATTACAATAAACCGGGTTAGACGGTGTGAGGAATCCATATCCGTTCGCAGAATATACCACATAACTACCGGAAGAAATATACAAATAATTGCCTGACCAGCTTAAGCCAGGTATTGGACCGTTGCCAAAGGCATAGATGAAATTCCAGGCTAAGGCTGGCGCATGCAAACCCGCTGTGGGACCAGATTGTCTGAATGCGGAAGTTGCCTTCATGCTAAAACCGCAGCTAAGAATGATGGCAACAGCCGAAAGGAAAGTCCATTTTTTCATAAGATAATTTTTAGAAGGTTAATGTGATTAAACTTTTCAAAAGTTAATGAGACTTCCTTTAATCGATTCATCAATTTGTATCATATTATTGCCAATTTGTATCATTCTCGACATCACTGCCCTATTTGTACTTCAACAGGGAATGTTTTAGTCTAAAAAACACCGTAAGCCTACGGCTTCATTGATGCGGGTAGCTCGAAGCAAAAATCCGTCAAAACTCAATTTTTCAGCATACCCCAAACTAATTGCCCCTTGTTTTTTTATCCTTCCTGGCATTACGAAGCGGGCAATACGCACTTTCTATTATCAATCAAATTATCGTTTTCACAACATGTAATACATAAGCACTACCAGAAATTTCAAACCAACATGTTGCAGAATAGCAGTGATGCCAATTATTTTTATGGTAAGCGTTTTGAGAGATACCATCTATACCACAGCCATAGCCATGCTCCTGCTTTCTAAGGATCAAAGACAGAAATAGCGTCCATACGATGACAGAGACTATCCGTTCTTCAGACATTAGTTTACCCTCAATCGAAAAACCATGAATACAAATTGCCCGATTAATATCTTATAAAATCCTCAACCTCTTACTAATTTTAAAAAAGAAAGCTATGCTGCAAAAATTAAACATGCCACCTCTTAAATATCCCTGGGCCCACATTCCTCCGGCCCATCCCGGCTATTTTACCGAAGAAGAACGACAGTGGCTGGATGAAGATTACACGTTTATGGCGAAGGAGGCTGTAGAAAAAATCAAAGCGCATAACCTGGCCAATGGCGCATCCTGGATGTCCCCTACTACTACTAACATTGATCATCTAAGGCCCATTGCCCGTTTTTTCTTATGGCTTACACTATATGATGACTATTATGAACGCTGGCCTATAGATAAAATCGCCATAGAAAGAGATCGGATAATAGGAGTGATATTGGGAGATACTCCAAAGCCCACCGACACCGGTCTATACCGCCAGATTGCCAAATGCAGGGATGAGTGGCTGACCTATATGCCTTACGAATGGATCGAGCGCCTGGCCGGACACATGTATCGCTATACAACCTATGGCATTATGGAAGAAGCGCCGTATCGCCGTGAGAGCCGCTATCCCAGCCTGCTGCGATTGTCATTTCTCAGAGAGTACACCATTGCCATGTATCCATACGGAGATATGACCGAAGCCGGCATGAACTATATGGTACCAAAGCACATCATCGAGCATCCCATTATCATGCGTCTGAGAACATTGTTGTGCAGGATCATGGCCATCCAAAACGATTGGTACACATTGGAGAAGGAGATGGCTGACGAGAAATTTGAAGTTTGCAATCATATCCTTGTGTTGAAGCACCAGCATAAAATATCCCTGGAAGAGGCCATACAGGAAGCGGAGCGTATCCACAACTCCTATGTGGAGGAAATGGATGCCATTCAATCCGATTTACCGGATTTTGGTGTTCACCAGAAAGACATAAAGAATTATGTATACCACCTAACGCTTAGCATAACAGGATTGGATGATTGGTACAATGGTGACACCGTGCGGTATATACCTTCTGAATTTCCGAAGCACATTTACCAACCAACCAGTACCCGTGAAGATTGATAGGTTTTATCTGTATGCTATATCCATTGAAAAAGTTCGAAAATTGTACAGCCAGATGAAAACAAAAAGCCTTCAAGTCATGGGATTTGAAGGCTTCCTTCATTCGAAGTATTGCAGTTTTACATCATGTCGTGCTCGTCGCTTACATCTCAAAGTATGGTGGTCAACAATTTTTGGATTTATCGTCCGGCTATTAAGGATTTGTATTCAACAGATCATCAACAACCTATTCTGTCCAGGTTTTTCCTTTGGTGCGCGGTGAAGGCAAGGCAGAACCTGACTTTCAGGATGATCAACCGCCAACCTCCATAAGTTACCAAGACCTAAGCTTATTGGACGTGCATCAGGTTTAGCCTGATAATGTAGATCAAAAAAATGTTCACTTAAGAATGATTCAAAATCTTCATCTGCTCCATGATATAATTTTTTGAGTGCATCACGTATTGCCGGAATAAGTATCTTCTTTTCGCCTTGTGAATTTGGCAATATTTCACTCGACTCGCCATAGTAGGTACATAAAAAGGTATCGACTGGTACGGGAGAGCGATCTACATGAAAAGAATAAACATCGGTTGAAAAAAACGGATAGGTATCATCCCGATCATAGTATTTGATCACATTAAGAGTTGGCGATGCGCCGTGAGCTGTCAATACTTTCAAGTCATTTAAAAGAATTTCACGGGCAAGTTGTCCTTGTTCACTCAACTGCAATTCACGAAGTTCCTCTTGTTCAATTGTCGTTATATTTCCGCTTAACGCTACCTTTTTAACAATCTCAGAAAAATCACCTATTAGTTGACGAGTCCAACAAATCGCATTAATTTCTCCATTAAATGGCGTAGAAACAAAGTCTTGAAAATTCGTGACACAGTGAATTTGTTTCTCAGCATGAGATAAATCTATCATAATAGTTAATATAAAATCATTGGACAACGAAATACAGGAATAGTGGCCAGTCAGCCCCCATTATGCAGTACCCCGCACCCGTCATAAATATAGCCAATGATAACAAATATTATACTAAGTATAAGATCATCTGGAATTATCAGGAGTGAATGCCGGCCCATTTTCGTGCCTCAGCATCTATCATTTTCTAAATTCTTCATTAGATTGACGTAAGTAGGCACCCTTAAAATGCGTCTTGCGAGTTGAGATACTTGATAGTAACTACAAATTTACCGAACCTCAATTATATCCAACTGACTGGCTGCCCGGGGCCTATGCGGAATCTTATCAAACAAGTATGGACAATCTGAAAAAAGAGCTGCGGGCCCGGGAGCGTGCAACACCTGCTGTACCGCCTGTTTATTCGGAGGAACAACATCTGGCCGCCTGTATTAACTCGAATACCTGTAATACTTATTATACCTGGTAAGTGTGTCCTATGACACCTCCCGGGAAAGCTTTTACATCCACCAGCTTCAGGTTAAGCGGTTTTACAAGATCGGTGAAGATGGGCAACCCCGAGCCCAATGCGATGGGATGGATAGCCAGGTGGTATTCATCGATAAGACCCGTTACGATGAGGCTACGCATAAATTCCGCGCCGCCATGTGCTAAAATCGGGTTGCCCGGCTCGGCTTTGAGTTTCCTGATTCCTTCGGCAAGATCGCCGTCGAAGATCCGCGCCTCAGCCCAGGACGCTGCGGCGGGCGACTGTGCGGCACCCCGATCGAGGCCTTCAAATCCTTTTTGGGTAAAGACAGCCTTAGGAACCTCGTTCATCGGCGTGGCAAAAACATCGGTCGAAGTCGGCCAGTAAGGCGCCATCGTCTGAAACGACTTCCTGCCCATGATATGCAGGCCTGCCGTCCGGCATATCTCAACGGCCCAGGTTTTCGATGCTTCATCCCCTGTCTTGAATACCCAATCCATCTCGCCATTAACACCGGCTATAAAACCATCAACAGTTATCGACATCTTCATCATTAACTTTCGCATAATTAAAATTTTTGTTACCCAAATGTACCCCGCCCTTTTCGAACTCATGATGGGCTAAAGCGACAATTCAAGGGGGCAATTGCGTCTTAATCTAATTTGCGAACCATTAACAGTTCCAATTCCCTAAGCTCTCTGGCTCAGAGGTGGAAAGCCCAAAGCACCGTGGATAAATATATCTGAGGCGACAAGTACTTATTTCTGATGCTTCCAAAACCTTCCTTTACCTTCTGCCATCCATTCTATGGCTTCGCTTATTCTTTTTTGCCGCGTTTCATCTGTCTTTGCATCCGTTATCCATACAATATATTCCTTGCGGAAAGAATTGGACTTGCTTTCAAAAACCGCTTTTGCGTTGGGATTGGCATCTAATGCAACCTGCAGATAATCGGGAGTTTCAAATACTTTAGGTTTATCTGTTTCCGGCTTTTCCCTTTTTATTTTAATGCCCTTCTCATTCAGTAGCATGGCCTCCTTTAGCATCGCTACAAATTCCTTGTCGGGCGGCAGGTCTGCTAATTTGGTCACCTTTCCTAAAAACCGCTGGATCGGCTTTACATCCTTACTTGCCTTCAGACGGCTATCACTCATCAATTCTGCTTTCAAAAATGTAAAGGAGCAATGATGCTTATATGCTGCCAACACGCATAAGTTATCGCCTTTATATTCAAAATGAGGAAAACTCCATTTAATAGCTTCCGTTGCATCCGGACAGGTTTTGTGAATGATCTGTCGCCAATGCTCCAGGATTGGCTTTGCAAAATCTGCTGCATTGGCGATGTAAGCGTCTAGCTCTGAATGATGGTTCATGATGTTAAATATTTGTTTGATTGTTTAACAGGGTAATTGCGTTTCATCTATATAGGTAAACTCCCATTGATGACCGTCCAGATCAGCAAAACTGTGCTGATACATCCATCCATGATCAACGGGCTTACGGTAAACCATTGCGCCCAACGACTTCGCCTTGTTCACCAGGGTAGAAATCTCTTCTTTTGAGCCCGCGTCCAGCGTGATCAATACCTCAGTGGCTTTCCGCGCATCGCTTATTTTTTTATCCGTAAAACTTTGAAAGTAGGGTTCCGTAAGCAGCATCACATAGATACCGTTACTGATCATCATACAGGTAACGTTTGCATCCGTAAACTGCGGATTAAAGTGAAAGCCAATATCCTCAAAAAAGAGTTTTGACCTGTTCAGGTCTTTTACAGGAAGATTAATAAATACTTTTGTTGCCATGTTCCTGATTTCCCGTTCCGGGTTCATTTAATTTGATGGAACAAAGAAAAGCAGTACGTCTCAAAACAGATGGTCGAAAACTTGGATAAACAGGTCTATTTAATCACTTGTGCCGTTTTCGGAACTCAGAAGGCGACAATCCAGCCTGTTTTTTAAAGAACTTGCCAAAGTTGGCCGGATCTGAAAAGTTGAGCTGATAGGCGATTTCGGCGATCTCAAAATCAGTGTATCGTATAAGCGACTTTGCCTCGTTCGTTAATCGTTCGGCAATAAAAGTAAGTGCATTTTTACCTGAAACCTGCTTAACAGATTGTGAAAGGTAATTGGCAGTAACAGCAAGCATATCTGCATACTCCTGCACCGTGCGCTTATCGATATAATGATTGTCGATCAACTGTGTAAATTTACGCAGGAGTATTTGCTGCGTTGTAGCCAGGCGGATTTCCTTTTTCCTCTCAAGACTGAATTCCTCCAAATGATACAGCAGTCCTAAGAGTTTTAACCTTGCTTCCATATGCTGTGATTTGGCCGATCCTTCATATGCACTAAACACCGCTTCAAAATGCGGGGCTAATTGTTCAAATGTGGCATGGTCAAACATAAATAGGTTAGTATGCAATGGATCAAATAACGGGAACTGCTGATGAAAATCTGGTTTGAAGAAAGAAAAGCATTCCTGCTTAAAGTAGATAATATACCCTTCCAACCCGTTGTTATGCGCAAAGCTATACACCAGGTTAGGTGAATGGAGAACGAGATAAGAGTCAGGGTCCTGAACAGTTTGATCCCCATAATTCACCTGTATCCTGCCTGAATTAAACAGCAAGGCAAAGAAATAGAATGACCGCTTAAAAGGCGGCCGGTAAACCTGCACATCCTTTTCAAGCTTTTTTAAACGCAAACAATAAAAGTCTGGATTGTCCGTCCGCCCCGGCCAGGGGATAGATGCCAGGAAATCGTTTATTTCGGTATAATAAGGAAGGGTTGTTTTTATTTTCATGAAATCTATGTAAATCCGTCATATCAACTCTTCTAACAGAAAATGATCTGGCGATAAAAATAAGAAGTATATTCTGCAATATTTCAGGCAAGGGATGAATTTTTCAAACGTCAGGCCTTTTTTTATGGGAACAAACTGAATTCCAGGTACGCTATTCTTCCAACCAGGCTGCTTCCATCCGGTTTAGCGTAGACGGAACAGATCTTCCTGTCATCGATATGCCGGTTACAGGCAACGGGGTCTGGTCACTCATAGATGCAGGCTCCCTCGCTTTCCCGGCTAATAGCCTGCATACTGTACGATTGAAAATAGTTTCCGGTTCTTTAAGTATCAATTTCTATAACCGGGTTAGTTTATAGTATCCCCAAAAAGCCGCCTCCTAATTTCATGGAGGCGGTTTCTTACTTTACGCCTGAAAAAAATGAAAAAACTGCCTCATTTAGCACGGTTCTTGAAACCCGGGTTAAATAACGCTATGGTTTAGCGATTAACTTTTTTTTGTTAATATCGCCAGCTATTACGTTAAAAAAGGCGAGTAAATAAGGAAATCTATGGCGCAAAGTGTGAAAGTGATTTTTTCTGTATTATTTATGTTCAGTAGCTTCCTGGTGGCCGCCCGCCCGCCGGGAGATACAGCTAAAACAGCACAAAAGACGGTGTATCTTTTCAGTGGCCTCGGGGCAGATTCAAGTATATTTATGAACCTGAAGCTTCCCGGCTATCATAAAGTTTACATCTCCTGGATCCCTGCATTGCCGAATGAATCATTAACGCAGTATGCAGGCAGGATAAAAAGCCTGATCACCGTTGAAAATCCGTATATAATCGGGCTTTCTTTTGGCGGAATAATAGCAGTGGAAGTATCGAAGCAGATAAGGGTAGAAAAAATGGTATTGATCTCTTCAGTCAGAACAAAGAGTGAATTGAACAGAGTGCAGTTTTTTTTCATGAAAATGGGGATATATCGAATCATTCCCCGTTCGCTGATAAAGCGCACTAATTTTCTTACTTATCGTTACTTTGGTGCCCGGTCACCATATGATAAAAAAGCACTGACGGAATTGTTAAGGAATACAGATGTTTCTTTTTTTCGTTGGGCATTGAAAGAAATTGCTTATTGGGACAATAAAGAAGCACCGGAGAGAACTATTCAAATACATGGGACTACCGACAGGGTAATATCCAGCAAATTGCTGCATCCTGATTATCGCATTAAGGGCGGCGGACATCTCATGGTTTTTAATAAAGCGGATACCATTAGTAAAATCATCATGAATTACTTCCGTGATTAATCTGTTCTTCCGGGGTGCAAATCTTATGCAGTCCGGTTAAGGAATAAACAGCTGCTGGTTCTAATCCAGCCCACCCTACCTGACAGGACAAATGAGATTCATGCTCGTTTTGATCATTCTCCATTCCCTCTCTTTTATATCCAGGTTTATCCTTACAACGCTGCCTGGGAAAATCCTTATAACCAGGTATTGGTATCGGAAAAAAAAATTGTAACTTCTTTGTAATTATGCCAGCATTATTATACACCAAATTCAATCTAGACCTAAAACCCTTATTATGTCATCGCTAAATAATTCATCACGGGAAAATTCATCTTCATTTATTTCTGTAACCTGTTTGCGATTCCCATAAACCATTGAAGCAGACCCATTTCTAAATATTGCAAGGACAGGCATGTGTCTCCCTTGTAATATGTATTTCCATGACTATCCCGCAACATGAAATTTATTTTTCTGTAGAAAACCCAATTCATATGCCCAAGAACAGTTTCATCCTCCATCCAGCCCAACAGGATATTTATGTGGACCAATTGATCCATCCCGACAGCCCTCGTTATATCCTTACAGGCTATCTTATCCTAAACGGAGCCTTGTCCATAAAAACATTCAAAAAAGCATTGGACATCGTCAATTCAGGGCACGACATTTTTGCCATGAGTTTCGATCTGGCAGACCAGCAGCCGGTAGGTTATCTGGCAGATAAACCCGATCCAGTCATGCTCGAATACCGGGATTACCGTCAGCAAAAGGATCCACAGCAGTCAGCCCGGCAATGGATACAGGAGCAAGGCAATATCCCTTTCCGCGTGCAAAAAGGGGGTAAGTTATTCGAGCACCATCTGATGAGGATCAGTGAGGACAGTTATTGGTATTACTTCCGTTTCCACCACCTTCTGATCGATGGAAGCGGATACCAGATCTGGTTGAAAGCTATTGCTGAAAAATACAGACAGCTGATCGCAGGTGAAATACCGGATACTACCTATCCTTCTTATGCCATAGAGACGGCAGATATGCTGCCGTTCTACAGCAGCGATGAATATCAACGACAATTACAATACTGGACCAGGAAACTGAAGACACGACCAGCAAAACTGTTCACATTTAAATACAACAACGCAGATACAGCGGGAAAAACCAGCGGTTTGTTCTCCTACGCATTGACTGAAGCAAAGAGAAGTTCACTGGACAATTTATCATCGCGCACTGGCATGACGCTTCAAAAACTTACGGTAGCCGCTTTGATCATTTATTTTGCAAGGACAACAGGACAGTCTGAATTATTGATGGGCATTGTACGGCACAGACGTAAAAATGGTGTACAACGCAGCATTGTCGGGATGTTCTCAGGCATCGTTCCGTTTATAGGCAGTTATGATCCGGATATGCGCTTAACCGATCTTTTGGACCATATCAGCAAAAGTCAAAAAGAAGATTATAATAATCAGCATGTCACATTGAATGATCTGAGCACATTGATCAAAGACAAATCATCCGATGATAGCCTTTTTGAGATCGTGGTCAATCACCTGATGCTGGACCTGGGTTTGGATTTTGGAGCAGGTATCAGTACCACGTTCCACCAGTGTTGGAATGAATATGAAAAAAGACCACTGCGCGTATACTGGCAGGATTATGGAAAGCATCAGCCGCTGCAATTGAACATAATCTACCGGACTGCATATTTTCTGCCCGGAGAAGCCGCTCTTTTTCCTGCCAGGATCATGTACATCCTGGGGCAATTCCATGGAAATATGAACAACCCGCTGCGCAGCATAGATATCCTGCCCCCCGGGGAACGTAGATCCCTGCTGGGATCTGCAGGAGACATAATCCCCCATGACCCCGGGGCAACGATCATTGGCAGGATTATACAACAGGCTGCCAGCACTCCGGAGAATATAGCCATATCATGCAATGGGTCGCATCTGACCTATAAGGAGTTGATGGAAAAATCAGCGCACCTCGGGGAATATCTGCGAAGCCGCGGGATCGGAAGGGGAATGTTGGTACCGGTTTGTCTGGAACGATCGCCGGATATGATCATAGCCCTGCTGGCTGTTTTGCAGGCGGCAGGAGCGTATGTGCCAATAGATCCGGCGTATCCGTCCGAAAGGATCCGCTTTATGATCGAAGACACTTCCGCACCGCTTGTCCTTACCACCAGGGAATGTTTACCGCTGGTTACCCCGGTATTCGGCGGAGAGATCATCATACTGGATGAGGAGGTTCCTCCCATTAGTCGCAACATCCCGGCCACTCAAACCAACACTTCCGGCCAATATGGACCCGGAGCAGACGATGCAGCCTATATCATCTATACGTCTGGTTCCACCGGCAGGCCCAAAGGAGTGATCATCGAACACAAAAATGTGATCAGCCTGTTTGATCAGACCAGGGACATGTATGGTTTTCATGCCGGGGATGTATGGACCCTTTTCCACTCCTATTGTTTTGATTTTTCGGTATGGGAAATGTACGGCGCCTTGCTCTATGGGGGAAGGCTGGTTATTGTACCCAAACATATGGCCCGGGATACGCCTGCATTCGCTGCTTTATTGATAGCGGAGGGAGTGACTGTCCTGAACCAGACACCCGCGGCTTTTTACGTGCTTCAGGAATATATGACAGACAATCCAGTAATGTCATCCACTCCCCTGCGATATGTCATTTTTGGCGGAGAAGCATTAAATCCAATGTTACTGAGACCCTGGAAAAAAATGTATCCTGCCTGCAGGCTGATCAACATGTACGGTATCACAGAAACAACCGTTCACGTTACCTTCCAGGAGATCAAAGACGACCTGCTGGATAGTCCGGGAAGCATGATCGGCCGTCCGATTCCATCTCTGGCGGTCTTTATGCTGGACAATGACCATGCCTTGCTGCCAATTGGGGTACCCGGAGAAATGTATATTGCCGGTGCGGGTCTGGCAAGGGGGTATTTGAAACGTGAGGACCTGACAGCCGAACGGTTCATTCCAAACCCATTTAGTAAAGGAAACTACAACCGGTTATATAAGACCGGTGATCTGGCCAGATGGCATCCGGGTGGAGTATTGGAATATCTGGGCAGGATAGATAACCAGGTAAAAATAAGAGGTTATCGTATCGAACTCGGCGAAATAGAAAGTGCTCTTCTTCAAAACGGGCATGTGAAACAGGCATTTGTAATGGCCACCTCCGACAAGGCGGGCCATGCCGGAGAGCAACAATTGGTCGCCTATGTAGTGACCACTCAACCCGTCGATTGTAATAGCATTTTATGGAGCCTGCGCAGCAGGCTTCCGGAATACATGATCCCTGCAAATATTATCCAATTGGAAAAAATGCCGCTCACCTCCAATGGTAAAATCGACAGGGCTGCATTACCTGCCCGGGGGGAGCAGGTCCGCGTCAATGCTGAAAAAAAACGGCCGACTGATGAAACACAAAGCCGGATCGCTGCCATCTGGGAAGAGATACTGGGAGTGAAAGAACCCGGCATAGATGATAACTTCTTTGACCTCGGAGGAGACTCCATCCGTTTGATCAGGATCGTTAGCCGGATGCGGAAAATATTCGCAAAAGAAATACAGGTCGCAGATATTTACCGGGGAGCCACCATTGCCTCCCTTGCGTCTCTGATCGGGGAGATGGATCATTCCTCAGAGAACAAAGAAACATACCGGCAGATCATGCAGTCTGTATCTAGTCAGCAACAAACATTACTGGCCCAGTTGCAGGATGCCCATCTTGTAGAAGACATTTTTCCAATGAGCGCTGTCCAGCAGGGAATGATCTTCATTTCAGCCCGGGAGCCTGAACAGGCAATCTATCACGATCAGTTCACTTATTGGTTGCCTGAAGACACCGACATCTCATTATTCGAAAAAGCATTGTCTCTGGTGACCGAAAAACACGGTATACTACGGACAGCCTTTCGCCCTGACTGGAATCCTGTGGGCATGCAAATAGTCTACCGGTCTGTTCCCGTCCGTATTGAAGTGATCGATCACCAGCATATTGATGATCAATTTGCCCCGGACCATATCCGTTCCTGGCTTCGGAAAGAAAGGGAGAAACCATTCGATTGTACGCTGGCTCCTCTTTGGCGGGCAGCGGTCATCACTTTCAAAACGCGCAATGTTTTCATTTTGCAGACCCATCATGCCATCCTGGATGGATGGAGCGTGTCGGCTTTGAACACCGAACTAAATAATTGTTACCTGCAGTTCAGGGATGCACATGCACCTGTCATATTACCAGCCTTGCAGGGAAGCTACAGGGATTATGTCATCGAAGGCATCGCCGAAAGCAATAACCTCTTGTCCAGGACCTTCTGGCAAAAGGAAATGAATGGTTATAAGCCGCTTGATATATTTTCAACAGAAAAGATGGTACAGCGATATATCCGAAAATACGATCCGGCCATCTTCGAAGCAATAAAAACAAGGGCAAAGGAGGCGAACGTTCCATTGAAAAGCTTGTTCCTCGGAGCCTTATATTATACCGTCAGCGTATTCACTTATGAAGAAGAGCTTACTATCGGGCTCGTAACCAACAACAGGCCCATCGTTGAAGACGGCGACAGGATATTAGGCTGCTTTTTGAATACCGTCCCTTTCAGGTTCCCGGTCCCACCTCCCGGAACCCGATGGAAAGAATTCATCAGGCAGATAGATCAAAAGCAACTCGAACTGAAGACCTATGAAAGGCTGCCATTTTCTGAGATAGCGGCAGTGAACAAGGAAGTCCGCGACAATGGGAATCCGTTCTTTGATATAATTTTTAATTTTATCAATTTCCATGTATATGACCAGTTGGAAAAAGGGCTGTTCCATGGGTCAGTAGATGACGACAACAGCATAACCTACGGCAATTTTGCGCTCACCAATACTTACCTGGATTGTTCGATAAATATCACCGGTAATACGCTGTCTATCCTATTCTCCCAATCCCGGACATTTAAAAGCGGAAAAACGATCGAAACATTCCATCAGTATTTCGAAAGGGCGCTGCACCAAATCATTTATAATTTCCATGAAGAGATTGACAGATCGATGATCCTGACCTCCGGGGACCAGGTAATAATACCGTCTGCCCCCCTTCCCTATCCGGCAAATAAAACGATCAGCATGCTGTTTGAAGAACAGGTAAGACTGCGGCCGGAATCGATCGCGTTGCAGGCCGGAAACGTAGAGATAAGCTACGCAGAACTGGGCAGACTGGCCAACCAGCTGGCCAGACTGCTTGTCATTAAAGGCATCAGCAAGGAGCAGCTGATACCTGTATGTATACACAGGTCACCCGAACTAATCATCGCCATCCTGGGCATATTGAAAGCGGGGGGCGCATACGTGCCATTGGACCCATCCTACCCCATGCAGCGCACGGAACGCATGCTGGAAGAATTGGCACCTGCATTCATCATCACCTCCACCTTTATGCATCCCCTGTTGAAGGGGTTATTACCAGCGTCAGCGCTCATTAATATAGACGATATACAAGAACTTGCCGAAACAGTACCTGGAGAGGAAATTCTAACCGACAACGACCCCGACAGCCTGGCCTACCTGATGTATACGTCCGGATCGACCGGACAACCCAAAGGCGTTATGATCACACAACGCGGGGTAATCAGCCTGGCGAAAGAAGGAAATTTTGTCTCCCTCGGACCATCAGATAGGTTGCTTGCCACCGGTTCCCCTTCATTTGACGCCACTACTTTTGAATATTTCGGGATGCTTTTGAATGGTGGCCGCTTAGTACTTTGTCATGAAGAGGATCTCCTGGATACCGACCTTCTTCGTTTGGCGATCCGTAATAACGGCATCACCCTTATGTGGTTCACAGCCAGTTGGCTGAATCAACTGATCGAAAACGACATTACGATATTCAACGGTCTGCGAACCGTATTAGCTGGCGGTGAAAAACTATCGGTGACGCATATACAAAAATTGCGTTCAGCCTATCCCGACCTGGAGATCATCAACGGATACGGGCCGACAGAGAATACTACATTCTCATTGACCCATCGCATAAAACAGGTACCTGATAATAACATTCCGATCGGGCGCCCGCTCGCAGGCAGATCTGCCTTCATATTGAACGCTCACCGGCAAAATATGCCAGTGGGTGTAACAGGAGAATTGTACGTAGGCGGAGATGGATTATCCAGGGGATATTACCGGCATACCGATCTTACCGCAGAGCGTTTTGTAGATGGAGCCAGTCTTACCACCGGCAGGATATACCGAACCGGCGATCTGGCCCGTTACCTGTCCGATGGAACTATTGAATTCATAAGTCGGGCGGACCAGCAATTGAAGATCAGGGGATTTCGGGTTGAGCCGGGAGAGATCGAAGAGATGATCATCAGGAGCGGCTTTGCAAGGCAGGCAGTGGTGGTTGCCCGCCAGACAGATAGGAATTTCCTGCAACTAATTGCTTACGTTGTACTACCGGTGGGGGCATATGAGATCACAGCCCTGCAAGCATACCTTGTCGCATCATTACCATCCTATATGGTCCCGGCCATTATCCATCCGATGACCTCCTTTCCTTTAACAACCAATGGCAAAATCGACAAGAAGGGGCTGCCTGACCCGGACCCACAGGCAATGGGTAGTAGATACGAAGCACCTCAAAATAGCCGGGAAAAGGCCCTGGAGGCCATATGGCAACAGCTGTTGCAGTTGCCGGCTATCGGTCGCAAAGACGATTTCTTCCAATTGGGAGGACATTCACTACTCCTGATGCAGTTAAAGGCGCATATTAAAAAAGAATTCGGGATCACTATGACGGTTGGTGATCTGTACAGGCACAGAACATTGGAAAAACTAGCCTTGTTCCTTGCCGGAAAGGACCCCGAAAATTCCTTTATGGAAGACATTACGCCATTTGACCGGCAGGCCGTCCCGGCAATCCCCCTTTCCTTTGGCCAGGAAGAATTATGGCAGATCGACAACCAATATGGATCGGTGCATTATCACATCAACCGGGTTTACAAGCTTACTGGCGATTGTAACAGTCATGCATTGGCAGCGGCCTTCGCAGGGATCATCAAGCGTCATGAGGCGCTTAGAACCATCATACAAACGGATCAATCAGAAGGCAGCAGATACCAATGGTTCCTTACCGGAGACGACTGGGAATTACATCAGCTCGATCATTCAATGACCGATCTTTCTGAGGCATGCCTTCAGGACCTCATCATGTCCCTGGTGAATACCCCTTTTGATCTTTCCAGGCATTACATGCTGAGAGCTTGCCTGGTGCGTCTGGATAAGGAGGAGCACATACTCGTCATCGTTCTGCATCACATTGCAGCGGACGGCTGGTCATTATCAATCATCATGAAGGAATTCATCGAAATGTACAATGCATTTGTTGCAGGAAGCTCCAGCCAGCAGCCTCCTCTTTCACTACAGTTTGCAGACTATGCATTATGGCAGCATCGGTATATCGCTTCAGGCATGCTGGAAAAGGGTCTTCTGTATTGGAAGGAAAAACTGCATGGCTATACACCCTGGCTGCTTCCATCGGATAACAGGGGTAAGTCATCCACCATTACCAAAGGCGCCATGCTCTATTTCCAGCTGAATATGGAACTGGTCCAATCACTCCGGCAGCTTTCACAACAGGAAGATTGCACGCTGTTCATGACGCTGCTCGCAGCTTTTAAGGTCGCCATATACCGTTACAGTGGCAGACATGACATCTGCATAGCCACGGCAATGGCTGGCAGGACGAAACAGGAACAGAAAGGACTTGTAGGTTTCTTTTCCAATAATCTGCTTCCACTTCGCAGCGACTTACGTGACAATCCGGATTTTATTCAATTTCTTCATCAGGCCCGGAAAGTCATCCTGGAGGCATATGAACACCAGGAGGTACCTTTGGAAATGATGTTGGACAATTTTCAATATCCTCATGACCAGGAGAAAATGCCGCTTTTCCAGGCGATATTTCTCCTGCAGAATATGCCCGATGTTCCTAAACTTGACCTGGAAGGACTTTCTGCATCGGAGATCCCCATCAGGCATGAAACCAGTCAATTTGAATTGAATATTGCCGCCCGGGAACGTCACGATGGGTTGCGGTTTGCAGTAGAATATAATACAGATATCTTTCAAAAGGAGATGATACTGGACCTATTCGAACAATATATAGCGATCCTGCAGCGTATCATACAATCACCGCATGATAAGATATGCGATTTAGGGCTTTTGATTAATTAACTCCGGTTTCAACAGTCAGAATTATTGTGTACATCCTGACTTGACAGGACAAACGAGATTTATGCTTGTTTGTCCTTTTTTTATTTAGACTATAATGTTGTAAATGGTTCCATGCAGATAGATGTAGGCTATCAGCCTTCTGCAAAGCTCAATATTTTTGATTCGTTTTCATTTGAAAAAATATCAGTCTATTTTTTGTACTATTGTATTAGAGGGAAGTGACCTATCGCCCGTTTTATAATTCATGCCACTTCGTGCCATGGAGAAGTGAAGTTAACCAAATCATTGTATACCCTTTTAATTTGTTATCCGCAATGCCATCTGTCTTTATACTCAATTCAATCACCTTTCAAATAACCTTCATTTATGAAAACTTTTATCAGTGGGCTCGCTATGTGCGGGATTGCCCTCACTTTATTTTTCTCCTGTACCAAACATGATCAGTCATCTACCGCAAAAGAAGACATTCCTTCGGACGTAATAAAAAAGTTACAGGCACAGGGATTTAATACACAACATGTAATAAGATCAAAAAACGGATATATTGTTGAAGGCGATATCTTTCTGACAGCCGAAAAAATTGATCAGGCGGCGACATTACAAAAGCTCCATATAGCTAATACAGAACAATACAGAACTACTAACCTGATTACCGGCCTCCCCAGAGTTATTACCATTTCTGTAACCAACCTGCCACCAGCTTATACCACTGCTACCGATGCAGCAATAGCGCGTTACAATGCACTTAATCTACGGCTTACCTTTCAGCGTGTAGCGGCCAATGGTAATATTGATATTGCAGGAGGTATTTTCAATGATCCCAATGTACTGGGCCAATCTGCCGGTTTCCCTGATGCAAACGGCACCCCTCCCAGCCCCATCCTGCTCAACGCCAACAGCATTGGCAACAATCCTGACCAGGGTTATATAACTACCATCATTGCCCATGAAATAGGGCATTGTATAGGCTTCCGGCATACTGATTATTTCAACCGTACTTACAGCTGCGGCTGGGGTGGCAATGAAGGAGATGCCGGCGTAGGAGCTATCAACATTCCAGGAACACCCACAGCAGAAGACCCCAACAGCTGGATGCTGGCATGTACCAGCGGTGGCGACCGGCCATTCAACGCCAACGACATCATCGCGATCAATTACCTTTATGGCGCTCCTCCCCCTTGTGTTGGTGAAGGTAAAAAGCTGATTAATGGCATATGCCGGACCGGAACAAAAATTATTACCGATGTACAGAATTCTTCAGTTGGCGGACATCCGCGCTGCAAGAGAACATACCATTACGAATGGAGTGATGGTTCCGTAAGTGGTAACTACTTTGAATACTTCAATGGCGTTTGCGCAGTATTGCCATAACGGCCATCACCTCTCATTATGAAAGAGCATATAAAGACAGGTTAATTTTACCCAAACGGCCTGGCATGCGTATGTGCCAGGCCGTTTTTATTTGATATACAACAGGCCCACTGCCGGGCGCAGTTCAGGTTTTCACCTTTATAGGATATTGTATTTGTATCGTTCTGTATCAAATAAATACCAATTGAGGTGCCCTATCACCTGGGCTTCCAACTCCCGTAAATAAGAGATTACCAGTTGTTGATAAGCACCAAATGGAGGGAGGTTAAGTCGCAAAGAGAGAAATTCGTTCTTGTAATGCTCATGCATTTTCAGCAATTCCTCCCTGGCCTCATCAAGTGTGCAGCCTCTTTCGTGTTGAATGATCAATACCTGGTTGAATACATCACCACCTATTTCCTCTTTATGGGCGGAAAAAAAATCATTCACCATTATCACGCAATAGCAAGCCAGTTGCCTCAGCCTGTGTATATGTGGGTTTTGCAGTAGCTCAACCGGCAACTCCTGTCCCGTAACCAGTTCAATCATATCTATCGTAGGCCACATGCCAACGGAAAACTCCCTGATCTGCATGTATTCTTCCTGAGTAGGAAACCTTTTTTCCGTTCTATAGGGAACCTCCGCCCTTACCGCCTCCAGGTATTCATGGAGACTTTCCGCAAAACGACTCATCCATTCTGGCGACATGTCCTCAACCAGCACGCGTTTAATCGCCATCAACATCCTGCAAAGGTCATCTTCCGGAGCATGATCAGGGCGCCCATTCAGGAGATCCATAAAGCGTTGATGTATTTTCTCCAGCTCATTAACGGGCGTGTACAACTGGGTATCATCGATAATAAAGTACCAGACCATAAGGAGCGCCTGCACGATCGTATGCCGGTAACTTGCATTCGGGAAGAAACGGGCAGTCACATGACCGAATCGGGCCTCTCTGATCCTGATGCGATGCACTTCATCCAGGCTTTTGAAACTGGTGATCCATCGGTCAATTTCCTCTTCCATTTCCATGGCATAGGGATTCAGCAAATAAGGAAACCGGTAATGGAGCTGTTTGAGGGTGTGTTTCATATAACAGTTATTTTGGTGATCCTATCGTTTGAGGGCAGCGGTAAGATATCTTTTCCTATTATAATAACTTTTCAGAATAATCTATCAGCATATATGCATTACTGTACAATTCAAAAAGCTTTTAGTTTAAAAAACATTAAATTAACATCTTCGTGTAGCGTATCGCTTTTTTCTTTCCCTGGTACTGGCGGCATCAACGGAGGAACCTTCATTACAAAATAGTCCCGCCATTTCCCTATTATTCTATTTCGTGAATGGAAAGTAGTATCCTTTCTGCTGTTATACGCTGTCAGCTGAAGTACCTTCCCTGTTTTCCTTGAAAAGAATACATTTCTGGGACTGATTCTTGACTGGAAACTATACCTGAACGACACCCACTCGTCTGTAATAAACAAGGAGTTATTATCATAAATAATATCAGAAGCTTCCATTTTTTTCCAATAAGCAAAATGATCCCGGATAGTTTTGATGGCTTTCATTTCGTCCGTTATCATATTTTCTTTTGGCGCATCAATCTGGTATATAGGTGTTGCCGCATTCAGCGCTATGCTGTAAATTTTATCATCTAACAGCGGGAAATAGAAAACCGAATCCCTGTAGTTCTCAAACTGATGAGGAAACGCTATATCAAGCTCCCGGATGAGTGGAAAAAAGGAGAGCTCCTGAGAATGATAGGTAACCATTTCGCCTTTCTCCCTGTAGATTCGGAGCCTTGTCATCTCTTTGTTGTTATTGACAATCTCGCTTACATACATTTCCTTTCCTTTTGCAAAGGTCAGCCCAAAGTACCTGGAACCTATAATTTCAAGTACATCATTTAGTTTTCCACTGATGTCATACCTGAATATTTTATTCACACTCAAATCTAATATTTCAACCTGGTGTTGACGTTCATCATAAACAACATCTGTCATGCTTCCATATTGATCTGGTTTATTTGCCGACTGGTAAATTTTTGTTTTGGGAACACCCTGTTGATCAAATATCATGACAGCACTTTGCGAACCATCAGCGATAATGATCAGACTGTCGGTCACAAAAAATTTGGACATATAATTAATGAAAAAGTCTTTGGTAGTTTTCAAACGAACATAATACACACTGTCAGCGATATCTTCTATAAACACAGCCTGGCTATCCAGGGGAGTTATTTTAATTTTTGTAGTGGGTAGGTCGTACCTGCCTTTGCTCCCTTTTTGAGTGCAGGAGGCTAATAGCAGTATCAAAAGGATCAGTAAGTGTTGCTTCATTGATAGATGATTGAGTCAGCTCAGGAATACTGGCAAATCTGCCACCCGGATCGGGTGGCAGATTTAAAATGAAAATCATTAAGGTACCTGCGTAGGTGGAATATTAGTTACATCGTGGTAATTATTATGCGGCCGGAATGGGTTGGATTCGGCGCCACACTGATTTCCCGAGTTATTAGGATAAAATACATAATAACCGGTGTCGTAACCAATCCAGTGTTCAACTACCGCATAGTAATTGTCATCTACCCAAACCCAGGATCCGGTCCGGAAGGTTCTGTCACCGGTAGATCCACAATACCTGTTGCCATTACCATTTGTATCCACCCATGCTGCAGATGCTTTGTTGGAAGAATTTGTAATATCAAAGCTAATAAGCGCATACTGCAGGTTGAAAACCAATATTATTACTACGGCAATGCCGCCAGCGATTTTAAGTATTTTTTTCATGGTTATAATTTTAAATTAAAATATCCTTGATGAATGCTTGCTGTTTGTGTGTAAAGTATAAATAGACCCCCTTGGGGTCACCAGCACTGCAGTAAAAATAATTCCACTGTTATGTCTGGCAGGTCTGATCCGTGCTCACTTTTATTATTCATGGAGTATGTCATTTTGGGGAATTAGCTGGTGAAATATCTTCTTTCTCAAGCAACTCTTTTAACTCCTGTTTCAGCGTATCGCTGTTTCGCCAGACTTTACTACGCTGGTGTGCGTAAATGCCAATAGAGAGCATATAGAAAAAAGCCAGGGTGAGTGTCAGATTACTATACTTTGTGTGATCAAGTGCCTTGTCTGCAAAAAATGCTACTAAAAAAAATATTCCAATGGATGCGATATAGGCATACCTGTCTGCTACAATGGCAAATCTGGACATGGGAATGATATGAAGCACCATCCCTATGTGAATCATGAAAAATGCGATACCAAAAAACACCCATCGCTTTTTCCAGAAATCCCAGAACGAAAACAATATGATCAGCAACAGCAGAGGATATATCCAAAATCTTTTAGGTACCTCCTCCCCTATAGCATTGGGAAAAACATATAGATAGCTTAGTTTAACGGGGATCAGGCATTTTACCAGGTATTCAGTAGTCGAATAGCTTGCAAATATAATGTTCTGGTAAAATGGATAATGGCGCGCATTGGAAAGCAATCCCACCTTATCTGCGCTTTGTGAAAGTAAAGTAACATAACCCATTGCGAATGCCAGCATAAACAGTGGTACTTTCTCCATCCATACCCATTTATTTTTCAGGTTCCTGTTTACGGCGTAATCCACCAACAGCAGGCATACCGGAAATGTTAGCGCCTGTTCTTTTCCTCCAAAGGAAAAAATAAAAAAAAGTAGGGTAAGTAAGTAATACATCACTTTATTTGACGACACATACTTTAGATAAAAAAGGAGTCCAATCAGGTAAAAGAAACTATAAACAAGAATTTTTGACGCCGATATCCATGCCACCGATTCCACCAGCAGCGGATGAAGGGCCATGATAGCTGCGGTGAAAAATGAAATCCTTGTGATGGAAATCTGTTTAAAACTCCCTGATTGAATTAAAATGCTGCGGATGAGGAAATAGGTGAGCAACACGTTACACAGATGCAACATAACACCTGCCAAATGAAACCAAAATGGGTTATAACCAAAGGCGGAATATAATATTGTATACGACAATTGATTAAGAGGGGCATATTGTCCTTTGTAAAATTCGGTCAGGATGGCCCATAGGTTCTGTACATTCAATCCATTTTCCGTATACGGATTAATCACTACCCATTGATCATCCCAATGCGTTTGAAATTGATGAGTAAATACGGGGGAGTATACCAGCAGTGTTAAAAACACTAATGCGGACACAGATGCCACTATATTATTAACAACAACGAATTCTTTTAGCCGTGGAAATCTACGCTGCGTGGAAACAGCACTAACGTTGTGATTCATAGAGCGAAAGTTGTCAAAAAAGAAAATCTGAAGATGGTGAGTATCGCTATAGTCCTATGCCGATGAATGAACACAATTTCCCTGTTCAAACCGGAAATCATGCACTCCCTCCGTTTTACTCAGGTGACGTTCATTTAAAATAGCTACGCTGTCAGAATAGTACTCAGGCATCATTGGATAAACTTATTATCAGAAATGGATTATTATCTGGTACTATATTATTGGGCTAAATAATAAAATACCAATAGATAAAGATGTTTTGAAACCTTGATAGAGACCTGCCACTTATGCTGCAAATAAAAAAATTGGCACTACATAACAGCACAATCGCATCTCTACATCATTTTACAATCTTAATTTCTTCAAATACAAGCTGGAACTAATGTTCGTGGAATCATTCCAGGCAAGTCCATAGCTGACAAGCCGGGGGTTTAAAATATTTTATTTCTTTACCAACGTTTTCAATCCGGATAAGATTCATCTAAATATAGCACTTAAATATAGGATAATTTATTCCATAATACAATATTCAAAAAATTAGTTTTGCCCAAATAACCGGAAATAAGATCAATATATGATACCATCGTTTATTTTCAGTTTTACAAACCAGCTTATTAATTTATTTTAAAAAAGCCAGTACCTTTTCAGGCACTGGCTTTTCTCTATCGGAATCCGTATTTGTCTTTATTGTTTAATAATCTTCGTTGTACTCACTTCTTTTATGCCATCCGTAATCCTGATCATATAAATACCTGCAGGCAATCCGGAAATATCAAGCTGCGTGCTGGCTGTACTCACTATACGATGCAATACCACATTTCCATTCGCATCCAATATACTCACATCTGATTTTCCTTTGAAATCCGGAAGCTTAATGTTCACTATATTATTGGCAGGGTTCGGGTATACAATCACTTTTTTCACATCGGTGGTAATAAGATCAGCTGCGCGGCTGGCAGTACCTAATTGTACCCGTAATGTATAACAAGTGGTACTACTGTTGGCCCCACTATAACCGTACACCTGTGCATAATAGGTACCCGCAGTAACGGTTCTGCTGATGGTTTCATTGCTGGTACCACCTGCCTGTGAAATAGCAATCTGTGTACCTGCGCTGTTCAGCAGTTTCAGGTCGTAATCGCCAGGCAATGTGCGCAATGTAATCGTAATAGTACCGCCGGTAGTGATGACAAACTTATAATTATCAATATCACCACTCGGGCTGATGAGACCAGTAACATCCGTATTAAATGGAATGGTGGCTGCGCCGGCAATGGTGCCATTGGTTGAATTATCCAATACATTGGAACAACCTCCTGTTGTTAAGGTAGTAAACTGTGCGGCAGTGTAGGTACTGCTGCCACTTGAACAATTTGTTCTTACTCTCCAGTCGTATAATGTGGCTGACGTTAATCCGCTTAAGTTAACAGAAGTAGAAGTGGTTCCGGTTACAGCATTGGTCCATGTACCGGATGAATTAATTTTATAATCTACATCATAACTCAGGGCGCCGCTTACAGCAGTCCAGCTAACAGTAGCTCCGGTAGCTGTTACAGCGGAACTGGTTAAGCCAGCAGGCGCGCTGCAGGTGCCTGTTGATGTGGTCGTAAACTGTGCAGCGGAATAAGAACTGCTACCGCTGCTGCAATTGGTTCTTACCCTGTAATCATAGGTAGTTCCTGTAATAAGACCTGTTAAGCCCAAAGAAACAGCTGTTGTTCCTGTTGCTGCATTGATCCATGTACCAGATGAGGTGGCCTTATAATCCACGTCATAGGATACTGCGCCGCTTACCGCTGTCCATCCTATTGTAGCCGATGTAGTGGTAATAGCAGAAGCATTTAACCCTGCCGGAGAAGCACAGGATGAACCGGATGTAATAGTGAAGTTGGTATTGGAAATATCAAAGAAAATATTTCCTACCGCTTCTACTTTTATTCTTGCGGTGGTAGTGGGGGTATTAGGAATAGTTACCACCTCACTGCCGTCATTGGGAGTACTTGCCACCAATGTGCTGAATGTAGTGCCTCCGTCTGTAGAGATGGATATTTTTACGTTGGCGCAACTAACAGGCGACGCCGTGGTATTCGCTACGCTCCATGTGATAGTTTGTGATGAATTGCCTGCCCATGATACATTCGTATTAGGGACAGTCACGGCAAAAGGCCCGGATGAATTGCTGACGGTTACGGTCATATCCGCAAAATTGGTCTGCCCGATAGTTACCGGAGCAGTAGAGCTATAAGGAGCATTATCTCTTACCGTTAGCCGGAACTTCAAAGTTCTGGAAACGGAACTCAATGCTTCCGTATTAGCTCCCGCATCACCACCAGGCAAAGGACCGGACACTAAACCGCCGGCAAGAATGGTGGCCATTTTGGGGAAATATCTTATTGGGGAAGTACCAGGCGCAAATGATATCCAGTTGGGACCGGATGCTTTGGTAGGACTGGCCACACTACTAGATCCTGTTTGTGAGGATGAAGCATTATCATTTTGCTCCCAGCAATATGTCAGCACATCACCGGCATTGGCATCAGTAGCTGAACCGGTAAGCACAAACGGGGTGCTGATAGGAATAGTAAAATTACCACCGGCATTGGCAACGGGTGTTGCGTTATTGCCTGCTATACTGGTAGTGATGGGACAAGTCTTGCTGGAAAGATTAGACTGGATCTGTGCAATGGAAGCAGCATGATAAATATCAATAGAATGTGGAGCTATGTCCTGGCTGGTAATACCGGCATATCCCATAATAGTAATACCTGAGCCAGGTTCCACATTAACGCCTGTACCTTCATTGCTCATGGAAAAAGTATGGTTAGCACCCAACTGGTGTCCTACTTCATGTACTACATAATCGATATCAAAATTATCTCCCTGTGGAATAGCATCAGCGGGCGAAGTAAAGCCACTTCCTTTTGAATTGTCGACACAAATACAGCCGATACAACCGGCATTACCGCCACCACCGGATGCACCGAACAGGTGACCGATATCATAATTCGCAGCACCAATCACAGAAGTCAGGGTGCTTTGTAACTCACCATTCCACGCGCCGCCGGCACCAGAGCTGGCGTCAGAATACGGATCTGTTGAAGGATTATAATAAAACACATTGGTAGCTGCCGCGATCAGGTTAAGATGGATAGCCAGGTCCTTTTCATAAACACCGTTGCAACGGGTAAGTGTAGCATTGACAGCCGCCAGTACCAATGAAACCTGTGAAGCGCTGGTAGCGCCAAAATAATTGGAGTATTCAGCAGTAACTGATTGAGCCAGCCGCATTGTTTTCATATCACCGGTGTTTCTTGCCGTAACATCAGGTAAGCGGTTACCTATATTAGTGGCCATTTTTTGCTCCGGGGTAGAGCACTTCCAGGGTAAAGTCTTCGGCTGTTTTTTGAATACTGTGTAAACAGTATGGTCTGCAGAATAAGGTTCAATAAATTCATTTTCCTTTCCCGTACGGAAGATCATTGCCTGTATCCCCTGCGGAGAAATACTCAACTTTAATGTGGCATACTGATCAGTAATACCTTTTCCGGAAAATGCCCTTATTTCCGGGAATTTAGCCTGCAATGCCGGTTCGAAATTGGAAGCTTCAATAATTTCGAACTGCTCAACCTGCCCGTCTGCATTAGGCAGAGAGATGATTGTTGCATGTATTGACCTATTACCGACAGCTTTGAAGACCTCATTCCGCAAAGGAGCGAAATTCAGATCAAACAATTTAAAAGTCGTCGGAAATGCAAGCCGGGCTACGGCTTTGTCTTTAGTAATGCTGGCGGCATCTGTATGTGCCCTCCAGTAGTCCTGTGCAAACGCTACGGTACTGCACAGCAACGCTGCTGCGAAGAGTAGAACTTTTCTCATGGATAGTTTAGATTTTAATGCTCAAGAAACGGTTAACGTTATAAATGTAGTTTGACTCCCTGCGATCGCAATTCTATTGATATGAGGTACTATATGTTATGGGCCATAAAATATTTAACGCCAACGGGGTTCGCATGAACCGAAATATCCTCTTAAAACTTTAGATGATATATACTAAGAAGCAAAAGAAAAACGGTTAACCAACCCTCCAGATCATCCGGGCAGCATACCTTAACGTATAAAAGCCGCCATAACGGCGGCCTTCATACGCTAAGAACATCCAACGAGATTTATATCCCGTTTTTCATCCATAAGGGTGATTCGGGGCCTCTGTAAGGCTTTCTCTACATTTTTGTTTCAGCTCTCTGCTTGGCTTCCTGCGTCAGCGGAGTAAAGAAATTAACCAGGTTGCCATCCGTATCCCTGAATAACAGCGAACGATTACCCCATGGCATAGTCGTTGGTTGTTGCACCACCTCCTCACCCAGTATGCCGGCCAACTGCTGGTATTTTTTATCCACGTCCTCCACCTGGAATTCAATGATTACGGACCTGTTGCTGGCGGGACTGGCTACAGCGTCTCCTCCAAAAAGTGCCAGGGTACGTGTACTTCCAATAGCCAGAGCCCCAAGAGGAGTACGCACTTCGGCAAAATCATCTGTATACCAGGTAAACGGCATTCCAGTGACGTTCTCATAAAACTGAACGAGGCGTTTAATATCAGCTGTAATAATACGGATAGAAGAAAGATTCATATGACTGTTCATTTTGTTTAGAATAACACAAAGCTATTCCGCCCATGTGACAACCCTATGTCAGCAGCCTAAACGTAAATATTATTTTGTGGATGGTGCAGCTGATACAGCTACCTCGTCATTATTTATCAGGTATTGTTGCTGGTAAATCGGGCTGCCCGCCTGATCAAAAAAAAACGCCCCCAAAAAGTCAGACACTCTCCGGGGGACGTTCTCTTATACATGGTTCCTATTTATTATAGATCGGGCATCTTTTCAGCATATAGAATAATGCATCTTTATAAGAATCTTCCTGTGATAAAATGGCCGTACGGTGATTGTCGAATACTTTATCGTTCTGCCGGTTATAAATAAGTACAGACACCTCATTTTGGTAAGTCTTTTCCACTACCGTGCTGGCGGCTTTGTTCTGTCTCAGGCGATCATCGTCTTTATTGACTGTTTTAGTTTCCGCACTGGATACATTTTCCTTGCTGCTGCGCGACAAACCACCCTGTACTATGTATTCTGTGCCCAGTATTTTACACAGCTCATCAAAAGTATAGGCCCTGATCGTATTTTCGTCAATACCTTTCCGGATCAGCAACGCATTGGTGGTTTGTGGATCCTGGAATTTATACATGCCATTACGTTTGCTCAGGTAGGAATAGGTATCGTCCTGCAGCTTTTCTTTGGTCGCATTGATCTGCTCCAGCGGTTCTCCCACGCTACGGTATTTAAAAGGCAATACTGCGATCAGGTTATGCTCCATCGGAGGATAGGTGTCGGCAGGAGATTTAGCCACAGCAGGAGCTGTTACGATTTCTGTTCTGCCGCTGGCAAACACAATTTTATGGATGTCTGCTCTCTTTAAAGAATATTCCAACTTTTCCCCGCTGTGTACAAATAAAACAACATCTGTTCCTACACCGGTTATCTTACCATGCTTGGTTTCGCCGCTCAGCATCAGTACACTGTCTTCCTTTACCACGCTACTTTTTGTCAATGAGGCTTTCTGGGCCATTAAAGGAATGTGATAAGTGATCAGAAGACTCAGCACTGCCCCTAACAGATTAACATACTTTTTCATGATGTACTAAAATATTTATGGTTACCAATAGTACACGTTTGCGAAATTACTTTACCCCTATGCGCGGCATAAAAAAAATTCAAACGAGGGAGGAAGAAAGGGCTGGAAGATCACTTAAATTGGCCAGGAGATGGAATATCTTCAACAAAAAAGCGGGGTCCGTGAACCCTGCTAAAACTGCAACCTGCAGCTTCCAAAAACACCAAACCCTGAGCGTTGTGAGCTAGTCGCTCCATTCGGATACAAACGCCATACAGCATCTATCCGAAAGAAATGGAAGATATTGTCAAAACCGGTTCCTATTTCCATGTAAGTCTTTCCCTTAAAGGAATGCATACCATAACCAGGAAATTCCATTTTGTTATAAATAATATTTTCACGTGAGAGATCTCCGACAACAGATTTCACATTCCAGAACTGGCGTATGCCACTTCTTCTCATAAATGGCAACAGGTTCAGCAATTTACCATCAAAATTATGTTCCAGGTTAATGCCTGCATACCTGTCGCTGATGAATTCATATTTATTCATCAAACTAAAGGACTCCTTATTATAGTAATAGGTCTCGTTACCGGGATGCACCTGCAACAGCATAAACGGCAATTTATCTGCGAAAATCCGGCCTCCATACACCTGGTAAGTTACCTGCCCCCATCGTGGAATACGGAAACGCTGATTGACACTCAGACTAACCCTTTCGTATCCGTACTGGCTGCCAAACACGCCGGCAGCAGCTGTTCCACACAAAAGTTCTACTACCGGAAGATTACCTTTTATCCGCCGTATTTTGCGTGGCGTACGTATTTCATGTTCCCCCAGTGCATACCTTACCTTCAGCTGCCATTCACTATTGACAACATCCCCGCCTTTATTTTCAGGCAGAAATATTTTGTGAGGCGGCAACGGCGACATGGTACTGAAACTGCTATGCAGGAAAGTGCCTTCCACCGAAAAATTCATCGGCAACTTTTTGGATACGCTGAATTTCATTTCGCGTTCCCGGATAAACTTCTGTGGAATATTCCGGCGTCTGACTACCTGCCCGAAGATATTATCCAGGGAAACCTCTTCCCCGTTAAATCCACGCTGCCGGTTGTCCAGATCATCTTTGAAAGAAGTATAGATACTATATGAATTTTTTCCAGGAAGATTCCAGGCCATGGCTACTTTTCCTTTAAGCGCCTTGTCACCGGTACCATAAGCCAGGTAACCTGAGAAGCGCAGGTTGCGGTTAAATTCAGGCGTGGTGCCAAGATCAAAGCGCAAACGAACACCTTCCACCGGGTTACGGCTTACCCACTTATACCAGGGTCCTATTTCCACCTTGCCCAGTTTTAAGTGTCCATCCAACAGAAAAGTTACTTTATCACTGAGACTTTTAAAAGCAGGCATGGCTCTGAGTGTATCCACTAATGTCATCGCCAGCGCCTCGTTGCTGGTGAGGGTCTCCGGCCGGTGCTGATTCCAGTAGGCACTGCCCGCAGTAGCTGCGCTATCTGCAATCACTACCTCCTCCTTATTGCGACCTGCTGAAATCTTTATCCTGGCACCAGGGTCATTTATTTTCACCTGTTGATAATGCGTTGTTTTCCGGGCAATGAAGGTATTTCTTTCCTTTCCCAGTGGCGCCAACTCTACAATAAATTTATCCTTCAATACCATCCACTCCTTTTCATTCCCTTTTCCGAATTCCTGGATAATCTCCAATCGTTTAACAAAATTAATGTTCACCGCTCCATTCACATTCATGCTGATTTTCGATAAGGCCCACGTAGGACCATGAATCCAGCAATCTCCATTAAAAAGATTTTCGCCTTCCCGTTTAGGCGTAAAGGCCAGATGAAAATAAGGCACGCCATTCACCATCATTGTATCCAATGCTTTATAATGATAGTATTTGTCGCCGGTAGCACCTACCGGACTTATAAACTCCCTCCCGAAAATCTGCATATAGTCCTGGTAGGAATTGATTTTCTGGTTGATGCCACCAAGATATTCCATCACTGATTCATTCCTGATCCCACCACTGTGCAATGCCTTAATTTCTTCCCTTACCCGTGGCGGCGATGTGGTGACATAATAGTCGGAAATGCTTTCGCTTAAAAAAACCGGTAAAAAAGACCGGCTTTCAGAAATGCTGTCCACCCGATCCAGTAGAAATTTAAATGGCTTCATGGTGCCTGAATGCTGCCATTTTGTTTTGTCGAGATTGGCAATGTCTATTTCCAGCTTGTTATACAATTCAGCATAATAGGTGTCATAGTATCCCGGGGCATTTTCCCGCTTGTGCGCTACAATCTGCCGCCACCATACCAATCCCCTGTTTGTTTTCCCTTTTACTTCCACACCTGCTTTCACCGCCGGCTCCAATTGAATTAACAAGGCCTCCGGCTTACCGGTTATTTCCGGATGCACAAATAACACCTGGTGCCCTACATAGCGGACAACCAGTGTATCGTTGTTATAATGACTTTTCTTCAAATGGAAGTACCCCGCACTGTCCGTCATACAGCCGTAGCCCCCTCCTTTCCAGTATATGGTGGCATAAGGCAATGGCTCCTGCGAGAAAGCGGAAACTACCCTCCCGGTGATGATGGCCGGGCTTTGTGCATCAACACGGAAAATAATAAGCAGCAGGTAACAACAGAAAATCAAACGATTTACAGCACAGTTGCAGGTAATAAACATTCATAAAATTTGAAGCTCACATAAATTCCACTTATTCCACGATGTTATATGCATGACGCTTGAAACGAGATATCCCCCTATGAGGGAGCTGGCATAGTATCCCCCCATTTCTGCCAAAATCCAGCACTGATGCTTTAAAAAGCTCATTATACAGCAACGCCACTTCTCCCGCAGTGGCGTTGTGCACTTATGTGACCTGGATCACATACGTGATGCTGCTTTTTTATAGTGATGCAGATCACACTACCACCTGAGAAATCCTTTTCATCTTTGCTGTACAATTAAAAACTACAAAAATGAAAAATCAAAAATTTGACATCGTAAATACCCAAAGCAATATTGACTGGGTGGGAAAAAAGGTAACCGGCGCACACAATGGTACCATTGCCATAAAAGAAGGTGAGATCATTTTGAATGATGGCCAACTCACCGGTGGTAAATTCATTATCGATACCACCTCTATCAAAATACTGGATGTAACGGACCCCGCCACCAATGCACAATTCGCCGGCCACCTCGCTTCTGATGACTTCTTCTCTATTGATACCTATCCGGAAGCATCACTGGAAATCACTTCCGTTGCCGGCAATCATGTGGCTGGCGCCCTGACCATCAAAGGGATCACTCATCCTGTTGAATTTAATGCAGTACTCCAGGTAAACGGCGACCTGTTAACCGCCACCGGCAAGCTGGTCATTGATCGTACCAAATACGGGATAAAATTCCGCTCAGGGAATTTCTTCAGGGATTTGGGCGATACCCTGATCTACAACGATTTTGAATTGAACATCAACATCACCGCTAAAGCTGCATGAGCAGTGGCTGGCACAAAAATTTAAACCATGCCCTACGTTAAAATAGAAGTAACCCGGGAAGGTGTAACCAAACAACAAAAACAGGCACTGATCAAAGGGATAACCAATCTGATTACTGAAGTGTTAAATAAAGATCCCCAATTAACCCATGTGGTGATCCAGGAAATTGAACTGGATGACTGGGGATACGCCGGAGAACAGGTGTCTGTGCTGAGAGAAAAAGGTATAACCGCTGATAAAAAATAAAAGCATGAAAAAGCTGACAGTAATAGTAACTGGTGCCTCCTCTGGCATCGGTAAAGAAATAGCCCGTCATTTCCTGGAAAACGGCGACAACGTAATCATCAATTCTTCCACCGCCGAAAAGCTCGCGCAGGTGTACCAGGAACTGGGCGCTGGCCCGGGCCTGGCCATGGTGGCAGGCAATGTGGCAGATAAAAGCACCGGCGACAGACTTCTGGCAACTGCCATAGAGAGATTTGGCGCGGTAGACGTGCTGGTAAATAATGCCGGCATCTATGAAACCAGACCATTCCTCGAAGTAGATGAAGCTTACCTCGACCGGTTCCTGAATACAAACCTGAAAGGTACCTTCTTTACCACCCAGGCCATTATTCCGCAGATGCTCAAACAACATAATGGTGTAGTGATCAATATCGGTACGCCTTTAGTAAACCATGCACTTGGTGGCGGTCCTTCTACGGCGCCAATTTCCTCCAAAGGAGCCATCCATGCACTAACCCTGCAGCTGGCAGCGGAATTCGGCAAACACAATATCAGGGTGAATACCATTGCCCCCGGCGTGATACGTACACCTATGCACGGTGAGCATGCGGACCAAAGCGCGGGCTTACACCTGCTCAACCGGGTAGGCGAAGTAACAGACATCGCACAAATGGTATATACCGTTTCCAGGAGTAACTTTATCAGCGGCGCCATCATCAATGTAGACGGTGGTATGGCAGCTGGTCATCATCTTAATTAATATGAAAACACGTTTATTGACGGCTTTTCTATCACTGGCATTTTTGGTAGCAAAAGCGCAAAACCCAAAGAAAATGAACACGCATCAGCAAGATTCAACAGCCATCACCCAGGCACTGGAAGAGTATTACTTCAAGGGGCTCTATAATGGAGATATCAGCACCCTGCGCAAAATTCTATATCCAGGCACCTTACTATTCGGGGATATTAAAGGGCAGCCTTATGCCAAAACACTCGAACAATACCTGGATGGTGTGGCGCATCGCCAAACCCCTAAAGACTCCGGAAAGCCCTTTAAAGGAACGATCTTATCGATTGAGGTGATCAACTCCATCGCATTTGCCAAAGTCAATATCAAAATGTATGATTTCAATTATTACGATCTGCTTTCGTTCCACAAAATTGATAACCGCTGGGTGATCGTAAACAAAATGTTGACGGACGTGACAGAATAAATTAAACACCTTAACATTTAAGTGATGAACACTTCAAAAGTATGGTTTGTAACCGGGGCCTCCCAGGGACTGGGACTCAGCCTTGTGAAAAAGCTGCTCGATAACGGATACCGGGTCGCTGCCACCTCCAGGAATGCACATCAGCTAAGCCAGGCGGTTGACTTAATAGACCGGGAGCGCTTTCTTCCGTTGGCGGTAGATTTAAATAACACGGACTGTATCAGTGATGCTATTCAACAAACATTATCGGCTTTCGGACGCATCGATGTAGTGGTAAACAACGCCGGCTATGGCATGGTGGGAACGGTGGAGGAAATACCGGAACAGGAGGTGAAGAACATCTTCAATACAAACGTACTGGCCATCATCAATGTAACCAAAAGTATCCTGCCGGTCATGCGCCGCCAGAGATCAGGTTATATCCTCAATATCGGCTCTGTAGCCGGATTTTCGGGTGCCCACGGCTGGTCCGTTTATGCTGCCACTAAAGCAGCGGTGGCAGCATTTTCTGAAGTGATCGCACTGGACGTAAAAGAATTTGGCATTAAAGTCACCGTAGTGGAACCCTCCGGTTTCCGGACCGGCTTCCTGACGCCAACCTCCCTTGCGTTAAACACCTCCGGAATCGAGGGATATGAGGCCGTAAAAAATACGCAGGAACGTTACCTGTCCATGAACGGCCAACAGGCCGGCGATCCGGATCGGGCAGCCGGGATTTTCATCGGGCTGGCGGAAAACCCCGAGCCACCCATGCACCTGTTCCTGGGAAAGGATGCTTACAACAGGGCATCAGAAAAACTATCGGCGATGTCGGCAGAACTGGAACAGTGGAAATCAGTTACTATTGACGCCGACTTTCCATCATAAGCAGCTGATGCAGACCGGGTACCAGGTTTGCATCAACGCCAGGCCAATAACAGTTTTCTATCTGAAAATCTTTAACTTTAAAAAAGTAGTATGAAATACCACTTATATGGCAATAGACGCTAAAGATATTTTAAAGGCTCATATAGATAGAATAAGCGTGCTGCCGCAGGAGCAGTTTGATTATTTCTTCTCTCATTTTAAAAGCCAGCGTTTTAGAAAAGGACAAGCCATCATTACAGAAGGTGCCCAGGTAGATGGCGAATACTTCGTGACCTCCGGTTGTTTAAAATCTTTCTTCATCAACGATGATCTGAAAATGTTTATCCTGCAGTTTGCCATGCCCACCTGGTGGACCTCTGATTATAATGCGTTATACAATCATACCAATGCCACTATCAACGTTGACTGTATTACCGATGCAGAAGTGCTTTGTCTTACCAATAGCGACCGGGAAAAACTGTGTAGTGAAATTCATGCAGTGGAACATTTTTTCCGGTGGCGGACCAACAAAGGATATGTGGCCTCTCAAAAAAGGCTGTTGTCTTTGATGAATAATAATGTGAAACAACGGTATGAAGAGTTGTTGAAACTCTATCCCGAACTTTATAATATGGTTCCTAAAAAACTGATCGCTGCTTATCTCGGTGTTTCAAGAGAAACGCTCAGCCGGTTGTATAATGATTGAGCTGTAACCGGCATCAGTAAACACTCCCGCGAATGTGATGCCGCTCACACCATTACCCCGATTTTACTCCCGTACTTTGTCGTGTAATAAATTTAGCATTATGTGGTATCAAACAAAAGCATCGGAAATGCTGGGTATTGAATATCCTGTTCTCCAGGGGCCATTCGGCGGAAACCTGTCTTCTGTGGAACTGGTATCTACCGTCTCCAACGCCGGCGGACTCGGAGGCTACGGCGCCTATACACTAAGTCCGCAGGAAATCATCCAGATAGATCAACAAATAAAAGCGGCCACCAATAAGCCTTACAATATCAATCTGTGGGTGTCCGATACAGATATGCAGGAGGATACCCTTTCAGATGAACGGTTTAAACAGGTCCGGACTTTATTCAAACCTTACTTTGACGAGTTGGGAATCCCATTACCGGAAAAACCGCCACCGTTCAAATCCCGTTTTGAAAACCAGGCAGATGTTATCCTGCATCAAAAGCCACCGGTATTCAGCTTTATGTTCGGCATCCCATCAGCAGACATCCTGGAACAATGCCACCGGCTCGGCATCGTTACCATTGGAGCTGCCACTACACTTGATGAAGCCATCGCACTGGAATCAGCGGGAGTTGACCTCATTATTGCTTCGGGTTTTGAAGCCGGAGGACATCGCCCATCATTCCTTGCATCCGCCGAATCATCTACCATAGGAACATTTGCACTGATCCAGCTCATCAGGGAAAAAGTAAAAATACCGGTGATCGCTGCAGGCGGTATTGCCAATGGCAAAGGTGTTGCAGCCGCACTTGCACTCGGCGCAGATGCGGTGCAAATCGGCACTGCTTTCCTGGCCTGCGAAGAGTCCAATGCTACCGCTATTCATAAGCAAATGCTGTTTTCAGAGGCTGCGCGGCACACAACCTTATCACGATCATTTACAGGAAGACTTGGCAGAGGAATCGCCAATCGCATCGCCGAAGAGTTAATGTATACCGAAAATGGATTTCTGCCTTTCCCACTTCAAACCCAGTTCATGTCACATTTAAGAAAGGAAGCCATCGCGCAGGAAAAATGGGACATGATCTACTTTTGGGGAGGACAGATAGCGCCGGTATTAAAACATACCAAAGCTGCTGATCTGATGAAAAGCATACAGGAAGAAACGACCGACTACTTCGATCAGCAGAAAAAATAATTGCTCTTAAAAGGAAAGGAAGGCTGGAATTTTTGCTCACTGAAGGTGAGCCATAGTATTGGAATAACATCTATTTCACCATTAAAGTTCAGTCAAAAAAATATATTTTTTGAGGTAAAGGAAATTGTAAAAGCTCCTATATATTTGAGGAGCTTTCAATCATTTCTTTCCAATTTTTATGATTCCAGCAACTAAAGAAACTGCCGTAAAACAGGCCCTGCATGTTACATTTGGCGTAAATGAATTTGAAGATATCCGTCAACTGACTACCGGGCTTTCTACGGCGCTTGTTTTTCGAATACTCGTTTTGAAAAAACCATATTTACTCCGCATCATTACCCGTACGGATCTCATGGGTGATCCCACGCACGAATATGCCTGCATGCAGGCCGCTGCAGATGCAGGCATTGCGCCGAAGGTGCTGTACACAAACATCACCGATAGAATTGCCATCACTGATTTCGTGGAAACAACACCTTTCCCCCGGGAGGAAGCAAGAATAAAGCTGCCTGATTTACTGAAGCGGTTACATTCACTCCCGCCCTTTCCTTTCCGGGTAAATTACCTGGATGCTGCCGATGGTTTCTTTAAAAAATTTCAGGCAGCCAACATCCTCCCTGAGCACATGACGGCAGAACTATTCCGTCAGTATGCCAGGATGATAAACATTTATCCCCGCAACGCTCAGGACATGGTCGCCTGTCACAATGATCTGAAGCCGGAAAACACGCTTTTCGATGGAAACAAAGTATGGCTGGTGGACTGGGAAGCGGCGTTCCTGAACGATCGCTACCTGGACCTCGCCATTGTTGCCAACTTTGTAGTCACCAACGAGCAGGAAGAAAAGGAATATCTTACTACCTATTTTGGCAAAGAGTTAAATGAATACCATCATGCCCGCTTCTTTTTAATGTCCCAGTTACTTCACCTCTTTTACTTTGCGTATTTCCTGTTAATATGTTCCAATGCAGGTGTGTCCATTGATCCAGGGCAGGTCCCGGCAGATTTCAAAACATTTCACGATGATATATGGGCAGGTAAAATAAGTTTGGCAGACAGTGACGCCAGGCAACAGTATGCGTTTGTTCATATGCAAAGGTTGCTGCATAATTTACAGCTGAAACGATGGGAAGATTCATTGCAGCTGGTGGCTGATTATCAATGGCTTTAATAAGATTGTTACAAAGAAGGGAAAAATATTTAGTTTTAGCATTGCCCGGGGATTTTCTCCGATGAACATCATCGTTAAAAGAAATCGAAATGAAACAACCCATTGCCATTGTTATCTTTTTGCTGGCAAGTCTCTGCTCCTGTAAACCGAAGAAGGCCATTGAATTTAAAGCTGTCATTGATCAGAAAGAACATGAGGCCCTCCATATCATGGTGAGTGAAGGCGGGCCTGGCGTGGAGAAATTAAACTGCCAGATAAAAAAAGATTTCAAAGGAGCTTACCGCGCTATAGATAAAGAAGAACAGGCATTTAATCAAATCATTAAAGAGATAAGTGCCTTGTCGGCAGATGGAATCAGCCAGGGGCCTGAACTCAAAGCAGCCGCCATCCATTTTTATACCCTCCTCAGAGATATGCAGCTGTCCGACCGGGAAGAAATTGCCGCGCAGGAAGCCTCCTACGATACGGACCCTGAAAAAATAAAAAAAGCACAGGACCGTCAATTACAACTGAATGAAGAAAGGCTGAAGATGAACAGTAAGGTCCGTGAAATGAATGATGCGCTTCACAAAGCGGGCGAGGAATTTAACAAGGCCAATGATTTATGATAAAACAAAAGCACTGACAAATAAAAAGCAGCCTGGCAGATAATATTGCCAGGCTGCTCTTTTTGATACTGATAGATCAGGACCTTAAGCGATCATAAAGCATTTATTTCTTTACTGCTTTCAGGCTGAAACCAATTTCAACATCTTTGCTGATCATCCAGTTTTCAGGGCTACCTTCTGTTTTGTAGCTGATACCCCAGGCTGATCTGTCAATTACAAATTTTGCATTTGCAGTAACGTCGTTTGCGCCAACAGTGATTTGTGCAGGGAAAGTGATGTTCAGGGTGCTGTCTTTCAGGGTCAGGTTGCCGCTGATAAGATTGGTAGCGCCGGCAAGCAGGCTTTTCTGCTTGGTGCTGTCATAAGCAGTCACACCTGTGATAACGAATTTAGCAGTTGGATACTTTGCCACGTCGAAGAAGTCAGGGCTCTTCAGGTGACCTTCCAGATCGGAAGCCTTTTTATCAGGCTCAGTAACAGAAGCCGGATCCGCAGCCAGTGTAGCCAGGTTTACGTCAAAGCTACCACCGGTAACAGCGCCGTTTTCAACATTGAGGCTACCATCTGCTACTTTGATAGTGCCAAAGCGTGGAGCAAATCCACCTTTGTGAGTAGCACGCCATTGAACAGCTGTAGTTGTAGTGTCAATTGCATAAGCTGTGCCCGCGGCCACAGCTGCTTCTTTTTTGTCTTCGGTCTTCGCCTGATCGGTCGAAGCACCACCACATGCTGCCAGTGTAAGCAGCAGGATAAAAGCAGGAACTGTTTGCTTCATAAATTTCAATTAAGTAGTATATATAAGTCCACGAAATTAATGCATTGGACCTATTCAACGATGCAACACATTGAAATATGTCAATATTATAACAATTCATGTATAGACATATGACGTATATACAACCCATCCCTATAGCATAATCACAGAATTGATTGTTGATACCTCTTTATAATACGAAATCACTTCTTCCTCATCCTTCACCGGCACCACTACGGTAAATGACTTATATTTTCCTCCGGATGACTCAGTGGTAGTGATTTTTGCCTGGACGTCCGCAAACATCGCCATCAGCTCCGCTATCTTTTCCTCGTCTGCTTTAATAATAAACTTAAAGGTATATTCAGTGGGGAATACAATTGACTGCTGTAACAATGAACGAAAATTTTCATATGGATCTCCGCTAAAGTTGGCATTTCCATTTTCACCTGTAGACATATTAATACTATTTATCAATTTTGTTTAACTAAATAATCCTGCAAAATAGCGTCCTTTTTCCAAAATCTCCCAACTGCCTTCCGCTATTTCGGCTTCGAGTTCATGGAGGTCCCAACCACAATAGCCAATAAATAACCTCATATCTTTTTCGGTGATGGTCTTATTATTCATATGCATTACCGCCGCCTCAAAGTCGCCTCCCAGGTAGATATTATCTGCTACCAGCTCACCTCCTGTTATTAACTCGGGCCGCCTATGCACAAAATAAAGGTGTTCCCGGTCTACCGGACCTCCGTCATATATCGGAAACGGAATGCTGTATTTGAACTCTTCCAGTTCGTTAAACTTACGGGGAAACTCCTTGTTGACCACAAACCCCATCGCTCCTTTGTCATTATACTCCGTGATAAATAAGATCGATTTTTCAAAAAAGCTATCGTCCAATAGCGATGTGCTGCTGATAAATATTCCTGCATTCATAATCTGGTAAAAGCTGTAGTGTACGGAATGGTTAGTTGTTCGGCCACAGGATGCGAAAAGGAAACGCCCTCCTGCTTTCAGCAGTTTATGCCTTTTGCTTTATCTTTTGAAGATGATTTAATCCCCAGTTAACCAGGCTTTCCGTAACCGGGAAAACGCTCTGCCCATAAGCGGTGATGGCATACTGCACAGTAATTGGTTTGGTATCCATTACCGTACGGGAAACAAGCAGGTTGATTTCCAGATCCTGTAATTCCTTTGACAACATTTTGGCAGATATGCCTTCTACTCCACGCTGGATTTTTTTGAACGTATTGATTTCATCCATGTGAATGTTCAGATGGCGCATAATCCTCAATTTCCATTTCCCACCCAATACTTCCAGGCTGTCGCGGATGGCATTTAACTCCTGTTCGCAGGTTGCTTCCTGTTTATGTTGATCTTCCATTTTTATTAATCGGTTAACAAAAGGTTACTAGTTACCATTAGTTAACCAATAACTAAAGTAAACTATTTGATGCTAATTTTGAGCAATTACCAATCCGTAAATTAAAAAAGCAAATGAAAAAATTGGATTACTACGTATTAGACGTATTTACCGACCAGCGATATAAGGGTAATCAGCTCTCCGTAGTGAATATCGAAAACGAGCTTACCATGGAACAATACCATGATATTTCCCGTGAATTCGGCTACTCCGAAACTTCTTTCGTGCATTATTCCACAGCACAAAATGCATTCAAAGTGCGGTCATTTACACCCGCCAGATTTGAAGTTGCCGGCGCCGGCCATAACCTGCTCGGCGCGGTTTGTCTTGCGCTACTAAAAAAATGGGATATTTTCAAAGGCCAGGGAGAACAACCCTGGGTATTGATAAAAGATACAAAGATACCACTGCACATTACGGAAGAAAACGGACTACCATATGTGGCCATGAAACAAAGACCCGCAGCCATCATCCGCACCGTCCCCATCGATATCATTTCCGCCGCAGTTGGATTAGGCATCGATGATCTTTCCCTGAATGACTGGCCCATTAATGTGGTGCAAACAGAGGTGCCGCATTTAATGGTTCCCGTAAAAGATGCCGCATCTCTTCAAAAAGCCATTTCGCATAAATCTTTATTAAAAGAAATCTCAGAGAAATTTGGTTTTGAAGGCTGCTACTTATTCACCACCCATCCTTCAAATGATAAATACCTCGCGGAAGCAAGATTTTTCAATCCGGGAATGGGTATTGATGAGGATCCGGCTACAGGTACTGCGGCGGGGCCATTGGCAGGATATCTTGCCATGCTGGGCCATATCCCCAAAGACCAGAATTTCCTGATCCTGCAGGGGGCATATGTGGAACACCCTTCTACCATCCGTGTTATGGTGGTCGAAGATGGTATCTGGGTAAGTGGTTCTTCTACCATTGTCATGGAAGGACAGATTTATGTTTAGCTACGGGTAAGTTTGAATATTGAAATTAAAAGGCCGTCTCTTACAAATGAGACGACCTTTTACGATATGGATTAAAATAGCGAAAAGAGAAATAAAGCAATAGCTGTTATTTACGGGAATACAGCCTGTAAAAATTAACCCCGTTCGCATAACCATCCAGTTGCCCGGTGTAAAAGAGACTGCCCTGCTTGTCCTGCCCGATCATCCGCGTTCCTGGCTCGCTAAAATATATATCTTTTGCAGGGCCGGTAATTTTATCCTGTGAGGGCACACCGCCGAGCAGGCCCATCTCCGTTCCTGCATAACAATATGTGGTCTTGTTTGCCAGATCAACGGCAGCAATAGAATTGCCGTTGATGACCAACAGATCTCCATCGGGTGTATATAAAAAATTGCTTAAATAGTTGGTATTGGCCAAACCGAAATAGACAAAAAGCGCTGGTTCATGAATACCGGTTACAGCTGAAGTATCGTAGGAAAAGAAATGATACGGTTGCGAAAAAAAACCGGTAATCGTCTGGATCTCATCGTGCTCCAGGTCATAAGACGCAAAGCTATACTGCATGCTCAGGTTTATCTGATTATTACAGAAAGCCCACTTTCCATCCGGACTAATCACATAATCAAAGGTCATCTGCAATGAAAATCCAGGAATGTTGTATGGAGAAGGCCCAATCCACAGATCCTCCTGTTTGAAAAGAGATTTTACGGTGCCTCCTACATCTACCCGGCAGAGATTAGAATATACTGAAGATTGACCAAGATAGGACGATGGCCCCAAACCCTTCTTATACCAATTGAATTCATTGACATGGTCCGTTCCGGCAGTGGAATAATTATTAACAAAATACACGGCGCCATTAACATCTGTTTTCAGCACGGTAGCCACAATCTTCAGATTACCTACAGCACCTTCAAACGGACCGCCGTTTTCATTGACCGTAACCGGCCCTTTGGTTACCAGGGTTCGATTAAGCGTAGTAACTTTCCTGGTGGCGAGGTCCATTTTGCACAATCTGAAAATGTAAGAGGTGGCCGCTTCGGGGACATCCTCCGTTACTTCTGCGGAAAAAGTAAGTGTGCTCTCATCGTAGGCGACCACATTGCCTGCTATCATTTTAATCGAGAAGAGGAGGCCATTTTCCTGGAATTTATCTCCCGCATTTATCAGGTTGATGATCTTGCCTCCTTTGCAAACATCTATCTCCGTCTGGTTGCCGAAATAAATGGCGCCATCAGCGGTAACGCTGTAATTATTGATCATCGGTAACCCATTGTTACGATAAAAATCAGCGTTATTGGGCTTCCAGTTGACCAGCTGCTCTACATATAAAGTAGTATCGGTACGATGCATACTACCGGAGAATTGCCGGATGGAGATGTCCGGTGCCTGCAGCGTTTGACCATTCGCAATAATGCTTAACGGAATATGAGCGCCCAATCCCATTTCTTTAGTAATAACGAAACGCAATACATCCAGGTATTCTGTCTGTTTTGTATAGCTGTTTATACCGTGTGGCAGCAGGTATTTTTCCAGTGGTTGTATCGTTTGGCTACCCACCCGGATCTGTGTACCTGGTTTGTCCACAAAAAATTTTCCGACCAACGTCAGTGTATCTCCTACCAGATAGGAACGTTGTAAGCCCTTGTACAAGCCCTTACCGATGCTCTCCAACTGAATTTCGCCTGTAATCAGGTAAGGATAATCATTCACCTCCTTCGCATATTCTTCTGTTTTTTTACAGGAAAAAAGCAATGCCACCAACAGTACTAAAAGGCTGGTCCGGTAGAGAAAATTGTGTATGAATAGCATGATGTTAATTTAAAAGTTGATGATTGAAACGGTTTTACCTGACCTGCGTCAATGCCACTTTGAGACTTGCGTCAAAGCTGAGATAACTGCCGCTTGCAGGATCTACGAATCCCTGGGCGTTCTCGTACCCTTTCACCACAATGTTGTAAGCACCTCCGGGTGTAGTCAGCAGTGTAGTGCTAAGTATGGATTCTCCAGGTGTTTCCGGGTGATAAAAGCGGATACGTAAGGTGTCAGGACCTTTGACTGGCACAGGAATAAAACCGGCCACATCTCCGTATTGAAAAGAAGATGGAAAGCCCGCAGGCGCGTGTCCGTTGATAGTAAGGTATATCTTTCCGGCATCCGGGCTCAGATCCAGTACACGCAGATGAATGGCATCACTTTGCGTATTCACTTCATCAGATAGCTTCCACGTGCGGAACTCCCCCAGGTTATCCGCAAAATATACTGTCATAGGCGTTCCATGCCGGGAAACCACTGTATCTTTTACGAGTACACGATGCATGCCGGTATCCATGAGCAACAACTGATGTGTGCCAGGTATGATACGAATATAACTCAGCCATGGCTGCGGATGATTTACATAGTAAGACTGGTTAGGAAACTGGTTGATATAATCACCCGTAGCAAAACGGGAAGTAGTCGCCGAACCTACCGTGTCTTTTGTATCTATAAACACATAGCTGGGTTTGTAATTATTACGCAATTGCAGCCGCACATATTCCGAAGCATTGTAAAATCCGATCTGTGCATCCACGGGCTGCAGATCATCCTGATGACGACAGGCAGAAAGTGATAACAGGACTCCTATCACAGCTATTCTTATACTTGTATAAATGAAATTCATTGGACTCATTTTTTTTAAGCGACTTTAAAAAGCATACGTTAATGCCAATAGGAAATATCGACCGGGCTTGTACCGGTTATAGATATTGTCTCCCTTGTAGTAGGTTTCCCCGGTGTTGTTCTGCACCGGATACTCTTTATTGTAATGCTGATTGTAACCATAGTCTTCCACAATGCGGTATTCTTTATCCAACAAATTTTGTATGCTGAATTTCACTTTCAATGATTTGATAATACGCTGGGTAATGGACAAATCCAGCAAGTGCATCGGCAACTGTAACAGATCCGGGCGCGTGCCGGTAAACTCAAGCGTATCCTGTTTCGTATACAACACGTCTTTGGAGGCGGATGATTTGGCATAGATCACCGGACCATTTACATTGTAGGTAAGGCCAATCTTGGTACCGGTAGCCGGGTGTTCATAGAAAAGTCCCATGTTGAATACGTAAGGCGCCTGTCCCTGTAAAGGTCTCCCGGATACAACGAGTGTATCCCTCCCTACTACAGGATTATAGTGATTAGTAATGATGCGCTGTGTACTGCTCTTAACCAGCGTACCATTCAATACAATGCTCAGTCGTTTGGAAAAGGAGCCGCCCAGGAAAGACAGACTTTTCTTTATTTCTGCTTCCAATCCGTATACAGTGGCATCTTTCGCATTTGCAAAACTGATGCTGGTAAAGCCCAGTCCATCGGCATACCCACTTTTCTCTGACCGGATACGCTCTATCGGATCCTGTAGTTTTTTGTAGAATACCCCCAGACTGAAGGTTTCCTGTTGTTCTGCATTACGTGGATAATATTCCAGTCGCAGATCATAGTTATCGATTGTGGCAGTCACCACATGTTCATCTCCCTTAATCAGTTCATTATTTACAAAATCAAAATCATTATACGGCGTAAGCTCGCGGAACTCGGGCCGGTTTACCGTGCGCCCCCACCCTGTACGAATTACATAGCTACTGGTTGGACGGTAGCTGAAATTCACAGAAGGCAGTACGGATGTTTTAGGATGATCTATGTATACCAGGTTAATCGCTCCATTATCGGAAGCGGTAGCCCCGGATAGTTGCTGCCGGTCATATTCTATTCGCACACCACCATTCAGCGTTAGTTTTTCATCCGGTGTTTTCCATTCCGTCATTCCATAGAAAGCGTTATACTGCTCACTGGCCACATATTTATCTACCGGGCTGGTGGCATCATATAACTGTAATCCACTCTTATTTTCCGGGAAGTAGGTGGTACTCCATACATTGCTCAGATCCTGTAAATGAAAATTGATCAGCGCGGGATTGCTTACACCATATCCCTGGGGCCATCCGCCGGAAGCACCTTCATTAGAAGGTATACTAACCTCTCCGGGCGCCAATCCTGCCCTGTTCACGCGCAAAAAGCGTCGGCTTACATTACGCTGCTTGAACGACTGAAAGGTACCTGCCCTCAACAGCCATTGATTGGATGCATGAAAAGTATAATCAACAGTACCATTAAATAAATGCTCATTATTTTTTACATAAAGCCGGGAGATCATGCCCAGGAAAGCTTCCTTTTCCGCACTGTTGGAGCCATTTGTTGTATAACTCAGTCCGGGATCATCAAAGGACAGATGGCCGGCAGAAGTCTGAAAACGGCTGATGCGTTGATCCGGTACATTCTGCTGATTGTAGGTATATCCCAGGTTCCAGTCCAGGCGCTGCTGATAGCGCCTGCTCCAGTCGTGAATGCCCCCCAGGTTGCCGGAATACAATATGCGTTGCTGAAAAGAGAGCAGAATGTTTTTTTGCCTGTTGGCGGAAAATAATGCGGTATCTGCGCGGGGCGTAACATTTGCCTGCAAATCATTGATGCTGCTGGATCTACGGCCATCACTCACAAAGAAATTTTTGAATTGCAGGGTATGATGGGGACTTAGTTTTAGCGTCAGGTTCTCCAGCAGGTTGATCTTCCCGGTTTCCGTACTTTGTGCGGAGTGTCCCCGCTGGTTATTACCACCTATGTTCTGGTCTTCCCTCGCAGTTCCGAAAGCATCAGTATTACCCGTTTGCCGGTATACGTCAAAACTGGTGGTTTCTTTTGTGTAGGTAATGGAGCTCAGGTTATACAGCCACGCCTTCCCGAGGTGAAAGCCGTTATAGTAGTTGAAGAACAACTGCATATCCGGTGTGCTGGTCATTTTTTGTGTAGTCAGTGTAGACGTAAATGACTTCAGCATGTCTGCCTGTGAAATATTCCCCGCACTTTTATCCGACTGGAAATAGGCTGGTGAAAAGCCAGGCAGTTTACGGGTACCATCATCAAAGCCCAGCCAGTCCAGCTTACCGCCTTTGTAGCTGTTGATGTCTGTCATGGTAGAACCCGGGCGATGGGCCAGCTGTATACCGATATCGATGTGCTTTACCGGCACTGCATTTTTCGTATATACTTTCACGGCAGCACCGGCAAATTCACCGTTCAGATCAGGACGTGGCGATTTGTACACCAGTATCTTGTCTATAATGCTGCTTGGCAACAGGTCGTACGCAAATGCCTTGCTGTACATTTCCGTAGAAGGTGCCAGGTTATCGTTCAGGTAAGTAAGGTTATAGCGTTCGTTCATGCCGCGTACTACAATAAAACGATTATCCACCACCGTTACACCTGATATCCGCTTCACTATTTCCGCAGCATTGCGGTCGGATGTGCGGTTAATCATTTCGTTGGAGATACCCGACACTACACCGGTTGCTCCCCGCAACTCCGTCAGCAGTTCTCTTTCCGTAGAATGTGTAACAGATTTTACTTTACGGGGGCCGGACTGTATCACCACTTCATCCAGGTTTTTTCCTGCCTGCATTTTAATATCGGTGACAGTTTCCCGGTCTTCCTGCAGATGTATACCGGGTATGGTTTTCTTCTGATAACCGGTATATGTAATTACTAAAGAATAAATGCCTGCAGGCACTTTTTTGAACTGATAGAATCCTTTTTCATCTGATATCACGGTTTGCCCTGCTTCCGGAATACTCACTGTGGCTCCGGGCAATGGTTGTGCGCTTTCAAAATCAACGATACGGCCTTTTGCTTCACCATTACCTGCGGGCTTGGTCTGTTGGCTGCGCGACCTAACTGTAACGCCTATATTATTATTCAGCAGGGTGTATTCCAGCCCTGCTTTTTCCTGTAGCGCAGTCAGGGCTTTTCCCAAAGGGATCTGTTTCCAGTGAATGTCTTGTACAGTAATGGCCGACAACCTGTTTTTATCATAAGAAAAGATATAGTTGGTCTGTTTTTGCAGACTGGCAATTATATCGGCTACGGTAATTCTATCTGACTGCAGGGTTACATTACCTGCAAGGCTGGCCACCTGGGCAGAAATCCTGGTTGTTGACAGGCATAGCAATAGCAGCAGCAACAGATGCTGGCAGATGGGGCGGTGGCGCCTCCATCCGGAAAATACGTTCATCATGTATGTGTTGTTTGAATCTTTAGCTACAAGAAGCTGGTGTGATACCCGGCAACTCAGGAGTGTATAATGATCTCCTTGTCCGGTCCTGTTTTATAAGATAACTGGTAAATAAATAACAGGTGATGTAATACCTCCTGCCAGGTTTCGTCCTGCCGGTACAAAGCTGTTACTGTTTTATTTTGCAGCAGCGCAGGAGCAGCCTGTATCCGGATGCCATAGTAAGCGGCCAGTTTAGGCAGAGCTTCCGACAGCGGCAACTGGTTAAATACCAGGTTGCCTTTCATCCAGGCACCAACATCTGCTACCCCTATTTTGCTGACCGGAATATGGCCACCCTGGTGGTCGGCTGTCAGCATTTCCCCCGGTTGCAGGATCACTGCCGTGGTGTCGATTGATGCCTGCCGGGCCGCCTGATGCTGTACCTTTACGCTGCCTTTCACCAGACTGATATATACCGCACGCTGCCCGGGTGTATTATCAATATTGAATGCGGTACCCAGCACCAGCGTTTGTACGTTACCGGTAGTAACCCTGAAAGGATGCGCTTCATCACGGGCAACATCAAAATAACCTTCACCCTGCAAACGTACTTCCCGGCTGTTGCTATAATCTTTCCGGATATAGAGTACCGCCTGTTTGTTGAGCCATATCCTGGTCTGATCCGGCAAGGTAAGCACCTTTACACCGGCCGATGTATTGGCGATGCTGTCCCATGCTGCCGGGATCTGCCCCATTTCTGATCCGGCCCTGCGATGTCGGGGCAGATACAGTAACAGGCTGGAGATACCTGCAATCAGCACCGAAGCGGCCGCCCAGCGAACGGCATAGTTACGCAAAGAATATATCCGCTTGCCTGATGGCAGCATTTCCTGCAACCGCGCCTGTAAGCGTATAGCCATTTCCGTTGGAATGCCTTCTTCGCCCGCAGCATCTGCAGCATCCACCTGAAACAAGGCGGCTAACTCATCGCTGTTGGCTTGTTGCAACCAGGTGTCGAGCGCTTCCAGCTCCTCCCGGGAGGCGGTGGCGTCCTGATATTTTTTCCAGATCGATACAGGCGGCTTCATCTGTTGATTGTTTATTTACTATCATCCGGATGTAATTACCCGGTGCTTTCCAATAAACTGTCGTTATGAATCGTTTTCCGCCAATCCTCAATGTGAACTTATTGTTAACAGCATGCGGATGTGGAGGGGAATGCTATAGTTTTGTTGCCGCAACTGCCCTATCTATGTCCAGGAACGAAGAAGCAGCATTCTTACAAGTATTTGAAACTACCCGGGATGGACTATACCGGATTTTCCGGAAGCAAATCCAGGATGAATATCAGGTGGAAGACCTGATACAGGAATGTTATCTGGAACTGTGGAAGAAATGGGAAGGACTACAAGACCCCGTTAATTATGTTTTCGGTATTGCTTATAATATGGTGAAAGTATATCACCGGAAAAAAATACGTACAGCCATCTCCGTGATGGAGCTTCCTGCAGATGCGGACAACAGGCCAGGAGAAATGGACCCGGAACAACAATACCAGTTCAAAGAAACACAGCTGCTGTTACAACAAGGCATGCAGCGTCTTACACCAGAAAAAAGGGCCGCCTTTCACCTTATCAAAGAAGAAGAAAAATCTTACCGGGAAGCAGCTCAGTTGTTGAATGTATCGGTAAGCACACTGGAAAAACGTGTATCAGGTAGCTTAAGGGCATTACGCAAAATGCTGACTTTTTTTTACTGATCATATCAATGCAATCACCAATAAGCAAAAAGTTATCAAGGTAATAATATCTCCTTCCCTATTTCAGCATCACAGCCAGCTGCTGCAATTTCTCCTCCGGATCTCCTCTTTCGAAATACACATAAATATGATAACGTTCATAATAGAAATCACTTTCATCTTCCTCATAATAACGACTATTCTCCGGGCCATGCAAATTCTTCTCTCCTAATCTTTTGGCTATGGTGTGATAGGTATCCAGGAACTGCAAACCAAAAGGTAGTTGAACAACCGCCGTATCCGGTAATTCAGGCTTAAAAAATGCTATCCGGGTTAAATAAAGCAGCCCGTTTCCAACGTCGTTTTTAATCCGGTAATCTTCAGGAGCAAAAATGCTACGCCCTTCCGGATCTGCTTTCTTTAGTGCAGCTGCTTCTTCCGGATGGTCCCGGTCAAACGTAAACTCTATCCCCTGCTTAAAGCGGGGATTCAAATATTTACTTACTTTCTTCTGTGGCTGCCGCGGATCCGGCAACTGCTGTATATCCAGATCATGCGCCTCCAGAAAGGCAATGAAATCAGGGTGATCCACGCTATACCCTAAAAAGGGTAACAACTCTTTTCCTTTCATAATATTGAATTTACAAAAAAGGCTTTGAGTATCGTTACTCAAAGCCGTTATCTATAAAAATATTTTTGGGAGAAATTATACTTAATGACGTTTCTTTGATTTGGGGATCACTTTCGGATTTCCCTTGCTATCGAATGGTTCATCGAGATAAATACCATTTACTTTTTTGTCAGTAGTTTCCGTTAGCTCCGCATCAAAAGTAATTTTCCCCTTCTTTATTTCATAAAACCTTGAAGGAACATAATACATAGAGTCCGCAGCAGGATAGGTTTGGGTCAAATCGCTTCCCCCAAACTCCAGGTTACCGTCCCGGTCATAATCTTTCACATCTGAGCTGATGGCATTCACAACAGAATCTGCCAGGGAGTGGTCTATTTTGAATACATACAGCCTGTTCTTTTTCGGGGCACCGTTTACCTCCAGGAAGAGAAAAACAGAAGATCCATTTTCTACCAGCTTGTTGCGCTTGCTGGGATAGTTGATAATGTCTTCATGAAATATAAAAGCTTTATTGCCATTCACGAAAATAGTACCCTTATACACAGTAATTAACTGCCGCTGGCTGCTGGTATAATGTAATTCGTTTGCTGACTTCTGTGCCATTGCGGGCAGGCCGATAAAAAGTAGCAGGCATAGTCTGAACAGGTGACGCATCATAGTTTTTTAAATAAGACTTTAATTTAGGTAAATCCCTCCGGATAATGCAATAGTAAATGATTAAAATTTGTTACACAAGAATACGCTTGCATTTATAAGTCCGCCGCATTATATTGTTATGAATTCTGTAACCCTCTGCCGTTGGCAGCTACCTCAAATCACACAAACTACTGTTATGAAAAAACTATTTTGTCTTCTGATCGTTTGTTCTATCGCTTTATTGCCTTTACAGATCCTGCACGCGGAAAAGAGTATTTCTTCCTTTTTCAGTATTGGTCTGAACGTGAATAACGGCACCTCCTATACGGGCGCTATCTACCTGTATGGGCCAACTAACGTCAGCGCCTATCTGAATCCTAATAGTGGTTCTTCCTATGGTCCGTTGACGGCCGGAAATTATACGGTGAACATGTATACGTCTGCACCCGGTTCGCATACCTTTACTTTCGGCTCACAGTCCGTTACTACTTCTACGGGAAGTGCCACCTTCTCCAGTGTTAATATTACCGGTACTGTGTTTGCTTCCATTTATTAATCAGTAACCCTTCCTGCGAAAGCATTAGCGGGCATTATTAGCTGAGGTAGCTGAAAATAGCAGGTGCTTTTGCAGGAAGGTATTTAAAATACTGCCTGCACCGCGAAAGCGAAAAGTGTTATAACTTGCCATTAATTCATATGACTCATGGCAACAGCATACGCTTACAAATACATAGATTCTCCGGTAGGACAATTGACGCTGATTGGCAGCGACAGGGGGCTCGCCGCTATACTTTGGGAAAACGACCGTCCTGGCAGGGTGCATGCAACAGCTGATATTAAAAATGATACCCATCCTGTATTACTGGAAACAGAACGACAGCTAAAAGAATATTTTGAAGGAAGACGTCATGATTTTTCTCTGGAACTCGACCCAATAGGCACTTCCTTTCAAAAAGAAGTGTGGACGGCGCTATCTACCATCCCATATGGCGAAACCCGCAGCTATCTGCAGATAGCCAATCAGCTGGGAAATCCCAAAGCAGTACGCGCAGTAGGCGCTGCCAACGGCAGAAATCCTATTTCTATTATCCTTCCCTGTCACCGGGTAATTGCCACATCAGGAGCGCTCACCGGCTTTGCTGGTGGTCTCCATGCAAAAGCGGCGCTATTATCCCTGGAAGGGGCGAAAAAAATGGATACTCAAATGGAAATTGCCTGGCAGGAATCAAATGGATAATCCCTGCCTGTGGCACTAAGAAGAGATCAGTAACCAAAACTTAAAATCAGCTTTGAATTTTCATACCCAACATGGGAAACCTGTACGATGAGGGCACTGTCACCGGGAAAAGTTAAGCGACGGCCATCACAGGTATGCAAACCGCAAGCCCAGCAAGATAACCCGATCTGCTGCACATTAATATAGTCCTGACCGTTATAGGTGAGCACCCGCACATCTCCTCCCTGTTTGATGGTCATGAAACTGTCTATGGTATGTTTCAGCCAGGGAATGTTGGTAGCGGGGTTTTCTATGCCACAGGCTTTTACCTTGTCTTTATCTTTCTTACAGGCCTGGACTAATAATGCTACAGCAAAAATACAGTACATAAATTTCATAGGTGCTCATTTTTCAGTTCAACGCTTCACAGATACCGAATGTTACACCCACTTCTACTACCCTCAAAAAAAATTTTGGTTCATTACTGAAATGATCCCTATATTAGCAAACCGATATACATCGGACTCCTAACCCTGGCATTGAATAGACTATCCTTACAGTAAATAAATCTCAAAATAACAGTCGTAATAACTCAAAATAACAAGTTACTAATCACTATGTAATTAACACTCACCCTAATCATTTCCCATTTATGACAAAGTTACCTTCCAGCCCTACGCGTTGGACGCGGGATTACGTGTTCGACATCCTCAAAGACCTCGGTATTCACTACATTTTTGGCGTACCCGGCACAAACGAAATTCCTATTATTGATGGCACCAGCTACGAAGCTAACGGTGTAAGGTACATTGAATGTTTACATGAAAATATTGCAATCGGTGCGGCCATGGGATCGGCCCGCATGACCGGTAAGCCGGGTGTACTGGTTGTACACGTTACCCCGGGTATTGCCCACTGCATCGGCAATCTGTTCAATGCATGGCGCTCAGAAATGCCCCTGGTCATCCTTTGTTGTCAGCAGCAAAATGAGTTGGTCACCCAGGAACCATTGCTGGCATCCAACCTGGTGGATCTGGCTAAACAGTATACGAAATGGGCCCACGAAGTACGTACCCCTTCTGAAATTCCACTGGTATTACAACGGGCATTTAAAGAAGCCATGGCGCCTCCTAATGGCCCCGTGTTTGTTTCTATTCCATGGGACTTTACCATGGTGGCCATCGGCGACAACGACAAAGTAAAAGGCGTTACCCGTATCTCCCCGCACTTCACCGGCGATGATGCTACTATCCGGCAGGCAGCAGACCTCCTTGCGGCAGCTCAAAATCCCGTAATCGTGGCAGGAGATGCAGTGGGCTATGCCGATGCATGGAGTGAATTACAGGAGCTGGCAGCACTCATCGGGGCGCCGGTGGTACTACAAACTTTCAGCAGTGTAGCTAACTTCCCTAACAACGATTATCACTGGCAGGGAGAATTACCCGGTGGGCAGGCTGCCATACAAGGTGTCTTCCAAAAACATGATGTGGCCTTTCTTGTTGGCTTCGGCGCACAGGCGCAACTGGCCGTATTCAAATACGCAGACGGCCCGCTGTTTCCCGACAGCCTCAAACAAATATATCTCACCAACAACACCTGGGATATCGCCAAAAACTATTATGGCGAAGCGGCCATTTTCGGAGACGTAAAAGCAACGCTCCCCATTCTCAACAGCTACGTAAAAGCAAAACCGCCACAAGATGCTGCCAAAAGAAATGAAACACTGCAGGTCCTCTCTGTGACCCGTGCAGCAAAATGGGATGCCTACCTGCAACAGGCCATGCAGCAGGAAAAAATATGGACAGTGGTGGTTGCAAAGGCATTGAAAGATGCCATCGAACAACGCAAACTCACTGATAAATATGTGTATGTTCACGAAGCCGTTTCTGATGGCGCCCCCCTCCAATACTTTCTGCCGCTGGGCACTACCGGTGCTAAGCCGGTGAGCTATTATTGTGTAGCCGGCGGATCGCTTGGCTGGTCTATGCCGGCATCCCTGGGCATAAAGCTTGAGGCTAAAGCCGCGCAGGGCATCACCACACAGCTGGTGATCAATGCCGTGGGTGATGGCTCCGCCCTGTTCTATCCGCAGGTATGGTGGACTGCCGCACATGAACAGTTACCCATTCTCTATATCATCACCAACAACCAGGAATACCATACGTTGCAATTGGGACTACAACAGGTGGTAGCCGCATACGGATCTGCTCCGGGATATGGCTGGCATCCTTCCACTATGGACCCCAGCTATCTGCGGCTGGAACGCCCCTACATCGACTACGTAAACCTGGCGAAAGGATTTGGTGTAGATGCAGGCGAACAGGTAAAAACACCCGGTGATGTAAAAGCAGCCATTGAAAGAGGCATTGATCATGTGCTGAACAACAAAACCTCCTACATACTGGATATGCGCATTGCACAGGATACCCCGCCTCCACCGGCAGGTAAGGCAGCAGCAGGCAGTCAGGCGGCCATCACCCAACATTACCTGCAACAGCCCGCGCTGGATATCTTCCATCATAACGATGTGGCACTTTACACCGCAGCAACAGGCGCCGCGCCGCTTCCGGCTAACATGCCTGCTATTTTCTAACACCACAATTTCCTATAAACCCAAAACAAACATTTTATGGCAAATGCACATGTCGACATCGCCATCATTGGCGGTGGAGTTTCCGGAGTATATACTGCCTGGAAACTGAAACAGAAATATGGAGAGAGCAAAAAAATTGCGCTGTATGAAGGCTCCGGCCATATCGGTGGCCGCCTGCTTTCCGTGAGACCACCAGGCATTGACAACATGGTCGCAGAACTCGGCGGGATGCGGGTACTGGAAAACATTCAGGAAAGAGCCATGGCGCTGATAGCAGAACTTAACCTGCAATTACCACCCGAAGAAAAAATTACATTATTTGATTTTCCGGTAGATGAAGACCAAAACATCGCCTACCTGCGCGGTATTCATATGCGGCTCGCTGATTTCATAAAAGATCCTGCAAAAGTACCTTACCGTCTTTCTAAAAACGAATACGGTAAAGGTCCCGGTACCATCATCGTAGATGCCATCGAAAAAGTAGTGCCCGGCATCGGCGCAGCCACAGATGAAGAACGCCGTAAAATGGTACAGGCAGCCACCTTCGAAGGATTACCGCTTTATCAGTGGGGCTTCTGGAACCTGTTGTACCGCGTAGTCAGCAGCGAAGGTTACCAGTTCAGCTTAGATGCCGGTGGTTACGATACCACACTCGTCAACTGGAATGCGGCAGATGCCATTCCCTGGTTCTTATCAGACTTTGGTATCACCCCGCATTATATGGGCTTTAAAAATGGCTTTCAACAGGTACCTATCACACTCGGAAAATTCTTCGAAGAACTGGGTGGCAGCATTTCACTCAATAAAAAGCTGGAACGCTTCGACTGGAAAGGCGATGTTTTCCATCTCGTTTTCAACGATGAAAGCATCACGGCCAATCAGCTCGTCCTGGCAATGCCACGCCGTTCCCTGGAACTGCTGGCCCCTCAAAGCCCAAAGCTGCAGGAAATCAATACCCTGATCAACAGCGTTACCGGGCGCCCGCTGTTTAAATTGTTCACCACTTATGACGAACCCTGGTGGACAAAAGTAGAAGGCACTCCTCCTATTGAAACCGGCCGCACCGTAACGGATATACCTGTACGACAAACCTACTACTGGCCCAAAGATGATGGTACTCCGCCCACCCAGGGCAAGTCCATGCTGCTGGCCAGTTATGATGACGGCAATAACACCGGCTTCTGGGATGGCCTCAGACCTAAGCGCAGCCTGGCCTGGAGACTGGGACGCTCCAGAACAATCGTGGACGCTTTCCGCGGGGCAGATGATAAACTGCCTGTTAAAGCCGCTGCCGGCAAATATGGTCTTAACCAGAAATGGAGTGATTACGAAGCACCCAAACGTATGGTAGACGAAATATCCAGGCAACTAAGCCAGGTACACGATATCGATGCTACCCCGGAAGTAAAAAGCGCCGCCTTCCGCGATTGGGGCGAAGACCCGTACGGTGGTGGATGGAACAGCTGGAACATCGGTGTAAAAAGCTGGGAGGTAAGAGATAAAATCGTGCATCCCATTGACAACTGTCCCCTGTTCATTTGCGGCGAAGCCTACTCCGATGCCCAGGGTTGGGTAGAAGGCGCACTGCAAACGGCACAGATCATGCTGAAGAAATTATAATGAATACCAGCCACCCTGAAACAAGCTTACACTCTTGTTTTGGGGTGGCTTCATGAATTATCATCCAACGCTTTTACTTTTGAAGAAGCCTACACATTTACCTGAAACATTCCCGTTTTCACCGACTTATCCGGTGCCCTTACCTGTTTGAAATTGTCCTTCCCTATCTGCCGTTATAGCTTTGACGGTATGAAAACAAAACACATCCTGATCTCTGGCGCAAGTATCGCCGGCCCTGCACTGGCCTTCTGGTTAAACCGTTATGGCTTTAAAGTAACTATTGTGGAACGCGCCCCGCACATCCGTTCCGGCGGTTATGCCATAGACTTTCGCGGCACGGCCATGCAGGTGTTGGCGAAAATGAACCTGCTGGAAGAAATACGCAAATACGAAACCCGCTCCGGCAAGATCAGTATCGTGGATAAAAAAAATAAAGAAGTGGCACGGATGCCGGATGGCTTCACCAGTGGTGAGCTGGAAATACTTCGTGGCGACCTCGCCAATGTATTGTATGAAGCGAGCAAACAGGACACGGAATATATCTTCGATGATGCTGTTACTACTATCTCACAGGATGCTACCGGCGCCACCGTCACATTCCTCAGCGGAAATACCCGCCGTTTTGATCTGGTAGTAGGTGCAGACGGATTGCATTCCAAAGTCAGGTCAGTAGCCTTCGGCGATGAATCCAACTTCATACATCACCTGGGTGTTTATCTCGCTGTATTCACCATCCCTAATTTTATGCAGCTGAAAAATATGGCTGGTCTTTTTTACGGTACATTGGGGAAACGTGTGGGCATCTTCAGCGCCAAACAGGATACCGAAGCCAGGGCCAGCTTTTACTTTGCGGCACCCAAACTCGACTATGACTACCGGGATATTAATGCACAGCAACAAATGATTCGTGAACGTTTCTCCAACGAAGAATGGCAGGTGCCGCAACTGCTGGAATATATGGACAATGCCACTGATTTTTATTTCGATTCCGCCAGCCAGATTAAAATGGATACCTGGTCGAAAGGCCGCGTTACGCTGTTGGGTGATGCCGCCGGCTGCGCCTCTCCAATGTCTGGCATGGGCACCAGTATGGCTGTTGTGGGCGCCTATATTTTAGCGGGCGAACTCAAGGCAGCGGAAGGCGAACACACCATCGCCTTTGCCCGCTATGAAGCCCAAATGCGCGATTTTGTGACTGCCAGCCAGAAGCTGGCAGATGGCGCGGAATGGTTTGTACCTGCCACCCGCTTCAAGCTTTGGATGAGTAAGAAAATATGGAAGATCCTTCCCTATACACCATGGAAAAATATGATGATCGAAATGCCCAGAAAAGTAGCTAATACGGTTACATTGAAAAATTATTAAAGAGATGAATAGTATCACGACTACTCATCTCTTTAAATCTATTACTTATGGCAGCTGTAAAACCCAACGTTCATTATCGCCGTTGCTCTCCGGCCAGAGTACACAGGAGGTACCGTTATTGGGATTGTTACCACTCACATTCAGACAGCTGGACGGGGCACATTTAGGCTTCAGTTTATAGTAGCCATCATAGTCGTATACCAGCTTCCAATATTGCGCGGAAGAGGTATTGGTTCCCCAGATATCTATTTGTGTTCCATTCGTGGTGGTGGCGCCGGGTACATCCAGCGACTGACCAGTGGCATGTGCCGGTACAAGACGATAGTATCCTTTACCAAGTGTCACTACCTGGAACTTCTGATGACTACCGTTGCTCCAGCCCCAGATATTGGCCAGACTACCATTCTGTGTACCAGCAGCAACGATATCCAATGCACTGCCGCCGTTTATTTTCGGTGTGAGGCGATAGGTAGTACCGTCTGTAAATCCGGGTTGCGTGGCAGGTGTTACCTGCAACATCACCACAGCACTGACACATTCCAGTGTGGCAGTCACATTATCTGTTGGGGTAGTCACGGTCCACTGATTCCAGGTAACATTCAGGTCTGTACGGCGGGCATTCCAGGCGGCATCTGCATTCTGACGCATGAAAGTATAGTAGGTGCTCCACAGGTTATTGTCGCGCACAAATTCGCCCAGCCCGCGTGCAAACTCAGATTGCCAGGTACCGTTGCGATGATCTTTGGAAAGAATACCATTAATGGTTTTGTTGGCGATGACATAATCAACCGCTTTTTTCGCGTCATCAAACAAGGATTCCCGGCCGGTGAGCCGGTGAAGATGCGTGGCAGCACTTATAAACGCACCACTGTTATACACGTTGTCTGCCATCTCCAACGTTCCATCTGGCCGTTTATGTTCATAAACAGCGCCGGAGCTGTGATTAAAGAGGTTATTCCAGATCCAGTCATACACGGCAGATGCTTTTGTCAGGTAAGCAGGATCCTTCGTGAATTCATAGAGGTAGCAACCCAGCATAACAGCTGTATTGTTACTGAGTCCGGATTTATTGGCGTGAGCAACATCCCACCAGATACCGCCACCCAGTTGCTGATCATAGCCCCTGTTGTAGGTCAGGTTAAAAGCATAGGCAGCCTGATTCAGGTAGGTAGTATTGCCGGTGATCTGGTAACCACGTGCAAATGCCAGCCCCGCCCATAGCAGGTCGTCATTGTAATCATTCCAGGTCCAGTCCTGTTGGCCGCCTGAACCGGCATTCTGGATCAGGAATGTATTCAGCAAATTTGAGATCAGTGTTTTATGCGCAGTAGTTTTAGTGCGCAGATACACATCTTCCATCATCTGGATATCCAATGCCTGACACCAGAAATAATCTTTTTCGGAATTGTTAACAGCAGTTTTATAATACTGCAGGGAGCCGGAAGTAAGGAGAAAAGTGGCATTAAATCCGCTGATGGCATTATCCGCTTTTGTATTCACGTCATTCAATGCCAGCAAGGCTTTGGCACTGTTGATTCCCACCGTGGAGTCAGGGGCAGCAGTGTTCATCAGGGTTTTCTTACATCCCCCGGCCAGCATTAATAATGCGATGGCCGGGAGGAGCATAAATTTGTTTTTCATGTGTGGAATTTCTAAAGGGTTTATAATGAGGAATTAATCACCCGGCAACGACAGCTCATAATCAAAATCTGCTGGTTCACTGCCTACCACAAAAGGTCCGGACGGAGGTGGTCCGCAGGAATTGGAGCCCACACCCAATGTAAACCTGCTGATGCAAAGCACCGTTGCATCAGCAGGTGGCAGGTCTATCCTGTACGCTGTTTGTTCCAGCTCTTCATGGTGATGCACAACAAAATTTCCCTTTTCCGTTCCGGTAGTATGGCACAGTAAACACAGCAAGAGCGTACGCCCCATGTTGGAACTTAAAAACATGCTATTGTATTTTGATGATAAATACGAATCTTAAAATGCATTCAGTTCTGCCAGGTGTGTATAGCTGGCATTGTAACTGCTCTGCACCGTTATTTTGAAGTAACGTGCATCAGTAAACGAAGAAACCACTTTTGTTTGCAGATCTTTTGTATTCGCCAGGGTAAAGGATCCCACGGTTGCCCAGGTGGTATTATCCTTACTGGTTTCTATCACTACATCCTGTGGCTTACCGGAATTATCTGATTGTCTGTCGAGGAAAGAAAAGCCATGCAGCGTTTTCACTTCTCCCATATCCACTACAAAAAAATGTGGGGGACCCGGACTGCCGCCCTGCCACTGTGAATGCCAGTAAGTAGAAGCATTACCATCCAGGGCGTTGATTACCTTCCCATTACCTGCACCTTCTCCATTTGCTTCCTGCGAAGAAAAACCGATCACCTGCCAGTTGGTACGATCATATACCGGATAGTCGGCCCTCACCCTATAAAAAGTAGTGCGCAGGTTTTCATTTATTTTTGTAGAAGCGCTAACAATGCTCACGGGCAACAGGTACTCTTTCATGATATCGATAGCTCCGGCCCCACTTGTTTTTACGGCAATACTGAGCGGACCTGTTCCCAGCGTACCTTTGCGGATGGTACCGTTAGTGGTACTGAGCGTGTAACTCTTCTCCGGCATCGGCAGGTAAGTGGTATGATTGGCGGTATTAAAACTATCTACCAGTAAAGTATTGGGCGCAAAAGTCACCTGTATATCTTCCGTTGGATAATCCTGTCCACCGTAATTGGCAGAGTAAATCATGGCCTGCATGGTATCTGCTACCTGCAGTGCATATACTTTAGGGTTATTAACGGCCAGCGGCATATATACTTTGGTATAGGCCGACAATGGCTGATCCGGCAGCTCAAATTTATCTGTACAGGAAAAGAGGCTCAGTAAAAAAATACAACAAGTGAAAACAGCAAATCTATTGCAATGCATATGAGAAGAATTACGAATTAAGAATTAAGAATTACGAATTACGATGTAGGAATTACGATGTAGGAATTTGCCTGTAAATAATATATTCGCTCATTATCTCCACACAAATTCGTAATTCGTAATTCCTAATTCGTAATTCTTTCCTACTACCATCCTGGATTCTGAACGATCATCTTACCGCGGTCCATTTCGTACTGGCTGATCGGGAACCAGTAGCTCGCCTGTCTGAACAAGTGTGTGGCGGCCACACTCCGCACAAAGAAATCATTTCCGTCTTTATTGATATTCATACCATGCACATCTCCCATCACATCAGGCGCAATTTTCCAACGGCGGATATCAAACCAGCGATGACATTCAAAGGCCAGTTCTACCCTGCGCTCTGCACGGATTTTGTCACGCATTTCATTCTGTGATGCCGGCAACGGTAAAGCATCAGGCCCGGTACCGTATTGCGGAATACCCGCACGCTGACGGATCGCATTTACATAGGTAGCGATGTCAGGGCTACCCGGACTATATTCATTCAACGCTTCTGCATAATTGAGGTACATCTCCGCCAAACGGAAAATGATGATAGGACGATCCTGTTTCTGACCTGTACCACCGGAGCCTGCATTGGTTTGAGGCGCCACATTTTTCCTGACGAGATAACCCGTCTTTGACCAATCGGTAGGGTGCCCGTTTTTCCCGTTAAGACCGGAAACAAAGAAGCTGATGGGCGCCGCACTGCTCATATTACCACCCTGGAAAATGCTGTTGTGATAAGTAACATCTCTGTAAAAACGGGGCTCCCTGTTGATATACATATTAAATACACTCACACCGGCTACCATAGTAAACCCTTTTTCTGCATACAGTGCAGATGCCTGAATAGATTTTCCATCTTTCATAAAATATGCATCCACCTGTTCCTGCGTAACGGCAATACCACACCAGCCGCCTGCCTGCCGGGGCATGCAGTGTACATCCCAGGTACCCAGGTTATTGCTTTTCCGGGAAAAAATCTGTTCGTTGTTCCATGCCTGGGAAAAGATGCCCTGCAGGGATTTCAGCACATCACCGGAAGGATCTTTATACAACGAATATTGTCCGAGGTCAATCACAGCTTTCGCTGCATCCGCTGCTTTCTTCCACTTTTCCTTATCATAGGATTGTGACATCATGGGAGTACCACTCTGACTTTTAAAGGTAGCCAGATCCGTATTGCCATTATACTGAGGACTGGCAGCATACAGCAGCAAACGGGCTTTAATAGCAAGTGCAGTCCCTTTGGTCATCCGGCCAAAGGCCAGATCACTCGCCTGTCCGTTCATAGAAGGTACCAATGGCAGCACAGCCGCTGCTTCATCCAGTTGCGCACTTACATAGCTCACACAATCATCGTACGGGCTACGCGGCAACTGCAGCTCTCCCGCCGGCGCATCGGGCGCCAGTACACTATCTCCTGCTAACACTACCGGTCCAAATTGCCGCATGAGCAGGAAATAATAATAAGCACGTAAACAACGGGCTTCTGCTTTGTACTGGTCTATGAGTGCCTGTCCGTTCAGGCTCCTGATCTCTATATTTTCATCGATATGTTTAATGAAATAAGAAGCGGAACGGATGCCATTATAGTAGTATCCCCAGTTATCATAGAGCGCATTGCCCGCGCTGATATTACCGATATTCAGGGCATATGTATTGTATTTGGACCAGGTAATATCACCTTCATCGCTGTTGCCCAGCCATGGATTACCATTCCACTGATCGGACTCATCGTCCACATAGCTGTATACGTTGGCGAGGAATTGTTCGGAAGGACCTTTTTTACGAAACACTTCTTCTATGGTAATACGGTCATTGGGTACCTGGTCGAGATACTTGCTGCATCCACTTACTAACAGTACACAGCAAAAAACCAGGATCACATTTGATATTATATTGCTTTTCATTTTTCTCTTTTTTTATGCTTATCTGAAAGTGAGTTTAACACCCGTATTGAAAGTCTTAACAAGCGGATACTGTGCACCACGGCCATCTCCCAGCTCCACATCCCACAGCTTAAATCCGCTGATGGTAGCCAGGTTATTACCAATAAAGTAAAGGTTCACTACCGAAAGGCCGGCTCTTTTAAGCCAGGGCTGACCGGAAAAAGCATATCCAAACTGTAAGGTCTGCAGGCGTAAAAAAGCGCCGTTCTTTACCCACCAGGAACTGGAGGCGTAATTCATATTGTCGTTGCCATAAGTAAGTCTGGGATAAAATGGACGCGCATTGGGATTGTCCGGTGTCCAGCGGTCGGTGATCTGCTCCAGCAGGTTGCCGCGTTCGCCGCCCTGGCTAAAGGGTTGCAGCCCATCTCCATTCAATTGAATATCTACATTACTGATACCTTTGAACCAGCCCGCAATTGACCATCCTTTCCAGTTGAGTGTAGGTCCAAATCCATACACTATTTCCGGGATGCTGCCATAGCCAATAGGGCCCTGATCATAAGTATCTATTTTGCCGTCGCCATTCAGGTCTTTGTATTTGATATCGCCGGGCATATTGGTGCCTGTTTGGTAAGGACTACTCAATACATCTGCTTTGGAAGTAAACAGTCCCAGGTCGGTGTAACCAAAGCGCTGTCCCAGCTTACGACCAATACGTTGCTGCCAGGGATAAGGCCATGGAGCATTGGCATCATTGATGATCATGGCACGGTTCCAGGTAAAATTGCCCCGGAATCCAACATTCACTTCGCCCCATTTTTTATTTATTTCCAGGGTGGCATCTATACCTTTGTTATGAATTTCACCGAGGTTGGCATAAGGCAGGTTGCGGATACCAGCGTAGTTGGGTACATCGCCGCGCTGCCGGAAAATACCGGTACGGTTCTCATTGAATACGTCTACGATGAGGGATACCTGGTCGTGAAAAGTTTTGAGTTCTATACCGAGATTGGCTTTCTTCGCCTTTTCCCAGGTAACAGATACGGCATAGTCGCCTATGTCCAGACCATCCAGGCTGCTGTTGGAGTTATTGGCGCCATAGGAATAACCACCGTTACCACCACCTACTGTAGAAATATAAGCAAAACGGCGGCCACCGATATTGCCGTTACCTACCAGTCCATAAGAGAAACGGACTTTCAGGAACTGCAATGTATTCAGCAACGGACGGAAAAATGCGGCTTCAGAAGGTACCCAGCCCACACCAAAAGAAGGGAAGAAACCAAAGCGCTTGGAAGGCTCAAAAGTTTCAGAACCATTGTAGCCGAAATTGGCTTCTGCCAGGTAAGTATTATTCCAGGCGTAGGTAACCCTGCCCGCCAATCCCATATAACGGTAAGGGATAGACGACATAAAATCACCCGCAAAGGCATCCTGCCGGTCCGACTGGTTAAACAGCACCATGCCCGTTACATCATGCTTGCCAAAGGAGCGTTTGTAGTTCAGCGCTGCCTCTGTATAAAACTGGCGCGAGCCCCCGTTGGATCTGCTGTAGCCCAGGTAGCTGCTGCCGATGGACGTTTGTGTGAGCAACAGGTTGCCGGCGCTGTCACGGCCGGAAGCCTGGTAGCCATCCATTGTTTTAGTACGACTGATTGTATGTGTGTTATAGTTATCAAAAGAAAACATACCTGTCAGGGATAATCCTTTCAACCAGAAATCGAGGTCCTGTGTTAACCGGATATTACTCCACAACTGGCTTCTGAACTCAGATACGTATCCGCTTTGTGTGAGGAGGTTATAGGGATTATTGATATCACCGGTGCGCAGCTGTGAGTGGGCGCCGTTGGAATATATTTTAGGAATCAAAATCGGTGGCAGCAGGTAAGCAGAACCCCAGATGGCATCTACAGAGTTACCGGGGAAGTTACCGTTGCTGATCCATCCGGCCGCACCAAAATCTACTTTAGTGGTATTGGTAAGCTTCAGAGAAAGATTAGAAGTAAAGTTGTATCGCGTGAATTTTATTTGTGAGTTATAGTTCGCCAGGTCATCTGTTTTATACATGCCTTTTTCATCGTAGTAGCCTACGGATAAATAATACTGGGCTTTATCAGAACCACCGTTGGCATTTACCCGTGCCCTGCGGTTCTGTCCATATTTATTAAACAGTTCATGGAACCAGTCTACATTCGGGTACAGATCGGGATCTTCTCCGGTCATGGTTTTATTGATCCGGTCTTCGGAGTATTTTGGTAGCGGATCTGATGGGTTACTGTTTTTATAGGCTTCATTCGCCATTTTCATATAGGTAACCCCATCCGCAAACTTTGGTATTTTGGTAAACTGGGTTAAGCCCTGATCATATTGTGCATTGATCAGTGTTTTACCACTTTTACCGTTTTTTGTCTGGATGAGAATTACGCCATTAGCCCCTCTTACCCCATATACCGCAGTAGCAGAGGCATCTTTCAGGATGCTGAAGCTGGAAATATCTTCCGGATCTACGTTGGCAAAGTCTCTTTCAATACCGTCTACCAATACAAGCGGGCTGCTGTTGGTAAAAGTAGAAATACCGCGGATATAGATCTCTGCATTATCATAACCGGGCTGTCCGCTGCGTTGTACACCGATAACACCGGCTACACGCCCTGCAATGGCATTGGTAAGGTTAGCGGAAGGCAGCTTCAGGTCCTCCGCCCGGATGCTGCTCTGCGCACCAATGGTAGTGATCTTCTTTTGCTGTCCATACCCTACCACCACTACATCTGCGAGGTCGGAGGCTTTGTCTTTCAGGATGACCTCCAGTTTTGCCTGTCCATTTAATGGTATCTCCTGGGGAAGATAACCAACATAGCTAAAGATTAATACATCGTTGGCAGCAGGTACGGTAATGGAAAAACTACCATCCTCTTTAGACAAGGTATTGACATTATTATTTTTGCTGCGGATAGTAACACCCGGTAAATGCTCTCCTTTTGAATCAGTTACTTTACCCGCTACCAGGTAGCCTTGCCGGGCAACAGGCTCATTGTCTTTTTTCCGGACAACGATAGAATTATCCAGGATATTATAACTAAGTGGCTGTCCTTTGAAACAGGCGTCCAGTAATTGCTTCAATGGCTGTTTTATCACGTTGACCGTAACGGGTAACGCTTTTTTCAGCAAATCATTTTCATAAATAAAAGCTAACCCTGTTTGTTTTTGAATCTTTTTAAATACACTTTCCAGCGATTCCTCTCTTACCTGGAGTGTAACCGTTTGTGTTTGTGCGTGCGTGTTAAGTCCCGGGATCAGTAAGACTAACAGGAAAATAACCGTAAGGATTTTTTTTAGACATAGCTTTTTTGCAGGCACGCAGGAGTCTATCCTGTGCAGGCATGAACGTGGATAACTATTCATCTGACAAGTGATTGATTAAAAAAAGTAACTGATTAAGTGAACGTGGTGCTCTTTGGTTGATCTGATTTATGGAATGGTTACCATAATTTGATTGTTTATTATTCTAAAGTTCATAGCTCCTGTTAAATCCAGGATTTTAAGTACATCTTCTATCTTTTTATTTCGATATATTTTACCGCTAAATTTCCTCGATACATTTCCCGCCGAGAAAACAACTTTCATATTATACCATCTGCCTATTTCCAGCATAATTTCATCGATCCTTTCATTTTCAAAAAGGAATAGTCCATCCTTCCAGGCTGTCACCGTTTCCACATTTACTTCGCTCAGCCATGCCTGTTGATCTGTTACGTTATAATGCAGCTGTTCTCCTACCCGTAAAGGTTTTACAGCTGTGGGTAATTTTACATTTACCGCGCCCGTCAGCAAGGTAGTTTTGGCTGTTTTCTCTTCCGGATATGCCTTGATGTTAAAGCTGGTGCCCAGTGCCTGTACTGCCTGGTCATTTACATGTACAATAAAGGGATGCGCAGGATCTGCCACCACTTCAAAGAAAGCTTCTCCGGTAAGATATACTTCTCTTTTGTTATCTGTAAAGTATGCGGGGAAACGCAGGGAGGACGAAGCGTTTAAGCGCACCTTTGATCCATCTGCCAGGGTGATGCTAAACTGCATTCCGCCGGGCGTGCTCAAGGTATTGACTTCCGGGGTGGCTGAATTGGCGGCAGCTGCTCCTCCATGTTGGTAGGACAACTGATCATTATTATTTTTATTCACGGCTACGCCGGAAGCTTCTGTTACCGTGCCTTTTCCGGCATCAGTAATGGAAATCTTCTCCCCGTTTCCCAGGGTGAGGTAGATCTTCTTTTCTTCCCGGTCGTGAGATAGCGCTGCGGTTGCCAGTTGTTGTACCTTTCTTTCGTGCACACGCTGGTATACCTTCACCCCATAAAAACCGAAGCCAATGCCGGCGATCACGGCGGCCACTCTCCATTTATTCCACCAAACAGGCTGCAGACGTACCGGCTCCATGCGGGTGCTTTCCGCCAGCCTGACTGCAATTTCTTCCTTGATTAATGACTGATCAGCGGTGTCGATATCCCAAATACCATCTTCCAACTGCATATGATCGTGATATGCGTTGAGCTCAGCTATCTCCTCCGGAGAGCAGTCTCCGTCCAGAAATCGTTGGTATTTTATCAGGAATTCGTCTTCAGTCATTACTTGGTCTTTCATTGTATGTATGGAAAACGGAGGCATACACACATAATTTAGAATATTTTTTTTTTAATTTTCTAACGCTTATCTTTTCGGGGTTAATATCAAACCAAATATGAAATGTTCCACAAAGAAATAACTGATATACAACTGTGGAATGCTGTGCGTGCCAATAACCAGCAGGCATTTAATAAGCTATTCGATAAATATTGGGTGAGTGTATATAAGACGGGATATAAGTATTTAAGAGATAAAGAAGCCAGCCAGGAGATTGTCCACGATATATTTTTAAGCATCTGGAACCGCAGACATGAATTGATGATCGATTCATTTCCTGCCTTCCTGCTTACATCTGCCCGTTACCAGATTTATAGTCGGAAAAAGCTAAAACGATTTACATTCGACAGCACCAGTGAGCTGGCAGCTGATCCATATACGTCTAATGACGCGGATATCCGTATTCGTCAAACAGAACTTAATAACAATTTGCAGTTAACGCTGCAGGACCTGCCCAACCGTTGCCAGGAAATATTCCGTATGAGCAGGTTTGAATGTTTATCCAATGATGAAATAGCCGTGCGCTTGGATATCTCCAAACGCACGGTAGAAAATCAGTTAACAATGGCATTGCGGCACATCCGTTCTCATATGAAAGATATTGCAGGACATTGATGAGCATTATATTTATTCTCTCCCTCTCAATCCGCCATTCCCGGCACTTTTGTTTCCAGCCATCCTTTCAACAGCTGCTCTTCCTCCGGTGTTAATTTGATATCTCTTCCTTTAGGCATTCTTCTTTTCACAAATACCTGTTTATAGATTTTCGGCGCCAGGGATTCCATATTGTCTGCCGTAAATACTTTTCCGGGATTGTATACCTTATGACAAACATTACATTTCTGCGTCAGCACGGATAAAGCGGTTTGTTTCAACCGGGCGTTATCAGAAGGTACGCCCCTGGTGGCAGCATGGTTTGGATGAAAGGGAAAGCTGGCCAGGGCGGCTACCAGCAGCAGGATGGCTACAATAGCGTATGTTTTCATTTGTTTTTGTTTGTAAGGATACAGGCAATAATGACGAATATCACAGCGATGGTGCCACAGATAGCTCTTACCAGATTCAGGCTGTTCCACGGACCTTCAAACCGGAGCCGTTGCGCCGCCAGCTCCTGTGCGGAAGCTGCCTGGATATTAAAAACGTCCAGGGCATCATTCATGGGTACATTGCCCACCATAGTTACCCCAAATACCCCGATGCCGTAGGCAAAGGTGGCGATCAGCAGGCACCAGAAGGCACCGCTCAGGGGCTGCTGGTAGTGCATATAGGTGCAAACCGGCAATAATATCAGTGTGCCCATAAAAAGGCTCAGAAAGAAACCATTCAGAATGGCCCGGTTCATGACCTGCATAGCGGCTAAATAGGCACTATCCGGGAGGCGCGCAATACCAATAGTCACAGAACAGGACCAGGCGTAGAAGAGGCCCGCCATCAGGGCGGTAGAAGTGGCTGTGATAATCAGCAGTACAGTGGAAAACTTAAACATATCGGCGTTATTTTTATTTCTTGGTGCAAATTACTACTGGCAGGCACCTGAAAATAGAACAAAACCGACAGCGGGGTAGAAATCCCCTTTTTACGGGATATTTTTAAGCAGGAGATCAAATTCCTTTGCGGAAACGGCTACCACGGTGCCATGCCGCAAACCGGCCGGCATCGATAATTTGCCGGAAACGTCTTTCCACGTTTTCAGGTCCGTAGATTCCACCGCACCATAACTGTGCTGGGTATACTTGTCAAAATACACGATCCATTTATGGCCCTTCCTCAGAGTGGTAGGTCCTTCCGCCCAGTAAGCGCCGGTAATAGGGGCTGAAGGCTTGCTATAGCCACCGGTAAGTGATTTACTCACGGCTATCCGGATATTTTTCTGCGCCGGCGTTTTGGTTTCATCTTTCAGGAACATCATATACCGGCCATGATCCGGAACGATGGTGGCGTCAATTACATTGAATCCCTGGTCATATAATAATTTTGCAGGACTGAACTGCTGAAAGTCTTTTGTAGTAACATAATACAGCCGGTGATTGTATTTGTCGTCACCGGTAGTCTCGCCTGCAGTAAAGCGGCCCGGTATGGTGGTGGCCCAATAGATCATATATTCCTTATGCCGCGCATCATAGGTGATTTCAGGCGCCCAGCAGTTCAATGCACCGGCTTCCTGCGCCATTACCGGGATTTCCCGCTGCGCCGACCAATGGATCAGGTCCGGGGATGACGCATACCCAATGCTTTTCTCCTTCCAGCTCACGGTCCATACCATGTGAAATAAGCTGTCGGCTCCCCGGATAATGCAGGGATCCCGCATCAGTTTATCGTCGCCGGCTGTTGGTTGCAATAAAGAATGACCATTATTCAACTCTTTCCAGTTATAACCATCATGACTATACGCCAGGTGCAGACCATCCTGCCCGTTATCTTTAAAAAAGGAAAAGATATATACAGGCTGTTGACCTGTGGCGTTTTTCAGTAGCCCACACAGGAAAATAAAAAGAAAGATTGGTTTCATAAACATATTTAAAGAAAGATAAAATCAGACAGCATCCACCAGCCCATCCTCCTGCAGCTTTTTAAATGCTGTCAGCACACCCGGTACCTGCTGTGTTTCTTTCAAATAGTCTTCCAGGCTGAAATAACGGATCGCACCTATCTCAGCAGAAGGACGGGGTACTTGTTGCAACTCATGCAGGAAACAATCCTGTCTCATCTGCAGGTTAATTTCACCAAAAGCCGGCGCCGTAATATGATAATACCACCGGAGACTATCCGCCGCCAATTCCAAATTCAACTCTTCACGGATTTCGCGCTGTAATGCTGCCAGCGGCGTTTCGCCGGCATCTATCTTCCCTCCCGGCAGATACCAGGCGCCTTTATTTTTACTGAATGCCAGTAATAGTTTACGATCCTTAACTACGATCAGGCCGGCACAATCTATATAACTCATGTCGCAAAAATAATAAAGCCGTGTTTTAAAATTTAGAATAGCAGAAAGCCGTGTTTTAAAATTTAGAATATACATCCACTGGAAAACCTATTTTAATAGTTCGGTCGGCGTTATTCCGAAACGTTTTTTAAAAGCCCGATGAAAATGCTGTGGGTGGGCATAGCCCAGTTCATAAGCGATCTGGGAGATGTTTTTTTCACCTTCTTTGATCAGGTACCGGGCCGCTTTCAATCTTTCTTCCTGTAACATGCCAAAAACGGTTGTGCCGAAAACCTGTTTAAAATACTTCTTTAATTTAAATTCATTGAGCCCGCAAAGCACGGATAGTGCGGATAGTGAAAGCGGATCGCCAAGCCGCTCCAACACCAGGGCATGTGCATGATATACTTTTTCCAGGTCTGTTTTGGATATCTGGTAGTCTTTGGGGGAATGCCCGATCAATATTTCGCATTGACGACATAACAGGTCAAGGATCTTCGCATCAAAATATAGTTTACCTAATCCCGGAGCTAAGGGCGCACCCCAGAATGTAGTGAAGAAATATTTAAAATCCCGGCTTATCGCCTTTGATGGCGATTGCAAAACAAAGGGCTCCCTGTTGGCCATCTTTTCTGCTAATGGCGTCAATTCCGGCAAATAACCGGAAAAAAGACCAGCCATATAATCCGGTAACAGGTGGGCTGAAAATAAGCGATGGGTTCCACCATGCATGACCTGGTTCGTTTCCTCCCCTGATGGGTTGAATAATAGTTGATGATCTCCTGCTGTCATCATGCGGGCGGGTAATTGACTATCGTAAACCAGACCTACTGCGCCCGCCAGCATAAAATTGAGTTCAACCATTGGCATCCAGTTATTATGACGGACAGCAGCTGTTTCGGTATCGGTAATAATAGTTCTGTCGACGATACCCATGGTATCCGTTACGACAAATTTTAACTTTTGCTCGTTCCCCTCAGCAGAAACTGTGAGCTGCTGTGTCGTCCCACGCGCTACAGCAAGAACGGATTCCATATTCATCGGCGGCATGTCTGCGAAATTGCTGCGTTTTTTCCTGATTTCCATAAATGGTACATATCGATCCGTTTGATGCCCTGCTATTAGATATCCAACCCTTAAATTTGTTTCTTTAAGGAATAAAATAGCTATAAGAAGTCAGAAATGCAAACGAAACTTACGGAAGGGTTTAAAAATGACTGGGTGATCTCTGCTGATGGCACCCGTATTGGTTACCGGCAAATTGGAAATGGCCCAGGACTGATATTATTACATGGCGCGCTGCAGTCCTCCCTGAATTTCACGGAGCTGGCTAAAGCGTTGTCAGCTGATTTCACTGTTTATGTGCCGGATCGCCGTGGCCGTGGCTTAAGCGGCCCCTATCACGCCGGTGATGACCTGGTAACGGAAGCAAATGACCTGATTGCCATCATCCGCCAGACGAAAACAGTTAACATTTTCGGGCTAAGTTCCGGCGCGGTGATTACATTACAGGCTTTAATGCTGGAAAACGGGTTGCAAAAAATAGCGCTTTACGAGCCACCATTGGCTATTGCCGGACACCCGTTCAATAAACTGGATGGGCCTTATCAAAAAGCCCTGAAGGATAATAATTATGGCCGGGCCTTTGTCGCTATCCTTAAAGGCACAGGCGATGATTCATTATTTAGTAAACTTCCGCCATTCATCACTGCGCCATTGATCAACCGGCAAATGAAAAGCCAGCTGAAAAAACCTGCTGACGATGAAATTCCGCTGCGGGTACTGGTGGAAAACTTTAGTCAGGACCGCATTGTTATTAACGATTCCGCGCGGCTACTGCCGGAGATCAAAGATATACGGACAAGCATGTTGTTGTTGGGTGGCACCAAAAGCGCCGGTTATTTAGAGAAGGCGCTTGACAGTTTACAACAAATCATACCCAGGGCCAGGCGTATTTATCTGAAAGGACTCGGGCATATTGCGGCCGACAACAGTGAGCAACCGTTAAAAGTGGCGGAAGTGCTGTTGGATTTTTTTAAATTTCAAGGTCATTTACCAGTTACTAACTGACGGATATTTCCTATTTTGAATGCAATGTCGTTTATTTAAGCCTGATATTTAATCCGGAATTAATCACCCTATATGAACAAAAGCCGTCTGGAAGCTTTTAGCGATGGTGTACTCGCTATTATTATCACCATTATGGTGCTGGAAATTAAAACACCACATGGTGGGGAATGGAAAGATTTACTTCCATTATATCCGGTTGTACTCAGTTATATCATGAGCTTTATATATGTCGGTATTTACTGGGGGAACCATCACCATCTCTGTCACACCGTTAGAAAAGTAACTCCCGGTATTATCTGGGCCAATATGTTTCTACTGTTCTGCCTTTCGCTCATTCCTTTTGCCACGGCATGGATGGGAGAAAATCATTTTGCGCCACATACGCTTGTCCTGTATGCGGTACTCCTCATGCTCTGCGGGGCTTCCTTTACCATCCTGCAACAGGCCATTATGAAATCCAACCCCCATGAAGCTGTGATGGCAACTGTATTGAACCGGCAGCGCAGGAAAGGGATGATATCAGTAGGATTATATATACTGGCTATTCCCATGGCTTATGTGAGCACCCCTGTTTCAGGCGCCTTAATCCTGTTGGTAGCTATTATCTGGTTGGTTCCGGATGAGAATATTGCCCGTGCGCTGGAAGAAGAAGGGGAATAGTTGTTCTCCTGTGAAAAAATTGGCGCAATACACCGCTGTTATTGTCCTTTTCACACACCATACAAGCATCCATTTAGCGTTACGTTTGTGGTAACTAAATAAATCCGGATGATCCTGTTACAACACAAAACCGCCATTGTATATGGTGTAAGCGATTCCCTCGGCGGTGCGGTAGCCCGTGCCTTTGCCCGGGCGGGTGCCCACGTATTCCTGACCGGACATCGCCTCGCGCCGGTGCAAAAAGTGGCAGACGAGATCATTGCCGCCGGCGGCCTGGCAGAAGTGGCCGTAGTAGACGCGCTGGATCAGCAGGCGGTCAATGCCCACCTGGATATGGTGGTAGCTAAAACCGGCTCCGTGGATATCTCCTTTAACCTGATCGGCATAGAAGCCAAACAGAATATCCCCCTGTTGGATATGAACCCGGACGATTTTGTGCATCCGGTAAAAACAGCGATGCGCACACACTTCATCACCGCCACTGCTGCAGGCAAACAAATGAGTAAACAACGATCCGGTGCCATCTTAACGCTAACGGCTACACCGGGAGGCATCGGCTATCCGCTGGTAGGTGGCTTTGGACCTGCCTGCTGTGCCATAGAAAGCTTTGTAAAAGGGCTGGCATCTGAGCTGGGACCCAACGGTGTAAGGGTGGTCAATATCCGGTCTGCCGGTTCCCCGGACTCTCACCCCTTCCTCGATGCCATCAACTCCGGCGCTCCGGAAGTACCTGCATTTTTAGAAAAGCTGAAAGATGATACCATGCTCAAAGCACTTCCACTCATGGCAGATATCGCGAATACCGCCGTATTCCTGGCTTCGGAAATGGCAGGCAAAATTACCGGCGTCACCATCGATGTAACTGCGGGAACTACTGCCGCACTGAATTATAAAATGATGACGATCCCCTTCCTGCAATAATAAAACGGGAAACGCCACAGATAAATATCTGTGGCGTTTCCCATTGCTGATTTATTATTTTTTCATCTGAAATGCCAGTAGTCGTAATCCATTAAACACCACCAGCAACGTAGATCCTTCATGTGCAATCACGGCTACTCCTATAGAAGCCACGCCTATGATCGTCAGCGGAATCAACACCGCCACCATACCTAAACTCATCCACAAATTCTGACGGATAATACCTTTCGATTTCCTGCTCAAGGCAATGGCAAAAGGCAGGTTATCCAGTTTATCCGCCATCAGTGCAATGTCCGCAGTTTCCAGGGCTACCGCAGATCCTGCGGCACCCATCGCAATACCCACGGTGCTTTTCGCCATCGCCGGCGCATCGTTTACACCGTCGCCGATCATCGCTACTTTTCCTTCCTGCTCACTTAAATCCGCGATGGCCTTCACTTTTTGTTCCGGCAACAAACTACCCCAGGCATCCGCGATACCGATTTTATTAGCCACAGCGGTAGCTACCTGCTGGTTGTCGCCCGTGAGCATCACTATTTTTTTGATCCCTATTTCTTTCAGCTGTGCCAGCGTAGCTGCCGCTTCTTTACGGGGTACATCCATCAGGGCTATCAATCCAATGATCTGGTCGTCCTGCTGAACAATCATGGTGGTGTTGCCTTCCTTCTCCAGCCGATCGATCTGGCTGATCACATCTGCCGGCAATTTTTTACCCTCCTGTTCAAATAATCCCGGGTTGCCGATCACAATTTGCTTACCCTGATAGGTTGCCTTTACGCCACGGCCGGAAACGGCCATCAGTCCATCTGCAGCGGCTACTTCCCGCTTCAGTTTTTCCTGCCCCCCTTTCACAATGGCGGCAGCCAGCGGATGATCACTTAACTTCTCTACGGCTATGACTACCTGTAGTACTTCTTCTTCTGTAGCCCCGCTTAACGTTACCACAGCGGTTAACTGTGGCTTGCCTTCTGTCAGTGTACCTGTTTTATCAAATGCCAGTGCCGTTAAACTGCCCAGTTCTTCCAGTGGTCCTCCCCCTTTGATTAACACCCCGCTCCTGGCGGCGCGCGCAATACCGCTTAACACCGCGCTGGGCGTGGAAATAGCCAATGCACAGGGACTGGCGGCCACCAGTACTGAAATAGCGCGATAAAAACTCTGACTGAATGTTTCATCGATCACCAGGAAGGCGAACAGTAACGATACCACCAGTATCAATACTATCGGCACAAAATATCTTTCAAATTTATCGGTAAATAATTGTGTGGGAGATTTCTGTGCTTCCGTTTCATTCACCAGCTTGATTAATCTGGCCAGTGTTGAATCTGCGGCTACGCTGGTGACTTTTATTTCCAGCACCTGGCTGCCGTTGATGGTGCCGGCAAAAACTTTATGTTCGGCGCTCACATTTTTATCGGCCTGCTGCGGATCTGCTACAGGTGTTTTATCTACCGGAATACTTTCCCCGGTAATAGGCGCCTGATTCACACTACTGCTACCTTTTATAACAATACCATCGGCAGATATTTTACTGTTGGGTTTTACAATGATAATATCATTGGCCAGCAGTTCTTCTATAGTAATTTCTTTCTCTTCATTGTTACGTCTTACAATGGCTGTTTTAGGCGCCAGTTCTGCCAGTGCAGCAATTGATTTGCGCGCTTTATTCATGGCATAATGTTCCAGTGCATGGCCCATGCTGAACAGGAAAAGCAACAACGCCCCTTCCTCCCAGTCGCCCAGAATGGCGGCGCCTATGGCCGCTACCAGCATCAGGAAATCTATTTCAAATTTCCCTTTGGCAATAGATTCAACGGCTTCTTTCGTAGTGTAAAATCCACCAAAAAAGTAGGCGCCTATATATAAAGATAAACTAAGCCATGCCGGCAGTGATTGAATAAAGCTGATGGCAAATCCCAGTCCCAGTAATACGCCACAGATGATACTGAAAAAGAGTTCCGTATTCTTTCCGAATACGCCGCCATGCTCATGGTCATGATCATGATCCGCATCATGCTGATGACCGTTTGAGGAAGCGTTGGTGGCTGGTACCACATCTTTATCCGTCTGCTGTTCTGCTGCTGTTGACTTCATCATAATACTTTTTTTAGATAGGAAAAATGGGGTGTCCTTTTTATCACGTGAGGAGATAAGGACATTATAACGATGACGACTATACTACACTATGCCAGTTGAGGAGGTTGCCATACAGCAAAAGGGAGTTCCTGCACAAACGAGCAACAGAATACAGGATGTGTGACAGAAAGATCCGGGCGATAGAGCGAATAAACAATGTGCTCAGACAGCACCGGATTAGTAGCACAACACGCACAAATACAAAAGGGTGAACATGCATCTATAGATGCGTGCTGCGCTCCCTCAGGAGCCGTATATTGGATAACAGCTACCCTCGTTGTTGCCTTGTCGCTGCAGGGAATACAGCTCAGCACCAATACCAGGAGGGTCAATATGTAAGAAATCAATCTCATGCTAATTATCCAGTAGCATAAAGGTAAAAAAATAGGTAACGCTTTCGTTAAAAAAGATTGCAACTTCGTTGTAAATGCCCTACAGATAATTGATACAGCGATGCACTTATTTTAAACGCGTGCATAATTTATCGGGTAAAGTTGTTGTCTGTAAAAAGGTAATTCCTCAAAATACAATACCAGCAGCAATCACACTTGCGTTCACTGATTTATCACCGAAATTAACCTGCCCATCTGATTCAATCCGGTCGGGATAACGGTATTTATAGCCGCGGTAGATGTAAGAAGCAAAAATGCCAATTTTGGGAAAGTGCCATGCAAGGCCGGCGCCCACACCATAAAAGTATTTTCCGGATTCATTGAACGTAATGGCTTGCTGTCCGCCGGCAGCGGTGTTAATATTTTCGGTGCGACTTACATTATAAGCGTTGCGGCCAAACTGACCGGTAATATAGGGCTCAATATGGAGGAACTGATGCTTGATTTTAAGGTCTGCAAATACCGGAATCATCACATGATCATTATAGGAGGTTACTTCTACCCCTGGTCCTACTGCAATCGTGTTGTGCAACAACGACACATTACCGATAATACCACCACCTACAGACCCGTCATTAACCATACCGTAGATATAACCATTCAGTAATTTTCCACTCTGGGCAGCGGTAAAAAAAGGCAGGAAGAGTAAAAAAATCAGTATCTTTTTCATAGTAGCTGTTTTCTGTTTAACCGGATCGCTGTATTACAATAAGCATTTGTATCAAAGGTAACAGTCAGCGGCTGTATATTGTTGTACCTGTATTTTGTTTAATTCCATTAAAATGACACCCTGCAAACTGATTTTCTGCCTGTTCTTTTTATTCATCGCCTGTACAGAAACCCCACGGGGAGATCATCCCTATACGTCTGATAGCCTGACGATGAAACTGCCACCGTACTGGAAAGTCATCAAAGATGAAACCGATACGGCAATAGGGCAGCGGACGATCAAAATTGATGACCAAAACCCAAAGGGCACCGGCAACTACCTGGTCATTTGCCAGCTACATGTCAACGCGGATTTAAAAATGGTGTTGGAAAAAACGATAGAAAGTATCCAGGAGGTTTCAGCAGAGCGAAGTGTAGCCTTTAAATTATTAACAGGCCCGGAAGCGCTCAGAATAGGCAATCTGCAGGCACTAAGAGCTACTTATGAAGGCTCAAAAGATGATTACAACTATTCAGGCATATTTACCGTTTTTCACCTGGATGGAAAAACGTATTCACTGGCATTTACCACCAAAGGGAACAACACGGTGGAAAAAACAGCCATTGTTGACAAGATTATCCGATCTTTTAAAAAATACAGCGAATGAAATCCACCACTACCTGGCTGACACTTTCCGTCATTGTATGCTGCATCGTCACCGGTATTTCCTACCATGGCGGCCTGGCTTATGATGGCGCTACCACCATGGGATTTCCCTTTACCTTTTACCGGCATAGCGTTGGCAGGAGTGCTGCTACTCAGCAGATGGCTGACCATATTACCTTCAAATGGCTGTTCATGGTAATAGACATGGCACTTGTATTCGCAGCTGTTTTCTATTTACTCCGCTTGTATAAATTCCTCAGGCAATAACACCTCCGGCACATAACCCGCAAGGAATGCTTTGACAATGGATTCAGGCGTGAGTACCTGCACCATTTCCTCTTCCGGGAACATTTCTTTTTTTATATACCCTTCGGGAGACCATAAAAACAACGCCTGTTTAAACACCACGTACGGCTGGTCGTGGTATACGATAAAGCAGCCATCCGGTAAATCATGGATAGAAGCCCTATACGTCACTTTTACTCCTTGCCGGTCTATTCTTTCCCCGTGCAATATTTTATCTATTTGCTGAATAGATATACCCGCTTCAAAACCATATTCCGCATTACCTTTCAGCCAATAGGTTTTAAAACGATTATAATCGGCCCTGCGGCATTCAAAACAGGGCCGGTGACCAGCGGCAAAGGCGGTGGCTTCATCGCGGAAAAACAGCTCCGTATAGCGGTGTGGCGCCATCACCGTTCTTTTCCGGTTTTTGAACTGCAGCACACAGGTGATCCAGGCCTTCAATTTAAAGGACCGCTGAATATGCTGTTGCTCATCATGCAGGATACCGCGGTTGCCCATCCACGTACCACGGGCGCTGCTGCGGATAATATTCCCGAATGGATCTACTCTGTTTTGTAACATACATCAATGATTTTTCCGGGAGATGGATACCATCGTAAAGCTACTGAAAAACAGGCCCCGGAAATTATTGTAAATTTATTCCTTAATTGCACCATATGCCGCTGCTCTTCAATAATCCGCAACAACCAACCGCCTTTTACCGGAACGCTATTTCCGGTACAGACCTCAATTCAACCGACCTGGTGGAAAGCATTGACAACATAGGTATGGAGCATGCCGACATGACCTTTCAAAACTGGTGCTTTGAAGGCTTCCGGCTCGCGTATGCAGTGCTGGGGCAGCAACAGGCCACCACCTATGGTATCAAAAATGATATTGACGCCGTAAAAATCTATTTCAACCGGAAAGGCCGTACCCGGATCAACTATCGCCAGCTATCAAAAAGCTTTTCCATAGAACGGGGACAATACAATATGTTGTATGCCGCAGAACTGGATAGCAGCATGTCGCATATAGACGATCACTCGGAAATCTTCTCCCTGCAAATTACCCAAAACTGTTTCCAGGACCTGATAGCAGAAGGGCGCATTACCATGGATCAATTTGCCGGTAAGGCGGCTAACAGTCAACCTGCACTGTTTTCCAACCAGTGGCTGTCCATGAATGATGCCATGGAAAAATGTATTGACGACATCCTCCATTGCCGCTTTCATTCCAGCATGAAAAAGATCTACCTGCGCTCAAAAGCAGTGGAATTATTTTTATTATTTGCAGATGCCAGCGCGGGGATATCTCCCGAAAAAAATACAATGGTAAAGAGTGCGGCAGACAAAGAGAAACTTTACTTCATCAAAGACTATCTCACCCGGCATTACGCAGATCCGGTTCAGTTTTCTGGCTTAGCCAGGCTGGCCAGCCTCAACGAATTTAAGCTGAAGACCGGCTTTAAAGCGCTGTTTAATACTTCCGTGATAGACTTCCTCATTCATTACCGGCTGGAACGGGCCAGGGAATTGCTACGGAGTAGTACTAAAAATGTCAGCGAAGTAGCCTACGAAACCGGGTACGCCTCCCCTGCTTACTTCAGCAAAGCATTCAAAAAAAAGTATGGGGTGAGCCCGAAACAATTATAATGCTCCCGATTTTACAAGTTTTAATCCCGATTTTCGGGGTATCATCCAGCAGGATAGCTCAGCTTTGTTATTCTAATCACTTTTCGAGAGATGAATACAACGACTGATGGAAAAATTGTGCTGCGGGAAGCATGCTATGAAGACATGCCTGCATTATCCCAAATGGCCGGACAGGCCTTTTGGGAAGCATTTACCGGGCAAATGCCGGAAGACGATCTGACGGCCTATATCCGCAAAGCATTTCACCCCGATCAATTCCTCCTGGAATGGCAGCAGCCACATACCATCTTCCTGATTGCCTCCTATGGAGGCGAATGGGCGGGTTATGCCAAAATGAATACACAGGGCAGGCCGGAGCGGCAGGAGGTGGAAAATTACATTGAACTGGAAAGACTGTACCTCCTTACACAACAACAGGGGAAAAAGATTGGCGCGATGCTGATGGACTACTGCATCCGCTACGCCACCGATCATGGCTATGATCAGCTGTGGCTAAACGTATGGGAAAAGAATGCCCGGGCCATCGCCTTTTACCGGCAACATCATTTTGAAATAGCAGACAGCTCTGTGATGATGCGGGGCAGCGATCCACAGCTAGCCCTGTGGATGAGAAAGATGCTGTAACAACATTTTCACCAATACCGGTACTAAATTCAGCGGGATTCGTTTTCATCCCTGTTTGCGCTATATTGGAGACATCATCCACGCTCCTATGCACAAACAAGCTATCCTGTTTTTCCTCCTGTCTGTTATCTCCCTGCCGGGTAAAAGTCAGCTCCGTCATACCCTCTGGGATGTACCTGCTATTTACGAAACACCTGCTTATGAAGTGATCAGCAGTGATTCCGCGATGGGCATTCTTTACAAGGGGCTTCCTTATCATGACAGCACCCGGCAGGTATTTGCCTACTACGCCACTCCCGGCACCGTTACCGGCAATAAAAGCCTGGATCATGATCTGCCGGGGGTAGTGCTGGTGCATGGCGGTGGCGGCGCAGCATTTAAAGAATGGGCCATTATGTGGGCGAAGAAAGGCTATGCCGCCATCGCCATGGACCTGCGGGGTAATGGTCCGGGTAAAGTACACCTGCAACATGGCTTCGTGGAGCCCGACAATAAAACACCTTATTTCACCATCACCCCTGCCCTTTCCGGGCAATGGATGTACCAGGCCGTTGCAGATGTGATCCTGGCGCATAACCTGCTACGCAGCAAGCCGGAGCTAGATAGTAATCGTATAGCCCTCACCGGTATCAGCTGGGGTGGTATCATTTCTTCCCTGCTGGCAGGCGTGGATAACCGTTACCAGGTGGTGGTGCCGGTATATGGCTGCGGATACCTGTTTGAAAACAGTTCCATGCGCAGGGAACTGGATCTGCTCAGCGCGGCAGACCGGCAAACCTGGATACAACAATATGATCCCTCACAGTATATCAGCAAAGCCGTCATGCCCGTGCTATTTGTGAATGGGACCAATGATGGGCATTTCTACCTGGACAGTTATAAAAAAACATATGAACAGGTAAAAAACAGGCATCTCTGTGTTAAAGTTGGTCTGAAACATAGTCACCATGCAGGCTGGGATAATGAAGAAATTTTCTGCTTCATCAACAGCTATCTGAATCATACCCCTCCATTAGCACTAATCAAAAAAAGCGTTGTTGCTAAAACAGGAATCAGCGCCCGTGTGCAATCGGCTACACCTCTTACCGGGGCATTCATTCACTATACCACGGATACGACTATACTCTTAAAAGATAAAGTATGGCAAACAGCGAAAGCGGAGATGCAGGGCCGGTACATCAAGGCGCCCCTGCCGCCTGCAGGAACGCTGATCTGGTTCCTATCGGTCACGGATCAACGGGGCATGCGGAGTTCGGGGGACATCAATTTTATTCCATAGCACCATAACGTGTTACAACATTTAATAACCGGGCAAACTTTCTCAAAAAAATTTGTGTAGTTAAATAACTACACTTATATTTGTAGTCAAATAGCTACATAATGAATTTACGTAGAGATGTATTTCAAGCCATAGCGGACCCTACAAGGAGGGCTATACTACTGTTGGTAGCCACACAAGGCATGACAGCAGGGGCCATTGCTGCCAATTTTGACACAGCAAGACCCACCGTTTCAAAACACCTGCAGATACTCACGGAGTGTGAATTGCTGGAGCAAAAGCAAACAGGCAGGGAAATCCACTATTATATCAATGCCAAAAAAATGAAAGCCATAGCAGATTTTATTGAACCATTCCGCCAAATGTGGGATGAACGTTTTAATAAATTAGAATCCATCATGAAAAAATATAAAACCAAAAAACCGGAATAACTATGGAGCCTAAAACAAAAGTACATGCCGAAGACGGCAAACAGGAATTAACAATAACCAGGGAGTTTGACCTCCCATTGGAGTTACTGTTCCGGGCCTACATAGATCCCGAAATTGTGGAGCAGTGGATGAGTACCAAAGTATTGAAACTCGATAACCAAAAGCAGGGCGGCTATCAATTTGAAACAACCGATCCTAAGGGCAACAAACACGGATTCAGTGGCACCATCCACGAGTTTGTTCCGGACCAGAAAATCACCCGGACCTTTGAAATGGAGAATACGGGGTTTGGCGTTCAGCTTGAATTCCTGGAATTTGAAGCACTCACAGACGATACCAGCAAACTAAGCATGCATATCGTATACAGATCTGTAGCACAAAGAGATCAGTATCTGCAGATTGGTATGTCTAAAGGCATGAACATGGCACATAACCGTTTACAGGAAATTGTTAACAAACTAAAATAACACATCATGTCAAAGAGAAATAAAATCATCTATTGGATAGCCACGCTCTGGCTGTCACTGGGCATGGTATCCACCGGAATAGTGCAGCTGATGAAAGTAAAAGGCGAAGGAGATTTCACAGCTCACCTGGGCTATCCCGACTACCTGCTGCCAATACTGGGTACCTGGAAAATCCTGGGAGTTGTAGCGATACTAATGCCTAAATTTGCCTTACTAAAGGAATGGGCATATGCAGGCTTTTTCTTTGCCATGTCCGGTGCTGCATTTTCCCATATCGCAGCAGGCACCACGAAAGAAATAGGACCTTGTTTGCTATTACTGGCACTAACCGTGATATCCTGGTATTTCAGGCCCGCAGATAGAAGACTCGTTTTGGTTAACATCAATAAATAAAACAGCATGAATCCGAAATGTGATTTTTATTTTGAGAACGACAACAAATGGCAGGAAGAAATCAGGAAATTGAGAATCATCCTTCTTGATTGTATGCTGACCGAAGAATTGAAATGGGGCAGTCCCTGTTATACGTACCAGGATGGTAACGTCGCATTAATACATGTGTTTAAAGACTACTGTGCGGTGTTATTTTTCAAAGGTGCGCTGTTAAGTGATCCCAATGGTATCCTCATCCGGCAATCCGAAAATGTACAGGCAGGACGCCAGGTCCGGTTCACCAGCATGAAGGAAGTAACGCAGCTGAAATCTATCCTGAAGGCCTATATTTTTGAAGCCATTGAAGTGGAAAAAGCCGGTTTGAAAGTGAAGCTCAAAAAGACCGAAGATTTTAAAGTAGCGGAAGAATTTCAAAAGAAATTAAATAAAATGCCTGCCCTGAAAGCCGCGTTTGAAGCGCTGACACCAGGACGGCAGAGAGCCTACAATCTTTACTTTACTTCCGCCAAACTACCCAAAACCAGGGAGTCAAGAGTAGAAAAATATATCCCGCAAATCCTCGATGGAAAGGGATTGGATGATCTGTAAATTCCAGGAGTACATCAATCAGACTTTAAAATAACTACAGCTGCAACACGGTTACCGGTACCCTGTCTCAGGGATACCGGGAAAAACCGTTTATAGGCAGGGTATCCCATACACGTTCGTTCCCCAATACGGTTCTTATTTGCCCGCTGATATCACCCATACCCAACATGACAAGTATACTACCATAGGTACAATTTGGAATCAGGTTGAAAACCCGGGGAATATCCTTTTTTCGATATGCTCTAAATGCCCATACACTCGCATTTGTTATTCTCAAATCCCCACTGCACTAGCTTTGAATATTATCTAATACGCCATACACTCCCTTTAGCTAATCTTCCATCTACCCCGAAAACACGTTCCCCGGATTATCTTATATTTATAGTAATCAAAATAATCTCCCATGGCAAAACAAATGTCTATCCTTCCCTTTACGGGAAAACTCGGTCCTCTCATTGGGTATAAGCGCAATGGCAACTACTTCCTGCGCTCCATGCCGGAAAGCGTGCAGCAAACGGCTGCTACCCGCCGCGCATCCAGGCGTTTTGGCATCGCCAGCAGGAAAGGCGCTTTCATCCGTAAGGCGTTCTACCCCCACCTGGATATTCACTGTGACGGCGCCCACATCAATCGGCTCAACAGGGTACTCATTGCTGCCGGTGATCATCATGCCGCTATTACAGGTTTCCGCTTCAATCAGCATACCGGAGTAGATCGTTTCTTTGCGGTGGCTCCCCGGCTTCTGAGTAACGGGGTATTAAATATTCCTGCACAAACCATCGACGGGTATAAAGGTATGGCTGCCCTGGAAGTAAAAGTGATCGCAACACGCATTGATTTTATATCGCGTAAGGTGGCGGGTAGCGAAACGGTTACGCTGATGATAGCCCCCGATACCACTTTCCAGGAAACAAATGTTTCACTCGATGTACCCGGGCAGGGCTCACTGGTAGTAGTTTTCCAGGTAAGAGCCATGTACAAAGATGGCCCATCCAACAGCAGACAATACATGGCTGCCGATATTATTGCGGTGGCAGCCCCACAGGTACTCAAATATGCTCATAAACGTACGTACCCAAAGCGGACGAAATTGCTTCCAAAACTTACCTATACACACGCATATCCATCCGTTATTCAACTGGAATAAAATCATCTTGCCTCCGGAGATATTTTGATAAATAAACCCTTTATACCTGCTTCCTTTAAATAATATATCTTTTTCCGCAACTACAGCCTCGTACTGAAGCAGCCCTGCTATGGCCGGTTCTCACCTCTTTCCGTCTGCTGATGCCATTTCATCCCGGTTATACATCCGGAACTCACCCCCGCATCAAGTCCACCTCTCCTGCAGTGCTGCTGTATGTGCATAGCGGGTGCTAAGTATAGCATAGACGGTATCAACGTAATGAAAATATACTTTTCCAGGTAATAATTTATAGTCACCTCCCAGGTTTGCAACTTGATACCAATTCGCTATTTTTTATACCTTTGCGCACACCTATACTTGTACCCATGGAACAACAAACTACAGAAACATCGATTTTTGAGAATGAAATACATCTGAGTAACGCCAGTTCTGGAAAACGCCTGGGCAACTACGTCATCGATTTATTAAGTTTTTATGCCGTCATATTCCTTTTCTTTTTCTTTCTTGCCATGGTATCTCCTGACACATCAGACGCCATGCTATCCTCACTGGATAATGAGCTCCTGGAGAGGGTCTTGGCATTGGTATTTTTCGGGATCTATATGGGCATAGTAGAAGCCATCTTCCGCGGCAGAACACTCGGTAAACTGATCACGGGTACCCGGGCAGTAAATATGGACGGCACCGCCATTACTCCGCTCAAAGCTTTCTACAGGGGAATTATCCGTGCCGTTCCTTTTAATCCGATGAGCGGACTGGGAACGGGAACCTGCAACCCCTGGCATGACCGGTGGACAGACACCTGCGTAATTGAAATTAAGAACTCTATATTACCAATAGGCGCATAATAAAAAAGCAGGACAGACCGTCCTGCTTTTTTTTAGTTACTTAATCCTGTCGGCTCATTACCACCAACTTCTTCACCATTTCCTTTTGTTGTACCCCCATGCGTAAAAGGTAAATACCCGGTGTAAGACCTCCTACCTTCACACGGATACTATTATTGCCTTTGCGTAAAGAGATACCGGGCCTTGTCAGCACCAGCTGTCCTTTCAGGTCATATATTTTCAGTGTAGTCATCTCCGTTATCGGCGCTACCAGCGAAACCGTAATTTCTTCTCCGGATAACGGATTCGGATATACGCTGCACGACAAATCTTCATTGCCTTTCCATGTGGTCAATTCCTCCGGATGTACAACCGCTACCGCAGACTGCTGCAATGGCGCTATATTAAAATTACCCATTACCTGCACTTCCGCCAGGCTTAAAACTACGTTGGTGCTTTGCAGTTGTACCCGCACATACCGGCCCGTATTGTTGATAGCAATCACCGATGGGCTGCCGGCAGTAGCTGTTTGAAAGTAATCCTGCACGCCGGCCTGTGCCTGTGTACCGCTCACTGTGGAGGAGGTAAAAGGAACATCGGAAATAAAAATATGATAATTGGCAAGACGACTACCACAACAGTCCGTTCGATTATAGATACTGATGGTCTGGATGTTGGCGGAAGCGCCCAGGTCCACCTGCCACCAGGGCTGATTGGTTAAGGACTCTGCAGTATGGGTAACAGAGTTCCCAAAGTAATCACCGTTGGTATTACCATCTACTGCCAGTGGCGCAAGACCGCTGGTACTGCTATGATCGCTCGATTGCGTAGCCGGTTTATTCAGCGCCAGGTTGCTGGCAGGGACCACTACTGTACCTGCATTTTTCCAATAGAACAGGTCGGCCAAACCGCCATCCAGTGTATCATTGAGCTGATATTTTTTGCCACTGATCAGTGTCAGGTTCACCTTTTCCACCACACCATCTTTCCTTCTTACCCGGTATAAAGTATCTACTGGATAAGTACCGAAATTAATACTCAGTGTAATTTTCTGCTTAGCCAGATTTGCTTTACCCTGGATAGTATCCGTTAAGATCCCTGTGGTGCCGGGAGCATTGCAACAGCCGTTGGAAACCGTCAGGCCATTCAGGATCATAAAATACGCAGCACTGGTACTGGTCACAGGCGCCATGGTAATACCACTGGTATTGTCGATGCCCGGCACCGGCTTAAAGTATCCGATGGCTACATCCCCTCTTAGTCCGTTGTTGGTAGCGCTTACCAGGTTAGTGGCCGCAATGCTGGTAATATAGGGTCCTGCTGTAGAATCCCAGGCAGCAATGCTGGCAGGAGCAGCATTATTCACCGCGGTGCTGCCGGATAGATGTTGCCCGGCGATGAAGCGTATATCGCGGGTACGCAAACGCGATAAATGCGGAGACAGGTGCCCCACTTCATCACCCAGTCTTGCATTTTGCCAGTATTGGGCAGTAGGCGTACCATTCTGGTCTGTCCAGAAGAAAGTATTGTTACCTCCAATATACCGGAAGCTGTTCAACCATTTGGCCCCCATAATCAGGAATGAATACACGCCAATATTAAACTCTGACTCAGACGGGTAGTAATTATAGGAACCGCCGTTTCTGCTGCCTTTATATCCCTGCAGATAAGCGCCGAAAGCAACAGGCGAAGCACCGCTGCCATCATAACCTTCCAGCGCCAGTTTCCGGTAGGTGTACATGTCCTGCAGGATCGCAGCCTGGGAACCTCCTGCCGCAGGATTTCTGTTTACATAAAAATAGTAATAGTCGTAGGTCAGCAAATCAGGTTTGGCTGTTTGCAGGTAGGTCCGGAGATTGGATTCAGACCATTGACCAATATATTGATTATTATGTACCAGTACATTGGGGTATTTATTCCTGGACACGGTAAACCAGTCACGCATATAGTTTTGTACCGTTGTACTATAGCCTTCTTCATCTCCAAAACAAATGCTGGACAACAGGTTACTGTCTGCCGCCTGCAGGGTATTCAAAAATCCATTCGACTGTTCAAAGGTAGTAGGGCCGCGGCTTACCTGTGTACCATAAGGTCCCTTCACCAATCCCCACTGCGCGGTTGGATTTTGCTGATGGATGGTGTAATTGTACATGGGTAGTTCGTAATAGGTAGGCGCAAAATGGCTGTTCGCCAATTCATTGCCACTGGGAAAATGATCTGCTCCCGGCTGCATATACCAGCTAACACCACTTTGTGCAAAGGTGCTGACCAGGGAGTTGTTGGAAAATGCTGCATTGGATACAAACAAATAAAACCCTTTCAGCCGCTGATCGCAGCAGTCGGTCCGGTTCCAGATGAGGACAGAGTCAATAGCAACCGTACTGCCCAGGTCTACCTGCCACCAGGGTTCTATGGCAACACTGCCTGCAAGCGTGTGTGTAACGGAGCCGGCAGCATAGTTACCATTGGTATTACCATCCACCGCTTTACTGCTCAATCCGCTGCCTGGGTTGATATCAGATGATTGCTGGGTAGTTTTGCTGAAGGCTACATTCACACCGCCACTGAATACCTGTACTTCAGCAAGGCTCAGTGGATCGGTGGCAGGTAGCTGAATCTTCAGATAGCGGCCGGTTCTGCCGATATTAATCGTTGTCAGTGCCGGAACGGGATGATCCTCGGGGGCGCCATCTACCCGGATCCAGCTTTGGTACTGAATACCTTTTTGAATAAAGATTTTGTCCTGCCGCGTCATGGTTTGTGATCGGGAGCTGCCCGCCAGCAACAGCAACCCGATGGTGCCCCACAGGGGTACACGGCTGTTTTTAAAATTCAGTTGCATACAAATATGTATTTAGTGATCAGAGAAAACAGTACTGCGCCCGAACGGCCGGCAGTATATCTTGTGAGGTAACCTTAACGGTTACACGCTTTGGGTTTCTTTTTGGTTGAATCTTCTTTCACTGCACTGTTTCGGGATCATCAGCTATCGTGGTTCATTCGTTTTCATAGTCGGAAGCCATAAAGCCTCCCTTTATATAGTGGGTATAATTTCCTGCTTACCCTTACCCGGAGGAAATATTTTTTTCCGGGGGACAGCTAGTAGTATTTTATCTCATTTCTCTGGTATTTTCTCCTACCTTCCGTTTGACCGGTACTTTTAGCCGGGGGTAATTTGCTAATTGAAAAAAAAGGAGTTTATTTGGTTGCACGTACGTATCACCTTATCAACTGTAATTCCGGTGGCAATGGAGCAATACACGGATGAAGAGCTGCTACAACTGTTGATGCAGAACAATGAAGTGGCATTTCGCCAACTCTACAAAAGATACTGGAAAAAACTGCTTGCCAAAGCTTATACGCAGCTGCAATCCCATGCAGATGCGGAAGAGTTGGTACAGGATGTGTTTGTGAATATCTGGCACCGCCGCCAATCTCTGCAAATCAAATACAGCTTCCATACTTATATCTCTGCCGTTACCCGTTATAAAATATTTGAGCGGATAGCTGCCAATAAAAGACTGCCGGTAACGGAAGATGCTGCTGATTGTATTGTTTCTGATCATTCTACCGAACAATGGCTGGAGGGCGAAGCGCTGAAAGCAGCTATAGAAAGTGTGATTGGCACGCTTCCTGAAAAATGTCAGCTGGTATTCCGGTTAAGCAGGGAACAGGGCCTGACCGAAAAACAAATTGCACACACCCTGCAGATATCTCACAAAACAGTAGAATCACACATGAGCAAGGCATTGCGCATATTAAGAGGGGCCGTCAGTCACTTCCGCTGCCTGTTTTTTTCTCTCTGAAAAATATTTTTTCCGCACCACTAAGGGTAAGCACATTTTTTCACCCACTATATAACAAAGGGCATTGATATGCAGCCACAAATACCGGACAACATCAGGCAACTGGCCGACAAATGGATAAAAGGGACGATCACCGCAGCAGAAAGAAACATTTTGTTGGAATGGTATGCGCAGCAAACACCCGCCGAAATTACCTGGGATTCGGCAGATGCGGATGAAAGTGAAATGGAAGAACGATTGTTTGCTGCGTTGCAACATAAGCTATCGCCCCGCTTACAGCCGGTCAAAGGTCACCTGCGTAAACGACTGATGCAGGCGGCCGCCGTATTACTACTCATCGCTGCAGGATGGGCGGGCATCCATAAATGGCAGCAAAGCAATATGGTGATCGTTTCGGCAGATGGCGGTATTAAGAAAATGATTCTGCCCGACAGCAGTATTGTGTGGCTGAAAGGTAACAGCTCCCTCTCCTACCACGCCAGCTTTGGAAAAAAAGACCGGCAGGTAGAACTAAAAGGGGAAGGACTGTTCGAGATAAAGAAAGATGCGGCACATCCTTTTATCGTGGAAAGTGGCCAGTACACTACACAGGTATTGGGCACCAGCTTCAATATAAAGGAACAAACACCCCACAACTCTTTCTCCTTGCTGGTATTAACGGGCAAGGTACAGGTAGTAAAGAAAAACAATAAAGACAATACAGCTCCATTGCTTATTACCCCGGATTATGAGTTCATTAGTAATAACCGCCAGTCAACCGTGAACAAAGCCAGCAACACAGAGAGAGCGCAATCAGTGAATGGTACGGAATACGACATGAACTTTAACCGTACAGCATTCCCGGATATCATCAAACGGGTCGAACATAAATTTGACGTGAAATTTACCGGCAACTACCAATCATTTGAAGCCTGCCGTATTACAGCAGACATCACGGATCAATCATTATCTAATTCTCTAAAACTCCTTACCATGGCCATCAATGCGGAGTATCAAATTAACAACGGCACCATCATGATTACTGGAAGCGGATGTAAATAAACACAAATAAAAACAGGGATGCGCGAACATCCCTGTATAATAAGTCCAAACAACAAACAGCTATTTATTATTTAAACTCAACCAAAGTTACATGAAAAAATGTAAAAGGGAATGTCATGTCTGTTCCTTTCCGGGCAAGGTATTTCAGGACAGTGAAAAGCCGGATTATCCTTCTTCCGGATTAGCATCATCAATCAAAACTATTATGCGCGTTAGCCTGCTGCAACTACTATTGGTCACCATTACGGCTACCCTTTGCTGGGCTTCGCCACTGGCTGCCCAGAGTGCATTGGAGAAAAAAGTCAGCGCCACCTTTAAGGAACAACCCTTGTCGGCCGTGCTGCAACAATTGGGTAAAAAAGCCGGTGTACGTTTTGTGTACAATGATCAGGTACTGGGAAAAAGTAAACCAGTAACGGCCACCTTCCGGGAGTCTACCCTGAAACAGGTACTCAGCAGCCTGCTACCGGCAGATCAGATTAGCTTTGAACTGGTAGATGATAAATTTATTATCCTCAAAGTAAAGTCGCTCCCAAAAGCGACGCTTAACAACACCGATATCGTGCCGGCGCCCACCGTAAATGCTGCTGTAACAGATACTTTCATCGTAAAAGGTACCGTAGTGGATAAAGACGGGCATCCGATGCCGGGAGCGACTGTAGGGGTTAAAAAAACCAGTCGCGGTACTACCACCGATGCACAGGGCCGCTTTTCGTTACGGGTAAATGAAGGCGAAACACTGGATTGCAGTATGATTGGCTATCAGTCATACAGTATACAGCCTACACCGGGCAGCCCCCTGAAGATAACACTGGAAGCAGCCGTATCCAACCTCGAAGATGTGGTGATAGTAGGCTATGGCACCACCCGCAAAAAAGATCTTACCGGCGCGGTGACTACCGTTAAAAGTGATGTATTTAAAAATGTGCCGGTGACACGTGTAGACCAGATGCTGCAAGGTAAAGCCGCCGGTGTACAAATTACGTCCATCAGTGGTGCGCCCGGTACGGGCACGTCTATACGTATCAGAGGTGGTAACTCTGTGAATGCAGACAATGAACCACTATATGTAATAGATGGATTGATTGGCGCAGGAGATCTGAACCTGATTAATCCGGAGGACATTGAATCTATTCAGATCCTGAAAGACGCTTCCGCTACTGCCATCTATGGCGCCAGGGGCGCTAATGGTGTCATCATCATTACCACCAAAACCGGCAAGACCGGAGAAGATAAAATCAATGTGAATATCTACAATGGCTGGCAGCAGGTACCTAAATATATTGATATGATGGGCGCCGCTGATTATGCTAAGCTGGCCAATGAAAGTTCGCTCGATTATGGTGGTCCGGTGTTGTACGGCAATCCGGACTCCCTGGGCCGTGGTACCGACTGGCAGCGGGAAGTATCCCGCGTAGCCGCTATGCAGAATATCACGATGAGTGCCAGCGGAGGTAAAGACAATTATCATTACTTTTTATCGGCCAACTACCTTAACCAGGATGGTATCATCATCAACTCCGGTTTTAAACGTTACCAGTTAAGGGTGAACCTGGATAAATACGTAAAAAAGAATGTGAAAGTAGGAACCATTCTTAATATTGGCCGCTCAGAAATCAAGAATAACACCGTACAACTCGGCGGACAAAACTATGGTCAGTCGGCCCTCTCCTACAACCCCGCTTCTTTGGTGTACAATGCCGATGGCTCCTTTGCCAGCAAAAAACCCAATGATCCACAAACATATGATAACCCGGTAGCACAGGGTACTTTACCGGTAGACAACAGCATCAGCAATAACATCATCGGTAATGTATTTGTACAGTGGGACATCATTCCAGGTCTCTCTTTCAAATCTATATTCGGATCTGAAATGAACTTTGTAAAAAAAGATGCCTATACTCCGGGCAGTTTACCTACACGGGCTATTGACGGCAAAGGCGGTTTTGCCAGTGGCGCCTCCCGCAACACACTGATGTGGCTGAGTGAAAACACGCTCACCTATGATAAGCAGCTGGGAAAAGATCACCATATCAATATCCTTGCTGGTACCACGTATCAAAGGTCCAACACGGATACATTGAGTGCCACCGGTGATAAGTATGCTACCGACATCTTTCGATATAATAACCTGGGCGCCACCGACCAGACCACATTTCGCATAGGCTCACAGTATGACCAGTTTACGATTGTTTCTTTCCTGGGCAGAATTAATTATAGTTATAAAGAAAAATACCTGTTTACCCTGACCGGTCGCTCCGATGGTGCTTCCCGCTTCGCAGCGAATCACAAATATGCTTTTTTCCCTGCAGCAGCCATCGCCTGGCGCCTGGAAGAAGAACCTTTTATCAAACATCTGAATGTATTTGATAACCTGAAACTGCGGGCCAGCTACGGCTATAACGGTAACCAGGCCATTCCAACCTATTCTTCCCTGCCGGCACTCAGCTCGGTAAACGGATATATTATCGGTAAAAAACAGATCCTCGGCTATGTGCAATCCCAACTGCCTAATCCGGATCTGAAATGGGAAACCACCCGTCAGTTTGACCTGGGCCTGGAAGCAGGATTTCTTAAAGGCCGCATCAACGTAGAACTGGATTACTATAATAAACGCACCAAAGACCTTTTGTTAAGTCAGCAACTACCTACGCAAACAGGCTTTACCAGCAAAACCACCAACATCGGCGTAGTGGAGAATAAAGGCCTTGAATTACTCATCAACACACAAAATATCGCCCATAAAAATTTCAGCTGGGAATCCTCCCTCAATATTTCCGGTAACCGCAGCAAGGTGGTAGACCTGGGTGGCGTAGAAAGCTTTGACCTTGCGGGCATTGACTTTGGCGGCTACAGCACGGTGAGCAAATTACAGGTAGGGCACCCGGTAGGTACGTTCTGGGGCGCTACTTATTACGGTGTGCGCAAATCAGATGCAGTGCCCAAAGGTGTTGTAGATCCAAGTGCCAATCCGAAGTTAGGAGATCCATTATATGTAGACCGGAACGGTGACGGCAAATTTGGTCAGGAAGATTTTAGCGAAATAGGTAATGGCAACCCCAAATTTTTTGGTGGTATCGGTAATACTTTCCGTTACAAAAACCTGTCACTGAATATTTATTTCCAGGGTTCTTTCGGCAATGATGTGATGAACCTGGCAGATGATTTTTACAAAACAGGTGAGCCACTGACCAATCAGTATGCGATGATCAAAGACCGCTGGTCGCCCTCCAATCCTAATTCCAATATTCCACGTGTGAACTCGCGGAACTATATTCCCTCTACGATGTGGGTATACAAAGGTTCCTTCCTGCGGTTGAAATCTGTGAACCTGGGCTATAACCTATCCGGTAAAGCCATGCACAGTCAGTGGATCAATAACCTGAACGTATATATTACTGCTACCAACTTATTCAATATCACCAACTATCCTTACTACGATCCGGAAACCAATTCTTATGGCACCAGTTCTACCCTGCGTGGATTTGATAATACCAACTATCCGCAAAACAGAACGTATGCTATTGGTGTGAACCTGACCCTGTAAGAGCAGGCATTGATTGATGATATTTAAAATAATAAACAATGAAGAAAATATTTTTAATAGCGATAGCATTTGCCACTTTCACGTCCTGCAAAAAATCGTTGACGGAAGAGCCTAAGAGTTTCCTGTCTCCTGATCAGTTCTTTAAATCTGATCCCGACGCCATACAAGGCGTAAACGGCGTCTATTTCTGGCTGGTGGGCACCTACCCTAACCGCCTGTTTCAACAGGAGCTATGGCAAACCCTGGATGAGAATTGTGATGTGATCAGGGTACCACATCCCGGCCCGCTAAATATTACCGCCGGATCTCCGGGCAATGCACCAGTGATGTACAGTGCTTTCTATAAAGGCATCTACGCCGCCAACCTGGTCATTGATAAGGTATCGAAGTCGCCCGCCATTTCCGCTGCCACCAAAACCAGGGTGTTGGGTGAAGCGAAATTTCTGCGGTCACTCTTCTACTATTACCTCACCGGCTTATTCGGAGATGCAGTACTTTATACAGAAAGTAACTACGCCGGCATAGATCAGTCTAAAACCTTTCCCAGATCGCCTGTGGCAGACATCCGCAAACAGATGATCGCCGATCTGACAGAAGCGGCAGCAGGACTACCGGCCACCTACACGTCTTCCGATAACGGTCGTGCCAGCAGCGGCGCAGCGCTTGCCCTGCTCACCAAAGTATACCTGTGGACCAAAGATTATCAGAAAGCGGAAGAAACTGCCATGAAGATAAAAACTTCCGGCACCTACATATTACTTCCCGACTACGCATCCGTATTTAGCGCCGATAATGAATTCAACAGGGAGTCGATCTTTGAAATAGATTTCCAGACAGACCTGCTCAACAGCTACCAGCATGCCTTCTACTCCCCCAACAACACCGTGGGCGCAGCACCTTTTGTGAGCAAGCCGTGGTATCGCTCCTATGTGCCATACCATTCCTTCGCCAACAGCTTTAATCCCAAAGACAAAAGGAAAGCATCACTCATCGCCACTGGCTATAATGGTGCTTCCTTCCGCCCGGATATTACCAACAAAGTAGATGTATGGTTTGGACCAAAGTGGTGGCGCCTGGACGCCGGAGAGCGTAACAGCGGTCTGGATATCTACTTACTGAGATATGCCGATGTTTTACTCATGCTAGCAGAAGCTGCCAATGAAAACGGGCATACCGCCGTGGCCGAAGCAGCCCTGAATGAAGTAAGAAAACGTGCCGGTTTAGACGATGCCACCGGTCTTTCGCAGGAACAGTTCAGGAATGAAATTTATCAGGAACGTGCCTGGGAATTAGTGGGAGAAGGACACCGCCGCTTAGACCTGATCAGGTGGGGTAAATATCCGCAGGCGGCAGTAACGGCATCCGCTACGGAAGAACCGGAATTATCGGCTTCCTACAAGCCCTATTATGTGTTGCTGCCGATTCCGGCTACGGAAGTAGCAAAGAATCCGGCACTGGGACAGAATACAGGGTATTAAATCATTTTCAGATACCCTTCCCTTGTGGAAGGGTATCTTTCCTGGAACACTCAATCAAAATCTTCTCCGGAAATCTCCTCAACCCAATCCGGATGCCCCACTACCCAGCCAATTTTATCCCCGCTTTTCACCTGGTACCATATCCATCTCTTTCCTCTGAAAGAAATCCGCTCCCTGGAAGCCGCCAAATATCCTATCCTTGTACCGGGCTTCAGCGTGCCCATGATCCTTGAATTGGTATCTGCTTTTTCATATAAGGGCACAGGCGCCAGCGCCCTTAAAGCAAAATCCCCTTTCAGTTTTACTACAGGAATATCAAACTTAAAATCGGGATATAACTGTATCAAGTCATTGATGTATTTTAAGAATCCACCCAGGTTGTAGTCAACCGCCGCTTCAGGGGTTTCATCCAGTTTCAGCCTGTTATCTTTATCCGCTTTACTAAAGCTAAAGTAACGACCATCGCGTGTTACCACAGCGTATACTACCTCGTCACGGAATCTACGTTCATGAATAAACGAAAAGAAATCATTAAAATAAAAATAAGCGATGCCGGAAGCTTTACCAGTCTCATCGAAAGTCGTATAGCTTAATTTAACAGGTACGTTGTCTTTAAAATAGAGATGGGTGAACAGGGTATCATTTGGCGGAACCCTCACCATATAAGCGGACCGCTGTTCAAGCTGTTTCATTTTAATACTGTTGACCACACTATCTGCTTCGTGAATCAGTTGGGTGATATTGTCTGTTGCAGGTGAGGGAGCAGCTTCCGCCGCTTGCGCTATTATCACAGCAGCGTCGGCGCTGTTGGGTGCTTTGTGGCTATTGCAAGCTATCTGCAGCAGGCAGATAGTTGTTATGTAAGGGAGGCTCTTTTTGATAAACATACATCAAAATAATAAAATGAGATAAACAGTTAATGATAGCTACCTATTTTATAATCAGATAGTCACCATCCTCATTATCAAAAAACAAAAGTGGTTTCAATACCAGGCTCGCAGCAACCAGTTTATTGTCGTCTACAAATATCCTTGCATAAAAATCATGCTCCAGACATTGACTGCATTGATTTTCGGGAACACCTTCCACCAATACAATTGATGCATTTTTATCACCAACATCATTTCCACCCCAACGTAATGTATCGTACATCCTGTAAGAAAACTGCCAGCAATCGCTGTACTTAAATTGCAGTTTCCAATCCTGCACATGATGGCAATTCGGGCAGGGAAGCATTTTTGCGTCGAGTGTATTAAAGGCACCCATATGATTGATTATTCAGTTTGGTCATTTGAAATTATTCTACAAAGGTCGCACTTAAAATGAAACTCACTAAAAGCGGCTGTTCCAGTCTCCTCTACAAGGATCGCATTCAAATTACATTACATACCTTTCTTATTTCATTATCCAGAATATACTACTGGTTTTCCAAAATCATCAAACAGTCTTCCAATCGCTTAATATCATTCGAATAATCCGTTGATCCATATTTATCTGCCACATAAAATGCCTGCAAAGCGGCGCTGATCAGGGCTATATTTAATTCCCTCATTTCACAATCAATGCGTGATACAATTTCCCTTAATGTATAACTAAAAAGGCAGAATTTCTTATTTAAAGGAATGACTTTTAACGTGCCCAATTCCAAATAAGATAATTCAAAACCTTCTCCTTTGGCAATCTGGTCAAGACACCCACAAAGTTGCTCATATATCCAATATGGATAATCCCAATCTTTAAAATCTAAAACAGTTACTCCATTAATTGTTATGATCACTGCACCTGGAATATACATCAAATGCCGCCCTTTAAACCATTTTACATTTTCACCAACTAGTTCATTATTATCAAGAGGGAAAAAATCATCTTCCCTTGCAAGCCTCCGGCGACTTATATCCTTTAAATACACTTTTCTTAAATAATTCTCAATAGTTACCATAAGTACTGTTAAGTCATTCCATTTCTTCGAGTTTCCTTAGCCCGTATATTTTCTCCTCTTATTATTCCAATTATCATTTAATTACCGGCATTAAAAAACAACTTACTACAAAAAAAATCACTGAGCAAAAATACCATTCCGTATCTCCACTCAGTGATATTAATTTGTCTACTCCTAGAAGTTAAACAACGTACCAGCGCTGAATATATTCGGCTTATCATCATTCAAACCTTTCATGTAAGCCAGCTTCACTTCAATATTGTGATGACCACGACCTACCCCAAAACGAACGCCCGCATTACCCGTAGGTCCGGTGGTACTGGATTGCTTTTTTGACTTATAATCATCATAAAAAACGATGCCTTCACTTCTGGAACCATAATGATAAGCAAAGCCACCACCTGCAAAAAATCCGAATCTACGGTGTGAGTGTTTGGTAGCTCCGCAACCCAGGTTCAGATTCACGATCAATGGCGCATTAAACATAAAGTTCAGGGTATTGGATTCTCTTTCGTAGTCACCGTAGTGAGCGGAGTAGCTACCGGAAAGACCTACACTCAAAGGAATACCTACAGACACCGACATTTCATCTTTCTCTACAAAATTAAAACGGGGAGAATAAGTCAGGCCGCCAATCACGCCGGCATCTGAACCTTCAGCTTTGTCAACAAATACAACAACACCTGCTCCGTGCATAAAACTTTGGGCATAACAACTGAAACCCGCTATACATGCGATAGCCAGCAACATTACTTTTTTCATTTGATTTATTTAGGAATATTTAAAAAACATGACGTGTACAAAATATAAGTTGGCATTGGGTGTAATACAAAACAGCTGGCAAATTTAAAGCGGTTTTACAATTCAGAAAAACATTTATCTTAAAATAACATGAATATGTGATGTGCTTCCAAACATGTATCCATTACCATCATGATAACTTAAACATCCGGGCATATGCACATCAGCCATCGATGCGTTCTGATGGCTGATTCCAGGAAAAGAAAAAGCCATTCTGTTGAATGGCTATTATTTTCTTCATCACTCATTATTTTATTTATTCTGAACCAATATTGCTTTACCAGCATCTCCTGTCTTATCCTTTACACAACGAAAGCCGATATGCGAGGCGCCGGAATCAAAAGCAGTACCTCTTCGTGCGCTGGGACGATAATTCACACAGTAATCGTTGGCACACAAAAAAGAGCCGCCTTTGGTCACCCGCTTAATTGCATATGGATCGTCCGGATCATTGGTCGCATTGGGGCCATGAGGATCTACCAGCACAGCGCGTGTATTAATTTTCTTGTACAGGGAAGCATCGTACCAGTCTTCCGTCCACTCCCATACATTACCGGTCATATCATACAACCCATAACCATTGGCCTGAAAACTGGCGACAGGAGCCGTTCCTTTAAATCCATCTTCTCCTGAATTTTTATCCGGAAAATGGCCCTGGAAAGTATTGGCCATATAATGATGGCCTGGCGTAAACTCATTTCCCCAGGCGTAACGTTGTTCCGGCTTTCCTCCCCTGGCAGCGTATTCCCACTCTGCTTCAGTGGGCAACCGTTTGCCCGCCCATTTAGCGTAAGCGGCAGCATCTTCCCAGGCAATCTGTACCACCGGATGTTTCCAGCGTCCATTGAGGTTGCTGCCGGGTCCTTCCGGGTGTTGCCAGGAGGCGCCGGCTACCCACTTCCACCAGTTGGAAATATCATGTGTGTTTACCGCATGGTCGGGAGGAATGAATACCATAGATCCGGCTACCAGCAAGTCATCTGAAGGCCTGGGCGTACCCGGAGGTAATTGCTTGCGGATATCTTCCCATACCGGCTTTCTTTCTGCAACGGTGATGTAGCTGGTAGCATCTACAAAAGCTTTAAAGGATTCATTGGTGACTTCTGTTTTATCTATCCAGAAGCCATCTACCTTCACCCGATGAGCGGGCTTCTCCTGATCATAGGCATCTTTTTCATCGGTGCCCATCATAAATTCGCCACCGGATAACAAGATCATATTATCCGGATCCTTATCTGCCGCCTTAGCTGCATACCGCGATGGCACAGCGCAACAAACCGCCGTACCTACTTTATCGGCCGCCGACTGTTGGGCAGGCGGCTGATTGCAGCTTAGCAGTAGTAACCCCAGCGGCAAAACCCTGCTTTTAATGATCATTTCAGATAGATTTTTACTGATGACAAAAACCGGCAGCTATTATTTATTAAAGACTGTCTTCCAGTCGTTTTTTATACTAATCACCTGCCAATGGTACTGAGCTGCCATGTTCAGCGATTTATTATCTTTCTCTTCGTACTGAAATTCACGTTGGGCATCATCATGATTTACCAGCAGCTGCAGGGAAGGATAGCTGCTTCCCTGGCAAAAACGCAGCATATATACATCTCCTTCACCACCTTCATTCCCACAGGCCAGTATCGGCCTTTTACCAATGTGATACTGGATGTTTACCGGCTTCTCCTGCTTGTCGTTAATCGTCCGGATACCAGACAACCGGTAGATGTCATTCACACCGGCGCTGTCTGCATAACGGTACTTAAACTCCGTCCCTATCACCTGTTCGGGAGGAATGCCATAATAGGATTTGCTGATAGCCCGCATTAATTCTACAGTACCTCCTGAGCAGATAAATGTTTTGAAACCATTCATGCGCAGGTAGTTTAACAGTTCCAACTGGGGCTGATATAACACATTGGCCAGTGGCACATCCAGTGAAGGATGTTTCGCCGTTTCAAAAAAAAGTTTTGCTTCTGTGGCAAACTGCTGCTCTGTTAAACCGGTGTGGGTGAGGTCTATCAGTTCTATCAGCCCTTTCTCTCCTGCTTTGGCGAAATAAGATTTATCATTCTCCATAACCGCTTTAAAAGGCTCTTTGTTCTTCAATGCGGGATTAGCCTGCACCATGCGATGCACACGAAACACCGCAAAAAGTCCCTGTATGATGGGCTTCTCCGCCCATAGTGTTCCATCGTTGTCAAATGTGGCAATACGATCTTCTACCGGTACAAACTTATCAGATCCCTCGCTGGTGATGTCCTTCACAAAGCTGATAATGGATTGCTTTACCGTCCCGTTGTTCCAGGACGGTAAAGGATCCTCCTGCGCCTGCAAGCGGAGAGAAAAGACCAATGCTACAGATAACACTACCCATCTTCTGAGATGATTTCTATTACCGGTTGCTATCATAATAATTGTTTTATCTGAGCACATTACATTTTAGCAGGGAAACTGGCCATTATCTTCGTCATTGCTGCAGGTATTTTAGTATCCGGATCTTTGATAGGGCCATCAATCTGGCTATTACCTACACCCTGCCACAACAGCTGCCTTTTTGCGCGGTCAATCACATCAACGATCACAGAGCCGTCAATGTATTTGTCTACGGAAAAAGTAGTAGTGCTGGACCCCATTCCCATGCCACCACCCCAGTAGTAAGGTCTGTAAAAACCTCCGTAGCCATAGGAGTCTGTATTAGCCGTTACATTCTGTCCCTGCTTGGCAATGGTAATCGGATTTACCAGCAAATCTGCGGTAGAGGTATCTGCCTGAGTATAGCCTTTGGCAACCATCGCTGCTATAACGCCCTGGTCTATACGATTTCTGTTTAATTCGCTGACCGGACTTTGCTGACCGGCGGGATTATACAGGGCAAACGTTTTAAAGCCCGTGAAATTAGCCTGCTTGTTTACGTCAGACGTCACTTTCAGTGTAGGTCCGCAGGCCGTCAGCAGCAATAGAAAGACTGCAGAACAGAGGATCAAACTTTTCATAATGTTCGTTTTATGTGAGGTTGTAAAAAACTATTTTCCTTTCTTGGCCCATTGCAGGTTCATACCAAAAAATACCTGGTAGGCAGGCTGCCCGGCGCCTTCGCTGTAAACTGTCAACTGGGGCTCTACAAATACATTCACCATCGCACGGTTTGCCTTAAACACCTTACCAACGCCTAATCCAAAAGGAATCAGCGTGCGTTCATTTTCAAAATCAAATGTCCAGGTGGCGCCGGCACTGCGCGCATACAACCCGGCTGCAATGTTGAAAGTCAGCACCGGCTGAAAGGCCAGGACACTCACATCATTACGGTCTGTTTGCCCTGCAAAGGAATGCTGATAGGTAACCAACGCACCTGCTACATGTCCGCCGGTAATATGATGCATAGCTACAAATGCACCACCTGCCTGCCATTTGCCGGAACCCAGGAAATCATTGCTACCGGTAGGTATAACCAACATAGGCCCAACACCAAGATCTGTAGCAGCACCGTTTTTGGTAAACCGGATCGCATCAAAAATCTGGATATCACCCAGCCCCGAATTATATCCCATCTTATTAGACGCCGGTGTAGTAGTAAAAGGAATCGTAGCCCGGATAATTTGCCGGCCCGCTACCATCACGCCCCGCAGGTTCATCGTATTCGATACTTCTGTGGTACCGCGCTGGTGCATGGTGATATAGTCATGAAAACTTATCTGGTTAAGTTCTGCCAACGGGTTATTGGATTTCGCAATTTCTTCCTGCGAAAGGCCGCCACCCGCCGGCTTTCCTTCCTGTGCCTTTACAAGACCAGGCAATAACAATGTGCTGACCAATGTCAGTGGCAGCGCATATTTTAGCTTAAAATATTCCATAAGAACTGATTATTTTTTACCATGAATAACCTATGCTGAATACAGTACCAAAATCCGTTTTCTGTGCGGTCACATTTGGTGGCTGACTATCAAAATCGAAATAGAACTGCACATTTAAATTCAGGTGCGTAACAATTTTCCAATACAGGGTAATATTCTGATCCGTACGCCAGCGGCCCCCCTGCGACAAACTAAAGAACACCGAATTGGTCGCCTGTAATGTCAGCTCCGGCGTCCCAAGCTTGTACAGATAATAGTTTACAAACAGCGGTATCTCTGTAGACACTGTGCGGTCCGTTTGTATACTGTCTGTGCTGAACTCCCGCTGAATAGAAATGCCGGACGCTACTCTCAGATCATTTCGCCTGTTCTTGATCAGGATAGGACCCGCTCCTTCCGCCAGCTGTAAACGTGCACTCAATCCCAACTCGGTACTCCGCTGAAACTGAACCGAAGAAACGGCAAACCATTTCCGCCAGAATTCAATGTAGGCCTGCACTGCCAGATCTGCTTTTTCTATTCCCTTAAACTCACTATCCATGGTATACATCAGATCCCCGGAAGTAAGGAAAAGCCAGTGACGGGTACTATAGGTCATATTGTGACTCTCATTGATACGCCCTATATTACTGGAACGGGAGTACGAAAAACCAAGACTTGCCGTGCCATCCAATCGCTTCAGAAAATTATTATCCAGGTTTTCGATATTATCCAGGTCTTCTATAAATAATTCAGTCGTATCCTTTGCCTGTATAATCTTTACCCATCCCGGTTCCCGTCCGGACTCCAGTATCCCGTAGTACTTTTTATTCGCGATACTTTCTATCAGGTATAGTTTCCTGCGGGCCGTAATCGATTTTATATTTCTCAGCTTAATGGTTACCAGGTCTTCCAGCTTATCAGGATCCAGTGTTAACTCACCCCGCTGTATTTTCTTCACCTTCCCAACTATTCTATCTCCATCCATAAACTCAATAACATCACTTACATCCGGGTGTAACACTTGCGCCAACAGTGCTACCGGTGTTAGCATACAGCAACCGGTAAACAATAGTATAGCCCATATCTTTTTCACCAACGCCATCTGTAATTACCGGATAATAAAACGGAGGATCGACCTCCAAGAAATCCTACTTCCGTTCTTACCTGCCATCTTTTATTGAACTGATACTGCCCTCCTATCGCCATGCTCCAATGTGAGACCGGTGTTTTCTTCAGAGAATAGTTGACGGTGATATCATCCGGGAGATTGTCTATTTTATTCAATATGGCCTGTGCAATTCTTTTTACCACCACCTGCTGTGGCTTTGTCAACGTCTGGTACCATTGCTCCGTTTCAGCAATGATTTTCTCTGCCTGGTCTTTACTCATACTGGGGGCCAGGTCAGATAAATCAATAGAACCAGATGTTCCCTGGTTCACAAAAAAACCAGTGGTTCCTACCCATAACGCCACAGATTTATAAGGTCTCTCTTTAAATGTAAAATTATATCCGACCCGTGGTGTGACCATCAGTGACTTCACTACATCATCCAGTTTATTCAGATGACTCCAGGTATAATTAATATCAGAGATGGTAATGATACCGTGATAACCACCAGCCAGCGTAGCTCCCAGCCCCATGGTATAACCTTTAAAATCGGCTTCACTGGAAAACTGGAAAGGAGAAACAATGTTCACGTTCGTTTTTGCCTGCACCAAACCTACAATTCCGTACAAATCAATAAAAGGCAATACCCACAGATCCACACGACTTGTTATGCTCTGCATCGTTGCTTTTACCTCCCCAAACCTGATAAAATCAAGTGGTACCGGCGCCACATCATTAAACCCTACTTTAAGATCCGTGATATCTACTTGCTGGGTACCATTGGTAAAGTTCAACATAGCCCCTACCGGGTACTGCACGCTGAATCCTTTCTCGACCATCTTGCTGCCTAATATCGGGAAACGATATGGATAGCCTGCCCTGCGAACACTGTCGTGGTAATGCTTATTATTATCTCCTACCTTCATACCCGCGCCGGCCTGGCCTTGTGCAGACATTTGTACCAACAGCAACAATCCCGATATGAAATATAATTTCAAGCGGGCACGCAGCAGTTGAATAATGAATGGCAGGGAGAGAACTCCCTGCCGGCTCCATCGGTTTTGCCAACTATTGTATCCGTTAAACCTTATGATAAAAAAAAATTGTTGCATGGAAACTGATCATTTAGCATATCATAGCATACCGTCCCCGTTTAAATAATTAAACAGAAATGGAATCATTTCTACAGGATGATGATGATGCTTGCCTGATATGCTAAGGAGTACAGCGGGTGCTGTATCAAAAACGGCCTGTGGCCAATATTATAATAGGTTTCACTTGCGCGGCTTATAAAATCAGACCGTAAAAATAAGTCTGTTTCATAGTTAACACCCGCCAAAACAAAAATGTTTGAAAAGAATACTTTTAATTTTTTGCAGATGATTTATTTTTTCCTTGCAGCGAAACAGGATGCCCTGCGCTGTGTCTCCGTTTGTTCCTTCTACGGTACTGCCTGAAACTATGTTTTAATTTTTCCACCTCGCTTTTATCCATCCCTCCCTGCCCATACACAGCAGCCTCATACCCCGCCCATTCTGTGGCTACCGCATCTTCCTGCTGCTCCTGCAGGGTAGCACCTATTGCCGGATTTTTAGGTATGGCCGGCCACCTGTCCCACCACTGGTATATCTGCGTAGATACATTTCCGTTAGCTGTAGTTGTTCTCATCAATCGCCGGAACCAGTAAGCTTCACTTTGCAGGTAATGTTTCCGCGCATTTTTTATTTTTAGAGAGAGATACAAAACTGCTTTTAATAAAAACCCCAGCAATAGCAGTCCGGCTACTCCCAATGCAAGGGCCTTATACCAGATCATGCCCGCTATCAGGAAAGGACCTTTCTTTGCACTTTGCGTAGGGGCGGCAGTCTTAGCCAGACTATCCTTCAGTGTGGTAAGCATTCCCAGCCCAGGGTTAGGTGCTATGCTTAATTTCACCGCTGGAATACTACGGGTATACATTCTTGCTGCATAAGGGTTCCACCAGGAAATACTTTCTGACGGCAGCTCAAACTCGCCTGCCTGTGTGAGCAGCCAGGAAGATGTTTGCACCCGTTCTCCATTTGCGTTGTATTCATCCCGCATATCCTGTAAACTCACTTTACCCGGATACACTTCCGCCCAGGAAACTTTGCGGTCTGCCATCGGCGGAATAAACTGAGGCAGGGTGCCGCTGGCATCAATGGTCAGGGTCCGTTCAATCACATCTCCCACCTTCAGGTTCGTGAGCGGTTTATTCCAGCGGGAGCTGAGTAGTATATCTCTGGCTACGAGCCAGTCTTCTCCGGCAGGCAAACTCCTCGGGACCGGCTTCACCACAAACGATACCGGTGTGGTATGCAGCGTTATTTTGCTGCTCACCGCACTCCCTTCCGGAGGCGTTGCTGCGTTGATAGTAATAGACGGCACACTGAATACGCCTGCCTTATAAGGGAATACAATAAAGTAAAACTGTATGCCGGAATATTCGGTACCGTTGTCCGTAAACCTGCCCGGTTGCGCTTTAGTGAAAGGAATCACGAAGGCAGCAGGGATTTGTATATTATCAAACTCCAACGGTTGTGTATACCAGGTGGAAGTAAGTACAGTATAAGTGACTTTAAAGGGTTGCTGAATATACACATCGGATCTGTCCAGCTCTACTTTGGCAAAGCATTTCACCTGCGCTTGCAGTGCGGCTGCACAAAACAGTATATACATGAGCGTTATGAACTGTCTTATCATGAGTGCTGTTTATTGATCCTGTTTTATCAGACTTGTTTTACGTATCGCCAATGCTACCATTGTTCCGTACCCGGCTTTACCTGCTGAAAATACCGTTTGCGCTGAAGCTCAAATCTTTTATGCAGAAACTCCCCGGGGTCGGCAGGTGGCCTGCGGAGAATAATATGCTTCATTACATCGTTGTTGGTAGCTGTGTCATTTTTCGAAGGGCCTTCCTGTGATTCCTGTGCCTGGTGAATATTGGACTTTACTTCATCCGTAAGCCGGTCACCGGTTTTGGGCATGTTCTTTACCTTTGTATCTGCGGATAATCCGGGATCATCGGGTTTACGTTTCCGTTCTTTCAGGGGACCATTCTTTTTGTCCTCTTTTACTTTAGTATTCTTTTGCCCCATTTTAACAACAGAGTCCACCTGCATCTTAGCTTTGCTGACTTTACTGATACTATTAGCTGCTTTTTTTTCCAGATCCGGATTCAGTTGACCCGCTCTGGCAAAGGCGCTCATGGCTTCATCAAAACGACCGGACTTTGCCAGGGCGAGCCCGAGATTATACTGCCCCGATGCACTGCTATCCAGCGCATATAAAGCGGCGGCAGCATCGTAATCGCCGGCTTTAAAGGCGGCGGCAGCTTTGTGAGGAATATCTTTAAACCGGTCTGCGGCCTGCTGATAGTCGCCGGCTTTGTAAAGTACCTGTCCCTGGTAATCACGTGTATACCACCAATTGGCCTCCCGGCTGTTCACACTGCAACTCCCCAGCAGCAACAGGAAGGGTATACAGCACCATTGTATGGCCCAGCCTTTCCTGAACCATAGCAGTACCAATAATCCCACAGGTACAATCACGAGGTAGCCCATATCATCCCAGGCTTTGTCGTCTGTTCTTTTATCTTTTTCGAAGATGAGATGCTCCCGGATGCGTGTGGCGATAGCGCCTACGTCCGTGGTATCCAGTGTGAGGTGGTTAATGGTAATGCGGGGATTGGTGCGCAGCGATTGTAATACGCTTTCATCCTGCATGGAAAGGACTTTCGTAAATCCAGGCACATGGGCACCTGCAGGTGAAGACATCAGCAGAATTTCCAACTGGTGAATGTTGCTGCTTACATAATTGGTAAAGAGTGCCGCATCAGCAGCCGTGACTTCATCAGTGAGCAGCAATACCGTACTGGGCGCCAGCACGGGATTCATGAGGGTATCTATATATTTGATGAGGAGTGTAGTATTCGTTCCCGGCACCGGCATCTCTTTCGCATTCAGGGAAGCCGCCTGTAGTTTAATCAGCTGATAATCTGTAGTGAAAGGCATTACCAGGTGCGGTGTGCCTGCATATGCCAGCAAGCCTGCTTTGGCGCCCGGGTGAGCATTCAGGAAGTCGCTCAGTTTTAGTTTGGCTCTTTCTACACGGGTAGGTGGAATATCTGTGGCGTTCATGGATGCTGAAAGATCCATGGCCACCAGCACCACCGCCTGCACTTTTTGCCCGGGCACCACGGTTCTGTGCCAGGCAGGCCCCGCCACTCCAATGATCGCCGCGCTGATTCCCAATATAAAAAACACCAGGGGTAAGAGCAGCGACCAGCGATTACCTTCCGTAAAAAGATAAGGGCGCAACACCGGTGCTATCAGATGTTTCCAGCGTTTCGGTTCCCGGTTGCCTGCCAATAAAATAATTACTGTCAATACCAGCGGAATAAATAAATACAACGCTGCAGGCCGCAGAAAATGAAACTGCTGCCAGTCGATCCGCCAGTTGATATGTTCCATCGCCTCAGGCATGCGACATCATTTTGCGGGTGAAACGATAACTGCCGCTGACAAACTGGAATACCAGCGCCAGGATCACACCTGCCACCAGGGGATAATAATATAGCAGCGTTACCGGCTGATAACTTTCTTCCTGGTATACTACCGGTGTTAGCTGATCCAATGCCTTGTAAACACCACTGAGGCCTTTTTCATCCATCGCATTAAAATACCGGCCACCAGTACCGGCGGCAATTGCCTTTAGCGTAGGCTCATCCAGGTCATAGCCTCCGCTGCCGGAAGCTTTTCCTATCCCCATGGTATAAATAGTAATAGAGTCTTTCCCCGCCATATTAGCGGCATCTAGGGGCAGCAGATCGGTACCGGTATCTACTCCGTCTGTAATCAGCAGCATCACCTTCTGCCGCAGGGTATCCTGTTTTAATATCTTTACGCTGTAAGCAATGGCATCGCCTATATTAGTCATTTGCCCCGCCATGCCTACTTCCGTCTGATCCAGTAACCAGTTGATCATAGGCAGATCGGTAGTGAGCGGAGCCTGTATATATGCGTTGCTACCAAATACTACCAACGCCATCTGATCACTTTTTCTGTTGGCAATAAAATCTTTCATCAGCGATTTAACTGCTTCCCAGCGACTCATGCGTCTGCCGTTTACCAGCCAGTCTGTTTGCGCCATACTAAAAGAAATATCTGCGGCAATTAAAAAGCTGCGCACCGTTTTAGGACGCTTGGCGGGTTCGCTGACAAAGCGCGGAGAAGCCGCTGCGGCGAGCAGGCATAACCAGCATAGTATCAGTACGCCGTACATAAAAGCGTTCCTGCGGGTTACCCAGGCATTCCTGCGGGGGCGGTGGCCTGAAATATCCACGGCTCTTTGAAAGAACGGTGCTATCAATGCAGCCCTGCGCCGCCGCAATGGCGGGAGCAGCCAATATACCAGCAGTGGTAAAGGTAATAACAGTATTACCCATTTATGGGCGATGTCGAAGTGCATGGTGATGATAACGTATCCAGTTCCTGGTTTTTAAAATAAACGTGATGGCTTCTGTTTCACCGACTCCCTGCGGGTTCCGGTAAAATGCGTCAAACAACATACGGCTGTCATCTTCCGAAAAACTAAACGTACGGCGGTTACACTTATTAAGAAAATTGATCCACTCCCTGTCCCGTAAAGTAGCCACTTTTTCCGCGCCGTATACGCGCATGGCTACACGCTTCAGGAGCATGTCCGCTTCGTACAGCTGTTTCAGGTGAGGTTCCCTGTTCCGCTGATCCAGCCACTGTATAGCTTCCCGCCGGTAACGGTTACGCTGATAGTATTTTATATAGCTAAACATCAATATCAACAGCGTTATCAATAATAACACGTCCACCACGTACCAGCCAGGTGTGTTAAAACTAAAAGGCACTGGTGCCGGTTCAAGGAGATCTCCATATTGTTGTGTAGTTGGTTGTTGCATATTGCCTTAATGATTGGTTTTACCGAAAAAATGTATAATCTGGTTGCTGACTTCAGCACCAGCATCTATAAAAATAATAGGAATATGATAATTTCTACATCTTTCTGTCAACGTACTTTTCATGTTTTCGAAATTCTCCGTATATCGGTCACCGTTATGCCGGTTATTGTTATTCCATAACACCTGCCTGATGCCATCACTGAGCGCCAGGCTGCCATCAGGCAGTGCCGCTTCCAGCGGATCCGTGATATGTACCAGCATCACATCATTATGTGCTGCAATATGCTGCAGGTAACGGAAAGTATCTTCATTGGCAATGGAAAAATCGCTGATCACCGTCACCACATAATCATGCGTTACCAGTGTACCTGTTTTATGCAATATTTCATTTAACGCCACCGGGGCCGGACGTATATGCGTACGCGTAGGCAACAGTGCATTCATGTCTGCTATGCGGGTAAGTAAATGCTGTACATGCGATTTACTTCTGGCAGATGGAATAAAATCGTTTCTTTCTTCATTAAAAACAATGCCCCCTACCCTGTCACCTCTGCGAACGGTATAAAAGGCGCTCAGTGCAGCTACCTGTGCCGCTACTACTGATTTTACCTGTTGCTGCGATCCAAAGAAAAGCCGGGTGGTCTGATCTACCACCACAAACGTAGGCCGCTCTTTTTCTTCGTTAAATACTTTGGAGTGCGTTTCACCTGTTCTGGCAGTTACCTTCCAGTCGATGTTCCGGATATCGTCACCGGGCACGTATATACGTACTTCTTCAAAATCCAGCCCACGCCCTCTTAATTTGGAAGCATGACGTCCTGCCAGTATGGTGTATACCGGGTGTTGCGGCAGTAATGGAATATCCTGTACGTAATATTCATAACGCATGAGTTCCTCCAGGGTAATTACTACACCGGGAGGGTATGTTTTAGCGGCAGTATCATTTTTCTTTCCCATCATGGTACAGTAATCACTTTTAATAATTCATCAATGACTTTATCGGCATTCATGCGGGCTACATTGGCTTCATAGCTGAGGATAATGCGATGCCGCAGCACATCATGCACCATAAAACGTATATCATCCGGCGTTACATAATCACGGCCATCCAGCCAGGCCACTGCGCGGGCGCAACGATCCAGGCTAATGCTGGCACGAGGACTGGCGCCATAGTTCAGCCATTGCCCCAGCTCTTTGCCCAGCTTTTCGGGATAGCGGGTACCATCTACGATATCTGCGATATAGTTCGCTGCACCATCTGCTACTTTGACTTCATTGATTTCTTTGCGCGCATCAAATATGACCTGTTGAGAGATACCGGCGGTAGGAGTCGTCTTGCTCTTCGATTCTTCCCTCACCAGTTTCACGATACTTATTTCACTTTCCTTGTCGGGGTAGGTGATATTTATTTTAATCACGAACCGGTCTAACTGCGCTTCCGGCAAAGGATACGTGCCTTCCTGTTCGATGGGGTTCTGGGTAGCCAGTACCATAAACAGCGGTTGCATGGGATGCGTTTTTCCGGCCACAGATACCTGTCTTTCTTCCATGGCTTCGAGCAGGGCTGATTGCACTTTCGCCGGCGCCCTGTTAATTTCATCTGCCAGTACCAGGTTGCTGAAGATAGGGCCGGGCTGAAAAATAAATTTCTCTTCGGTCTGGGGCTGATAAATTTCCGTTCCTGTAACATCCGCTGGCAGCAGATCCGGGGTAAACTGGATACGGCTTAGTTTACAGTCCAGGTGTTTCGCCAGACTTTTTACCGCCCTGGTTTTTGCCAGTCCGGGTAAGCCTTCCAGCAGCACGTTTCCGTCTGTCAATAAACCAATCAGTATCTTATCTATCACATCCTGCTGACCAATTACGTCATCGCCTATACGTTGTCTGAGTGCTTTTACCTGTTCCAGTGTAGTCATAGTATAAAGTAATTAAAGAGGTTGTTCCTGTAGCGGAACAACCTCCTTCTGGCATTAAACAACACACTTATTTAATTCCTGCTTTCAAAGCATTGGTAAATTCGTCCACATTGAAACTGGCTGGTTTCTGACGCGGAGGGAATAGCTTATAGGTAGCCAGATAGGCGCCTACTTCTTCTGCTGAAGGCAATACGAGAAAAGCACGATCTATATACCATTTTTCGTAGTAAGAAGAGGCATGATCATGTGCATATTCAAACGGATCTGATCTCAGGTCTTCCAGGATCGGCGCACGTAACTTATCCATTGGTTCGCGCCAAACTTTCATCCCTTTGGCATCCTGCTTCATATAATTAAACTTCCAGCGATCCTTTCTGTAAGCCATCAGATCTCCATCATCACTGAAGTAAAAGAACTGGTGACGAGGACCATCCTGTACCTTTCCGGTCAGATAAGGGAGCATGTTATATCCATCCAGGTGTACCTTGAAATGTTTGGCGCCTGCTGACACACCATTCACTGCTTTAGACGGCAGATCTCCATCACCGCCTGCTGCTGCTACCAGGGTAGGCAACCAGTCTTCCGCAGAAAAAATGTCATTGAATACGGTACCGGGTTTAATATGCCCTGGCCAGCGTACGGCGCAAGGAACACGGAAAGCACCTTCCCAGTTCATATCTTTTTCACCCTTGAATGGAGAAGCGCCACCGTCAGGCCACTCGCATTTCATGGCGCCGTTATCAGTAGAGTAAATCACGATCGTGTTTTCAGTAAGACCGTTATCATCCAGGAATTTCAGGAGATCCCCTACCATGGCATCGTGTTCCACCATACCATCTGCCTGTAAGCCCAGTCCTGTTTTGCCTTTGGAGGCAGGTTTCAGGTGTGTATTCACATGCATACGGGTAGCATTAAACCATACAAAGAAAGGTTTGTCCGCCTGCTTTTGTCTTTTCATAAAATCAATGGCCGCCCCGTAAAATTCTTCATCTACCGTTTCCATTCTTTTAATAGTTAATGGACCAGTGTCTTCAATTTTACCATCTGCCGTAGATTTGATCACACCACGCGGACCAAATTTTTTCTTAAATGCAGGATCTTTGGGATAGTCTTCATGCTCTGGTTCTTCTTCCGCATTCAGGTGATAGAGGTTACCAAAGAATTCGTCAAAACCATGTGCAGTAGGTAGAAACCTGTCCTGATCACCGAGGTGATTTTTACCAAACTGGCCGGTGGCGTATCCCAATGGTTTCAGGAATTCAGCAATGGTAGGATCTTCCTTCTGCAATCCTACTGTAGCACCCGGCAAACCAACTTTAGTTAAACCGGTACGGAACGGACATTGCCCCGTAATAAAAGCAGCACGGCCGGCCGTACAGCTTTGTTGTCCGTAATAATCTGTGAAAGTGGCGCCTTCATTGGTGATCCGGTCAATGTTGGGTGTTTTAAAACCCATCATCCCCTTATTCCAATAACTAAGGTTCCAAAAACCAATATCGTCACCAAAAATGACCAGGATATTTGGCTTCTTCTGTGCAGACGCTGGGTGGAAGGAAAGCGTCGGAGCTAACAGGCAGGCGTAAACGAGCAATCGTTTGAAATCAGGAAAGCGTTTCATATCAACCATTGTTTAAGTATACACAATGAATAACTGTACTTATTCCATTCATGGAAAAACGATACAGATGATGATGATGAAAGCTGATTGTATGCTTAGGTGTGAAGTATAAATGTTATAAACAACAACTTGCTGCTTTTGTTTATTTCTTTTTTATTGGTGCAGGAAACCATTTGATGTAAATGTTTACCAGGGCTTATGACCAAACGACCAGCTGGCCGATACTGCCGGACCATTATAACCCCATACCAGGTCCCCTACCAGATTCTTACGGGTAGCTTGTACATCAAAATTAAATCCGGTATACCCGGCAGTGACGCTGAGTCGTTGTATCACCCGGTACATCACCTGCAAATTGGCCGCGATAATTTTCCCTTTAATATTATCTACCGTGAGCGAGAGATAACTGATTTCACCCGTCACAGCCCAGCGTTTGGCAAACGTATAGCCGCCCCAGATACCAATATCCGGCAAGGGCGCCGTAAAACCATAATCATCGCTGGCGGCGAAGCTGCCTACATTCGTACTGCCTGCTATACCTACGCCCGCTTTTACAATATGTGCACCGATCATAATACCGGCTTCTGCACGTGGCTTACATAACAGTGCATACCCATAGGAAAAACGGAAAATATCTGTATTAAAAAAACTACTGGTAGCCGCATTCACCGGGTAAGTATGATCACCAAAGGTGATGTCCCTGTCCAGTACATGGGCAGCGCTTCTGGCAATCCGGTAATAGGCCAGATCGAAGCGGGAGCGCCTGCCGGCGCGCCACTGAAAATCACTTAGAAAAGTAAAATTGGTGTGGTTATACCCCAATGTATTTTCAAAACTGATATTGGTTCCCCTGGTGCCGGCAGTATTACCAACGCTGATGTCTGTATGACTGAAAGGAATAAAGAAGCCCGCCGATATACGAAAACGATCCACATACCAGGGAGGTGCAGGCTTATGTTTATGCACGCGGCTTTCCGTTGTTTGTGCCACAGCTCCCATGCAATACAGCAATAATAAACCGATAGTAATTGTTTTCATAAGGAGTATAATTTACTTTGACTTTCCACCGCCAATAGGTATTCCCACTGTTACCAGTATCTGCCGGTTATACCCGGTGAGATTGGTATCTTTATAAAAATTCACCAGCCCCAGGTTGAACTGTGCATTCAGTCGCACACCTTTTCCTTTCATCATTGCATACTGTACATCAAAGGTGGCCCCTGCATCTGCCAGGTGCGTATGTTCCTTACTGTTATAGGTGTAAGACAACGTACCTTGCTCCATTCCTTTCTCATAAGAATCCTTTGCCCGCACCCTTGCCCCTAAATGTGGCCCCACCGCCAGTCCGAAGGAAGGTGTTATTTTATAGCGTATCAACGGCGCCACCGTGAGATAGGTGACCATACGGTTAATTTCCGTGCCCACTAACTGCGGATCATCTGGTGTGATAAACGTGTTTTCATACCGGAGTTCTCTGGCGCCTTTGGGCGATTTCATAATAATATCCATCGCAAACTGCCAGTGTGTATTGATGTCATAGGTAGTATAGGCGCCTATGGCGAAACCAAACCGGGGCTGCTGTCCCGTGGCATCTTCTATCCAGCTGGAAGAAGCTCCCAATACAATGCCCAGCTTCAACCGGTCATTGGTGATCTTCTTTCCAAACAACAATGCAATCAATGCCTGCCCATATACGACCTGACATCCCATGAGTAACAGTAATCCCGTTAGCGCGTATCTTATCAAAAAAGGCATATAAAAAATATTAAACCATTACTTCAGCCAGGCGCTGCCGAATTGTATATAAAACCCCCACTGCTCAGGGCCGCGGGCAACATCCGCACCCATATATAAACCAAATTTGCGGGCCAGCAGATACCGGACGCCGGTACCATAACTATAATCCCAGGAGGCCGAACCGAAATCTGAATAGTCATCAAAAGCTTTCCCCACACCGGTAAAGAACACAGCGCTCCAGCGCCGCACAATATTCCAGCGCTGCTCTGTTTCCACCAATATGTTTACATCTCCCTGATAACGCCCTTTAGGGATACCCCTTAAATCAATAGAGGGCTTGAAATAGAAAGGAATATCTCCCAACACCTGCTGCATATCTGCCCGGAGACCACATACCCATTTCTTTTTACTGCCAATAGGTATATAATGATATGCATACACATCCAGGTTGGTATAGTCGAAGTCGCTACCGAAAATATGATTGGAGAAATTTGCATCCACATGCAACTTCGTTCCTTTRGACGGCGTAAAGGGATTATCTCTTTTATCGTATTCCACCAGCACACCGGCCACGCTGCTGATATTATCCATTTCCTTTGGTTTAAAAAGAGAATCCGGCAGAATGGACTTTTCCAGGCGGGCGGTTGTTTTCACAAAGAAGTATTGTATACCTGCATGCCAGTTCGAATAGCCCAGCTGTTTTTGCACCCGTAAAAATACCGGGATGCTTTTCAGGTTTACCCCAAACTCTGTTTCTCCTTTTACCGGTAAGGTTTTATAGAACTTGATATTCATGTCGAGGTAGGCGGCAAATACTTTATACCGGACACCCCAGGGGATAATAGTGCCACTCCTGCCCGCACCGCCACCCCAGCTTTTATTGGCGGTATAAAAACCAAAACCGCCGGTTACATCCGGTGGAATAGCCTCCAGGTTTTTATGCTTTTTATAGTTAGTGGGCTGATGCCGTTTCCTTAACAATACTGGTGCAATAGCACCGCCGATTCCTACGGCAGGCTCTGTGATCAGAATTGGTATAGGGATAAAACCATTGGCGTCTATCATGTAATCGCTGAAGTCAATAGCATGATCCAGGGAATCACGCAGACTGATTTTTCGCTTGACTGGTTTAGGAAGTGTATCCTGAGCGACAACAGACAGTGACACAGCTATACAAAATAATAGCAGTACCAGTGATTTATTGCCGGACAATATGGTGAGTTTTATATGCATGCCACTGTTTTAAATCTGTTGAAGTACCGTACCCGTTATCGCATGGTGAGCGGCTTTGAGTGCTGCACGTATCCCTGTTTATCGGACTCCAGCTCCTTAATAAAAGGCAACTGTTTTTGTATGTATACCCGCGTGGATTGTTCTATATAATTATCCAGTTGAAAAAATTTAGCTGCACGGGTAGCTCCCAGTAGCTTATTCATTTTACGGAAGTACCGCATTTGCAGCCGGCCAAACTCCAGGTCATTATTAATGAGTTGTTTGGTCAGGGTATTCAGTTTTGCATTGTCAAGAGAAGAGAATTCCTCGTTATACATTTTTAGCAAAGCAACACGCTCCGTCAGCCAGGGGCTTTTATCGTTTTCATATTCTACCAGTGCCGTCTGAAAAGCGGGTTCCTCTACCGGGGAAATTTTCAGGTAATCCGACAACAGTACCTGTTTTGTTTTGCCGAAAATGGTCATCACGAGATCCTCATCAACAGCAGTTTCTGTTGCTATCGTGATGATTTGGGCTTTTACACTGGAAGTGATGCTCAACAACATCATCATCAAAGAAAATAGTGCTCTCATATACTACGTTTTTAATGTCTCCGTTGAAATCCGCCGGAGCGGAAATTGCCCTGGGGGCGTTGAAAGGACTGCCGGAAATTATCGTTGTGTTGCCAGCCGCGCTCCCGCTGCTGAAATTGTTGCTCCATATTTTGCCTGCTCTCGCCGTTGCTGGCAGGCCTCCATTGATTACCTTCCCTTTGCTGCCAATTGCCGTTGTTACTTCGTTGAAATATATTTCCGTTGTGATCTGCCTGCACATTATTATTAGCGCGTTGTGCCGGTTGAAATCGGGTTGCACCTGATAAGTTGCCCTGGGTACGTTGAGAAATGCGGCCCTGTGTAGCACCTGATAAATTGCCCTGCGTAGCCCGGGAGATGCGCCCCTGGGTGGCGCCCGACAGGTTACGGTCGTGCGTCACCACATCCGTGCGGTGGTTATAAATATTGGTGGTATGATTACCGTAGAAATTATTGACATGAATATTATTGACGACTACGGGACCATATACGTGTGGATAAGGATAGAAGAAAGGAGGATGATAAATAGGTGGTCCCCACCAGCCACCGCCAAAGTTGTAGCCTATTCCAAAATGGAGAAATCCTACACTCACACCAAAGCCGATGCTCCAGCCGGTCCATGGATTATAAGACATGCCGAAGCCCCAGGTAACGGGGCGGGGATAATACATACTACCATACCAGGGCACATAGTTATAGCCGGTGCCATATACCACTGTAGGGCCCAGCACATAACAACCGGTATAGCCGGGCGTGTAGCCCATGTACACCACCTCCGGCGTTACATCATAGATGTACACGTATTTAATATTATAGGCCGGGGAACTGGCAGGAATCTTATCTACATCTGCGGGCCGGGAGGTGGCTACTATCCATGGACCTTTAGGACTGCTGCCGGTAAACCAGACACCTTTGTCCACCACATAATAAACATTGCCTTCCTTCAAAACGGTAGAGGCAGTATTCACTGCATATTCCAGCCCCGTATTTGACACCGCTGCAAACTTAGGCGCACCATCATACGTAACAGAAGTTGTCGCCTTCTTTCGGTCTACTTTTGCGGTTTGCGGCACCTGCGCATCCATCACTGCCTCCTTGGCTGCCGGCGTGCCGGGCACACTGGCGAGCACGGCATCTTTTGTAGTGCCTTCGGGAATTTTCGCAAAATCTTTGGGCAGATTATTGGGTTCCACATAATCCCATGGTCCCTGCAAACTGCGAGACAGGTACCATCTGCCGGAGAGCAATACGTAGTATTCCTGCGAGGCTATGTCCATAAAAATATTATCGGAAGAATTGCTCATGTACAATAGTCCTGTGCCGGCAACGGCAGCAAAGACGGGCTTTCCAGCACTTTGAATCAGCTCAGCAGGCACGGTGCTCACTACTATCAGCGGAAGTGAATCGAGGGAAATAGGTGTCTCTTTATTATTGGCGGAGATCTGCTCGCCCACTTTTTTTATGGCGGACGGCGGCTTCCTGTCAAAGCTCCAGTTACCCGTCAACGATGCCGTGCTGAACCATCTGCCACCGGCATATAAATAATACGGGTGATTGCTTTTCTCTTGCACAATTACAAAGGGAGAATTCACCACCCTTGGCATGCCAAGGGTTTTGTCGGCCTGCAATTTCGGTGTACCATCAATGGTAACCAGCAAAGCAATCTGTTCTTTAAAAATGATTTCCGGCGGATCATTTTTCAGGCCTGCAGCACTGGCTCCGCCTGGGTTATTCTCTGCCAACGCACTCAGCAAGTCATCTAGTGTGAGGTGAAGATGATGCTTCGGCAGCTCCCGATCCAATATATTTCTGAGCTGTAATAATTTGGAAGAATCTGCATTACCAGGAAACTTCAGATCCGCTACTTTCAGCTCCTCCAGCGTCACCAGCCTGGTTTCCCTGTCAGTGATCACGTTAGCATCTATCCATACCGCACCAAATACCGGGTCCACTCCCTTCTTTTCAAAAGACACCGCTGCTATAGCAGCCAGATGATTATTAGTGAAAGACTGAGGCTGGGGTTGATACACCACCACGGTGCCCTGCGGAACAGAAATATGATAAGGCCATTGCTGCGCCACAGCAGCCTGAGAGAGGAGTACACAGCACACCAGGAGAAAAAATCGGTAGAACATCATATGCTTATTCTTATTGTTTGGGTTTAAAGAAAAAAGCCTTTCTCCTTAAAAATTGACGTAGCAACTTTCATGAAAAAGAAATGATGATGATGTAATTGTTATACCTGGAAGTGATGAGAAAAAAATCTGCAGCGCGGGAACGCGCCGCATTTTAGCCATTTAAATTCCACGTTACGAAAAAGAAGTATCTTATGTAATGCAGTACTGTATTCACTTTTCACAAAAACAAAAAACTGCATCCGGACTAAATACTTAAATTATTTGCTGTTAATGTAGTAGATAAATTGCTGTTATGCGGAATGCTTAGGAGGAAATATTCAGGGTGACAACTGCAATTTAACAGCTTCTTTTATATCTGCCAAAAAATAAAATAATTAAACATCATTTAAACAATTATTAATCTCATAATGTTTGATGGATATTCACCTAAAAACAGGAAAAAATTTATCTAAACATTTTTACAACTAAGGGTGTTAATTATTGCGACACTGTCACCGAGTGCTGATACCGATTAAATTAACCAGTAAAGAAGACACACACTAATGACGCTAAGGAACTTAGAATGACCGAATATAAAGACTAAAATTCCCGATCCTAAGCATAGTTATGTAGCATCATCATCAATCATCGTTACTGTAGATCCAGCCGTTTATTATGGCTGTCTGTAGAACACGGATTTTTTATCTTCTGAAAAGAGGTACGTATTACGCATCTCCATTTGGCCGGATAAAAAAAATGAATGATGTATTCAATCACGCATAAATCATAACTATGAATGCAAACACGTTTACTTCTTCCATCCATCAAGGCCCGTAATTAACAGTTGTTCCTGCTTATACATTGTATAAACAAGATGAGCTGTATCGATTCCCGTAAAGGTCCGATCGGACTGATTTGCATTGATCTATTAAAAACACCGCGATGAAAAGATTTAATTATGTCCTGTTACTGGGGCTAATACTACTGGCGGCTTGCCGGAAAGAACCGGATTTGTCTTCCCTATCGGGCAACTTTGTTGTACAAACCGACCGGGATCCGAATACGCAGTTTAATTCTTTCAAGACCTTTTATATTTCGGACACGGTAGCTTACATCAGCACGAATCCGAAAGATAGTATCCTGACAGACAACACCGCCAAACAGCTGGTAGCACAGATCAGGAAGAACATGGAAGCAAGAGGATATACTTATGTAAGCAGAGGTGCCAAACCAGACCTCGGCATTAATACCATTGCAGTAAAAGATGTAACAGTGGGTGTGGTATATCCCGGCTACTGGTGGGGATATCCGGGCTATTGGGATCCATGGGACTGGGGATGGTACTATCCTTACTACTATCCATGGGCTACTACCTATTCTATTACCACGGGTAGTGTTATTGCTGAAATCATTGATGTAAAACATGCGCAGGCGAATCAGAAACTGGATGTGACCTGGACCATGAACCTGAATGGTGCATTGGGCAGCTCCGCCTCTACTAACCTCCAACGTGCGCTGGATGGCATTGATCAGGCATTCATTCAATCACCTTATTTGAAAGCCCAATAGTTCACTATAAAAAAGTAAATTATGAAAAAGTTTATTATACTGGGTATAGTGCTTACGCTGGGATGCCTCCAAAGTTTTTCTCAAGGGAAAATAAATAATTTATTCGGACTCTCCTGGGAAATAGCAATACCTACTAACAACGATTTCCTCGACAAGACCAGCCTCTCGGGTGGTAAAGCAGAATATCGTTACTTTCTCAAAAAGGTACCCGTGTCCTTTGGCATAGCCACAAGCTGGAATTCATATGAACAATATATTCCTACGCAGACAGTCTATTACAAGGACAATAATTCAGCGATTACAACGGATATGGATAGGGTTATTTATACAGTACCCGTTACCGCCATCGCTCACTATTATTTTAACTACGGCAAAAAAGTAATGCCATATGCTGGAGTAGGTATTGGTACACAATACGCCCAGCAAACGATTTACTATAACGTGTTTGAAAATGATACTTACGACTGGGGCTTTGTAGTACGTCCGGAAATAGGGGCTTTAATACGTCCCAATGGTGGCAACTGGGGCATCATACTCGGTGCAAGCTACCAGTATGCTACCAATAAAAATGATCTTTTCCAGATTGATAATCTTAAGAGCTTCAATTTCAATATTGGATTATTCCTGAACAACTAAAAACATTTATGATACTTAAGACTTGATGATTGCTAATTTGTTTATGCTTAGGAACGGCTGTGTCTTGTCTAAGACGCAGCCTTTTTTTATGTCCACATAACTGCCAATCACTAACCGCTAAAGCCTAACTACCAACCGCTAAAATCTAACAGCTAACCGCTAAAAGCTAAAAGCTAACCGCTAAAATCTAACAGCTAACTGCTAAAAGCTAAAAGCTAATCGGCAAAGAGAGATCTCCCTGCCGTTTTCCTATTTATCAACCATTAAACTGTAAGTAACTTTTCTCCCGGAATTTCAAAAAAAACATGCAGGGTGAGAACACCCCGCAATCTTCATCGCCTGTAGATTCCACGCTAGTGTACTATTGAGAAATCGCACAGGAATGAATCACGATGGCGGGTTGCAAATAACTTATATCGTGATGAGATAATCATTTTATATTCCGTTCAGAAGTATTGTTATTTGTAAATAGTATTCCATTCAAAAAAAGACAGAGTGTCGGCCCGGAGCCTGCACGATTAAATACAACCCCACTACCATCCGTGATCTTCCGGACCGGCTCTGCCTGTGCTTTTACAATATTCTCAGGCGATGGGCAACCGTACCTGGTTGCTGACCGGCCATCCGTTGCTATGAAATGCTTAGGTCACTTCGTGATGGCTGTATTTTTTAACTGCGGGAAGTTTTCCGGCTTTTGTCCAATTCATCTATAAATGGTATTTCATCCAAAATGAAAGACCGGATAGCGTTCTGGAAATAAGCTTCCAGCTGAAAGAATTTTACGGCATTCTTCCCGCCTATAACTTTAGTGAATTTCTTTAAATAGCGTTTATGAAATTTATCATAAGCCATATCATTGTTGATGGTGCGGTTGGCCAACGACAATGCAGCATTGTCGTCCAGTTGATTATATGCTTTTGCATAATCATGCAAAATCACCAGCCGCTCCCTGGAAAGCTCTCTCCTATTGGATTCATAGGCACCATATAATTGCCAGAATGCATTCGCCTGGTTATTATCCAGCTGCATAAACTGTTCTACTACTGCTTTCTTTTCTTTACCAAACACCGATTGAATAACCGCCAGGTCTTCATTGGCAGCTTGTCCAAAGGCATGGCCATACCAGCAGAACATTAAAACTAATACTGTTTTCTTCATATGTGCTTGTTTATATTCGCCCGCTGAGGAAAGCAGGTAATTTGCCACAGTGAAGATGATTCGCTAAAGGGGTATGCTCAGGAAGGAAATGTTGTAAGCCTGTCATCCTATAACATCACGATGTCATAAAAAGTTACATAATTTTTATTATTTTTTTTTCTGAAAAATTTCATGGTGCTTTAAAAATATCTGTTTAATTTACAACCAGAATTACTTCTCCTGGCATATACAAATCTCTCTCATCTGTTTTATTGCATCATTAAATTTTTGCAAGATGAATACAGAGAGTATGCGTTTCCTCCGCTACATTACATTATTTACAATCGGGTATTTATGTTTAACCAACCCTGCTGCATCGCAGCTAAAAGGAGATCATCTGCTCGGCGACGCCGGATTACAATCCGGCACACAAACACCACCTGGCTTTGCACTCGTTGTCCCCGTTTACCTTTACAATGCCTCTAAACTCAAGAACAGTAAAGGCGATGTGGTAACAGACAACCTGGGACTCAATATGTTTGTAACAGGCATTGGCGGCAGTTGGGTCACTAATTTAAAAATACTGGGCGCCAACTACGGCGGATCCGTGTTATTCCCTTTTGGCAGCAACCGGCTGGAATCTACCGTCACCACTACCAAATCTCCTTTTGCCTTTTCAGACATCTACTTCCAACCACTGCAGTTAGGCTGGCATACCAAACACGCCGACTTCCTGTTTGGATATGCACTCTACTTCCCCAGTGGGAAATATGAAAAAGGAGCAGATGACAACAGTGGGCTGGGGCAACTGGCAAACGAATTCTCTGGCGGCAGCACGGTATTCTTCGACAAATCCAAAACCATCCACTTCGCCGCACTGCTATCTTACGCACTCAACTCCGAAAAGAAAAACACCGATATCAAAACCGGCGACAACCTCACTATAGAAGGGGGGCTTGGTAAAACCTGGTATAAAAAAGCGGCGGCTGGCCCCATCCCCAAAATCATTAATGCAGGCGTAGTTTACTATATGCAGTTTAAAACAGCTACTGATAAAATCCCCGTTGGCAGCGGATACCTGCTGGATCCTTCCAAAGACAGGATTTTTGGCGTTGGCGCAGAAGGCAGCTATTTCGCGCCCGGCATCAGAACTATGTTTGACCTCAAATGGCTGGCAGAAATGGGCGCGGAAAACCGGATACAGGGTAACACCTTTATGCTGACCGTAGCCTACTCCCTGAAATCATTCGGAAAAAAATAACACCATCCCCATTTTTCACATAAAACATACATCATGAAAGCACTTAACTTATCATTTGTTCTGCTGGCATTCTTATTCTGCTCCCTCAGCACACAGGCGCAGGACCAGGAAGTATTGGTAGACGCCCAGAAAATCAACAGCAAGTCCATGCCTAAATCGGTGCAGGACTCCCTGAGGAAAAACTTCCCTCACATGACATTAAAACAGGTATTGAAAATGCCATTGAAAACGTACAAGGCAAACTGGAATGTATCTGAAGACAATGTAGCTGCACTTAACAGCGATGACTACAATCTGTATGTATTAAACATCACCGGTAAAAAGGGCGGCAATATGGAAGCTACCTATAACCAGGACGGGCAACTCGTGGAAGCGAAAGAACTACTCGTCAATTCACGCTTACCCCGCAACATTTCCACCTATATTGTACAAACCTACAAAGGCTACCTGATAGACTCCGACAAAATAAAAAGAACCATCCGTCCTGATAAAACAGAGCAACGCTACGAAGTGGCCATTCACAAAGGCAGCGATAAAAAAAGACTTTTCTTTGATAACAGCGGCAATTTTATCAAGGAAAAAGAATAAGGTGTGTTTTATATGAAAAGCCCTGGCTGTGTATGATGGTCAGGGCTTTTCTGTGTGTGGCACTTTTTTGCCAACATCAACAGGTTTCCTGCGGCCTGTCTTTTTTGGTGCGGATGTTGTCTTCTTTTCATGATAGTAGTACTCATTGGCCCGGAAGACGCATTACCAACAAAAACGGCCATAACGCCTGAACCATTTATGCCCCTAAAGGTTATATAAGAATGATCGGCTAAACGAACCCAGTCATGAGTTTAGAAAAGTATAAACAGAAAAGAACTTTTACCCAAACGCCGGAACCTGCCGGTGGTAAAGCTGCGGACAAGGTGCTACATTTTGTTGTGCAGCAGCACCATGCTTCCCACCTTCACTATGATTTCCGCCTTGAAATGAAAGGTGTACTGAAAAGCTGGGCAGTACCCAAAGGCCCCTCCATGGATCCGGAAATCAAACGCCTGGCTATGATGGTAGAGGATCATCCCTACGACTACAAAGATTTTGAAGGCAGCATTCCCCCAGGCAACTACGGGGCAGGAACCGTTATTGTATGGGATGCGGGCTCTTATACCCCGGAAGAGGCAGCCAAAGGAAGTAAGCAGCAGCAAACCAACAATCTCCTTCATCAACTGCACAGCGGCAAACTGAAGTTCACCCTGCAGGGCAAAAAGCTGAAGGGCAGCTTCGCCCTCGTGAAAGCCCCCGGCAGAGGCGACAATGCCTGGCTGCTCATGAAACTGAAAGACCGCTACGCCACCACAAACGATATCACGCTTAAAAACAAATCAGTACGCTCCGGCAAAACACTGGAACAGGTAGCGAAAAATCCACATAAAGAATGGAAAAGCAATAAGGAACAACCCATTACCAAAGCCACCACTAAAAAAAGAACGACCGCTAAAACGACTCCGGAAAAAGTCAGCCCTGTAGCGGATGACATCTCCCTGATCATAAAAAAAGGAAAAAAAGCACCCATGCCGGCAGGCGTTAAACCCATGCTGGCCGCGGTTACTCCAGCCCCCTTCGACAAAGAGGACTGGCTATACGAAATTAAATGGGACGGCTACCGCGCTATTGCCTACCTCCGGAATGGGAAAGTGGAACTGCATTCCAGGAACCAGCTCTCCTTCAATGAAAAGTTTGCCGTCATCACGAACGCACTGAAAGACTGGAACATCAAAGCAGTAACAGATGGCGAAATTGTAGCGATAGATGAAAAGGGAAATCCCGATTTCCAGGCCCTGCAGAATTATTTCAAACATGGCAAAAGTGCCCACCTTGTTTATTATATGTTTGATCTGCTCTGGTATAACGGCAAAGACTACAGACACCTGCCGTTGCTGGAACGCAAACAACTATTGCAACAACTGATCCCACAGGATAATGACCTGCTACGCTATAGCCGGCATATTACCGGAGATGGTATTCGTTTCTACCAGGCGGCCGTCAACAAAGGACTGGAGGGCATCATGGCCAAAGCCGCCGAAAGCAGTTATGTAATGAACCGCCGGTCGGAAAGCTGGTTGAAAATCAAAAACAATCAACACATGGAAGCCATCATTTGTGGCTATACCGCCGGCAGAAATAACCGTAAACATTTTGGCGCCGTCATCCTGGGAAAATATGAAAATGGTGTACTGAAATACATTGGCCATACCGGCGGCGGATTCAGTGAAGAGCAACTCAAATCACTCTTTATAAAATTTCAGCCACTGATTACAAGTGTTTGTCCGTTTAAACCAAAGCCGGCCACAAATATGCCCGCCACCTGGCTGAAACCGGAGCTGGTATGTGAAGTAAAGTTCACAGAAAGCACGCAGGATGGCATTTTGCGGCAACCCATATTTATCGGGCTGCGGGAAGATAAAAAAGCTGCCGATGAAAAACAGGTAAAGATAACATCACCACCCACCAAAAAAGTAGCAAAGCGAACTGCTTTCTTACCGGAAAATGAAAACCAGGCCGAGATAAAATCAGATGGAAAACTATTGAAATTTACGAACCTCGATAAACTGTACTGGCCGAAAGAAGGGATCACCAAACGGGACATGATTAACTATTATGCAGATATTGCCGATTATATACTCCCCTATCTGAAAGACCGGCCTCAGTCGCTGAACCGCTTCCCTGAAGGGATTACAGGATTTAGCTTCTACCAGAAAAATGTAGAGGACAAAGTAGCCAGCTGGATAAAACGATTCCCGTATACCAGCGATACTGATGGGGAGACGAAAGAATTTATGGTTTGCACGGACAAGGCCAGTCTGCTCTACATGGCCAACTTAGGCTGCATCGAACTGAATCCCTGGCACAGCAGGATCAATAAACCCGACTACCCGGACTACTGTCTTATAGACCTGGACCCGGATACCAACACCTTTGACCAGGTAATTGAAACGGCATTGGAAATAAAAAGTATCCTGGACGATATCGGCGCCAACGCTTACGTAAAAACATCCGGAGCTACGGGCATGCATATACTTATTCCCCTGGGTGCAAAATATACCTTCGAGCAATCCCGTATGCTCGCGGAATTAATTGTGGGAATTGCCAACCGGCGTTTGCCCAACACCACCAGTGTACTGAGAACACCCGCAAAAAGAAAAGGAAAAATCTACCTGGACTTCCTGCAAAACCGACAGATACAAACAATGGCATCCGCTTATTCCCTCAGGCCCAGACCAGGCGCCACTGCCTCTGCTCCGTTGCGCTGGGAAGAAGTAAAAAAAGGATTGAAAGTAGCTGATTTCAATATTTACAACCTGCCACAGCGGCTTGCCCGGGAAGGTGATCTCCTGAAAGGATTACTGGGGAAAGGAATCAACATGAAGACGGTACTCAGCAAATTGAAAAATCTGCTGTGAAACAAGCGTTGAGACTGAGCAGGACCATAGCGGATATATTGACGGCAGCACATATTCCGCAATTTATAATCCGTGTCCAGGGAAGGTCTTAATTACGCTTTCTTTGCCCTTTTCCGGGTCAGCAGGTCTTCCTCATGTTTGCTTTGTGCATCCCCAATCGCTTCTTCCACCGAATGTGACTCCGTCATGCTCACTCTCTTCCTTGTTTCTTCTACCATTACGCAATAGTATTTGTGTAAGATATCCAGTTCTTCTTCTGATAAATTCTCTACGTCAATCAATCGGTTGCTGGCCGATTTATTGGCGGCAATCAGCTCATTGAGTTTCAGCTGCACCGATTTGGAATCTTTGTTTTGTGATTTCTGGATAATGAATACCATCAGGAAAGTAATAATGGTAGTACTTGTATTAATAACCAGCTGCCAGGTATCTGAGTAGTGAAACAGCGGCCCACTGACCGCCCAAACCACAATCACCGTGAGTGCTACAAAAAAGGCCCAGGGGCTACCGGTGGCGGCAATTACCTTAGTAGACATTTTTTCAAAGAAGTTCTTTTTTGAGGGGTTGTTGGTCAGCTCTTTCATAGCTACTTAGTTTTTGTGTAGCAGTACAAGTTTTGCACCAGTGTAAAACAGGGGATTAAAGGGCTGTGCGAGCTACGATTTGGCACCTGCTTTCCACAAAACGGTTATAAAAGGGTGGGCAGTGGTTGCCACATATAGCGCGTAACCTGGCAGAACTGATCGGAAAATTCCTCAAGCGCTGGCTATGTAAATCAACTAAAACACCGCATAGGATCGTCTGTACCTGACGGTGCCGGCTACATAACCACAAACGGGCAGTTTAGCCAGGGCTACGCACCAATAAATACCCATTTACGAAACAATACAGCCTCCTTCTGAAACAAAAACAGGGCAAAAGCTCCCTGCCTTTGCCCCCTTTTCCGTTTAGTTTTACTATTACTGCAATATCTTTTTCAACATTTCTTCCAGCGCGGCTCCCCTCAAATTCACGGCAATGATTTTTCCATTTGGATCCAGCAGAAAATTCTGTGGAATCGATGCAATCATGTATTGTTTGGCGATACCGCTGTTCCAGAACTTCAGATCGCTGACATGGTGCCAGGTAAGACCATCCTTTGCAATGGCATCGATCCATTTTTGTTTGTCGCCTTCTTTATCCAGTGATACGCCGAGTACATCAAAGTTTTTGTCTTTGTATTGCTGATAGGCTTTTACCACGTTAGGATTCTCTGCCCTGCAGGGACCACACCAGCTGGCCCAGAAATCCAGCAGCACATATTTGCCACGGAGATCAGAGAGCTTCAATATTTTACCTTCCGGTGTTTGTGCGGCAAAGTCCGGCGCCATTTTATTCACCTCCAGGTGCGCAGAATTAGCAATCAGCTGCACTATTTCTTCCCCTAAAGGTAATTTGCGGAGCGAGGGTGCGAGTTTGGCGAAAGTAGCTTTTGCCTTTTGTGTATCATCTATCCGTGCGCCCAGCATATCGCGAAACAGGTACAGGCTGATATAGTAACTGGGATGCAGCGCTATGAAAGATTCCTGTAACTGTACCTTCTGTGCCATCAGCTCATTGAATTTAACAGCCATAGCATAGTAGCCGCTGGTATCTGTATTTTTGGCCAATCTTTTTTCGTAAGAGATTTTTCTCATGGAATCCATCGGGGCATCAGCAGGCAACAGGTAGGCTGTTAACTCGTCCCATTGGCGCGTGTACTCAGAATGATTTACCTGCGCACCTTCCAGGGTATTTTTTGGGTTAATTACCTGTGGCTGTATAAAGGAAATATGGTCTCCCGCATTGATAAACACCTCCCGGAATCCTGCTATGGCGGGTATACCCGGGTTACGGACAGGTGCTGATAAAGTAGCGGCAAAAGGCTGATCCGCTTCTCCAACGATGTCAAATGCACCATGTGCTATCAGGGCAGAATCCACGGCCGTTGGGATTTTCTTTTTTCCTGTTGCTTTGATCAGGTAAATCGTGCGTCCGTTGAGCATTTCCGGCACCTGGCCTTTGATGGAAAACGTTTTGCTTTGTGCAAAAGCTCCCGGATGACTAAGTAACGCGGCTGACAATAATGCCAGCATAGCGATTTTCTTCTTCATGATAATAATGATTGGTTTTTGATTTTTACGATTGTGATTACTTGCTCATATCAGACAACCACTTTTTCCTATAACTTTTCATCAGCTCAGAATAGTGCTCCATTCTGGGGCCCAATATGTCATGGCGGTTGCCAGGATACAACATCATATCAAAGTGCATATTTCCCGCACGTTGCAGCTTGTCTACCAGCTCCAGGGTGTTCATCACATGTACGTTATCATCGATCACACCATGTATCAGCAATAATTTCCCCTGGAGTTTATCCGTGTACGTTAGTACGGAACTATTTTTGTATCCTTCCGGATTTTCTGCCGGAGTATCCATGTAGCGCTCTGTATAATGACTATCATACATGCGCCAGTCGGTTACGCTACCGCCGGCAATGCCGTACTTAAAATATTCCGGTGCATGCATCAGTGCGTAGCAGGTAATATAACCGCCAAAGCTGTAACCGGAAATCATTACTTTTTCCGGATCGGCCTGCGCGTTGGCAATGAGCCACTTCACGCCCTGTATCCAGTCTTTGATAGGCCACTGCGCCAGGTCGCGGTACATATAATTTTGTCCCACTTTACCAAATTCCGTGCTGCCACGATGATCCATGCTAACACTGATTACCTGCTCCTCCCGGTCCTGCACATACGTAGGTACCCAGTTATCTTTTATGGTACTGGAAGCCGGACCACCATAGATTGCGATCACCACCGGATATTTTTTACCGGCTACCATGTTCCTGGGAAACTTGATACGCATAGGGATATCGAATTTGCCATCTTCACTTTTTACATATACGATGCGGTAATTCTTCGCCAGTGTAGTATCAAAGTCAGGTCCCTTGCTGTCTCCCAGTACTTTGATTAATTTACCCTGATTATTGAGCAGTGCCAGCTGATCCGGTGTACCTGCGTTACTGTATCTGGTAGTGAAGTAAGCTCCATCTGGCGAAAGCGTGATCTCATGAGAATACGGACCGAAGGTGAGGCGCTTCATATGCTTGCCACTCAGATCAGCCCGATATAAATCCTCCCGGTTTAATCCGTCTTTATTGCCCGTAAAATACACCACACGGTTTTCCTCATCTACATACTTAATATGTGATACAACGAAATCTCCCTGCGATACCCTGCTTTCAAAAGTACCATCTGCTTTATGCAGGTAGATCTGCCGGTAGCCCGATTTATCGCTGATCAGCAGGAACTCTTTGCCTTTGTTAATAAAAGAAAGACGTTCCTCTTCATCCAGGTTAATCCAGGTGGCCTGTCTTTCTTCGTACGCCAGTTTCTTCGCCCCGGTGGCGGAAGCAATATTATAGAGCTGATAATGATCCTGACCACGGTTTAACCATTGTACCACTAAAGATTTACTATCCGGATTCCAGTAAGGTGTACCAAAATACTGATCAGTGTGTTCATCAAAATCTGCCCATACGGTGGCGCCGCCGGTAGCCGCTACGATGCCGATCCTGATAGCAGGATTGGTATCCCCGGGTTGCGGGTATCGCTGTGTTTCTATGTAACCATGGTCACCGCCGGCACCGGTGATGGTAAACAAAGGAACTTTGCTGTCGTCTGTTCTGAAGAAAGCAATGGACTTACTATCGGGGCTCCACCAGAATGAGCGGTAATTGGTTGCTCTGCCCAAAATTTCTTCATAATATACCCAGGAAGCATATCCGTTCAGGATCACGTCACTGCCGTCCTGTGTGAGCCGGATTTCTTTTCCGGTGGCCAGTTCCAGGGTATACAGGTCGTTATTGCGGGTAAAAGCAATGTAATTGCTGTCCGGAGAAAAAACGGGATTCACTTCTTTGGCTGCAGTATGTGTTACCTGCTGCGATGTTTTTCCTTCTACAATAAAAATATCATCTTGTTTGATGATGACACGTTTACCCACTGCTTTCCTTCCTGCAGACCTGTTATCCGTTGGCACTTCTTTACCGGTGCCCGCCTCCACCACGAAACTTTTAAAAGTATTTTTCTCTTCGTAGCGCTGCAAAATAAAATGCCCTTTATCTGTCCATCCGCTTACGGCAGGTAATGGCAACAGGTCGTTTTCCGTTGCGCGTTGTGCATATCCTGTTGTTGCGAAAGCCAGTGGTGCAGCCAGCAGGAAAGCGTTGATGATTGTATGTCTCTTCATTATTTCCAATATGTATTCTGAACCATTTTCTTATTTGCCAGTAACTCGGAGGCTGGAATCGGGAAACAATAATTCTTTAACTCGAAAGTCCTGGTTTCCAGCAAACGTGAAGGACCATAGGTTTTAGTTCCATTGGCTGCTTTGGAGATAGCAGTACCATAAATGGTTTTATAGGGTAGCTGATCAGCAATATGCCAGCGGCGTATATCCCAGAAACGTTGGTCTTCGAATGCAAATTCAATCCGGCGTTCATGACGGATGCATTGGCGCATTTCCGTTTGGTTTAACCCGGCAGGCAAATCAGGTTGTCCGGCCCGGCGGCGGATGGCGTTGACAGCTTCGTATACCGCATTATCCGGCCCTGCATCTTCATTCTGTGCTTCTGCATAGTTCAGTAATATTTCTGCATATCTCAACAGTTGCCAGTTCTGATCACTGCCAAAAGCCGCATCTCCCAGGAAATTAAATGTTTCATTCGTAGCCTTTCTCACTAAATACCTGGTTTGCGGTTTAAAAGAACCTGCATTCACAATATCAAATCCACCTTCAAACAGTTGCAGCACGCTGCCACGGTAGGTGGCACCATCATAGGCGATGGTATAACCAAAACGTTTATCACGGTTGGCATACGGATTATTCGGATCATATAATGGAGATTTTGAGGGAAGTTTACCATCTGTCATTTCGTATTCGTCTACCAGGTTCTGGGTGGGATTGCTCTGGCTGATGCCACTCATAGAGCCCGGCGCCATATCGCGATCATAAGTATGTCCTCTTTCTTTTGCTACATTATTATGTTGTACAGAAAGAATGCATTCCGCATTATTTTTTACCGTGAACAGCGATTTATAATCCGGGTACAGACTGTACTGATGACTATCCATCACTGCTTTAGCAGCAACTGCTGCTGCTTTAAAACGACCCATATATAAAAGCATCCGCGCCTTTAAAGCCATCGGTGCACCTGCGGTCAGTCGGCCGGCATCTTTCACATAGGAAGCGGGTAATTGTGATAAGACAGCCGCTACGGCATCCAGTTCACTCACCACATAATCCACACTTTGTCCTTTAGTACTGCGTGGAATGGCTAAACTATCCGTTCCATAGATCTGCGCTTTTTCCACGATCACTACACCCGCTGCATTCTCTGCGCCGGGAACCACACCAGAGGGCTGTACAGCCCCCGAAGCGGTGATTGGATCATCACTGAAATAATTGATCAGCTCTGAATAGTAATAGGCCCGGAAGAAACGAACTTCCGCTTTCAGCTGACTTTTGAGTACGGCGTCACCCGGTACCGCATCTATATGCGCCAGGAAGTCATTAGCCGACCGCACCCGCTGATACAGAGATGTATAGTATTCCGTAAAAGGCGAACTATTGGCATTCCAGCTGGCATCGGTGGTCAGCTTCTTCAGCACAAAAGGATCGTTATTGAGGCCATTGAGACCATCATCTGTAGCAGCCGCCAGGTAATAGTTCCGGCTATACCCACTCTGCAATGTAGAGTAGAAATAATTGACATAATTCGCTGTCAGCCCGATATCATTCCATACCGTGAGTTCAGAAATACTGTCTTTCGGTTTTTTGTTGAGAATATCTTTCGCACAGGACGACAGCAATACCATACATCCTACTATCCAGCCACCTGTTCTATTAATTTTCATGATCTGCATTTTGTAATGAATGTTTAGAATTTCACATTTACACCAATACCATAGGTCTTCTGCGGGCCGTAAGGAGTGATAACTGTATTCTCCGGATCTGTAAATTTCACCTTGGAAAAGGTGAGCAGATTACCTCCCTGCAGATTAAAAGTAACCGCTTCCATTCCCTGTTGCTTTAGCCAGGCAGATTGCAGACTGTAGGAAACAACAGCACTACGCAGACGCAGGTAATTGCCATTGGTACCATAAAAATCAGAGGCCCTGGTATCGTTAGCCATAGATCCCAGTTTGGGCCAGCTGGCGTTGGTGTTTTCCGGTGTCCAGCGATCCAGCTGGCGGGTATCATAATTGACCCATTGCCGGTTAAGATTCATATTCGTGTAATCGCCGATGCCCTGGAACAGGAGGTCTACGGAAAAATGTTTCCAGGTAGCCCCCAGTGAAATACTGTAGTTCAACAACGGCATATCGATATTGTCTTTCACAATCATATCCTGCTGATCGATGACATGATCCCCGTTCATATCTACATATTTGATATCTCCCGGATTAACGGTGGTATTACTTCTGCCGTCCTGTACAGCCCATCCTGCAATTTCTTCCTTCGACTGGAATAAGCCGGCTGATTTATAGATGCGGGTAACGTTGGCGCCCCAGCCATTTAACTGGCTGCCATTCCATGCTGGTAAACCAGCTTGTTCTCCTGAATAATCTGTAATGGTTTTGGTATGGGCGATCATCCCTTTTACATAGTAATGTAGATTTTTGCCAATATGATTAGTATGCATCAGCGTCAACTCAAAACCCTGGGTGTGGTTGCTCCCCATATTTACCCTGGGGGCATTGGCGCCAAAAGTGATGGGTACATTATCTGACACCGAAATCAGTACATTGGTGTTATTCTTCCGGTAAACATCAAATTCTGCGGCAAATAGTCCTTTGAGGATGCTGAGATTAAAGCCCGCATTAAAAGACTTAATCACGCCCCAGGTAATATTGCTATTGGGTGCGGTAAGCCCTGGATAAATGGAAGGCTGGTAATTTCCGCCGAACACGTAACCATATTTGCCGGCGGTGGAAGAAGGACCCGTGTTTTGTCCTACATTATAATTATAGAGATAAGCGCTGTACCCGGCCCCGGTTTCATCACCGGCCATACCATACGATGCTCTCAGTTTCAATTCATCGAGCCAGGAAATATTATCTTTCATAAAGTCTTCTTCAGAAATACGCCATCCGGCAGAGATAGAAGGGAATGTACCCCAACGATGGCCATCCGGATAATTCACAGAAGCTTCTGAACGGAAACTACCATCCAGGTAATATTTACCATTGTAGGAATAGCTGATACGACCTACATACCCTACTCTTCCAAATTCAGCGGTAGTACCATTATTCGTGGAGTTCACACTGGCATTGCCGGCAAACAGTTCATCCACCACCGGTGTGAAAATATTGATGCGGGAACCACTCAGCATCTCTGTGGTACTTTCATTGGTAGTATAGAGTAATACGGCATTTACGGTATGTAAACCAAAAGAGCGGTTATAGTTAAAACCAAACTCCATATTGGTATAGTTGGCGCGGTACATATTTTCACTAAGAGAAGGTTTCAGATTAGCACCTTTATTATCTACGCCCGCCACCGGCACATATTGTCCCTGGTTATTGGCGCGGTATAATTTATAAGGAACGGAGAAATTCTTCTCCCCATAATTATTCCGGTCAAAGGATCCCAGCGCGCGTGCCGATAAGCCTTTTACAAAAGGAATGGCATACTCCATTCTTAGCTTCGCATTCAGATAGCTTCCTTCTCTGCGGGTATAACCACTCTGTGTTTTTTGTATGAACGGATTTGCTATCGAACCGGTAAAATTAGCCGCAGGTAAACCATTGCTAAAATAAACCGGTTGCAATGGCGACATGTTATACACATTCGTCAGGATTGTGTTGGAACCACCGCTGCTGGCATCTTCTGTCTTTTCATAGCGATAAGCCATATCCAGCCCCATGGTCAGGTTTTTATTCAACCTGGTATCTATATTGGAAATAACGGAATAGCGTTTTAAGCTACCATCACCTACGATAGAGCCTTGTTTATTAAAGCCACCGGCTACATAATATTTAATAGCATCACTACCACCGCTTACGTTAAGATTATAATTTTGAGCATTGGCATAATCATTCAATACGGTTTTGCTCCAATCAGTGTTGGCATACTTGTCAGGATTCAATCCCAGCCGGATGGTATCCAATACTGCCGGGGAATAGATCGTCTCATTACCGGAATTCACCGAAAACTCATTGCTCAACAGCGCCTGCGTGTAATTATCCACAAATCTGGGTTGCTGGGTAGGCCTGGAATACGTGGTATTAGCCCCGAAAGAGAACTTAGGTCTGCCCATTCTACCTCTTTTTGTAGTGACCAGTATTACGCCATTACCACCGCGGGAACCGTAAATAGCAGTAGATGCGGCGTCTTTCAATACAGTAACGGATTCCAGATCAGCAGGATCGATATCATTCAAACTTACCTGCCCGCCAATAATGCTACCACTACTTTCATTCAACGGAATTCCATCAATTACAATCAAAGGTGCATTGTAATAGGAAGAACTGCGTACCAACAAGCGGTTCATATCCCTGCCTGGCGCACCTCCGTTTTGTTTACCAAATAAGCCGGGTATTGTACCTACCAGGTTGTTGCTCAGTGCAGTTGATGGTAACTGGTTAATGGTTTTATTATTAACAGATGTGACTGCACCGGTGATGGCTTCTCTTCGTTTAGTACCATACCCTACGTCTACTACCTTTACCTCATCGAGGGTACGGGTATCCTGTTCCAGGGAGAACGATGCATAGGATGTACCTGTAGTAAATTCACGGGTGGCATAGCCTACAAAACTGGCGCGGATGGTATTGGTCCCGCCGGGTGCGTTAAAAAAAATGTAGTGCCCTTTTTCATCTGTGAGTACACCTTTTCCTGAAGAGAGCAGGCGAACCGTTACACCTGGCAGCGGTTCACGTGTAGCCACGTCCGTTATGATACCCTGCAGATTGTTAACCACGCCGTTACTTTCTGTCGAAGCCACGTCTGCATTACGTTCTGCTACAGCAGGCGCTGAAGATGATCTGGCAGGTACCGGACGTTGTATCAGCATGTAGTTATTCTGACTAACATATACAAACAGCAGGTCGACAGGATACAATACTCTTTTTAATACTTCTTCTACCGGCAACTGTTTTAAAACAGCCACTGAAATATTGGTGGTTTTATTTTTTATAAGATCTGCATCAAACACAAATTTGGTGTCGTATTGCTTCGTTATTTCTGCTAATGCAGCCGATAGTGGGATACGTCCCGGACCTTTGTCCGCCTGGGCATATACTCCCATGGTGATTATGTTGCATAGCAATAGCAGCCAGCATTTGGTAGCAATTTTTTGCATAAAGTAATCTTTAATTAAATGCAGATTTGGTTGGTATTTATTAATGGGTACGTCTGAAAATCAGCAGACTGTCCTTTTTTTCAATGTTCACTTTCAATATGCCTGACAGTATAAAAATGATGTTGTCCTCATTCTTCACCGGTATGGTCCCTTCTATTCTTTTGTTCACGATAGCCGGATCTTCCAGCACTGCCTTGTAGCCATAAGTATCTTCCAGCAGATGTATTATTTCACCCACACTCGCATTGTTCATCACTAGTTTATTATCTTTCCATGCATTCACTTCACTCATATCTTTCGCGGCTTTCTGCAATTGGTGGGTTTGCGGATCGTAGCTGGCCTGTTCACCCGGCAACAGTTGCAATGCGGTGGAATTGTCTTTCAGCTTTACTTTCACCGATCCATAGGTCAATCCTACTTTGGTAATGCCTCTGCGCTCCTTCACATTAAAGACCGTACCCAATACCTCCACATCCAGGTTAGGGGTATGCACTACAAAACGTTCACCTTCTTTTACAGGCAGACTATCATTTTTAAGATGTACTACTTCGAAAAAAGCTTCTCCGCTCAGCCATACTTCGCGGCGGGAACCGCTCCACCAGTGCTTCGCATAGGTAAGGGTGGAGTTGGCATTTAATATAATGCGTGACTCGTCAGATAGCACAATGCTGACCGTTTTGCCATAGCCGGTGGTCACTGTTTTGTTGCCAAGGTATTTTAACATCCCCGCGCTACCCAGCACCAGTAACCCAACAGCCGCTGCTGCCAACCATTTGCGACGGCTTACCCGTAATTGTAATTTTCGTTCATTTGCAGCAACAATATCGCTGCTGATGTGATTCCATACCTCATCTGCCAGGCCGGCAGGCGGATAAATTCTTTTTACGGTCAACAGTAAACGTAACTCCTGCTCTGCCGCCTTCATACTGGCCAGGTTGGCTGGTTCAGCAGCCATCCAGGCAGTCCAGAAGTCAACGGCATCCACGCCCCTGTTCCTGACATATGCAATGAAGTATGCATCTTCCAGAAAATCCTGTTTACTGTAATTTTTATATTGTTCACTCATAACTACTCACTCAGATCACCAGTTTAATTCACTTAAAACAAGGGCGATTTAACACAGGACACCAACACTCGTGAGAACACCCCACGGAAAAAATATTTTTTTTTGGTGCAACCCAAAAAGTCTTCAAACAGGGAATAATAGTGGAAGGCAACGTTACCTGCTGGCGGCAATTTTCAACAGGCAAAGCACGGCAATCATAGATATGTCAAGGATTTCACGTAAAGACTCCAATGACCGGGCCGTTAGTTTATAGGCTCCTTTTACGCTGATATTCATTATTTCAGCAATATCATTATACTCCATCTCCTGGAAATAACGCAGGAAAATAATTTCCTTTTGGCGGGCGGTTAACTGATCCATGGCCTGTTTCAGTGCCAGGAGCTGCTGATCTGCACTCTCTTTTTGTATATATTCGGATTCCGGAGAAAAGGCAAGCTCAAAGTCATAATCATCTTCGAGAGACGTCACCCTTCTTCTTTTTTCATCTCTTAACTTATTATATATCATGCCCCGTAAGGATACCAGCAGGTATGGGCGGATACGTTTCACCGTACCCAGCGTAGCCCTGTTGGTCCATATCTTCACAAAGAACTGCTGTATGCTTTCCTTTACCAATTCTTCGTTGGCAGCAAGGCGCATCCCGTACTCGTATAACATGGTAAAGTGAAGACGATAGATTTGCTGAAAGGCGGCCTCGTCACCATCTACTATCGCCCGCCACCAATGTGATTCTTCAGCGATTTCTTCCATACATATAGTTCATATCTTCAAAAGCAGGGGCAAAAAATACGACCATTTTATTAAAAATAATAATCAGGCAGGCGGAAATATTATATGATATTTAATTAAATATTTTTTATTTGATATAGATCAAGGGCTTAGATAGCTGATGTAATCAACTGGTAAAAGCGCTTTTTATAAGTATCGGAAACAGGAATCACCTGGTCCTGTATTTTGATGCCATCTTTCTCAATGGCATCTATTTTATCAATCGCCACCATGAAAGACTTATGCACCCTGCAGATAATAGCAGGCGGAAGTTCTGCTTCAAACTCACGGAAAGTCTTCAGCGTCATCATCTTTTTGTGCAGGGTATGTATTTTCCGGTAGTCGCGCATCCCTTCAATATACAATACCTCACTCAGCAGCACTTTTTCCAGGCGGTATTCCGTTTTCACAAAAATGAATTTCTTTTCTGTCGCCACTTCCCGCCGGAACAGGTTATTTTTCACTTTCTCTACCGCCTGCAAAAAGCGATCAAAAGTAAAAGGTTTCAATAGGTAGTCGGTGACATTCAGTTCATATCCTTTGAGTGCGTACTCATGATACGCCGTAATAATAATTACCTCCGTGCTGGTATGCATAGCCTGCAGTAACTGTATACCAGATATCTCCCCTATATTAATATCCAGAAAAATAAGATCCACCGTGTTAGACTGCAGGTATAACAGCGCATCTATGCCATTATCAAAGGTAGCCATCAGCTCCAGGAAAGGCAGCTTCTGCAGGTACCCTTTGATACGCTCCTGCGCCAGCGGTTCATCTTCTATAATGATGCAGTTAATTTTCATGGGTACGCAAGGTTAAATTCACTTTATAATTTCCTTCCTGATCTGAAATATCCAGCGTATGCTTACCAGGATATAACAATGCCAGCCGGCGTTGCAACAACTCATTGCCCAAACCATTATGGATCCCGTTCACCTCAGATGTACGCTGGTATTTATTCGCACAGCCAAAGATAATAGTGCCCTGATCAATAGACAACGTAATACTCACCGCAGGTCCTTCCTTCCTGGGCGCTGCATGTTTAAACGCGTTCTCTATGTAAGCAATAAACAACATAGGCGCAATCATCATATTACCGGGTTCGCCCTGCAATGTATATTGTACGTAACTACTATTGGCAGTTCTGATCCGCTGCAAAGCAATATACTCTTCAATATAATCCAGCTCCTTCTGTAAGGGAATCCGGTCTGCTTTGGTTTCATACAGCATAAAGCGCATAATGCCCGACAACTTATTCAGATACAGCGATGCTTTGGTGGCATCTTTTTCTATCAGTACATCAATATTGTTGATGGTATTAAACAGGAAATGCGGATTGATCTGGGACTTTACCAGTGCCAGTTCTGTTTCATAATTTCTTTTATTTAATTCTTCCTTCAACTTAATATCACCATACCAGCTGATAAACCCTTTTAATACCAAACCTATAATGCCATGAATAGTGGCCAGCAAGGCGAGGATAACGGCCATCATTAGTTGCTCCTTCAGCGTGGGATGTCCCATCCAATGCGTCAGTGGCATTGCTAGCAACAACGTGGTAATCAGACCGGCGGCCAGCGCAAAAACAATACACATTCCCACCAGGGCCAGGTGCTTCTTTTTAACTAAAAAGTAATTGAATAAAATAGTATAAAAAGAATAGAAACCTAATATACCGGGTAAAAAACAAAACAATGCCAGCGGCGAAAAAAACAACGTAGTCCATAGCTCATGCCATGACAGATGACCTTTACCAATAAATGATATAAAGGTAGACATCAGCAGCCCATAGAGCAGCCAATACCCCATATGCAACAGATAAATGACAGGCTTTTTCATGTTACCCCCGTTCTCTTTTATAAATAAATAACAAATATCCTGCAAGCCCTATGAGAAGAAAATATGCCACTGAAAATATGTAAATGCGATCCGTGTATTGCCCATTAAAGCTGTAGATGCTATAAATGTACGGAATTGTAAAGCCATATTCCCATTTCACTGCCATCACGGAAAATATGTACATCGCCAACCCCACGCCCACCGGCACCAGGAAATTACGATACTGCAAACTTAATAAATACTGCAGCGCAATTACCGGTAAACAGGTTATAAAGAACTTTCCATTCCCCACCAGGTAGGCCACAAAAGGAAAAGGCGCCGCCGGAAAGGGTACCTTTTTAAACAGGAGTGCCGGAATTACTCCTTCGAGGTATACCCCGATATTGAATAGGATGAAAAACTGTAACAGCATCACTAATATCAATGCTAACTTCGCAAAAAAGAGAGTGGTCAGTGATTGTGGTGTAGTATGTAATTGTTTCCAGGTGTTGTTCCGGTATTCCAGTTGCCCAATCATACTGGTCACCAATATGACGCCCATGGTCAGTAGAAACATCGACATAAACTGCCAGCTGTTGTGATACAACATTTCCCATATATTCGCCGCACTGTTACTGGAAGCCAGTTCATCAAAATAATAAAAGCGCCGCATTAAAATAACGACCGGCATAAAGGCGCCACCGGCTACGGTAAGCCATACGGCAGCAGAGTGCTTGTGCTTCAGCCATTCGCTCTGGAAGCTGTGCAAAAAATTCAGGGTCATATGATTAGTTGTTGGTAAGGTGCATAAAAATATCTTCGAGGTCATTCCGGCGGGTATTCATTTCGTATACCTGCACGCCCTCCATGACGAGGCGCTGATTAATCACAGCCAGTTGCTCCCGGCTTACTCCCTCCAGCAATATTTTATCCTGCTCTACACTGGCATGCAGCCCACATGCGGCTATCAGCGTGAGTGAGCGGGCCAGATCACTACAGTCGATCTGCACCCGGCTATGCAGGGTCCTTTCCGCTGTCAGATCCGATAGGACTCCCTGGTAAAGCAATTTCCCTTTATTGATAATCCCCACATGTGTAACCAGCTTTTCTATTTCCGATAGCATATGACTGGAGATGAGAATCGTCATATTGCTTTCCTGGTTCAGTTGACGGAGCAATGCCCGCATTTCAATAATGCCTCCGGGATCCAATCCATTGGTGGGTTCATCCAGGATCAGCAGAGAGGGGTTATGCAACATAGCAATGGCAATACTCAGGCGTTGTTTCATGCCCAGTGAAAAGCGGCCGGCCTTCTTGCTGCCCGTGCCGGCAAGTGCGGTCAACTCCAGCACTTCATTCACCCGGCGGGCAGGGCATTGATAAATTTTCTGCAGTAGCCATAAATTCTCTGCTGCAGTAAGATGGCCATAAATAGAAGGGCTTTCGATCAGAGAGCCCACCCGTTTTAAAATAGCCACACGGTGCTGGTCAAAACTTTCTCCTAATATGCGGATAGTACCCTCCTGCTTTTTCAGTAATCCCAGCACCAGTTTCAGGGTGGTGGTTTTGCCGGCGCCATTAGGTCCCAGGAAGCCGTAAATGGCGCCCGTAGGTACCTGCAGACAAATATTATCCAGGGCTTTTTCCTTACCGGGGAAATAATGGGTGAGTTGTGTAGTTTCAAGACAATAGTCTGGCATACTTTGATGTTTACGGCAAAAGTAGCAGCCTGCATTCCACGTGAGGGTTATATTTGGCAAAACAAGTGGGTTTATCTGCAACAGGGGTATTTTGTCCTGCAAGTGGCGGAGGGGTAGCTTAAAAGCAGTACAAATGGAAACGGCGGCTCATGCCGTCATCTAAAACGATAGCCACCAGGCACACCATTTTTAGAGAGCACAATCTGCCATAACTGGCTTTTCCTGGCACGGAAAGAGCCCGCACAGGATAAGAGATAGTATTTCCACATGCGGAAAAAGGTGGGATCATATTTTGTTTTCAGCTTATCCCAGTTCTGTAAAATATTTTCATACCAGGCCATCAGCGTATGGTCATAGTCTACGCTGAAATTCTGCCAGTGTTCCATTACAAACAAGCCCTCTATAAACTGCCCGATGAGGCGGATAGTAGGGATCATGGCATTGGGGAAAATGTATTTGTTCAGCCACTGATCGGTGAAGGTATTAGGGGTGTTACCTCCGATGGTATGAAGTAAAAACAGCCCGTCATCTTTCAGGCAACGATGCACCATTTTCATATAGGCATCATAGTTTTTATATCCTACGTGTTCAAACATGCCCAAAGAAACAATGGCATCAAAAGGCTCATGCAGCGTGCGGTAATCCGTTAAACGGATATCTATCGGCAAGCCTTTACAGCGCTCTTTTGCCAGTTCCGCCTGCTCTTTTGAAATAGTGATACCGGTTACGCGTACGCCATATTTTTCAGCGGCAAACTTTGCCAGGCTTCCCCAGCCACAGCCGATGTCCAGGATGTGCATGCCTGGCTGCAGCTTTAGTTTACGACAGGTCAGGTCCAGCTTTTGTTCCTGCGCCTCATCGAGGGTACGGACATTTTCCCAGAAAGCACAGGTGTAAGTCATCCGTTTATCCAGCATGCATTCAAAGAGGTCGTTGCCCGTGTCATAGTGTGCGCTTCCATTACGGTAAGCTTTGGCAGGGGTTTGAAAATTCAATACGCTGGCGAGTAAAATATCTGCCTTAAACCTGAAACTCTTTTTCACACGCGTATCCAGGTTAGCCAGCAATATTTTTGTAAAGAAGTCGTCCAGCCGCTCACAGTCCCAGTAATTATTCATGTAGGATTCTCCCAGTCCCAGTGAGCCGCGGTAGAGTACTTCTTTGTAAAAAGCAGTATTGTTTACCTGTATATCCCACGGTTGGTGGCCGTTAACCGTAATACCGGCAGCGGACAAAAGACGGGTCACTATGTTTTGGGGATGGCGATCCATAACTATAGTTTTGGCAAGCTCCTACACGTTCTTCCAGGTATTAGCAACAATGCAACTTACTCCTTTGTTCATACGTTGCCGGGCAAAGAAAAGCCGTTCTACAAAGGAACGGCTTTTCGCAATCTTAAATACATTTTGCTGCCAGATATTAGCAGCAGCAGTAAAATATTTACCTGAGTTTATACAACTTATATCCAAAGAGGAAAATAACGGCATAGCAAACGATCGGCAGGTAGTAGGCGGTAGCAATATTGGTATCTGCCAGGCGTCCCATGATGAAAGGGAAAATGGCCCCACCAAACATGCCCATTACAATAAAGGAAGAAGCCTGCTGTGTTTGCGGGCCCAGGTCTTTTAAACCGAGACTGAAAATAGTGGGATACATGATGCTGAAAAAGAAGTTAATCATCAGCAGCGCGATGTAGGAAGTCCAGCCCCAACCCTGTGCCGCGAGGACACACATCAGTATATTTCCCAGTGCAAAAGCCGCCAGGAGTTTATTAGGTGCAATAAACCGCATTAAAGCTGTACCTACAAATCTGCCGGCCAGCATCATCCCCATGAACAACGTCATAAAATAACCGGCTTTCCCATCGGAGAAATGCATCACTTCATGACCGTAGTTGATAAAGAAAGCCCAGGTGCCGGCCTGTGCTGCCACGTTAAAGAACTGCGCCACTACTGCCCATACAAAATGTTTTTGCTGGAATAACTTTTTACGGATGCTGACCGTACCTGTTGCGACAGTGTCAGCAGTACCATCATGCGGATCTGTTACCGGAGGCACTTTCACCAGCGCAAAAGCAATAGCGATGATCGCAATCACCGCGCCTATACAGATGTATAATGTTTTTACAGACGATAATTCATTGCCTGCTTCCTGTTTTTCACTGAGCAGAAAATAGCTGCCCATGGTAGGTCCTACGATGGCGCCTACCGCATTGAATGATTGTGCGAAGTTGATACGCTGATCACTGGTGCGCTGATCGCCCAGGGCGGCCATAAACGGATGCGCTACAGTTTCCAGTGTTGCCATGCCACAGGCTAATACAAATAAGGCTATACGAAAAATAGCAAATGAACCTGCATTGGCGGCCGGGACAAACAGAAATGCACCCAGGGCATATAAGGTGAGGCCCAGTAATACCCCATTTTTGTATCCCATCTTTTTAATGAACAACCCCGCGGGAACAGACATAAGCGCGTAAGCACCAAAAATAGAAAACTGTACCAGCCCCGATTGTGATTTGGATAAGCCTAATACGTTTTGAAAATGTTTATTCAATACATCTCCCATTGTCAGCGCAATGCCCCAGCACATAAAAAGCGAGGTGACGAATATCAGTGTAATGACGTATTTCTTTTCTGTAAATTTTGCCGGTAAGGACGTGGATAGTTTAGCAGAATTTTTAGCTGTCTGAAATGCTTCCTGTTCCAAAGAGTCAGGTGATATCATGTTCTTGAGTTTTTAATTTTTTTGCATAACGTGGTCAGATAGCCGGCTTCATAGGAAAAGCGTTCGGCCGTCAGAGCACTAATATACGGTTCCATTTTAATAATCACTATCCTTGTTTATTTATTGGCGGCACCCACAGTTGCCGGATAAAAAAAAATGGCCTCCTGTTACGGAAGCCATTTGCAGGTATTCTGGAGAACGCTACTTATTTCAGCGGCAGTTCCATTTGTATATTTGCACGCTCATAAGGTGTAGGCCGGCCGGCTACTTTTTTAAAGCCCAGCTTCTCATACAGACTGATAGCTGGTTTTAATATGGTATTGCTTTCCAGGTAAACATTTCGTGCGCCGAGAGCTGTTGCTTTCTTTATAATAGCCTGCCCCAGTAACCATCCTATGCTTTTTCCCTGAGCTTTGGGAGACACCGCCATCTTAGCCAGTTCGTAATCGTAGTCCGGATCATCCATCTTAATGAGTGCGCAAACCCCAACAGGTTCATCATTATAGAGCGCCACGAAAATATGACCACCTTTTTTCAGGATGTATCCTTCCGGATTGTCGAGCGATTTATAGTCCGTTTCTTCCATCTTAAACCAGGTAGAAATCCATTCTTCGTTTAATGCTTTGAAAGCAGATTTATATTTGGGGGTGTAATCCACGATCTGCACATTACCCGCCTCCCGCTTCTTTCGTTGTTCTCTGACCCTGTCCAGCAGTGACTGCTGCTGCAGGAGGTATTCCCATTCCTGTATTGCCTTCCATAAATCATGGGAGGCCTGCGCTGAAATGGCTTCTACGGCATTGCCCACATCAATGAGTTGCTCTTTGAGGTTTGCATTGATATCGGCTCCTTTTTTTGTGAGACTTACCATATTTCTCCGGCCATCTGTCTTATCCTTTTTCTCTGCTACCAGTCCTTTCTTTCGCATTTCCGTGATGATCTTGCTCACGGAAGGATGTGAGTGCCCTATTTCCTGGGCGATAGCCGTGATCGTTTTCTCTCCTCCTTCTGATAATACATAAAATACGGGAAACCATTTTGGTTGCAGCGGCGTGTCGTACAGCTTAAAGATCTGTGCGGCATCTTCAGTGATGGTTTCTGTTAACATACGCAGTCTGCTGCCAAGCGCTGCCTTTCCGGTTTTATTAAAGAATTCCATATTGTAGTTAATTACGTAATCAGTTACGCAAATATAGGAATAATTTTAAAACGCAACTTTTTTTATGTGGTCACGGGTGAAATGTGAACGGCTTACTTTTTTATCTCAAAATAATATTCATCTTCCAGTGCAATCAAAAACAGATCCCTGCTTTATAAGAAAGCTGGTTCCTATTGACATGATGGATGTCACTCCCTTTAAAAATATAGATGATCTCGTAGTAAGTATGACTATGTAACGGCAGGTGGAGTATCTTTTCTTCCAATTAATGAATGACCAGCGTATCGAACCGCTTCAGTTTCTTCATCTCAAAAAAGTACAATTATATACTATAAATTTACAAGTGTCCTTCCCTCCTTTCCCCGACCTTTGTATACCGTCACACAGGTGGCCAATATAAAAACGATAAAATTACATCCAATGGAATACAGACAATTAGGTGCATCAGGGCTACAGGTACCGGTGCTTAGCTTTGGTACCGCCACTTTCGGCGGAGGCAATGATTTCTTTAAAGCCTGGGGCAGCACACAGGCAGCGGAAGCCACGCGGCTGGTAAATCTTTGCCTGGATGCAGGCGTTAACCTGTTCGATACCGCCGATATTTATTCTGATGGTCTTTCAGAAGAGATCCTGGGCAAAGCCATTGCGGGCAAAAGAGATCAGTTGCTGATTTCTACCAAGGCTACTTTTACATTCGGAAAAGCACCCAACAACCAGGGATCTTCCCGTTTCCATTTACTACGTCAGATAGAAGGAAGTCTGAAACGTCTCGGAACGGACTATATCGATATTTACCATATGCACGGCTTTGATGGTGTTACACCAGTGGAAGAAACCATGCGGGTGCTGGATGACCTGGTACAAAGTGGTAAGGTACGTTACATTGCCGCCTCCAACTTTTCCGGCTGGCACCTGATGAAATCGCAGGCCATTGCCGAAAAATATGGCTGGAACCGTTATGTAGCACACCAGGTATACTATTCGCTGGTCAACAGGGAATATGAATGGGAGTTGATGCCCTTAGGTATTGATCAGGGAGTAGGCGCTATTGTTTGGTCGCCGCTGGCTGCAGGCCGGCTCGGTGGCAAATATCGCCGCAACAGCCCTATTCCTCAGCAGGGTCGTGTAGCCCAGGGTGGCAGTCCCGTACCTGAAGCGGTAGTGAAAGAAGAGGTGTTCTATAATATTATTGATGCACTGGATGAAATAGCTGCAGAAACGGGTAAAACAGTGGCACAGATATCACTCAACTGGCTGCTGCAACGCCCTACAGTATCCAGTATCATCATTGGAGCGCGCAATGAAGAACAGCTCATTCAAAACCTGGGCGCCACCGGCTGGAACCTGACAACAGAACAGGTAAAGCAACTGGATGCCGCCAGTGAAGTGCCTACTATCTATCCTTATTGGCATCAGCGGCAAAATCTTACATTGAATCCTCCTCCGGCATTTTACTAATGCCGTTATTTTCTTACCCGGGCCGCGCCCGGGTAAGAAATATATTTCCTGTATATCTTACTTAAAACAAATCAGCTGGTAGGTACCAGGAGTAATGCCTTCGGCACTCCTGAACAGCCGGATAAAGTAATTGGTGTCGTTAAACCCGCATTGCATGCTTACCTGGCTCACCGTATTGTTCCTATCGGCCAGCAACTGCTTCGCCAGCTTTAGTCTTTCCCTGTTAATATATTGCAATGGAGTGATGCCAAATTGTTCCTTGAACCATTTAAAAAAAATGTTCCGGCTCAGGTAAGCCTTTCGGCAAAGGGCATCTATGGGAATGTTTTCGGTTAAGTGTTCATGAATATAGTGCAGCACAAAATGGAAGCGGGTATTATTACTGTTAGTATTCCTTTCCTCCGCTACCAGTTGCAGGTGCTGACTTTGCAGAATTCGGATCAACAGCTCTTTCATGCTGAGATCGGCATAAATATCCCTGCCACGATCCGGACTCTGACAAATGCGGATCAGTTTATTGATCAGGTCTGTTAGATCTGCATCGTTGTTGAAATGGTATTTATTAAACTGCAGGCGCCAGTCATTTTTTTCTGTAGGCTCGCTGTTATAATACTCATTAAGATACACCAGCGTATTGCGGATAAAGCTTTCGTCCACCGACAGGGCAATACATTGGGTAGGATTATCTGCTGCTGCTTCCGGAAAATCGATGATCATCGTTTCATTGGCAGGCACAATTACCGATTCCCCAGGTTGGTATTCAAAGGCTGGCTGTTCGGGCAGATGCATGATCTTTTTGCCCTGCACCATACTGGTAATTACCAAATCCCCAAAGGTCAGTGGTACCCGGTAAGCCTGCTGGTAACTCTCAAAGACGTTGAATTCGCAATTGTTTGAATTGAAGACACGCCGGTTCTCTACCAGACGTTGCAGGTATTTGGGATGTGTAAGGTCTACCTGCTGCACATAATGTTTTACCGGCATAGCGGAAGTTTTAACCTATAACAATTTACCACAATTTCACTAATAGCCGAAAAACAGGTACAAATGTGCTATAGAAAAATACAATATTTAACAACCGCTTGCAGATTGTTTAGCATATTTAGGTTTCGGAGACGGAAACCATCATAGTGTATTAACATCCACCTGGATCCATCAAACTGTTTACAATGAGCGGAGGCGGTATCGTGATAGAGTACCGCCTCTTTTATTTAGGCTCCTGCCCGACGGCAGCACTTATTATTCTCACTCAGGGAACCCGTACCAGCTTGGTTTCCCATATCTGGTAATTCGGAGTACCCGGATTAAAAGAATAAGGGCTTAATACAAGCGTATCTTTAAAAAAAACATAACTGTTGGTATAAGAAGAACCGAAAATGATCAGGTCATAGGCAGGAGCATCAAGTTCCGGTTTTGCGTTGACGCGTGTAAATTTAAAGCTTCCCTCTTCATCTGCGATACCGGCAACATGTCTAAAATAGGTATAATCTGATTTAAAGATCGTTCGGGCCCCTTCTCCTGGAGCATAAATGCGGTAACCATTTACTCCGCGCTCTGCTACTATTTCCCAGGTACCTGTGAACCGCTTAAGAGGGTCGGTATCTTTATCCTTTTTTTTACAGCTAACAAAAACTACTGCTAACAAAAGGAAGGAGGCTGCTACATAAAAATGTTTCATAGATTGGATGATTTAGATTTTGGGAGATATCTGTTTAACGACACCTTCTTCAAAAAAGTTACAGGCACGCCAAAGAATACAGGCAGTCTATGTCCGCCAGGAAAGGCTTGTCTGGCCACTTGGAACCAACTTATCTTGTCAAATAATTTCCGGGGCCGTCCGGTTTTCTTCCCGAACTGACTTAAATTAGTGTGTAAGAAATCAAACCACAAACCAAGCATTATGAAAAAATTACTCCTCCTTACCTTTCTGCTACCCTTACTGGCGGTAGCGCAGGATAAAGGGATCCATTTTGAGCACGGCAGCACCTGGGCCGCTGTACAAGCCAAAGCCAAGGCAGAGAACAAATACATCTTCATGGACTGTTTCACCACCTGGTGCGGCCCCTGCAAGTTTATGTCTGCCAATATTTTTCCGCAGGAAAAAGTAGGCAACTTTATGAATGATAAATATATCAGCGTAAAAGTGCAGATGGACCAAACAGAAAAAGACAATGAAGACGTAAAAAACTGGTATGCATCTGCCAAAGAAATTGAAAAAAATTACAGCATCCGCGCCTATCCTACCTTCCTGGTATTTGCGCCCGATGGTCATATCGTAGATCGTCAGGTGGGTGGTGCCGAAGCAGATCAGTTTATTGAAAGATGTGCCGCATCCCTGAACCCTGCCACGCAGTATTACACTCAGCTGGACAAATTTAAAAAAGGACAGAAAGATACTGCGTTCTTACGCAAACTGGCCTACCTCGCACTGGACAAATATGACATGGAAAATGCGACAGACATCTCCAAACTGTACCTGAGCCAACAGAAAGATCTTTATACACCGGTAAACCTGCAGTTCATCGGCAAATTCACCCAAAGCAGCAAGGATGTGGGTTTTGATATGTTCCTCCACCACGCCGATAAAGTAAATAAAGTACTCGGCGCCGGTAAAGCAGAAGAGAAAGTGATGGAAATTGCTACTAAAGAGGAAGTATATCCTCAGCTGATGAAGAAAGACCAGAGCGCTCCTGACTGGGCCGCAGTGGAAAAAAATCTTGCTGCCAAATACCCAGGCATAGCAGAAGAAGTAATCCTGAAAACCAAGGTACAGTATTACAGCTATATCAAAGATGCCAACAATGCAGTGGCTAACATTGTAGCCTATATGAAAAAATATGGCCACAAAGCAGATCCACAGGCACTGAATGAATATGCCTGGACCATCTTTGAAAAATGTAATGACATGCAGTGCATAGAACAGGCACTGGAATGGAGCAAACGCTCTTTCAAAGACACTGAAATCCCTGCTTTCATGGACACCTACGCTAACCTGCTGTACAAATCCGGCAAGAAAGACGATGCGATCGCATGGGAAGAAAAAGCCCTGAACAAAGCGGATGGCGATGAGAAGAAGAATTATGAAACTACCCTGGAGAAGATGAAGAAGGGTGAAAAATACTGGGAATAGCAGCGCTGCCTCCCAAAAGGAACCGGTTCATGGAAAGCTTTTCAGCGATTCATGAACCGGTTTCTATTTCATGACTAATTTATACGTAAAAGCAATTTCGGGAACAGACAGATCCCAGGTTTTTACTTCCCGCTCCACCAGCGCACCATGCTTTTTACGGATATCTCTTAAAGCATTCCCCACCGACTTACGCAAATATTCACTTTCTTTTGATTTCAATTTACTGATCAGCTCAATCGCCATTTCCGGATGCTCCTTAAAGTAAGGCCGGCCGGTCCAGATGCGTAAACCTTCCACTACCGCTCTGTTGAGAAGAGGATTATGATCACTCCCCCAGCGTTTGATTTCCGGCAACGCTTTTTCATAACCAACAATTTTGCAATAATGATCAATCGCTTTGGCCAGCATTTCCTGCACCCGCCAGTTTTCATCAATGACAACTTTGGTTTTAAGCAACTGTAATGCTTTCTCCTCTTCTGGCGACAACAGCCCCAGCAGATGAACACCTAACATCCGCTCCTGGTAACTGTCGCCTGCAATCAATCCCGTAGCTGTTTTCAGATGATCGAGACTGGTATCCTCTAATATTTTATCACCAGCTTCTGTAATATATTTGAAGCCGTGTTCTACTTTTTTCAAAGCGGCGATAACAGATGATAGCATATGTGGAACAATTTCATACTAAATATAATTATTCCGGGTGTAAGTGTTCAGATGATTTGTGAATAGAATTTCAATTTTCGGGACAAGGGAAACTATTGATTTATTTTCTTAATAAAAGAGATTTCCTGTTCATCAAAAGGAGATCCATCCGGGCGAAATATATCATGATACCACAATGCCGGCGCGGCTTCTCCCCCTTTATTTCCCTGTGGATAGTTGGTTTGGGTTTTACCTGCTACCAGCCCCCAGTTGATGGCTCCCACACTATTTACTTTAAAAATAGGGAGATGAGTAGCAAATGTGCTGTTATTGGGCCGTTTCATATATTCCGTACAGATAACAGGCCGTTTATATCCTTTTAGTGTATCTATAGCTGTTAACAGCGAGGTAGTGTCCCGGTAATTATGAAAGGTGATCACATCCGAATTTTCCAGTTGAAACTGGTTGAAAGCGGTGAAGTCCTTATTCCAAATACCTATCGTAATTGGTTGGCTGGGTTGAATAGCTCTTGCCCAGGATACCACATTCTTCAACAAGGGCCAGCTTTTATCACCATGACCAAAATGACCGGGCTCATTATAAAGGTCCCACATGGAGATACGTTCATCATTTTCAAAAGTGGTCAGAACATCCTTTACATACCATTGCAGGGTATCCATTAGCGCGGGGTTGTTATCGATATAGCCGCCGGGGTCTTTGAGCCAGCCGCTGTTGTGCACTCCTGGTATCGGGGCTGGCTGGGTGCCGGGATGATATTGATCCCGCCAGCAGTCATCGAAAAAAACGAAGATAGTTTTTATGTTGTATGATGCTGCGATGCGGAGGTATTGTTTTATCCTGTTTTTAAACCCTGCAGCATCTTCCTGCCAGGCTACGTGATGCAGGTATACCCTCATCGTATTAAAGCCAATAGCGGCGGCGTATCCCAGTTCTGTTTTAATCGTAGTGGGATCGAAGGTATCTTCCTGCCACATTTCCAGTTGATTTACGGCGGTGGAGGGGATGAAGTTGGCGCCGGTCATCCATGGTTGTTGTGCATACCAGTTGTTGGCTTTATCGGTGGACCAGGTAGATGGAGACTGCGCGTAAAGGGTGGTGCTGAATAGTAACAGTACAACGATTGCTTTCATATTAAGTTAATATTATCATTTGTTGTTTTGCTAAAATGGACAAGTTTTTCCTAAGGAGATAAAGTAAATTATTTAACAACCCTGCACGTATGTCAACTACTTTTCCCTCGTTTGTATTATCTAAGGATAATCGTGTTTATTTACTGGTAGCGGTGATCGGCGCTATTATACAACTCATCATCTTCAAGTTATGTTATCCTTATGCGGATTTCTTTTCGGATTCGTATAGTTATATTTTTGCAGCGGCTGCGAGGTATGACGTAAATATATGGCCTATTGGCTATTCAAAATTTCTTTGGCTATTTCGTCATATCACTTCTTCTGACACCGCGGTGGTGGGTTTCCAATACCTGTTTGGGCAGCTGATTGCTTTATACTTCTTCTTTACATTGTTGTATTTCTACACCCCCGCCAGACAAATCAGTACCATTATCTTTGTATGTCTCTTTTTCAATCCATTGCTTTTATATTTAAGTAATTACATTTCCAGTGATGCCTTATTTTTAGGTCTTAGTTTGTTGTGGGTGGTACAGTTACTCTGGATTATTCACCGGCCGCGCCCGTACCAGATTTTGGTACATGCTTTATTGATAGCTGTGTTATTTACGCTGCGGTATAATGCGATGTTTTATCCGATTATTAGTGCTATCGCCCTATTAATATCAAGGCGCGCACTGGTCTGGAAACTGATTGGGATTGCACTGCCATTGGGACTCATCTTCTTATTTATTAATCATACAAAGAACAGTGCTTATACCTTAACCGGCACCCGGCAATTTTCTATTTTTGGCGGCTGGCAAATGGCCAACAACGCTTTGTACATGTATCCGTTTATTACAGAAAACGGGCAACCTCCGGTAGAATGCAGGGAGTTTGATCAGGAGGTGAAGCGCTTTTTCGGGAAATACCATGAAAATGCAAAAACGGTTTCACCAAGAGACGGGGCATTTTATATCAAATACCCGAAGGCTCCTTTAAAGCAGTACTTAGCTACTCATGTTGACATCGATAAAGACAGCACCAACGGCATTGCTGCCTGGGGAGCCGTGGCCCCCATTTATGGCAGTTATGGCAGGTTTCTAATCCTCCGTCACCCGATAGCTTTTGCCAGGTACTTTTTGTTGCCCAATGCGTTAAACTACTGCTCACCTCCATTAGAAAAACTGGAAAGATATAACCTGGGGCAGGAAGAGGTATATCCAATGGCAGCCAGATGGTTCCACTATCCCAGCACGCGTGTAAAAGCTATCTCGTTAGAAATTCAGGGCGCCATCCTGATGTTGTTTCCTGGTCTTTTCCTTGTTGTTAATCTTCTCTTTATCTGGACCTTGATCTTATGGATAAAAAGCAGGCATACCCGGGCGAAAGACAAATCATTTCAACATGCATTACTTATCATCAGTTTATTGGTGTTGGCTAACTGTGGCTTCAGCATCCTGGCTTCTCCTATCGTGTTCCGATACCAGGTATTTCCTATGACCCTCTTTTTTTCCTTTTCTTTACTGATGGCAGGAAGACTGGATCTATTTTCCGCTCCTTCACCGCAAGGGTCTTAAATGCAGGGCACTATCCTTATCGAAATAATAATCTGCATACTGAGCAAATTTCAATCCCTCTAAAAAGTTGGCTGCCGGCTTATTGCGGTCAATGAAGCCGGTAAATGGCTTTCTGTGTTCCGGCATCATGTCCAGTTGTACCGGGATGCCGTAAAAACGATGAATCAGCATGGCTACTTCTTCTACAGAAGCGTTGTTGAACAAATGTAGTCCTTGTCGCCATGCCAGTACATCATCCACATCATACCTGTACATACTTAGCTGTTTTCCTGTGGTTAACTCGGAGACATAGCCTGGTTTTAATAGCGCAGTATCTCTGTCGGTATTCATTTTCACGGCACCTTTTACTAATGCCACTTTTACTTTGTTGCTGTCATAAGTATTCACATTAAATTCTGTGCCCAGTACCTGTACGGTAGCACCCGGAAGATGAACAAAGAAAGGTTGATTTTCCGCAGCAGCTACCTTTATATATGCTTCTCCTCTGACAGTGATTTCCCTGGAGGGTCCTGTAAACGACAGTGGAAACAGCAACTGAGTTTCGGCATTCAGTTGCACTTCGGATCCATCGGGCAGGTGTACAGTATAATCCTTGCCTGCCGGAACAGTAATAGTAGCATATTGCACTTGTGTGGCATCGTTGCTAAAATGAAGTTGCTTATGCTGGTTATTCAGGGCTACACTGCCTGCCTGCACTTGTCCCTGCTGGCTACTCAGATCGACCATTTGTCCTCCTGAGAGTTGTAATTTAACATGTCCTTTATTGGTAGCAAAAGTTGGCGGCTCTATCGTATGCTTTGGCATCATAAAAAGGAATCCTAGCAGGGCCGCTACAAATACGACAGCCAGGCCTTTGATACTTCCCCCGATGATCCTTTGTTGTTTTCTGCGGCGAATAGCTTCCCAAACTTCATCCGGCCCCCAACTGCTGGTGGTATTTTGTGGCAGGGTGATATGCAGCTGGGCATACAGATCAGCCGCCTCCTGATCCTCACGGATCATCCTGCTTAACTCGGCCTTTTCATCTTCCTGGATTTTACCTGAAATTTCAAAAAGTACCAGTTGGGTTAGATATTCTTTATCAGTTTTCATAGTCAATTCTATGTATAAGGAACAAAAAGCATAAACAGGTACTATCAGGATTAAAAAATTATTAATTAAAGCTGCTTCAGATTATTCCGAAGTTCCTTCAATGCGGTGAGCACCTGATTTTTCACTGTTTGTAACCCAATACCTCTTCTGGCTGCAATCTCTTTCTGGCTGATACCTTCCAGGTATTGCATTTCAAAAACTGCTCTGCTGGCGGGAGCAATATTATTGATGGCGTGGCGGAGGCGGAGCCCCAGCTCTTTGTTCTCCAGCTCTGCCGGACTAACGAAAATCTCTCTGACATAGGCGTATTGTTGCTGGCGTTTTTTTATACTCTTCTGCGACCGGATGATATTCAGGCAATAGTTCCTGATCGCGCCGTAAAGATAGTTCCTTAAAGAGGATTGCAGCTGTACACTGCTTTTTTTCTGCCAAAGCCAGATAAATACTTCCTGTACAGCGTCATGCGCCTCCTCTTCTGAACCTAACCGCTGCCTGGCTGCCATGAACAGCAGCTGCTGGTAACGGATTACAAGCGTATTGAATGCGTCCTTGCATCCCGTTTGTACCAGATTAAATAATGCTTCGTCGCTTATTTCATGCATACGGCTGATGATTAAATTCATATGCAATCAAATAAATATTTCTCCGACAACTGTAAACTGAAAGTTAACAAAACAAGGTTTGGGTATTGTTCATATTATATTAACATCAAAATCCGGGCTGTGGAATAGTACCTGCTGAATTAATCGGTTCCTTCTAAGTACATGTCATGTGAATCTTTTCCCTCGAAAAACTAATTGCTGTTTTAACACCATCATCCTCAACATGTACTTATGAGCAAAAATTTTAAAATTCGCTCCATGCTAAGCAGGTCATTCCTTGTCATGATGCTCCTGCGTTTCTGCTTAACGCTGTCTGCGCAGGAATACAGTGATGACAAAGTAACACTCATGGCTGGAAATGCTTCCCTGGCCAGTATTATGAAAAATATAGAGAAGCAAACACACCGTCGTTTTAACTACAGCGAAACAGAGGTAAATACCAATGAAAAAGTTAATGTCAGTTATAATGAGGCTCCACTTAATACCGTGTTGGGTCAATTGTTCTCCGCAAAGGGAATTACCTGGAAGTATATTGATAATGGGATTTATTTGAGAAAGGAGATGGATCCGACTATTCCCAAACCATTAAAAGACAGTGGCGCATTAACGTCAGGAGTGATGATTACCGGGCAGGTAACGGATGATAAATCATTGCCATTGATTGGCGCTACTATTAAAGTAGCAAATTCTAAAATGGGAGCAGTGACAGATGTAAACGGGCGGTTTCATATCTCTGATGTTCCGCCTAATGCTGTTATGATTGTCAGTTTTACAGGGTTTGTAGCAGAGCGATTTACATTAAAGAACAAGTCCGCTATCAGCATTGTGCTCAGGCCGGCTGTGAGCAAGCTGGATGAAACGGTAGTGATAGGCTACGGCACCACTACACAGCGGTATAATACGGGAAGCGTAAGTAGGGTAAGTGCGAAGGAAATTCAACAGCAGCCCGTATCTAATGTTTTACTGGCGCTACAGGGGAGGGTGCCGGGGCTGACAATTACACCGGTGAATGGCTTACCGGGAGCGGCAGTGAAAGTACAGTTACGTGGTAAGAACAGCATTTTCAGCGGTTCAGACCCGCTGTTTATTATAGATGGTGTACCGATGGCATCCGGAAATAACGGCATAAGCAGTGGAAGTATGGCATCCACTTTTACAGGCTATGGATCAGCAGCCGTCGATGCAGTAAGTCCATTTAGTACAATCAATCCAGACGACATCGAAAGTATTGACGTATTGAAAGATGCAGATGCCACCTCCATATACGGGAGCCGCGGCGCAAATGGGGTTATACTAATCACTACCAAAAAAGGTAAAGCAGGTAAAACCGGATTTAATGTCTCCGCATCCTCTGGTATAAGTCAATCAACAAAAATCCCCAAGATGTTGAATACAAAAGAGTATTTACAAGTAAGACGAAAAGCGTTTCAAAATGATGGCGTCACTCCTACCAAAACAAATGCATACGACCTGTTGGTATGGGATACCACCCGAAATACGGACTGGCAGAAAATGTTACAGGGTAATACTGCCCATACCACTAATGCAAATGCTTCAGTAAGTGGAGGAAATAAAAATACGCAGTTTCTGATTGGCACCGGATATCATCACGATGGCACCGTACTCCTGGGAAATGGCTACAATAACAGGGTTTCCCTTAATTCCAACTTAAATCATCAATCTGCTGATCAAAAATTTGGGCTGGATTTTTCAACAATCTATAGCTCAAATAATATCAATATGCCACAGTCACAATCTCTTTCCCAGTTACCCCCCAATGCTCCTCCCCTATATAATGAAGCGGGACAAATTAACTGGGGACCTCCGGGGGGCCCTTTTAATAACCCCATGGCACTGGTTAATAATAAATATGAAATTAAATCAGATAACCTACTTTCCAGTTTGCAACTGACCTACCGAATCACAACTGACTTAAAAATAAAAACACGGGTGGGTTACAACTCCATATCATCAAATGAAATTAGCACCTTTCCACAAATAGCAGTCAATCCTAATACCACGGGTACCATCACAGGTTCTTCAAACTTTGCCAATACCAGCTTCAAAAGCTGGAGTGTTGAACCACAATTGGAATATAGCAAAAAGGTGCTGGGTGGACAACTGAACGCATTGCTGGGGGGCAGCTGGCAAAAAATTCAAAATAGTTCATTTAGTATAAGTGCAAGCGGATATACGAACGATGCATTGATTAAATCAATAGCGGCAGCTCCGGTAACTAATACTGATAATAGATATAGCGAATACAAATATGCAGCTATGTTCGGTCGTATTAATTATAATCTGAATGACAAATATTTAATAAATATTTCCGGACGAAGAGATGGATCCAGTAGGTTTGGGCCTGGCCACAGATACTCAAATTTCGGCGCTTTAGGAGTCGGCTGGATCATCTCAAACGAGAACTTTGTTAAAGATCATATACCAGTTCTCAGTTACGCCAAAATAAGAGGTAGCTATGGAACCTCCGGCAACGATCAGATTGGAGACTACAAATATCTGGATGCCTGGTCCTCAATTTATCAACTACCATATCAGGGTATTACCACACTCACGCCGGAAGGGCTATTCAATCCAAATTATAACTGGGAAAGAAATAGAAAGTTAGAGGGAGCTTTAGAACTGGGGCTTTGGAACAACAGACTACTGACCACGTTGGCATATTTCCGCAATCGTTGTGACAATCAGCTAATTCTTTATAATCTGCCTTCCCAAACTGGTTTTAGTAACGTAACAGCCAACCTACCCGCGCTAATTCAAAACAGTGGTTTTGAAATTAGCCTGAGCGGAGATATTTTGTCTACTAAAAATTTCAAGTGGAATATAAATGCAAATATTACTATTCCAAAAAACAAATTACTTTCATTCCCTGACTTGCTAACAAGTCCCTATGCAACTGTTTATAAAACTGGTCAATCTATTAATGTCATCAATGGCTACCATTCTTTGGGGATTAATGACAAAGGCATATATACGTTCACTGATGTGAATGGTGACAATATGCTAGATGGAAACGACTTTCTCCCGATTGCCAATCTCGATCCGAAGTATTATGGAGGTATCGGAAATCACCTTTCCTATAAAGGAATAGATCTGGACATCTTCTTTGAATTTAAAAACCAGGATGGTCAAAACTATTTCGGCAGCATATATGCAAACCGTAGGGGTTCACCTGGTTTTATAAATAATCAACCAGCTGAAATGCTGTATTCTAAGGAAATTCAAAATTTCACGGCCTCCACCAGAAGCGCAGCCTATAGACAGCTTGGGTATTTGAGCAGTTCAGATGTGATCTACTCAAACGCCTCCTACATACGTCTGAAAAATCTATCCTTGTCATACAACCTGTCATCTATTCTGAAAAGTCAATTAAAAATGAGGGTATTCTTATTGGGACAGAACCTGTTCACTATAACAAAATACAAAGTAACAGACCCGGAAACCCAAAACCTGCAAACCCTTCCACCATTAAGAACAATTACAGCCGGGTTACAGGTTACCCTGTAATATTGTGCCTAATTATTTCACTTTACCTCCTGGATAATAAAGAACGACTATGAAGAAAACACCACACTTACCCGCCTTATATACACTACTTTTCGTAACCATGTCAGGTATATTATCCTGCAACAAATTGGTAGATGTACCACTTCCAATTGACAAGGTAACTGCCACGACCCTATTTCAGAACGATGCAGCTGCAACGACAGCTGTATTGGGAATATATTCACAAATGATGTATCCTTACCTTAACCTTACCAGTGGTGCGGTAACAATATACACGGGGTTATCATCAGATGAATTAATCTCTACCAGCGCAACAGAAACAATAGAACAGGAATTTGCGGACAATACCATCTCGGTGGGAAATGACGCCATTCAAACAAAATTCTGGTTAAGACCCTATGTTAGCCTTTATCAGATCAACACCTGTATATCGGGTTTAACGCTCAGCACCACTTTAAGCCCAGCTGTGAAAAATCAACTATTAGGTGAAAGTAAGTTTGCAAGAGCATTCATTTACTTTTACATGATTAACTTATTCGGTGATGTTCCTTATGAAACCAGCACAGACTACGAAGTAAACAAAAGAATACCCAGAACGCCTGTATCGGACATAAAGAAAAATATATTGTCAGACCTTACAGATGCTGTTTCGCTACTAACACCAAACTACCCAACAACCGGACATGTTAGACCTAATCGATTCACTGCTCTCGCATTATTGGCCAGATACTATTTATATGAAAAAAAATGGAAAGATGCCGAAAGCATAGCTTCGCAAATCATTGATGCAAAAGTATACAGTCTGACTATTGACTTAAATGGCGTATTTCTTCCGAATAGTACCGAATCCATCTGGCAACTGATTCCTATACAAAATGGATATCTATCTTTGGAAGGTTCTTATATTATTCCGGCTCCATCATCCACAGCCCCCCCGAAGTGCATCATTTCCAGACAACTAATGGACGATTTTGAAAAAGGGGATAAAAGACTTTCAAACTGGACAAACTATATGACCATTGGTAGCGATACCTTTTATTATCCATATAAATACAAAAACGCAAATCCTTTACCTGATCCCGCCATCGACTATTTTACAGTATTTCGTTTAGCTGAACAATATCTAATCCGGGCAGAGGCAAGAACTGAACAGGGCAATATAAAAGGTGCTATAGATGATCTCAATATGCTAAGGGACAGAGCACGCGATGAGTCAGTACTACAGGCATTGCCTAAATTACCTTACACACTAACGCCAACACAGACAACAGCAGCCGTAAAACATGAAAACAGAATAGAGTTCTTTTGCGAATGGGGACACCGCTGGTTTGATCTTATCCGGCACAATGAGGCTGATAGGGTCTTAAAACCATTAAAACCGCAGTGGAAGTCAACCGATGCCCTATACCCAATTCCTTTTAATGAAACGCGGCTCAATACGACACTTACCCAAAATCCAGGTTATAACTAAAAATCAAACTAAGATTGTCATGACTAAGTACAAAAAAATAATTGCGTTACTAATCATTTGTCAACAGCTATTCCTTTATGTAAAAGCTCAGAAAACTGGGATCAATGAACGGATACCGGATGTGTTATTAACAGAGCTGTTCAGATATGCGAAAAACAACATCAATTTACGCTCAGAGTTTAAAGGAAAACCACTCATTATCGATTTCTGGTTTACCTACTGTGGCTCTTGTATTGCAGCAATGCCAAAATTGGATTCCCTTCACGAAAAATACAAAGGAAAATTCAATGTACTGATGAGCACATTTGAAAAAAAAGAAACTGTCTCCAGATTCCTGACGAATAAATATACGTTACGGAATGTTAGCTTGCCCACCACAACTTCCGATACCATTTTATTAAATGTATTTCCTCACCTCTACTATCCACATGAAATCTGGATCGATAAGAATGGAATAGTACAGGCAATTACCGGAGCAGATGAAATTACGGAGGAGAACATTACTAAATTCATAAATGGTGAACCACTGCATTTGGCCGTTAAACAAGAATCAAACGACATATCAATGAATACTTCAAAACTATTTCTTGAAGTAGACCCAACACCTACTTTCCAATACTCCTATATTGGCGGATACCAAAAAAAAATGGGCTATGAAAATTCTGAGCCTCAGGAAAATGGTCTCAGGGGTGTAAAAGTGGTCAATTATCCACTAAAAAGAATTTACACGATCGCATATTCCCTTGATGGGATAAAAAACTCACAATATATATATGAAAAAATCGATTCGACACTTTTCGAATCCTATGACTATTCAGGAAAAAATCTATTTTGCTATGACCTGATGTTGAAGGATACTTCAAGAGCCCACGTTTTTGAATACATGCAAAAAGACCTTGACAGGTATTTCAAAATAACAACTACCGTAAAAAATAAACCGGCATTGGTTTATGTACTGTCAAAAGTAAATAAGCCTTCAGTTACAGACACCACCGACATAGCAGGTGGCTTCGCCGATAGTTATATAAAAGATGGAAATTATGTCTTAAGTCACTCTAACTGGCGGTTCATAAAATACTATTTAAACAACGAAATTACTGACCCTATTATAGATGAAACGGGATATACCTTAAGCAAAAAATTCAGGTTCATTAGTATTCCGATGGACTGGAGCAACCTTGAAAAGGTTAATAGAGAAATTGAAGTTTATAATTTAAAAATAACCAGAGAAATAAGGAAAATAGACTTTCTTGTGTTTAGTTACGGTAATGAAAATTCAAATGATATCACCAAACATTAACAGTTAAACACAATGAGTCCGGCGATTGTTTATCTGAAGATAACGCATAATTTAAATGTGACCATACTTCAATAAGTATCGTCGACCAACTGCAAACCTAACTAAATATCATCACTAATTAAACGTACCCAGGATCGTAATTGGCTGGGCTCCTATGACGGTGCCAATTAAACAAACCAGGACGTTACCAGGGCTACATCTTAATTTGGCAACAACTGTTTGAGCAAGGAAAACAAAAGTACCCTCTGGGGTATACCACCTGTAAGATAGACTCGTTGGGGAACTCCATGGTTGAGAAGCATACGCAGCTCCAATACCAGTAACTCCGCAGAGTAGCGCAAAAAATAATTGATATCGTCTCATAAAATTGATTTTGAATGTTTAAAACATAACTTACTAAAACGAAAAAGAACAATAAACATATTCGCTACCATAATTTGATGAAAATTGAAACATAATAACAAGGCTGACAAATATCTATCTAAAAATAGGGAATAGTATTCCCTATAACTCAATAGTTATCGTCAGCCTTTAGTAGTCTAAGCTGAATGCTTCAATCAATGGAAGATACCAGGAAGAGTTTTGTTGGCTAATCCGGCTGACGTACCAATCAGACATTTACCAGAACCTGGATTACACCTTAAGCTTGCAGCAGCAGTAGCAGCAGTGAGAACTGTTGTGAAATTAGCACCAACAGTATGCCATCTGTAAATAGCTGCAGGTCCAGAAACCTTTGGCTGAGAAGCATATGCTGCTCCAATACCGGTAACTGCAAAAAGCGCAGCGAGAATCATTTGAGTGCGTTTCATAAAATTGAGTTTAAATGTTAAAAAATAAATTATCAACACACCTTTTGCTGACAGGATAGGTGTGACATCCTATATGTGGCCGCATAATTACTTTATCTAAAAGGAAATTCAATTCGAAGCTAGTCTTTGGTCAGCCATCAATTTTCTCTTGGAAATGATGCCCGAAATACCCCCCACGAGGAAAAACAAATTAAACCACAAATGCTGGATCCATGTAAGGTGAGTAATGACACCTCCACAGCTACAAGGAATCATACCAAAATAGCGTACTTTTATAAGGACAATGTATCCCGTAAATATTACCATGAGGAAAGTGGCTAAATAAAGCCCCAGCGTTTTCGTTTTAGGAATTATTAATAATAATGATACAAGTATTTCAGCAGATGGAATTGCAACTGCCAAAAGAGGAGTGTACCTGTCATCGAATGGTTGAGTATCTAACTGCAATTTGTAGACCTCAAAAGAGAATAATTTATTAAACGCAGCATATAAAAACATCAGGATAAATAACAGAACAACTACTTCGTATATAATCGATATTTTTTTCATTTCTATTTAATTAATAAAGCTTCCTGAGATAATTTCACTTCAGTTGAATTTACAGCTCCCTCTTTTCCAAAACGGTCAATCTCTCCACTTATAAATGCGAGGATATTCTCTATTGTTGGGCGTTTAGAAGGATCATCTTCCAGTAACTGTTGTATCAAAACCGTCATATTAGCGTTACCTGTTAATGCATCCAGTTCTTCCATAGCCTTGTCTATTCCTGCACTTAATACCTCATATGGATGCTTTCCTGTGAGAATGGTCAGCAGTAATGCCCCCAATGAATAGATATCCTCTGTAAAATCGGGCTTACTGCTTTTAAGTTGCTCAGGTGAAACAAATCCAAAAGTACCAAGGCCGTGAGGAGGATCAGGTAATCCTTTTGTGATAGAGCAGGTTAACTCGAAATCCAACAAGTACATTTTTCCTGCAGGGGTTACCATAAAGTTAACATCTGTAATATCCCGATGGGCGTATCCTAGTTCATGAAGCGTTTTCACGAGAATTACAGCATCGAAAAATAACATTAACAAGTTTTGCCTACGGTCCGGGGAAAGTTCTGACCACCTATTGTTATTATATATATTCTTTACCTGCTCACGCAAATTATTACCATCAACAAACTCCATTATAAGGTAATAGTCATCCTTCTTCCTACAGAAATCTATTAGCTTTGGTACCAATATTTTATCCTGTATGTCTTCCAGGACTGCTCTTTGCCAAATCAGTTTATGCGTAGATTCCCTTCCAAGACTATCATAAAACGAGAAGCCTCTTGCCTGCTTTATAATACATTGCGTAAATGCCCATTTTCTCAGATTAACGCCCCATACTATATCTCCTTTAGTATTGGGTTGTATCACCCGTATAGGCACGTAATAGCGGCCAATTATACCTTTCCGCTTCTTCCGTTTGTAGGCACCTGCAATTTTAAAAGGTATCTTCGATTTAGGGGGCAGATAATTACTTATAAGGCCAGTAGCTTCATTAGATTCATTTACTTCCACTTCACAAATATTCGTATATAATATGGCGCCAAGGCGTAAAGCATCTTGTACTATCGGTCCTTTAAAATCCACTGTCAACCTTACCAACTCTCTTGCCAACATAACTGCCGTTCGCTCATCAGGAAGTGATATGGTAACTACCTTACCAACCTCATGTAACCCCATCCACATGCCATTCATTCTTCGCACATAGTCATAATTCTGTACTACACGAAAAGAAAGCTTATGGAGAAACAATACTGGCAAAACAATGTCCAACAGTGGTTTTACATCCCGTTCAAGCACGGATAAAAAAAATATCCACTTCTTATCAAAATTCAAGTCCCCTACCACCATCCACGGAGCTTCTATTCTGTAGTCAATACCATATTTATGAAAATACTTACCAAAATCAATTTTTTGCAGTCGTTCTTCTTCTGATAGTTCTAAGGGATCCTTTTCAGATGCAGGGTTCATAAACTGTTTTTATTTTGAGGGCCTATAAAATATCCGGTAAAATAAATAGCGCATACCATTCCCGTTGTTCCTCATAAAAAGAAACATGAAAGGTCACGTCCATATATGTACAATTATTACAATCCAGGGGTTTCCCGGTTATTCAACAGGTATAGTTCACTTGCTGTAAATCAATAAAGTTGGGCTATCAGATTATACTCTTCTAACGTTGTGTCTTCTTATGTAAATATCAAAAATTAATTCTAAAATAATGTTCAAAAACGCGAATATAAAAACCTACAATAATTCGCCTTTCTTCTCCTCTCCTCTTTGCCGGTATTCCCGCGGAGAACAATGCAGAATTTTACGGAATACAAAGGAGAAATAATTCGTTCCGGCGAAGCCCACATGATAAGCTATCGCAGTAATAGGCATATCGCTGTTCCTTAACAGGTCTGCCGCCAGCTTCACTCGCAGCTGCTCAATATATTCCTTTGCCTTTACGCCAAAGTAGGCCTTGAATCCCTTTTCAAAACTACGTAGGTTCATGCCTGCTTTACGGCTTAAGTACTGAATTTTAAGCGGTATATGATAATTCTCCTGTATAAACTTCTCTATTTCTTTAAATCGTTCCTGCTGGTCTTCTACACGCAACTGTCCTTTGTCAATGGTTTCCAGCGATGAAAAATAGCTGACCAGCAAATCGTTAATTCTCGCCTGTAAGAATATCTGTTTCGCGGGGCCTGTTAAATTGTTGTGCCTGATGGCATCCAGAATTTTACGCTCTTCTATCCCAATTTTAAAGACAGGAAATACATTCCCGCTTTTCGCCTCGTTCTGCTGCGCCGCATAGAGTTCCTGGAAGTTGGCATGCTGTGTTGCAAACGATTCCAGAAATGGAGCAGAGAAAGAGAAATAGACGGCATGGTGTTCCTCTTCTGTTAAAAAAACATGGTTGGTGGTGTGAGGAGGAACGTAATAAAAACCATACTTCCCCTTTTGTAAGGTGAAATTACCGTAACCAGGAAGTTCATAGGTTACCTTTCCCTTTAAGGTACATACCAGGGCTACCATGGGTTTGCTGGCAACGAAACTGAGCGGTACCGGATGCCGGATAGAAAAATTCAACCAGCCCATCACCCACTGTTCACTGCGTATTTCCTGGGTAGCAAAACAACCGAATCCCCCCTCTGTGTACGTTACAAACGTGCCTTTTAAAGCATTGTGCTGGTAATGTAGGGGCAACAAGGGTGATGATTCAGTTGTTTCTTTAGATTTGGTTGATAGCAAAAATCTTATTGTCGCAGGATAGTCATCAATAATCATTTTTAAACTAAATTTAATGGGTGAGACAAACAGCACACCGGTTGGCACAGGTTCGCGTGCCTGGTCAAAATACGCTGCTGAACAGTAGCGCATCATAGCAAATTACTAGCCGCTACTGCAGCTATATGGCGATAATAAAAACTTAACATTAGAACAATTCCCAAATAAAAAAGCCGGCGGGTAAGGCCGGCTTATCTTTTAAGCACTTTATGAAAGTAACGCTAATGTATATACGTTATGCTGCTGTAATCCACCAGGTATTACCAAACGGATCTTTAACACCTCCCGAACGGCCGTACGACTGATCCGTTACCGGCATCACTTCTGTCGCACCGGCATCCAGCGCCTTCTTGAAAGTAGCATCGGCATCTTCCACATAAATAAATAATCCGGCATTGTCTGTTCCCCAGTTGTCGCTGGTCTGTCCAAACATAATAACGCTGTCACCAATACTGATCTCTCCGTGCCTTAATGATTTTTTATCATCCTGGTAGCTGCGATGACGTTCCTTTGCGCCAAATACCTGTTTTGTAAAGTCGAAAAATCCTTCTGCATTTTTCAGGATCAGATAAGGTATTACTTGATGGTGTCCTTCAGGTAATTTCATAATAACAAAATTTTAAGGTGATATTTCTACACAAAGGTGCGAAAGGTGTTCATCATAAAATTGGAAAAACCCGACATTATTCCCGCCAGTCGGTAGCACCGGAGTGACCGGAGAAAAATTGCTTTGGATGCAGGCCGGAAAAAGTTTTGAAGTCACTGATAAAATGCGATTGATCATAATATCCGCACTCCAGCGCAATACTACCTAAACTCATCACATCGCGTTTATAGAAAGAAGCCGCCGCCTGAAAACGAATGATCCGCGAAAACAGCTTGGGAGATAACCCTGCATATTGTTTAAACTGCCGCTCAAATTGCCGCTCCGACAAATAATATTGCCGGGCGAGATCAGCAATGCTGGTGTCAGGCTTGTTATGGATGATATGCCGGATCGCAGAAAACACGGGTAGTTCTACCGTATGTCGGGCAGCCAGCCGCTCTTCCGTAAAGCGACAGATGATACTGCAACGTTCCCGGTTATTGCTGGCGGCCATAATTTCTTCTTCCAGCTGTATACCTGCGCTCTTTAGCAGATAACTCAGTTCTACAGCAACATTGGTGAGTTCAGAAGCAGGTAGCGAAAACAACAATGGAATAGCCTGCGGATAAAAATACACACCGAATATACTGAAGCCGGCGTCAATGGTGTACCGGCGCAAAACATGGGTGGCTCCATGTAAACCGGCGGTGTAAGAACTACTGCGTTCCCCGTTATTCTCTATTTCATCAAAACGCCCACGATAGTGAAACAACATCTCCACGCAGGCATCTGCCATGTTATGATGGGTATACCCCGCCTCTCCTTCCATCATCCAGAAAAAGCGGATGACGTGTGCCAGATGAGGTGGGGGTGGAATAGTTTCGTAGCGCATACCTAAATTTACAAAGAATGTTGCTCTTTTTAACGGACTGCCTTGGGCATTAATCAATATAATCTGTTCTCCCCTGTCCGGACTCTAAATGCCTGCCCGGGGAGAAGATATCAAAATAATACAGACTATCCTTTGCATATAGCAATTGCTGCGCCTTTAACCGGGCTTTAAAGCCATTAAAATCCTTTTGACCGGAAGTAGTCCATGCGGTTTCTGCCAGTGCCGCAATACGGGGGAATAACAGGAAATCCAGCCGATTATTGCTGTGAACGGTCTCCGTCCACAGACAGGCCTGTACTCCCAGTATCAGCGATTCATGGCCAACAGCAGCCGGGATTTGCCTCATGGAGAAATCATATACAGATTGCAGATTGTTGAGCTCACCATCCTTCCATCTCCGGCCAATTTTATGGCTGCTATCCTGTACAAAATCAAAATAAAAAGGTAAACGCGGACATACCACCACTGAATATCCCTTTCGTAAAGCCAATGCCAGGCTCTCCGGTTTATCATGCCTCCACCAACATACGATAGTACTGTCAGCCCTTAAGGTGGTGGTGGCTATTTCATCCCAGGCAAGCACCCTGTTATGCAGCTTTAATACGGTGTCGGCCATACGTTGAATGAAGTAATCTTCCACCTCCTTGCGGCTCTGCAAACCATGCGCCTCCTTTAAACGCAGCACGCCACTGTCTTTATCCCAGCCAGCATTGCCGAAAGTCACTTCGTCACCTCCCAGGTGTATCATCTGCGAAGGGAAAAGTTGATCCGTTTCCGTTAGTATGTCTGATAAATACTGATAAGTGCTTTCTTTCCCCGGATTAAATGTAAACTGTGGATACTTAGCCGTACCTCCACCATCAAAAGCAGGATAGGCCCTGTTGGCGGCACCTGCATGTCCTGGCATATCTATTTCCGGGATGATGACAATACAACGTGCCTGCGCATAGGCCACTATTTCCCGGATATCATCCTGGGTATAATAAGCAGCGGCGGCTTTAGGGTCAACAATATTGCCTATACCTCCTACTGTTGTCAGCAATGGGTACTTTTTAATTTCCAGTCTCCAGCCCGGCATATCGGTCAGGTGCCAGTGAAAACGATTTAATTTATAAAATGCCATCCAGTTGAGCAGCGACTTTACCTTCGTCTTACCAAAGAAAAACCTGGATTCATCCAGCATCACACCACGCCAGCCATATTGCGGGGCATCGGAAATATTCCAGCAGGGAACTGCCAGTGTCTTTCCCGGTGCGGTAGCTGTAGTAGTGAGTTGTAACAGGGAGATGATACCATTAAATATACCTTCACGATTGGTGGCCGTTATTACCGTTGATGCCGGGTTCATCATAAGCGTATAGGCATCTTCGTTACTATCTCCCTTTTCTTTCTTCAACACAATGGAACTGGTTCCTTTGCTATTACTCACAGGTACTTTAAGTTGATACCTGCGTAATAATTCCTCCTGCAGATACCCTGCCAGCGAACGCAGGGAAGTATCTCCCAGCCGGATAGTTGTTTTGCTGCCAATGGTAAATGTGCCGGTCCCCTGCGTTGCCTTCACCGGCAGTGGTATTATCGGGCAAACGTTTTGGGCAGCAAGCGAAGATGCTATAAAAAAGAGGACGATTATTAATGCGGGATGCTTCATATGTTGCACTGTTTTTAAACAGACCTGCTTATAAACAAGTCCGCCGGCCGTTGAAGCGGCCGGCGGACAAAATAATAAAATATGCTCAGTACTTTGCCATATTAAATTTATTCTCTTCGGTAATGTGGATAGGATGCTCTCCAAACCACTCCACAAAGCTTTCCCATTTCTCATTATTAGCCAGTTCCCAGTGATTAAAAGCGACTTTATCTCCTCCGCTCAGCAGCCAGTAATTATAGGCTTCCAGGTGGCCGGCAGCTTTCACTTCCCGCTGAAAATCGAAGAGTACTACCGGCGTTTTTTTCTGATGCCCCAATTGTTCATAGACCTCCAGGAAATTGGTACGGATACGATGGAGGGAAGCCAGGTCAATACTACGCTCACCCGCCAGCGCCACGGAAAGTGTGGTTTCGTACACCATATTACCAAAAGGCACCTTCATGTGTTTTAAGGCCTCTGCCAGGCCTTCTGGTCCGGACTTTGGATTAAACTGGATATTAATAACGGCATTTTTACTAAAACTCACTCCCGCACTGGTATCTGTTGGAAAGGTGATCTCTGATTTATAGGTATCAAACAACAACTTGCTGATTTCCGCTGTACGCGCAGTATTAGGCTCCAGGTTCATAAATATCTCTCCGTATATCATGCCCCATACTTCTTCCTGCGTAGATGTACAGAATATTTTGGCCGCCCTGTAATAATTAGATGGAAATGCAGGCGCCATTTCAATGCCTTTCTCAAAAAAACCCAATGCTTTATTATACTCCTTCACTTTCATTTCCATAATGCCTCTTTCCAGGTATAGATTACCAGCTGCCGGAAAAAGTTTGATCCCATCTTCATAAGCATCAATGGCCTTCTTCGGCTCTCCCAGGTTGTCGTAGGTGTTGCCCAGCATCTGGTATACATTGGGCCCAATGTTCTTCTTCCTGGTCAATTTCTTCAGGATATCACGGGCGCCTTTATAGTCTTCCATCAGGTACAGGGCATAGCTCTTTTCATAGCGGATATCCAGGTTATCTTCATCCAGTTCCATAGCTTCTTCCAGCAGAGGAAGGGATTCGGCCGGTTTCCCACCATCCATTAATTTTATGGCTTCGTTCATTTTTTCACGCGCCTTTTCGACATTGGTTTGCGCCGTGGTACTCATAACGCCAAGGATACCGCAGAGCAGCAGTAAGGGGATACGCATTTTCATATATATAGGCTTTTAGCAATGATTCAGATGATCGCAGTATTCCATAATGATATATAAAAAAGCTGGGGTCTTCAAAAAAGGCAGCATCCCCTTTTACGATAAAACCGGCATTTCTACAGGTCAATGGCCTTATCCTACAACTCAGCGGAAAATCGTTTGCCACCAACGTATCAAGCCGCACTTTTGCTATAAATCATTATGTATGCAAAGCTTACCTGTTTTATTGATCAGCAGCGTGATGTGTATCTGCTCCTTATTCAGCGATACCAGTGAGTTCAAACTGGTAAAGCAGGACAATGCCATAGCACTGTATGAAAGGTGGATCCCGGGAGCTGGTGGTGAAAATGTAAGGGAAATCAAAGCCGTCTTCCTCGTAAAAACCGGGGTGCCTGCTGTAATTGGGCTCTTCAAAAACCAGGCCCGTGGCATGGAATGGAACACCAACGCCAGCGATTATAAAGTGGCCGCCACCGGCGATCTCCAACACTGGATCACCTATATAAAATACGATATTCCCTGGCCTATGGACGACCAGGACGCCTGCCTCTTATACCAGTACCATGAACCGGCAGATGCCGGCAAGGCGGCAGAAGTAATTTTCGAGAGTACATCAGACAGCCGGTTTCCGTTGTATAATAAAACCACACGGATCACCGGCACCAGGGGCAAATGGATCATGGAACCAGCAGCAGGTGGGCAAATGAAGATCACCTATATGGTGACCACCGACCGTAGCAGGAAAATCCCCCGCTGGGTATCAGATCCGATTATTCACGATAACCTGTTCAGGACAATGACCAAGTTCAAAGGCCTGCTGGAAAAATAAAAGTTTATGTCAGCTATCACCTACACACTGATTACCGGTGCCAGTTCCGGTCTTGGAAAAGAATTCGCCATCCACTGCGCCAGAAAGGGAATGAATATTATCCTCATTGCCTTGCCCGGTAGCAACCTCCGGTCTATCGCCGACAACCTGGAACTTGAATATTCCGTGAGCGTTAAAGTATTCGAATTCGATCTGTCCGACAGCGACATACTGAAACAGCAACTACAAGTTATCATGGAAAAATATGCTATTAATTTTCTCATTAACAACGCCGGTGTAGGGGGCACTTCTGCCATTACCCATACCTCCCTGGAACGGATAGACGATATCATTATGCTTAATGTGAGGAGCACCGTACTGCTGACTCATTTGCTGATCCCTCACCTGTTAAGGCATCGGCAAAGCTATATTATGAACATTGCCAGTATGGCGGCTTTTACGCCCATCGCCTATAAAACGGTATATCCTGCCTCCAAAGCATTTATCTCTTCTTTCTTCCTCGGACTGAAAGAAGAACTGGCCACCACCGGCCTGTCGGTAAGTGTGGTATATCCCGGGCCTATTATGACCAACTCCCATACGTCCCGCCGGATCATCAGCCAGGGACGGAAAGGGAAAATGGGATTACTGCCGACCCCGGAAATTGCCAGGATTGCCATGAAAGGCACCCTGGCCGGATTTCCGGTGATTATCCCCGGGCTGATGAACAAAATAAATCATGTGCTCATCCAGCTGCTTCCCCTGTCACTGAAAATGAAAATCGTGTCGCGGGAGGTAAAGAAAGAAATACCATTTGCATTATCTGTCTAAAAAATATAAATGAAAAAAGTACTGATCACAGGCGCCAGTGGCTTCCTCGGCTCCAATCTTACCAGGGAGCTGTACAGGATGGGATATGATATCAGGATCATTGTAAGACCCTCCGCTAACCTGAAAGGCATTGCAGACATCCCCTGTGATGTGTTCTTTGGTAATATCGACAATAGTGAGCATATACTGGAGGCGATGAAAGGCTGCGACATTGTGATCCATGCCGCCTGTATTACGGAACAGTGGGGCGTTTCCTTTGCCGAATACGAAAAGGCCAACTTCACCGCCACCCAGCATATTACAGCCGCCTGCCTGGCGCATAAAGTAGAAAAGTTCATTTATGTAAGCACCGCCAACACTATTGGCCCCGGCGATAAACACCATCCCGGCAATGAGCTGAATGGGTTTACCCTGTTCAACGCCAATTCCGGCTATATCAACAGTAAATACCTCGCCCAGCAATACGTGCTGGAACAGGTAGCTGCCAGGCAACTACCTGGCATTGTGGTGAATCCCACTTTCATGATTGGTCCCAATGATGTGAAACCCAGCTCCGGTAAACTGATCCTGTACGGACTCAAACACCGGCTCCTGTTTTATCCGCCCGGAGGGAAAAATTTCGTACATATCAAGGATGTGTGCCGGGGCATTATCAACGCCATCGAAAAAGGGAAAATGGGCGACTGTTACCTGCTGGCCGGTCAAAACCTCAGCTACGGCGAATTTTTCCGGCTATTGAAAAAGATTTCCGGGAAACGGCAACTCCTGATCCCTATCCCCAGGTTCGTGTTGAAAATTGGCGGTATGATCGGCTCATTGCCGGGTATCTCCGGAAAGCTAAACTACAGTACTGCCTATATGCTATGCCTGGATAATTACTATACCGGCAAAAAATCAGAACGGGAATTACAGCTGCATTATACCCCGGTAGAAGCCGCCGTTTCCGGGGCATTCACCTGGTTTAAGGAAAATAACTACATTTAGTAACATACAAACGCCAGATGAATTTTCAAGAGAATGAAAAATTGTTTTCGAGCAAAGTATTTCTGTACCTGTCCAGGATACTAATCCTGTATACGTTCAGCACCATTTTCAAATCCTTTGACCATACTTTCACCACCCGGTTGCGGATGCTGGATTTCCGTGGACAGATGTTCAGTGTGATCTATGTGGTATTTGGCCTGCTCACCTGGGAAGGTGCTTCCTGGCTGGCCCGGACCATAGAGAAAAAAACGATTCACAAAAACACTTCCAGCCGGCTGGTCATCCTGTGCAGCAGCCTGGTAATATATGGCCTGTTGATGGCCTTCCTGTTTAGTTTCTGCTATGGTGCAGCCGATGTACTGTTGTTTCATCGCTATGAAGCCTGGGAAAGTTTCCTCGGATTCAGTTATGACCTCAACTTCGGTATCTTCATGTTTTACCTGCTGATACTGGCGTTTAACGGGATCATCTTTTATTATTCTGAATGGAAAGAATACCAGTTGCAAACAGAAAGACTGATGCGTGAAAATATTCAGGCCCGCTATGATGCGCTGAGGAACCAGATAGATCCGCATTTCTTTTTTAATTCTTTAAGTGTGCTGACGAACCTGGTGTATAAAAGCCCGGATCTCTCCGCCGATTATATTACGCAGCTGGCAAAGACCTACCGGTATATCCTTGATAAGAAATTTGAAAACCTGGTGCCGGTACAAACAGAACTGGACTTCCTGGATGCATATCTTTTCCTGATCCGTATCCGCCACCAGCAAAGTATTCAATTCATCACCGACATATCTGAAAAAGTCAAAACAAAAGGCATGATACCGCCGGTAACTTTACAGATGCTGATAGAAAATGCGATCAAACATAACCGGTTTTCTGCACAGGATCCGTTAGTGATCACCATTAAAAGTGAGGGTAATTTCCTGACTGTTTCCAATCATGTAAGATTAAAAGCCAATCCTGAAATATCCTCCGGCATTGGCCTGGAAAACATACAGAAACGATATGCGCTGATCAGCAACAGTAACATCGAAATTTGCCAGACGGAAGATATGTTTATTGTAAAACTACCCATTATCACTTCCTCATGAGAATAGTAATTTTTGAAGATGAAATGCATAATGCAGAACGGCTTACCCAGTTATTGCATAAATGTAATGCAGACATTGAAATAGCCGCTGTTATTGAATCCGTAGCCGAAGGGCTTAAATGGCTGGAGCAAAAACAGCCGGTAGACCTGATGCTGATGGATATACAGTTATCTGACGGCAACTGTTTTGAACTGTTCAACAAAACAAAAGTCCGGACACCGATTATTTTCACCACTGCCTACGATGGCTTTGCACTGCAGGCTTTCAAGGTAAACAGCATCGATTACTTAATGAAGCCGATTGACCTGGAAGAATTACGCAATGCCCTGAAAAAGTATGAACAGTTCAGGCCTGCCAACAATTATACGATAGATATCAGCCGGATTGCAGAAGAGTTCCTGCGGCGCGACAGTACCCGCTTTATTGGCCGGATCAACAATCAACTGATCTATGTAAAGGCCAGAGATATTGCCTGGCTGCAATTTGCGAAGGGAACTACCTGGGCCACTACATCCACCAATCAGCGGGTACCACTGGATTATTCGCTGGATCAGATAGAGAAACTGCTGGACAGAAATCAGTTCTTCCGCATTAACCGGCAGTTTATTATTCATATAGATGCTATCAAAAAAATAACCACCTACTATAATAGCAGATTAATTCTTCAATTAGCTCCCGATGTTGATACTGATGTTATTATTAGCCGTGAAAGGGTTACTGAATTCAAAAACTGGCTCGAAGGAAAAGACTATCTCAGCCCGGATGAATAAGCATTCCGCTCACCAACCCGGTTAGCGGCGGTAAGATAACGGCCACATTCATTGCAGCCGTCGTGCAGCTGGCTGTCACGGCGGATTTTGATAGTGTAGACGTAGACCTGGAAAATGGCTTGATTACACATGATACCGCCCGTTATGCTGCCTTTGTAAAAGAACTGCAGATAGCCCTGCATCAGAAAAATAAACGCATCACGTCTGCACAGGTACGTTGGAGCAGCACCGCGGATTTTATGTCTGCCGCCACCCTTCAGCAATTTGATTATATCAACATCATGTCGTACGACGACACCGGCTGGTGGAACCCCAATGCCCCCGGGCCACATGCCAGCTACGAAAAAGCAACCGGCGACTTTGCCTTTTACCGCTCCAGGGGTATTCCTGCCAGCAAATTATACATCGGGGTTCCATTTTACGGATATGCGTTTGGTCCCGGCTTTCCGGCTACGGAGGCAGGCAGCACCTTCACTTATAGTGACATCGTTCAGCAATATGCCGGCGCTGAAAAAAGTGATTCGGTAGTAGTGAAAAATAAAGGGACAATTTATTACAATGGCATACCTGCAATAGAAAAGAAAACAGCTTTTGCAAAAGCCAATGGGGCGGCGGGGACCATGATCTGGCACCTGCAGCAGGATGTTCCGGTGACAGATAAAAGATCGCTGTTACAGGCTATAAACAGGAAGCTATAAAGAGAAGGGCAACGCCAATGCGTTGCCCTTCTTCGAATATCATACAACTCCTGCTACATTTTCAGGTACTTATTAATTAATGCTCCCAGTTTTTCATACCCCTCCTCATTCGGATGCAGGCCATCCGAAAAAAGCCCTTCCTGAATTTTTCCATCTGCCTGCAGCAATAATTCACCGGCATCGAGAAATTGTATTTTCCTATTATCCGGAATACGGGCTATTAACCGGTTAATCCCCGCTACCCTGCTTTCCATATTCCTTCGTGGTAAAATACCCATCAATATAATCTGCGTAGCCGGCTGCTTCGCCTGTATCACCTGCAACAGGTTCTTTAACCCACTCACAATCTCCTCATCTGTATTCAATTGCAGGTTATTGGTGCCTATCATTAACACCAGATATGCAGGAGAAATACCATCCAGTTCTCCATGCTGTACCCTCCATAAAACATTTTCTACCCGGTCCCAACCAAAACCCATGTTCACCGCACGTTTTGGTTCAAAGTATTTATCCCAGGAACGACTGCCCCTGATCACGGAGCCCACTGGTTTTCCTCCCCAGAAATGTGTAATGGAATTACCCATAAATACCACCCCGGGCCGGTGTGTTTTATTATACGTCAGTACTTCATTATGCCTGGTTTCCCAGTCGTAGGTACCGGCATCACGGCGTTGTGTAACAGGTGTAGTAGTGACGCTGCTGCCCGGTTGCTCCTTTAAAATGCTCTTGATCTTTTTCGTATAGGCATTGGCGTAATTCATCATTCCCAGATCGCTGGGATGTACCCCATCCACCATACTTTCCAGGTCCTGCCCTATTTCTTCTTTTGTCAGCAGGCTGATATTTTTAACACCGGCTTTTAACATCGAATCCACCACTGCCTGCAGGATTCCGTTCACATGCGTATATTCTTCCCTGCTTTGCGTATTGGTGGAATCATTACTATATCCATCATGAGCTGTCAATAAGATGGGAACGCCCGGCCGCCTGCGTTGCAGCTCTCTAACGGTTTCGGTAATACGTTTTTTCAGTTCCGCTTCGGTAATATCTGCTGTTGTCAGATTAGGCAAACAATCCAATACATACATGCCCGCATCGATTTCTGTCAGGAACTGTACCACTTCTTTTTCCAAACGCCCATTACCGGAAAACCCAAGATTGATCACCGGCCTGTCCAGTTTTCGCTCCAGGATATTGGTCCATGCCATTCCCGGGCGGGAAGCGCAGCCTCCCTGGGCAATGGAGGTACCATACACTACAATAGGTGCTTCCTTACGCACCGGTATAGGTGTAAATACACTTTCCTCCGGTACTGCTACGGACAGCCATTTTACAGAATTATAGAGAGGCAGGTACAGCGTATAGTCTACATTCTTCACATGATGATCCTGCTTTTTCAGATTGGTAAACCGATAAACAATGGTATCATTGAAATTATAGTTTCCGGCACAAAACATCCATTGTCCATCAATACTTTTTGCATACATATCCACGCCACTTACACCGGTAGATGGCATATGCGGCATGTTCAACACACTGGTGACGGTATATTTAATGACAATCTCATCTGCATCTGTTCTGAACCGCAGACTAAGCCCGGCACTATTAAGTGATAAATTCCAGACAGACTTCCGCACCTTATCTTCCGCCCGCCGCGGTAACCGGTCGTAATAATGATACAGCCCGTCCTTCCAGCCCTGTCCCTCCAAGGCATAAACACTGCTATCCGCAGCCGGTATCCAGGTTTTAAAAGCACGCTGCGCCTGTGCTGCACATACGCTTACCAGTAAGGAGAGTAAAGCCATTCCCCAGATTATTTTCCTCTTCATAAGTAGGATACTTTTTTCACTGTAGTTAAAATAGTAGCAATCGTTTCGCAAGTTCGCTCAAATTGAGCGGACATAATACATTATCATGGGAAACATGATAACCTGGTTTTCCCGTTACAAGGTGCCACGCCTTGCTGACATCATTTTTGCGAATCAGTTTTCAATAATCTGCCATACACCGGCAAACCTATCATGCTGCGGCAAAATTTGTTTGGCCGGAACGATTAAATTAATATCCCCATTTCTTCATCACCTGCAGATCATCACGTACAGCATTCAGTGGAGTCTGCCCCTGGTAAGATTCCTGTTCAATAATAAAATAGCGGGTGCCTCCGGACTTCTTACCCAGGTCAATCACTTCTTTCACTGGTATAATTCCTTTGCCCAGCACAGTGCTTTCATAATTGCTACCCATTTCCCCTTTCGTGGTTTTGATTTCATCTTTTACATGCATCAGCTCAAAACGGCCAGGGTATTGCTTAATGATATCCAACGCCACACCACCTGCATGATACATATTACCGATATCCAGCTGCTGGGCCACCAGGGAAGGATCCGTATTTTGCAGGATCAGGTCGAAAATTTTCTGTCCGTTCAGCTGCTGACTGAATTCAAAATCGTGGTTGTGATAGCCGAATTTCATACCTGACTTTTTACACAGCTCCCCGCTTTTATTGAATACGTCCATATAGGCTTTAAAGTCATCATAGTTTTTACGCAGGCTTTCGTCCAGCCATGGGCTGATCACAAATTGCTGTCCAAGGATGGCGGCATCTTCCACCGTATATTTCCATTCATCTGTAAAATCATTTTTTGCAGCATCCCAATGTTGTTTTCCCATCACGGTATGTCCACTGGGCATTAACAGGCCCAGGTCGCCCAGCATTTTCCTGAAATCGGTGGCATTGTAACCATAAAACTTCCGTTTACTATATCCTGCATGCTCTACATACTTATATCCCATGGCAGACAACTGTTTCAATGTGCCGGCCGGGTCTTTTTTCATATCATCACGAATAGAATATAACTGGATCCCTAATACCGGTTTAGCCCCACTTGCTGCCAACAATCCTTTTGGCATCAGTGCGGTGCCGGCCAGTGCCAGGGTTCCTTTCATCAGAAAATTTCTTCTTGAAATACTCATAGTAAAAGATATTTTAAATGTTGACGGATACGTATGTTACAAAGAAAAGGCAAGATAGGTGTCCCCTGACTTTTTTCCTAGCTTACCACCACCGCAGGAAATTACCACATATTGTTTCCCGGCTACTTCATAAACGGCCGGGGTGGCAAAACCACAGGCGGGCAGGGTCGTTTCCCATAGCAGTTGTCCGGTTCTTTTATTAAAGGCCCTGAACTTACTGTCTGCCGTAGCGGCAATAAAGAGTAAACCGCCGGCAGTGACAACCGGGCCTCCATAATTTTCGGTGCCGCTGTGAATGCCCCTGGCCTTGAGTTCCGGGTAATCACCCAGGGTATCTTTCCATAGCAGCTGTCCGGTGTTCAGGTCAATGGCGCTTAGTGTACCCCATGGCGGCGCTACAGCAGGATAGCCTTCTCTCGTTAAAAATTTATTATACCCAGTAGCCCGGTAAGGTAAGTTCGTATAGGCATCTACGTTTTTCCGCAGGGCGACAAACGGTGATTGTTGTGTGTCTTTTATATCCAGGATAAAGGCTGCCAGTGCCTTTTTTTCAGTGCTGTCCAGCTGTTTGAAAGCGGGCATCATTCTTCTGCCGGCATCTACCAGTTGGGTAAAGGCCGGTTCATTATACTTTTGCCGGATATTTACGAGAGAAGGAAAAGTGCTGCTGCCTTTGCGCTCCGGTCCATGACAGGCCATGCAATAGGTGCTATACAATCGTTGCCCTGCCTGCAGCTGTGTTTCTTTGGTTGCCGTATGCTGTTCTTTTGCATCCACCATGGTGAGTATCCAGGGCATTTCGCTGGCATTTACGTAAAGGATACCCGTTTCGGGGTCTATCGCGGGCCCACCCCATTCTGCGCCGCCGTCAAAGCCCGGAAAAATTACGGTGCCTTGCCTGGAAGGCGGATTGAAAAGATGACCGGTTTTATAAGTAGCCAATCTTGTCCTGATATCCTGGAAGGAACTATCCGGCACTATTTTGTTCAGGTCCTGCTCCTGCAATGCCTGTCTTACGAAAGGTTTAAAAAAAGAAGGAATGGGTTGCGTAGCGGATAGCTGTTCTCCGGGCAATGCAGTATCTGCCGGCACCGGGGTTTCCACTACAGGATACAGTGGTTGCCCGGTGTTCTTATCCAATAAAAAAATGAAACCTGTTTTAGTCACCTGCACTACGGCGTCTATTTTCCGGCCGTCTTTCTTTATGGTTACCAACATGGGAGCAGTAGGTAAATCCCGGTCCCATACGTCGTGATGCACCGTTTGAAAATGCCAGATCCGCTTACCGGTTGCCGCATCCAGTGCCAGCACACAATTGGCAAAAAGGTCATTGCCTTTACGCCGGCCGCCATAAAAATCGTAGGAGGCAGATCCTATCGGGGCAAAGACAATCCCTTTCTCTTCATCCAAACTAAACCCTGCCCAGGCATTGGCGCCGCCGGTATGCTGCCATGCCTCTTTGTCCTCCCAGGAATCGTAACCGGCTTCACCAGGTTGCGGAATGGTATGAAAGATCCATTTAAGTTTGCCGGTACGGACATCATAGGCCCTGATATAACCAGGCGCACCGCCAGCCTCTTCAGCTACACGCGTGCCTACTATAATCAGGTCCTGATAAATAATTCCGGGTGTAGTAGAAGTAATATACAGCTGGTCCATGTTACGCCCCATATCATGATGAAGGTCTACATGCCCGCTGTCACCAAAAGAAGTAATGGGCTGGCCGTTGCCCGCATGGATACAATATAGCTTTGCGCCGGCAGTATAAAATATGCGCCGGTCAGCGCCACTTTCATAATAAGTAACGCCACGGCAGGCGTTGAACTGGAAATAACCTTTGCCTTTTACTTCTCCCGAAAAGTCCACCGGATCAAATACCCAGGCTGCTTTGCCGGTAGCGGCATTAACGGCAAATAATTTGAGTTGGGGAGAAACCCCATAAAGCATATCTCCCACTACTACCGGATTTACCTGTATCTGCGACATTTCTTCGGCATCGCCGGTATGATAGGCCCAGGCTACTTTCAGCTGCGATACATTACTGGTATCAAGTGCGGTTAAGGCGCTGTAGTGGATATTCTCCTTACTGCCACCATATACCTGCCAGGTACGGTGTGCATTATTGCGGGAGTTGCAGGCCATCAATAATGTGGGAATAATCAGCAGCCGGGTTATAGTGGAACGCATTAGAAAAGCAATATTGGTTGTCAGTTCCTTTAAAAATATCATTTTAAAAATGATTTTTTCAGAAAACTACACCAAAGGCTGCCAACTACTTCGCCAGGGCAGGCACCCGCTTTGCAAACATCCCTTTTACAATACCTATCACCATCCTGCGGGGAAAGAACCGGGCGGATAAAGACTGCAGATAATTGGAGATGCCTACTACATTATACGTTTTCCCTTTCAACAACGCCTTCAGCCCATCTTCTGCTACGCGCGCCGGGGTGTCAAAAGGCATGCCCTGTGTGTTGGCATTGGCTACTGCAAAAAACTCCGTTTGTGTATTGCCCGGGCATACGGCAGTTACCGTGATCCCCCTGTCTTTGTACTCACCATACAATGCTTCTGAAAAGCTCAGCACAAATGCCTTGGTAGCACAGTATACCGCAATGTAAGGACAGGGTTGAAATGCCCCGGTTGAAGCCACATTAATAATGCCGCCGGTACCGCGTTCCAGCATGGCAGGCAAAAACAAATGAGTAAGCTGTACGACTGCATCAATATTGACCTGTATCATATCGGTATATACGGGGGCTGTTTCATCCAGGAAATGCGCCCATTTGCCAAAGCCGGCATTGTTAACGAGCAGGTCTACACGAAGTTTATCCTGCTGCACCTGTTCATACAAATACTTTGGAGCATCGCGTTGGGTGAGGTCGGCAGTATAATAATGCACCCGCACTTTATGTTGCTCCCGGATGGCTGTTGCTGTTTGTTTTAGCTTATCACCGGAGCGGGCAGTGAGTACCAGGTGGCAGCCGGCGGCTGCCAGTTTCCATGCAAATGCTTCTCCGATGCCGGAGGATGCGCCGGTTATAAATGCGGTCTTTCCTTTTACGTTGTTCAGTGAATTGTCTTTCATATTGATCTGTTTGTGATCCCACAAAGGTGGACCAACCACAGAACAATCCACTTGACCTATGTTAGGAAATTATTTCGCGGCGGATACGGCTCAGAGATTCCGGTTTGATACCAATGAAAGAAGCAATGTATTGCAGTGGTACATGCTGGACGATATCCGGGAACTTATCTATCAGGTTGAAATAACGTTCCCTGGCGGTGAGACTGACCAGATCTTTCACTTTCTGCTCATTATACTTAATCACTTCTTCATAGATAATTTTCCCGAACTCCGCCCAGCGCTGGTTGTGCTTCAGCAGCTCTTCCAGGTCTGTACGGGGTACCCGTAGTAATTCGCAATCCGTAATACATTCAAACACCTCATGTGAACGGGTTTGGCTGATATAGCTATTAAAGGCCGTCATAAAGCCCATAGGGCAGTTAATATGATTGGTCACCTCCCTGCCTTCGCCATCAATATGATAAAGCCTTAAATAGCCGCTATTAATGAAATACATATAGCGGGCAATGTCACCGCTGCTCACAAGAACATGTGATTTTCTGAAATTTACCGGTTCAAAGACTTCCCGGATCAGGTGCTGATCAAATTTATCTATGCGGACCAGGTCAGCAATGAGCCGCGTGATTTTCTGATAGGGCATAGCCGATGCTGTTTTATGTAGTCTGCAAATATAGAATGCATTTTCCTAATCCGCCCGCTACTTTTTTGGCATTAAAAAAGGGAAGGCTAACGCCTTCCCCTCTATATATTGCTTGCCAGCTTTTAAGATATTACTATTGTTTAACCTTTCACTTTAACTACCAGCATGCCATCCGGTACGTCTCCCGGATGCAGCATGGACAAGTCTACCACACAATCTTTCCCTTTCTGCTGCCACTTAATCGCCTTGCTACTACCCAGTATACTTACCACTGCGCCTTTAGCAGGTGTATAATTGCGGATAGTCAGCAGTGGCTGATAAGCAGGTAAAAAGCAATATAAGGCACCTGGTTTGGCGGTAAAGAACAATTCAACATTAGCATGATCCTTTGATTTTTTTACCAGGTTGGAAATGCTATAGCCCGACATGAAAGCTTCGTCTTTCACTTCAGGGCGTTTGCCCGCACTCCACTGCCGGCTTTCCTTCCATGGTTTGGTATCATACACGCCCTCTCCGTTCAGCTCCAGCCATTTGCCGATATCCAGCAACTTTTGCTGCATGATCACCGGAATACGGCCATCTGCGGTGGGGCCTATATCCAGCAGAAGGTTACCACCTCTTGACACGATATCTACCAGCATTAAAATCAGGTCACTGCTTTTCTTATAGTCATCAGCAGTTTCCATACGGTTATATCCATATGACTGTCCGATACCCTGACTTTCTTCCCAGATAACACCAGGCTGCATGCCGCTGCCGTATTCAGAAGTCAGATAGGTAGCCCCGTTATTTTTACCACGGGTATTGCTACCCCAGCGGTCGTCTACAGCTACTTCATCTTTCACAGGCGATTCGTTATACAACCAGGCCAGCAGCGAAGGACTATTCCAGGCTGTATCCGACATTTCCCATTCTCCATCAGAAAAAATAACGGAAGGCTTATAGCGGGTCACCAGGTCCTTAAACTGAGGAGTCATGACTTCTTTTACATAACGGGGTTTGTCTTTCAGCCACAAAGGATTAAACCATTCATACAGCGAATAATAAAACCCCATGCGCAAACCTTCTTTACGCACTGCTGTTGTCAGGTCTCCCAGCAGATCGCGTTTAGGCGTACCCGTAACGGCATTCCAGGAATGCCCCCAGGATTCATTCGCCTGTTTATTGTCCCATAAACAATAGCCTTCATGGTGTTTGGAAGTCAGCACTACATATTTGGCGCCGGAACGGCGGAATACATTGGCCCACTGCTGCGGATCAAACAGGGAAGCTGTAAACTGGCTCTCCAGCTTTTCATAGGGTACACCTACCCCAAAATTCTTATCATGGAAAGCCTGTACTTTATCATGTGAGCCTTCTTTGGTTCCTCTCAGGTTATACCAATACCATTCAGAATAACCACCTGGTCCTACCACGGCATAAGAGGGCACGGCATATACCCCCCAGTGAATGAAGATGCCGAATTTGGCATCATTAAACCAGGCAGGAATCCCACGCTTGTTTAGCGAGGCCCAGTTAGCCTCATATTTCTGTGCAAAAGCAAGGGAGCTACACAGGAGAAAAAAGAATATTCCAACACAACGTTTTTTCATAACAGGTCTTTAAATGCTTAGAGTGCTCAAAATTAACAACTTCCTTCTCCTATGTTAATGCTATTTTCTCTGATGATAATAATTACTTCCCTGTCTGCACATATTACCGGGTTATCTGCACATTTGCGGGTCCTGTCTATACCCTTTCTGCCGGCGCCGCCAATAGCGGTAATTTTATCGTGTCGCAGGGGATACCCTGAAAAATCAGTAGCTTTAATGCATACATCAAATGAATATCAATATTCCATTCAAGAAAGTGATTATCGCACTCCATGTACTCATATGGAGCGCACTACTATTGTTGCCCTATATCGTTTCCAGTGCTGCCAACGATTATCGCATCGGTACCTTTCCCGGCCTTTTCTTTACGATCTGTGGATTTATCCATATGGCCATCTTTTACACCCATGCATTATTCCTGTATCCCCGGTTATGGAATAAACATTACTGGTGGCTTTATTTCCCGGCTGTACTCCTGTTGATTGGCGCCTCCTTTCCGCTGAAGTACAGCATCATGGCGCACTGGTTCCCTACGGTACTCGGTGATATGGCATCCTATAGATATGTGTTTGCCCCATCGGTAGGTGCCTATATCGTCAGCCTGGTATATTGCAAGGTAACAGACAGAATCCGTGCAGAAAGAATTCAAAAAGATAAACAGGCAGAACAACTCAGCTCAGAACTCAAATTTCTGCGCTCACAGGTAAGTCCGCATTTCCTGTTCAACGTATTGACCAACCTGGTATCGCTGGCCCGGAAAAAATCAGATCAGCTGGAACCTGCACTCATCATGCTCTCCGACCTGATGCGCTATATGTTATATGATACTACCGGGAAAAAAGTACTGCTCACGAAAGAGATAGTTTACCTCAATAGCTATATCGCCCTGCAAAAACTTCGCTTCGGCAATGACGTAAATATCAACAGCCATATTGATACCGCTAACAACGCAGGACATTATACGATAGAGCCAATGCTGCTGATTCCTTTTGTAGAAAACGCCTTTAAACACGGTACCGGTTATACGCAGCAACCGGAAATTAATATACAGCTACTCGTTACCAACGACCTGCTTACCTTTGAAGTACAAAACCGGTTCGATAATGATCCTGCCGCCAGCAAAGATGAAAACTCCGGCATAGGACTGGCCAATGTGAAATCCAGGCTGCAATTGCTGTATCCCGGCAGTCACCAGCTTACTATCAGGAGTCAGCAGCACGTGTTTCATATCACCTTAATTTTGAAACTCACATGATACGTTGTATAGCCATAGACGATGAACAACTGGTACGTGAACTGTTGGAAGACAATATTCAACAGGTGCCTTTCCTACAGCTGGTAAAAACCTGCCGGAACGCCATGGAAGCACTGGAAGTACTGCAGCAGGAACAAATAGACCTCATCTTCCTCGACATACAAATGCCCAGGCTCAACGGACTACAATTGCTGCAATCATTGCAGCAGCCACCTATGGTGATACTGGTAACCGCTTATGAACAATATGCACTGGAAGGCTTTAACCTGCAGGTAGTCGATTACCTGTTGAAACCCTTTAGCTTCGAGCGCTTCCTGAAAGCCTGTAACCGTGCCAACGATCTGTTCCGCCTGAAACAAGGCCCCCCTGCTGCTACAGATGATACACATTCTTTTTTTGTACACGTGGAATATACGCAGGTAAAAATTGTAACGGCTAATATCACCTATATAGAAGCACTGAAAGATTATATCAAAATACATCTCTCCAATTCCACCAAACCTGTACTCACCCGCATGACCATGAAGGCCATGGAGGAGAAACTGCCTGCTGCTGCTTTTATACGTACACATAAATCCTACCTGGTGGCCGTGCAAAAGATCACGACCATTAAACGTGACCTGGTTTGCATTGGTGATATAGAAATTCCCGTAAGTGAATTCTTCAAGGAAAATGTCAACAAGCTACTGAATCAGTAAGTCTTTCCCGTTTTGTCGCGACACTTTCCTATCCTGTCTACTCTCCGGATAAGTACCTGTTCTTCCGCATAATTTTGCTTGTACATCATCCTACAGGTAATGAAAACAAGTGCTATTTTATTGCTGCTATTCAGTTATACAGCCGGTGCGCAAAACAGAACACCTGCAACAGATACGACTGGCAGTCCCATGCCCTCAGCAACGGATACGACATTAAAACGTACAGCAGATACAACTATCAGGGCCGCACACGCTGCTGATACCGCCATCAAAAGCAAACGCTCCCTGCATGAGGTAGTAGTAAGTGCCGGTGCCTTTGAGGCCAGCGACAAGGCCAAAGGAGCTTCTCTCACACCCATTGATGCTGTTACCGTAGCGGGCAGCGGTGGAGATATCAGCCAGGCGTTACGTTCCCTTCCAGGTGCACAACAAATCGGTGAACAGGAAGGATTATTCGTACGCGGAGGTACAGGCGATGAAACCAAACAATTCATTGACGGCACCCTGCTCCGTACCCCTAACTACCCTTCGGTACCAGGCGTACCACAGGCAGCCCGCATTAATCCCTTTCTGTTTAAAGGCATCCTGTTCAGTTCCGGTGGTTACTCTGCATTATATGGAGAAGCCATGAGCAGTGCACTGATATTGGAAAGTGTAGACCTGCCTGAAAAAACATCCGCCAGTTTCTTCGTTTTCCCTGCTAACCTGGGGGCCGGCATGCAACACCTGGCAAAGAACAATCGCAGCAGCTATGGGGTGAGTGTAGGTTATAGCAACCAGTCGCTGTACAATAACATTGTCCCACAGAAACCCGACTACTTCAGTGGTCCACTCTACCTGGATGGCAATGCTAATTTCAGAATCAAAACTGGCAAAACGGGCATGCTGAAATTCTATACCAGCTGGGGACTCAGTGATGTAGGTATGAACAATCCGGATATCGACAGTGGGATATTAAAAGCCGGCTACCAGGTAAAAGGATGGAACAGCTACAACAACCTCAGCTTCCGCAGCTACCTGAATAATAACTGGAAAATAGAAGTGGGCACCGTTTACAGCTATAACCGACAGGAAACCATACAGCAGCTCACCAATGAGAAAGGCAACAAGGTGATTATTCCGTATATCCCTTACAGTTATAAAACCGGTTACCGGAATATTACCACTGATTTTGCACAGGCGCGTATCGTATTAACACATTTCCTTTCACAGGGACAGGCACTACGCTTTGGTGCAGAGCAATTTTATACTCACGACCATGGCAGGACCAACGACAGTACAATCGGACTAACAGATCATCTTACGGCTGTTTTTGCGGAAAGTGATATTTACCTGGCCGATAACCTCGCTGCCAAAGCAGGAATGCGTATGGAATATGCTTCCATGCTGCGTAAAATGGTATGGGCTCCGCGTATCAGCGTTGCCTACCGTTTACAGGACGGCAGCCAGTTCAACCTGGCCTATGGCATCTTTTACCAGGAGCCAGCCAACGACTTTCTATATCAATCAGATCAGCTAACATTTTCCAGTGCCACCCATTATGTACTGAACTATACCAGGAAAGCCAACAATCGTTTTTTCAGGGCAGAAGTATATTACAAGCAATACAAGGATCTGGTAAAAACAATGCCAGTGCTCAGCAATAACGGTAAAGGCTATGCACAGGGAATTGAGCTTTTCTGGCGGGATAAAAAAAGTGTTAAAAATCTGGACTACTGGATTACTTACACGTATCTCGATACCAAACGTAACTTCCTGAATTATCCTTATGAGCTGCGTCCATCCTTTGCAGCACCACATACCACCACGGTGGCTGTTAAAAAATTTTTCCAGGATATTAACACCAGCGTGAACATATCCTGGGCCCTGGCTGCCGGCAGACCTTATTACAATATTGGTCCAAACGGCATATCGGATCAGGGCAATACCAAAGGCTACAACGCGGTAAACCTGCACGTGGCCTATCTCTGCTCCTTCTTAAAAAACAAGAAGTGGAAAGACTTCTCCGGTGTGGCTATGGGCATCAATAACATCGCCGGAACCCGGCAGGTGTTCGGATACAATTACAGTTACAACGGTTTAATTAAACAGCCAGTCACTATGCCGGCTACACGAAATTTCTTTATAGGCATCTTCATGAGTTTTGGTATAGACCGTACCGATGACTTTCTTAATAATAATTTATAAATCTCTCAAAAAAAGAAAAATGAAAAAACTACTCATTTGTTTGTCTGCAGTATTTATTAGCTATAGTGGATTTGCACAATCCGATGCACTGCAGCAGGCGGTTAACAAACTGGATCAGGCACAAACTGTAAAGGATTATGAACAACTGGAACAAACCTTTTCAGGTATCAAAGCAGAAGCAGCCTGGCTGCCATCTTATTACGCAGCCTTCTGCAACGCTAAGATTGGTTTTCTCTTACAGGAGGATGGCGAAAAAATAGAGCCCTACAGCATCCGCGGAGAAGAACAGGCAAAAAAAGCACTGGCATTATTAGATAGTTCCAAACAGAAAAAAGAAGCGGCAGAAGTATATACGGTGTTGAGTATGGTATATCGTACCAAAGTGTTCATTAACCCAATGACTTACGGCCGTAAGTACGGTACATTATCAGAACAGGCATTGAAACAGGCGAAGGCACTGGACGCACAAAATCCCCGGGCATTATTTGTGACGGCGTGGGTAAAATATTATACGCCTAAAATGTGGGGAGGAGATAAAGAACTGGCCAAACAACTGGCTTCACAAAGTCTGCAGTTATTGCTCAACCCTGGTACAGATGTATTTCCTCACTGGGGCAGATCAGAAGACCAGCAGTTGCTGAGTAAATTTAAGTAACCTTTAAATCAGAGATCATGGGATTCGTGTTTATCATCTTACTGCGCATTCTTTTTGTGGCATGTATGGTGTTTATTATCGGGTATGTTTTTGGCGGTTTTTCGAAAAAACCGGCCCTGCGCACTATCACCAGGGTGGCGACTATACTGGCAATCGTGCTATTTTTGGTTACCAATGCATTTTTCATGCGGATGGCTTTCGTTCGTGGTAACGGCCACTGGTGTCATGACCGGGGAGAAGTAAAAGTAGAGGCGCCCCGGCCTTAGATAAAGTTGACTGCCCTGGTATCATATCAGGGCAGCAGCTTTTAATGAAGTAGTTACTTTTGAAATCAGTTCATGCGTAGTGCGCTCATAAGCATCATCCGACTCATTACTCACCCAGCAACTCAGGATGACTTTCACCGCACCGCCGTCGATACCGGTAAACCATACGGCTTGGGGTTTGTCAGACACCACATCTTTCATCCCTGTTACAATATCTGTCATGATTTGCTCCGCTTCTTTCAGCTTATCAGACATGGGAATGGAAAAAGTAAGTGTAATTCGCCGCAATGGTGTAAGCGAATGATTGATGATCGGCTTCTGAAAAATTTCCTTATTGGGAATGATCACATGCAGGCCATCTGCTGTGATCATCGTGGTAGACCTTAGTTGAATAGCATTCACCGTACCGGTAAACCCATTCGTTTCAATAATGTGCCCTACTTCAAAAGGCTTTCTGAAGGTGATAAATATACCGGAGATAAAATTCGCCGTCAGATCCTGGAACGCGAAACCTAATGCCAGACCTATGATACCCGCACCAGCCAACAGGGAGGTAACGGCTTTATCCAGACTTAAAATATTCAGCGAAATAAACAGGCCGAGTAATATAAAAATAATAAAGAGCACACTGGATATCAGGTTGGCGATAGCAGGCGTTTCAGAGAACCTTTGAGAAAACCGGAGACTAATTTTACGGGCAAACCGCGCCAGTAAAAGGAAAAGAAAAAACATGATAACGGCCAATACTAAATTGGGCGTCATCTTCACGGCGGCGATGAGCCAGTTATGCAGTTTATCAAAAATCAGGTGACTGTAGCTGCTGAATGGTTCGTTCATAATAGATCAGGTATTACTATAGAATTAATTGCACAATGGTGGTCATTATCTCCACAGGACTTCGGCAGCTGGTCCCTTGCCTGGATACGTGCCAGGAGCATATTCGGGTACTGCCACGCACTCCTGCCGTGTATACCCGTTGACCTGTGCCATTGCGATATGACGCCATCGTAATACATGAAAACCAAAGTCATGCCACGGACTTCCTATAGCATATTGATGCTAAGTATGCTGATGTACTTCAGCGATTCCCTATAAATATTTCCGGCCATTTACCCTCAGTATGGAAAAAATTGCTACTTTTGTGTCAAACAACACAAAACTAAACATGAAAGGCAGACCCAGCATTTATGACAACAAGGATGTAGTGGCAAAGGCGCAACGGGTCTTTTGGACAAAAGGCTATACGGCCACTTCTTTAGAAGAAGTGCTGACTGCTATGGGCATCGGCAGCGGTAGTTTTTACAACGCCTTTAAAGGTGGAAAAAAAGAATTGTTCAGCAAAGCGATTCAGCAGCGCAGAGAAGCGTTCAACGAGTTTAAAGAGGCACTGCTACACAGCTCCGCTCCCATTGATCTCATCAAGGATTTTTTCCGCAGCATCGCCAAGACCGACAAGCAAACACATTTGCAGGGTTGCCTCATCGTGAATACCGTAGTGGAAATGGCTGCTCTGGATAAAGAACTGGAAAAGGAAGCGGTTACTATTTTAAAAGAAGTAGAACAACTGTATACCAACACCATCCGGCAGGCCCAGAAAAATGGTACGCTGAAAAATCAGACCGACCCCGAAATGCTGGGCCGTTACCTGATTACGCTATGGAATGGTATGAACGTTACCAGACGCATGTATCCGGATAACAAACTACTCCTCAGGCAGATTGAAATGCAGCTGGAAATCATCAGCTGATTTTTTTTGCCTATTTCTGTAGTAATCAACACAAAAATAAAAACATGGATTTACAATTAACATCAAAGACCGCCTTTGTGAGTGGATCAACACAGGGCATTGGCTTTGCCATTGCCAGGCAATTATTACAGGAAGGCGCCAGGGTGATTATCAATGGCAGAACATCCGAAAGAGTGGCCAATGCAGTGGCGCAGTTAAAAGCCGACATTCCCGGCGCTGAAGTGTCAGGCATTGCAGCCAACTTTGCCCATGCAGCAGCAGTGAATGAATTACTGGCTTCCCTGCCCGATATCGATATCCTGGTCAACAACGTAGGCATCTTTGAACTCAAGCCGTTTGCTGATATTGCAGATGAAGACTGGACAAAATTCTTTGAGGTGAATGTAATGAGTGGCGTTCGCCTATCGCGGGCTTTATTACCTGAAATGATTAAGAAGAACTGGGGGCGAGTTATTTTTATCAGCAGTGAATCGGGAGTAAATATTCCGGAAAACATGATTCATTACGGCATGACCAAAACAGCCATGTTATCGGTAAGCCGCGGATTGGCCACCCTGACTAAAAATACAGCAGTCACGGTAAACACGATTCTCGGAGGCCCCACCTATTCTGAAGGAGTAGCTGCCGCAGTAGAACAAATTGCTGCCGCACAAAATCAACCAGTGGAGCAGGTAAAAAGTGGGTTGTCTAAGACCTTAAATCCAACTTCCTTACTGCAACGATTTATTGACCCGGATGAAATTGCACATCTGGCAGTTTATCTATCCAGTCCGCTGTCTATTGCTACCAATGGAGCAGCGTTACGTGCAGATGGCGGTGTGCTGAATACAATTATCTAAATAAACAGGAGCAGCCTTTTGCGGCTCCTGTTTAATACTTCTCCATTATTTATATCCTGCATTCTGTACCAGGTTGGGATTCGCATCCAGCTGAGCTTGCGGGATCGGGAACAACTTCCGGAACGGCTGATCTGCCGGATGGAATTGCCAGGTGCTGTTCCATTTACCAAAGCGGATCAGATCCTGACGGCGGCATCCCTCCCAGATAAATTCGCGACCACGCTCAGCAAGGAGATTGTCCAGCGTAAGCATAGTGATAGGATTACCCGTTTCAAAATTGCGGCCACGCACCTGGTTTACCAGTGGTAGTGCCGTTCCGCCCTGCCCTAAACGTAACAGGCACTCTGCTTTCAGCATCAATGCATCCGCATACCGGAAAATCACAAGGTCATTATCCTGATCGGAATAAGGCGTATTTTTCTCGATCTCATACTTTACTATTCGTACGCCTTCTGTTTGTGTAGCATTAGCTAGATCCCCGATGGTACGGGAAAAAATCAATGGCGCCCCCTGCTCAGTTTTCAGCGGCGTACCATCCTGGGAATATTGTTGTCCTTCCAGGAACATGGTTTTACGTTTGTCGGTATCCTCATAGGCTTCATAAAAGTCCTTCAAAGTACACCAGCCATTCCAGGGCGAGCTGGGCAAACCATAGGTATAACGGTTGTTATAGTGCAGTGTCAGATAGTGCAGCATCATACCTTTTGCATTAACAGCATCGTAAGGCACCACAAAAATATTTTCTTTTGAATTTTCATTTTTGGTAGAAAAATTCGTAAAATAATTGGGCTCCAGCTGATACCCCATGCTGGTAACGGAGTCGCACATACGAATACAATCAGCCCAGCGTGGGGTGCCGGTATATACTTCTGCATTCACATACAACTTAGCCAGCAACATAAAAGCCATGCCCTTGGTTACTTTACCATAGTTTTTAGTGTTCAGCGCGGCAGGCAGTCCGTTGATATTATCTTTGATTTCCTTTTCTATAAAAGCAAAAGCTTCCGCACGGGGCGTATTCTTTGGCGGCTCGGTTTGTTCGAAAGACGTTACAATGGGAATATTACCAAAGGCATCCATCGCCAGGTAGTAGTGAAACGCACGCAGCACTTTCATCTGCGCAATGATCTGGTCTTTGGTAGGCAGCACCACATCAGAACTTTGCAGCTTCTGCAGGATAGCATTCACCGGATTCACACCATCGCGGTAAATGAAGTTCCACATATCATTGATATACTGATGTGTGATAGGAAACTCATGGCTGATGAGCACCCGCCATAAGCCACCTTCGTTCCAGTCGGCGCCACGGGAGGGCACAGTTGTTTCGTCCGTGGTCACTTCATTCATTTTCCAGTAGCTGTCGCGATAACTGCGCAGTTTGGCATATGCCCCGTTGGCAAAGGCATTCAACTCATCTTCGGTTTTGAGGAAGTTCTCGTCTGTGCCACGATCATAAAATGTTTCATCGAGTTTGGTGCAGCTGAACACGGAGATTGCCATACCGGCCAGCAATGTATATTTCAGAAATGTTGCTTTCATGTGAATCGTTTTTATTTAAAGTTGACCGTAAAGCCCAATGCGAAAGAGCGTGTTTTCGGATATACGTTACGGTTATCAATACCCGGTGCCAGTCCGTCTATCGGCAATTCCGGATCAAGCCCGGAATATTTCGTGATCACAAACAGGTTTTGTCCGGAGATATATACCCGTGGATTGGCGAACAGCTTACTCCTCGCAGCAGGTAGGCTATATCCCAGGGAGAAGTTGTCCAGGCGCAGGAAAGCACCGTTTTCAATAAACCGGTCGGATACATAAGTACCCTTGACATTGCTGTCTGCATACTTCGCCATGGCATTACGGCCGGGTAAACGGCTGAAACGATCACTCAACACCAGGTCGGTGGCATTGAAGATCTGGTAGCCAAACAGGCTGCGTAATAAAAAGTTGAGGTCAAAGTTTTTGTATCGGAAGGTATTCGCCAGTCCTGCCTGGTATTTAGGCAACCCATTACCTGCTACGCGGCTGTCGCTGCGGAAGTCAAAAGTACCACTGCCATCCAGGTCTTCGAATTGCTGATTCCCATTGGCATCTACACCGGTATAATGCGGAATATAAAATGTACCGATGGAATAACCAGGTACTACTTTTACGATCTGCACGGCCGTTAAGCCACGGGCACCTACGGTACCATCATATATCGCATCACTCTTGTACTGATCGTTGGCGATAGAAAGGATTTCGTTATAGTTGCGGGAGATATTGAAGGAAGCATTCCAGCTGAAATCTTTATGCTCAATAATAGCACCAGTCAGCGACAGCTCCACCCCTTTATTGCTGATCTTACCTACATTCGCCAGCATGGTGGGAAACAGGTAAGGCGGGGAAGGCACGTTGTAATTAAAGAGCAGGTCTTTAGTGCGCTTATCATAGTACTCCAGCGTTCCGCTGAGTCTTCCTTTAAACATAGTAAAGTCAAAGCCGGCATTAAACTGTGCGGCAGACTCCCAGCGCAGATTGGGATTTTCATTTTGACCGATCTGGTAAGAAGTCACCCAGCGGCCATTGTCCAGCACTTTGCCACCGGGACTGTAAGTGAGTGGGGATTTATAATTCTGGATTTCCTGGTTACCGGTAACGCCATAGCCTACACGAAATTTCAGGTCCTGCAGCCAGCTGCTGTTTTGCATAAAAGGCTCCTGTGTAATACGCCATGCCAGCGAGGCAGAGGGGAACGTTCCCCATTTTTTATCTTTACCAAAACGGGTAGAGCCATCTCTGCGGACCGTACCGGTCAACAGGTACTTATCATTGTAACTATAGAACACACGGCCTATGAAAGATACCAGCGAGTTTTCCTCGGCGCCGGAAGCTACCGCAGGCTGATCGCCCTGACCAGCACCCAGGTTGTTATAGCTGAAAATATCAGATACAAACTGTGTATTGCCGGCAGACATGCTGTTCTGGAAGAAATTCTGATAAGAGTAACCAGCAGTTACCTTCAACACATGCTTCTGCCATTGCTGACTATAGGTGAAATAAGTTTCCAGTGTTTTGTTATCCCATGTTTTAGAAGCGCGGGTAGCGGTACCATTGCTGCCGGCGCCTTCTGTTACCGGTGATTTTTTGGAATAATACAGGCCACGGTCGCTGGAAGCACGTTCCAGGCCGAGTAACAGATCGTACGTGAGGTGACTGGTAATATCGTACGTAGCTTTCGCAGAACCAATAAACCGGTTCAATGCCCGCTGATGTTTGATCTGGTTGGCCAGTGCTACGGGATTATAGTTATCGTTGATATCGAGCTTTTCAAAGTAGCTGCCATCTGCATTATAGATGGGGGCGGTAGGATTATAGGCGATGGCCTGTTCCCATATGCGGTTGTCGCCGTTCCCATCGGGATCTGCGCCTACATATTTGTTCTTCTCTCCTACGTAGTTCATGGACAGTCCCAGCCGGAGGCGGTTATCGAAAACGCCCTGATCCAGGGTAATACGTCCGATAGTACGTTCCAGGCCGGAGTTCAGTACTACGCCCTCGTTGTTGAGATAATTGACGGAGGCGCTGTAGCGGGTATTATCTCTTCCTCCGCTCATGGAAATATTGTGACTATGACTGATACCGGTGCGGGTAATGGCTTTCTGCCAATTGGTAGAAGCGCCCAGGTCAAATGCCGAAGCATCAATATTATTATCTTTCAGGTATTTGCGGTAGTCTGATGCGTTCAGCACATTGTAGGTGTTAGACATCTTCTCCATACCTATATAACCGCTGTAGGATACCTGCGGAGCACCTTCTTTACCTCGGCGGGTAGTAACAATGATAACGCCGTTGGCGCCGCGGGAACCATAGATAGCCGCTGCGGAAGCATCTTTCAATACATCAATCGATACGATATCATCCGGTGGTACTGCATTGATATCGATACCGGGAATACCATCTACTACAAAGAGCGGCTGACTACTGGCAGATAACGAAGACGCTCCTCTCAGGCGGATACTTACCGTACCGTTGGGGTTACCACCTGGCTTGCTGATCACCAGGCCGGCTACTTTACCCTGCAATACCTGCACAGGGTTGCTGATAATACCTTTATTAAATTCCTTGGGGGTGATGCTGACGATAGAACCCGTGAGGTCTTTTTTCTGGGTAACACCATAACCGATCACCACGACTTCCGTTAAGGCGCTGGAAGATTTTTTCAGCTGCACATCCATGGCCGGTTTTACCGGTAATTCAAGTGGTTCGTAGCCTACGTAGCGGAATAACAGTGTTCCACCGGAGGGAGCATCCAGGGAGAAGTTGCCGTTTTCATCGGTGAGGGTACCGATAGTGGTGCCTTTTACCTGCACCGTTACACCGGGTAAAGGAACATGATCATCAGCGCCGGTGATGTGGCCTTTTACTTTTATGTTTTCCCATTCGGTATGTTCAGGAATGATCACCACCAGGTGGCCTTCCAGCTCTTTGTAGGTAAAGCCGGTACCGGTGAGGACTTTATCCAGTACGCTTTGCAGGGATTCTTCCCAGGCGATGATGCTCACCCGTTGTTGCAGATTTACTTTGCGGTTGCTGTACAGAAAGCGCACATCGGACTGCCCCGCGATGCGGTCCAATACCTTTTTGATCTCTGTATCTTTCATGTTCAGGTTGATGTGCTTCTGGGAATATCCCGTGGCAGCCACCTGCATACAGGAAAGCAGGACAATAAAGAATGATAGCTTCATAATGATCAAATGCTTGAGCATAGCCGTTCTTCGCCGGCATGCATCCGATTGGTTGACTTTTTCCATAAATTTGTGATAATAGGTGATACAATAGCAATGCCCTGCCATCCCGTCCAAAGGAGCTGGCGCGTTGCTGATTAACCTTCGCACAGGGAATGTTAGTAGCATTTCCTGTGTTTTTTTCATTGAACTGTTAGATGGTTGTTAGCTTTTCATAAACGGTTTTTAATTGAACGTGTGCTTAATAAATGATGATTTGCGTGCCATTGTTATCGAAGTGAAAATCCTCTGTCAGCTGCAATGCCTGCAGGGCCTGGCTAACAGTTTCTGACGCGAAGGAGCCACTGAATACATATCTTTTTACCTGATCATTGCGGAATATAATTTTCACCCCATACCAACGTTCCAGCAGGGTAGCCAGTTGTGCAAAGTCGAGCGATTCAAACTGCAGCCGGTTGCTCACCCAGRCTGTTTCTGATATCGTACTGTCTATCGCCGGCAGTGCATTCGCTTTTGCCTGCACTACTTTTGATATCACCTGCTTTAGTTCCAGTTTTTTTTCCGAAGATGAGATCGCATTGTTGTTATCGTACGCTACTTTTTCGTAGGGACGTAAGCGTATTTTATGCGCAGGTGTTTTATTGAGATATACTTCTACTGCACCTTCCAGCAAAGTGGTTTCATAACGGGGATCGCCGGGATAAGCTTTCACGTTAAAGGAGGTACCGAGTGCATGAATATTCATCGCGGCGGCGTGAACAATAAAAGGGCGTTTCGGATCTTTAGCTACTTCAAAGTAAGCCTCCCCTTCCAGCCATATTTCGCGACTGGAATTATTAAGATCAAACGTAACGCGGCTGGATGCATTCAGGTGTACGATGCTACCATCGCTGAGCCGGAATTGCCGCCGCTCACCATTACGGGTTTGCACCAATTCCAGATCAGGCGGTTTCGCCCGGTCACCCGGCAATAACCAGAGAGCAGCACTGAGTAAGAATCCTATGACTACCGCAGCAGCCGCCCATTTCCACCAGTCGTGCCGGAACGGGACAACTTTCGTAGCTTCCGGAGGTTCCGCTTTTGCCATCATCTCACTAAAAACAGTATCGGCAGGTGCCTCCTCTATGGGAACGGCCTGCCAGTATTGTTCCAGCAAGGTAAGCTCCTGCGCCCATTCCGGGTGCTGTTCCAGTAATTGCGTCAATTCCCGCTGACCGGCATCGTCCAGCGTGCCACTCAGTTTTGCGGTCATTAATTCATCCAGCCGGTGACTGTCCATGTATAATTTGTTTAAACGAACAAATGTTCCCTACAGGGAGAGACACGAAAATGAAACCGATTACCTACAGGAAGAGAAAATATTTTTTAGCGGACAGGAATTTTCTGGTCGAAACCGCTGCCATAGTGTTGTAATGCCTGGCGTAGGCGGCTGGTAGCTCTTACCAGTTGGGTTTCTACGGTGCGTGGGGAAATTTCCAGGAGGGCGGCTACTTCTTTGTATTTAAATCCTTCTTCGCGGACCAGGCGAAAAATGGTACGTCCCTGCGGAGATAGTGTGGCGATGGCTTTGTCGAGCCAGCCCTGCATTTCCTTCCATTCCAGCTGTGGGTGCACATCGCCGGTCAGCGGGGCGTTGTCGGCTTCCAGTTCCAGCCACTGATGCTTGTAGTGGTCACGGTGGTGATTATAACAGCGATTACGTACAGCTGTAAATAAATAGGTTTTCACATGCAGGATGGGTTCACTGTTCTTCCGGTTTTTCCAGAGCTGAATAAAAACATCGGACACGATTTCTTCTGCGGCCTCCCTGCTGATAGACAGATCTGTTGCAAAACGCACTAATCCGCCGTAAAAATGGTTAAACAACTTCCGGAACGACTGTTGATCGTCCGCTATGTAAACAGCATCCCACATTGCCTGTAAATCAGTTCCTGGCATAGACCCTTATTAGACGAAAAACATTGACCGTCAAAATAGCTAAATAATTATGATTTTTAGCAGGGCATTCATGGCAAAGATGACATAAAATTGTTGTAATGAATGCCAAAACGGCACCTGCGCCATTCTGGAAATAAATTTGAGCGCATTTATCATTATGGATAACTCAATTTCATTTCTTACGCACCAGGCGTCGAACGATTGGAGTTTATTAGATGCCTATTCCCAGACCGTTACCGGTGTAGTGGGTACTGTTGCTGAATCGGTGGTACATATAGAAGTACAGAAAAAGGTAAGCGACCGGCGTACGCGGGAAAGGCGCACGCAGGTGGGTACCGGCTCCGGCTTCATTATTTCTTCTGATGGCTTCATCATTACCAACAACCACGTGGTAGAAAATGCTGAAAGCATTAAAGTATCTTTTGTTGATGGCAGAAGAGTCAGCGCCGAAATTAAAGGCGCCGACCCCTCCACAGATATTGCCGTACTGAAAATTGATGAAACGGGGCTTAAAGCAATGCCACTCGCCGATTCATCCACTTTACAGGTAGGCCAGATCGCCATCGCTATCGGCAACCCTATGGGGCTGCAATATACTGTCACCGCCGGTGTGGTGAGCGCATTGGGACGTACCCTCCGTGCCAGCAACGGCCGGCTGATAGACGATGTGATACAAACCGATGCGGCCCTCAATCCGGGCAACAGCGGCGGACCGCTGGTCAACTCCAGGGGACAGGTCATTGGTGTAAACACTGCGGTCATCGCCTCCGCACAGGGGCTCTGCTTCGCCATCTCCTCTAATCTGGCCGCTCAGATAGCAGGACAACTAATCCTGCACGGCAAAATCAGACGGGCACAACTGGGCATCGCCGCACATCCGGTGAATCTCAGCAGCCGCATGATTGCCGCCAACAAACTATCCGTCCAAACCGGGGTATATGTGTACGAAACAGTACCGGACGGAAATTTCTACAATACCGAACTACATATCGGTGATATTATCATCGCCTTCGACGACAAACCAGTGGCTTCTGTAGATGCCCTTCACCTTCTGCTCTCAGAAAAACAGATCGGGAAAAGGATCACTGTAGATGTGCTGCGGGGAGGAAGAAAGGTAGTGGTAGAAGTGATTCCGGGAGAGATTAAACAATAGAGGAGATAACACCAGGAAATTTAAAGCTGCCCTTAAAGTCCTTTATACTTAATGGGCAGCTTTCTATAATCATGTATATATTTTGATGCCGGGCAATATCAATCAATCACCACTATTTTAGCCGCAATCACTTTTATATCGCTCCCTGTTGTCAGCATCTTTATCACATAGCAATTTGTGTTGGGCTCATAGCCGCCATTGATTTTTTCATGTTTAATGAAATCGGCGTCATTATTATCAATGGTAACCGTATCCAGCATTTCATTTACATGCATACCCATATTTAATTCCATCTTTATAAAATAAACCTTTTCAAAGATAAGCGCCCCTTTGTTTCCACTCTCCCACCAGTCAACTTCAAACTTAATAGTATCTATATTTCCAGGATCTTCCCGGTTAATAATAATGTTCTTAACTTCCGAATCATGCCAGTAGACATCGTTTACGTCAACACTCATTTTAAATGCTATTATTTGTTTTTGTATAATGCCATTGAAATTATCTATACATTAATTTCAAGACTATAAAGATTCTCCATTCAACCATTCCTATTTGCTCCTCTTCCACTAAATGCTTAAATTCCTGTTCAGAATATCTTTGTTATGAAAAACTATCTGTTACTACTCCTCACACTAACCTGCCTGCTTGCCTTTCAGCCGGCACCTCCGGTAAAAACCATCCTGCTGAAAAACATCACCCTCATAGACGGCAATGGCGGCGCTCCTGTGGAACATACCGATATCCTCATTAAAGGAGGCATTATTGTTAAAGTTGGTCCAAACCAAACCGCTAATGGCGCCACCGTCATCAACGGGCAAGGTAAAACAGTGATGCCGGCAATCATCAGCAGTCATGTACATATTGGAATGATACAGGGCAATGATAATAAAACAGATCCTTATACCCGGAAAAATATATTATCACAGTTGAAAAAATACACCGACTATGGCGTGACCAATATCCTGGTCATGGGTTCTGATGAGCCCATGCTCTTTGAAACGGGGCTGCGGGATTCGGCTGTTAATGGACTATTACCTGGTGCAAGACTGTTCTCTGCCGGCTACGGCTTTGCAGCGTTCAAAGGCGCACCTGCTATGAAGAAGATCTATCACCCCGCCACCGTGGCACAGGCTATCCGCGAAATGGACAGTGTAGCAGCGCTCAAACCCACCGTTATAAAAATGTGGGTAGATGACTTTGGCGGCTCCTCCCCTAAAATGGACAGCGCAATATATAAAGCCATCATCACGCGCGCACACCAGCATCATATACGGGTGGCAGCCCATCTGTATTACCTCGCAGATGCCCACCGCCTTGTCAGCAATGGCCTCGACATCATTGCACACAGTATCCGTGATCAGGAAATTGATGCCACATTGCTGCAACAAATGAAAACCAAAGGGACCATCTACATTCCTACCCTTTCTCTTGATGAATATGCGTATATCTATGCCCGTAAGCCGGAATGGATCGATGATCCTTTCTTCAAAGCTTCGCTGGAACCCGGCACATATGAAACGATTACCTCCCAGACATATCAGGACAACCTGAAAAACAGCCCTTCCTACCAACGGAATATACATGCCTTTGAAACAGCCCTGAAAAATGTAAAGATCATAGCAGATGCAGGCATACTGGTGGCGCTTGGCACCGATTCCGGCGCGCAGCCGGTACGCACGCAGGGGTTTTCTGAACACCTGGAAATGGAACTGCTGGTGCAGGCAGGGCTCACACCTTTACAGGCGATTACCATCGCCACCAGCAATGCGGCGAAAGCATTGAAAATAAATGATCAATACGGTACTATCTCCGTCGGAAAAACCGCAGACTTTATAATACTCGATGGCAACCCTGCACAGGATATAAAAAACACCCGCAAAATATCAGCAGTGTATAAAGCAGGTATTGAAGTAAGTAAAGGTCCATTGTTGCCATAAATATTTTTCGCACCTTCACGGCAAGAATACCCGTTAATGATAAAAATACCAATAAGACATATCCATGCTGCACAAAAAGAACTGAATGCCGCTGAAAGCTTCAACATCCGGGATCTCCAGGATGTTCTTGCCGGAGCAGATATGGTACAGGAACTTCACAGACATGACTTCTTTTATGTACTTGCGCTGAAAAAAGGAGCTGGTCAGCATGAAATAGACTTTACCCCTTACCCAATTGGTAATCATACCATTTTCTTTATGCGCCCCGGTCAGGTGCACCAACTCACCCTAAAAGCAGGAGGCACGGGATATATGATGCATTTTAGAAACGAGTTCTATTCTTCTGCTGACAATGCAGCTAGTCAACTATTACGCAAAGCCAGTAGTAACAATCAGTATACGCTTGACACCGGCAGATTTCAAAAGTTGCTGACGATCCTCGCCAATATCTTCCAGGAACATACCGACAAACAGGAACAGTACCAGGAAGTGATCAAAGCAAATATGCGGATCTTCTTTATCGAATTAACACGAAAAAATAACAATACCCCGGCCGATAAAGCGAACCTCTATGTACAAGAACAACTGGAAGCTTTCCTGGCGCTTTTGGAAACACATGTTGCTGACCATAAACAGGTGGCGCAATATGCTGAAATGCTGAATCTTTCTACCTATCAGCTCAATGCTGTCACAAAAACAACGTTAGGCAAAACCTGTTCTGAAGTGATGAATGAATATATTATACTGGAAGCCAAAAGATACCTGCTGGTAACATCTAATCAAATAAACCAGATCGCGGATCTCCTGGGATACGAAGACGTTTCCTATTTCATCAGGTTCTTTAAAAAGCATACCGGTCACTCACCGGAAACATTCAGGCATCACTTCAAATAAGTACCACACAACTACATCTTTGTCCTATCATGGCTAATGCGGCTGATCTTACTTTTGCAACAGATAAAACAATGTTGTCAAAAAGTAATCTCTTAATATGAAAACAAAGAATAAGTTAATTGCTTCCCTGAAAATCTGGATCATCATCTATCCATCTATCACCCTGTTTCTTTATTTGTTTGGCAAGCCATTATCTGCATTTCCATTATATCAGAGAACACTTTTGTTAACGATCACTTTAGTTCCCTGCATCATATTTCTTGGACTGCCACTGGTGGATATGATCATCCGCCGGATCTCCTCCCGGCACGGTAACAAAAAATGATTATTCTTTAAAAATTAAAACCCAGCAACATGACACAAACCTGGAATGAGATGTACAAAAACAAATGGGATGACCGATATAAAGAAGCAACCTACGCCTATGGAAAAGAACCCAATCTCTTTTTCAAAGAATGGCTTCAGAAATTTGAACCCGGATCTATATTGATGCCGGCAGATGGCGAAGGACGGAATGGGGTGTTTGCGGCTATGTCAGGATGGAAAGTAACTTCATTTGATCTGAGTGCTGAAGGAAAGGCTAAAGCATTACAACTCGCCGGGGAGCAGCATGTTACCATGGAGTATATGGTGGGAGACCTGGAGCAGCTACCCTTTGAAAACGCTTCCTTTGATGCCATGGGATTAATTTATGCTCATTTTGATGCCGAAAGAAAATCTATCCTTCACAAAAAATTAAATGACTATCTCAAACCAGGTGGTATCATTATCCTGGAAGCTTTCAGCAAAAGGCACCTGGAACTGAAAATCCTGGATCCTAAAGTAGGCGGTCCCGATGATCTGGATATGTTATTCTCTGAAGCAGAGATCCGTGCTGACTTTGAAAACTATGACCCGATCATGCTGATCGAAGAAGACATCCTGTTAAATGAGGGTGAGTATCATATCGGGAAAGGTGCTGTAGTTAGATTTGTAGGACGAAAGCGTTCTTCGTAACTTCCCTTATACCCGGTTATTTCTTTATAAAAAATAAAAATTTACATCAATGAAAATTATCATCGTAGGCGCAAGTGGTACCATCGGAAAGCACGTGGCAAGTTCCCTGGAAAAAGATCACGAGATTATAAGAGTAGGTTCTAAAAGTGGCGATATTCAAACCGATATTACCTCCCCTGCATCTATAGAAAATTTATTCAAACAGGCAGGTGCATTCGATGCACTGGTATGCACCGCAGGAGATGCCTATTTCGGTCCTCTGAAAAACATGACAGATAAGGAATTCAGAATAGGCGTTGAGAGCAAATTAATGGGACAAATCAACCTGGTACTCATTGGGCAACACCATATCAACCCCAAAGGTTCCTTTACTTTAACCGCCGGCGTACTGACGAATGATCCGGTGGTAAGTGGCGCTAACCCTTCTGCCGTCAATGGAGCAGTAGAAGCATTTGCACGTGCTGCTGCTATTGAACTGGAGAACGGTGTACGTATCAATGCGGTAAGTCCTACCGTGGTGGAAGAGTCCCCGGCCTACTTCCCCTATTTCCCGGGACATATTCCCGTTACCATGAAACAGGTGGTATACGGCTATCTCAAAAGTATACTCGGTGCAGGTACCGGACAGGTAATAAAAGTGATTTAATTTTTACGCCATAAAACAGTCTGTGTCCGCAGGTCATAGCCTGCGGATACAGACTTATGCAGAAAGCCAGCTCACTCAACAAAACCGCACAAACAGGTGTACAGATCCGGACATATTTAAAAAATAAAATTATCAAAAAGATTGATACTCCTAAGCCTTAACTACTGGCATCTTTTTTAACACTATCCGGCGTCAACCTGTTACTATGATAACAAACTATTTCAAGGCTGCCTGGCGGAGCTTAAAACGCTTCAAAACACATGCTGTCATCAATATATCCGGACTTGCCCTGGGAATCGCCTGTATCATACTGATTTTTACCATGGTAAAATATCACCTGAGCTTTGATACCTTCCACCCCAATAAAGACAGAATTTACAGGATTGTCACCGCCTTTCATGAAGATAAAATACGTTACAATGCCGGCGTCCCTTTTCCTTTAGGAGATGCCTTCCGCAATGATTTTGCCGTATCCGAAAAACTGGCAAGGATAGCCTCACTGGGTAAAAAAGTGATCTCCACTTCTCATGATAAAAAGTTTGAAGAAGATGTTGCTTTTGCTGATCCCTCCTACTTCGACATGCTCCGCTTTCCTTTATTAACCGGCGCCTCTGCCAGCATGCTAAAGGAACCTTATACCACTGTTATCACAGAAAGAATCGCTAAAAAATATTTCGGGACTACAGATGCTATCGGCAAAACCATTCAGCTCGATGACACCCTGCATTTTACCATAACAGGCATCCTGCAAAATATTCCGGCCAACACCGACTTCCGTGCTGAAATTTATTTCCCGTTTGATAACCTGAAAAATCATTCGCCCTGGTTAGTGGAAAAAGACTGGTGGCTGAACGTGAACAGAGGCATGCAATGTTTTGTGTTACTGAAACCAGGTGTGGCTGCAACAGATGTAAATAGTAAATTACTACCTGTTGTCTCCACAAAATATTACGATAAAGAGGCGGCAAAATTATTCCAATTCCAGCTGCAGCCTATTGCCGACATCCATTTCAATCCGGCGTTAAATGGTTACATCGAAAAGAAAAACCTGTGGGTCATGGTATTCATTGGCCTGCTGCTGATCATTACTACCTGCATCAATTTCGTAAATCTTACCATTGCCCAGGCGCTGGGACGCTCAAAAGAAATTGGCCTGCGCAAAGTATTGGGTAGTTACCGCGGACAAATTTTTCTACAGTTTATCATTGAAACAGCAGTAGTTGTTTTTATTGCCATGCTCCTGGCCTATTTGCTGGCTCAACTGGCGTTACCCTATCTCAACCACCTTTTCGATGTACAGCTGCGGATCAATATTTTGGGAGATACCTACCTCCTGTTGTTTTTACCTTTGCTATTCCTGTCGGTGGTGCTACTCTCCGGTGCATATCCCGGAATGATCATCGCCGGCTTTCAACCAATACTGGCCCTTAAAAATAAACTGTCGCAAAAAAATGCAGGTGGCCTGTCACTCAGAAAAGGGCTCGTCATTACGCAGTTTGCGATTTCTCAGTTACTGATTATCGGTACCATCGTGATTGCCAACCAGATGCGCTATTCCAAAGAAGCAAACCCCGGGTTCCGGAAAGATGCCATCGTGATGTTGCCGGTTCCCGATAACAGTGCTTCAAAGTTAAGTACCCTGCGATCATTATTATCCCAGATTCCGGGAGTGGAGCAGGTTACTTTTTGCGGCAATGCCCCTGCCACCGCCAAATCTCCTTCTACCAGCATCCTGTTTGATACCCGGACAGAAGCAGAAAAGTTTACTATTTACAACAGGGCCGGCGATGCCAATTATGTAGGCACGTTTGGTTTACAGCTCCTGGCTGGTCGCAACCTGCTGCCTTCAGATACCGCACGGGAGTTCCTCGTGAATGAAACTACCGTAAAAAGTCTCCAACTGGCATCCAATGAAGCCGTGTTAGGCAAACAAGTCAATATTAATGGAGGTAAGGGCAGCGTAGTAGGTGTGGTAAAAGATTTTCACACACGCTCGTTCCATGAAGCCATAGACCCTATATTTATCTCTACCATCAGTGATAACTATTCCAATTGCGCCATAAAGATGAATATGGATCAATTCCAGAAAATGGAACCTGTGATGGCAAAAGCCTGGAAAGATGTTTATCCGCAATACTTTTATAAATACGCTTTCCTCGACGAACAACTCGCCGAATTCTATAAACTGGACATGATGATCTTCCGGCTGATCAAAATGTTCACCGGCATCTCTATTATCATTGGCTGTATTGGATTGTATGGCCTTGTATCTTTTATGGCTGCCCAAAGAACCAAAGAGGTAGGGATCCGGAAAACACTGGGCGCCAGTGTAGAAAGTATTGTATGGCTGTTCAGCAAAGAATTTATCTATATGTTGCTGATGGCTTTTATGGTGGCAGCACCGCTGGCCTGGCTCGCCATGAGCCGCTGGCTGGATACTTTTGCTTATCGCATTAACCTGGGCATCAGCGTTTTTGCGCTCGCCATCGTTATCTCTATTGTAGTCGTAATGCTCACCGTGGGTTACACGGCTATAAAGACCGCCCTCATGAACCCGGTGAAAAGTCTGAAATCCGAGTAGACTTACCATTTAATCCTATATTCAAGAAGGGGATCGCTGCCGTTAGCAATGATCCCCTTCTTCATTTCTCCCAGTTCATTCTTTTTTTGCGCGTCTTAGGCTGCATTAATAAATTCGTAAACCGGGAAATCGAAAACAAATACTATCACATGCATACATCCTCCGCAAAATACACAATACTTATTTCCCTGACCCTTTCACTTTTAACATACTGGCATTAATGGCTACCATTACAGTGCTGACAGTCATCAAAACCGCTCCGGCAGCGGGACTCAGCAAAATACCTTCTTTATACAATACCCCGGCCGCTAACGGTAACGCCACTATATTATAGCCCGTTGCCCAGGCCAGGTTTTGAATCATTTTACGCCAGGTGGCTTTCCCAAATAAAATCAGGTTCACCACATCCTGAGGATTACTGTTCACCAGCACAATACCCGCCGTTTCTGCTGCCACATCACTTCCACTGCCAATCGCAATGCCCACATTGGCCTGTGCCAATGCCGGCGCATCATTTATTCCATCGCCCGTCATGGCCACAAACTCGCCATGCTGCTGTAATTCCTTGATTTTGTCCAGCTTCTGATGCGGCAATACTTCCGCGATGAAACTATCCATACCCAACGTTTTACTCACGCTTTCCGCCACCACTTTATTATCCCCTGTGAGCAACACCGTTTTAATATTATTTGCTTTTAATGTAGCAATAGCCCCTGCAGATTCCGGTCTGATCTGATCTGCCAGCGCAATAAAACCTGCAATCACCTCATTCATCATTACATAAACAACCGTCTCCCCGGATTGTATGTCTGCGCTCACATTACGGTCCTTAAACTGCTCTGTTATAAAACCCGGACTCACCACTTTCACATCTTTGCCATCTACCCGGCCTGTGATTCCTTTGCCCGTAATCGCTGTCACATTTTCTGCCGCCGGCACCGATAACTGCAATGCTTTGACCTTACTGATAATCCCCGTAGCAATAGGATGCTCAGAGCTACCCTCCAGCGCCGCCGCCATTTGCAGGATCATTTCTTTCGATCCCCCCTGTTGTATTGCTTCAAAACGTACCACTTCAAAACGTCCCACCGTAAGGGTACCCGTTTTATCAAATACGATGGTGGTGATTTTACGTGAATTCTCAAAGTCCGTGCGGTTTTTAATCAACAGTCCATGCCTTGCAGAAAGCGCCGTGGATTTTGCTATCACCAGCGGCACTGCCAGCCCTAACGCATGCGGACAACAAATAACGATCACCGTTACCATCCGCTCTATGGCGAAAGATAAATCCCTGCCACTTAACCACCAGTATAAGAAAGTAGCTACCCCGGCAAGAATAGCGATCAGCGTCAGCCAACGTGCCGCCTTATCTGCCAGCAACTGCGTTTTTGATTTGGATTGCTGCGCATCCTGCACCAGCTTCACTACCTGCGATAAATAAGAGTCTTCCGCCCCATGTGTCACCAGCACTTTAATAGCGCCATTGCCATTGATAGATCCCGCAATGACTTTATCATTTTTCTGCTTCTGCACCGGTTTCGATTCGCCCGTCAGCATACTCTCATTCAAATAGGTTTCCCCTTCTGTAATGCTGCCATCCGCAGCTACTTTTTCTCCCGGCTTAATTAAAATGATATCTCCGGCTTTGAGTGTAGCTGTTTTTACTTCCATGACATGCTCCCCATGCACCAGGTGTGCCTCATCCGGCATCAGCTGTACCAGCAACTCCAACTCCCTGGATGCACCGGCTACCGATTTCATTTCAATCCAATGCCCCAGCAACATGATGAGGATCAACGTAGTCAACTCCCAGAAAAAATCCATTCCTGACAAACCTAATACAGTGGCCACGCTGTAGATATATGCCACAGTAATAGCAAATCCTATCAATGTCATCATACCCGGCTCCCAGGCCTTCATCTCTTCATACCAGCCTTTCAGAAATGGCCAGCCACCGTATACAAAGACTACAGACGACAGTAGCATCAATACGTATGCATCTCCCGGAAAACTAATCGTAATGCCCAGCCAGTGCTGGATCATTTTTGATAATAACATCACCGGGATGGTGAGTACCAACACGATATAAAAACGTTTCCGGAAATCGGCGATCATCATGGCATGATGATCGTGATGCCCGCTGTGTCCTTTGGCGGCATGATCATGTGCCGACATATCATGTTCCATTTTCATTTCCGTATGCTGATGTTGATGTTCCATTGCTGTTAGTTTAGTAGCTTAATGTAATCCCCGCGCCTAATCCCATGTCACTGTCGTAATGCGTTGAAAACGCAAAGTTCTTGGTCACAATATACCGGAACCCTGCCATGTACTCTTTATCGGTGTTCACCATAAAACTGAAGCGCAGCCGCTTTGTTACCGGTACGTCATCCCGCATCAGCTGAAACCGCAGCCGCCCATCTGTATCCACAGAGGCATCTGCCACAATCAGCATCGGCAAAGTATACTCCAACCCTACGTGAAACACCTGTCTGAAATCTTTGGTATTCTTTTGTCCGAATAAATTTTTCTCCGGTTCGTCCATCTTACGGTAACGCACATCCCATCCCACGTAGGGAAATAACCATTGCATTTTACCAAAGTATCGTCCAAAATGACTCTCGCTCTCGTAACCATGCCGGTCATTTAATCCCAGGCGCCATTCGGTAGACAAACGGTAACGTGTATTCGCCACCATGATTTCGCCGTCACTGCCGGTACTTTCAAGTCCAACTCTGGCCATGGTATGCAACATGCGATCATCTTTCTTCAGCATACGGTAAGCCATCGCCGGATCCGGCACCTCCGGATTGGGTGGTGAATTTTCATAGCTGAACACACGTCCCATCCCACTCATCATGTGATAGAGAATATGACAGTGAAAGAACCAGTCCCCGCTTTCTGTGGCGGCAAATTCAATCGTATCCGTTTCCATAGGCATGATGTCCAGCACGGTTTTCAGCGGAGAATATTCTCCCTGTCCATTCAATACCCTGAAAAAATGTCCATGCAAATGCATCGGATGCCGCATCATCGTATTGTTATACAACACGATTCTTACAATCTCTCCTTTCTTAATTAAGATCTTATCTGTTTCGGAAACTGTTTTGTTATTGATACTCCATACATAACGATTCATATTACCCGTTAGTTCAAAATTCAACAGCTTCACCGGCCCTGCAGGTAAAGTGGTTTTCTCCGGAGCTTTTAACATGCCATAGTTCAGTGTTACAATATCTCCGGCGGTGCTGTCCATCTGCATACCATGCATATCATGGGCCATAGGAGCAGACTTATCATCGCCGGTGATTTCGGGATACATCACAGTGTTCATGTCCATTTGCTGATTCGTCATCTGCATGCCATCACTGGTATCCAGGTCCCCGTTCATCTTCATCATGTCATTCATCATCTTCATCCCTTCAAAATATTTCAACCGGGGCAATGGTTTAGCCGGCATTTTCATGCCCTGTCCCAGCCACAGGGAAGTACTACCAGTACGATCTTCGGCAGTGGCCATAAATTCATACTGCATATTATCCGGTATGGTCACTATCACATCATAGGTTTCTGATACGCCTACCAGCAGACGATCCACTTCTACCGGTTCCACATCTGCTCCATCATTGGCTACCACCGCGATTTTACCGCCGGCATAATGCAGCCAGAAATAAGTGGAAGAGCTACCATTTATAATGCGCAATCTTACTTTATCGCCGGCCTTGAACTGGGGTTGTTCCGCCACTGCTTTACCATTTGTGAGAAAACGTTCATAATACACGTCACTCACATCCATGGCATTCATACGTTTCCATTCATTGGTCACCTTGGTAGAAAAATGTTTATGCTGAATGGCTTCGGAATAACTCTGTACAGATCCTTTCTTAATCGCAAACCAGTCGTTGGCATTGTGCAGATAGCGGTTCACGGTATGCGGATGCATATCTGTCCAGTCGCTCAGCAACATCGTATATTCCTTTGCGTTAGTTTCATTTCTTTTATGGATAACAATCGCGCCATACATCCCGCTCTGTTCCTGGAACATGGTATGACTGTGGTACCAGTAAGTACCATGTTGTACAATGGGGAATCTGTACAGATGTGTTTCTCCTGCTTTTACAGGACTGGTAGTGAGGTAGGAAACACCATCATACTGGTTGGGTAAAATAAGCCCATGCCAGTGAATAGACGTCTCCTCTTTCAGGGTGTTGTGTACGTATATTTCAGCGGTATCTCCTTCCGTCAAATGGAGGGTGGGTCCTGGAATGGTACCGTTAATAGACAGGGCATGCTTTGTTTTACCGGAGTAATTCACCATGGTATCACCTACATACAGATCGTATCGGATCACCCTGGGAGCCTGATTTAAAGAAGCCTGTGCAGCAACTACACTACACAGGCTCATCAATGTTATATACAGAAATACTGCTTTCATAATTCAAATTAAAGTACTACTTAATGGTATCACTTACTTTACCACAGGTCAGCATCTGATTACCATAGTAAGGATTTTTAATAGCGTTGCTGCTGCTTAACCAGTACGCTTTTTTCATGGGGCAGTATTCCTGGTATACTGGTTGTGCGGACAGTGGTACCGCTTTGGCCAGTAAATAAAAGTTATCGGAGAAGGTTTTGAAATATTCCCGCTGTTTGCTGATATCTTTTGTGCCAGACATTGCTTTGGCATCGGCCAACAGTTTCTCCGACAATGGCATATAAGCGGTATGTGTAGCAGCGGGCATGGATGTCATATCTACACTGGCAGCGGCTTTTGCGAATTCATCGGCCTGAGCGGCTACTGCCGTTGCATTGCTGCTGATCAGTGCATCTTTAATCTGATAATAGTGAGAAAGTAAAGGAGACAGTTGCGCAGATACTGTTTTATCCTGTGCCATGCTTTGCTGAAAAAATGCGGCCACCAATACTATTCCTGCCAGTAATATCTTTTTCATGTTAAATTGTTTTATTTTTTTAAGAAATTCATCCATGCCCGGAGGCGGCTGTATTAAGACAATGCTTCCGCTTTATAACCTGCTTTTTCTATTGCTACCCTGACTTCGCTTTTATCCAAATTTTCTTTTGACACGGTCAATACTTTATCCGGGCTGGCCAGGTCTACGCTCCAGTTATCAGCGCCGGCGAGGTTATTTAATACAGGCGTTACCGTTGCTATACATCCTGAACATTTAATGTTTGTTTTAAACTGTACTGTTTCCATTGTATGATTCTTTTTTTTCGTGAGATGAATATTTATTTGATGTTGTAAAATTACGTACGAAGGAAGCGTGTGTTGTTATACAATTCATGATTCCTTTTACATAATTATAGTTTTGCCATTTTGAGGCGTAAGCTGTTGCTGACTACACTCACTGAGCTTAATGCCATCGCAGCCCCTGCAATCATGGGATCCAGTAAGAAACCATTGACCGGGAATAAAATACCCGCCGCAATGGGAATACCGATGATATTATATATAAACGCCCAGAAGAGATTTTGTTTAATGGTGCGGACAGTTTTTCCGGATAATTTGAATGCCCGGGGAATACTGTTCAGGTCAGAGGTGATCAGAGTCATCTTTGCCACATCCATGGCAATATCGGATCCCTTCCCCATGGCGATGCTCACATCTGCCTGCGCCAGTGCCTGCGAATCGTTGATACCATCACCGGCCATGGCCACCACTTTACCGGACTGTTGTAATTCTTTTACAAAAGCTGCTTTAAAGGCTGGCAGCACTTCTGCCCGGTAATGCTTAATGCCTACCTGTTGCGCCACTGCCGCCGCGGTGTGGGCATTGTCACCTGTCAGCATATATACTTCTATTCCACTGCGCTGCAATGTTTCAATCGCTGCTTTGGAAGTGGCTTTAATTTTGTCTGCAATCGCGACCACGGCCAGCAAGGTCGTGCCGGTAGCAAAATAGATCACAGTGTTGGCGGCCGCCTGTAAAGCGCCTGCCTTGGCGGTAATCGCTCCATCCATGATCACGCCATGTGCCTGCATCAGCTTCAGATTACCTGCATACCAGGTGCGGCCATCATAATTTCCTTCCACCCCTTGTCCGGTAATACTTTCAAAGTGTTGCAGGGTGACAGGTTTGGTATGATCCCCTTCCAGGTGAGCTACCACGGCTTCTGCCAGCGGATGCTCCGATTGACGTTCCAGCGCGTATAAAACTGCTGCGGCATTAGTATCTGTAATGTTCCAGATAATATCTGTCACCACCGGCTTGCCTTCTGTAATGGTACCTGTTTTGTCCAGTATCAGGGCATTTACTTTATGCGCCAGCTCCAGGCTTTCTGCATCCCTGATGAGGATATTATTTTCGGCGCCCTTACCTACACCTACCATGATAGCGGTAGGTGTGGCCAGTCCCAGCGCACAGGGGCAGGCAATCACCAGTACGGTAACAGCGGTGAGCAAAGCATGACTAAAAGCATTGTCTGTGCCCAATACCATCCATGTGATGAAAGTTAAGATAGCAATACCTATCACCACCGGTACGAAGATGCCGGCAATTTTATCGACCAGTTTCTGCACCGGCGCTTTACTCCCCTGGGCTTCCTGCACCATTTTAATGATCTGAGCCAGCAGCGTGTCTGCCCCTACTTTTTCAGCCCGGAACTGAAAGCTCCCTTTCTGATTGATAGTACCGGCAAACACGGAGTCGCCTGCCTTCTTAGCCACCGGTACGGGTTCACCGGTAATCATACTTTCATCTACATACGAAGTACCGTTGTCTACTTTACCATCCACCGGGATCTTCTCACCTGGCTTTACCACCAGCAGATCGTTTACCTGTACCTGTGCAATGGGAATTTCGGTGGTACTGCCATCACTGCCTACCAGCAACACGGTTTTAGGCTGTAAGCCGATCAGTTTTTTGATGGCAGAAGAAGTATTTGATTTTGCTTTTTCTTCCAGTAATTTTCCGAGAGAGATAAAGGCGATGACTACCGCTGCTGCTTCAAAGTAAACATGTGCATGCAAGCCACGTTGGTGCCAGAATTCAGGGTAAAAAGTATTAAAGGCACTGAATAGCCAGGCAATACCGGTGCTCAATGCTACCAGGGTGTCCATATTGGCTTTACCGTGTCGGGCTTGTTTCCACGCGTTCACAAAAAAGTGACGGCCCAGAAAAAATACCACAGGTGTGGCAAACGCCATCATGATATAGTTGCCATAGGGCATATCCATGAAAAACATACCTATAATCACTACCGGCAACGACAGGGCAGCCGACCAGATGGTTCTTTGTTTTACCTGTTGGTAATGCTTTTGCTGTGCAGCAGCCTGTTCTTCCTCCTGGTTTTCCTTGTTGATCAGCAAGTCGTAGCCCACACTGCGGACGCTGCTTTGCAGCCCTTCCGGCGTAACCACGCCGGGGTCATACACTACCCAGGCACGCTGGTTGGCGAAGTTCACCCCTGCATCTTCCACACCAGTTACTGATTTCAGCATAGATTCTACGCTGACAGCACAGGCGGCACAGGTCATTTCCAGCACCGGGAATGATTCTTTAATCTGATTCTTTGTACGTGCAGCAACAGGCTGCGCGGATATAGCGATTGACATAATTGACTAATTTTATTATGCAAAGCTACTCCCCGCAGGAAGGGGAATTGTTACACTATTTAGTATTAGTTGTATATAATTTTAAGTATTACCGGAACAGATCCCGGTGTCATATCTACTTCAAAACCACCATTTCCTACGTTAACGGCTATACCGGACAACGTTTAACGGGCAAGCAGGCCGTTATGTTATTATCTATCGCTCATTTCCAGGGAGCAGAATGCCGCTTAACAAACCATTCCCATATAAAAGTTATAAAATAAAAAATGTCTTTCTTACATTTATACTCGCATAGCGATTCCACGGGGTTTCCCTGACAACTTTATTCAGACAATACCACAATTATGAAAAAAAGAGTTTTATTATTGGCGGCTACCATGATAAGTTCCATGGCCTTCGCTACCGTTCGTTTGCCCAACATTTTCGGGGATAATATGATCCTGCAGCGTGATAAGCCAATTCCTGTATGGGGCTGGGCAGATAAGAATGAAAAGATTACCATCCGGTTTAATCAGCAAACAAAGACCGTCAAAGCAGATAAAAACGGGCAGTGGAAAGTATTGCTGAATCCCGAAAAAGCCGGCGGCCCCTATAACCTGTCGGTAAAAGGTCAAAACGACATTACGGTACATGATGTCCTCATGGGGGATGTATGGATCTGCAGCGGGCAGTCGAACATGGAGTTTCATGTCAAAGATGTGTTGAATGCCGACAGAGAAAAGGCGGCTTCCGCCAACCCTGATATCCGGCACTTTTATTTACCGAAAGATATTTCCGCCACGCCCAAAGCCGATATCAAGCAAAGCGCCTGGTTACCTGCCAGTCCTGAAAATACCGGTGATTTCACAGCCGTAGGCTACTTCTTTGCCCGTACACTCAATGAACAACTACATGTACCCATTGGCTTAATACATACTTCCTGGGGTGGCACCATCGTGGAAACATGGATCAGCCGCGAAGGCCTGACTGACAACGAAGCCTTCAGTGACCTGATGAAAAACACACCGGTATTGAACCTGGATTCTTTCGCTCTCGTCAACAAAAACAGGGTAGCAAAAACCATTCAAACATTACAGGGCGGTTTGCCAGATGCTGCTACTGCCACCTCCTGGTCGTCAGAAAATATCGCCGACCAGTCGTGGCTGAAAATGAAAGTTCCCGGTGCATGGGAAACACAACAGCTTCCTGATTTTGATGGAGAAGTATGGTTCCGCAACAACTTTAATATAGCGCCCGCAGACGCCGGCAAACCGGCAGAACTGAGTCTGGGCCCAATAGACGATAACGATGTTACCTATATCAATGGCACGCGTGTAGGCAGCACTAATCTGTACAGTGCCAGCCGCGTGTATCAGATACCGGCAGGTGTATTAAAAGCAGGCAATAATGTGATTGCCGTAAAAATACAGGACACCGGCGGCGGTGGCGGCTTTACAGGGGAATCGTCCGATCTGTTTGTAAACATAGCCGGCCACAAACAATCACTGGCAGGCAACTGGGCGTTCCGCATCGCTTCCGTGATCACTGCAGACAATAACGTTGGTCCAAACAGCTACCCTTCCCTGCTGTATAATGCCATGATCCATCCGATAATACCTTTTGCTATTAAAGGCGCCATCTGGTACCAGGGCGAAAGTAATGCTGACCGTGCCTACCAATACAGAAAAGCCTTTCCGCTGCTGATCAACGACTGGCGCAGGTTATGGAACCAGGGCGAATTTCCGTTTTACTTTGTACAACTGGCCAGCTTCAACTCCGCCAACGGTAACAGTCAAAACGGTAGCAAATGGGCAGAGCTGAGAGAAGCACAAACCCTCTCTCTCAACGTCCCTAATACAGGCATGGCCGTTATCACGGATATAGGTGAGCCTAAAGATATTCACCCAAGAAACAAACAGGATGTGGGCAAAAGATTGGCCGCGGTAGCGCTGCATAACACCTATGGACAAAATAATATATTCAGCGGCCCTGTATATCAGTCTATGCAAACAAACGGTAACAAAATCACACTCAGCTTTACCAGCACCGGCGGCGGTTTAACGGTTAAAGATAAATATGGTTACATCAGAGGATTTGAAATAGCCGGCACTGATCAGCAATTTCATTATGCCAAAGCATACATCGATGGAGATAAAGTAGTGGTATACACAGATGAAGTAAGCAGCCCGGTAGCCGTACGTTATGGTTGGGCAGATGATAACCTGGAAGATAACCTCTTTAATAAAGAAGGCTTTCCGGCAGCCCCCTTCCGCACTGATAACTGGAAGAGTGTTACGGAAGATAAGAAATACAGCGTGCGATAAGTATATACAGATCATGGGAAGTGTTTCAGGAACACTTCTTTATAATATAAAAAACAAGGAGGGGCTTTGCAGTTAATGCTGTAAAGCCCCTCCTTGTTTAAGATCGTTTTAAAACAACAATGGCGCGGGCAATAAAACAACTTCTTCTCCTGCCACCACTGCAGCCAGCGATTGTATCAGTTTTCGTACCTGCGTCAACGTTCCTTCATCTGTAATCACACCCTGATCGTTTACTTTTGTTTTTACACCGGACACCACCAATTGTGCCTCCTCACTTATTTTTGACTCAATAATCAACAAGGTTCCCAGCAAAGACTGATGTGCCTTATGGCCTGAAGTACCCGCCGTAATTAACGCCACCGGCTTTTTAGAAAAGTGCATGGAAGACACCGTCCAGTCTATCGCATTCTTTAATGTTCCCGGTACCCCAATCGCATATTCAGGCGTGCAGATCAACACCGCATCCGCCTGTACCAACTGCTGCCGGAATGCCTGTACCGGCGCAGGTGCACTATCAGGTTCCATATCCAGATCAGGATTGAAATGCGGAATAGCTGTTAATCCCTCTAATATCCGCACCTGGAATATATCAGCACTCAGGTCTGTGATCGCCTTAATGAGATGGTGATTGGAAGAAGATTGTCGTGTACTGCCACAAATCGCCAATACATTTATTTTGTTACTCATAATAGTTTATTATTTTTATTGGTGCTGCTCCGGTGAATCGGGGTCCAAAGATAAATCAATCCACATGAAAGAAATGACGGTACTGAAATCACTGATACTATTATTGGTTTGTCACCTTACTGCCACCGCCCAAACAAAAAATCTCCTTAGCTACGTAAATACCCTCACCGGCACTGCTAACAGCACCACTTTGACCGCACAAAAACACGGCGCAGGCACCGAGCAACTGGCTAACACCATTCCCGCTGTAGGTATGCCTTTCGGCATGACGCAGTGGACTCCTCAAACCAGGCTCACCGAACAGAAATGTGTAGCCCCCTATTATTACAAAGACAATCTTTTCAGCGGCTTCCGCAGCAGCCACTGGCTCAGCGGTTCCTGTACACAGGACTATGGCAGCTTTACCATTATGCCGGTATGTGGCACACTGAAAACATCTCCTAACGACTACGCCAGTACGTATTCCCATCAGTCAGAAATAGCAACTCCAGCTTATTATGGGGTTACACTGGATAAATACCAGGTAAAGGCGGAAGTTACTGCTACCGCCCGTTGCAGCATGATACAATTCAGCTTTGACCGCGATGATGATTGCTATATCATTATACGCCCCAACAGCGACCGCGGCAAAGGCGCCATCTATATAAACCGCGCCAACAACGAAATCTCCGGCTACAATCCTGCCTACCGCATTTACCAGGGACAGGGGCAACCCGCAGGATTCAACGGCTATTTTGTAGTCCGCTTTGAAGAAAGCTTTCAGGCCCCAACCGTATTCAGTGAATCATCCCTGTTGGCGGCAGACAGTATCAGCCAGCAACCCAACATAGGCAGCGCGGTAAAATTCAAAGTACACAAGGGCAGCATCCTTAAAATGCGCATAGGCACTTCTTTTACCAGCATCGCTGCCGCCCGGGAAAATCTCGCCGCAGAAATTAATCACTGGAACTTCGATGCACAGGTAAAAGCAGGCAATGAAGTATGGAACAAAGCATTAAATAAAATACTGGTAGAAGGGTCGCAGGAAAAAAACAAACGCATCTTTTACACGGCGCTGTATCATACCATGCAGCATCCCAGGCTTTTCAATGATGTAAAAGGTACCTACCCTGCATTTTCACAATCCTACCAGGTAAAACAGCTGACAACCGGTAACTACTACGATGACTTTTCTATGTGGGATATTTACCGGGCACAGTTACCACTATACGAAATACTGGACCCTGCGCTGATCAACGACTTTGTACGTTCGCTCCTATTAAAAGGTCAACAAGGAGGCTGGCTCCCGATCTTCCCTTGCTGGAATAATTATACCGCCGCCATGATCGGAGATCATGCCATTCCATTCATTGCTTCGGCCTACAACAAAGGCATACGTGATTACGATGCAGAAGAAGCCTACCGGCTGATGCGGCAGAATGCCTTTGATACAGCAGATGCCGCAGACTACAGACAAGGCAAAGGCCGCAGGGCACTAACCTCCTATCTCCAATATGGCTACGTGCCACTGGAAGACAATGTACCTTTTGCCTTCCACACCAAAGAACAGGTATCCCGTACATTGGAATATGCATTTGATGACTACGCCCTCTCTACCATCGCCACTGCATTACATAAAAAAACAGATGCTCAGCTACTCCGCCAGAGAGCTAAAAATTATATGCATGTATTTGATCCGCAGGCAGGCTATGTAAATGGACGTTATGCTTCCGGCAAATGGTATGAACACCCTGATCCGGATAAAAAAGCTTTTTTCATTACAGAAGGCACACCGCGGCAATACGGGTTTTATGTACCTCACGACATCCCCGGCCTGATCAATATCATGGGCGGCAAACAAAAATTTGAACAGGCACTGAATAGTATTTTTGAAAAGAAAGAATATTGGCATGGTAATGAACCCGGCCAGCAAATTCCATTCCTCTATAGTTACATCAGTAAACCCAACCTGCTGCAACAGCGTGTGCATGAAATCCTGGCGGAAGAATATGATGATGGTCCCGGCGGATTATGTGGCAATGACGATGCCGGGCAAATCAGCGCCTGGTATGTATTTGCCGCCATGGGATTTTATCCGGTAAATCCGGTAGCACCGGAGTATACGCTTATAAGACCACTGTTTGACCAGGTCACTATTCAAACCGGACCCGCTACTACTACCACCTTTATTGTTCGTGCGCTGAAAGGGAAAAAAGCACTGATTATTGATAACGTTAAAAAGGATGGAAAACCATATAGTCCGGTCACCCTCGCTCATAAAGATCTGATGCAGGGAGGGGTATTTGAAATCAGTGCCACGGATGATAAAAAGATGCCTGACTAGCAGCAGACTGCCGCAACAGGCATAGCGGGAATAGGACAACAATGCTTTTTTAGTACCCATTTGTTTATAAGAGATTATAAAAAAACAGCTGCATTTTCAATACCTCGCTTTTTTTTGTATGTTGCAGTAACGGAACTAACCTATAGTCGATTGTAACACGTTGGACACATGAAAAGAAGCACTTTTATACAACAGGTCACCGCGGGCATTATTCTCCCATCCTTACTGGGTACCAATAAGCTACTCGCAGCTGTCGGCGAAACGGCCTTCGCAGATAAACTCCTCACCGCGCCGGTAGGTGGCGGTTTCAAAATGGATGACTACTGGGTATGGGATCCTTCTGTAGTAAAAGGTGAAGACGGACAATATCACATGTTTGCCTCCCGCTGGTCAAAAGAGCTGGGCTTTGGCAACTGGGTTACTAATTCACAGATCGTAAGAGCGGTATCTCCCACGCCGGAGGGCCCTTATACCTTTGCAGAAGTAGTACTGTCACCCCGCGGCAAAGACTACTTTGACGGCCTCGTAACACACAATCCCAGAATTGTAAAATATAAAAACAAATACCTGCTGTACTATATGGGTACCTCCTACGACTTCAAGGTACCCGATAACCGCGATGATGTTTGGGCAGATGGACGCGCACAACGCGCCTGGATGCATAAGCGTGTAGGCCTGGCCGTAGCCGATTCCGTTTTTGGCCCCTGGAAAAGAATGGACACACCGGTTATATCGCCACGCCCCGGAAAATGGGATGCTTCCATTACCTCCAATCCGTCACCAGTAGTAAAGCCTGATGGCAGCGTATACCTCATGTATAAATCATCTTCCAGAGATCATACGCCTCCTCTCCTGCTGGGTGCTGCCGGAGCCAAACAATATGATGCTGTATATGAACGGCTTTCAGATAAACCTGTCTTCTCCTTTCATAGCAAAGAAAACATGGACAACGATGTGGAAGATCCGTTTGTATGGTGGTCAGGCCGGCAGTATGAACTGATTATGAAAGACCGCTTCGGACATATCTGCGGAGAAGAAGGCGGCGGTATTCATGCCACCTCAAAAAATGGTATCGACTGGAAATTATCGAGTCCCGTAAAAGCCTATTCGCGGACCGTGAAATGGAATGACGGCACCACCACTCACCAGGCTAACTTTGAAAGACCGTTCCTCTTATTCGAAAACGGTAAACCTACGCATCTGTTTGCAGCCACTGGCTCCGGGCCAAGACCTTATGAAGTAGATAAGACCTGGAATATGGTCATCAATCTAAAATAAGTTTATTCGGTATTATAGGTATAATTATCCTCTCTGCATTTTTTCAATGCGGCACCGTCTCTTTTCAAAATACTACTTTTCATTCACTATCAAAGTATACCCTGTTATTTTGAAAAAAAGTACCCCATTTTGATAGGGTTGGAAAATCAAAACCCAGGCCACACCCCACATAATTAATTATAAAACAACTACTTATAACCCCACCCCCTTACTGGCACTTGTTTGGTGATGCCTGGTATCTAATCCATTCAATTCAGACAAGCCATGATGCTCCGCTTAAAAACAAAATTCACACTTGGACTGGTTTTTCTATTTGCCGTAACACTAGCGATTGGTATGCTCGGTATCTTCCGTATTTACCAGTTGAGCCGCAATGCACGACTGATGCTAAAGCAAAATCATAACTCCCTCATCTTCTCCAACAACATGCTGCTGGCGCTGGAGCAACATCCGGTAGCATGGACTACATTTAACGAAAATCTCTTCCGGCAGCAGCACAATGTAACAGAGCCCGGCGAAGATATCGCTACCCGTAAAGCGGTCAACCTGGCCGGCAGTCTGGTACTACAGCCAGACAATGATACCATGAAAGCGGCTTTACGCGCTGCCATCTTACAGGTGGCTGCAATTAATCAACAAGCCATTCTGCGTAAAAACCAGGTATCAGCCGACACCGCATCTACAGCGATTCTGTCACTCGCCCTTATTATTATACTACTGATTGGCGTATCCATCATATTCATCATCAGCTTTCCACGCATTGTCACCTATCCTATCCGCCTGCTGCATGCCGGTATCCGCGAAATTTCCAATAAAAATTATAATACCCGTATCCATCTTTCCCAGGGAGATGAATTTGGCGAACTCGCTACGGTATTCAATATGATGGCAGGAAAACTACATGAATATGAACATGGCAACCTGGCACAGATAAGGTTCGAAAAAACCAGGATAGAAGCCATTATCAACCAGATGAATGATGGCATCATTGGTTTTGATGAACATCACCAGGTATTGTTTATGAACGCCACCGCCACCCGCTTGTTTGAGAATACCGATTTATCCCTATTAAACAAAACTACCCCTGCCAAACATCCTTTATTAACGGCTCTCATAAAACATCCGGCTAATAAACAACTGAAAATAATCAGCAGTGGTCATCAGCACTTTTTCACCAAAGAAGTCATCACCGTCAGCAATAATGGTGATGCCATCGGAGAAGTGATGGTGCTGCGTAATATTACGGCCTTCCAGGAATTATCCGCCGCCAAAACAAAATTCATTGCTACGGTATCACATGAGTTAAAAACGCCCATCTCTTCCATGAAGATGAGTCTTAGCCTGTTAAGCGATGAAAGAATAGGCACACTACACACTGAACAACAACAGCTGCTGAACAGCATCAGCGAGGATGTGGAACGCATCCTGCAAATCAGTACTACCCTGCTGGATATCGCCGGGGAAGAAGTACTGGCCATTGAAACATATCCGGCAACACCAACCGGAGATATCCATATTATTCATTCTTAATTATTCATGACATGACTACGGGAATTATTTTATTGGTAGAAGATGAAGAAAAACTTCGCCACTTACTAAAACGGATCATTGCACTGGAAGGCTTTCAGATCTATGAATGCGCCAGTATGAAAGCTGCCCGGCGCATACTGGACACAGAACCCATCGATGTAGTGCTAAGCGATATCATGCTGCCCGATGGCAATGGTATAGACCTGGTTACTTATCTCCGTGAAAAAAATTTATCTGCCGAAATTGTATTACTCACCGCCTATGGCAATATACCCGACAGTGTACGTGCCATTAAAGAAGGGGCTTTTGATTACATCACCAAAGGTAACGACAACGCCAAAATCATTCCCCTGCTGTATCGTGCGCTGGAAAAAGTACAATTGCAAAAACGTATTCAACACCTGGAAACACGCATTGGTAAACAATACGCCAGTTTCGATGATTTACTGGGAACCTCCGCCAATATTACAGCAGCCAAAGAGCTGGCCATGAAAGCAGCCCCCAGCGAAGCCGCCGTACTCCTCCTGGGAGAAACCGGCTCCGGCAAGGAAATGTTTGCACAGGCCATCCACAGCGCCAGCAGCCGCGCAGCCAGGGATTTTCTCGCGATCAACTGCAGCGCCATCGGTAAGGATATACTGGAAAGTGAAATCTTCGGTTATAAGGCCGGCGCTTTTACCGGAGCCGTCAAAAATAAAAAAGGACTGATAGAAGAAGCCCACCAGGGCACCCTTTTCCTGGATGAAATAGGCGAAATGCCACTGGACCTGCAGGCGAAATTACTACGTGTACTGGAAACCAGTGAATTCATTAAGGTAGGCGATACCAAAGTAACGAAAGTGGATATACGAATTATAGCCGCTACCAACAGAAACCTCGCACAGGAAATAGAACAGGGCCGCTTTCGGGAAGATCTCTATTACCGCCTCAATGTATTTACCATACAACTGCCGGCACTGCGGGAAAGACCGGAAGACATCCCTGTATTTGCCCGCCATTTCCTGGAACTCTTCGCCGCCAAAACCAACCGGCAGATCAATGGTATGAACCGGGAATTTATGGAATACCTGAAACTCCATGAATGGAGAGGCAATATCCGTGAACTGAAAAATGTGATAGAACGTGCCGTCATCGTCTCCGCACAACCCATCCTGACCCTGGAAGCACTGCCCTTTGAAATGAAGCTGCAAAAGAGTCCGTTACGTCAAAAAACAGGTACTTTCGACCTGGCTGCCATGGAGAAATTACATATACAATGGGTGATTAAATATGCCAGCGGGAATAAATCCAAAGCTGCAAGACTCCTGAATATAGGGCTCTCTACGCTTTACCGTAAAATGGAAGAATACAGCCTTCAACTGTAGGCATAAAAAAACTGCCAGGTAAAAAATTACCGGCAGTTATCGTTAAGCCTATATTAAAAATCAAACTTTCTTTCTTAGAATCTTACGATCAGGTCCATCGCAGCGGTAAACTGATCCTTACGGGTACCATTGTCGTAAGGTGTAATGTCATCACCGTAAGCACGCTCATACCTCACTTCCGGACGAATCCGGATCAACTTATTAAAGTGATGTACCCACCCAATCGTATGACTGCTGTAAGCAGTCGTATAGCCGGTACGGTTACCCTGCGGATCATTCAGGAAATCATTTCGGATAGACAGATAATCCTTCTCCGCCGACAGCTGTATCTGGAAATAGTTCACCAGCCCCACTGCATTGGCAATTCCAGGAATCGTAGCACCGAGGCCAGTTCCCATATACCATTCTTTACCCGGACCTTCAATAGCCGTTCCACCTACTGCCGCATCATGCTGCCAGATATAGTAAGCTTCTGTATTCATATGCACTTTGTTACTGAAACGGTGTCCCCAGGTACCTACCACCATTTGCAGGTTGTCATGCGCTTCTTTATAATATCCGCGACCTAAAGAGTTGATACCACCATACAGGGAGTTATTGTTATTGGAAGATACCCAGCGTACCATCGCCAAACCATTCACGCTGGCAGATTTACTCCAGGGCGCCATATCATTACCCGCATGTATACCACCAGACAGCTGCCAGTGATCATTCAATTTTAAAATAGCATGCACCCCTGTAAACGTATATGGATCTACTGTAAACATGAGAGAGTGAGAATACAGGTAATTATCCGGCGCCCACTGCGCTTCAATATCCGCAGGAGAAATAAACCGGCCCACTTTTATCAGTAATCCCTGCGCTACTTTTGGTAAATACAGCATACCGTATACCTGTGTAGGATCATAACCATACAGGTTATTCTTCTTTAACAGCTGATCACTGAAAATACCTTTGGCCAGCGTATAACGATAATCAGTACCATAAATATTATCTATCACGAAACCCCAGTCTGCGTGCTCTTTCTGCACTGTGTTAGGCTGTCTCTCTACCCGAAGTATCGCCTGATCCAACACCACGCGGTTAGGTACCAGGTTATAGGAAGTAGGCGCATTGGAGTTTTTAGAAGTACTTCCGTTTACGCCCACATCTATCCAACCATAAATTTTAATCCGGCTTTTACTTTTAGCCAGACCCAATAATTTTGTTAAGGGATAATCAGGTGCATCCCATGGAGCACCAATAACTGGTGTGCCTACCCATTCCCCGCTGGGGAAAGGCGGTGAAGAAAGTGGAGAAGGGAGACTCCTCCCATTGGAACCATCTACTGCTACAGTGTTTGTTTTGGTGACTGCTGTGTCTTGCTGTGCATATCCATAAGACAGGGACATTGTCAGGATAAGCGACATTAATAATCCTTTTTTCATGCTTGGTTAAAGTTTATACTTAATCTTCCGATAGTATATCCAATCACATGCCCTGATGGCAACCATGCAATGCCAGGTCCACACAACTCAATACCACAGCCGATCACAGATATCCAGCCAATATTAACTCACAAAAAAAAGAAATGCAAAAATGATTTCAAAATGAAAAAGTATGTCAAAATGAACAACTCTTTTAGTAAAATTGCAGGATAAACCCGGCATGTTATTAATTTGACTAATATTCTCATTATGACATGGTGGTAAAATCACCTTACACCGAAACAAATAAACGGTAAATCCAATACTGTAGCAGGTTTAACATTCCTTTTACCGCATTATTACGTTCGGGCATTTCTCTTGCATTTGTTATGGCATAAAACAACAAAATCATGAAAAGGTTGAAAAGTATCACAGGATTGATCCTATTATTGATGAGCATCAGCATGAACGTAAGCGCACAAAAAAAGATAACAGGAATCTATCGTAACATGAATGATTACCTGTGCAACCAGCTTACCTATGTCCGGGATAGCAGCAGTACACCCGTAATTAAGCTTTACACACTTGCACCCAAAAGCTACGTTACCATACAATACAAGGGTAACCACATACACCTGAACAAAAATGAAATATTTGCCTATCAGCTTAGCAACGGTGAAGTGTATAGAATAATAGGGAATCACAGTTACCAACTGCTTAATAATAATCCGCGGTTATTATTATATAAAAGAAAAATACCTGCTTCCCCCAAAGAAGGACCGGAAGATCAGTTCAAATATTATTTCTCCGCCGCCAGTGGTAGCCTGCAATCACTGACCGCCTGGAACGTAAAACAGGCCTTTGCCGACCACGCCACCTTACCGGATCAGATAGATGCGCTATTTAAAAGAGATGCGGAACTATTGACTTATGATAGTTTTCATAAGATGTATAAACTCGAATGGTTGCTGAAATAGCTGTTAGCCATTAGCTTATAGCTGTTAGTGTTTCCGTTGGCACTGCTGATCTGAAATGCTAACAGCTATAAGCTAATGGCCAACAGCTGCTTTCAAAATAAAATCTACTATCGGTGTGGGATTCGGAAAACTATGCGGATGATGCGCAAAACCCGGTTTATGCATTACCGTTATATCGCCGCCGGCTGCACGAATTTTTTCTTCAAAAGGTAAAGTATTTTCTGCCGGAGGCACATCTGTATCCGCATCGGCCAATACATGCAGCATGGGATACTTCCCTTTTACGATCTCGTTCACTTTATATAGCGGACTGCCTTTAAATGCCAATGCTGCTTCATCTGTGGTCAGGTGATAATCCTTTTTGAAAGTCTCCCATTCCTTGCGGTTAGGCATTTGCTTTTTAAACTGAATGCCGGGCCAGCTCACCAGGTCCATTACGGGATTGTCTACATACACGGCAGCTACCTTATCCGGATTCACGGCTGCCCAGTTGTATACATATACTGCACCCCTGCTCATCCCTTCCATCACTGCTTTAGGAGCCAGCCCTTTTTGATGCAGCAGTGTATAAAAATCATTCCATTGCTGAATCGCTTCCCTGTTACCAAATAATTCGGCTACATCACAATACACCAGGTGGAACCCCCTTTCCAGTAAGGCAATATCGGTCTGTGGTTCATGTCCCCAGAAACGGGCCCGCCAGATCCAGGGATGACCTGCCGCTTCCCGCGTAGGTGCTACCACTTTACAGGCATGTCCTTTGAACTCAAAATCAGCACAACGATAGCCCCAAAAGGAACTGATAGATACCTGACCAGGCAGGTTGTTGATCAGTTTCAAAGAAGGCGCCTGTTTAAAATGTACAACTTCATACAGCGTCTTCGCCATCATGGTAGTACCTTCCAGTTCCGGATGAATGCCATCAGGCAACAATGCCGGTTTACCAATGAACAGGGCGTTCACATTTACTACCTCCAGAGAGGTTTCAAAAGCTACCTGTCTTACTTTGGGCAAAATTTTATTTGTAATCACCGGGTCCCAGATCTGGGTAGTATCGGTTACAAAAGACACAATCGGTAATAATAGCAGGATGCGGGGATGGGTAGGCAACGATTGGAATGCACGGATCATGTCATGATAATCCTTTTCATATTCATCCAGGTATACCCGGTTCACCAGCTTACTATCGTTACCACCGAGGTCAATCAGCACGATGTCGGGCTCACTGGCCAATGCATCTTTGTATTGTTGGGTATTCCAGTAAGGATGATCTCCTTTTTTCAATAAAGTAGTGCTGCTCACGCCATAGTTGGTCACCTGGTAACCCGCTCCCAGCAATCGTCCCAGCTGCGCAGGATAAGATTGCGTTTCCGGGTGGGCGAGCCTGGCGCCGGCGCAGATACTTGCACCCAGACAAGCAACTTTAATGGGCTTTGCCGGACCTGCAAAAAGGGGCATGCTATAAAGCACGGCTAGTAACAAAATAAAATACCGGGATATCATATGCATAAGTTATACGTGGAATAATGCAGTGTTAAGATAATAAATTATTCCACGTATATCCCTTACAGTTGTTCTTTTACCCATGCAACGATCCGTTTAATTGCTCAAAGCCATAGGTTTCGAGGAAGGATATTTCTTCCTGAGCGGAGGTCTCCTTGTCCACATGGCATCTCTACCCTTGTAAACAGCTAATCATCATAAGCGCTTTGTATTGTACTTAAGCTGGTATGGTAACGTTCCTTCAATGCTCTTACAGAAGGTAATTTGTGGCCGGGCAGATACTGCCCGCCACTAATCTTACCTTCAATGTCCGCTGCTATTTCTTCGTATTTATATAGTTTCATCTGTTTATCCGCTACGGTTACCTGATAAAGGTAGGCGAATTATAACAGCTAATTAAACAGTACCTCATCTGCAAATACCCATCCGGGGGATCCTTTGCCTGGATGCCATTCGGGCAGCTTTGCCACCGGTGCCAGCACCACCTTTACACAAGCCAGTGTGGTAAGCGGAAAACTGCATTCAATATCCATAGCCGTGGCAGGATCATCTTTTTTCCCGGCAGCAGGTAAAATACGTTTCAGCAATTTCAGATGTTGTGCATCTGCACCTCCCCATATTTCTACTTTGGCAGGTGGGAAAATATACCCGTTAATATTTCGTAAGATACCTACCGAAATTGTTTGCAGCGGGACCGCCTTTTTAAACAACAACACCGCCTCCATGGATGTCCCATTATATCCCAGCCACTTCCCGTTGCCCTGGTCCATACCGCCTTTCTGTCCGTCTGTCAATGTTTTGGCGCCACTACCGGCGTACGTGCCATTGGGTTGCGTAAGCAGTACCACACTGTCAGGAGTATACGAAGATTTGTAGAAACTGTATTGTACCGGATCACTCGCATACCAACCCTGCTTGCAGGCGATGGCACGAATGGTGGTATTGCCTTCCAATAACAGGCTATCTTTAAATACAGGAGAGTTCATACTATCCGGCATCGAGTCATCAGTTGTATAACGTATTTCCACACCCTTAATAGGATGCTTCAGCAACAAGTGCATGCTATTGGTAAAAATCATGGCCGTATTCAACAACTGAGGCTGATTCAGCTTCAATGGCTGCTTACCATCATCCATAAATCCTTTGATCACGGCTACCTGTTTGAAGGCTGTCTGCGCCTGTTGGAGATCCGCAGCCGATAGCGCGGTGTTCCACAGGTACAACTCTTTTAAGGCAGGCGCTTTTTTCAACGCCTGTAGCTGTGCCAGCGTAACGGTGGTACCCGACAGGGAAAGACTTTCCAGGTGCGGCAGCTCAGCCAGCGCTGCCAGCGTTTGTCCTTTCAGGTTAGTAAAGCTTAGATTGAGCACCCGCAGCTGATCAAACTGAGAGATCGTTTTCAGATCTGCATCCTGTACCGGCATCTTCTGCAGGTGCATTTCAATGATCTGCTTTTTCAAGGGCAACAGCTCTTCAATAGACTTACTGCTGAACTGATCTTTGTTATAGCAGTTCACAATCAGTGGTGCAGCATGCAACGCTATCGGGTAAATAACGCGGTAGTTGTTATTCAGCTTCTGTACCAGCTTTTCATCTGCCTCAGCAAAATCATATACCGGCTCTACCTTCGCTGCAGGTTGCAGCATAGTAGCTGCTAACAGGCGGAGACTGTCGTGCACAGGCAATGCCGCCACTTTTGTTTTGAAGTCGGCACCTGCTTTTATCCAGTAATACAATAATGCGATTTCTTCCGGCGTCAGCTGAGGTTTACCTGCGGGAGGCATATGCTTTTTAGCATCCAATGGCATATGCAGTCTTTCCAGCAACAGGCTCACTTCCGGCTTACCAGCTACGAACAGCTTCCCGCTCTTCCCCCCTTTCAGCAGCTGTTGAGGTAAGTCCATAGCCAGTTCTCCTTTTGCTTTACCCGCGTTGTGGCAATTCATACATTTTTCTTCCAGCACCGGCTTCACCAGGTGCTCGTACACCAGCGCCTGATCAAATGGCACCTGCGGGCCCTTTCCGGCCGGTGTCACAGGCGCCAGTACAAAGTTCTCACCATGTGTAATATCTGCACCAAAATGGCCTGTAATGACCAATAGCAGCATCGTGATGGCCACGCCCCCTTTCTGCAGCAACGGACGGGGTATCGCTGACTGCCCCAGCCAGTATAAAGCGGAAGCCAGCCAAAACATACTCACCCCACTCCATTTATGCCATTGCAATATACCACTGCCGTTATATCCTTCCTCTTTGGACAAAAACAAGCCCATGATAACAGTAACGGCTGCACTGAGTGCACCGGCTAATAATAAAACTGCGGTCAGTTGCTGCTTCCAGGATGCTGCAGCAGGCTCACGTAAACGAATAAACGTTAACACACCGGCAATCATAATCAGCACGATAGGGAAATGCAACAGCAAAGGATGCATGCGCCCCAATACCTGCAACCAGGGCGGCAATACCACCTGGTTATTGAAGATCAGTAAAAAGAGAATGAAAATATTTGCTGCAAACAGTATACTACTACCTGCAGACTCCCACCGAAAGCGCTGTTTCAATATCATTACACCCTCCTGAGTTTATAGGGATATACTTTCCCCGCATTCCACTGCGCCACGTATAAATTTTCGTCATTGTCCACACATACATCATGCGGATGTACAAATATTTTTTCCGCCTGCTGCATCGGCTGCAGCTGACCATTGGTATATACCGGTGCAGTACCGCCAATATTGGAAACTACCTTATTATCCTTGTCCAGCACCGTAACAAAACCGCTGCCATTCAAATCCATATTGGGTGAGCGCAATACGGCTGCATACAAATGATCTCCTTTGATGACCGCACGGCAAACACAGGCCCCTGGCAGTGCAATCACTTCCAGCAATTTCCCGTCCATGCTGAAGCGTTTGAAACAGTTACGCGTTCTATCAGTAACAATCAGCGTAGGCGTACCCTGACGATGATCCACGCAAATGCCGTGTGCATTGTCCAGGTGTTCATCTCCCGTACCTTTTCCGCCCCAATAACCCAACAGCTTTCCATTGCGGTCGTAGCGCATCACATACTGTGCACCATAACCGTCAGCAATATAGAAATCGCCATTGGCAGCTACCGTGGTTTCAGTAGGTACAAACTCTTCTTTCTTCTTATACATACCTGTTTCCGCAGGATAATCAATGGTCAGCAGTATTTTACCATCCATAGTAGTTTTATACACCTGATGCTTTTCCGTATCCGTAATAAACAGGAATTCGGTGCCGTTCTCATTACTGAGGGTAAGACCGTGCGCACCAGGAAATTCATGGCCCCAGTTTTCCAGTAATTTGCCGGATTTATTGTAGACGAGAATATTATTTTTCGTTTCATTGGTCAGCAACAGGATACGTCCTTTTTTGTCCTGCACCATTTCATGGCAATCCTTCACCGGATACCTGCTGCTATCCAGGGTTCCCCACTTGGTATCCAGCGAATAGCGCATATTATTGTGGCCATATACCGGCCCTTTGGGCTTCGCAAAAAGATCTCGGGAAATGTAAAAGGAGGCGGTTACTAACGCCGATGTCTGTAGGAATTTTCTTCTTTCCATAATACGTTTATTTTATCAGGCCATCAATCCCGGTATTACTTTACCGGCAACATCTGTAAGCCGGTAACGGCGACCCTGGTGTTTAAAAGTTAATTTTTCATGATCCAGTCCCATGAGGTGTAAAACAGTAGCATGGAAATCATGCACATGTACAGGATCCTTAATGATGTTGTAACCAAATTCATCTGTTTCTCCGTACACACCCGGCTTTACGCCACCACCGGCCATCCAGATGGAAAAGCAGCGGGGATGATGATCGCGGCCGTAGTTGTCTGCCGTCATTTTACCCTGACAAAAATTAGTACGGCCAAATTCACCGCCCCAGATCACCAGTGTTTCATCCAGCAAACCACGTTGTTTCAGGTCAGTAATCAGCGCCGCGGATGCACGGTCTACATCTTTCGCCTGACCGGCCATTTCATTCGGCAGATTACCATGCTGATCCCAACCCTGGTGATACAACTGGATAAAGCGAACCCCACTTTCAGAGAGCTTCCTCGACAACAAACAGTTGGCCGCGAAAGTGCCTGGTACCAGGCAGTCTGGTCCATAAAGCTTAATAATATCATCTGATTCTTTAGAGAGATCTGTCAGCTCCGGCACCGCCGTCTGCATACGATACGCCATTTCATACTGCTGTATCTTGGTAGCGATTTCCGGATCACCAAATTCCTTAAACGACTGATCATTCAATGCTGATAACTGATCCAGCATCTGCCGGCGATTAGCCATATCAATACCATCCGGGTTATTCAGGTACAACACAGGGTTTTCACCACTGCTGAACTGTACACCCTGATGAATGCTATCTAAAAATCCATTGGACCATAGCTTGGAATATACGCCCTGCCCATTTCCTTTACCCCTGGAAAGCAACACACAAAAAGCAGGCAGGTTTTTGTTTTCACTTCCCAAACCATAACTCATCCAGGATCCAAAGCTGGCACGGTTTCCCTGTTGTGCGCCTGTTTGAAAAAATGTCAGCGCCGGATCGTGATTAATGGCTTCTGTAAACATTGATTTAACGATACAGATATCATCCACCACTTTGGCTGTATGCGGAAACAGGTCACTGATCCAGGCTCTGGACTCACCGTATTGTTTGAAGTCGTAGTGAGACCCCACCAGCGGAAACGATGTCTGACCGGAAGTCATCCCGGTTAAACGTTGCCCCATGCGGATAGATGGCGGTAACTCCTGCCCCATCATTTCCCGCAGCTTAGGTTTATAGTCGAAGCTCTCCAGCTGAGACGGTGCACCGTTCTGAAACAGGTAAATAATTCTTTTGGCTTTAGGTGCAAAATGCGGCATACCCGGAATAAACGGGGCTTCCTCGGCACCGGATTTACTAAAGATGTCTGGTATCAGCAAAGACCCCAGTGCCAGACTCCCCACGCCCAAACTTAGTCGTGACAAGAATTTCCGGCGGTTCATATTCAGGTGGCGCTCTATAAATTCGTTTTTCATCTTCCTGTATTTGAAAGGGTGACTGCCCGATTATGTTTTTGACAATGTTTCTTCCAGATTATAAATAGTGGTGATCACCTGCATCATGGCTGCCCATGATGCATTATCCAGGTTGGTAGCCATAGGATACTCACCCTGGTGCAACAGCTTCATCGCGTTTGCGGGTTGTTGTTTATACAGTTGCTGCTGTTGCTCATAATACTTTTGTAACAGTGCCAGTTCCTGCTGCTGCGGTGTGCGGCAAACAATTAAACGAAAGGCCTGTTCAATATTCCTGGCAGCATTATTATCTTTCTCCAATAGCCGTGAAGCCAATACCCTGGAGGCTTCCAGCACGGTGGGATCATTCAGCATAATCAGCGCCTGCAACGGTGTATTGGTACTGCTACGTTTCACTTCACACTGATCACGGTTGCTGGCATCAAAGATCATCATCGAAGGCGGTGGAACGGTACGTTTAATAAAGGTATATAATCCTCTGCGGTAAAGACTTTCACCATGATCCTGTTTATACCTGGCGAGGATGCCTCTGCCTGAAGTAGCCATTTCCCATAATCCTTTCGGCTGGTATGGTTTTACACTGGGGCCACCAATGGTGTGTACCAGCAAACCACTGCTTTGCAGTACCAGGTCGCGCACCAGTTCTGCCGGCAGGCGGAAGCGTGGACCACGGGAGAGGTAAATATTCTCCGGATCAATTTTTTGTTTTTCTTTGGATGCCACCGCCGACTGACGATAAGTAGCCGACATCACCATTTGTTTCATGAGTCGTTTTATATCCCAGCCATGCTGCATGAAATCGGTGGCCAGCCAGTCGAGCAACTGCGGATTAGTAGGCAAATCTCCCTGCATACCAAAGTCGCCCGTACTTTTGACGATGCCTCTGCCAAAGATTTCCTGCCATTGCTGGTTCACGAAAACCCTTGCAGTGAGTGGGTTGCGCTTATCAAACAACCACTCCGCGAGTCCCAAACGGTTAGCAGGATACTGCTTTATATCGAAAGGCAGTACCGAATGCGGTGTTTCCGGAGTAACTTCCAGCGTAGGGTTGTCATAGTTACCACGGCCAAGGATATACGTTTTTCGGGTGGTATCTCTTTCGCCCATCACAGATACAATCAGTTTATTGGTATCCTGTTTATTGATGAAATGTAATACACCCTGCAGATCTTCTTTAGTGATCTCCATATACGGCGTCTTGGCGTAGGTTTCAGGGCCTCCTACTGTAGACTGCAATCCTACTTCTTTTACATTATTAAAGAAGGCGAAGAGTTCATAATATTCTTTTTGTGAAAAAGGATCGTACTTGTGATCATGACAGTGGGCGCACTCGATAGTGATGCCCAGCATACTTTTACCAAAGGCGTTGGTCCGGTCAGTCACATACTCTATGCGATATTCTTCATCTATCACACCACCTTCTTCCGTGATTTTATGATTACGGTTATAGCCGGATGCCAGCAATTGTTCGCGGGTAGCGTTGGGCATGATATCGCCGGCCAGTTGCCAGGTAATAAATTCTTTGTAAGACAGGTTTTCATTGAATGCATGAATCACCCAATCACGCCAGGGCCACATAGTGCGGTAGTTATCGTCCTGGTAGCCGTGTGAATCTGCATAGCGGGCTACGTCCATCCAGTGAATGGCCATTTTTTCGCCGTAGGCGGTATCCTGCAGCAATTCATCTACCATGCGCTCATAACCTTGTGCACTGGTATCTTTTGCAAAGCGCGCCATCCGTTCAGGAGAAGGCGGCAACCCCGTCAGATCCAGGCAAACACGTTTCAGGAGTCTTTCATGATCCGCTACCGGGTTAGGTTCCAGCCCTTTGGTTTCCATGTGCGCCAATACAAACCGGTCTATTTCATTGCGCGGCCACTGTGCATTGTTAACAGCCGGCAGTGCAGGTGCAACCGGTGCTACAAACGCCCAGTGAGGCTTGTATTGTGCCCCCTGTTTAATCCATTTCTCGATCAGTTTGACTTCATAACCGGTGAGCGACATATTGGAGGAAGGTGGCGGCATGCGCATAGACGTATCCTTCGTGCTGATACGCTGGTATAATACCGATGCCATCGGATTTCCGGGCACCAGGGCATGCGCTCCGGGCGCTTCTCTTAATGCTTTATAGGCACTGTCTGCAATATCCAGCCTCAATCCGGCTTCCCGCTTATTGGCATCAGGACCATGACAGGCATAACACTTGTCTGATAAAATAGGACGGATATTAAAATTGTAATCTACAATTTCAGGTAGTTTTTCTTCCTGTTTATCGGCTGTCCCTCCACTATTACACGCATATAATACAATCAGGAAGCCGACGGTCAGTCTTACATAACGTTGGAACATATCTTTCTTAGTTAAATGCTCATTGCACACTTATTTTTGATAATCGCGGTAATTACAAAACATAGCAGAGATACCTGCCAATGATCAATCACTATAGCTGTTGGTTGTTTTTCTTGTTCTTTCGGTAAATATCGGCCATTAACGCATAGGTTTCTGGCACTATCTTGCCTCAATGTAACACTATTTTACCAATATGTACATACATACCTACAAGAAAGCCAAAAGCTAAAAGCTACCTATGGGATTCCGGCATTTTCACCACCCCTATATACTTTCCATGATGGCTCACAGAAACCGGCCAGCTTTTGCCGGTATAACGGTCATGAATAAACGGTATGCCGTATTCATCTTTGTAAAATACCTGCGAAGCAGGCAGTAGGTGTTGCAGATAATCCGGATGGGAATAATAACGGGTAAAAACAGCGCTGTCATGCAGCAATTGCGGGCTTTCTGCCGCATGGGTGTGAATACAGGAGCCGATCCGGCTACTCTGGAAATAATAAGCCTGTTGCTGGTAAATAACACTACCGGCAGCGGTGGCAGGGGAATATGGAGAAAGATAACAGGCAAATTGCTGTGGAGCAAACTTTCTTTCACGGGTACTGCGGTGAATGATTTTATAAACGGCCTCCTTGCAACTCCATAGCAACCAGAGCATGGTAGCGGGATGGACCGCCTTTTCAATTATATCTTTTTCATGGGACAAAAATAATTTATCCAGGAATCCTTTGCGGTAAATATTGCTTTCGCGTTCCGCCAGGTGAAGGTCTACGATGTCGTTGCCAATCACTTTTCTTTCAGCTTAGCTTCTACAATATCCATAGCAGCCTGCACATTCAGCATACGCTCCATTTCTTCGTTTTGAATAACGATGTCATATTTTTCTTCCACATCCAGTACTACATCTACCAGGTTAGCGGAATTAATTTTCAGGTCGGTGATAAAATCAGTGGAAGCATTGATTTCCGCCAGGGCTTCCTGGTTCCTGGCATAAGGCCTTACTATTTCTCTTAATTGTGCAATGAATATTTCTTGATCCATGTTTAATCGTTTATGGTTGCAGGTATTTTTTCAATATAATACAGGCGTTTACATCTCCAAAACCAAAGCTTGCTTTCGCCACTAAATTTATGTCTTTATATAATAGTTGCTGCGGAATTCTTTCCGGATCCACCAGTGCCGCTATTTCCGGATGAAGGTCTTCACAGTTAATATTAGGAAATACAAATCCTTCTTGTAATTGCAGTGCGGCAGCCACCAGCTCAATACTGCCGGAGGCACTAAGACAATGACCTACCATCGACTTTAATGCATTGAGATAAGGAAAGTCTTTGCCTCCACGTTCCAGGGCAACACTCCAATTCCTCACTTCTTCTGCATCTTTTCCGGTAGCTGTAAGGTGACCATTGATCAGATCAATGTCGGCGCCCGACACACCCGCCTGTTCCAGCGCGGCTTTAATACAACGCTGTACTGCCATCGGATTGGGCGCTGTCATCGTACCTCCGTTACGCTGACCGCCGGAGTTAATATGGCCACCTAATACTTCCGCATAAATAGTAGCATTGCGTTCCAGTGCACTTTCCAGCGATTCCAATAAAAGTGCGCCTGCGCCGCTACCCGGCACAATCCCGCTGGCAGAAGCGCTCATGGGCCTGGATCCGGCAGCAGGATGCTCGTTATGCTTAAAGGTGCATACTTTCATGGCATCGAAGCCGCCCCATATATAAGGCCCGCTATCGCTGGTACTGCCTGCCAGCATACGTTTGGCGTGGCCATACCTGATACGTTCATATGCCATCAATACACTTTCCGCTCCGGTAGTACAGGCGGAAGAATTAGTGGTTACCTGGTTACCCAGTCCCAGCTTGCCTCCCAGGAAAGCACTGATACCGCTTGCCATAGTTTGCGTAACGGCGGTGCTGCCTAAACGACGTACCTGTAATTCATCTACCTTATAAATGGATTCGCGGAATTTATCTACGCCCGAAGTGCCGGCCCCAAATACAGTACCGCTATCCCAGTCGGGCACGTCTGCAGGGAATGGTAATTGTGCATCTGCCCAGGCCTGCATACCGGCTATAACACCATAGATGATGCCCGAGCTGTTGAGCTGTTTCAGTTCCAGCTCATCAAAATATTGCCGCTGCAAGGCTTCGGAGACTTCCGGTCTGCCTGCAATCCAGCAGGAAAATTGCAGCGCAGCCATTTGCTCTTCATAACGGATACCGGATACACCGTTTTTAATAGCATCCCGGAAAGCCGCTACCCCAACGCCATTAGGCGATACTACACCTAGTCCTGTTATAACAACCCTGTTACTCATTGCTTTTATTAATGATCATGCCTGCTATGATACCATCGCAGACTAACTCACCGGCAGCATTGTGTAATGCCACGCGGCATTTCAATTTATTGAACCGGAAATATATTTTCTCCGCTGTTGCTTTCACGGTTTCCCCGGGGGAAACGGGCAGGTAAAAATCTACCTGTGTGGAAGTCATGGCTACAGTGGGTGCTTGTTTACTGATTTCTTCTCTCAATAAATAAATACCCAGACAAGCCAGGCCAATCTGTGCCATCACTTCTGTCAGCAATACACCGGGGGTAACGGGATAACCTTTAAAATGGCCCTGGTAGCAGGGCAGATCTGCGTTAAATGTATATGTACCCGTTACCTTTTCTTCATCAATATATTCCAGCGCATCCACAAACAAAAAGGGAGTCGCATAAGGTAAATGCAGTAAGATTTCTTCTTTCGTCATAGCCTATTGAATATGCGTTCCTCCGTCCACTGGTATGATGGCGCCATTAATCCAGGCGGCTTCGTCTTTACATAAAAGATATACCACATTGGCCACATCTTCCGGTGTTGTCAACCGCTGAAAAGGGTTCCTGTCTTTTCCATAGGCCAGTAACTCCTTGCTACCGGGAATTCTTTGCAGCGAGGCCGTATCTGTGATGCCCGCCCGGATGCAGTTAGCCCGGATGCCCTGTGGCGCAAATTCCAGCGCCATACTCCGGGTGATGGCTTCCAGTGCAGCCTTGGCCGCAGACACTGCTGCATAGTGCTGCAGCGCCTTATAACTACCATCACTGGTAAAGGAAAGGATACGTGCATCTGCAGCAAATAGTTGCCTGTGCAAGGTATCCACGGCCCATTCATATAAACTCACCGCCATATGCTGGAGGGTAATGTTAATGTCATCTGCCTGCAACGCCGGCAATGCTTTGAGGTTGCCACGTGCAATACTGTGCAGCAAACAGCGGATACGCCCCTGCTCTCCCATCGCCGCCTTTAGTTGTGATAATACCTCCGCGCGCTTTTCGGGATTCAACACATCAATATTAAAGGAAAGCACCTCAACACCAAGGGCTTTGATATCTCCCAAAGCCTGCTCTATAGCAGGTAACTCCACGCGGGTATTACGATGCACAATGCAAACATTCATACCATGTGCTGCCAGCTTACGAGCCGATGCCAGCCCCAAACCCGTGCTACCTCCTAATATCAACGCCCAGTAAGTATCAAACTCTTTTACCATTGTAATAAAATTCGCTGTGCAGAAAACCCCGGGCCAAAACTCAACATCAGTCCTTTATCACCTTTGGGAAGCTGCTTTTCCATAAATCTTTCCAGTACATATAACACCGTAGCGCTGGACATGTTGCCGTATAAACGTAAAATTTCTTTGGTGTCGTCCAGTTTCTTACCCATGTTCCGGAAAAGTTCTTCCACCAGGTTGATAATTTTTTTACCGCCCGGATGAAAGATGAGATGATCGACTTCCGCTATGGTCATATTGTTTTTAGCGAGAAAGGGATGAACAATATCCCCGAAGTGTGCTTCAATTTTTTCCGGTACTTCTATGTCCAACACCATTTTCAGACCGGTATTGGAAAGATGAAAACCCATCAGGTAATCTGCATCATAAAAATGATACATTTCTTCCGCTATGATTTCAGGTCCGCGATCCTGTTCATGTGAAGATAAAATAACGCAGGCAGCGCCATCGCCAAAAATGGCAGCGCTCACAATATTCGCCATGGAATAATCATCCAGCTGGAAAGTGGCGGTGGGCGACTCTACCGCAATAACAGCGGCACGTTTACCAGGATTCGCCTCCAGCATTTTTTTCGCATAAATGATTCCGGACACGCCTGCTGCGCACCCCATTTCTGTTACCGGCAACCGGATGATATCCTGCCGGAGCTGCAATTCATTAATGAGATAAGCATCCAGTGAGGGAATCATGATACCGGTACAACTCACGGTAATAATATAATCGATATCGGTACCTTTCAATCCGGCTTTATGCAACGCACTTTCCAGACATGTGCGCCCCAGCTTAATGGCTTCGCGCATATAAATATTGTTCTTCTCTTCAAAACTGGTTTTGTTAAACACGTCTTCCGGTCCCATAATGGAATAGCGTTTATCTACACCCGCATTTTCAAAAATCTTCTTTACTTTTCTGATGAAGCGGTCTTCCTGTCCGTATAACCAGGCATCTAAAAAAGGTAATATTTCCGGAGTAGATCTTGTATAGGGAGGAATGGCTTTAGTGACAGTCTGAATTTTAACGCTCATAAATTATTAATTATCCATTGATAGCGGAAAGCCCATTTCCATTGCAGGGAATATGCACCGATATTAAGTTCTGCTGATAAATGATGTAATTCTTTTTTCTTAAATCCCCGAAGGATAGATACCTGACCATCTGCTCTTACCATGCTGTTTAAATTAAACACGAAACAGATCAGCTGAAACAAGCGATACGCCAGGGCGCTCCGGTGAAGATCATTGATAACAATGCCTATCCTCGCCTGTTGTCGGAAAGCCGTCATCAGGAGGCGAATTTCTTCTTCTTTAAAATGGTGTAAGGTAAGCGTACATAAAATAATATCATATTGTTGCTCCCGGAATGCCGGCGCCATAATGTCCTGGCAATAATACTGAATATCCGGATATGCTGCTGATAATTCCCGTGCATGCGTGACCGTAGTAAGATTTGCATCTACACCGGTAAGTTGAAAACGCCGGTGTAATTTTTTGCCGAACACAGATAATTGTCTCAGCATATCACCGTTACCACACCCCACATCGAGGATGGTAATTGTTTGATGGGCAGGAATATCTTTTATCAGGGCTGCCACTCCTTTCAGTGTTATCCGGTTGCCACCCAGCAGCCGGTTGATTTGAGCTATTTTACGCAATGTTTCTTTTAACAATTCCCCATCCATGTTAAAATCATCCATAATTTCAGGCGCCTGACTTCTTTGCCGGGTGTTTATACGCATTCCAATGCTGCTTTTAGCGGTTTGCCATGCGTACGTCTGATAATCCCTGGCAACAGGCCGGGGAATAAAATAAGTCCTTTCATCATGGTAGCAGATAATTTCTCATTCCGGAACAGCCGTGATAAAACACGGCCGGTGCGCATACGGCTGCTGAACATTTTATTCCAGGCTTTTGTATAGTCCTGTTCCAATGCCAACCTGTTTTTTACAGGTGCTGCAAAATACTGTAACACCTTTTCTGAGGCGATCTGCGCACTTTGTATCGCCATCGCCATGCCATTGCCGCAGAGCGGGTGAATCAGACCGGCAGTATCTCCTGTCATTAAAATATGATGGACTACTTTTTCTTTTTCTGAAAAAGAAACCTGGCTAATAGTAAGTGGCTTATCAAACAGCAGGGTGCTGCTTTCAAAAATATCTTTCAGGTGTTGATTCCGATGTAATACCTGCTCCTGGTGCGCCGCTATATTTTTATAATTCTTGAAGCTTTCATAACTAACGAGATAACAGATATTCAGTATATCGTCTTCTACTTTGGACACCCCGCAGTAACCGCCATCGAAATTATGAAGCCCTACCGTATCTGCCGGAAAATCTCCCCTGTAATGTGCTTTCACAGCCAGCCAGGGTGATTTCTCATTCATAAAGCTACGGGACAGTTTACCATCCAGGGCAGCTCTTTTACCATAGGCTCCCAATACTACAGGCGCAGAAAACACCCCGTTTTCATGAGTGTCTATGAAAAAGCGGTCGTTTTCAAATACCACATTGGTAACAGTATCCCCGATCAACGCCACGCCGTTCTTTAGCATTTGTTGCATCAGGAACTGATCAAAAGCATAGCGACTCACGCCAAAGCCTCCCAGGGGGAGCTGCGTTTCCAGTGTTTTACCGTAATGATCTGAAATAATCAGCCGGTCGATCCGGGAAGGATTCAATACTGCGGGATCAGCCCCGAGCGATTGCAGATAAGGTAACACTTCATTGGAAACATACTCTCCGCAGACTTTATGCGAAGGGTATGTATTCTTTTCAATAACGGTTACCTGTAAACCAGCTTTTGATAAATGAATAGCGCTGGTCAGGCCGGAAAGGCCGCCTCCTATAATAATGACATCTCTGGAACCCATACCCCTATGGTTAAAACAATAACAAGCTCCGACACAACACCGGTAGCTGTTCTCAATATAATGAAATTATAGCTGATAAAGACAGCGAAAAAAAGGATTTATAGCACTTACTACCTGCACCGGCTATACGAAAAATGGTTTTTGGATATATACGTTTCACATCTTTAATATTCAATAAATATATAATTTACAAAAAGCACATACGTCTGTTTACCATGCCAGTATAAAACTTAACATTGCCAATATTATATAATTGTTAATTTTGAACCTAATTGTTTTTGTAAATAAATTATTTATCCATGACCGATTCCAGGAAACCGACCGGCAAGCATCTGAAAAAGGATGCTGGTTTAAAAGTAGCCGAAGTATTAACTGCCGCTTTGGGTGACTTAAAAGAGACTTTAGGGGAAAAGAAGTTTCTCCGCAACATTAAGAAGGCTACAAAGGCCATGATAGCAGGATTGTCAGAGAAAAAAGAAAAAGCACCTGCCAAGCCTAAAAAGAAAGCTGCTGCAAAAAAAGCAGTAGCCAAAAAAGCAACTGCTCCGAAAGCCGATACTCCCAAGGCTGATACGCCTAAAACTGCCGCTAAAAAATCTGCTCCCAAAAAAGCAGCCGCTAAAAAAGCCTAAGCCAGCAACAGCCGGATAATCTTACCTGTAGTGTCTTTATTGTACCGTCCTGCCAGGGCAGGTGATTGTCGTGCCCCTAAGCAAGTGGTTCAATAAAGATACTTTACTGGTGCGGCGGCAGCTGCGCATACATATTGATATCATAGGCTTTGTCGTCCCAAAGCATCCATTGTTGCAATAATCCTTCATGACGGAAGCCGGACTTTGTCAATACCTTCTCGGAAGCCTTATTTCCCGGCAACACCTCCGCTTCAATCCTCTTCAGCTCCAAAGTAGTAAAACCGTATTCCAGTACCGCTGCTATTGCTTCGGTCATGTACCCTTTGCCCCAATACTCCTGCACCAGTGCAAACACCAGCACCCCTTTATGCCGCGGAACAAAACTGTTGAAACCAATCATGCCAATCAGGTCCTCCCGGCCTGCTAAAGCAATCCCCCAGCGGATGCCCTGCTTATCTAAAAAACGTTGCTTTAAAAAATCCACTACCCTCCTTACATCTCCTACCTCCGTTAACGGCACTACATGATAGTATTCCRTTACCCGCTTATCTGTTAAAAGATAAAACAGATCCGGTTGATGCGCATGTTGTATTTCAATGAGGTGCAGGCGTGGGGTTTGCAGTACGGGGAATTGATCCGACAATGCTTTCATGATTTACTTGGGTCGTTTTTAGAAACTAAATATAGCATAAAAACGGTTGTACCACACATCCAAAATGTAGTATTGCTTTGGTAAAAAAAAGTATCTTGTTTTCAAATTTATTCCACGACATGCGATTAATCACTCAGCGTCCGGCAGCAACACTGCTGGCAGTATTTATTATGGGTACAACTGCCATCCACGCGCAGCAAACCTCCTTTAATGAAAAGGGCATTTCCCGGCCTCTATTGGAACATTACCTGGATCATGCCGTTACCATGACCGAATTCCTCGCCGTAGATCCTTACGCATTAGATGCTCCCTATCCCAATAAAGAAGATGATATCCGCCTGATTCACAACCTGGGCGCAAAGTTTATCGGCAGAGCAATTTATCGATGGGGAAGCGAAGCAGTACTCGCCAACAAAGACTATCTGGCCAATGCCAAACGCCTGGTACAGGAAGTACACAAAAGCGATCCGGAAATAGTTTTTCAGGCGGCATTATTTGAACAGATCACCGCACAGGTCAACACTATTCCCATACCCGACTGGGCTTTTAAGGCGCTTGGATACCCCGTGGAAGAACGGCATTTCCGTTATGACGACATGCTCAATCTCAATGGGAAACTCGTGAACCACTGGAGTAAAGGCAATAGTGTACCCGATATTACCCGCAAAGAAACACAGCTGTGGTTTATGTTCCTCGCCGGCACCTACATGGAAGTTGGCTGTGAAGCCCTTCACCTGGGGCAGATCGCGCTTATCGGCATGGAAGATCCTGCATTGACCACCTGGGCGGCCTTCCTGGAAAAATTGCGCGCCTACGCCAAAGATCATACCCGCCATCACTGGGTATTGCTCGATGCCCATACCCCATCCGGCGGCATGGTGGTAAATGGGAAAAGTTTACTTGATTTCAACTCCTTTCCACTGCGCATCAAATCCGTTCCCGAACATCCGCAACAAGGTATCCTGCAGATGGGTTTTACCGATGCCCTTTTTGGGAGAAGCAAAGGCGGTATTTCCCCCAGTGGCTGGAAAGCCACGTCCATGCCTTATCTTGTAGAGTTGGATAATTTTGGCGTTAGTAATCATCCTGGCGTACCAGATACCACCACCATCTACCCCTGGGGCTATGATGAGATCAGCTGGTTTTATCAGCAACCGGAGCAATACCGCAACGAATGGCTGCGGTATGCCCATGCATGGGTGGCCTCCCATGATACAAATGGTCACTTACAGATGCCGGTAACACGCATCGTTACGCTGGGATATAAGAAACCCAGATTGAAATTCCGGGCGAATACCCGTTCTGCAAATTGTCCGGATGGGATGAATACAGAAGAAACGATTAAAGAGATCTGGCGGGCAGCAGATGCAAAGAAATAGGGGAAAAAGTAAAGGGTGACCGTGATGGTCACCCTTTACTTTTTATTATCGTCAACTGTTTATTTTTTCCTTACAAATTTAGCTACCTGTGATCCGGACACCTCTGTACCCGGTACTACCACCTGGCTGAGGTCAATCGTCATGGTCATATTATCGCCTTCCACCACTACTGTAGCATCGGCACCTTGCGTAGGAGCTCCTCCCATTCCGGTCGGATCTCCCACAAATCCTTCATCCATGTGAATCTTATTCGCGCTTATTTCCTTATAGGGAGAAACTACATCATAAGGCGGTACAGTCGCAACGATTGGCTGGGTCACGTCCTGAGAAGGTACGCCAGGAGCACTCACCGTCATTTTCATGGTGCCATTGATAGAATAGGCCAGCCCGGTGACGGTAATATTTTTACCATCAAAAACAAAAACACCCGCATTAGCCGTTGTTGTATATTCACTATAAGATTTCACGGTGACACCGCTCTCTCTCTGGGAGGTACTGCTCTTTACCGTTACACCCACAAAATTCCAGGTACCTTCTATTTTAGCACTGCCCGCAGGTGGCGTAACAGGAGGAGGTGTACCAGGCGGGTAAACAGGATTCACATCCGGTCCGGCCATTTCAAGGTTACAGGCAGCAAATGATAAACTAAAAGTAGCTAACAGGAGCAGGGATCTAAAGGCGCTCATCTTCATAAATTTGGTATTACAACGGGATTATGGCAGCGAAGATACTACCATTCATTGTACTGTAAAAGGGAATGTACAGGATACTTATCTAGCTAACAGCAGCTTCGCCGGCTCTGATCTCTTCAAAAAATGGTGTACGTCTTTCTTCCACACATTGCACCGCATATAGATACAGTGCAGCGCTCCAGGTTTGCCACTCCTGCCCTTTTGCAATACCATCCTGTGCTTTCAGCCACTCATTGAATCCATATTCCAGGGTGCCACTATTGGAAATAGTAATAATGCGGGTTAACTCAATGAGCTTTTCTTCTGCGAGCTTATACTTTTTTGCTGCCACCAGTGCCGCCACATAAAAGCCACAGATAAAGGGCCAGATCCCACCGTTATGGTACTCGCCCGGCAGGTTATAAATCGCATATCGTTCATGCCAGTCGTAATCACCCGGTTTCGTATAGGGGAAGAAGTTAGGGGGCAGTTTTACCGACAGTTGCCCGTTCTTCATCAGCTCCCCGCATTCTTCTTCAATCCACGACACCATTTCCGCCGCCCTGGTAGGCGCCGCAATGCCGGAGAGAATAGCCAGACTATTGCCCAGCAAGTCAAACCGTTCACTACTCAACACTTTATAGGACCACATCGCATAATAAGGTTTATGTTTTACCATCAATCCCTCATGTACATGGCGATGCTGCACACCCGCGGTGATCGTAAAACGGCCCATATCCTGCTTTACACGATCTGCCCGCGCATGTTGCCCCAGTATGCGCAGGTAGCTGTACACCAGCGTATTTACAAATAAGCCATAGCCAAGCACCCATTGCTCATCGCGCCAGTCGCTGGTAGGCTGCTGCGCTACCAGGAAACGATCAGAAGGACTCTGATATTCCATCCAGGTCAACGACCTGTTCACCGCCTCTTCCAGGAACGTGGGATCATTGGTGAGTTTGCGGTACATACCAGTGATCAGGAGAAACAAAGGCGTGCTGTCACTCGATCCCAGATCTTCTTTATCATGTACCAGCGAAGCAATATGTCCATGTGGGGTTTGATTTTTCGCCAGTGTTTCCAGCACTTTCCTGATACTTTTTATCAGCACTTCATTACCGGTAACGGCTATACCAAAAAAAGACAGCAGTAAATCTCTCGTATAAGGTTCAGGATATCCCCATCCGGCCGTGCGCGGTAAACCATGAAAGGGCCCATTCACATTATGCAGTAATACCTGCAAAGCAGCGTCTCTTGCCGCGGTTATTGTTAACCAGGTAGATGCTTCCATGTTCAATGAATATTAAGTTTTTCATTCAACACCCGCACAAATTGCCGGGCTACCGTACGATAATCAAATCTATCTACGACCCTTTGCCGTGCTGCCTTTCCCAACTGATCCCTGTACGAGGGATCGTTCATTAATCGTTGTAAATACCGGCCGATATCATTCACATCTGCCCTATAGTCTACCGTACGGGGGGTACCAAATACTACTTTATGATTAGCCGTAAAACCAGACTCCAATCCTAAAATGACTTCATTCACCACAATCCGCTCTGCCACACCTGCCATCAGCGCTGTTTCTTCATGCACCAGGGTATCCAGCATGCCCATGGCATGAATGCCGATCACCGGTTTTTCACAGGCGCCCGCTTCTATCTGCGGCATACCGAAACCTTCCAGCCGGGACGGTGCCACATAGATATCGCAGGCATTGAGGAGGTAAGGCATATAATTCCTGGATACGATACTGGTTACATACTGCACTTTGTTTGTGAGTCCCAGTTGCGCCGCCAGCTCCAGGTCCGATTCATTCTGCAGCCGGGTACGGGGTTGCGGCCATACTTTGCAGATATACTTCCAGTTGGATGGTACTTTATCTTCTAATGCTGCCAATGCCTGCATCACCTCTCTGGCGCCCTTGGAACAGGCATCTCCTCCTACTGTCAGCAACATCAGCTCATCCGGCGCTATTCCCAACGATTCCCGCACCGCACTTACCTCCGGCTGATCCTTGTCCATGGGAGTAAACTTGTCTGTATTACATCCCACTGGTAATACCATTATCTTCTCACCGCTGATGCCATCGCGGATATACATTTCTTTCACCCATTGAGAAGTTACCAGTATCAACGGCAGTTTATTGAGCACATCCTGGTAGTTGGCAATGTATCCGTCTGCCACCAGCCAGGGAACAGCCCGCAGCCCGAATTTCTGCGGATGCAGGATCAACTGGGGCGTATGCCCCCAGTAGCCTACTCCGAGTACCACATCGGGCTTAAACCAACGGTAATACCATTCTTTTTCCAGTGGAGAATCGTAGTGGACTGAAAAAGCCTCCACTCCTATCTCCAGCAAACCGCGGTATAATAAATCACCTTGCGTTGCGAGTCCACCTGGTGCGGGCGGATAGTCATACAACAATAGCACTTTCATAATTCAGGTGGTAAACTGTTCAGCCATTGCAGCGCTTCTTCCGGGTTACTAAAACACCAGAATGCCTCTGCCAATGGTGTGGTGGCCGCTTCCCAGCTATCGCTCTTAAAACCATAAGTATTGGTGACTACCTCATATTTGCGTTGCCAGATGTCTTTCTCCAGCACATGATAAATAGTTGCTTCGGGTACTGCTTCCGGATAATAGGCCTTCAGCCCGTCTTCATAAGCAAATACCCACAGTTCATCTGCTATAATTTTACCCTGCTGCCACAACCGGATCACTGCCCGGCTTACTTCTTCATGACGCAGGTGTCGTGTATATTCTCCCTGTGGATGATGCGTAATAATAAGGTCATAATGCTGCACTGGCAGCAGCGCCAGGACCTGTTTCTCTACGGCTGTCAGCGGCAGCGGCGTTTGTTCCGGGCCGTCATTCATATCTCCCATAATCCCCTGCGCACCGAATACCTGTAAAGCTTTAAAAAATTTAGGCGCCCGGTCTGTATCACTGGCTCTGCAAAGACTCACCACCGTCCAGTCCCAATGCTCATGATACAGGATAGTGCCTCCTGCCCACAAAGTTTCATCGTCAGGATGTGCTACTATTATTGCCGCGGCTTTCTGGCTCTTTATTACAGGGTTCTCTATACTCATGATGGCTATTTTAATTTGATGGGAGGGTTATTGCATGGTTCTTAAAGTTACTGAAACTCAGGGAGGGTAACAAAGCATATTTTACTTCGTTTTCCTCATTAGTTATTACTTCCAGCATTTATTTATGATCTTACATGAAATTTTACGGAAACATCATGAAAAGACTTGTAGCTATCTCCGCTTTCATAGCACTCAACATGGGACTCAAAGCACAAACAATGCAATGGTATAACACACCGAAAAAATGGTCTGCCGCCGATAATAAAATCAACGTCACCGTTGATCCCGGCACCGATTACTGGCAGGTAACCCACTACGGATTTATCCGCGACAACGGCCCGTTTTACTACCAGGAACAGGAAGGTGATTTTACGGCCACCGTAAAAATTACCGGTCAATATAAGGAGCTGTTTCATCAGGCTGGCCTGATGATCCGCACCAACGACAAAAACTGGATTAAAACAGGTATCGAATATGTAGATGGCGTACAGAATGTAAGCGCTGTAGTGACCCGTGAAGTATCCGACTGGTCAGTTGTGCCACGTCATGACAGTCCTAAAAGTATGTGGCTGAAAATGTTGCGTAAAGGAGATTATGTACAGATTGAATATTCTTTTGATAATAAGAAATTTGATATGCTTCGTCTGGCGTATTTTCCTCCGGGTGGAAAAGTGCAGATAGGTCCTGTGGCAGCGGCTCCCGGGAAATTACCATTTAATGTAGTGTTTGAAGATTTTAAGGTAGTGCCTTTGAAATAATCAAATAAGCGCGGCTACCAGCCGCGCTTATTAATTTTGTTATGCCCTGTTGCAGGAATTATTTATAGGATACTTCTTTGGCCGCCTGCATGATCACAGCAGCTACTTTCTGTGGCTGTGATACATACACCGCATGACTACCTTTGATCTCTGTCACTTTGGTATTGGAACGTTTATACATATTACGCTGGATATCGGGATTGATACTTTTATCTTCCGTAGCTACAATACCGAATGTAGGTTTGGTTCTCCATGCAGCCTCCGTAATCGGGGTTACAAAACATTTGCCGTAAAAAGCGCCCTGTGAGGCATACATAAATTCCGCATCTTCTTTGCTCAGATCACCGCAGAAACCCGCATGGAATTTTGCTTTATCATAATAAACGATACCATTTTCATTGGGAGGCAATACGCCATTTTCTGGTGCAGGCTGGGCGGTCTGGAACCATTGTAAAGCTGTTTCATTATTATCTGGCTGGAAAGCGGCGATATACACCAGTCCGGCAACTTTCGGATGATTTCCTGCCTGTGTGATAACCACACCACCCCACGAGTGACCGGCAAGAATCGTAGGACCATCCTGCGCATCCAGCACAAGCTTTGTTGCTGCCACATCATCTTCAAGAGACGTCAAAGGATTTTGTACGATAGTAACATGGTATCCCTGTTTGGTCAGGGCTTCATAAACGCCTTTGTAACCGGAGCCGTCTGCGAAGGCGCCGTGTACCAATACTATATTTTTTACTACTTGTGCATTTGCTTCAGTTACTGCACCAAATAAGGTGGAAAGGGCCACTGTTACGGCCAGGATAGCGCTTTTAAATATTGACTTTGTCATCTTTTTTGTTGTTGAAGTTTTTTGTTTGAATCAACGATACAAAGATGCGATGAAAAGCAGGTGGCGGCGATGAGCGCATTTCCCGATTAGTTGTGATTATTTCCCTTCTTTCGCTATTCCTGAAGAATTTCTGAAATCCGAAGGTGATACCCCTATATTTTTTTTGAAGAAGTTGGAGAAGTAGGCTACATCTTCAAATCCGAGTTCAAAAGTGATGTGCTTAATTGATTTGTCGGTATAACTCAATAGCCGTCTTGCTTCCACAGTGATTCTTTCCTGGATAATCTGCGAAGGCGTTTTCTGATTAAAAATCGCAAAAAGATTAGATAAGGTTTTGGGCGACTTACAAAGCTGTTGCGCGTAAAAGCTTACGGAATGCTCCGACTTGAAATGTGCTTCTACCAGCAGGTTGAACTTTCGAATAATATGAAACCTTTCGTCGGGAAGTTTCTTAACAGGCACATATCCTGATTTCGCTAACCGGGTTACGTAAATGATCAAACGCTTTAACAGCACCAGCAGCATTTCATTCTGGATATGATCCGAGGTATTCAATTCTTCAATAAAAACATCAGATAGCAGTTGCAACTTTTGCTGGGCATGATCATTCAGCTTAACGAACATATGATCTGTACTGCTAAACAAGAATCCCACACAACTCACTTCACTATCGTGGTCGATAATACAATAGAATTCCCGGTTAAATTGCCAGGCAATGATACTTTCAGAGTTTTCAAAGCTGAAAGACTGGCTAAACAAGAGCGTCAGCAAGGTATTGCCAGGAAATTCATGCTCAATCCCATCGATGGTAACCGTCTGGCTTTCTCCCGGATTCCAGGCAATCGTAAAATATTTGTTGAACCTGTCTTTGGAGAAAAACAACCGGTCAAAACCTGCTTCTTCCTTAAAAAGCAGCAATTCCCCTCCTGTATTCTCTTCCCTTATTTTAAGCTTCATTATTGATTTAATGAATGATGATTGAATGCCGCACGGTAAACAGATACCGTTTGATCATTACCCAAAATACGAAAGAAGAACGGAAGGCCAAAGTTTAAGTGCCAGGACCTGATATCATCAAATCCATAGACCCCCATTTGCCGACAAAGGAATTGTTTATTATGATAAGGCAAAGTATCATGCTGGTTTCTGTGATGATCTGAGCAAGGAAGACGCTGAGTTTATGTATGTCTCACAAGGTGCGTTTTACGGCAAATGTTTTGTAACTCCGATTACGGAGGCTGCATGGAGAACCAAACCTACATTTGGTATCATGGCTCCAGTTTGCCCCGTCCGAATACAAGGTAATAGCTAAGTTATATTCGTTCATTGATGTGCCCTACACCGTTAAAGTTTAAATAACAGCATATGCCTTTACTGCTTTATTATGAAGCCTCTTCACATTGAAGAACGCCACACTCGCCGGCACAAGTTCACTCCACCACGGCATTCTTCCGTTTGTTGGTAATTTCGTTTCATCTAAAAACAGCCAGGCCTTGGCTTCGGCGACAGTGATGCACTTGTTATCTATAGGGATAGTAGTGGCAGGGCGTTGACGAAAATAACCAGCAGCTACTTTTTGTTGAATGAATTGATGAGTAACAAGAGCGTTTTGGGCCGATAGATGCTGCAATAAAAAAAGTGCCAGCAAAGTAAAAATGTATTTCATAGTTGTATTCCTTTCATTGGCATTCAGCCGGTCGTTTTTCTAAACGCTTATGAATATATAAATAAGATATTAATTAATGATATACCACGCCGCTCCACTGCTTTGTAGCTGTACGCTCTTGTTATAAGTATTAAAAATAAAATTGGGACCATTCTCAATCAGATCACCACTCTGYGGTTGAATAGTAATATTCACCGCATTGTTGGAAATCTTCTTGACATTATATACTCTCCCTTTATTACTCGCAGCAACTGGTAACGTCACAACTACTGCAGCGCTGTTATTAATGATCGTTGTAAAGTCATTCGGGCCAAGGCTAATGTTTCCTTGTATCACGCTAATCGGCATAATACCTGTTCCTGGAGATTTTAATCTTACAACCCCATTGGCATCAGTAGTAAGTATACTATCTCCGGCAGCATTATTTCTGGCGTTGCCGATCCTCACTCCGCCATTAACATCCAATAGTGCAACAGGCGTAATAGTGCCAATCCCTACGCTACCATTACTGGATATACGTATTCGCTCCACATAAGTCTGAGGTCCATTTCTTTGCCCAATGACAATATTCGATTGATAACTGTTACCTCCCATCCCCACAATGCCCATATATGCAGACTGATAAAGACCTTCTTTATTAATTGCCTGAAAACTGATCCCAGAGTAAATACTATCTGCTTTACCCATATTATACAATCCCAGCATTGTACCTAACGGATAGCTATATGCGATAGACCTGGTGTCATATATTGCCGTAATGGAATCCGAAACACTGAGTCTGAATCCCGGCTGCGGTGTATTCACTCCCATATATCCATTTGTCCTGATCCCTTCGTTAAATGTCACGATACCATTAGTCCGCTCCACAGTCATCACATTACTCACAAACGTTCCGGAATCACTATACCGCGCCAACCGAAAATCTGATCCCTGATTACCAGTGCCCGACTCCGTATTATAAAGGAAAGTAGCCCAACGGGAAGTACTTCCGCCCGGTTTCAGCATGACAGTATGTGGTGAGTTAATAGCATTATTTGTCATGAAGGCGCCTGCTCTTCCGGTACCTGCTATCCAAAAACTGGCCAGTGGCTGTGATACTGTTGCCTGTTGCCAGATGTACAAAGGATCAGCTGCCGTTTTGATCAACGGAGATAAGGAAAGTGTATCCTGTCCATCTATTGCTAACGCATTTCCATTTACTTGTTTAAGTCGCAATTTTTGGAATTCTGTACGGCCCCTCCCTTTATTAAAGAGAAATCCCGGAATCTTTTGTGTTCGATTTTCGAGAATCAATTCTGCAGTATCACAGGTATTATAGATCCTGACACTATCTGCTTTGATCTGGTAAATATTCTGGGCAAAACTATAACTGACAGAAAAAATCAGCATCAATACGGAGAAAAAACACTTCATAGGAATAGGATACTAAATATAAAATGGCATACACGACTCATCAACAAACCTCCCGCAGGGCAAAGTTTTATGCTAATCTGATAATTCAATTGCCCGCTAAGATACTGCATACTTTAAATCCAAAAACAATAAAATGATACTAGATTATTATATCTTGTTTACCTGGAAGATAAAAACATGAACATGAAAAATTTCGCCACAAACTATCTTAAAAAAACCTGGGCGCTATTACTGCTGTTCGCTGTCAACAGTTACGGCCAACAACGTCCCAACATTATTTTCATATTCTCTGACGACCACGCCTACCAGGCTATCAGTGCCTACGGCAGCAAATTGGTCCAGACACCCAATATTGACCGTATCGCCAGGCAAGGCGCTGTTTTTAAAAACGCGCTTGTTACCAACTCTATCTGTGGACCCAGCAGGGCCACGCTGCTTACCGGCAAGTATAGTCACATCAATGGCTATACGCTGAATGAAAAGAAATTTGATGTGGAACAGCAACTGTTCCCCGCCCTGCTGCAGCAAAATGGTTATCAGACCGCCTGGATAGGTAAATGGCACCTGGGCAGCCTGCCTAAGGGATTCGATTACTGGCGCATCCTCAACAGTCAGGGGCAATATTACAACCCGGATATTATTGGCCCCCGGGATACCACCCGCATAGAAGGATATGTGACCAATATTATTACCAACTTGTCGCTCAACTGGCTAAACAACCGGGATACCACTAAACCATTCTTCCTGGTGGTGGGCGAAAAAGCTACACACCGTGAATGGCAGCCGGATATCCGGGACCTGGGCATATATGATGATAAAACATTTCCACTTCCGCCGACTTTCAGAGATAATTACAAAAACCGGCTGGCCGCTCAAAACCAGGACATGACCATCGATAAAACCATGCGCCTGAAAGAAGACCTGAAAGTACATACCGATTACGAAAAAGGCATCTATGGACGCTTTACACCAGAGCAAAAGAAAGCGTACATAGATTACTACGAAAACAAAATCAGCAAAGAATTTGATGCAAAACACCTTTCCGGCGATGCCCTCGTGGAATGGAAATACCAGCGCTACCTGAAAGACTACCTGGCAACCGCAAAATCACTCGACCGCAACATCGGACAACTGCTGGACTATCTCGATAAATCCGGCCTGTCAAAGAATACGGTAGTGGTATATGCTTCGGATCAGGGATTTTATATGGGCGAACACGGCTGGTTTGACAAACGCTTTATTTACGAAGAGTCATTGCGTACTCCTTTTATCATAAAATATCCCGGTGTTATAAAACCAGGTACCACCATCAATCAGCTGATGCTGAATATCGACTGGGCCCCTACCTTCCTTAACATGGCCGGTGTAAAAGTACCTGCCGATATACAAGGTACTTCCTTTCTCCCCCTGCTGAAAGAAGATCCTAAAAAGGTGTCCTGGAGAAAAGAAGCCTATTATCACTATTACGAGTTCCCACAACCACATCACGTATACCCTCATTTCGGCATCCGCACGGAACAATATACCCTGGTGCGCTTCTATGGTGAGTCAAATAGCTGGGAACTGTACGACCTGCAAAAAGATCCGCATGAGGTAAACAATCTCTATGGGCAAAAAAGCTACGAAAAGCTCACAGCGACCCTTAAAGACAAACTGAAAAAACTGATGATACAGTATAAAGACACCGATGCACTGAAAATACTGGAGACAAAATAACCGCCTCCTGCAACAGAATATATGACGTACAAAGCCAAAACTTTTGACAATTAAGCCAAAAGGGCTATTTTTGACTCCTGATTGCAGTATTTACTGGTGATCTGCTGGCTTGAAAGTGCGACTGAAAATATTTCTTTAAGTTATTGATAAATAGGAAATTAAAACTTAAGGAACCGCATCAGCAACGGTGCGGTTTTTTTTATGCACCGTCATTAATCATTATACGATTATTATTTAAACATGAAGACATACTTCCGACTTTTATCATTTGCTAAACCTATTAACAGATTTGCGATCCCCTATATTATCTGCACGTTATTGTCTGTGGTATTCAGCACGCTGAACCTTGCACTGCTGGCCCCTTTGCTGGATACTTTATTTACTAAAAACCCGGCCAAAACAATTAGTCCCATGCCGGATAATTACTTCAAAATTTTCGATGTATTCAAACATTACACCACCAGCATCTCTTATCAATATGGTCAGTTAGAGAGCCTGAAGTTTATATGTATAGGCATTGCTTCTTCTGTATTAATCGGCAACCTGTTCCGCTATTTCGCAGACCGCACCATGGAAAGTTTGCGGATCCAGACATTGCTGAACCTACGCAAAAGTGTATTTAATAATGTCATGGACCTGCATCTGGGTTACTTCAGCAATGAAAGAAAGGGAGATATCATCTCCAAAATCGCCTCAGATGTACAGGTAGTACAATATACTGTTACCGGCACGCTACAGGTATTATTTAAAGAACCAGCCACCCTGATCTCTTTCCTGGTCATGCTGTTTCTCATTTCCTATAAGCTAACACTGATTTCTATGCTGGTCATCCCGGTGGCTGGTCTTATAATAGGTAGAATTGTAAGAAGACTGAAATCACAGGCTACCGCCTCCCATGAAACCTATGGCGTGATGATCAGTTACCTCGATGAGGCACTGAATGGTATCCGTATCGTGAAAGCCTTTAACGCGGTAAATTTTATCACTAACCGCTTCGACAAACAAAACCGCCGCTATTCAAAGATTGCCCGTTCCATGGCTAAAAGACAACAGCTGGCTTCTCCTGTTTCTGAAACATTAGGGGTACTCATGGTAGCATGTATTGTGTTTTATGGGGGCTCTCTTATCATTAATAATCAGGGAGAGATGGACGGATCTACCTTTGTGGTATATATCGCGCTCTTTTCCCAGATCATGCGTCCGGCCAAAGCTATTTCAGGTGCTTTCGGCAATATTCACTCCGGCATTGCTGCAGGAGAAAGGGTGCTGAGCCTGATAGATGAAAAACCAATTGTATTCAATGCCCCGAATGCGACTACCCTTACCGGTTTTGAAGAAAACATCCGGTTTGACAATGTATCATTTGCTTATGGCGATAAAACCATTCTGAAAAATATTAACCTCACTATCCCTAAAGGTTCGTCAGTGGCTTTAGTAGGCCCTTCCGGTGGCGGTAAGTCCACATTAATGGACTTAATCCCCCGCTTTATGGATCCACAGGGAGGTGGCGTGCTGATAGATGGCAAAAACCTGAAGACGGTTACCATGGAATCTCTCCGCGCCCTGATGGGGGTGGTGAACCAGGAATCCATCCTCTTTAATGATACTATCTTCAATAATATCGCCTTCGCCAAGCCATCTGCAACTGCTGCTGAAGTAGAAGCGGCAGCCAGAATAGCCAATGCACACGAATTTATTACCAATACGGAAAACGGATACGAAACAAATATAGGTGATAAGGGCTCCAAACTTTCCGGTGGACAAAGGCAACGTATCTGTATTGCCCGCGCAGTACTCTCTAATCCGCCACTGATGTTGCTGGATGAAGCTACATCTGCCCTGGATACGGAATCCGAAAAAATGGTGCAGGATGCCCTCAACAACCTGATGAAGAACCGTACCTCGCTGGTCATTGCCCATCGCCTCAGTACCATTCAAAATGCAGATCTTATTATAGTACTGGATAACGGGCAAATTGCCGAACAGGGCACCCACCAGGAACTACTCAATAATAATGGTATTTATAAACGCCTGATAGAAATGCAGACGTTTAGTACTAACTAATAAAAAAGGCCACCTCAGGGTGGCCTTTTTTATGTATAATAAGTTTTGAAATAATCAGTCTGTTGTAAGTTGGTGACGATAGCCATTGGAGCAATAAGCTATTCCCTGATTCAGGGTGTCCAGGTATACCCGGTAATTAATATTCTCGTGTACACGGGAATTAAATGGGTGATGCAGGTGGTAACATACTGCTTTCAGCTTCACCTTTTTCTGGTAAAGCCCGGAATTGATAAAACGTGCCGCCAGCTCAATATCTTCATGTCCCCAACCCTTCAGCTCGTTATTGTATCCATTCACCTTCAGAAAATCTTCTCTCCAGAAAGCACAATTACAGCCTATCCAATTCCTTGAACGCTTCGTCTTTTTAATGACTAAAGGTGCTAAAAATGGAATACGAAGTGAATTAATCCTGTTTCTTACCCCTTTACCAAATGTAGAAACCGGTCCGAAATTGCCGGTAAGAAGGCATTTTTTAGTGATCTCCTCTGGCAGCAATACCCGGCTGCCACGAATATAATAACCTCTTTCAGCTTCGCTGATGTGGTCTTTGATAAAAAGCTCATGCATCACAATATCTCCGTCAATCTGGATGATATAGTCTGAAGAAGTTCCCGTAATGGCTTGATTGATGATAATTGTTTTGCGAAACCCCTCATCCGGATGCCAGAAATGCTTGACCGGGATAGACGTTTTTTGTCTGAAAGCATCCACCACAGCCCTGGTACTCTCTCCGGAGCCATCATCTGCGATGATAACCTCATCAGGGAGCACGGTCTGAACCAGCACACTTTCCAGTACCAGCTTTAACGCTTCAGGCCAGTTGTACGTTGTAACAAGTAAGGCTACCGACACTCTTTCCCCCATATTAATTATATATAAAATTAATGTTTAAAAAGCTCATGTTGCTATCCTTCCATTGTATAACGCTCTCTTATAGCAATTTATTACGCAGCTTGCCTTTCTATCGTGTGCACGGTTGTATTCCGTTATATCTTTATATAATCAAGAAAGTGTAGGTTCCATCTTGCTATAAATTGGTTAGTTATACTTTAAGTTAGCTCTATGATAATAAAAACGTTTCTAGGATATAATAAGTTACACGTTGCTACCGTACTTTCTATAAAATTGTGCCAAATTGGGCTTTCTGAAACTTATCATGACTTTTTATGGTTAAAAACATTTAATCAACAAAAACATAATAATTTTATGCAATTTATAATATAATTACGATAACCACATAATATTTTTTTTGACGATACAATCACCTATTCACCTGTATCTACCTTCTTCATTAGCTCCTGCCTTACTGCTGCCGGTACTTTGTCTAATAATTTATAACGGGTAACCTTTTCTATTTCTTCTATGGAGGTAAGATAGGCCGACCACTTTGTATTAACATCATTTTTGTTCGGTGTGTTCACTGCAATGATGCGCGTATTTTTATTAATACGCTTCAGGTCATTGTTTCCCTCTGGCAAAACCACCAGAATTTTCCAGATATGATCCGGCACGTTTACATTGCTGCGGTCTATGTTTTTTGCCAGCCCTTTGCTGCCTACACCTCCACAGCCATAACTTCCCATGATCACATACACTTCATTACCATCCATCACCAGCTCCCGGGTATAATCTTCGAGGTTTTTCCACAAATGCTGGTTATGATTAGGCGCCTGCGGAATCATATTGGTCATCAGAAAAGTGGCCTCATTAGCAGCCCTGCTGGCAGTGCGATCCCCGGAAGGACAATTATGCCCCCTGTCAAAACCGCTTCCGATATAACTGGTTTGTGACACCTGGTACCAATCACCCGGCAGGTCCGCATCCGGCCTGAAATCATTGGCCCGGGACATTTTCCCAAGATCCCGACGCGAAACATGCCAGCATACCCAGTTAGGCGTTCCCTTATCGCGGTTGTAGGATAATTTATAATATCCCTTGTCCATGAGATAATTATTCGCCATCACCAATGAGGTAGCCGCAGCACTGGGGTTGCCCAACAACATATTATCATCTTCTCCATCCGAAGGCTTCTCCGTTGGCGTGCCCGGTTCCAGCTTGCCACCAGCGATCACCCGGAATACATCAAAATTGATCCTGCTATTGCCTTTATCCGTTTTACGGATATCGAAACGGATAGTTCCTGTTGCCGATGTTGTAAAAGTAGCCGTGCGCAACGTGGTAGTGCTGACACTAACCCCGTCCCCTACACGAAAATAACTTTGGCCACGGTTTACCGATGCCCATAACTCCCATTCCCCTTTTTCATCTGCTCCATACAATGCATATTTCAGGGTAACCGTTACTGTACCTTTTGTTTCAATATCGAAATTCATACCAGCCATACCCCTATTCCGGATACGCAACGCCTGTGCACCCGCTTTATGATCTTCTTCCAAAGTACCTGTTACGGCATCCTTAAATTTCCAGGTACCACTGGATAGATCCACGTCACTATTATTATAATTTGTTTTGGAACCGGATTCGAAATCTTCCGCCAGCAACGGAGTGGCAGCACGCAGTTTATTATTTTTTTTGTGAGATGTTTTCCGGGTAACATGCTTCCCTTTATCAGCCTTATCACCGGCTATTTTCCGGGAACAGGTTGTCACTGCAAATGCTGCAATGAGCAGTGTAACGATAACGGCTAAACTATTGAATCCTTGATTCTTCTTTTTCTTCTTTGGCATAGAATGTAACGAACGGCCGCGAAGATAATGGAAAAAGAAGAAAGCGGATTTTTTCTTACACCAGGTGATAGTGACTAAGAAAAAATCCGCCAGGATGATTCGTTACAATAACCGCCCGCTAGTAAAACAACTGCGACAATACGTTAGCAGCATCATTCGTCTTAGGTTTCAGACCCAAAAACTTGGTATACTGACTCAGCGTCAATAAGGTCTTCAACTTTGAAAATATGCCCTTTTGCAACCCGCCGAATTTTGACGTATAGGCACTGGGGTTAGATTGCTGTAACGGCAGAATAGCTGCTTTCTTTTTCAGAAAACCCGTCAGCAGATTCTGTACCTTAGGCTGCTGCACACTGGTCAGTGCCAATGCAGGAGTAAGCTTGCCTAAAATACTGCTGGCTATACCGCCAACATCAAAGGAAGAACCCTGTACACTACCCGCTGTCTTTTTAGCCTGGTCAAGTATGCTCTGCGCCTGTGTGGTGGCTACACCCAAAAAACAAACACATGAAATGGCAAGAACGATTCGCTTCATAATAGAGGGGAATTTAATTATGGTTAATGGATTATTGACGCTCTTCTAAATATAACAAATTACTGCCAGAAGTCCATTGGCCGGATCTAACAAAGAATTGACCCAAACACACATATCGGCCGCTAAACGGCGGCGTATTTTTGTGCCTGCAAGTCACAACTGCGATTTCAACGCACCAGGACAACGAAATGATATGGATATTCTTATAACGGAAAATGGGTTAGCCAACTTACGTGATTTTATGCCACGGGAATGCGCCCAGGTAATGACAAATAATAGCGCACACGCCAGCTATCGTGATGAACTGAACGATTACTTTTCCAACGCCTGTAAAATGGGTGGTCAAACACCTCCTCTTTTACAGGAGGCCCTTAGCTGGCATGCCCGCTTTAAGGAAAACGGAACCATGCTTAAAACCAATTCCTGTGTAGTTTGATAGATAAGTGTGATGATAAGAGGCCGGTACTTCCAGGAGAACCGGCTTTCTTTTTTTATAACTTACGGCGGATCAGGTTTTCAACCGGGAAATATCTTTTTTCAATATCCTCTAAATGCCCATACACTCGCGTTAGCCATTGTCAAATCCCTACTACACTAGCTTTGAATATTATACAATACGCCATACACTGGCTTTAGATAATCTTCCATCTGCCCCGAAAACAGGTTCCCCGGATTATGTTATATTTATAGTAATCAAAATAATCTCCCATGGCAAAACAAATGTCTGTCATTCCCTTTACGGGAAAACTCGGCCCTCTCATTGGGTATAAGCGCAATGGCAACTACTTCCTGCGCTCCATGCCTGAAAGCGTGCAGCAAAC
>NZ_JBFREI010000005.1:0-455171 GCF_052114225.1 Chitinophaga sp. RAB17 | reverse complement strand
CCGGCATGGAGCGCAGGAAGTAGTTGCCATTGCGCTTATACCCAATGAGAGGACCGAGTTTTCCCGTAAAGGGAATGACAGACATTTGTTTTGCCATGGGAGATTATTTTGATTACTATAAATATAACATAATCCGGGGAACCTGTTTCCGGGACGGATGGAAGATTATCTAATGTGAGTGTACCGAGTATTGTATAATGTTCAAGGATAGTTCGATGGATATTTGCGAATGGCAAATATGAGTGTATGGGCATTTAGATAATATTGAAAAAGGATATGATGATGGTTACTTTAAGAAACTATCCAGATATCCCAATATTGTTTTGGTCTGCATCATCAGGGTGACATGCCCCTGCGAAGGAACAATGGCCAATTGCGATTTGGGCATTACTCCAAAATCAGCACATATAGCACCTCCCAGCAGTTGATATGTTTTTATTAACTCAATTTTATCCAGGCCATCATTGTCGCCAGAAATCAGTAATACAGGCGAAGTGATTTTCGCAATATTTGTTTCGCCCAGGTTGAATGTTGTATGGTTATAAGCAATCATCTGCTCCAGGAAACTGGTCCATTTTGTTTTGTCTGGTGCTACTGCATCATATGCCGCTTTCATGGGACTTTTCGTAAATAATTCAGGCTTCATACTTTTAAACGCATTGGTTACTTCGGGCATCCAGCCACTACTTTTATAAGTGGATGAAATGATCACCAGTTTTGTTACGCGTTTAGGGCTTTGTATTGCCAACTGGTACGCCACGCAGCCACCAAAACTATAACCTGTAACAGCTGCACTGTCCACTTTTAAGTAATTCATTACTCCTTCCACATCACTTGCCAGGGTGTGATAGTCTAATTTTCTGTCTGAAAACGGTGTGTGTCCATGCCCCTGTAATTCGATGGCAATTACTTTTCTTGTTTTTGACAATTCAGGTATTAATTGTCCCCAGTTCATCCCAATGGTCATAAAAGCACCATGCAGTAAAACGATAGGTTCGCCCTGACCATATACTTCGTAATAAACTTTAATGCCATTAACAGGTACGTAGCCACTGTCGGCAGGTTTAAGCTGTTGCCCGTCAGACTGAAATGCGGTTAAAAAAAGGACCATAATTATTAATACCTGTTTGAACACATTAGATGTTTTAAATACTCTTTTCATAAAACGTTGTTTAAATTATTTTGAACTTGTTGACACTACAAAGATGACAACCATTTCAGGATTTGACGCTGGGGGATAACGACAACTTTGGGGGTGAATTCCGACAATACATCGCTTTTTTAGGCACCTGATATTTTAAGCTACCCAAAAATGCTATCAGGGGTTCTATTAAAAGCCCTCCCTTTCCGTTGTGATGGATAATCGTAAGATGATCCCTATCGGATAACGGCGTAGCTTTGGGCTTAAATGCCCCTTTTCTTGTCGCAGATGGCCCTCACTTTGATGGATGTATTAATTTATTTTTGACCTGTATATGAGCACATCAGCATAGAAAAATCAAAGATTAAAACCGATCAAATGAGAAATATAATCTATGGTATCAATCTGACTGCAGATGGTTGCTGCGATCATACCCAAATGAGTGGCAGCGAAGAGACCCACGAGTATTTCACGGACCTCATGCGGGATGTTGACCTGATCATCTATGGACGTAAGACCTTTCAGTTGATGGTTCCTTTCTGGCCTGACTTCGAAAAAAAGCAATCCGGGACGAAAGCGATCAATGAATTTGCGAAAACATTTAACGCCATTGACAAAGTTGTTTGTTCCCGGTCGTCAGACAACTTCGAAGGTGTTACGAAGGTTATTCGTGAGCACCTCGCAGCAGAAATTCTGCAACTGAAACAGGAATCAGGAAAAAATATTTCAATTGGTGGTGTAAGTCTGCCTGCGGAATTGATAAAGCTTGGGCTGGTGGATGAATATTATTTTCTTGTTCATCCTGTGATTGCGGGGCAGGGGAGACGGTTGTTAGATGATACCGTTCTTCCCCATCAGCAACATTTAATACTAGCAGACTCGCGGGTGCTTAAATCAGGATGTATATCTCTTCATTACCTGAAACAATAATAGCGGGGGCCATTTCGGCCCGCAACGTAAACAAAAAGCCTTCGGATTTTATCTGAAGGCTTTTTGTTTTATATCTGCATACTAACAATTTTATTAGTATGAAAGAAATTGTTTGCGCAACCAAAAATAGATAATAAAGGTTTATTTTTCCGTATGAAAAAGAAGTTATGAAGAAAATAGGATTTTTATCGTTCGGGCATTGGTCTGATCATCCAGCCTATAAGACCCGTACAGGGAGTGACACATTGCTTCAATCTATTGATCTGGCTGTTGCTGCCGAAGAAATTGGTTTAGACGGCGCCTATTTTCGTGTGCATCATTTTGCAGCTCAGTTAGCATCCCCATTTCCTTTGCTTTCGGCCATCGGTGCCAAAACAAGCAAAATAGAGATTGGAACGGGTGTAATTGATATGCGCTATGAAAATCCACTGTATATGGTGGAAGATGCCGGAGCTGCGGATTTAATTTCGGAGGGGCGATTGCAATTGGGAATCAGCAGAGGTTCGCCGGAACAGGTAATTGATGGGTGGCGCTATTTTGGATATGAACTAGCTGAGGGAGAAACTGACGCAGATATGGGACGCCGTAAAGCGTTGGAATTCCTGGATAAGTTAAAAGGTGTGGGATTTGCCCGGCCTAATCCGTACCCGATGTTTCCGAATCCACCAGGCTTGCTACGCCTGGAGCCATATTCGGAAGGACTGCGGGAACGTATTTGGTGGGGAGCCGCTTCTAATGCTACTGCTGTTTGGGCTGCTGAAAACGGGATGTACCTTCAGAGTTCTACGCTGAAGTTTGATGAAGGTGGCAAACCTTTTCATATCCAACAAGCCGAGCAGATCAGGTTGTACAAAGATGCCTGGAAAAAAGCGGGACACAACCGCGAACCGAGGGTTTCTGTGAGCCGGTCTATTTTCGCATTGGTAAACGATCAGGATCGCTATTTCTTTGGGAAGGAAACCAATAAGGTCGATAAAATCGGCATGATTGAAGCGGACAAACGCGCCATTTTCGGAAGAAGCTATGCTGCAGAGCCAGATCAACTCATAAAGGAGTTAGCTGAGGACGAAGCTATTCAGGAGGCAGATACGATCCTTTTGACGATACCCAATACATTGGGAGTTGATTACAATGTACATGTGTTGTCTTCTATTTTAGAGCATGTGGCACCCGGATTAGGTTGGCGTTGAAGTAACGTTAAAATTGGTATCAGGGATTTAACCGGAATCCCTGCGTTTCCACAAAAAAGCGATACAAAATTCATGATTGAATTTTGTATCGCTTTTTACTTTACACTGGTAGCCGCTGCTTTTTCATTTTAATCTTTCTTAGTTCCAGCAATCGTTTCGGCCAAATACTGAAATGCCAGGTTGCCCTGATTATCCATAATAATAAACCACCGACCCACACAAACCATGCGTGTTATTTATTCACCTCCCCACCCTGGTAGCTACTTAACCATTGAGCACCTGCGTTTTTAGCAACTCATTATCCGAACCATATGTCATTGACGTGATGACCCCGTGCTGAGAAATAATCACCATTGGTATATTCAGGAAACTAAAAACCAAGGAAGCATTCTCCCTATCCACGGATATTTTCCAGGCACCACTTACCGCAAGCACCTCAGTAAAAATCTTAGGACAAGAAAGGTTGGAAATGTTTGCATTCAGGACCTGCATATTATTACTTACTTTTAATGAGAAAAAATCTGTTCTGGCATTAACAATTAATGGTGCGAGAATATTGATTTCCCCATTTACAACTGTTCTTGCATTTAACGTTAGCTGGGAAGCCATGTCCTTTCCAATGGTAACATTCCCTGGCAGATTGCTATTACCTGTTACTTTGAGTGTTGTACCTGACGCCCCCAGGCTTACATTTCCCAACAATTGCGCATTACCGCTTACCTGCAGTGTGTCTGCCTGGATCTGTGGGTTAGCAACAATGACGGTAGTGGTAAGATCCTTTATCACCGTTTCTCCCTGGGAAACCACAATGGCACGTAACAGGAAAGTAACATCATTCGTAATGGGTTTGGATGTCCACTTGCGTACATTGGTAACATCTACCACTTCATTGTTGTAATACATCGCGTATTTCGCCTGGCTGGAGCCTTCCCAGGTAAGTGTGACGGTTTGGTTATCCTGTACCAATGGTATCTGCGGCGTGAAGTTGCTGAAGAAAAAGCCATAGGGAAATTTGGTGACGGGAATATTCACAAAACGGTCGTCTGATCCTGCCGCTGAAGAGGAGGCTGTTTCAATGATACCAATTTGCACCGTACCCACCACCTGGCTAACGGCGATATTGAAAAACTGAAACACAACACCCTCCGTAGTGATAGTCACCGGCTTACCAGAAACGGGCAGAATATTGAATACGCCCGGGCTGGCGGGTGTAATACTCCAGACCCGCTGGGGATCGGCATTGTACAGGATCGATTCCAGGTTGTTCGTCAAATCCGGTGGAATGGTCACCTGTATACTTTCGAGGTTAACGGCGGCGTTACCGCCGTTGGATACTACCAGGATGAGTGCCGCATACATCGTATTACCATTCTGAGGACCGGCCTGTAACGGATCGGGTGTAGTGTTGATAGCGTAATCAAGCAACGTGATTGTTGAGTCGGATGTTTTCATGATGATATTTTTTATAGGTGAAAAATTGCGTATTATTTATTCACCGCCCACCCTGGTAGCATCCGTTCCACTACTTTAGCCATTGAGCACCTGCGTTTTTAGCAACTTATTATCCGGACCATACGTCATTGACGTGATGACCCCTTGTCCGGAAAGCATTAAAAGAGGTTTATCCCCGAACGAAAAAACCAGCGCATCATCTTCTGTATTTACAACGATGTTCCAATTGCCAGATCTGCCAGTAATTCGCAGGTCATTTATGTAAGCAGTCCTACTTACAGTCAGTGAGTCGAACTTTGCCATAACGCTGGAATAAAATGGTCCGTAAACATTCAGGCTTCCATTTGAACCTATGTCCAGTGAACCTTTCACTGTTGTCCGGGAATTGATATCCTTTCCAAGGACAGCACCTCCTATCAGATTACTGAGACCTAACACGGTGAGTGAAGCAGTTGGTGTTCCCAGCTTTACACCTCCCATTAAATTGGTAAGACCATTTACCTGCAGCGATGATGCGTAGATCTGGGGGTTGGCAACAATGACGGTAGTAGTGAGATCTTTTACCACCGTTTCTCCCTGGGAGAACACTACTGCGCGTAACAGGAAAGTAATATCACCTGTTAATGGCGGAGAAGTCCATTTACGTACATTGGTAACATCTTCCTCCTTATCGTTATAATACATGATGTATTTCGCCTGATTAGAGCCTTCCCAGGTAAGCGTGACCGTTTGATCCTCCTGCACTAAAGGTATCTGTGGTGTGAAGTTGCTGAAGAAAAAACCATAGGGGAATTTGGTGAGCGGGATATCCAGGTTACGGTCTTTTAACCCTGCCTCGTCCGTAGCAGCTAATTCTGTGATCCCGATTTGCACTGTACCCACCTGTTCATTAACGCGGATATTGAAAAATTGAAACACAATGCCCTCTGTAGTGATGGTCACCGGTTTACCGGAAACGGGCGTAATGTTGAATACACCCGGGCTGGCAGGGGTAATACTCCAGACCCGCTGCGGATCAGCGTTGTATAAGATCGACCCGAGGTGATCTGTCAGCTCCGGCGGAATGGTTACCCTTAAACTTTCTAAACTTATAGCCCTGTCACTGCCGTTGGATACTACCAGGACGAGTGCCGCATACACCGGATTACCATTCTGGGGACTGGCTTGTAACGGATCCGGGGTAGTGTTGATGGCATAATCAAGCAAAGTGCTTTTTAAGTCGGGTGCTTTCATGACGATATTTTTTAGTGGTGAAAAATCAGGTATTACTTCGTCACCGCACCTTTTAAGGTCAGGAGGCCTTCCCTCATTACAAGTGGAACGTTACTAAACTGCGCAGTGCCATCTGCCGGTGTTATGGTATATGTGTTCCATTCATCAGCGGACAATTGCTGCCAGCTCCAGGTGCCTTTCTTTAGTGCAGGCGCCGGAAATACAATGGACGCGTTATCCGTATCAGGTGCCGGAACAGCAGGGCTGACGAGTACACTCAATAAAGGTCCTATGTGAAAACTGAGATCCATGTTGGCAAATGCAGGCGTAACAAATTCCTGCGGAATAGTAACATCGATCACCGGTAATATGCCGGTGGTAGCATGCACGAGTGTACGCGGATCCATCAGCAGACTGAGATATGCAGGCTCGTCATCGAAAGACAGTTTCAGGGAATCACCATTACCGATGGCCTGTATATAAGTGCCGGCAAGTGTTCCGGCCGGAACACTATCTGTATAAAAAACATCATAACCGGCACCAATAAAATAGCCGATCAATCCATCGGTGCGTTGTACTGTTTCACCCAAACGGATGTTGAATTTCCAGGCAGGCACCAGGCTGATGTCCGGTTGAAAAGTGAAGCGCCAGGACGGATCGGTATCTATAACGGCATTCAGTTCAAACTGTACCCGCAGTCGCACCATTGCCACGGGTTTTCCAGCTAATAACATCAGGCTGGTATCTGTAGAAGTATGTGCCCCGTCAATATTGATGGCTGCTTTATCCAGTGTAGCCAACATAGCGGTAAAGGCGTCTGCTCCTATCTGTTGCATATTTTGCAGCATCAGGCCCAGGTGATTCAATGCAGGTGTATTGATAAGATCAGTAATGGTTTGATATACGCTGCCCACCGCAGGTTGCCAGTGGACTACCCGCTGCGCCTGTTCATTATACACCAGGCTCACCGCACCGATGATATTTCCCGGGGCATCGTAACAGGCAATACTTTGATCCAGGAAATTATGCAGCAGCCATGCACATATAGGATTAGTGCCGGGTGTGAGTCCTAAGATATGCGCATCACTATCTGCTGCTACAAAGTCCAGGTTTAGTCTTGCGGGTTGCAGCAGTCGCGGTGACAACTGTCCAAAACGATAACTTTCATCGGGCAACACCGCGTGTTGCGGTGTTAATGCCGGCGCCAGTATGGGGCCTGTTTTCAGGCTGCTCTGCAAGGTGGTTACATCACAGATCTGTCCGAATTTATCGACAATAGAGAGGCGTTGCACGGTGAACTGCCCTGCTCTCCAGGGTTGAAAACCGGAAGGACCAAAGTCGCCGAACCGTGGTGGTTGAGGGCTTCCCGGAAAAGGAACATAGTTGGCATTGTTGCCAACGAGATCCTGCATCGTGATATGATCAAAATATTCCTTTTTATCTACGCTGGGTGATACATTCGGCGTAGGTACACGCAGTTTCATATAAGGCGTAAGGCCCACAAAAGACTGGGAAAGAAAATCCCATCCATCTACCTGGGAAATAAAATCATTCAGCTCGGGGAGATAGGTGTTGTTGGGATATTCATCGATCATTCTTTGTAATTGCGCACGGAAATTAAAGGACGCCTGTGGGGTCATGAAGATCATGCCCTGATACTCTTCTGTTTTACTTAGCGGATCAAAACCTTCTCCATCCCAGGTATACTCGTTACCATCAAAATTCCACAATGGGAGTCCTCCATTGTCGTGGTTGATGGGATACCAATTGATATCCCATAGCATCACCAATGGCTGCCAGGGCTGTGTCCAGGTAGTTAGAGAAAGATCAGGACAAATGCCCAGTACATTTTTTCCGTCCAGCATATCCTGGTACACTGCATTGATGGTAGCGGGATCCGTAGTACCCAGTGCTGCCTGTGTGATCATAGTAGCGTTGAGGGGATCTAAGAAAAAACATTCCTGCAACAGATTTTCCATCTGTGGTGGTACCCGATTGATATCTGCGGGAATGGGAATGATGCTTTGCAGCATGTTCACGGTAATATCTCCGCCATTATAACTAATGCCTGTTACGAGCTGGCTCATGAAGCGGCATACCAGTGGTGCGGTGGGCGACAAAGGCAAATCATTTTTTATACCCTGCAACAATACCACGGGATCATATGCGTGGGCAAACGGACGCTTTGCATATTGCTTCAACGTTCTGGTATCCGGCAGGTCTTTACCCGCCGCATAGCGCAGTATAGCGGCCTGCAGCTCTTCTTGTGTAACGCCAAAAGGAATGGCCGTTTGCAGTTGTGCTACCTCCTGTAACTGCTGGTAAACCCTCGATATCAAACTGGATGGGAGATTGGGATTCAGTGCATCCTGGAACTGCTGTTTGGAAGTGCCTTGCGGATAAGGGTTGATCAATTTGTTGGTGATCACAAAATTATATTTCCACCAGGTTTGAAAAAGATCATACTGCAGGTTATTCAACACGATAAGTGCCTGCTCATATGTTACCTGCGCCTGGTTTAAAACAGCCAGCCATTCCGCTTCCTTTACTGCTTCCGCCGGATCCAGCGCCGGGGCTATATCGCCGGAAGTAGCAGCATTCACAATATCCCAGCCATATCCGCCATAGGTATATCCATAAGCAGCCGCTTTTAATTGTTGTTGTATTTCAATGGACGCATTGGGCTGATCCAACAATGGCAGCAGCGCCTGCTGGAAAGCATCGATGAGGCTTGTGTAAGTTTGATCCGTGGTTTGATGATTGATCATGGCGGCTAATGCATCGGCGGCTGTATTACCTATCGCCACTTTCACCTGACTTCCGTCCGGGATGTTGGTGGGGGCCGGTCCGTTGATATCCCATTTAATGCCCCATACAAATCCCTGGTAGATGCTCCAGTTGGCCACATCATCAGTGGGTGTTGCCAGCTGCCAGCCGGCATCGTCCATGAATGCCTGAAAGCTGCTTCCCTGCTGCCAGCTACCGGTGATATCTGCCGAGGGATCGCTATACCATCCTCCAACAAAATAACTGATATCATCCGTAGAGGGTACATTATCCAATGGATCAAAAATGCTGAACACATTCCAGCAATAAGGCTGATAAGATGCAAACATATTATTGCCGGGAGCAACAGCGGTGAGAAATAGTGATGGAGGAGGAGATGTTTCCTTATAATTATCCAGCGGCACTACCTGCCCCACAAAAGTTATTTCAATCTGATTGGTGTCTGGATTCAGAAATGGTGAACCGCCGGTGATTGGATCGTTATTATCCAGCGCATCACTTTCCACTACCCATGCTGTGGTTTTACGATTGGACAGAGGGCCGCTATAACGCACCACCAGCCAGCGATTGGGCACCAACGGAAAATTCATGGTCCCATCATCTCCCTGTGTTCCATTCCGGATAATATCGGGTAAGGTCCAGTGCACCACAATGCCGGTTTGTGGTATGATCACCCCTCCTGTAAAAGCTTTGGGTTCCGGTGAGGAATATGTTTTCAGGGCAGGGTAGGCGTATTGCCATTGCTTGATATTGATGCCTGTTAAGGATAATACTTTTCTGTTTACCACGAATGCTTTTGCATCAATCGGCACGAGTAGTGGGTTATTAAAGTTCATGGTTATTTTTTTTACCCGTGAGGGATGCGTTGAATACAATTTGTTCCGGCGTTTTCACCATTTCGATGGTGAATTGAGAAGACGTTAAGGAGGTGGTTTGCGATAAGGCGGTTGTCAAAGCCGGGATGAGGCAACTATGATCATCTTCGTTTTGCGGCACTAAGTTCAGCACCAGTTTGCCGATATCATTGGTCACCGGGCGCATGAACTGCCGGAGATCTCCTGTTTCGGGGAACAAAGGCAACTGCAGTGGCGCACCTAAGTTGCTGCTATCAAGACTGCGTAATGCGATTTTCCATTCATCTTCTACTCCATAACTTAATCCCTGATCAGGTTGACTAATAGTTACCTGGTCCGGTATATCTTTCCATAACAGCAAGAGCATATTGGCAGCGAGATTTTCCATACGCGCGATGTCTACCTGCTCCTCTTTTTTTGTTGCTTCTACCTGGATAGATGGCCAGCTGGTCAGCAATGCAGACCGGAGAATCATACCAGCTACGGGCAATGCGGGCGACACGTCCTCTTCCGTTTTTACTTTCAATAATTCTTTTCTGCGCTTAGCTGCTTTTTGTTTTATGCGCGTTAGCAATATGGGCGCCAGCCATTGATGGATCTGCTGATCTGTTTTACTGAAGATGCCTGCGCTGAATGCGCCTTGTAGTAACATTTCTATCCAGTTGTCATCTATAAAAAAGAAGCGGACACTTTCTACCGGTAACATGCGCTGATCCGGCACCAGGTGATTAAATGGTACGCCTTCCAGTAATGCTAACTTAGCCAGCCAACCGGCGGCCGGTGTGATCTCTTCCTCCAGCTGTGCGGCGATTGCTTCCTGTATGGACGGTTGCTGCAGGAACCAGGTAAATCTTTCTGCCGGATCTGTGGGGATAGCTGCATCCGGGAAAAGTGCGTTTGTATTTCTGGAAGATACCGGAGTAGTTTTTAAAGGCGTATCAAAGGCCAGGGCCAGGTCGTTTTGCAGCTGTGGTAATTTTTCCAGGAACAACTTCCTGGAGATACCCGGTATTATTAAGCCGGCAGCATCCTGTATATGCGACAAATGCGGCATGAAAGATCGTTCGATGATCCGCGCATTGAGTTGGATGACCTTATTTCTCATCTGCTGTAAAGTGCCTACCAACACGGGATCCGCCAATGCCATTGCCCTGCCTATTGTCCATGCGGCGCTATAGCTGTTATCGAAAATACCGGTGGTCTCATCGTATATCATGGCAGCGGCAGGTTGCAGATACCCGATGATATCACCCGGTAAACGCACTGGGGGGAATGGCGTAAACGGACCACGATACCAACAAAAACTGGCCGTGCCGGTGATGGTTTGATAACTTAAAGCAGTGTATCCGTCATTGATACGATTGGCGGCAGCATTCCCATTCTCCGTAACCGGAATACGCAGTAGCAAATTATCGGGATGATCACCGGCAGATGTGATGAGCGCTGTGGCCAATTCTGCGAAAGTCTGGCCCGGTTGCACGGCACTGATAAAGCTCCAGGAAGCCAGGCTTACCAGCTGCACTGCGGCAATTTGCACCGGCCATTCAGGATCGTCTGTCAGATAGTCTGTTAAGCCTTCCAGAGAAACCAGTTGTACATAATTCATAGCGCCTGCGCCATCGCTGATATTACTGGATTGAGGAAACCTGTTGGCCATCACTTCTGCGAAACTATTATTGAGTTGTTCATTATTGATCGCCTGACTGGTAGGATCAATGATGCTCCAGCGTGCTAATGTGGACAGTTCATTTAATCGTGGTGTTACTGCCTGAAATACAGCAGTAGAAATAATGATGGTGTTCACTGCACCGGACAATATATCATCGGATAGGAAGGTGCGGTCGATCATTGGTTTTAAAATCCCATCTGTGGGCTGCAATAATTCTGCTACGGTGGTAGTCACCACCGGTGATTTAGTCTTCGGGTCAATGTTGAGTTCATTTTCACTGAACACCAGTAAGGCCATCCAGGGAATGGTATTATCTTTTGTAATCAGCCGTTCCCAGGGCAGGGCGGTGTTCAGGAAGCTGATCACCGGCAGCACCTGGCTGAAATCTCCATTGGCATTATTGCCTGGAAACATCGCATGGATCTCCTGCGTATCGATACTGAATTGCGGCGCCTGTACATCAAACGCCTGTTTATTGGATTGCTGATAATTATTGGTATCTGCAGCAGGCAGGGAGATATTGACTTCTACTTCGTAATGCCCTGCGGGCAAACCTGGTAATTCATTGTCGTAGAATTGCAGGTATCCCAGTCCATCGATATCGGTTACCTTATGCATAACTGGTGGTTTTAATGATCAATGGAATGGCAGCAAAAATGCTGGGTACAGCCGTGGCGTATTGTAACATACTATCATTTGTGCCTGCATCAATTCCTAATTGCTGCAGGGTATCAAACAAGGCATTGCGTATAGCCGTGGTATCTGTGGAAGCGATATCTTGGCTGATGATGGAGATAGTGTTATCTTCCTTCTCCGCCGGGGTACCCACTGGTTGTTCCTGTGTGTTGACAGGCATTATACCGGCGATTAAAATTACATCTGTCAGATTTTTCACTGCATCTATCCGGCCGGGTGAAGCGCCAAAAATTGTGGCCGGCGCTTTGAGCTGGTAACCGGTGAGTTGGTTGTACAACAACTGCTGATCTTTTTCCGGCATCTGGTCCTGCGGTCCCACTCCCCACATTGCCAGAGGCAGGTTTTCCTCGTTGGCTGTAATCTGCCATGTGCTGGCTTCATCGAGGACGTCGAGTTCCACTCCTTCCTTGCGAACGATGAGGTTCAGGATGGAAGGCAAATTCTTTCCCTGGTCAGGGTTACCGTTTTTGCGGTTATCCTGCATGGCCCGGATGTTAATATTATCGCCCTGTTGCAGGATAGTACCATTGGAGTTCAGGGTAAGACTGGAGTTGGGCAGGGCAGAAGAGATAGAAAAACTGAATGCGGAAGGTCTTACTACCCAGGCCGCGCCGCTGTTGAGATCTGTATTACCATTGGCAGAAAGCCCGTTGATTGGCAGGATCTTTAACACACTATTACCGGCAGGCAGCTGTTGGAGGAAATCGTTCCAGCTGATAGGACCTGGATTACCACTGGCGTTAGCACCAAAGGAAATAGTAAAGGAGATGACCGTCCAGTTGACCCTGACCGTGCCTCCCGTTTCGGGGCCATACAGGTGCAACATGGCTCCCAGCGAAGCTTCTACGGTTACATGGGTAAACAGTAAATTCATGCGGTAAGAAGCGCCTACGGTGATTCCAATGGCTACATCGAAGTGGAATGGGTTCCAGTAGATCAGCAAATTTGCCCAGGCTTTGAACCATGCTTTCAGATCACCATCGTGAAAGGTGACGCTCAGTTCACCGCCGGCCATGATCGCCGCAGGGGTTAATGCAAAATAGGCGGCGCCGGTAATACTGATGGTTGCATCCATCGCCCAGCTGAAACCTACCCGCGCAATGGCCGGATAATAATTGGGAGGATCGAAAGCTGGATGATAACCACCTACTGTAATGACGAAGTCGCCTGTATGATCACTGGGGGAGAACCAGGCATAAAAAGCAAAACCGCCGGTGAGTTTACAGGATGGATCCAGCACATAGGAATTAGCGCTCAACACTGCCGATAAAGCGATGACGCCTTCGGTAGGATCTACCACCACTTCTATCTGTAATTCCACATAACCGTAGGTAACAGGACCTGTAATGGGGAATCTTGCACGGGAGAGCCCCAATAACGCAAACTGAAAATGATTGCCGAATTGTGCTATCAGTAATGCGTTGGTAAAGACCAGTTCAAACGAAGTAAATTGCAGGCCCGCCGCCAACCAGTATTGCCCGATGTTATCATCTATCCATGGGGTGCCACCGTTTGTTCCCATTAATATGCTCAATGCTTCATCGGGTGAAGCGTTGTTGCCACCGATCTTCGCAGGATTTTGTGCGCCTGCTACCAAGGGGAAATTATTGAGTTCACCGAGGCCGGGTATACGCAGTGCGGAGTTGTAACCAAAACCGGCAGCTAAACCTGTAACAAAGAAAGCCGGCACACCACCCAACGTGCCTGTTACCTGTGCAAACAGGAACATAGATGGTTTTGTGGCGGTGTGGGTACTATCCGTATATATGTTGGCGTAACTGCCCATCGCAGATAGGGAGAAGTTAGCGATGCGGGCTACGGCGCCACCGGCAAACTGCCATTCCACATCTCCGGTGGGCGGTATTTTCATCAACGTACCGCCCAGTTCAAATCCAGCTGTTTTATAGTCAATGCCAATGCCGCTGATGGTAAAGTCCGGAGTAAAACTATCCAATGGAGAACCAATGCCGGCGCCATTCAGGTCGATGGTTAAACCACCTGCCTCGAAGGATGCATCCAGGAGGAACCATAGCACCGGATCTGCGAATTTGATACCTATACGACGGAACATCAGCGGCCCCACTGCCTTTTGTATGTTCAGCCAGGTGGTACCATCCGACTGTTTTGCAGGGGTGGTGGTAACGGGTACGGTGGCGTTGCCGGCAGGTTTACCGGTGGTAGTGGTTTGTGCAGGCGGCTGGCCGGAATCGGATTGTCCGCCAACACCGGTGCTTACCGGGATGATATAACCACCTACATTAATACTCATTTCAAGGTCCACCGTGGACGCCATTCCCTGTGAAGGAATAGTGGGCAGTGCACCGCCCAGATGCTGCGATAAATCGCTGATGATGCGGTTTAGTTCATCTACCTGTTTTTGGGTGATGATGGCGGAAGTGATCATCACCTGCATGCGTTCTACCTGTACCCGCTCTATGGCTGACAAGGGTTTCCCGATTAATGGAATATTGGAAAGATTAATGGTCCTGTCGATATTCAGTCCTCCGAAAAAGACGAATTGATCACTGTCGACTGGTTTAAATATCAGGAGGTCTGCTTTGCCATATGCGGCTGCATCTGCTGCGATGGCGAAGATGCCGGAGCTGATGTTATAGGATAAGGTCACTGCTTTCAGCTCCAGCGCAAGAGCAGCCGGTATTTCCAGGTTTTCAAATCCAAGGGCATCGGCCAGGACCTGTAAGTCCACGGTGTTTACCTCGTCTTTCCAGGTACATGAAATGATGATGTCTTTTTTGTCATTATCATTGGTAATTTCCCCGATTATTTCGCGATCGTTGAGGATAAAAGTGACGGTGATGTCGTATTTAATTCCATCACTGATATCGATCATCAATGTTACTTTAAAATTAACGGCCGCACTACCTACGGTGATGGCGCCATTCAAATTGTACTCCATTGTTTTATTCGGCACATCCATATTAAAAAACATGGATCGCATGGAGAATATAGAGAGGGCCTGGGTAACCGCAGGTGATAGGGTACCGCCGCCAAAGGCAGATATGATGGTTTGCAGCCAGTCGGCAGCTGTCATTTTCTCATCTGTGTAAAGGCCCATTGCCAGCTGAAGTCCGGGTAGTTCGATGTCTCCTTTAAAAAGGATTTTTTTACCATCCTGGCCATATAGGGTGAGGTTGCCCATCAATGAAATATTTGAGTTACTAAACTCCCCAAAGGGATCAATCAGTAACCACATCACGGAAAAGTTATCCATGACGAGCTTATTGGGAATGATCTCCCAGGCGCTCAGAGTGCCTACTGCCAGACTGGTACTCATCACGGAGAAATCTCCCAGGCTGACATCGAGCGCATAAGACTGGATGCCGAAAGTTTGCAGATAAGGTTGCAGGATATTCGCAGGATATTTTTCGAAGAATTTATCCCAATTCTTACCTGCCATCCATTCACCCATCTGATTGATGCTGGTCACCAGGGAGCCCGGGGCAGGTGCTATCAGCAAAGTAATATTCGTGTTGGAAGTATCATAATCCAGGATGAAAGTAGCTTCCAGCACATCGTTTCCATCTCCAAAAGTGGTGTTGACAGCCAGCATTATTTCTCCCCAGGGAGCGACGATGTTATCTGGTCCTGTTTCGTAACTCATGGCCATTATAACAACGGGTTGAGATACGCTCAAAGCCTGGAGGTTAAGTGGTGGAATATCTTCAATTGCACCGTTCAGATTAAATAAAGGACCATTTTTAGTTTGTGTGATCAGTCCCTGGAAAACGGATGTTTGAGGTGAACCATTACCAAACATGGCTAATAACTGCGCAACTGGTCCCAGTACATTCGTTAAAGAAAAACCGGCGTAGAAATTAAGGCCCTGGTAAGTGCCTGGCGACAGATCGAAGCTACCATAAATAAAAATAAACTGAGGGTTCACAAATGATATGAAATCGAAGGGCCATCCCAATAACCTGGGAAAACTATTACTGAATACCCAGTTGCTGCTACCAGCCGCTGTTTGTGTTAAGTTTACTGTTAGCTGTACCTGGCAGGCGTCATCTACTTGTGTAAAAACAACGGTAGCAGTATTAGCGATGAGATGTAGAAAGGAATCAGTGACATTGACCGGCAATGCGACCGGAAAACTAAAACTGTTGCCGCCCGGATGCTGTGGAATATCTGCGGGATTTGCCTGCAACAGGATATTACCCTCCCTTCGCAACAGATCATCCTGCACGAGGGTAGCAAATGCGGAACCGCTGTTGAGCAGGGTATCGTCTAATACAATCATGCCGGTTTTTACCGCTTCGTCATACAGCGTTTGAGCAATGCTTGTTAACGACATGGAATTCATTTAAAGGATAGGAAAAGGGTTCCTCAAATTTCTGCATACAGTGCAAGATGGTCGCTGGTGCCCGGGCTGGGACCGAGATATCCAAAATTCAGGGGATGTCTGAAAACTTCATCCTGTTCATCTTCATCGTCAATGTCCATTATTTCTTTCATTGGTGTGGTCAAGAGGGAGTCCTCATCCACTCTATCTGCAATTTGTGCATCCAGCGTAATCAGCGGAATTAATTCTTTAGAGCCGGGCCTGAAAAGGACATTATCTAAAAGCTCACCTGGCTTTAAGTAGAGGGTTGGTGTAGCTTCCTTTGCAGACATGTTCATTGTAGTGCCGATGGAAGTCTTATCCGTGAACATGGCCACCAGTCCTGCATCTTTTACAAATCCCTGGCCGTACAAGTAGGATTTTTTAATGTTGAAATCACCTGCCACCAACATTATTTCATCTTTCGCCATTTTATACTCCTTAATATACGATGTCAGTTTAGCGAATGCCTCTGTTGAAGTATTATTAGGCGGGAAATGCAGGGTAATTAAAGTAATCAGTCTTTTTTGCTTCTTCTGTTCTCTGAATTGTACGAGGAATGGACACCGGGAAGATATGGAGGGGAATTGTATTTCTTTGAGGTCTTTACCGAGAAATTTATACTGGCCTGCGAAGTAATTGTTAGGCGGCAACCCCTTCTGCCAGTCGCCCGGGTAGGGGCCTGCAGGCCCTATTGGTTGGGCGACGGTATCCGGATTAATATTTTTCGGGTCTGTCAGGGGCCAGATATACGGCCCAACAAAATCAAGTTTGTCACCCCGGAAAAATATGGCGATCCCTTCGGTATAAGATTTTTCACTGACCAGTTGGGCATACCCGTCTTTCTCATCTACCTGTACCTTGTTCACCAATCTTAAAGGAGGTATTAAATACCAGTTTTTATCTTTTACTTTCAGTTGCTTTAATAACTCAATGCATCCCAATTCACCATTCGTATTAATCAGGCTACCTCTGGGGCCCTGGCCGCTTATTACTTCTATTACTGCAAATATATCAGGCTTATATTTCCCGACATTGGAGAGAATGTACTTTACTTTTTGCGCGGAGTATTGGTACTTAACTCTTTTGGCTCCGGTTCCAAGGGACACCCAGTCATCTGCTTGAGGAGACATCTTATTGATGGTAAAACCCTGGAGGTTCCATACGAGTAGTTTCGTGGACATGGCACTTTGAGTTTGTGTGTGGCAGTTATTTGACGAGTTAGATGAGGAATAACGTTGAAATGGAAAAATGGTTCATTTGCCTGTCCAGGTGGTCATGAAAATGAAAAAATCAGGAGTATCTTAATTTGAGTGTATGGTTTTTTGCAAAAATCCCAATAAAAAAACTGACAATCAGATCATTGCACAAAATTCATGGCATTAAAAAATGAGACGGAGACGACCGGCGTTTTACTGGCCGCCATCGTAGTGGACAGTCGGTGATGAGCATGCTGAGTAGGAAACCAGGTAACATTACGGGAAAAATTGGTTGTACATGACAACTTTCGATGTAGATCCTTTGTCAGCGCCATTTCCGGGTGATTTTGAAAGGAGTTGATAGCTTATTATTAAACAAAAAAGCGCATTCATAAATACTATTGTTTTACTATTGTGATCCTTATACCAAAAATAGTTTTAATGAAACGTGTTTTCCTATTCCTGTGCTTAACAGTTCCTGGCATTGTTGCCCTGGCCCAAAAAACGTCTATTAATTGGGGCGATGAATTTAAACTTCGTAAAGGCAGTACTGATCTGAAAGTAATATTTGCAGACAACACCGGCGCTTATCTTCAGGAGGGCCATATGGCTATGAAAAGCTACTTTGTAGTTGGCGCCAGCTTCAGAGAATCCGGCACACTCGTAAAGGTGGATAAGAATTTAGCGGAAGTTTACCGCAACGATTTTAACAGGGAATTGAGAGGTAAAGAATTTGAACAATTTTTTGCCTGTCAGGATAAGTTGTTCTTGTTTGCATCTGATTATAGCAAGCGGGATAAAACGCTTACTATTTATGCTTCTGCAGTGGATAAGAATTCCGGAGACCTCACCGGAGAATGGAAAACGGTGACCGTCTTTCAACTAAATGAGAAGAGTGATGATGTTAATTTCAAGATTGACTACAATGTGGATAGCACAAAAATCCTGATTGTAAGCAGTATGGAAGGAACGGAAAGAAACGAATACAAGATCCAGGAACTGGACCAGCAGCTCAAAGCTACGGCCAAACCTCTTATCATCCGGAATGAGTTTGAGCCTAAAAAATATGAACTGGAAGATGTCTTATATACGAACGATCGCAGCGTAGTACTGGTAGGGCGTATGTACGAGTATGAAGAAGGCAAAAAGAAAAAAGAGAAGTTCCTGGACTTTACGAACTATAATATTCGTATTTACAACGACAAAGGGAAGCAAAAAGCAGAAGTCAATACAGGTATCAATGGGAAATGGCTCTCCAACACCAAATTAGTACAGGAAAAAAATAAAGATCTGGTCCTGGCAGCATTTTACAGCAATGTAAAAAAAGGTAAAACGATTGATGGATTACTGGTGCAAAGGATCAATGTGGCCGATGGGAAAGTAGTGTCGACCAGCGATAAGCAAATTAATAATTCAATGTTATCAGGTGATCAGGACAAAGGAGATGATGACGATGACGATAAGGAAGACACTAAAGAAGATAAGAAGAAGAAAGAAGAATTGAAGAAAATGCAGGAGGAAGGAGAAGGTTTCTCGAAGTATATGCAATTCCGGAAGATCTTTTATACTGCCGACAATGGACTTGTTATTCTTGCGGAGCGGTACGATCATTATGTAACCACCTCCCAGAGTTATAGTTCCGGTGTTAATAATATGCCTGGTCAATGGAGATCAACCACCAGTTCCATCTACCTCTCAGGCGATCTGATGATGTGTAAGGTAGATGCCTCCGGCAACATTGGATGGTTACAGATAGTACCTAAAAAGCAACGCGAAGAAATAGTAGTGGGTTCCTCAACTACACCTGCGGGGGGAATGTCATTCGGCATGAGTTACTTCAGGGATCAGGGCAGACCTTTTTATTCGGGCTTTGGTGCCCTTCAGGCGAATGGAAATATTCAATTGTTGTTTAATGATAACCGCAAAAACATTTCCGTTACCCAGGCTGGCCAGAAAGCAAAGTCGATTTACCGCTTTTCTAAATCTGATTGTTTCGTCTTAAATATTGACGAAACTTCCGGGAAAGTTGACAGAAAGGTATTTTTCTCCAACACTGACATTCCCACTGCTATGCCCCGGTTAGGAGTTATTATTGGAAATGATATGTACCTGGTTGGAAAAACAGACAGGGCATTGAGTAAGTCTAAAGTGGCTGTAGGGAAAATTACTATAAAGTAGTGTAAATAAACCTTAAAGCCCGGCTAATGAAAGTTATCAGGGCTGTGTTGTATAGTTCGTCAATACATACGCAGCAACACTTCCGCAAGAAAGCGACACAAAATTCAATAATGGATTTTGTGTCGCTTTTTCATTTGTAAGATGTGTGTAGCAACAATATGTATCGTTTTTTTATGTTTAATTATCTCTGATGACGTGTGCAGTACCTGATATACTATGCGAAAGGTTGTACCCCATACCCATGCCAGTCATGACGATTTCGTTATAGGTTCCGCTAAAGCTAACATCAATATACTGACCAACAGCACCAACATTTACCAGGTTATAAGTAATATTGAAGGTATTGAATACGGGATTAATATTAGTGCTTAACCCGTTTCCATATATCTGGAATCCCGATAATGTACTATAAGTGCCTGGTGTTATACTATTGCCCTGGATATCAATATCATTCATTTGCCCTGGTGTACTACCATTAATCGAGAATGAATTACCGGTTGCGGCAACGGTAATGTTTGTGGCAATGACTTTAACTGCGCCACCATCTACAGCATAAGTAATGGATTCTGCACTGGTATTACAGGCGAGAATATTACCTATATTGGTTGTTGGGGATGTTATGCTGTAATTTAATGTTCCGGTATTTTGGTTGTTATCTAAATCCTCGCCGAAAACCGTTACCGGATTAGTATTGCATACAATGGTCTGGAAGCTAAAGGCGCCATTATTGATTAAGGTTAAAAAAGTTTGCTGTCCGTAATGAATGGAAACATAACCATTTGTTACATTGGTATTGTTGCATTTTTTTAATGATCCGCTTATCGTGGTGGCTTGTGAAGCTGGAAAACTTAGAACAATATCCGGCAAAACATTACTATTGGCGGTAAAGGGGCCAATATTCTGAGTATAAAGTACATTGCCGCAGATGTCGTAGAGCTTTAAGGTTAAAACTTCATTTTGTGGAACAGCCCCGGTCACTGTTCCATTGAACAGGGTATAATCTGCATATGATGCATAGGCTCCTCCGGTTCTAAACAGTATCGTTTTAACATTTGCCAGTGGGTTATTGGCCGGATCGACTACTTTAATCTGAAGTTGTACTGGCGGGGTGACCAACGGTATATCAAAATTCCACCAACTGAAATGGGCCACATCCCCGACGTATTTATTGCCAACTTTGTTTGCTATCCCTGCTTCCTTCCAATAGCCCAATGTTTCGTCAAAATGCCACAGTGGAATTGTTGGGGGCGCCGCGCTAAGCTGCGCAGCAGTGATGTTCATCTCAATCTGCGCCGTATTGGTAATTTGCAATTTCTGTCCTGCGGCACCCAGTAATTCCACATTCATCATTCCATATGTTTCGAGCAACTTAGCATTGCCACTTGCATTTTGAGCGTATAGCATACCAGGCATTTTAGCAAACAGGTTATTATCTGAAGCCTCCAGTGAATTGACAATCACACTTACAGGTCCGGCATATGCGGTACCTGTTTCTGTTTTGAAGCTGCCATCAAATGTAATTTTGGTGCCATTGGACAAGCTCACATTACTGACGGTACCAGCATTTACCGTAGCCGTGATATGATTGGGCAACATCATGATTTTAACGGCATTGGTGCTTATTGATGGCACCAATGCCCTCGAACCTTCAATAAATCCGGTTTTCAGCGCCCGAACGTAAGCAAAACGTTCGTAAACACCGGCATTTTTGATGATAGCAATCCCGCCCGAATTTGTTTGGGCGGTAGACGTCCCAATTGTAACAGTAGCACCGGAAACGGGGTTATTGGTAACATCCACCAACTGTACCATGAAATCTCTGGAAACTGCATTTCCAAAATTTTTGGCAAAATCACTGGCAGAAACAACCGAATCTATCACTGGGGAGTGAGGATTGACGCTGTTATTTTTCTTACAGCTGATTGTGGACAATAGCAGGAGGGTTAAAATGGGGAACAGAAATGAGTTTTTCATAACTAATTTGTTTAAGAAGATTAACTATGGATATATCAACAGGTTTGACGAAATGTTACCCCCCCCTTTAAATCAGACATATACGGTCTGTTAGCCTCCGGCATCACTAAACATGCAATATGAAACAGATATCTCCCCTGATACCCGGTATGATGGGGAAGGACGGACAGAATGATAAATTAAAATCCCCGTTGCATTGGCGTTACTTCCCTGAAATACATCAAAATATCCGGTCGCCGGGGAGGTTAACTTTTGTTATTTGCGCATTATCAGATAATTTTACCGGCTATAACTATATCAACATGAGGATAGCGATTAATGGTTTTGGGCGTATTGGCAGAATATGTTTGCGCATGTTATTGCAAAAAAAAGGAATTGAAGTAATAGCAATAAATGACCTGGCGGATACGCCAACATTGGCACACCTTTACACTTATGATTCTGTACATGGGCCATACAAAGGCGAAGTAAGTGCGACTGCGGATGCCCTGATTATTGATGGAAAATCAATCCGTGTTTTAGCAGAGCGTGATCCATTGAAGTTACCCTGGGCCGAACTGGGGATTGATATAGTGATTGAATCTACCGGCAAATTCACATCTAAAGCCGCTGCGGAACAGCATTTGCAGGCCGGCGCCAAACAGGTTATTGTATCAGCGCCATCGCCGGATAAAGATATTCCTACTGTAGTATTGGGGGTGAACGATCATTTAATAGATCTTACCTCACCTGTATTATCCAATGCCTCGTGTACTACTAACAATGTAGCACCTATGGTAAAAGTTTTGGATGATAACTGGGGGATCGTAGATGCCTATATTACCACCGTGCATTCCATGACCGGAGATCAAAACCTGCACGATGCACCACACCGAGATCTTCGCAGAGCCCGTGCAGCATCGGCATCCATTATCCCTACCTCTACCGGCGCCGCCAAAGCAATCACCACTATATTTCCGCATTTAGCCGGCAAAATGGGAGGGGCAGGTATACGCGTGCCTGTTTTAAATGGTTCGCTTACCGATTTTACCTGTATCCTGAAGAAACAGCCCCAAAGTGTAGATGAAATTAATGCCAGGTTTAAGGAAGCTGCAGACACTTTCATGAAAGGAGTGCTGAAATATACAGAGGCCCCTATCGTATCTGTAGATATCATTGATAGTCCCTACTCCTGTACTTTCGATGCTTTATTGACCTCTATTGTAGGGGATTTAGTTAAAGTGGTGGGCTGGTATGATAACGAGTTCGGATATTCTAACCGGTTGGCCGATTTAGTAGTGCGTATAGCTGAACTTAAACATTAGACCGGCATTAAGGATTGTTTCCGCATGCTTTGCTTAATTTTTTCCCTGTGCTGTCCGCCCCAGGCACTCAGTTCACCTATCACATTTTTTAATGTCCGGCTATACTCGGTTGCCTCATAAATGATGCTTACCGGGGTAGTCGGATATACGTTTCGTGTGACAAAGTCATTTAATTCCAGATCTTTTAGCTCTTTAGCCAATATCCTGGAGGATATACCCGTGAGTTCATGCTGAATCTCGTTAAAGCGCTTTGATGATTGCACCAGAGACAGGATCAAAGCCAGCCTCCATTTTCCATTAAGCACATACAACGCATCGAGGACGTTTTTGAGCGAGCCTGCACATTCTTCCTTGCCTGGAAGCGGCTCATTTATCATCATTTCCATAACCCAAAGGTAATTACATTACCTCAATGTAACCGCTTCCCTTCAGGTAAGTCCGAACTTCTGACTACCTGCCAGCCATAATTTTGCCTTTGATAATTCGAGCCAAAGAAACCTTCATCATTAACACAAAAGGAAGTCGGGCGATCTCGGAATTTAAAATTGATCATATTGTTAAATACGTAATTTTTTATGAAACGCATCCTTCATTTAATCTCAAGCCTACAAGGTAAAGGATCGTACAGCATTAAGCTGGGTCAGGCTATCGTTGAAAAAATTCAGGAAAAGTATCCTGGTAGTACACTTGAAGAATTAAACCTGGTTGATATCGACATTCCACATCTTAACCCCGCTGTTCTTCGTACATTCTTTATTCCCGGAGATCAGCTGACCGAAGAAGAAAAAGAATCCATTCGCTTTTCTGACGAGGTAGTGAAACAGTTAATGGCTGCAGATATCATCGTAATTGGTGCGCCGCTTTACAACTTTACCATCCATACATCGCTAAAGGCCTGGATTGATCATATTACCAGGGCCGGAATCACTTTTGGGTATGGGGAAAATGGTCCTGTTGGAAAGGTAACAGGAAAAAAAGTTTATGTAGCCATGTCTTCTGGTGGCGTTTATTCAGAAGGTCCTGGTAAAGCCAACGACTTTGTTGCTCCTTATTTGAATGCGTTCCTTGGCTTTTTAGGCATGACAGACCTGACGGTATTCCGAGCTGAAGGATTAAAAGTGCCGGGAGTGAAGGAATATGCTATGGAGAAAGCCATTGATAGTATAAAGATTGATTAAGATCTTCTTTTAATTAACGGGAAATGACTAAAAAGTGAAAAGCCTGCAGACTCATCTACAGGCTTTTCATATTGTTGTTTGGCCTATTTCATGAAGCGGCTGTTATTCAGAGGGTAACTTATTTTTTAACATAAGAAAATGGCAGGTTATTATAGCTGCGTGCCAGTACCGCGATGTTTTTTTCGTCATCTGTCAGATCATGAATAGCTGTTTTCAGGTAGTAGTCTACCGGGTGCATCATCGCTCCAATAATGGGTTTGGCAAAACCGTAGAGGCCAACCTGCTGTTTGATGGCGGCGGGTACAATGGTTAAAGGGTCCTGCGCGTTCCATTTAGCGAGACAGGTAACCATACGGGTATGCTTCCCCAGCGTGTTACGCACCGCTGTAGTCGTCTTAATATCACCTGCTTCATTCAATATCCAGTCTACTTCCTTTAGCATGTCTGATCCGGCAATGTCCCTGCTGGTAAGCTGACAGGAAGTTAACCAGATAATACATTCCGGGTTTGCTTTATTTGCGGTTACTTTAATTCTCTTCCAGCACCTGTCAATTGCTTTACGGCGAAATTGCAATACATTTTCCCGTGTTACTTTCTCTTTCCCTGGAAATGGTTGCTGCATGAGTTCCTGGTACATTACCTGTTCGCAGTCCATCCATTTCAAAGGAGGGTATGGTTCCATTGTTGTTCCCGGATTCCATAGCCAGTCGATAAAAATACCATCTATACCGGTTACTTTAATGGCGTCTTCAATGGAAGCGCAGAGGTAATCAATATAGGTGGTAGTGTACGGAATATGAGGATCTGCAGGAATTCCATAACTCAGCTCCGGATGATCCAGTCCCCATTTTGTATTGGCGCCTGCACAGAAATATCCAAATACCTTGATGTTTTTTTGATGCGCAAGTTTTACCTGTTCTGTTAAAAAATCATATTTTAACCCTGGTTGTTCAGGTACAATACCGCCTTTATACCATGCATAGCCGTTACATGAAACGGCAAATGACTGTATCACATTGCAGCCTAAATCTGCATACCAGTTTACATGTTCTGCCGGATCCGCATCGGCCCATAACCCTGGTTTGGCGAAGGCGTTGAGCCCACCTTCACCCCAGTTAAAATCAATGTTAAAGGCTTTAATAGGAGCAGCGGTCAATGGTGCGCTGGTTGCCTTGGAAAAGGAAGACAGGGGACGGGATATCCCAATTATAAAAGTACCTATGCCTACGGCAGCGTGTTTGATAAAATCTCTTCTTGAACGATCGTTGGAGGGTGCAGTTATTTGATTTTCCGACATACTTACCAGTGTTTAGGATGAAATAAAATGGAGCGTAGTTTTACTACTTTGAACCTGATCTTTTTTCTATCTCTTTAATACTTGCAGTAATCATTTTCCCAACAGGCTGGTTGTTGCGGTAAGTGATCATCCGGAAGGTATCTGCCCCTTTGGGGATATTGAGTGTATCCGTATATTTTGAAGAGAAGCGATCAGGAAAAGTACCATCAAACGTATAGTAAATATCCAGGTCATCGAGCTCTTTGACCAGGGTGATTTGCATGGGTTTATCTGCCGATTTCTTTATGGGCCTGATAGTGGCGTCATATACAGACCGTGCATAGTTCACGTTAGCCACATCATAACGGGCTAAGTTAGCTTCCATGCGATGAATAAAGCCTTCCCAGTTCCTGGATGTTTTTTGAGACCAGAACACTTCCGATAAAGCAAACGCACGGGGCCAGGTCATGTATTCTGCGTGCCGATAGGTAGGCACAGATTCTGTCCACAGGTTGCCCTGTCCACCCAGAATTAATGACTGATCAGTTAGTTCCGCCGGAACAGGCTCAAAGTTATAACAAGTGCGTAAGGTGAGCATAGAATAGGTAGGTGGTTCGCCTGCAGGATCTCCCTGGTAAAGATCCAGGTAGCAATTGTGATCAGGAGTCATGATAACCGGATGATTCATTTTTGCGGCATTAACGCCTCCCTGGATGCCACGCCACGACATGACAGTCGCCTCAGGAGCCAGTCCACCTTCCAGTATTTCATCCCAGCCGATCATTTTTTTTCCTTTGGAGATAACCATCTTTTCCATGCGTTTAATGAAATAGCTCTGGAGTTCTTCCACCGTTTTGAGTTTTTCATCCGTCATTCTTTTTTTGCACTTTGGACAATTCTTCCAGAAGCCCTTGTAACATTCATCTCCCCCGATATGGATATATTGTGCGGGAAACAGCGTAGCCAGCTCCGTTAGTACCTTATCCATAAACGCAAAGCTTTGTTCATTTCCCGGACATAGTGCGTTGTCTTCTTTTGTATAAAAGACATTCCCAACATTTACGTTAAATGGACCGCCTGTGCAGGAAAGGTTAGGGTAGGCCGCTAAAGCAGCCAGGCTATGGCCTGGTACGTCTATTTCCGGTATAATGGTTACAAACCTGTCTTGTGCATATTTCACAATTTCCTTCACATCGTCCTGGGTATAGAAGCCTCCATAGCTAACCGGCTCATTTTTAGCCCTGGGTTCACGTGTCCACCAGGTACCCATTCTTGGTGCACGCCATGCTCCAATGCTGGTTAATTCAGGGAGACTTTTAATTTCAATTCTCCAGCCCTGGTCATCTGTAAGATGCCAGTGGAAAACATTCATTTTGTACTTAGCAAGTTGATCTATGTATTTCTTTACTGATTCTTTCGGAAAATAATGACGGCTTACATCCAGCATCAGTCCCCGCCAGCCGAACCGGGGGTAGTCTGTAATCTTTACACAGGGAACAGTCCAGTTTTCCTGTTCCACCTTCACACTGCTTTCCACCTCTTTGGGTAGCAATTGAATCAGCGACTGCATCGCATAAAATAGACCAGCAGGTTTATTGGAAGAAATGTCGATCCTGGTGGGGGTTACGTCCAGTATATATCCTTCATTGCCCAGTGTTGGGTTGTAGGTACTGTTGATTGTAAAATGAATGCCGCTGTTATCACTTTCTGCCTGGCGCAATTGATACCCGGTGGGCGCGTGTAATACAGCTGCAAACAGATCGGTAATACCTTTCAGAGATGCGTCTGCTACCAGTTTGGTGGCAGAGGTAATATTGAAAGAGCCGGTCCGGTTTTCAACTTTAACGGGTATGGGAATCAGGTTGATCTCCTGGTTCTTCCCGTTTTCAGTGTTGGCAGCAAAGGAAGAGAGTAACTGCAACAGCATTCCTGTTGCCAGGATTAAAATTTTCTTTAGCATGAGTGAGTATTGTTCAATGTTCTAAATAGCAACGGGCTTTTACATTTTCAACATAGCCGGCCAATAAATTACGATATTTTCAGCATATTACTGATACTGTGCCGCAGTGGCAATTCTTAATTTGTCATCCTTATACCGGCTTTCCATTTAGTAATAAACAAAATACCTATTATGAAAAAACACACCCTATTATTCGCTGTCATCATGTTTGCCATTACTGCTGTAGCAAGTGCACAATCGGTAATATCTACTCCTTCATTAACCGATCAACCAGTATTAATGCCAGCTACCAGCAGCGCTTTTGTTAATACATTTTTATCGCTGGACACGAGGCCGGTTGCTGGTCCGGCTGTCTTTACTCCTTTGATATCTGAGTTTACATGCTCGGCCAGTGGCAGGTTCCCTAATCCGGATAATTGTCATGACTATATTTTCTGCATAAAAATCGCTGGAGGAGGATTTCAAAGAAGAGATTACACCTGTGCAGCCGGTTCTGCTTTTGATGTAAATGATAAAGTATGCAGGCCAGAGGCAACGGCGAGCAACCCGTATCCTCCCTGCAATCATTAATAACCCTGACGATTCGCAAAAAAGGGATGATCTTATGATCATCTCTTTTGTATTTATGGTTTTTTAATGCTGGTCATGACTCCCTGTTTTAATGGAAGTTTTGTCGTATTATTATTGGGATCTGACTTTCATCGAGACTTTAAGTATCACAACAAATGGATTTAACCATTAAAATACTGTCGCATCAGGATATTGATGATTTTGTGGCGTTGTTAAGTGTTTTTGAAAAAGTTTTTGAAATACCGGCTTTTGTTAAGCCCGATAGGAATTACCTGGAGCGCATATTGGGCAACCCTGGTTTTTTGGTGGCGGTGGCCGTTGCGAATAATGCGATCGTGGGAGGATTAACCGCCTATACACTTCATCAGTATTATGTAGAAAAGCCGTTGGCCTATATATATGATCTGGCGGTTTTGAACGATTTCCAGCGAAAAGGTATTGGTAAAGCGCTTATCAGTTTCTTAACAGAATATTGTAGGGAAAAAGGTTTTGAAGAAGTATATGTTCCGGCACATGCTGATGACGACGAGGCGCTGGACTTTTACCGCCGAACCAACTTTACAAAAGAAGAAAGTGTTGTACACTTCTCCTGGGTCTTGTAACCTGTAATAAATTTCCTGGCCCGCTTATTTGTCTATCTTTATAGAAGACAAAGATCATTACTGTTGGAAACGAACATCACCTTTAAAACTCGAAAACCTTCTCCGCAACTATCCGATTTTGTGGAAAGTTTTTGGATGCTCGAGAATACTGCCCCGCAGCAAAAAGAGATTGTTGTTTTACCTGATGGAAGGTTTGATATTATTTTTTCTTACTCTGAAGAAGAGTCCTTTCGTGCTATCCTGAGAGGGCTGGATACCGAACCGGGACAGCACGCTATTCCTGCTAAGCAGGTGATGTTTGCCATCAGCTTTAAATTATTGGCCATCGAATACCTGCTTAATTTCAAAGTGGCTGCTGTATTAAATGGCGCTCAAATACTACCGGACAACTTCTGGGATATTACAAAAGAGGATCTGGCTGATTTTGACAGCTTATGTGATAAGGTTGTTGCCAGGATGCTGCCCTTAATTAAACCTGACATCGACAGCAGGAAGAAAAATTTATTTGACCTGATTTATACTTCCAATGGTGCCTTATCGGTAAAAGAATTATCGGAGAAGGTATTTTGGAGCAGCAGACAGATCAACCGCTATTTTAATGAGCAATTCGGCATTTCTTTAAAGGCATTCTGCAATATCTTACGCTTCCGGGCATCACTGAACCATATCAAAGAAGGCCGGCTTTTTCCGGAGCAGGGCTTTACCGATCAAACTCATTTTATTAAAGAGGTTAAGAAGTTCTCCGGGGTGGTGCCTAAGGAGTTATCCAAAAACTCAAACGGCCGATTTATACTATTATCTGCCTTGCCTAAGGAGTAGTTTTGTATCGTCAAAACAAATCAGGCATGAACATTCAACAGCAAAAGATAGCAATTATTGGCGGCGGGCCCGGTGGTCTGACCTTAGCACGCCTTTTACAGCTTAAAGGTGCGGATGTAAAAGTGTACGAAAGAGATATTAATAAAGACGTAAGAATTCAGGGTGGTGCCCTCGATCTGCATACGGAATCAGGATTGGCTGCCTTGGCAAAAGCTGATTTGATGGACGAATTTAAAGCCAGTTACCGGCCGGGAGCAGAACTGGTCAGAGTAGTAGATCAGGAGGCAAAAATTTATTCAGATCAGCATATTGAAGGACGCAGGGAGAATTTTGGTGACAAAGAGCACCGCCCGGAAATAGACCGTGGGCCGTTGCGGGAAATTTTACTCCACTCATTACAGCCGGATACCATTGTGTGGGATAGTCACATCCTGGCAGTCAGCCCGATACAGGATCAATGGAAAATAGTGTTGGCTAATGGGGATACCGCCATTGTGGACCTGGTGATTGGGGCAGATGGCTCCAACTCAAAGATAAGGCACTATGTAACGGATATCAAACCACTTTGGGTGGGTATCACCATGCTGGAAGGCGCTATTAAAGATGCCGCGAAAACAGCCCCTGTTATTCACCAGCTATTAAAAGGCGGGAAAATATTCGCCTATGGCAATGAAAAAACGCTGATCGTTAGCTCAAAAGGAGACGGTAGTTTTGGATTTGCCCTCAGTTTTAAATCAGAAGAACACTGGGCGAAAAACAGTGGGATTGACTTTAAAGATCACAAACAGGTATTGGCGTGGTTTAAAAAGGAGTTTGCTGAATGGAGCAATGTGTGGTGGGAGCTGTTTGAAAGTGAAGACACCCTTTTCATTCCTCGTCCGCAATATTGCATGCCTTTAGATCAAAAATGGGAAGCCAAACCAAATATTACTCTCCTCGGCGATGCCGCTCACTGGATGCCTCCCTTCGCAGGAGAAGGCGTAAATATGGCCATGTTGGATGCGTTACAGCTCAGTGAGGCACTCACGGATCCTTCATTCACAGATACCAGAACGGCTATCGCCCATTATGAAAAGCAAATGTTTGCGAGGTTCGCTAAAATTGGCAGGGACACGATGTTCAATACCAAATGGATGCATCAGCCCGGCGCGTTAAAGACGATGCTGAATATGTTTAGCGACAACAAGCTTAAACAGGCGGTATTTGTAGCAAGGTACCTGGTGAGCGTCACGGTTGTTCCATTTATGCAAAAGATGATAGGGCGTCCTGCCAGCATTTGATATGCTGGCGTGGATGGAGCTATTCTTCTCCGGTTTCTATCTCCATAATATGATTATAGGTTTTTTGCCAATCTTCTGCTATAATAGCCTCGTTATTCAATGCCCGGTGTTCCTGGTATTTCGCCCATAACTCCAGAAATGCCGGTTGATTCACTGTGTAACACCAGGATTTCATTTCAATAAAATAAATACATTGACTGTAAAACCAATCCATTCCCTGCATGGTAATGTTACGAAGCGGAATAAGTGATGTATCCATGATCCGGAGATTCATCTGGAAATAAAGTGTCCGCAGACCTTCCGGATACTCATCATCAAAATGTACCTGATGAAAGATCAGATCGTATAATGTCATGATATACCGGATGAGATGAAAATCGGAAAAAATGGCCGGTTGATCAGGAAGTGCGATGGCATATCGCATCATTAATTCCAGCAACGCATCATGGTGTGTGGCATGCATGTAAAAATATCCCTCCGCTCTGAAAAATTCTGCCATCATTTCCATTGATGCAATGTCATTTGCTGCAATAAGCTGCTCCACCAATGATACCAGTACGTGAACAGGTTGTGTAATGATGTAAGATGTTGATTCTTCAATCGGTATCGGCTCCGGGCAATGAACATATCTCGGCGTGTTCATATATTCTTTAATGAGTTGCAGCATTTCATCCGGTGTGCGGGTATTTTCCATTTGCTTATTTTAGTAATTCTCTTCTTTAACACCTTCTCTTTACGGGGTATTCCTTCTGCAAATCAAATGCACGGGTTATTTGTAATTTAATCTACGTCACACTCATCCCATCCATTACCCGCCTGCAAATTACAATTATTACATATTCAATTAGAAATATACGTATTCTTTTAGATGTATTTTATTTACGTATTGGTAAGCCTTTTCAGGTGTAATGCCATCAAAAAAAAGCTAAAATGGACAAGGAATTGGAATAAATTACTTCAGAACTCGAATTATATGCGAAGTACAATACCCTCAACCGTCTTCAGAATTCAGTAACAGAAGTTTACGATTATTTTCCTAACCAATTTAAAATCCAATTTACTATGGTAACAGTAAATGACATGACTGCACTAAGTCTTGAGCCCCTGTATTGCCCATTTGAACCCATTGATGGCGGTTTTTCCAGCCACATGGAAACAAAAGTAAAAGAATGGACAGATGAATACCGCTCCTTGCCGGACCACTTAAAAGCGTCATTTAAAAAGTCTGCTTTCGGGGAATTGACCTGCCTTTTTTTCCCGCGGGCATCCCGGCAAATGCTGGAAGCAGCGGGACGTCACATTTTGCTTTTTTTTGTTTTTGATGATTTACATGGATTTGGAAAAAACGCCCATGAAATTCAGGGCTACTGCGAAGAAGCCATTTTAACGCTGGAAGGCCATGCTATTAAGCCGGAGAATGATGTGCTACACCAGTTTGAAATATTACGCGCCGAGTTACTGGCGATCTCTTCGCCGGAATGGCTGAACCGTTACATACATGATGTGAAGAAATTTTTTGATTCCATCATTGCCAGCTCTTATTTCAATGCTACCGGACACTATCCCACGGTGGATTATTACATGATTCTGCGGGAAGACCTGGTAGGGCTATTTCAGCTGATGGGCTGGGTGGAACTGTCTGCCGGCGTGATATTACCTCATCACATTTATAGCCATCCGCACAACTTCCGGTTAAGGAAACTGGCCACCCGGATCATGGCCTGGGCAAATGATTATTACTCCGCCGCAAAGGAGTACCAGGACAACGAGTACATGAACCTGGTGCTGGTGATTAAGGATGAATATAAGAAGAACCTGAAAGATGCCTACAACATGGCAGCACAGATTCACAATGATGAGATGAAGGCATTTATAGCATTGTGTGATACACCTCCCGATTTTGGAGAGGAATATAGCTACCATTACCAGCTGTATATGGATAATTTAAAGCAGATGATCCTGGGGAATAAACTCTGGTCAGAGAGAACATACAGGTATGCAGAGCAATTTGAGAGTATTAAACCGTTTCTATTAACATCGTATTAACAGGATAGATGGATTTTTTTTATTACTTTATCTACTCCTAGGCGGTTAGGAGTAGATTTTTTTTATATACATAAATTTAAATCCATGCAGCCCTCCACCAATTCCCTCATCAATTTCTTTACACCATATTTTGAAAAATCCATTAAAGTAGCCAGAGCCGTTTTAAATAAGCCGGTATTTAACATTGGTGTCACAGCCGCACTTTCAGACCATCAGCAGCGAAATGTAAAGACGATTAATATCATCTCTTTTATTACCGCTTTCTTTGCTGTCTCAGGAACTTTGCTTTTTTACTTTTGTTTTATTCCTGACATTAACATTGTGCTTGCCGGCTTCATTGAAGCAGGCGCATTTGCATGGGTGGTGGCGCTGAACAGAAATCATCATTATTCCTTAGCTGCCTTACTTTTTTATTTATTTCACAACGTCGCTATTGTTTACTTCGGTTTGAAGCTGGATGGTGATGCCGGCGTACAACAGGTAGGCTTTTTCATGGTAGGCTTATCTTTTCTGCTATTTGAAAAAAGACATGAAAGGATTATCTGTATTTCCATTACCGCCATTTCACTCATTGGTATAGAACTGAATCAGCGACTGGGTTTTATTCATCCTTTCCAGATGGTTAAGGATAATAAGTTCTCCGTGAGAGCAGTGGTATTTCCGATTGGCATTACGTTGAATGCCATCGTTATTTTACTTTATGAAGATTATTACAGGGCATTATTGCGCATCATTTCAGTAAAGAATGAAGCTTTAGAGAAGGCAAATTTATCTAAAAGTATTTATGTCCGTGAAACTTCTCACGAGCTGAGAACCCCGCTCAATGCTGTATTTGGCATGGCGCAGTTACTGTATGAGGATAAACAGACAATTCAGAACCCGGACACCCTGAAAAGAATTGACTGTCTGTATGCCGCCGCATTTCAGACATTACGGATTGTCAATGATGTGCTGGACCTTTCCAAGATAGAAGCAGGGTATGAAATCGATAATTTATTTGAGAAAATTCCCCTGAAAAGTTGCATCACCGAACTGGTTAAAATTCCCCAGGAAACAGCCAACTATGAGGATAAGAAGATCCAGTTGGATTTTGGAAATGATCTCCCCGAATATATCAGCTTCGATAAATTATCACTCACAAAGATTTTCAATAACCTGCTCTCCAATGCTATTAAATATACCTGCAAGCAGGGCACTATCCATATAAAAGTATACGCTGAAAATTATAGAATTTATTGTGATATTACCAATCCGGGCGTTATTGTTCCCCAGGAACTGGACAATCTCTTCAAACCCTTTTCAGGCGTAAAGCGCAACAGAATTGAAGGTACCGGATTGGGGCTGTTTATCACCAAGTCGCTGCTGGAGAAATTGGGAGGAAAGATTGAAGCGAGATGTGATGATGTCAATACCATTTTCTCTTTTTATTTTCCGCTGGTTATTTCAGAAGCAGAAGTAATCTCCAAACCTGTAAATAAATATAATTTCAAGGGATATAAGATACTTGTTGTGGAAGATAATCCTATGAGCCTGTATCTTTTAAAATCCACAGTAAAGAAAAATGGGGCAGAGGTGTTATGTGCAGAAGATGGAAAGGAAGCATTGCGGATCATTCATGAAGAACACCCTGACCTGGTGATAACAGATTCCGATATGCCGGTAATGGGCGCCGTGGAAATGCTGCAGCTGCTTCGTGCTGATCCCCAATACAGCAAGTTGCCGGTAATTGTAGTTACCGGCAGGGTATTTACCCAGGAAAAGGAAGATATTTTAAAGGCAGGCGCCAATGAGTGCCTTATAAAACCATATCAGGCTAATGATCTATATTCATTGATGGATCAGCAGCTAGGAGAAAGATCGTCTATTGTCTGAGTAACTAACTTACAGGGTTTATTGCGTTTCAGATTCATTATCTGTTCTGAAAATATGCACATCCTGTTGAGGAAACGGGATTTCTATTTTATTTTTTCTAAACGCTGTAGTGATAGCAGCAATAACATCGCTTTTAGTACTGATACCGTCTCTGAAATGGCGCACCCAGAAAAACAGGTTGATATCAATGGAGCTATTGTTGAAATCCTGGAACAGCACTACCGGTGCCGGTGCAGCCAGTACCCGTTCATCTGCGTTTAAAATCTCCACCAATATACTTTTTGCTTTTTCCAGATCCGTGTTATATGACACGCCCACCACCAGGGTCATACGTCGTTTGTTACCTCCAAGCGTCCAGTTAAGCAGTCGGGAGTTGAGAAGATCACCGTTAGGAATCACCATATCGGGGCCATCCCAGGTGGCAATGATGCTGCTTCTGAAACCAATGGATTTCATCGCGCCGGTTTGCCCGTTGACTTCTACAATATCTCCAACATTTACCGGTTTCTCAAAAGCAATAATAAGCCCACTCACGAGATTGTTCACAAGTGTTTGAAGGCCAAAGCCAATACCAACGCCTAATGCGCCCAGTATAATAGCGATCTTGTCCATCGGTATACCTGCGGCGGCAAAAGCAAACAATACGCCTATTGTGATGATAGATATGCGGATTAATAATAGCCAGCTGCCAAGACCAGTTCTCTCGTCCTTTTGATTAGGAGCCGATCCCAGCCGCCTGTCGGAGGCGAAGAAGGAGACCAATCTCGAAATTATAATTGAAATGGCAATGATGAAGAAAAGTATCAGCAGGTTATTTATCGTAAATGAGTAGTCTCCAACATTCCGTTCCTGGGATAGAAATGTCCGGACAGGATCGGTCATCAGTTTAAATGCGTAGAAGTTTCGCCCGAATAAAATAAACCAGCCCAGGATCAATAACGTGTAAAATAATGGATGCGCCCTGGTGCCGATTTTTTGAAAGTTTATATAAAGCAACTTCTTTTCCGAGCCCGAATAAACAGTGTAGGCAAGTGACAATGCTTCATTGATCAATCGTACGGTCCATAAAAATAATATGGCAATGATTACATTAAAGAAACCGCTGGTCAGCAGAATCTTTGACAAGTTATACCTGCCGGAAAAATTGGCAATAACAGCGGCGAATTCCAGTATCGTCATCAGTCCAATGGCGTAGATGATCCAGTTTTCTTTTAACTCGTCCCGATGACCTTTTTTAAGGGTGAATATGCCAAAGGCCGTACCGGCAAGCGATAAGGCCAGCATGTACCATCTTTCAATCCGTGATGCCTGTAAAATCAGGTTATCTGCACCCGCTGCAAAAAAGAGCACCATTATTGTAAGCCAGAAGAACATCCAGAATCTGCTGATAAAGTTCCGGAAGATGATCGTGAGCGCGATAGCAGATAAGCTCCAGCAGGTAGCGCTGAAAATGAAAGGAGGAGAAGAGAAAATGAACTGAAACAGACTTGGTATAATAACTACTGCCGACAAAACAGGATAGCGTAGTACCAGTTGTCCACTAAAGTCGGCAGACAGCAGGTTATGTGCGCCGCACATCTTTTTTAACGATCTTAAATATAGTGCTATAACGATCATAAGCAGCATCACAATGATGATCTGCGTGACATTGGCCGCTGCGTAAAATCGCCCGGTGAGCAGCCCCTTCATTTTTGAATAGTAGCTGATCTCACTAAATGGTCTTGAATAATCTGTTTTTTCCCACAAGGCAGGAAACTCCCTGTTAAAAGTGCGGTCTGAAATATAACGTTGATAGCCTTCAATTTCTTCCAGTCTCGCAGCAAGATCGAATACCTCGGTGTTCAGGGGGTTCTGAATCTCCTCTATGCCTGTTATTGTTGCGGCCAATAAACTATCTACTGGTCCGATACCATTTGCCAGGACGGAAATTTTTTTGATGTAACTGATTAATCTTGCGGAATCATCGGGGAATTGAACGATGGAAGGATCTGTGGAAAGGGAATCTATATTGTACCGGAAGTTGACAAGGGCACTATGATGTTTATCGATTACGTTTTTTAAGTTCGTGGCTTTTTTCTGTAATACGAGCAGTAGATTATATGAAGTAGTGAGATTCCTGTATGAATGTGCGGTTCCTCTGTTGGTAAAAATTCCATCGCCTGCAATGGAGGACCATTTTTTAATATTTTCCAGCTCAGTCCTGATGCCAACTGTGTCGATTCCACTCCGCAAATATCTCTTGGCCTTTTCCATCATCTTTTTTGTTGCGTCCATTATTTTCTCCTGCTTCAGCGCAATTCTTTCTTCGGCAAACGTAGTAATGTACTGTTGGTTGAGTTTTAACCCCGCTTTTTGTGCACGCTTTACAAAGCTCAGTTGGGGGGTGTCACTAACAGGCACCTGGGTATTTGCTATGGTGGAATCATGCTGGTGGTGGCTGGTATCTCTCTGCTTTGCTGTGGCACAAACAACTGTTAGCAACCATATGACTACTAATAGCACCCGTTTAAAGTGTGTCCGGAGAGATGGTCTGTTTGTTCCTGGTTGAAGTGACAGCAAAGTAGCAGATATATTCATTCCTTCAATTTTTCATTAAGATAAGAAAACCGTTGATTTAGTGGTGTGGATCGCTATTCCCCCTTTTGAATACTTTTTCTGTATTCTGAAGGACTCATGGAAGTAATATTTCTGAAACACTTATTAAAGTTGACCAGGTTATTGTAGCCACTTTCAAAGCATATCTGCATAATGGGGAGTTCATTCTGGCGGAGTAATTTGCATGCATGGGATACACGGATTTCCTGCAGAAAGTGCACAAATGATTTTTGTGTGCGTGCTTTGAAGTAACGGCAGAACGCTGTGGGGGACATTTTGGCTATTCCGGCAATTGTATCCAGGGTAATTTCCTGGTGGAAGTTGGTGATCACATATTGATATACATCATTAAACCGGCCGGCGTCTTTACTGGTGAGTGCATTTTGATAGGCATTGCTGGCGAGATAGTCGTAATCTGCCGATTCTGAAAGGAAGTCTATCATATTCAGGAAGTGGGAAATCTTTTTGAGTCCTTCCGATGCTACAATGGCGCTTATCTTTTTTACGAGCAGGGCGTGTGCATGGCCTCTGAAGCGAAGGCCACGACAGGCGTTGGTAAACAGTCGTTCTACGGCTTGCGCTGCTTCTGTACCTGCTACCAGGTTTAATACCATGGAAGGTGCGAAATAAAGTACAGTGGCTTTAACCCGCAAATGCCGGTGTTGCTGGAAGAAGACATTGTCGTTTTGCCAGATGTGCGGCAAATTCGGCCCCATGAGTACGAGGTCTCCTTCTTCGAAATCATCTACATGATCTCCTACAATTCTCTTCCCATATCCCTCTTCAATCAGTACCATTTCGCAGGCATCATGAAAATGAAAGTGAGAATCAAGGTAGGATTTGTCTACATACTTAACACGAAGCTGCCGGTCTGTACCTAAACCGGTATCCATTAATCTCGCTTTCATCACCTGTATTATAATATTATTGATGGAATTTTATGTATAAAAATGGATTTGTGCAAATATAGTTAATGTTTTAGATAGAATCGTTAACCTCTTACAGGGATGTTCTGGCTATCTTGCCTGCTCCAAATGCCAGGTAATGAAACATACATTAAAGAAATAATTAAAGAAGCATAACGGTAAGCACATTATGAAACAACTCATAAAACTAAGTTCCATTATATCTATGCTGACATTGCCGGCGGCACTGATGGCTCAACAGCAGTATATGGCTGCCGGTCGTCAGGCATTGGCACCTGTGCCTGTACAGACCACCGGTGTGAAACAGGCGGTGATTAGTTTAAGTGGCGTCTGGGATATTAATTTTAATGCCATGTCGGCTACAGGCGGCTGGAAGCAGATACAGGTACCCGGAGAACCTGCTATGCAGGGATTTCCTGTTAACCACGACCAGCCTTTCTTTTACCGGAAGAAATTTACGGTGCCGGCAGATGCTGCCGGGAAAGACCTGGCCATCCGTTTTAACGGCGTATACAGCTATGCCAGAGTATGGATAAACGGACAATTACTGCGGGAGCATTTTGGCGGCTTCACGGCCTGGGAATGTAATATTACGCCCTATGTAAAGCCTGGTACAGCTGCCGTGCTGGTGGTGGAAGTAACAGACAGGATAGATGATATCTCTTTTGCTTCCGGCTACGCGCATCATCCTATCGGCGGTATCCTCCGGGATGTACAGCTGATTGCCAGACCTTCCGTATATCTTAATCATTGTTATACCTACACCGACCTTTCTGCCGATTTTACTGCAGGCACGCTGCGTATGGATCTTGGAGTTACCTCGCCTAAAGAGCACCTGACAGTGGCCTATACACTCACTGCTCCGGATGGCAGGAAAACGGCAGCAAAAACGATTCCTTATCCGGCGGGAGGGATGATCCACGAAGCAGTACAACTGCCACAGGTAGTCACCTGGAATGCGGAAACGCCACACCTGTATCAGCTGGACATTACATTGTTACAGGCAGGTAAACCCGTTGAAACCATTAGCCAGCAGGTTGGTTTCCGCAAAGTAAATATCAATAATAAAAACCAGCTGCTTGTTAATGGTATGCCGGTGAAGCTCAGAGGTGCATGTCATCATGATATGAACGCGTTGCTGGGACGTTCTACGAACCGGCAGCAGGACAGCCTGGATGTTATCCTGGCGAAAGGCGCTAACCTTAATTTTATCCGTACTTCGCATTATCCGCCTTCTGCTGATCTGTTGGAATTCTGCAACAGGTACGGCGTGTATGTGCAGGAGGAAACAGCGATTTGCTTTGTGGCGCAGGATCGTGGAGGTGCATATAATAAATACAGTAACACGCAAAATGATACGGCGTACACTTCCCGTTATCTGGGTCAGCTTAGTGAAATGATTGACAGGGACAGGAATAATCCCGCCATCATCATGTGGTCAATAGGTAATGAAAGTGGCTATGGTACCAATTTTCAGCGGGAATATGATTTTGTAAAACAGATAGATACCAGCCGTCCTGTTTCCTGGTCATGGCCATACTCTGCACTGAAAGAAAACAAACGTTGTTTTGACATTGCAGTAGCCCACTATCCTGTATACGATGGTAAAGGCAGCGATATGGGAGGGATAGACAAAGGCATGATGCACCCTGATTATCCATTGCTGAGTGACGAATGGATACATGTGGCCTGTTACAATACAGACCTCCTGCGTTACGACCCCAACCTCAAGGATTACTGGGGCCGCAGTATGGATACAGCATGGCTCAATCGTTTTGATGTACCCGGAAATATAGGTGGTGCTATCTGGGGAATGATAGATGAAACTTTTCATATGCCGGGTAAGGTAACCGGCTATGGCCCCTGGGGCATAGTAGATGTATGGCGCAGGGAAAAGGCCGAATACTGGAATACAAAGAAGGCTTATTCGCCTATCCGCATCAGCCGTATGGATTTTGAGTCAAATAAGACCGGCGATATATTGCAGATACCGGTGAAGAACCGTTTTGATCATACCTCGTTATCCGCCATCACCTGTAAGGTAGTAACAGACGGAAAAAGTACTACGCTGTCATTGCCCGGAGTGGCGCCTCACGCGAGCGGTACCATCGCATTGCCTACGAGTGGTATGGCCGGACAATCTGCCCTGTTGCAGTTTTTTGATGCTGCCAGCCATCTGCTGGATGAAGAAAAGATTACCTGGGGCAAACAATCATTGCCTGCCTTTACGCCGTCACAACAAAAGTATACCGGCAGCGATTTAATAACGGGTATGCCCATAGTAGTAGTGAACAGACCGGAACATTGGGATGCATTTAAAAATACCAGAGGAATTTTCTCCGATACCCTGCGATCTGCCACCAGTGAGGTGAGGGAAGCCGGCGATTATAAAACCTATCAGTTCAGGGGAATGTTAGGGAAATATCCGGTGTCCTACACGGTGAAGCAATTTACATCTGGATTGATGGAGATAAAATATGAGGCCGACAGTATACCTGCTCATACCTGGGAAGTTGGGATTAAAATTCCGGTAGCTGCCGCATTGAACCAGATCGAATGGAACAGGAGAGGATACTGGACTACTTATCCCAAGGATCACCTGTCTGCCACCAGTGGTATTGCAGAAAAGAATACAAGTGAGATCACCGCATATCGCACCCGACCAGCGGGGGGCATTGCAACAGATATGACGGATTATTACCTGGCTTCCGCGGGAGAAGGATTAAGTGCTGCCACCAGCGCTTCTGAAGGCTATCGTGCAAAAAAGGAAAACATCTTTACATATACGCTTTCACAAAAAGGAATGCCGGGCAGCATACATGTGATCTCCAATGGTAACCAGGCTGCAAAAATGGAGATAGACGCAAATGGGCAACAGTGGCTGATCGTATCGGATAAATGGGATTACTGGAGCCTTTCCTGGGGCAACTTCCAGGGAACACCTAATAAGTCGCAGCATGTGAGTGGCACGGTGCAGTTAATCATAGCACCATGACGCGTCCCCCGGATGCATGAAATAATAAGCTTTTTTACGCGGGTTTACTGAGTTATCCCAGTAGTCCCGCGTAGTTTTTATATCAACGTTATGAAATTAGAACTGATAGATTATTGCATCATTGTATTGTATTTCATTTTCGTCATCGGCATTGGGCTGATGCTCAAAAAGAAAGTGAAAACGGGCAATGATTTTTTGATGAGTAACCGCAGCATTCCTCTCTGGATTACCAGTCTTGCGTTTATCTCTGCCAATCTCGGTGCGCAGGAGGTATTAGGGATGGCTGCCAATGGTGCCAAGTATGGATTGTATACAGTTCACTTTTATTGGCTGGGCGCCGTTACCGCCATGATTTTTTTAGGAGTTTTTATGATGCCGTTCTATTACGGCAGTAAAGCCCGCAGTGTGCCGGAATACCTGAAACTTCGTTTTGATGAAAAGACCAGGACCTTTAATGCCATCAGCTTTGCAGGGATGACGGTATTTTCTTCGGGCGTGTCTCTTTATGCGTTGGCTATGCTGATGCAGGTAATGCTGGGATGGGATTTTGATTTGTCTATCTGGCTGGCGGCAGGGATTGTGCTGGTATATATTTTTCTCGGTGGTCTTACCAGTGCAGTATATAATGAGGTGTTACAGTTCTTCCTGATTGTACTGGGCATAGCGCCGCTGGTATTTATAGCCATGCAGCAGGCAGGCGGCTGGGAGGGCATTGTAAAACATGTGGACGATGCTAAGTTACACGCATGGAAAGGGCTCTCTTCTCCCGAAACGAATCCGATGGGAGTAGATGCCTGGGGAATAGTTTTCGGGTTGGGCTTTGTGCTGGCCTTTGGTTACTGGTGTACGGATTTCCTGGTAGTGCAGCGGGCCATGATCAGTCGCAACCTGAACGATGCACGGCGTACGCCGGTAATAGCGGCTATTCCAAAGATCTTTATGCCACTGATAGTAATACTGCCGGGAATCGTTTTGCTGGCATTGCAAAAACAGTTTACAGGTTTTGCGTTGCCGGTGAATGCTTCCGGCGACACAGACTATAATATGGCGCTTCCGGTGTTATTAAAACAGCTGTACCCAAGTGGTATGCTGGGTGTTGGCGTTACTGCGCTGATTGCCTCTTTTATGAGTGGTATGGCTGGTAATGTCACCGCTTTTAATACGGTATGGACATTTGATATATACCAGACGCATATACGACCCAATGCATCAGAGAAACATTATTTGTATGTGGGGAAGTTTACAACATTGGCGGGCATTCTTGCATCTGTGGCAACGGCCTATGTAGCAAAGGGGTACAACAGTATTATGGATTTGCTGCAGCTGGTATTCAGTTTTGTAAATGCACCGCTGTTTGCCACATTTTTCCTGGGGATGTTCTGGAAAAGAACTACCGGTCATGGTGCTTTCTGGGGATTATTGGCGGGCACTGGTACGGCGGCATTTGTGCATGGTATTTCTGTTGCGGAAGGTAAGGGTGGATGGATTGCACCTTGCTTTACCTTTCATTCCGGCACGGGGCAGGCATTTACTATTGCGTGGATTGCGTTTGTGGTATGCTTTGTAGTGACGGTGATAGTGAGCTTGTTGACAAAGCCGCATCCGGAGAAGGCACTTGAGGGGTTGGTATATAGTCTGACAGAACGTATTCGTGATCCGGAAAAGCGTTGGTATAAAAACCCTCTTTGGCTGGGATTAATTGTGCTGGCAGTAACGATTATTTTTAATATCATTTTCTATTAATGAAATATATGAACAGATTTCTGGACCTGCGTTTTGTGATCGGTCTTTTCTTTTTTCTGACCGGATGTCTGCTACTGGCATATCAGTTTTTTCATGGAGAGGGAAGTCTCAATCTATGGTGTGGGGCCCTCTTCGCGTTATTTGGGTTAATGATGATGTTATTTTCGAAAAAAGAAAGGGAGGGATGAGGAGGCGAGCGTACTTATAGGAATAGGTTTTTGGATAGGAGTGATTTGCAGTGGGTGCCCTTTGGGGCACCCTTTTTAATTTTTTCCATCTACTGCGGCAATGGGAGTTGAATAATTCTAATATCATCGTGGTAAATAATCCGGGTGGGCACATCACCATTTGCCAGGGATTCACCAGGGCGATATAGTCCCCACTTTAGATAGCCGGATACGGCAGCGGGATTGTCGGGCAGCCATGTCTGGAAATTATGTATTTCCCAGATAAGCGAATAATCGGATTGGTTGGGCAGGCGCATATAAACTTTGTAATAGCCTGTAGCCGTATCTGCCCATAACACGTCAATCCGGAAGTCGAGCCATTGGTTGATATATGGTTGGTAGTTAGACAGAATAGTTGTTTGCAGGTCGTTGTTAGGCGCCCTGAAAGCGATGGTATTTCGTTTGGTCATCAGGTAAAACGCAGGGTTACCACCGCCACCTAGTTTGCCCTGGAAAATGATATCGCCAGCTTGTGAGTTGCCTGTTACATAAGGTTGCCAGTCTTTTAGCAACAGGCTTACTTCATACCTGCGTTCATCTCCCGGGTGGTGTTTGCCTTCAGGAATATTTGCGGTGGCGCTTTCGCTACGCCAGTGATTGTCTGAGAAGTAAGCGGAATCCCCCAGCACCACTTTATGTGCAATGGCATAATTACCTGTGCGGCCTGGTGATATGATGTAGGAGGCATCGGTGGCGGTAGCATTGGTGGTGTTAAGATCAGGTATCCCGGAATTGATGGTACCTGATTCGTAGTTGACGACAAGCAATGTATCGCCACCGGAGTAGGTAGTCTGGCCGGCAACATGACTGCCGGCAGTTGTTTCTTTGACAGAAAGACTATTCTCCATTTGCTTGCTACACGCGGTGGTTGCCAGCAGGGAACTGATAATAGCCATCTTTGATGCGTTCAGAAAAGGGACTGATTTTTTCATAGTTGAATTGTTTTAAGGGTTCAATCATAAAACACGCTTTACATCATAACTTTTTCTGTCGATCGTTAATTTCAGATTTATTGTTCCATTTGAATAATTGTTGCCGGTATTTTCTTTGATACTTACCTGTGGGGCTGTTTTCCCTTCGTAAGGAAGAAGAATGGTAATAAAAACGGGTGCATCATTCATTGTTTTGTGCTGGCCGAAAACAAATGCAGGACGCGTTATTTCTTTGCGATAGGCATAGGATACTTTGCCTTCTTCATAGGAAAGAGAACAGTGTTGCTTTCCCAGAGATTGTATCAGCAGGTTGTTTTCATCCGGGAAGGTGGTATAAACTTTATTGTTCAGGGTATCTAAAACAGGATGGCTATCTTCTTTCAGCTGGAAGTGTACGCCCAGATTGCCAGCTGCCGTTCCGTTTGCCTGATCGATTATCAGAAAGAATTTGTGATCTATAAACAGCACACTTCTTTTATGGGTGAGATGATCGTAGCTGGGGTTGGTATAGGTTAGTACCTCCGGGTTGGCATCCGGCTTCCAGTTCAGCAAAGTGGCGTTGGTGATGTTCATGTTTTTGTTGTCCAGGGTCAGCGTCTGATGCACACGAGTCTGTCTGTACCAGTTTCTCATCTTATTAATTTCCTCATCTCCGCTATAAACATAACAACCTGCATCCGGCATAAAATTTCTGCCTTTTACCCATAGTTCAAATGTACCATTGTCGGGTTGCGCATGGAATTCGCCCGGAGGGCTGGCTTTCAGCACCAGGACGGTGGATCGCATATCCCATCCGTTTCTGAAGGTGTAGAAGCCGGCTTTGGTAAGTCCCTGCGATAAAAAAGAGGGCTGTTGGCCTTTGTTGCCATCAGTAGCGTAGTATTGGATGACGGGATTTTCCGGGAAGGCTTCGTACCAGGATTGGTATTGTTTGAGCATAGCGTTTTTAGTTACCAGCCAGGAGTCGCCAAACATAGGAAAGGTATAATCAGGAAAAGAAAAGTTAATAGTGGCGAAGATCATATGTTCGATGGTCTTTTTGTAACTGGTAGGGAAATCATCTTCACCTCCGTTGAGTTGAGCCATGCGTAATGCTTTCAGGAAGATATCGATGCTGGCGTTATGATAGGACGGAGAGAGTTCAAACTGCATCCCATCTTCATATACCTGTTTTTGAATCTCCCGGTTGAGTACTTCGATCCCGCTTTTTTTCCAGGCTGATGCATTTTTCAGTTCAGGAAAGAAACAGCCGGCGTATATCATACGTTGCGCCTCAAACAGGAGATGGTTACCTACTTTGGTATAGTGATCGGGGATGTATGCTGCCTGCTGGCTATAGCTGTTCAGAAACTCCAGTAAAAAACGGGGTGTGAATGATGTGGCGCTGACGAATAGGTTGAATGTACCTGTCAGGCTTTGTAAACGTTCAGATATTTCCAGTGGTCTCCAGGCAAAGCTGTCGTTTTCTGCTGACAGCCCTAATGGGTTTTTTCTTACCCAGTCGTCAAACTGGAACACCCATTCTTTCGCGTATTTTTCATCGCCGGTAGACCAATAGGCCAGTCCCATGGGTTGCCACCAATATACCCGATGCAGTTGCCAGCGTACTTCGTTGTCTTTTACAGGCCAGTATTGCCAGTTAATATCTTTCCCGTAGTCGTAAAATCCATATCCTTTCTGAGGTTGAAACTGGTGAAGCAAGGCTTTGTCTGCTTTTTCCAACACCTCTTTGGATATGGGTTTACCGGCGTAGCTGGCTTTATCTTGCAGGTTATATTCCGGATGTTTTATGTTTGTCCGTTGGCGGTAATAGGTAAGTAATTCCCGGGCGGCCTGATCATATTTGCCTGTTGTTACGAGTTGGCTAACGGTTTCCAGGCCGGGGTAAGCCAGATTTAAGTTGCGAAAGCTGGCCGCTGTTAACGCGGTATCTTGTGCGCTTGCTGTGAAAAAAGCCAGCAGCAGGCAATATAGCGGGATGATTTTTTTCAGGTACATATTTCTCAAATAAGTTTTTTAATCTGGCCATATCTTTTCAATGCTTCCAGGAAATAGTAGTCGGCATACTCGATAGGCGTATCAATTTCTGAATTATACAGAAATGCACCAACACTATGTTTTAAAAGGAAGAAATGATTTTCGCCCGGACCCGCCAGGTAGGTGGGTGAGGATAAGGATTGCAGGATATCTTCTGCATAGTTGAAATATTCCTGTCCTCCGGCTACCTCGGTACTGAGTTGCAGCAGTGCAGAGGCAATAACCGCTGCCGCAGAGGCGTCTCTGGGGGCGCCATCCAGGGCATTGTGCACATCGAAGTCCCATGCGGGTATTTTATCTTTCGGCATATGGGGATGGTGCATAATAAAGCTGGCAATATGTTTTGCCTGTTCCAGGAATTTCGGGTTGCGGGTATATTGATAACACATAACGTATCCATATAATCCCCAGGCCTGTCCTCTGGCCCAGGCAGATTCACTGGTGAGTCCCTGGTGAGTAACTTTTTGGAATACTTTACCAGTTTCAGCATCATAGTCCACCACATGGTAAGAGCTGAAATCCTTTCTGAATTGGTTTTTCATGGTAGTTGCTGCGTGGGTTGCAGGTGCAATGGAGTAGGCGGGTTGATGGAATTGGCCGGCAGCCCAGAAGAGATATTCCAGGTTCATCATATTATCTATAATAACGGGATAGTGCCATTCTCCCATATCCCAGGAGCGGATGGTGCCAGTTTTTTTATTGAAACGGGCATACAGATGCGCGGCGCCTTCTTGTAATACCGGCAATAAGGAACTGTCGCCGGTGATGCGAAAGGCATTTCCATAAGAGCAAAAAAGCATAAATCCCAGATCATGGGTATTGGTAATATGTCTGACAGTGTCAAGCCCAAGTGTAAACTTCCGGGCCTCCTCTTTCAACGCAGTGTTGCCGGTGAGTTCATATCCGTACCACAATGAACCCGGAAAAAAGCCGGTTGTCCAGTCCTGCACCGTTGCCAGTTTCACAGTACCATCAGGTCGTACCGATCTGGGATTCATCCCTGGTGAATAAATTCCGGCGGCTTTGGTGAGCTGGTAATTAATGGTGTGAATCGTTTTTTTAAACCAGTCGCTTCCATCCTGTGATGGGGTTGCAATCGAAGTTCCGGAAAGGAATAAAAAAATGGCAGCCGTTATGACGCCAGGTCTGGTTATCATATCTTAAAAGCTTTAAATGAGAAATTGAACAATGAACTAAAGATAGATTGTCAACCAGAACAAGGCTTTCACTATTGTCCAGAAAGATTTAGAATTTGTTGAATGCACGTATTTCATCAAAATTGATAGCATTTTGAACAATATTGAAAGGGATTTTTGATAATCCCTGATACATTCGTACCTGCCAACTATTCCGGCCAAAATGTAGAAAGTCAACGAAGCCGTCAGTATAAACATCCTGCATTCATTCCACGACTAATGATTGACTGAAAAAACAGGCTCGTTGAGATAATTAAATAATTAAAAAATAAAGGATGAAAAGACTTTTGCTTTTTTTGATGTTTTTAGCGGGTGGCTTCACCGCATTTGGACAGACCACCATTCCTATTAAAGGAGTTGTTGTCAATGCTGCCGGGGAGCCGTTGATTGGGGTGTCTATCCAGGAACGGGGTACTAAGCGGGCAACGATGACACTGGCGGATGGTCACTATGAAATTTCAGCCGACCCAGGAGGTATCCTGGTATTTACCTACGTTGGTTTCCGAAAAGCAGAAGTGGCCGTGAATAGGCGCGGTGTGATAGATGTTACCTTAAAGGATACCGAAAAGGGGTTGAATGAAGTGGTGGTCATCGGATACGGCACGCAGAAACGAAAAGATATCACCGGTGCAGTATCATCTGTAAAAGGAGCAGAGCTGGCCAAAATTCCGGTTCAAAACGTAGCCTCTGCACTCACCGGCCAGATTGCCGGCTTGCACGTTACTGCAGACGATGGTACCCCTGGTAGCGAACCAGCAATTGCCCTGAGAGGAGGTGGCTCTATTACGCAGGACAATCAACCCCTGTATGTGATAGATGGTATTCCCCAAACAAATGGACTCAATTTCCTGGATCCAACAGATGTGGAGAGCATAGAAGTGCTGAAAGACGCATCAGCTACTGCCATTTACGGTGCCCGCGGAGCCAACGGGGTAATCCTTGTTACCACCAAACAGCTGAAACCCGGCAAACTGGCGGTATCCTATGATATGTATTATGGTACGAGGAAGATTACCAAAGAATTGCCCGTGCTGAACCCATTACAATATACCCGATTGATGTATGAGAAAGCGATTGATGATCCGCTGAAAATACAGGAGTTCGAAAATACTTTTGGCACTTTTAACCAGTTGGACAGTCTTTACGCCAACAGGGAGGGGATTGACTGGCAGGATCAGATGATGGGCCGCCCAAGTCATAACCAATACCATAAAATCAGCCTGTCAGGTGGTAGCGCTGAAACCCGCTTCAACCTCTTTTATTCCCACAACGATGATGAAGGCATCGTAATGGCCAGCGGCGCTAAAAAAAATGTTGCCAAGCTGGCGGTATTACATAACATTAATAAGAAAGCGCGTGTAAGTGCTAACGTAAACTATAGCGATCAAACTATTACGGGCATAGGCACCCGGGAAGGCAGCACCAAATTAAACCAGCTGCAGAATATCATCCAATACAGGCCTACCTATGGTAAAAGCGGTACCGATGATGATTTCCTGGGGATGGATAATGACCCCTCCATTGATGTAGGTGCACTGCCGCTGCAAAATCCGGTCACCAACGCCGTTTCCCAGCTGAGAGCATCCTTCAACCGGATTTTAAATCTGAATACTACACTGGATTACACTATTGCCAACCATCTCACCTACCGTGGGCTCGTGGGATTGAGGGTATCCGGTACAAAAATGAATACTTTCAATGATGCCCGTTCCCTGCTGGCAAAGCGTTCAGGTGGCCCATTTGGGTCTATCGGACAATATGATGAAAGTGGCTGGAACTATTCCAATACCCTCACCTACGACAATACATTTAAAAGAATTCACCGGATCTCCGTATTGATCGGGCAGGAACAGTTACATACCGACAGATCAAATTTTGTGGCGGCAAACAGTAAATTCCCGGCGGTTAACCTGGGACTGGATGACCTCTCACAGGGAACAACCCCGGTAGTACCTACCTCGTATGCAGAAGCAGAGGATATGTTGTCTTTTTTTTCCAGGGCGAATTATTCCTTCAGAGACAAATATATCCTTACCGCTACCATACGTGCAGATGGCTCTTCCAAATTTGGTCCGCATAACAGATGGGGATATTTTCCGTCCGCTGCTTTTGCCTGGAGAGTGATCGAAGAGAAATTTATGAAGAGCGCCACCTTTCTTTCTGACCTGAAACTGCGTATCAGTTATGGCACCGCAGGCAACAACCGTATTAACAATTACCTGGCAAATAGTCTGTTGCAATCCGGTATCTATCCTGTTAATAATAGTAATGCCACTACTGTTGGTGCATCTAATCTTCCTAATCCAAATCTCAAATGGGAAACCGTACAATCACAAAATGTAGGATTGGATCTTGGCCTCTTCGGTCAGCGTATAGTCCTTGCTGTAGATGCCTATAATAATAAGACAAAAGACCTGCTGCTGAATGCACTGATTCCATTTACCTCCGGTTTTGCCAGCCAACAGATTAATATTGGGGCTACTTCCAATAAAGGAATTGAAATTGCCCTGAATACGGTTAACATCCGTAAAAACAGTTTCGAGTGGACCAGCAATTTCAACATCGCTTTTAACCGCAATGAAGTGCTGGCGCTAACCAGTGGCGAAAAGGCCAGATACAGTACCAGTTGGTATGACCAAAACGACTATATCGTTAAGGTAGGCAGCCCTGTTGGATTGATGTATGGCTATCAGTCAAATAATCTGTATACAGTGGACGACTTCACCTATGACGGAAACACTAAAATGTATACGCTGAAACCCGGTGTAGTGGTGGATGCCAACAATCCTGCCCGGCCGGGTAATCTGAAACTGGTGGACCTGAATGGAGATGGTATCATTACACCTGCCGACAGGACTGTTATTGGCAACGCTACTCCAAAACATACCGGTGGTTTCAGTAATACTTTTAGCTATAAAGGAATTGATCTCAGCATCCTGGTTAACTGGTCCTTTGGAAATGATATCTATAATGCTAATCTTCTTAATAACAGTCTTACCTATCTATCCTACCAGAACACGCTGGGATATTTTGCCGACAGATGGATAACGATTGGTGCAAACGGGCAGAAGGTAACGGATCCCGCTGCACTGGCAGCTATGAATGCCGGCAAAACTATCCCTTCCTGGAATGGCGCAGGAACCGCCATCCGATTATATGATAAGATGATTGAAGATGGTTCTTTCCTGCGTGTTAATAATATCAGTCTTGGTTATACACTACCCAAAGCGTGGGTGTCCAAAGCTAAAATCTCCAACGCCAGAATATATGTAACAGGAAATAACCTGTTTGTGTGGACGAAATATACCGGATATGATCCGGAAGTAAGTACAGCCAATACTTCAAGACTTACGCCCGGAGTGGATTTTGGAGGTTATCCGAGAGCCCGTTCCTTTATTGCCGGCCTGAATATTTCGCTTTAAAAAATTGAAAAAATATTCCATTATGAATAAACTAATTGTTTACCGTGCAGGAATCGCCAGACTGGTGGTGCTGATATTTTTGTGGGGTAGTTTACCGGGATGTAGTAAAACACTGGAACAGCAACCCAAGTCTTATTTTTCTACTGAAAATTTCTTTAGTACTGTAGATGAGGCGACTATGGCCGTTTTGGGGGTATATGAAATGATGGCCAACTACAATACTTATGGGTTCCAGGTGAGTATGTTGTATGATATGGATTGCGATATTTCCCAGGTGTCTGGTACCACATTGGTTGATTTTCGTGCGGTTGCCCACTATGCCGTTACACCGCAACATAATTATATCACCGGCACATGGCAATATTTTTATAAGGGGATTGATAGGGCCAACCTGGTGATTCAGAAAATACCGGAGATGTCACTTTCCAAATCGGGAACAGAGGCTCAGAAAGCGGAGTTGAACCGCCTGCTGGGAGAAGCCAGGTTTCTGAGAGGATTTTATTATTTTGAATTAGTAAGGTTATATGGAGATGTGCCCATGAAACTAGGTCCTACCCAGTCTGGTGAAGAACTACAGCTGCCCCGTACCAATCGTGATACCGTGTATGCGCAGGTGATCCGGGATATGACAGCAGCCATTGATTTGTTGCCGCCAACAAAAACTACGGTGGATGAAAGAGTGAGCCGGAATGGTGTAAGGGGTATGCTGGCAAGAGTAGCTTTGTTTTCCGGTGGCTACTCTTTAAGGCAGAATGGAAAAATGGAGCGCCCTGCTAACTACAAAGATTTTTATGTCCTCGCGCAAAAGCAAACTGCTGAAATCATGGCCTCAGGTAAAAATGCACTGAATCCGGGTTACGAGCAATATTTCAGAAATCAGTGTAAGTTGGTGGCAGATCCGCAGGAAACCATGTTTGAAGTGGCACTCTATAGTGTGAATGGAACCGGTAGTACAGCAGGGATGATTGGTACCTGGAATTCGCCGGCTTCTGATGCCGGTAACCAGTATGGCAGGGCGAATGGATATATAAAAACAACTCCTCTGTTCAGGAACAGTTTTAAAACAGGTGACCTTAGAAAAGATGTGGCAACTGTCACTTATCGCCTGGATGCCTCCGGCGCCAAAGTAGAATACACCGGCAAAAATGACTGGCAATGGACGCCCGGTAAGTGGCGCCGGGATTGGCAGAATTTACCGCCCAAAGATTTGAATAACACAGATGTCAACTGGGTGATTTTGCGTTATGCAGATGTATTGTTGATGAGAGCAGAAGCGGAGAATGAATTGAATGATGGGCCTAACGCAGATGCATATAATGCTATCAACATGGTAAGGAGAAGGGCGTACGGGAAGCCGATAAATACTGCAGATGCTTCAGTAGATCTGCCGCAGGGGCTCAGCAAAGCTGATTTCTTTGACAGACTGAAAGATGAACGTGCATGGGAGCTTTGCTTTGAAGGTACCAGGAGGGCTGACCTGATTCGCTGGAACCTGCTGGGTTCCAGCCTGAAAGCTACGCAGGATGCACTTACTGCGTATCGTGCAGGTTATCCATATATTGCAGGCACCCAATTTGTCCCTAACAAACATGAGTTATATCCTATACCATTGAGAGATATGGACCTTAATCCAAAGTTGGTGCAGAATCCACAATACTAATAATGAGCTATGCTTAAAAAAATAATCAATGGCCTGTTGTTGCTGATGACTTGTTATGAATGTTATGGGCAGCAGTCGAAACGCCCCAACATTGTCCTCATCATGACGGATCAGCAAACTGCTACCGCCATGAGCAACGCAGGTAATATGGATTTGCATACTCCTGCCATGGATAAACTGGCTGCCAACGGCGTAAGATTTACGCGGGCATATTGCGCGCAACCTTTGTGTACACCCAGTCGCACGGCTATTTTTAGTGGCAAAATGCCATTCGAAACGGGCTTTACTGGTAATGCTGAAGAAAAGGACGGGCAGTGGCCGGATAGTGTGTTGATGATGGGGAGAATATTACATAATGGTGGTTACCAGACAGGCTATGTTGGCAAATGGCATTTGCCGGTACCTGCAGGCAATGTCTCCCAGCATGGTTTTGAGTATGTAAAGAATACCAATTTCGGAGATTATAACGATGCCGCCACCCCTTCGTTTTGTGCCAACTTTATCAGGTTAAATAAAGATCAGCCTTTCCTGTTGGTGGCATCATTTCTCAATCCGCACGACATTTGCGAATGGGCACGGGGCGACCTGTTGAAAATGGATATACTGGGAGAGGCACCCGACACCTTGCTATGTCCTCCGCTACCGGGAAACTGGGAGATTCCTGCTAATGAACCAGCTGTTGTGCGGGAGCAGCAGAAGGTAAGTTTTCGTACATACCCCACTGTTAACTGGAATGATGCACAGTGGCGAAAATACCGGTGGGCCTACAACCGGTTGGTGGAAAAAGTAGATAATTATATCGGGATGGTGTTGGCTTCCCTGCAGAAATATGGGGTGGCAGATAATACCATCATCATCTTTACCAGTGATCATGGCGATGGCTATGCAGCCCATAAATGGAACCAGAAGCAGGTCCTGTATGAAGAAGCCGCAAAAGTACCTTTTATCATTTCCCGTTTGCATCAATGGAAACCACGAACAGATGACCTGCTTGTATGTAATGGTACCGATATGATCCCGACTATCTGTGGTCTCACGGGTGTGGCGGCGCCATCCTACCTGAAAGGAGTAGATCTCAGCAAACGAATAGTGGACAGCACACGCACGTTAAGAGAGACACTGGTAATAGAAACAGATTTTGCCGACAATGATGTATTGCTGGGGATCAGCGGGAGAGCAGTGATGAGTGGTCATTACAAATATATAATGTATAGTAAGGGAGAAATAAAGGAACAGTTGTTTGATCTGTCAAAGGATCCGGGAGAAATGAATAACCTGGCCATGCAATCTTCCAACAAAAGGATACTTGGTGCGATGCGCAGCTATCTGAAAAAATGGTGCAAACAAAATAATGATAAATTTCTCGAATACTTATAACCCGGCGTTTGATCATGAAGAAATTACTTGTGCCAATATTTGCACTGCTAACTATTAGTGCGTATGGTCAGCTAAATCCAGCCGTTGTAACGCTGACAGCGGAAAAGCTGCATGCCCGTGTTCGCGAATGGCCTTACCCGGTGAATGGCATCACCGTACCGTCCTGTACACCTTCTCTTTTGTGGCCGGCTACCAATGGTAAAAGTGTGGTGTTGCCCATGGAAAGTGGAAGTGATTTGCCGGAAGATCCGAATATAGGCAACATTGCGTATAAAATATTATTGGCATCTGACAGCACCTTTTCAAGAGATGTTATTGCCGGAGCGCCGCAGCGCTGGGCAGTATATCCACTGCATCAGGCATTGAAGCCTGGCCGCTGGTATTGGAAGTACGCATACTCGCTTAAAGGTGGGCAATGGGTATGGTCGCCCGTTTATGATTTTGTAGTGGAAGCGAAAACTGCTACCATTGTGCCTCCGCCGGTGCAGGAGGTTCTGGAGCGTAACCAGGCGCCTCATCCCCGCTTGTGGAATATGAGTAAGATCGGAGAAGTATTCTATCATAATAACCTGGAAAATCCGGAAGCGAAATTATTTATAACACATGCCGAAAAGTTAATGCGGGAGCCCCTGCCGGCAGAACAGCCTATGCGCGTCATTGATACCACCGGCAAAACATCTCTGGAGAAAAAGAAGATTATTGAACGCATGTATCATGGTTTTGGCGATAAAGTGGGTACACCGGTACGAAATCTTTGTATTGCCTACCAGCTAACGAAAGATGAACGCTTTATTCAGGATGCCCGGCGCCGCGCGCTAAATATTGCCCGCATGGATCCGAATGGATTGGCTACAGGCGATGACTTTACAAGTGGCGCTGTATTAGAGGCCCTTGGCTGGTTTTATGATGCCGGCTATAAAACACTGAGTAATGATGAAAAAGCCTTACTGGAGCAGGTTATCAGGATAAGGGCGAAAAGAGTATATGATCATCTGCCTAACAGATTCGAATTGCATGTGAGTGATAACCATGTATGGCAGATCACACTGCGTAACCTGGCGATAGCTACGGTGGCGGTTTCAACTGAAATTCCCGAAGCACGCGAATGGTTGTCGTACATGTATGAAGTATGGACGGCACGTTTTCCAATACTCGGTACAACAGACGGTGGATGGCATGAGGGCAACGGATATTTTCGTGTAAACTATAAATCTTTTATTTACCTGTCGCAGTTGTTCAGCGATTTCTCCGGCGTAAATTATTTCAATTTACCCTGGATGCAGCAACTGCCTTATTATATGATTTATACGTATCCGCCACGATCTGCTTCTACGGCTACAGGAGATATGTGGGAGAATATTCCGCATATGGTAAAAGGGCAGGCCTGGTTCGCAGATGCGCTGACCTATAAAATTAATAATCCTTATCTGAACTGGTATGTGGCAGAGATCAGGAAAGACCATCCTGATTTCTTCAGGGGAACGGATGATTACCTTTTTTTCCGTTTGTTGAACTATGATCCGAATCGTAAACCAGTTGTAATGGCTCCGCAGGAGTTGCCCAAGAGCAGGAAGTTTGCCGATGTAGGTGTGGTGGCTATGCATGAAGATCTGGGGCGTGACAGCGGGGAATTGAGTAGCTATTTACTAAGTAGTCCATTTGGCTCTTCAGGACATGGACATGCGTCACAGAATGCCATCACGGTAAATTTTAAAGGCAAAACCATTTTCGGAGGCAGTGGGTACTATAGTAATTTCAGTGACCGGCACAACCTGTTGGATTATCGTACGTCTAAAGCATACTGTACTATCCTGGCAGACAGCTTAAGCCAGAAGCTGGGAGAAGAGGGCTATGGATGGATACCACGGGCCATCAGCGGTCGTCATCTGCAATATGCCCTGGGAGACGCCTCTAATGCCTATGGTGATATCGCCAGCTCCTTCTGGCTGGATCGCTTCTCACAAATAAATATTACGCCGGATAAAAGCAATGGCTATGGTGATCCCGGGGTAAAATTATTCCGTCGTCATTTATTACAATTAGCGGGTGGCATCATCATCATGTATGATGAGCTGGAGGCAAAACAGCCCGTTAAGTGGACTACCCAATTTCATACTCCGTATTATACGATTGTGCCCGGGGAGTCCACCGGCAATAACCAGCAGCACTTTACTGTGGCCAATGATGTGGGAAATGTAGCTGTCAGCGTTATTACCAATACCCCGTCTGCATTGGTGGTGCACGATAAATTTGCCGAGCCTGCCGTTAACTGGGCTAAGGTGACGGATGATGATGGGAAAATCAAGGATTTCACATTACAGTCGCATGCAGGCATTACTTCTTCACCGGCAAAACTGTTTCGCTTCCTTACCATTATGCAGGTGAAAAACGGGCAACCGGAGCGGGTAAAAGTAGTGGCAACCGGGAGCGGTTTTTATCAGTGTGATCTGGGTGGATGGTATATCCAGGCACAGCTGGATGGCGACAAGCCACCTGCCATACAGGTAAGCAGTAAACAGGACAGCACTTTCTTCAATTATGGCAGTTTGCCCATTCGTTTTGCGGGAAAAACATATGCTCCGAAAATAGCTGCTAGCACTATGTTGCTGGAAATAACAGGTGACAAAGTGAAACAGATAGAGGTAACCGATGAATTGCCGGATGTACTCGAATATGATCCGGCGCCTTACCGGCAAAAATAGCGGGGTGGATATTCCTTGTGATGTCTTTGGGAATTTTTCCCGGATGTTATTACATTTGGTTGCGGCCCGTGCTTATTGCAATAAAGAGCGCCACCAAAATCGGAATGAGAAGGAATTTGTACTTGTTGTATGGCTGCTGTAGCCTGCTGTTTATCTTATTTACAGAGAGAGGTTATACCAGGGATCAGGTAACGCCCAGGCACTTCAGGAATATTTCTGTCAACAAAGGATTGTCGCAGGGAACGGTATTCGCAGTAATGCAGGATACACTTGGTTTTATGTGGATGGCTACGCAGGATGGCCTCAACAGATACGATGGTCAGCGTTTCACGGTATATAAACCGGTTAAGAACAATCCGCATAGCTTACAATCCTATTACATCAAGCGTATTTTTATTGATAAAAATGGCGAACTATGGATTGGTGGTAACCAGGGAGTGAGTAGTTATCACTACGAGGATGATAGCTTCAGTAACTACCGTATGCCCCGGAAGTCAGGTGAATGGTTTGTTTCAGCTATTACAAGCGATCAGAATAATCGCTTGTGGGCAGCCTCCAGTGCCGGTGATCTTTATTGTTTTGATACACTGGCCAGGGAATTCAGGCTGGTTCCGCTGAACAATGCTTTGGTTGGGTTTAAAAATATCAACCAACTCACAGCCATCGGGCAGGGCTTATTATTGAGTACGGATGCAGGTCTTTTTAAAATGGATCTTCAAACCCATCAGCTCAACAGATGTGACCTGGGCATAGCCAAGCCTTCTGTTAATGATGTGTTTATCGATGACAGCACCTGGTGGATTGCCACAGAAGGTAGTGGGCTGATACGTTTAAATCCCTCTACCGGTAAGGCTGCACAGTTTCTTCATCAACCTGATAACTCAGGACTGGCAGATAATGACGTAAGAAGTATTAATAAGGATGCACATGGGAATATATGGGTAGGCACTTTCAGGGGCCTATCTATCCTGGACCGGAATACTGGACACATCGAAAATTATTTTCATCAGGCTACTATTCCATATACCATTAGTCAAAACAGTGTAAGATATATTTACCGCGATAAACAGCATGGAATGTGGCTGGGTACTTATTATGGCGGTGTTAACTACTATCATGAGTCAGATATTCTCTTCAGTTTACTTAATCAGAATACCGGGCCTGTTTCTCTCAGCGACCAGGTGATTAATGTCATCAGACAGGATAATCGCGGGAATTTCTGGATAGGGACCAATGATAAAGGTCTCAACTACTGGAATCCCGCAAACAATACGATCCACTACTATACCCATACAGAAAATGCGGGCAACATTTTAAGCTCAAATAATGTAAAATCCATTGCATTCGGGCCAGGCGGAACACTGTTGGCAGGAACACATAATGCCGGACTGAATGTAATGGATCCAGCTACGGGAGCAAACAAAATTTTCCGTCATCAGGAAAACGATCCCGGCAGCATTGCCGGTGATATGGTTTATTCTCTGTTAACGGATAGTCGCGGTCATATATGGGTAGGTACGCGATCAGGTCTCGATCTGTTTGATCCGGTGAAACAAACTTTTATCCATTACCTGACAGATCGTTCCGGGCAGCGGCTTACTGCTGATGAAATCACTTTTCTTTTTGAAGACAGCCATGGGGATATATGGATTGGTACCACGAATGGTGTCAATCAATTTCATACGGACAGCAATCAGTTTATTACCGTACCCGGAACTACGTTGAGTAATGATGTGGTGAATTGCATCGCAGAAGACGGCAGGAAAAGAATCTGGATTGGTACGCGGGATGGATTGAATTTATACCAGCCAGCCAGCAGGACTTTTGTAAATTATCATACAGCCAATTATTTACCCGCGGGCGCTATTTACGGTATTCAACCGGATGATGATGGGAACCTCTGGATTTCTACCAGTGCAGGGCTGTTGCGATTTAATCCTGATACACATAGCCGCCAGTTTTTTGATACGAAAGACGGTATTGAGAACAGTCAATTTAACCTCTACGCCTATTGCAAGGCGGCAGACGGCATGTTGCTGTTTGGCGGAACAAATGGTATTTCTTATTTCTACCCGGCCTCCCTGAAGCAACAACCGTTACAACTGGGTATTACCTTTACCGGGTTGGAAGTATTGAATCGTGCTGTATTTCCAGGGGACGGCACCGGCATCCTGGAACAGCATATCAATAAAGCAGCCGTACTTACATTTAGTCATGAAGTCAGACAGTTTAGCCTTCTGTTTAATTCATTCAACTATATATCGGGTAACCGAACCCAATATTTTTATAAACTGGAAGGATTCGATGCGGATTGGCAACAAACAGAAAATATCCCCAAAGCTACCTATACCAATCTGCCTTCCGGCAGGTATATTTTCTATGTGAAGGCAATTGGTCCACAGGGGGAAACCAGTTTAACCAGGAGTATACGTATCAACATCCTGCCTCCCTGGTATAAAAGTACCTGGTTCATTTTGCTATTAGTTGCACTGATGTCTGGTGTGGCGTATCTTATTTATAGAATGTTCCATGAGCGATACCTCACCCGTCAGCAATTGAAAGCTGAAAGAGAAGCGCGCGAAAAAGTGAATTACATTAACCAGGTAAAAATGGATTTTTTTACCAATGTATCCCATGAGCTTCGCACACCGCTTACCCTGATGCTGGCCCCGTTGGAGGAAATCATGCGTCAACCGGATACGGATAAAAGTCTTCGGGGAAAACATGAGCTGATTCTTGCCAATACCCGCCGGCTTTATCAGCTGGTGAATCAGTTATTTGAATTCAGGAAAACGGAAATGGGTACACGAAAACTGGTGGTTTGTAAAGCAGACATTGTGAGCTTCGTGCAGGAAATTTATTTGCTGTTTAAACCATTGGCGGAAAAGCATCAGATCAACTATCAGTTTCGCACATTGGAAACACTGCTGTATACCAGCTTCGATCAGGATGCGGTAGAAAAAATTATATCCAATTTACTGTCTAATGCATTTAAATATACCGTGCAGGGCGACGATATTGTAGTCGATCTTGAAAAAGAAGCGGGTCATATACTTATAAAAATTACGGATACCGGTAAGGGCATCGCGGAGGAACATCAGCGTCAGATATTTGACCGCTTTTACCAGGTGAGTGGGGAAGAGATGAACCTGGGATCAGGGGTTGGGCTGGCTTTTACGAAGCGATTAGTAGAGCTGCATCACGGCACTATTAAGGTAGAAAGTGCTCCGGGCAGCGGCAGCACCTTTACCGTGAGTTTACCATTGTCTGATGAAGCGTATGTGGGAGATCTGCATCATACAGATGCAGGAGAAGAGGAGGACGAAGAAAAGCTATCCGCCATACCACCGCTTTACAAGGAGAAGGAGAATATAACTATCACCGGAGATACAACGCAGCATTCACTGGTGACGAAGGACAATACTGAACTTGGTAGCTTATTGATTGTAGATGACAACGAAGAAATTACCTCTTATCTGTCGGCTTATTTCGGGAAATTTTATCGCGTCAAAGTGGCTTACAATGGGAGGGAAGCATTGGTCAGACTGGATGAGGAGCATCCGGATCTGATTATCAGTGACGTGATGATGCCAGAGTTGGATGGTCTGCATTTCTGCAGACGTGTGAAGCAAAATATTCAAACCTGTCATATTCCTGTACTCCTGCTTACCGCTAAGGCCGAAACTTCCCAACAGATAGCCGGTCTTGAAATGGGCGCGGATGACTATATTACCAAGCCATTCTCTATAGCGTTGCTGGAGGCTAAAGTGCAGGGAATATTACGCATACGCCGGCAGCTGCGGGAGTATTATTCTTCTTCAGGAGAAATTATCCCGGAGAAAATAACCTTCAACAACCTCGATGAAGCATTTATCAGGCAAGCCATTGCTATTGTAGAGACTAACTTGTTGGAATATGATTTTTCGGTAGATAAATTCAGCCGGGAAATAGGTATGAGCCGGTCTAATCTTTATCTGAAATTAAAAGCGATTACGGGAGAATCTGTTACTGCCTTTATCAAGCGGATTAGGTTTCATAAGGCTGTAGAGCTACTGGAGTCAAGGCAGTACACAATTGCCGAAATCTCCATCATGAGCGGCTTTAACTCACCCTCTTATTTTTCTACCGCCTTCAGGCAGCATTATGGTTGTATGCCTTCGGAGTATTTGTCGAGGAAGGATATTTCTTCGGATGAGTAGGACACGATTATTTTGCAGCAATAGCATCTGTGATTTGCAGAGGGCTGGCCATATGGCCAGCCCTGTTTGTTAGTTGCCTATGAGTTCATAGGATTTGTCAGTGAACATGCTTTATTGTAATGTCAGTGTTTCATTGATTTCACGGGCATCTCCGGCAGTATTCATGTATATGGTTACTACGTGGATGATGCCGGTGGTTTTATCGTAGCTGATACTTTTTACTTTAAACGATCCTGCAGCAATCCCTCCTGCCATGGTGGTGTTGGGTGCTACCGTAATGGTACTTCCATCATAGGTGAAAACATATTTCCATCCGTTGGCAGCTAGATTGGCATAGTCTATCTCGATTTGCGCCGCGCTGATCTCTGTGGCGGCCTTATTTCCGCTGAGTGTACTGGTGCCGGCCACTTGCTGGTTGTCTACCGGACCTGTGTAATTTGTTCTGACGCCACTGCTGGTATAATTGCCTGCCAGCGCATTTTCTTTTATTACAGTATCTGCTTTTGCCGCGTAGAAAGTATCGATAGCAGCAGGTTCCGGGAGGTAGGCGGTGGTAATAATAATCTTACTGCCGTACTGGTATCCGGGTAATAAAGTTGTATTATCACCGGCAGCTACTCTTATCTCGTTTGATTTGCCGCTGATATTTTTAAAACCGACTTTGGTAATGGTGCTGTTGGGCGGAGCGGCTGCCCATTCCAGGTTCAGGCCATTTGCAGTGACGGAAGTATGCAATGTAACCCTGTTTCCTACACCTTGTTCGTATTGCGCTCCGTACACGTTTCCGATGGCAAAAACGGGAATAGACATGTTGTTTTTTTCATCATAAGTGCGGACCTCAACGCTGATAGCACCTTCTTTCAGCGGCGTGATGATCATTCGTGCAGTATCATCTGTTTTTCGGTTCACTGCTACTTCCAGGGAATCCTGCCGGTTGTTCCAGAACAAACGGTATTTGGTGATTTTGGGATCGGAGGTGAAAAGCCCGGTGAGCATTACCCTGTTTTTACCCGCCAATATTTTTACGGAGTCCATAATGCCGGGATAGGAGATTTCACCACCGGTCTGGAATCTTTTATAGTCGTCCATCTTGGAGCATCCGGCCCATACCGTTATCGCCAATAGGTATAATGAGTATTTGAATGATTGTTTCATGTAGTATTTTATTTTGTTGAGATTTACATAGATGCTCCCCAGATTTTCAGCTGGGATATAGAGAATCCATAATGTCCCTGCCAGCTGCGCAGCATCCGGAACCGGATATATTTATATGGGGGAAGTCCGGGAGGAAAGTCGAACTCCCAGCCGGCGATGGCTAGTTCTCTGTCGCTGGTAGTTTCCGTACCATAGGCTTGTCCGGAAGGTTTGATGACTTCACAGTCACGTAATTTTGTCCAGCTGGCCCAGTTACCGTCCGGCGTGGGGTTATTGGAGCCATATACTTCAAACAGGTGGGGATTACCTCTGATATAAAAGTTACTACCAATTTCCTCGTAAGGGAATATCTTAAACCGGCTAAGAATAGTGCTTTTGCCGAGATTGATGGTAAATGATACCGGGCCGCCGGCAGATTCATCTGTGAAAGCAGATGGCCATCGACTGGCGCCTCGTCCGTCCCACATCATTTCCTGGTTGGTGGAGTACACAAAAACGGCATCATTGGCCAGCTTAACAGTGCTGAAATTCAGTCTGTCCAGCATTTGCTCAAAGATGGGTTTCAGCGTAGCATACAACGTATCTGTATAGTTCAGGAAACGGTCGCGGATGGCAATCGCAAATTTGGTAGCTACCGTGTCCAGTCCGCGTATATTCCTGTTGATGATACTATCTTCTGTGTAAATATTATCCAGGTTGGAATAAGCACCTTTCCCGGTGGTGTCACGGAGTGGCATGATGACCATCGGATACCTGAATTTATTGATGGCCTGTATATTGATACCTCCAAATGTAGCCACTACTTTCATGTTTCTGAATGTCAGTGTAATGGGAGCGACCAATGGTTGTATCGTAATGGTGACTGGTTTGGAGACTTCCTCACCACGATTTACGGCATAGAGCTGTACCTTGTGTTCCAGGGTATCGCCAAAACCGTCCAGTATCATACGGTTCGTATAATAAGATGCTTTTATCTCCCTTTTCCCGTTTTTTCCTACTTCATAAACGGCCTTCACATAGGCCAGGTCGGGGTTGTCCGGAAGTACATAACTGATTTCAGCATAGCCATTATTATTTTGTATCTGTACATGCGACACCTCGCCGGGAGCACCCTTGCTTTGCTCTATGGGGCCGTGCATTTTCTCTTCTTTACAGGAAGAAATAAGTATAGCCGTTAGCGTTATAGCTGATATATGTTTGATAATATGTCTGGTCATTGGATATTATTTTAATAAGAAGAAATTACCATCCCGGATTTTGTACCAGGTTGGGATTTACGCGCATATCTCCTTCTGCTATTGGCCAGAAATAATCTCTTGGAACAACAAAGCGCTGGGAAAAAAGCGTAATGGTTTTGTAATAGAGGCTGGCATCTGATTGGTTGGTATCCCATCCCTGTATATTTCCGTTCAGCTGTACACCGGCTTCTTTCCATCTTCTCAGGTCCCAGAAACGTTGTCCTTCATAGGCGAACTCAATTCCACGTTCCTGGTGGATGATGGCCCTCATGCCATCTTTGGTGGTATATTTGGCCGGGTTGTTAGCGTATTGTGTCCAGGATGACGCCACTGTTTTTAGGCCTGCACGGCTGCGTACCCGGTTGATATATTCATGTACATCTGCCACTGGTCCCTGCGCCTCGTTGAGGGCTTCTGCATAGAGCAGATAAAGGTCGGCCAGGCGGATTTCCGGCCATGCGTAATTCTCGATATAGACAGCATTGCTGGCCTGCCAGATGAATTTTCGATTTACCAGCTTTTTCGGATAATAGCCGGTAACAGGGATAGAAAGACCACTTCCAAACTGTCCTTTTTTTGATTGTACTGTCCATGTATCATTGTCGGAGTTACTTGGGCTGTTGGTCATATACCAGATGCCGCCATCGAAGCCAAGGGAGCTATAGAAGCGTGGTTCGCGATCGAAGTTGATCCTGGCAGTCTGGTAGTTTTCAATCAGGTTGTATTTTTCTTCCGCAACGGCTGTACGCAGCTGGTTAGGGCTGGAGAAGTTCAGGGTTTTATCTTCCTGAACAGGTACGCCGTTTTTGGTATAAAACATACCAACACTTTTCAAGGTAGGCGCCATCACTGCTATTGATCCGGTATTGGTGGATTGCTCAGGGTCAGTGTGTGCCATGGCAAATGCCTGCAGGGCAATGGTAATAGACGTGGTCAACGGCCATATTACCTCGGTGTTCAGCGGTTCTGAAACGGCGCCTCTTAAGCCCAGTTGAATCCTGGTAGTGTCTGTGATATTAAATTCTGATGCGGCAGGAAATTGATACAAGGTGCGGCCGTTGCTTTCGGCTGCAGTGATGGCTTCCTTGCACGCATCGGCAGCACGCTGCCATTTTTCTATGCTGAAGGCAGGGTTGAAGAGCAATGTACCTGTATTATCCTTGAAGTTGGCAAAATCAGGGTTGCCGTTGTACAATGGACTGGCTGCCATTACCAGTACTTTTGCTTTCACCGCTTTGGCAATTACGCGGGTAAGACGGCCCATTTCTGTCGCATTATTTTGAATACGTTCAGGCAGTTTTGCTGCGGCAGTATCCAGCAAGGCGATAATGTAATCTACAGAAGCATCTACCGGTGAACGTTTTACACGCATTTCGCTGATAGGAGCATCTATCGCCAGATTTTTATCAGCAATAACGATCGGGCCATACTGGCGAAGCAAGAGGTAGTGATAGTAAGCTTTTAGAAATTGTACTTCACCAATCCAACGGGTACGCATATCTATTCCCAGGTCAGGTACTTTTTTCAGGTCCTGCACCTGTTCCAGAAATACGTTGCAATCCCTGATAGCACGATAGTAGGAGTTATCTCCGCTCCAGGTGTTTACATATGCTATTGCTTTGTTCTGATTACCTCTTCCTATATTCCACACATAACTGCTGATCCTTACTGTAGGATATTCCATCCACAGTTCATCAGCTCCCATAAAGGCGGGGTTGCTTTCTACGTTTCCATCTGCCGGCAAATAAGAGTAACAGGTAAATAAATATTTTTCGGCTTCACTCGCAGAGTTAAAGGCCAGGTCTACGGTGGCAATGTTATCGGGAGTTACATCCAGGAATGACTTTTTGCAGGCAGGTAAAAAAGCAGATACCAAACCTACACTCACGAGGCCGTATATAAAGTGTTTATATTTCTTTCTGATCATAACAAGATATTTTGAGAAATTAAAATCCAATGAGCGCACCAATGTTATAAACCCGTTGAACAGGGTAGCCAAGGCCATTGCCTCCCATTTCAGGATCCCATAGTTTGAATTTGCTGAAGGTGAGCAGGTTCATGCCGTTGAGGTAAAGTCGGCCGCTATAGATGCCCACACGCTTAAGTAATGTCCTTGGGAAGTTATACCCCAACTCCACCGTTTTAAGACGAAGGAAGGCGCCATTCTGCATCCACCAGGTAGATGACTGGGTGTTATTGATCACATAGGTGTTGCTCAGGCGTGGCCAGAAGGCATAAGAATTACGGTTATCTTCCGACCAGTGATCCTGGGCTACTGCATCCAGCAAACCACTTTGGCCGCCTGGTATTATTTCGTTTGCGTTCAGTGGATTCTGAGGATTGTTTACAAAAGGTGAAATGGAGGCAGGATTGATGAAGAAAGAACTACGTGCAGAACCCTGGAAGAACATACTGAAGTCGAATGCTTTATACCCGGCAGAGAAACCGAAGCCATATAATATTTCCGGGTATTCCGGTAAGCCGATAGGTACGATATCATCAGAGGTGATTTGTCCATCGCCACTTACATCGCGGTATTTAATATCGCCGGCGGCATAGTCGCCGAATTGCCGTGGTGAGTTTGCAACATCTTTTTCATCAATAAACAAGCGTTCAGCGATGAAGCCAAAGCGTTGTTTCAGTGACCATCCGGTGTGAGAAAGATATTTTTTGCCGGGGCCATAATCCGGTTCTTCATTTACCAATAGTTTGCTGGTAGCATAGGTAAATGTTCCGCGGGCCTGTATCCACAAATCGGTACCGTATGATTTTTTATAGTCCAGCGCCAGATCAATCCCGCTGCTCTGCGCTTCACCGGTATTGGCCTGTGGAGTTACCTGCAAACCCACTGTAGATGGTATATCCGCACGGGTCATCAGGATATTTGATCTTTTATTTCTGTAGCCATCTACGGTTAAAGTAAAGGCATTGAATAAGGTGAGGTCCATACCATAGTTCAGTTGCCTGGATAGTTCCCAGGTTACATTATTATTGCCATAGCGGGAAGTGGAAACACCAGGCCGGGAGTAACCGAAACGTTCGCCGAATAAGGCTCCTCTGAGGGGATCATTGAGATTAACCTGTGAAAGGAAAAAGAAACGGTCATTATCATTTCCTATCTGATCATTACCTACCAGTCCATAAGTTGCGCGGAACTTCAGGTTATCTACCACGTTGCGGAGGCCTTTAAAGAACGATTCGTTGGATACCACCCAGCCGGCACCTATAGATGGGAAGAAGCCATATCGTTTACTTGCGGCAAAACGTTCGGATCCATTGTACCCAAAGTTGAATTCAAGCAGGTAGCGGTCATCGAAGCCATAAGTGAATCTTCCACTGAGACCAAGATTTCTTTTAGGCAGTGATAACTGCAGGTTCGTAACGCCACCGGCCAGGTAGTTAAACATGCGTCCGATCAGCATACCGGTTACGTTATGTTTACCGAAAACATCTCCGTAGTTCAACTGGGTTTCCACATAGGTAGTGGTATTTTGTTTTCTTTCGCCGGGAGTGTAGTCCAGGTATTCCGTAGGTGCTTCATTGCCTATTTGTCCGATGCCGGGAATGTTGTTGTTCAGGTGATTGATGCCTGCTACTGTTTTGCCATCTTCTGAAAAAGCCTGGTAGTAGAAAGGATTATATTGCCTGGCTACATCAAAGGCAGAGTAGCGGGTAGTATACGCCATTGCACGGGCACTCAGTCCTTTGAGGATAGCGCTCATATCCTGCGTTAATTGCAGTTGTGCAGTAAGGGTGCTCTTGTTGCTTTGCTGATATCCGCGTACTGCTTCTGCATAAGGATTGATGTACAGATCCCTGGTAGTGCCGGGTATAATGGAATTACCAAACAGGGGATGTTGCGCATAAGGCAGATAGCTTTGTGGATATATAGCGGGAAATGCTACCGGATTGGCGGTGAGTATGCTGGAAACAATTTTGTTGCCGCCACCAACAGGACCATTATAATCATCGAATTGTCCTTTCAGACTCACCAATGCTTTGGTGGATTTAGTGAGATTGAGCGTAACATTGGACAGCACGGAATAATTGCGCAGCTTGATGTTGCTGTTGAAATCATTAATGGGAGCAACTTTCAGCATACCATTATCGATGTTGTAGGTCATCGCTAGGTAGTATTGCAGTTTGTCGCCACCTCCGCTCACATTCATATTATATCGCTGGTTGCTGGTATAATCTTTCAGCATCTGGCTTACCCAGTTATTGTTGGGATACAGCAGCGGATCATCACCTGCGGCGGTATGGTCTATTTTGTTCTGGGAGTAAGGAGCTATTCCCAGTGCATTCCTGGTAAGAGAGGCTTCGTTGGCCAGGCGCATATAGGTGATGTTGTCTGCCAGTTTAAAATTCTGTGTGTTGGCGGAAGTGGAATTTTCTACCCTGAAGTTGAATTTTGTTTTGCCTGATTCTCCCTGCTTGGTGGTTACCAGTACTACGCCATTAGCACCACGTGCACCATAGATAGAAGAGGCTGTGGCATCTTTCAGGATAGAAAAGCCGGAGATGTCATCTGCCTGCAATCTTGCCAGTGCGGTGTTATCACTCTCAATGCCATCAATCATGATGAGTGGATCTACTTTACCGGTACCGAATGAGCCGATGCCACGAATAAAAAACTGTGCATTGTCTGCGCCAGGTTCACCGGAGCGCTGAAAGGAAATGATCCCGGAAATTCTGCCGGCAAGCATCGTAGTAAGATTACTGGTAGGCCCTTTTATCTCTTTAGGATTGATAGAGGTAACAGAACTTACCAGGCTTGTCTTTTTTTGTGTACCAAAGCCTACCACTACCACATCATTCAGCGTAGAGGAGTTGGGCTGCATTTGGATGTTGATAGCGGAGCGGTTGCCGATAGCCACATGTTGAGGCATATAGCCAACAAAAGTAAAAGTAAGCGTATCTTTGCCAGCAGGTACCTGGATAATATAATGTCCCTTTTCATCGGCGCTGGTGCCAGTTTTGGTACCCTTGATAAGCACAGTGGCACCCGGGATTTTATTGCCTTTTTCGTCTGTAATTTCACCCTGTATACTTTTGGCAGATTGGGCAAAAATCAGGCTAGCGCTCAGTAACATTAGCAGCGGGAGCAGGATACATAACCGCTTATATAATGGCGGTACGTAGTAACGAGAATACATTTGTTTCATTTGTTCATGGTTTGTGGTGGAGGTTTGAATAGATTTTTTTTCTTGTCGGTGGAAACTTAGGACCGCAGATAAGGGCATGGAAAATCCTGCTGCAGCGCCGGGGCGTGCAGTGTAGTTGCTGTGTATCTGCAAACGATCATTTATCGGTGTTTACAGGCAAAGCATTCCATGGCCAGGCATTGCCTGGCATCATGCTGAAGGGTAAGTTTTTACATTCGTGGTTTTTACGCTACAAGGGCATAAACATTATCGGAATCAATTGCGTCAATTGCTGCTGCTTACTTTGTCATCCAATTCGTTTGCTTCACTGTGTTACTAAATTTTATTTGGTTGATACTTTATTTCGTGAAGGTAAATATTAATGCTTGCGAGCATTAAAGGATATTAGCAGATTTATAAACGAATTTAGCAAAAGGAAAAATAATACATAAAGTCGTTTAGCTGGAAGTAAATTCTGTGGCGGATTTGAGCATGGAAAATAAAAAGCGGACACAAATTCATCTGAATTTGTGTCCGCTTTTTTATTTTCCGGAGAGGAAATAGTAGCTGTTTATTCCGTGATATTATAAAGCCGGCAAACTTCTCCATAACTCATCCTGGTATAATCGGCGGTGCGTGCATTGGGGACCCCACCCGGAATAATAATGTACCTGATTTTGTTATTGTTTGAAGGGAGTCCACTTGGTAGTATATCACAGATGACTCTTATTTTATTGAGGAATAAGCCGTATTGAAAGCGATACTGAGTATCTGCTCCGCCTATGTTATAATAAATACTCGGCAGTAATTTGGCGATTCCAGCGCCATCCGGATCCGATATAAACTTAACATATACCAGCACTGTTCCTTTGTCAATAATATCGGCTGTAATTTTAGGTGCGGCGATATCAAAATAGAAGGTCTTTTTTCCCGCTCCAACAGAAGTGGTGGAGTTAGTCCAGGGATTGGAATCCATCCAGGAAGAATAGATGATGTTGGCGGTACCCACTGGTCCGGCAGGTCCTACCGGGCCTGCTGCTCCGGCTGGTCCATCGTCACCTTTTTTACAACCGGTAAATATTAACAGGCCACTGATGGCTATCAGGTAAACTGATTTGATGAACTTTTTCATATCTATTGTTTTATAGTGTTGAATGAGATGAGAAAAATCAGCGTTTGGTGAGTGTAAACGTATTCCAGTTGGCATCGCTTACTAACAATCCTTTTATTGTATCGGCAGATAATACACAAAATTCCCTGTAGGTATTATTGGGTGCGGTCCACTGAATATGTAGGGTACCTGCTTTTCTTAGATAAGTACCGTTTTGCAGATTGGTTTTAAATATTTTGCTGGCCTTTGACAGCGGTTTTAAATCCAGTTGAAAGTCACCATAAGTTCCGCCGGGTGTATAGTTGCCGATCCAGGTGGTGTTATCCAATACCTGGTCAGTAGTTTTATTAAGTGTGCCGGTGAGGAAATGCCAGTCCTGTGCCGCCGTGTTTTTAAATTGAGTGAACTGCTCGTTGTTTACCACGAGGGCACTGAATGCAGCTGCCATGCCGGGAAAATTAAGTATAATGGTGGTTTGTTCAAACCGGTAGGTGCCGGTATACTCACCATAGGCATTGCGCAGCACTACGGCGTTATCAGTGGTGAATTCCATGCTGTAGGGAAACGGAGGTTTGTTCGGGTCCTGGTATTCTCCGGTCCATATCGTATTTTTTAAGGATGTTGGTTTAATTTCAGGTTTCGTGGCGGTATCCTTTTTACAACTGCCTGTGGTAATCAGGAGTACCGCCAATAATACCCAAATAGATAATAGCTGTTTCATGACTTTGTGATTGTGATATGAATAATATTCATTACCGCCTCATGGCTGGATGTTGAAGCGTTTGCATACATCAAGGTAGTTGCTGGTGTCAAGCGGTGCCGCCTGCCTCGCCAATACGCCACCGGGAATGATGACATAGCGGAAGTAAATACCATTTAAGTTACTTGAAGAGTAAATGACGATCAATCCTACTCCATATGTAACTTGTATATAAAAGGAGGGCAGGTTTATATAAGGCAATTGCCCATAAAATCCTGCCCCGTTGGAAAAATAAGTAAGCACCACACTTTTCTCCAATACTTCTTTTGTCAGTTTGGGAACATGCCATATGGCACTGATTCCGCTGAATGTATTGTTCCAGTTTGAATAAATCACATTGGGGCTGCCAACGGGGCCCTGAGGGCCGGTATCACCTTTATCGCCCTGTGGCCCTTCGGGGCCGGTTTTTTCGCAGGAAGCAACTGCCATACTGATAATGGCAGCTGCTATCAGGAGGATTGTTTTCATTACTGATATTTTAGGAGCTAAGAATATTGCACAGGGCAGCATGTTACAGCAGGCTGACATGAACAAAACTGCCCTGTTGGAAATGGTTTTTATTCACTTCTAACGTTATTAGTCGCGATGCAAATGAGGGAGGGAAACAAATGAACGCGGATTATTTTAATTTCCGGTACAACAGATATGCAAAGAGGAGCAGGAGGATTCCGGCAGAGATAAAAAGGGAGATAGAGCTGTCTTTTGTATGGGGTGGTTCCTGTAAAGGGGTGGTATCTCCCAGCAGGATACTGGCAGCCCAGAAATAAGGTAGTTGGTTACTGTTATCATGATCTGCCAGGAATTGCAGTTTGGCCCGCTGCAAGGCGATGTCTTTGGGCAGTCCCTGACTCAGCAGGCGATGGAATTTTTCTGTTAATTCGTAAGTGGCTTTATTGTCAATCTGCCACAGTGTAGTAATAATTGCAGGGATACCGGTAAGGGTGAATCCACGTGCCAGGCTTAGCACTCCTTCTCCTTTGGCGTGTTGGCCAATGCCGGCTTCGCAGGCCGACAGGATAATGAGTGCAGTAACGGAGTCCTGCACCAGTTGGAGTTCTGAGAGGTAAAGGGCAGAATCTGCGAGGTATAGCACCGGCTCTTTATCCTGGTTGCCGGCGCTGGCATGTGAATACAATTGTACGATCCGACTCCCGGGCAAATGAGTGAGAAATTGTTGGCGGGTGGCGGTTGCTGCTGACAGGCAAAGCGGGGTATGATAATATTGCCGGATGTTTTGCAGAGAAAGGTCTGCCCCTGTAAGCGCGGCCAGCTGCAGATGTGGGGCATAACTTACAGGCGCAATACCCAGGAAGCCATGGCTGCCCGCAGTACTTTCCGGCGGTATTTTCATTAAAGAACGGGCGGCATAAGTATAGCTGAAGGCATAACGTTTCACCAGGAAGCTCATGGGGTCAGCAGGGTCTGATTGCAGTACTTCAAACGGAAGCAGGTATTCATCTGGAGATATGATGATACTGCTATCGGAGAGTTGTAATGGTTTGAACAGCTGTTTATATAGCTGATGTGCCAGCAGGCGATAGCGCTGGTATTGCTGTTCCCGCATAGACGCCGTGGTGCATAGTTGCATGAGCTCCAGTACTTCCCGGCTGTTAAAGACTGTTTTCAGCAGTTTGCATTCAGTGGCAGAAATAGACAACATATATACGGAGCTGTCTGTGGTGAAGTACTCCGCCAGTGATTTTCCATGAGCCGATAAATATTTTCGTATATCCGATACGGTATAAACCACCGTGTCATATTTATATTGATAATAAGCGGGGTATTTTTTTTCCAGGTCTTTGATGGCTCTTTCCAAAGCATCACGGGCGCTGAGTAGCTGTGTATAAGTTCGCTGATAGGCAGGTGTATTGGGTTTGATCAAATCCAGTTGTTGCTGCAATGAAATAATATGTATACGCAATGTTTGCTCGTTGGAAATGTCTGCTGTTGACAAATACTTCCTGGCGCCTAATTCATTCAGTTTATCATTCAGTAATACGGCACGGCTTTTTTCAAAGAAATGAAACGCTGCGGTAGTGTTCTGGAGCAGGTAGCAGGTTTCAATGGCCTGTTCATACATTTTCCGGGTCTGGTTTCGCCAGAATAACCTGGAAGGATCGCCATATTGTTTCCAGCGCATCAGGTCAACCGCTTTATCTGCGGCCAGAAATGCGCGCAGGGCATCATGCAGCCACATGCTGTCTTTTGAGGTATGATACATTGCCAGCAGCGATTCTCCCTTGTTGGCTAACAGCGTGGATACATAATAATCATTGGCAATCCCTTTCAGCATTTGATCATCAGGATTGTTCTGCAGGGTGGTATCTGTGAAATGCACAGGTAATGCATTCAATCCTTTCTGATAGTAACGCAGTGCTTTTGGGTACTGATGTAACCGCCAGTAGGCGGAGCCGAGATTATTATATACGCCGGCCAGCACATATGGGTCGCCTGACTTTATGGCCAGCTGTATGCCTTGCTGGTAATAGCGGATAGCGCCAACAGCATCTTTCATTTCATCGTTGTACAGGTAGCCCATATCCAGCATATTCAGGGCACATTGGTCCCAACGCTCCAGCCGTTGATTTACCTTAAATGCCTGCTGATAAAAAGCAATTGCAGCGTTGAACTTTTTTTCCTTGCCCAGGATACCGGCATAGATGGTAAAACAGGTGGCCTGGTGTTCAGGTGGAGCATTGGCAGGTAATATTTGTAAGGCTCTCCGGATGTTTTGCGTGGCGGCTATCGTATCGTTGAGTGCCACCTGTGATTGTGCCTTCTGCGCCAGCAATGCCACTTCAGACAGGGTATCCTGTCTGCGTGCAGCTACGGCTATGCCCATATCGGCGGTTTCAATGCTTTTCTGATAGTCTCCGGTGCCGTAAAGTGAAAAAGCTTTTCTTTCAAATGCCATCATGGCAATGGCTGTTTTCTCCGGGTACTTTACACCAATGAGGATACAGCTATCAAAATAATGAAGCGACTCAGGGTATAGGTAGAGCGTATTATAAAACAAACCAAGGTTGAAATAACTATTGGCCAGAAAGGATGGTTGTGCACCTTTACTATGGCTATTTACATCTATGGCCTCCCTGGTATAGCGAATAGCTTTTACCCAGTCGCCCTGCAGGCGGTAAAGATTTCCCAGGCGATGTACAATCCGTGCATATACACTGTCTTTGGCGGGAAGACATTGCCGGCAAAGTTTTAGCAGCGAGTCCAGCTGCTGTATTTTTGTTTCGTTGCCGGTATCATTATTTTGTTCAATAGCAGTAATACGATCTATGAATACTGCCGGGGCAGGGCATTGGGAAGAGGCATAAAAAGGGCTCAACAGGCAGCAAAGTATCAGTAGCTGCCTGTATAATATTTTCCCGGGGATGATTACCTGCATGCCATCGCGCATACGTTATCTGGGTCTTATAAATCGGCCTTCGCGGACCTGTTTTTTAGCACTTAGTCTGGGTGCTGTTAGCACAGCAGTACCAAGTGCGGTGATGAATTGTGTTTTATTAAGTTTTTTCTTGTATAATGTTTGCTTGCAGATAGCACCTATTTTACCTGTAGCGATAGCAGTAGCGAAAGAAGAGCCGGAGATATACACCTCATTTAATACCAGGGGTACTTTGAACTTCAAAAAGCCATCTGCTGCCAGATCTGCTTTCACTCCCAGATCGACCAGGCTGTCCGAATAATTTTGCGTAGGACTTACCGTAGTGTCGTTAACGGTAGTTACTACCAGGATATTATTATTAGTGCCGCCAAGGCAGGCCGGGAAAAAATGATGGTATTTCAGATCCCGTAAATCTGTTTCCTTAATACCACTTAGTTTGCCTTTATTATCTTCTGCTTCTATTCTGTTGCCGGCGGCAGTTATGAAGAGGATGCCGCGTGCTGCCAGATCTTGTGTAATGAGCGAATCAATAGGGTAGTAGGGAGATGGAAAACTATAGTTACTATAGAATCCCCAGCTCGCATTGATGATTTTTGCATCGTGGCTGGCAGCATAATTCAGTGCGCAAATGATGTCAAATAAGTTGCCATTGCCGTTGCTATCATGTGTTTTCAGCACCATGAGCTGCAGGTTATTACCTGGTCGCCGCTGGAATTCATTGATGATAAACTGGCTGATGATAGTACCGTGAGCCGCTGGATTATTATCCTGGATATTGGCGCTGTGGTCCACAAAATTCCAGCCATGGAGGTCACCTGTGTAACAGTTTCTGTCCACAGCAGGATTGGTCCAAAGGTAGCTGGCAAAACTGATGGTAGTATCTACGCCGGTATCCAGTAAAGCCACGATAACATTATCACCACCGTTATTGGCGGCCGGAGGTAGTTTTCTTTTGATGTCGGCAGGTATATATTGTTCCGTTGGGATGTCTACATGGTAATTCTGGGTGTAATAGGCCAGTGAATCTTCTCCCACACCTTTGGAGCCATTGCCTGTACTGGCACCGCCTTTTACACCGTCTGCATGAACAAACGTATGTATATCGGTGGCCTGCCATAATTCCACTACTGCCGTGCAACTATTACAACGTTGAGTCCGGATACTGTCTGAATTGTTGCCGATATAAGCGTTGATACGGGTTTTGAGCGCGGTGATCTCCGCCGGTGTGGGCGTTTTTTTAAAGTAGATCACCAGTTCGTTGGGTTTGTATTCGGGGGCTTTATACGGACTATCAGTTTTATGCGGTGGCGTCGCTTTATTTTGCTCCGGATACGACTGTTCTTTCCGGGTGGAATCTGATTTTTGCTCGTTAGCCCCACCGTTACAGGCTTGTAGTAAAACGAAAAGCATGCCTGCATAACACAGGTGCATAGGGTTTAACTGAAGAGGTTTCATGTTTACATTTTTTTAAGCCATTGAATAGCTTGTTTGTTGCCGGGCAATTTCCTGTCGCGTACTTCTTCCAGCAAGAGTTTTGCCTGCTGCCGGTCTCCGGGGCTGTTACGTCTCATGAGTGCAAGGGCTTTGTAAAACGGGCCTGGATTGGCATACAGCGGATACTTTATTAACGTATCAAATGTAGCCACTGCTTTGTCGTATTTATTACTGATCAGGTAAACAAGGCCCAAATACCTGGTAGCATCCGGGGCAATAGCTTCCTGTTGGGTAAGCGATTGGAATATTTTTTCGGCACGGTCGTAGTCTTTGTTATTATAAGCGGCTATACCACTTTGAAGACTGTCGCTGCCACTATGCATAGTAACGCTCAGCTGCTGCAGGTCTGTTTGGATATATTGTCCGGCGAGTTGTTGAGGAGAAGGCGCTTTAAAAATAAAGAACCATCCCAGCAGGATTAAAAGACAGGCAGCGGCAGCAGTGATATAATAGAACAGCTTACCACGAGTTTTTTCAGCTGTTGCAGCCACATTGGCTGTTTGTGCATGGCGCTCCGTGAACAATTGTTTTTTCTGTTCATACAACTGTTGCTGTAAGGAATCCCGTGCACTCAGGTAAAAGGCGATCTCTTTTGCAAAGTCGGGATCTGCAACACAGCGTTGTTCAAACGTCTGCTTCTCCGCTGCCGATAAAGCGCCGGAGAAATAATCGTCAATATAGTGCAATGTTTCATTCATAAAACCGGTTGAGCGGTAGCATTTTTTCTTTTAGTTTTTCCATGCACCTACGCCTGCTGACTTTTACTACATCGGCAGAATTATACTGTAATTCCGTAGCAATTTCTTTATCACTGTAACCATCTTCAAACAGCAACAATAGCTGCTTGCACTTTTCCCCCAGGTCTGCCAGGCTTTTTTGTAACAGGGAGCGGTTGCTGTTGTCTATCAGTTGCTGTACAATGTTGCGGGCATTATCCGGCAACAGCGTCAACAGTGAGTCTATGCTGTAAGTTTGATGTACCCTCCCTTTATTAGTCGTTGTTTTTCGTTTTATGTCAACACATTTATTAAGAAATATCTGGTAGGTGTATGATTTTAGGGAAGACCTGCCTTCAAAGCGGGCATGAACGATATTGTCAATGACACTGATAATGGCGTCAGAATAGGCACTGGCGCTTTCCTCTGCAGGGAGACTGTATTTTCGCATGCCTTCTCCAATCAGATAATGGAAGTGGTCATACAATTGTTTTTCATAAATGCGCCTTTGCGGGCCACCTGATTGCAATCCGGCAAGGATTTTCTGTTCCTGGTCATGATATGCTTGCGGGGATGTCATAAGATGAATATAGGAAACGGGGGAATAGTATGCTGTAATATACTGTAAAAAAACAATATTTTTACCCACTCTATCAGCCTATGAAACATATTCTCTTATTATCTATTGCTACTGGGTTATCCGGTTGTAATATTCCGGGACAGGGTTTGTCTATGATGATAATAAGATGAGTAAGCCGGAGCTAGTCAATTTGATCAGCCCCAGCTATCGTTGAATATGGGGTGTTATGGCGTAACATATTTGATCTCGAAGAAACTGAACGCTGCATTCTCTTTTTCACCGCCCATATAGTTGAGACCCGGTCTCGGGCTGCGGTCCCATTGCGGCAGAAAGCCGATGGGGTAAGATTTTTGGTCCGGTGCCAGTTCATTCCAGTTAGTGCCCTGTTTCCAATACATTCTGCAGGTAAAATCGGGGGATACGATCATCTTCAGGTATACAGGCAGCTGCGTTTGTTGAATTTTCTGTTCGTTCAGCACGGCTCTTTTTCCATTTTTCGAAATCCAGCATTCCACTTTATCTCCCCGTACGGCAATGCCCAGGGCAGCTGTAGCATCACCATATATGATCAATCCTTTGGCAGCGGGATTATTATTTAATATCGCCGTACTGATCTCATAGGATGCGCTGAATGGCCGTACCGTAAGTGCTACGCCAGCAGGATTGTTGTCGCTGTATTTTCCGGACAGGTATAACTTTCCATTTGCCTGTTTGAAATCGGGTTGCATGTTTCTAAAGTCCCATTGCCAGAATATTTTTTTTGTTGGTGTTGAAAAATCATAATGGAAAGATGTGTTTGGCTGGCTTTTCAGGGAACTGGAAATATGGCTGAACACCGGCCACTGTTGGGCATCCCAGGATAGGGCCGCTATGATGCCTTCTCTCCCAGTAAATACATTACTGGCTTTATTGTAGGCATGATATATATACCGGTAGTTGCCTTTCGTATCCTGTACAAAGGTGCCATGACCGGGGCATTTCCAATCCCGGCTGTCCGACAACACGGGGTTGGCTGCATCCTCCTCATAAGGTCCTGTGATAGAGAGGGCGCGGGCCACGCGTACATGATAGGTGCAGGATACACCACAACAGTTACCTGCGGAGTAAAAGAGGTAATAATATTTATCTTTCTTTATGATGCTTTGTCCTTCTATACCCATGCGCTGCTCGTCTTTGAGGAGTGTGAAAGGATCACCCGTGAGGGAAAGGCCATCATCAGATAGTTTGCTGCCCAGGATTTCAATGGGTCTTTTATCCAGACCATATGCTTTCCAGGTAATGTATAGTTGTCCGTTGTCGTTGAATACAAATGCATCGATAGACTCATGGCCATATGCAATCAGCACGCCATGATCTTTGAATCCATGATCGGGAAACGCGGAAGTGGCCACGCCGATGCAGGAAACGCCATCACTTTTTCGTTTAGCCGTATAATAAACGTAGTAGGTATTGTGGTGAAAGAAATACTCCGGCGCCCAGAAGGAAGCAACGGTCCAGGAGGGAGGCGTATCAAATAAAAAGCCTGTTTGTTCCCATTGTTGCAGGTTGTTGGACTTGAAAATCGGGAAGTGAGGTCCCCATTCACTGGAAGTACCGATTGCGTAATAGCTATTCCCCTGCCGGATAATGGACGGATCCGCAAAATCGCCCGGAATATTTGCGGGTGCCTGCTGTGCCATGGATGCTGCTGCGTTTAAAATAGTGATGATAACTGCCGTTAAAAATTTTAATTTCATCTTTATAATTCTGGTGGAGACAAAAATAGGCCGTTATGTCTACGCTAATTCATTAAAGCATCTCATTTGTTCGCGTTATAATCTCATTGTTAAACGCGAACGCAGCTACGGTACCGGGCTTACTGTGTGCCCACGTTCGTTTGTGTTGCTATAAAAGTATTATCCGACAGGATATTGTTATAAGGCGCCATATCCTGCATCACCCTCGAAGGATAGCGGGTAGTATCGAATTTACCGGTCCAGTCGGCGTTTTTGCTATCCCCGACCAGAATGCCTGTTACAGCATTTTCAATGCGGTTGAATTTAATTATACAATCGCTGGCAGCAATATAAAATCCTATTTCACTTTTGCCGGCCGCCATACCATACATGAGCCGGATGCCCGTCTTCACATGACTGATCTGGTTATGGGTGATCTGATGCCCGGTTCCGTTTACCCGAATACCACTATTGCCGCCTTTAATGATGTTGCTGTCAATGATACAATCATGTCCACCCCGCATGACTAATTCGCCATCGCAGTCTTCGAAGTAATTCAGGAGGTACATATTATTGCTGCTCTTATTGCTGATCACTTCCGCCTCGCCACTACAGCGTATAAAGCGGTTGTAACGGACCATGCTTTTAGGTTGAAGGGTACCCAGTAAAACCGGGTCCTGGCCTATTTGTACGCATTCACCTCCATTGACTACTTTCCAGGAGACTTTATTTTTATCCCTGAATTCGTTATTTTCTATCAGGGTATATTCCGGAAAAGCATCTTTCGTAATTTTCACCTGTACCTCCTGGTTATCTATATTGCTGGTAAAGGTGCAGTGGTCTACCTGGTTGTATTCGCCATGGCCCGAAACAACTACTAACGGCATAAACTGCGCTTTAGCCACATTCTGACTGAATACGCATGCAGTGATGCGACAATGTTGCGTGTTGTTCAATTCTGCGAGTATGCCTGCCTGTTTGTCTGCCTTTAATATATTACAGGCCAAGAAAGTAATGCCACTGAGTATGGTGTAGCTGCCGGTCAGTTTGAAAATGGGCTGGGCTGCATCTCCGGTGAATATTACTTTACCGGCTGTTTCCGCCATAATGGTAACGGGTTGGGAGGCAGTGCCGCTGGTATTAATGACAAGGGCCCAGGCGGGATAAGTACCATTTGCAATCATTATTTCGTCTCCGGCTTTTATATGCCGGCTGATGTCGTTGAATTCTTTTTCGCTGTGAATAAGATATGTTTTACAGAAAGCGGCATGGGCGCTTAGTAGTAATAAGATGGCAGGCAGTAGTTTTTTCATAAAGCAGACCACCGGGTTTTGCCGGATGAATAAAGATAATTTTTTTGAAGTAATACTTTTCCCAGTTTAAATACCAGCCCTCATCTGTTGTAGTTTTTCGGGGGTATGAGGAGAATATTTGGTTTCGGGATCTGCTACGAGTGCTTTGTCGAGGATTCCTTTATAATGGGAAAATGCCCTGAAGCCGGCCTCTCCATGGTAGTTGCCGATGCCACTGGCGCCTACGCCGCCAAAGGGAAGGTGGCCATTGGCGATATGCATGATGGCTTCATTTACGCAACCTCCGCCAAAGGATATTTCGCTGAGTACTTTTTGGGTGATATTTTCATCTTTCGTGAATAAATATAGCGCCAGGGGTTTAGGGCGTGCCTTGATTTCTTTTATGATGGTGTCCAGGTCTTCAAAGGTCATCACTGCCATGATGGGGCCAAATATTTCGTCTTGCATTACTTTATCCTCCCAGGTAATATGGTGTAGTACGGTGGGTTCAATAAAGCGTTTACTTACATCGTAACTACCACCCACGTATATTTTATCAGGATTAATCAATGCAGCCACCCGTGCGGCGTTGCGCTCGTTAATGATGTTTACATAATTGTCATTCTCTGGTTTATAGTCGGACCGGGCTATTTCTTTGGCTACTTTCTCCAGGAAATTATCAGCTATACTTTTATGGACATATACATAATCGGGGGAGATGCAGGTTTGGCCGGCATTCAGGTATTTGGCCCAGACCAGTCTTTTTACGGATATATCGAGGTCGCTGTCCGGCATGATGATGACGGGGCTTTTGCCACCAAGTTCCAATACTACCGGCGTAAGATGTTTAGCAGCGGCCTGGTATACTATTTTGCCTACCGCGACGCCGCCAGTAAAGAAAATAATATCAAATTGCTGTTCCAACAGCGCAGTGGTTTCCGGTATCCCTCCTTCCACCACTTTGAAGTAGCGGGCTTCAAAATGGGTATTGATGATCCGGGCCATGGCAGCACTGCAGTTGGCCGTCAGTTCACTGGGTTTAAGTACAATGGTGCATCCTGCGGCCATGGCGGCCACTACGGGCGCCAGCGACAACTGGTAGGGGTAGTTCCAGGGGCCAATAATAAGACTTACCCCTAAAGGTTCAGGGATGATATAGCTGTTGGCGGGCTGATTCCGGGTATTGGTGGCTGCGGGTTTTATGGCGGCCCATTTATCCAGGTCTTTGATGGCCACCTTTATTTCTTCCAGTACGGCAGCGAACTCGGTTTGAAAGGTTTCAAACGGGGATTTGCTATAGTCTTTATAAATAGCTGTGGTGAGCATGGCTTCGTTGGCGATCAGGAGGTCGTATAATTTATTTAATTGCGCGACCCTGAATGCAACGGGTTTGGTGGCGTTGCTATTAAAATAGTCCAACTGTTCTTTTACTAAGTTTTCCATATGGTTTATTTATTATAAATAAATAGTATTCGATTAAAGAGATACCCGGAGCGGAGTGCGGTGTAAATTCAGCCGGGTATTTTAGCTGGTAAATATTGACTGGAATCCTTTAAGAACATCGAAGGCAGCCGCTTTGTTCGTAAAAAATAGTTTGTCCATTTTAGCTGAATTGTACCCAACTTTATTTAGATTGTATCCAATTGATTGCATTAAATGCCCGTCTTACTGCACCTTCTGGCGATTTTTTACGTATGTAACATATAATATATCGTAGATATATTAACGCGCTTTATCACTACTTATGTAATGCAACATTCCTATTCCGAAATATTACTTATCAGTCCCTTTTTTTCTAACAACTAAAAACTACAGTTATGTCAATGAATGCGTATGCCTGTACATTACCAGGTCAACCAGCAATTAATGCATTTTTCGAGGAAGTACAATTGAACACATTGAAATGGGCCCAGCGCTTTGATCTGGCGCCACAGTTTAAATCGATTGGTTGGTATACGAAAGCCAGGTTTGGATTACAAGCCGCCAGGGAATACCCCAATGCAACGTACAATCAGATTTGCCTTGCAGGTGATTTGCTCACCTGGTTATTTACGGTGGATGATACCTGTGACCGGGGTTCTGCAGGAGCAGAAGCCGCAGTTGAAATGAAATCGATGTTACATGAGTTCATCGAAATTTTGGAGAACAAGCGGGAACCATCAGATAACAGTCTGAGTATAGGACTGGCCAACATTCTGGAACGATTCCGCGCTACCAGCACACCCTATCTTTATCGTCAGTATTGTAAGCACATGATTGATTATTTAAAGGAGTGTTTCTTTGAAATAGATATGCAGCTGCATAGCTATGTTCCATCTATCGCGAAGTATTTTGAAATGCGGCCTTTTACAGGTTTTTATATTATGTTTCCTTTGGTCGCAATTTTTGAAAAACTGGATTTGCCGGATGAGGTGTATGAACATGAAACTATTGTGGAAATAGAGCTCATTCTTAATCTTCTGGGCTGTCTGGCTAATGATCTGCATTCCATTGCAAGAGAAAAGGATCTTGAAATAGCGGGGTTTAACCTGATATTTATTGCGCAAAGAGAGTTGAATCTGCCACATGAAGAAGCAGTACAGTATGTAATAGACTATCACGATGAATATCTGTTCAAGCTGGAGCAACTCCGCAAAGAAATTCCTTATTGGAATGAAAGCATCAATACCCAACTGGATGAATATATCCAGGGGTTGTATACGATCGTTAAAGGATACGATGACTGGGCTATCCTGGATACCGGACGTTACGAAAGTATATGATGAGGCAAGTGTCTGGACAATTCAAGATATAGTTCTTTGAAATGAACAGGCTTGGTGATGAAGGCATTCGCTCCTGCTTCCATCATTTCATCTTTTAAGAAGGCATCTCCTGATACAATTAAGACGGGGATGCCTTTTAATTCCGCTGTTTCATGCAGGTATTGCAGTAGCTCTTTGCTGTTGAATTTTGGCATATTGAGATCCGAAATAATTATATTAGGCATTTCCTGTTTGATTATTTCTGCTGCGTTTTCTCCATCCTTACACAAGATAGATTGTATACCCATTTCTTCCAGTATTTTAGAAAGAAAATGAGAGCTTAACAGATCATCTTCAATGATCAAAGCAGTGGCGCCGGCAAAGCAATCTTTCCTGAACTGAAAGGCTGTTTGTTGCTTTACTTTTCCGGTACTTATTTCTAAAGGAATATTAAAAGCAATGGTGGTGGTATTAGGATTTAATTCATCAGGTTCAATGGCAATAGTACCTCCAAATAATTCAACAAGGTGTTTGGTGATGGATAGACCAAGACCAGTCCCTTCAACCTGGTTACGCTGTGACACGAAATTATCAAAAATTCTATTAGCTATTTTGGGGTCTATAACACCTTCGTTGCGGACTTTGAAAACAATCTGTTCCTCTTTTTTTTCACAGCTGAATTCAACGATGCTTTTGCCAGATGTGAATTTCACGGCATTCGACAGCACATTGTTGAATATCTTTTTCAACAGGAGGTCGTCACTGTTAATAGGTTGATCCAGCTGCTTATCAAAATTCACGTTGATCATGATGCCCCTTGATGCAGCAAGGTAGCTGTTCATAGCCACGCAGTGGGCAATACATTCTCTTAGATTAATAGGCTCTTTAATAATATTATAGAATCTGCCCGATTCTATCTTCGACATATCCAGCACATGATTGATGGTATTGCGGGCGATATAACAGGCGGCATATAAATCGTCCAGCTGTTTTTTATCCGGCTCCCCATACTTATCCCGTCTGAGTTGAAATAATTGTGCAATGGAGAATATGGCATTTAAGGGAGTTCTTAATTCATGATAGGTTTCCCGCAGGAAAACGCTTTTTCTTTCAGATATTTCTTTCAGCTTTCGTTCAGAAGATAGCAGTGAGTTAATCTGTGCCACATAAGACAGCATCACCAATATTATAAATACGATCAGTGCAATTGTTGTAACATATCGCATGGTTGTTGCAATATTCGGACTTAATCCGATTGGCTGCATCAATTGAAAGTAAGAATTCGTAAGTACCCAGGCACCGAATAGTATTGTTATAATCAGGCATACTATTGTAGATTTTTTCTCCTTATATAAAAAAGAGGAAGCACTTAAGTGAAATATAATGATGGTAATAAATGCTAACAGTAGTCCAAGTGAAATGCCTGATCCTAATACCGTAGACCAATAAGCAATGAAAATAGCATTGACAGTATACATTAGTAAATTAGCCTGGAAATATTGTTTGTACTGGTTTAGCCCAATTACAAAAGCGAAACCCATTACTTCCAACGGAATACCAATGATGAAAAATATCGAATTTTTTAAGAGGTAAAAGTAGCTGCCGATACTCAATACAAGGCTACTTAATATCACTGCCATCACGTTAATAATAATGATCGAACGCTTTTTATCATTTTTTCCCAAACCTTTCGTGCCCGCATATATCGGTATAAGTAATATTTCTTTCAGTGTGTAGGCAGATGTATAGTTATCAGGTTTCATAAACGATTATTACGAGGGTTACATTTTGAATTACGGCTTCCTGGGAATATAAACAAACATGGAAAAAAGTATCCATTAAACAATCTGATATTTCAAAAAAACGCTTTGGATCTGTGCTTGGGTGTCATTTGTTCTATGCATATCGATATGCTTTGTCGCAGGGTAAATCTAATCAAGTAAGCTAAGCTGGATGTTAATTGTATGTTAAGATAGGTAATGTTTATTTAACCATAAAATCAGAAAATGGATAATTATTATATTAATAATTAAGTAATATGTAAGCGTTTAAAACAGTAGCTTTTTAATAAATTCCTGGGAAAATATTACTATACTGGAGGGGGGCATATAAAGGCCTATTGTTACCAGCTGGAGGCACGAAGGAAATACAGATAATTGGGCGCCTGTTGATCATAGATGATAAGTACCTGCATCAATATAATTATGTAGGAGAGGGATTGAACAGGAAACCACATATACGGAAAAAATAATTCTTACTTTTATCAGTTATAGATATTCATTTATGCAGCATCCCTATAAATCCAAAAAGTTATCACTGTTTATCGTTTTGCTTTCCTGCTTCCATATTTTAAATGCGCAAACTAAAGATAAAGACTGTGCGCAATTTATCATGATTGATGCCATTGGCAGTGGAATGCGCCTGGCACTTAGTCCGGATACTGTCACCATCAGTGAAGGGGAAGCGTATTACCTGAGGATTTTACTCAAAAGCTGCAAAGGGGCTATGTATATTGAACGTTACTCAAAATCCACTGGCAATATTGTTTTTAGTGGCAACTATATGGATGCTGTTAAATTGGATACAGTAGATGCCTGGGCGGTAGATCCGGTGACAGGTATTCGTAGTCCCAGGCCTAAGAAAGGCATGCAGTACTTTCCACTAAGGACCGGGTTATGGAAGTATTATAACAACAAAGGAACTTTAAGGAAAGTGGAGGAGTATGTGAATGGTAAAATAGTTGCTACCGGAAAGTAATGTAGCATCAATCAAAATAGGGTCAGGAAATGAAAGCTAAATGAAACAAAGTAAATTTAATTTAATGAGGAGATATTTTTTAGCCGTTTTGCTATTATGTGCTGCCTGCACAGAAAGTAGCCATCAACAAAAAGTCATTTCAGCTACACCAGGTGCTGTCACAGTCACACAGCCAGCAGTTGCTCACTGCGATTTCGTCCGGCTAAAGAATGATTCAGTAAGGCAATTGCATTTCCTGAATAGTGATGGTTCCGTCTGGAAAAAGGTGCTGTACAACGACTATTTTTCAGATAGTTCCATCGCTCCCTACGCCATTAAGCCCGAAAATTTACTGCTGATATTCCGCTGCCTGGGTAAGGAAAATGGCTTATATAAGGTAGTTGTTCACGAAGAAAAAAATATCATCAGATATATCAGCTGCAAGGATAGCAACTTTTTCTCCCAATCCATGCAGGAGAATATTTTAAGTGCCTGTTGTGTTGACTTTGATGCCAAAAGTAATCCCATGCGGGAAAAGCCATCTATTCATGCAAAGCTGGTAGCTGTGGACACCGGCACAGATGCACTAAACGAAATCGTTAAAATAGAAGGGGATTGGCTCCTGATCCAAAAAGACACTACACAGGGATGGATTAAATGGCGGGATGAAAAAGGAACCCTGTTAATTGAAATATTTTATGATGCCTGAGTAACGATCACTTTTTGTACTGATAAAAAATACCAGTATCAAAAATCGTCCACCTGCAAGCTTTTTGTCCGCAGCTTTTTAAACCACTGTTTGCCCAGGTATTGCAGGTGTGAAACAGGTTATAGCTGCCTTTGGCTTCGTAGAAGGCATCGTTGTTATCATAATTCGCTTTTGTGATAATATTCACTGGCATTCCATCTGCTCCCGTCCGGAAGCTATTATTGATATAAGTAATTAAGCGGGCATATTGGGATTTACTTATCATGATGGCATGGCAGCTTTCATTTTCACGTAAACCATGATAATAGGTAGCGTGTATCGCGGAAGTACTCAGGTTAAAGGCAGCTTTAAATGCGGTACTGGCTTTCAGATCGTTCCAGGTAGGTGTTTCAAGATAGAAGCCTTTGTCGCCCCAGCCAAAGGCCAGCAGGGTAGCCGTAGTATCGTTGGCGGTGGTGTTCCGGAAAGGAATGCGCGTACTCCAGTCTATTTGCGGGGTACGTACAGGTACTACAAGATCAGTATGCACCCCGTTAGTAAGAATATAAATAGTAATATCTGCATCATTAACAGCTTCCCGGCTGGTGCTCATACGGGAAAGGGTATACGCCGACAACAGATATACACCTATCAGCAGGAAAATGGTTAACAGGGAATATCCTGCGATTTTAAAAATTTTCTTCAAAGTGGCTACTTTTTTTTATCAATCCGGCAAATTAGGATATTTTCTTATTTTGCGGCCAAATCAGTTTCCCTAACCCTGATTACCGACAGCACTATGTTCCCTTTCTGGAGTAACTATTATTATCTTGTTATTATTTTGCAGATTGTATGTGTGATACATGCGTTGAAAGCTGGCAGAAGAGAATGGTTATATTTTATTGTGTTTATTCCACTGGTGGGAGTAGCAGTTTACCTGGTGCGGGAAATTTTACCGGAGATCAACAGTGGTGAATTTGGAGAGCGCCTGTTGCGGACGATCTGGCCCAATGGACGCATTAAAGAATGGGAGCGAAAAGTACGTATATCCGATACAGTTACCAATAAATTACAACTGGCAGATGCTTATGCGCAGCAAAAGCAATACGATAAAGCCATTGCTTTGACCCAGGAATGTGCGAATGCTTTTACCAAAGATCCGGGCATTCTGTTGCAGCTGGCGCGGCTACATTTCCTGGATGGCAACTATGCAGCATGCATCAGCAATTTCGATAAGGTAAATGCCACGAAGGGGGTGAGAATGAGTAAAGCAGAAGATGAACTGTTGTATGCACGTGCCCTGGAATATACAGGACAACCTGCCAGGGCGGAAGAAGCCTATCAGAAAGTAATACAGGTACATCATTCGCTGGAAGCCATGTATTATTACGGGCTGCTGTTGAAAAAGCAGGGCAGAACCGCCGAAGCGAAAGCTCAGTTTGAGCATACCAGAGAAGAAATCGATCTGCATCCAAGATATATCCGCCGTACTATCCGTAAATGGGTATGGCTTTCCCGGAAGGAGCTGGCTAATATGTAAAAAAGCTCCGGTTGATACCGGAGCTGTCGTCTTACGCTATAAATTACGGCCCTTTTTGAAGGAAGTAGCCTTAAACACAAATCAACATTAAAGAACGTAGTAGGCAGGTGTTTTCACCGGCTCTTCCGGTATGCTATATTGCTCATGCAACATTTGCCGGAGGTCTTTTTCAATATTCCTGGCAATAGTCGTCACCGGTGTATCTGTAGGTTTATTTTCAAATGGATCCTGTAAATTGATCGCCATTTTTTCAATCAGCAGGAATGATGAGGCAATGGCTACCACCAAAGGTATTTCCATGAATCCCAGCACATCTATTAAGGCAAACGGCAATAACAGTATAAAGAATATGAGGGTGAAATGTGTATACAAACTGTAAGTAGCCGGGAATACGGTATTTTTAATACGTTCACATTTACCCATGGCATCACAGAGCCGGGATAGCGTCTGATCCAGCGCTACCTGCTGGTATTGATTAATCCATCCCTGTTCCAATGCGAACTTCAGGTCTTTTCCATGTAAGAGCAACAAGGCAGCCGGTACGTTATCATACTTCATCACATAACTAAGCTCCCGTCTTGATAATAATCTGTCTACACCTTTGAGCGGATCTGTCTTTCGTAACGATTGTCCCAAACTATGGCACCATGCTGCCTGTCGCTTTACAAAGCGTTCCTGGAAAAGTGTCAGGTCTTCCGATTGATAAGCTGTATCCATCAGGCTTAAAACCTGTCGTGTTAGTGAACGTGAGTCATTTACAATGGCACCCCATATTGTTCTTGCTTCCCACCAGCGATCATATGCCTGATTAGAGCGGAACGCAAGGAGCAGGGAGAGTACAGTACCCAACACCATGGGCACGGATATGGGAATCACCAGGTTGGTGAAATCATATTGGTAATAAAGGATGTTAATCGTCAGTGAATAAACAGTCACCAACAGGATTTCAAACCGGATTTTACCAAATACATATTTTAATGGGATATTTTCTTTCAGTAGCATAAAATTGCTTTTATTCTGTGGCCAGCAAAAGTGCTGATATGGTGGATTTATCCGACACAAACCTCCGGCGTTGCAGCTGGATTTTCATCTTTGGATAATTACATTTACTGATCAGTTTTTCCGGATCATAACTTCTTTTAGAAGGTGCATTGTACTCATGATCTGCAGGCTGAATGATCAGGTCTATATTTTGTGCCAGCAGGAAGTTGCGTAATGCTGCACGGGTATTGCCATGGAAGAATTCAATCTTCAACTGGTTAATGGCAGAAGAATATTTATTACGGATAATTTCACACCCATCCTGGAAGTCGTTTGAAATCAGTTCCAGGTGACGGCTGTTGCGGGTATACGTAATAAGGTCAAACAACGAGTCAGGCATCTGCAGCGCATGCATTAATATAATATTAACCTGCTCATACGGATGTTGTGCTACAATACTGTGCACATAACTGAGGGAGCGAAGAGAGAAGTCTGTTGGTATGAGTATATTTTTCATGTCTGGTATCTTTTATAACAACAAAATTATTGCTGTGAAATAAGTAACCAGTAAGAGCGGCGTTAAAAGGTGGTAAGAATGTGGTAAGAATTTGGTAAGAAAAGCAGGCGCTACAATGGCAACTCCACCCTGATCTCGGTTCCGTGGTTTACCTGGCTGTTTACAATGATATCTCCTTTATGCATACGGATGATGTTCATGGCCAGCGGCAAACCAATACCATAGCCTTTAAAACGGGAAGTATTGGAGGCACGGAAAAAGGGGGAGAAGATGTATGGCAGGTCTTCCGGCGGAATGCCAATGCCATGATCTTTGACGATAATAATATTTTTCTTTTCCGTGGCAGCCAGTGCAATAGATACCGGTTGATTGTTGGAATATTTTATGGCATTGATCACAATGTTGCTGAGTGCAAGCTCCAGCAGTTGCTCATTTCCGGGTATCTGTAATTTGTCTTCTTCTTCCGGAAACAGGCTATAATCTATTTCTACCAGGTTGCCGGGATGTAGTTTGTCGATGGTATGTTTTACGGTGAACAATAATTCATCGCTGCGTATCAGGCTCCAGTCCTGCTTTTTACCATCAAAGCCTGTTTGTGCCAGGTGAAGAAGGCTTTTAGTGATATGTTCCAGTCTACCTGCTTCATGGAGAATGTTTTTCAGGGAATAGATATATTTTTCCGGTGTCCGTTCTTTATTGAGTGCCAGTTCTGCTTCACCAATGATGGCGGTGAGCGGGGTGCTCAGCTCATGTGAAGCGTTGCTGACGAAATTGTTTTGTGTTTCGAAGGCTGTTTCCAGGCGGTCCAGCATATTATTAAAAGTGCCGGCGAGGTCATTGATTTCATCGCCACTGTCATCTACGGTTAGCCGTAGGTGTAAGTTGCGTGAACTGATACTTTTTACTTGTATCATCATATGCCGGATAGGCTTCAGAATATATTTGGAGAAGAAAATGCCGGCTGCCACCAGTATTACGCTGGAGGCAACGGAACAGATGATTAATATTTTGCGCAGCCAGCCAAGGTATTCCGCACTGTACTTATTAATGGCCGATACGATAACGATGTACAGGCCCTGTTTGCTCTTGTATAGCACCCCTTCATAGAAACGGTCGCCTTCCCGGTAGGTGGCCTTGTTTTCAAGGCGTACCTGTTCATAGAAGCTGTTGGGAAGGGAAAGGTGTGCATCTTTATATACGGTGCCATCGGCGCCTACCTGGAGGAAATATTCTTTTTCCGAGGGCAGTTTTTCCAGGTGTTCTTCCCGTATTTCATTATAGATAACAGAATCAGATTCGTAGTAGGGGAGCGTAGCTTTGGCAGTAAGATAGGCACGTATTTCCAGGCGTTTGTAGAAATCCTCGAAGGAGTGCTGGTTGGCAAAATAGTATACCAGTATACTCATAATGAGGATAGTGGAGATGGTTAAACCTGCAAATACCATTAATATCTTAGTGCGTATCTTCATCGGCTTTATTTTCCCGGATCATGTAGCCCAGTCCCACTACGGTATGTATCAGTTCTGTGGCGTTATGTTTATTAATTTTTTTCCGGAGATAGTTAATATATACATCCACTACTTTGGTGTTCATATTAAATTCGATGCCCCATACCTGTTCCAGTATTTCCAGTCTGGATAGTACTTTCCTGGGATTCCTCAGCAGGAACTCCAGCAACCGGTATTCTGTGGCGGTGAGAGAAATGTTTCTTCCCTTTCTGCTGGCGGATTTGGTATCCATGTTCAGTTCCAGGTCTGCCAGGGTGAGCACGGCTGCCGATGTAACGGGAACGGGTATATCGATATTTGTTTTTCTCCGTAGCAGGCTGCGGATGCGGGCTTCCAGCTCCTGTAGTTTAAATGGCTTTATCAGGTAGTCATCTGCTCCGCTGTCGAGTCCCATCACAATATTTTCTGTGGTGCCCAGTGCGGTGAGCATGAGTATGGGCACTTCCTGCTTTGCCTGACGCAGGGAGCGGCATACTTCTATACCATTCATGCCCGGGAGCATTACATCCAGTATAATCAGTCTGAATGACGGGTTGTTAAGTGCCATTTGCAGGCCGCTGCTGCCATCCGGCGCCACGCTCACTTCGTAGCCGGCTTCGGAAAGACCGCGCGTAATTACAGATACTACAGCCGGTTCATCTTCTATAAGTAATAGCTTCATGAACGGCAAAGGTAATTACGAATTGCGAATTACAAATTACGAATTACGGATTTGTGTGTAGATATCCGCGTTTACAATCTTCTTTTCAATCGTTAATTTGTAATTTTTAATTCGTAATGCTATTCGAGATGGCGCACGCAGTTAAACAGTTCGCAATGCCAGTTTTCGTCGGAGAATTGAAGTCTTGTGATAGAGGTGTTTTTCATGGCAGGAGTAGGATGCATAGCAGGTAATAAGGCATCCAGCAACTGGCGGATAAAGCTGCCATGACTGATCAGCAGTATTTTTTTACCGGAGTTTTCTGTTAGCAGATCCTGCATAAAGGAACGACCGCGTGCTACCACTGATGCATTTTTTTCCATACCCAGGTCCAGGAGTTTCCAGGAGGTTCCCCATTTACTGACACGTTCCTCTTCGGTGGTACCTTCGATGAGGCCGCCACCTGCTTCGCCTAGTCTTCTGTCTTCTGTCACCGTTTCTATTCCCAATTCCTGCGCAATGATCGCAGCTGTTTGCCTGGCGCGGATCAGGTGACTGGAGTAAACAAGGTCCCAGGTTTCGCCGGTGAGCCGCTGTCCCAGTTTTATGGCCTGCTGCACGCCTTCTTCATCCAGCGGGATGTCTGAATGGCCTTGCAATTTGCCTGCTTTATTCCAGGAAGTGGTGCCGTGACGGATAATAGCGATCTGGGTCATATTGAATCTTTTAGTCATTCCGGGGGACAAATATATACAAATCACTGTTGGGTTAATAGTGAGTTATTCACAATCCTTCGCTAAAGTTGACAAAAAACTCAAAACAAATTGTAGATAATTTATATGTTATATAGGATCATTGTTTGCGTTAATTAATAGGGAAATACCCGGAATCTTTTTTATAAGCTCATTTGCCGTAATAGTGTTTAATAATGATAAGATCAGGGAGTATTTTAAACGTCAATGAAGGATACTCATTGTGGCCCGGTTTGCGTTGCTGATGTAGGTGTCTGATCTTTTTAATAGTAATGATCTTCGGTCATGAATTCCTGTTTTGTAAGTTATCATTACATTTGTTATTATGGAAAAGAGTATTAAACCCAACGAAGAAAAGCCGGTCACAAAAGAAGAAGTGATAAAAGAAGAGCCTATTATCCATGATGGTTCCGGTGGTGCATTTGAAGGCACAGAAATGGTAACAGAAGAGCGGGAAGACAAACCGCGCCCAAAGGGACCAACACCTTACTAAGATATTAACTTTTCATGTTCCGGTCAGTGCGGTATTAAATCCTTAAATTAGTTGTACCAAAAAAGTCATGCTTATGTTATCCTTGGAAAAAATCAGCGAATTATTAGGAAAAGAAAGTGATACCCTGCTGCAACATCAAAGTAAGACTATCAGCAAAGACCTGCTGCATCTGCCAGGGCCTGATACGGTGAATAAAATTTACCAGCCATCCAGTCGTAACCCGCAGGTATTGCGCAGTTTGGGGCAGTTGTTTAATCATGGGCGGCTGGCAGGTACCGGTTACATGTCTATACTACCGGTAGATCAGGGTGTAGAGCACAGTGCCGGCGCATCTTTCGCGAAATACCCCGCTTATTTCGATCCGGAAAATATTGTCAAGCTGGCGGTAGAAGGTGGTTGTAATGCCGTAGCTTCCACTTTTGGTGTGTTATCTTCCGTATCGCGCAACTATGCGCATCGTATTCCCTTTATTGTAAAACTCAATCATAATGAATTGCTCACCTATCCCAACCGGGCCGATCAGGTGATGTATGGTACCGTAGAAGAAGCCTGGAACATAGGTGCTGTTGCAGTAGGAGCTACCATCTATTTCGGTTCTGAGCAGTCTGACCGGCAGATCGTAGAAGTATCCCAGGCATTTGAAAGGGCGCATGAACTGGGCATGGCAACCATTCTCTGGTGCTACCTGCGGAATGATGCTTTTAAGAAAGATGTAGATTATCATTTGTCTGCTGATCTTACCGGGCAGGCCAACCACCTGGGCGTTACCATTCAGGCAGATATTATCAAACAGAAACTACCGGTAGTCAATGGTGGCTATAAAGCGCTGAATACCGGTACTTCTTCCTATGGTAAACTGGATGAACGCATTTACACCGAGCTGACTTCCGACAATCCTATTGATCTTTGCCGCTACCAGGTAGCCAATTGTTATATGGGACGTATGGGATTGATTAATTCCGGTGGCGCTTCTGAGGGGGATGCTGATCTGGCAGAAGCTGTACGCACTGCTGTGATTAATAAGAGGGCCGGTGGCATGGGGCTGATTTCCGGTCGTAAAGCCTTCCAGCGCCCTATGGCAGAAGGAGCGGCTTTGCTGAATGCTATTCAGGATGTGTATTTGAATGAGCAGGTTACTATTGCGTAAGCTGAAAGCGTAAAGCAGAAAGCGATTATAGCGGATATATAAGCGGATAATTAATTACAAATACCTGTTTATATATCCGCTATAATCGCTTTTTGCTTTCTGCTTTACGCTTTCAGCTTCATCGCGTCTGTCCATCACCATGCACAAACCATTTTTCTGTTACCAGTTTTTCAAGTGCAAAAGGACCACGGGCATGCAGTTTCTGGGTGGAAATACCTATTTCTGCGCCCAAGCCAAATACACCTCCATCAGTGAATCGCGTAGAGGCGTTCACGTATACTGCGGCCGCATCTACTTCGTTGAGGAAACGTTCACTCACCGCGGTATCGCGGGAAATGATCGCCTCTGAGTGACGGGAAGAATAGGTTTGTATATGTGATAGTGCTTCCGATGTACCGGACACTATTTTTACCGAACATTTAAGGGATAAAAACTCACGACCAAAATCTTCAGGTTGCGCAGCAAAAAGATGCGGATAATTATTTTGCTGCAGCAGTTTAAAGGCTAACGGGTCCGCATATACGTCTACTGCATAAGGCAGCAGCTGCGGCGCCAGTAGTGCCAGGAAGTCGGCCGCTACGGCTTCATCTACCAGTACAGTGTCCAGCGCATTACATACAGAAGGGCGGGATACTTTAGCATTGGTAACAATGTTGGCAGCCATGGAGAGGTCAGCTGTTTTTTCCACATAGGTATGACATACGCCGGCACCGGTTTCAATCACCGGTACCCTGGAATTGGCCCGTACAAATTCTATCAGTTGCTCCGAGCCACGGGGAATAATGATGTCGATATATTTTACGGCTGTGAGCATTTCCGTCACCAGGTTACGGTCTGTAGGAAGCAGTTGTACCGCATGTTCATCTACCTTAAACTCCTTTAATACATCCTGTATCAGTTGTACCAGGATGGTGTTGGTATGAAAGGCATCGGTGCCACCGCGCAGTACACATACGTTGCCGGAGCGGATACAAAGCGCCGCCACATCTACGGTTACATTTGGTCTCGATTCATAAATCACGCCTACTACGCCGAGTGGAACGGTTTTCTTTTGCACCAATAAACCATTGTCCAGCTTCCTTTCCAGGACCAGTACATTGGCAGGATCCGGCAGGCCTGCAATCTCTTCCAGGCTGGAGGCCAGATCACGGATACGTGCGGTGGTGAGCAGGAGCCTGTCCTTTTTCGGATCTGCATCCGGCATACGGTCCAGGTCTTTTTTGTTTTCGGCGGTAATGTTTTCTGACTGTATCAGGATCACCGCCGCCAGTCGGCGCAGCAGGGCCTCTTTTTGTGCATCCGGCAAGGTACGTATAGATACGCCTGCCTGTTGCGCCTTTTCCAGTAAGGGTTGTATAGTCTCCATGATGTTATTTATTTTTTAAGCCGGGAAAAATTCCCCGGGGAGCGTGATACACTACAACAGCACAATATCATCGGCATGGGCCACTTCGGTGTTCTGTGCTTTATGTTTGGTATCGAGTACATCAGAAGATATTTTCGCCCTGCCTACGGCGATGGCGATATTGTCTTCATTCACGATTTCTATGACTTCCCCGCATTCAAATTTTTCGAGTACGGATTGTACGCCTACTGCCAGCAGGCTATGTCGCTTTTCCAGGGCTTGCTGTGCACCGGAATCTATCTGTATCCTGCCGGTTACCAGGCTGCCACTGGCCAGCCATTTTTTGCGGGCGGGCATACTGCAGGGCTGCGGGAGGCATAAGGTACCTGTTTTGCCTGCAATGGCATTGAGTATACCATCTTCCGTACGGATACCAAATATCACTACCCTGATGCCCATCCTGGTGGCGAGGCGGGCAAAGGTGAGCTTGGAGACCATGCCACCCAGGCCAAGACTGGATTTTTCTTTATCGGCCAATCCCAGGGCTGCTTTGTCAATTACATCTATCTGTGGTACTACCTGGCCGGATCTGTCCAATACACCTGCTACAGAGGTGCTGAACAACAACAGGGAGGCGCCAAAGCCTACCGCAATGAGGGTGGCCAGTTCATCATTGTCGGAGAACTTGAGCTCCAGGCTGCTCACCACATCGTTTTCGTTGGCGATAGGAATGATATTGCTGGCCCACAATTCTTCGTAGGTGCGCTTCAGCTGCAGGAACTGGTCCCTGTCGGAAAAGTGCTGCCGTTCGCACAGACTCTGTGCCACAGCAATATTATAGGGCGCAAAGTAGCGGCTGTATTTATTCAGTAGCAGCGGATTACCCACAGCTGCAGCGGCTTTACGCTCGCTGATGGTGCCATTGTAATGGCGCAAAAACTGTTTCCCCGCAGCTACTGCTCCGGATGATACCAACACAATATGATGATCTGCATGTAAAGCTGCCACCTGCCGTGCAATGCCGGCAATCACCGTTTCATCCAGGTCACCATTCTGATGGGTGATGGATGCCGTCCCAAATTTTATAACAAGTATCGGTTTGCTCAATTTCGTCTGTATTTGGAGCCTAAAATAATATTAAGAAGATGAAATTCTAAATGTAAAATTGAAGTCGACTGCTGAATTATGCTTTATATTAGGGAGTATATATTTATTAATGACCATATGATGAAAAAGAGTTTAATAATTACATTGGCTATGGTGGCGTGTTTGGGCGGTTTTCTTCCTGGTGCTTCCGCACAGCAATCCCTCCGGCAACAAATTGCCACTATTGCCGGAAATATATCAGGAAAGGTTGGGGTATACGCCCGGGTACTGGAAACAAAAGATACGGTATCGTTTAACCGCGATGAACGGTTTCCGATGCAGAGTGTATACAAGTTCCCGGTAGCTATCGCTATTTTGCAGCAGGTAGATGCACACAAAATGCGCCTCGATCAACCCGTGAAAATCCTCAAATCAGACCTTACTACCTCCGGGCATAGTCCCATCCGCGAAAAATATCCGGAAGGCAACGTCACGTTAACCATCAAAGAACTGCTGGAATATAATATCTGTGAAAGCGATGGCAGTGCCTGTGATATCTTTTTTAAATTACTGGGTGGTCCTGCAAAGGTCAACGGATATATTCACGGATTGGGTGTAAAACAGATCAATATTGCTACTACAGAAGAAGCGCAGGTACAGAAGGAGCAGCCCATGGTGCAATATAAAAACTGGTGCACACCAATTGCCATGACGCAGCTATTGGAGAAGTTTTACAGCACACCGGTATTGTCAGACAGCAGCAGGAACTATTTACTGCACCTGATGACGACTTCAGGCCCTGGCGCTAAAAGACTGAAAGGATTATTACCCGCCGGCACTGTAGTGGCACATAAAACCGGTACCGCCTGGACAATCAATGGGCAGACTGCCGCACACAATGATGTGGGCATTATTACCCTGCCGAATGGAAATCATATAGCCATCACCGTATTTGTGTCAGACGCCGGCGCCACCGAGCAGGAACGGGATGCTACCATTGCAAAAGTAGCTAAGGCAGTATGGGATGCATATGCCCATTAAAAAAATGATGGGGGAATAGTTGCTGGTTCGTTAACAATTCCTGAATATTGCAATTGATTGGTAGTCCCTTTTAAGCCCGGCCTTGAATGTAATGTAGCCTTACCGGGTGGAACTATATAGAAAAACCGTAACAAACAAACCCGCACACTTATGTTTATTGTTTACCAGATCAGATCCGTAGAACATACGCGAAAACACTATCCGGGATTAGCATGCCCTTTACCCAATAGTGGTGGTGATGGTGTTACCATCGCAGTATTGCAGCGATACGTATGGTTTGTAGGACCTATGATGCCTTCTCTGAAATATGGTGTAGCATTTTGTGACAACGGAGAAAGAATCCCGGCAGCCAAGTGGACGCCCGAAATTACTGCGAAATATAAAGAGCTGAAGGCAACGACCAAAACACCACTTCGCATGTGGAGAGGGATGATCGTGATTCCAGCCTTCATTCTTGTGCTGGCGGTGGTTGCCCAGGTCGCCAAACATAGAAAGTCGACCAGCGACAAAGAGTTGGCAACTTACGTAGCCGATCCGCACCCCGGAGATATTTTTTACGCCAGCACGGGTGGCACCCTGGTACGCAATGAAAACAGCGCCACTACTACCAATAACGTGTATGCGCTGTTTAAAGTTATTAAAATAGATGGCGATAACATCGTTCTTGCGCAGGGCAATGCCAGCAGGGTAAGTACCCCCGACCACTTTATCAATGAATTTGAATCCGGCTTCTGGAATGATCTGAAAAAAGAAACGACTTCGTTCGGTGAAACGCCTGTCACCATTTCTCTTCAAAGCCTGAAGCAGTATAATTTCTTTTCCATAGTACCGCATAAGGAAGATGATTCACCTGGCAGGATCTCCAAAATTGTCCGACCTGATAAATAAACATACCTGATGGAACAAGAACAGCCCCGGAAAAAAGTAACGTATCATGACAGCGATTATGAATACGTCAACAGCATGTCTAAAAGCCCCTGGCCTACGCTGATATGGACGATCATTATCAGTGGCGCACTTTTTACCTTTGCTATTATGCGGTACCGGGAAATGGTAGCCTGGGAAGCGAGTGGTGGCAGTATGCGAATGAACAGTATAGAGAAGCTTTGTTACGACATGGCTGGTACCTGGCTATTTCCGGCTGTGATAGCAGTTATAGCTGCAATTGCACTCATTGCCGGCATCGGGCAGTTTCTTCGCAAGCTCCGGTTAAGACGAGAATAGCATGGTATGCAGCAAAATATACAAAACATGGAGCAGTGGGCTGCTGCTGGTATTGCTGCTACTATCAGCAGCGCGGATCTTTGCGCAAAAAGTAAATATGAGTAAAAACAATACCTTAACTATCGGCTGCTATAGTGCCAACCAGATGGAAGTAGCAGAAGAGTTCTGTTTGTTTGAGAATCACCGCTTTATTCTATCAGCTATGGCGCGGTGGACCAGTTTACAAAAGGCACCTGGCAACAGGAGCACGATACGCTTTATCTGACTTCAGATAAAGCGGCGCCGAAATATATTATTCAGGCATCGAAGGATACAAAGATAGCATCGGGAAAAATATTGCTGGTGTTTGCATTCAACTATCAGCATGTACCTTATCTTGTTTTTGATTTTTCTGCGCATCCTGCGATGGATGCGATGCCAGCAGCGAAAGAAACCAAGGATGGATTTGAGGTGTTGCTGGATCAACCTTCTTACCGGCATCTGAATATATTGCACAGTATGTATGATACTGCATTTTTTGATTATCCACTGCCACCGGATGTAAACAAGCTACACATCGCACCGGGAGAGGGATTAGGCAGATTGCAATTTGACCGCGAAGCATTTTTGATATCAAAGGAAAAGCTGGTAAGTGCTACCAATAAAGATCACCTGTTTATATTTTCAGGAAAACCACCGGAGGCGGTAAGCTTTTAGCTTTTAGCTGTTAGTAAATGCAGCGGAGATTAACATTTGTTGGTCTTTGCTGCATTTACTAACAGCTAAAAGCTAATGGCTAACAGCTTACTTCATATACTTTTTATACTCATTTTCGATATCTGTCAAATCTATTTTACTGAGTTTGTTGCCATCATATATCCATGCTTCCCAGTTGTATTTAGGATCGCTTAAGTCAATGGTGGCAGCATTGCCGGTTTTAGACTGAAAGTGCATTTTGCCGCCGGTAGGTTCCATTATTTTTACACCTTTCCCTTCCAGGAAAATACGTGCATCGGCCATGTAGTTTGAGTTATCATCGGCGATGGTAAAAAAAGCTTCTTCCCCGTTTTCTTTTTTTAATTTTGCCAGTTGGGCACTATCAGGTGAATAAAGAATAGCGCATGGATGCGAAATTTTTTCAGCGCCAGCCGCAGATACGGTTGGTTGTGGTGGCGCAGCGGCAGTCTCGATTTTTTCTTCCGGTATTTTACTTTCATGACAGGCCGCGAAAGTAAAAAGCGCGATAGGTAATAAAAGTTGATTTTTCATGGCTTTCATAGCAATAGTTTGTTTGGCATATTTGATTATACAGCTGTTGGGCTGTCCAACACATGTAAGCTATAAAGATAATATAAAAATATGCGGAGTACAACTATTGTGAAGTCATCATGAAAGGATAGTCAATAAGACCTGTGGCGCCACCTTCATAGAAAGTACTTTTGTCTGCGGCTGCTAACGGATATTGATCTCTGAAACGCTCCACCAGATCAGGATTGGAGATAAATGGTCTTCCGAATGCAATAAGATCTGCTTCATTTCGTTGCAGTGTTTTTTCTGCGCTGTCGGCGGTGAAACCACCACCTAAAATTAACCAATTATTAAACTGTTGTCGTACTAAACTGATGTAATTTCCGGGGATAGGTACACTACCATTTGTTGACTGATCTGAGAGGTGAATATATCGTATATCCATGCTGTTTAGTTTCGAAGTCAGGTATAGATGTGTGGCAATTTCTTCTTTATATAATGTCAGGCCATTCAATGCAGCAAAGGGAGAGAGACGGATGCCTACCCGGTCGGCGCCAGCAACTTCTATGCAGCCTTTTACGATGTCTAATAAAAAGCGGCTACGGTTTTCTATACTGCCGCCATATTTATCAATACGTTCATTGGTAAGTGGATGCATAAACTGTTCAATCAGATAACCATGTGCGGCGTGTATTTCAACACCATCGAAGCCTGCTGTCAGCGCATTTTTTGTAGCCTGTACATGTAATGCAATCATTTCTTCCACAGCAGCAGTGCTCATCGCTACCGGCGTTGGCATAAGCTGTGGTCCCTGTGCGGTGTCTACACTACCTGTTGCTGTTACTGCGGAGGGAGCCACCAATGGGCCGCCACCAGGGAGGTTGAGCGGGTGGCCTAATCTACCGCAATGTACCAACTGCAGAAATATTTTTCCGTTTTTTGCATGTACTGCATCCGTTACTTTTTTCCATCCGGCTATTTGTGCATCATTGTAGATGGCTGGCAGATCGCTGTACCCCATACCATTGGCACTGATCACGGTGCTTTCTGCAATCAACAGTCCTGCACTGGCACGTTGACTGTAATAAGTAGCTACAATATCATGTGGTACACCATCGGTGGCTCTTCTTCTGCTCATAGGCGCCATCACTACTCTGTTGGCAAGAGGTAGTGATGCTGCGCTGATCGATTCCAGTAGTTTCATCTTTGTGCTTTTTATGCTACAAAGTTATTGGTGGCGAATGGGACGCAACAGGTATAATCCGGGGGGATTACTGTAATTTTGCAGGTTATGGAAGCACGGAATTTGTACACGCCTTTTGAATTATTGCAGGGGAATATGTCGGACTGGGATCCCCGTCCGCAGGTGTACTATTTTTTCGAGATCATACAGATCCAGGAGGGGAGTGGGTTTCGGACGGTGAATAAAAACCGGTTCCCTTACCGGAAAGGAAGCATCTTTTTGTTTACGCCGCGTGATTGTCGTGGATTCGAAGAAGAGACGTCTACCCGTTTTGTATCGGTACGTTTTTCGGAAATGTTTGTTGGTCATTCTCATACGCCGCAGGAAAAAGAACGTATAGGAGCGTGGTTGCGTCAGTTGGAGTATCTTTTCTTTTACCATAACCGGCAGGAGCAGCTACTGATCAGGCAGGATAATGATTGTAAAATGATTACTGCATTGATTGGCAATATGGTGGAAGAATATGAACAGAAACATCCTTATTACCAGGAAAATCTGCAGCATTATGTTACGTTGTTGTTGAATATTGTGGCCAGGAATGTGGCGGCAGATATTAATATAACAGGGGAGGAAGATTGTGCGTTACTGATCAACCAGATCATGTTGTATATCCGTCAGCATATTTATGAACGGGAGATGCTGAAGCAGGAGGTCCTTTCGTCAAAATTCAATCTTTCCCAGAACTATATCGGGGAGTTCTTTAAAAAGCAGACGGGGGAGAGCCTGCAGCAGTTCATTATTAATTATAAGCTGAACCTGGTGCAGTTACGGGTGTCTTACAGTGATCTTACCATTGGAGAAATCGCCGATGAGCTGGGGTTTACAGACGAAAGCCACCTGAGCCGCTTGTTTAAGAAATATTACGGGGTAACGCCATCGGCTTACCGGAAAGAGGGGCGGAAAAACGAGCTTCAAAAAAATATTCATTGAAATATTTCGATATTTGGAAAATAGTATTACTTTTGTTCTATGGATTTAGCAGTTATAGAAAAAGCAGCAAATGCCATCGCCGACAAGCACCGATTATCTATTTTAATGGAGGTTGTTAAGAAGGGCAAGCTGATTTGTGGTGATGTATGTGAGTTTACGTGTTTATCGCAACCCACTGTATCGCACCATGTGAAGATCCTGGTTGAAAGTGGCGTGCTGAATTCTTCAAAAAATGGCAGAATTGTGGAATTAACGCTCAATAAAGAGATGATGAAGCAATTGTCGATGTTCTTTTTACAATTAAGCTGAGGGACTACCGGGCGGGTTTACCAACGGCTTTTTTTATAGGTTAATACATTGAAATGTTTAAATTAATGAATTGATAGAGAAGATTTTCTCTTTTTTTTGAAGTAATTACATTGATAAACTTAAATAAATCAATAGGATGGAACTATTACAACACAAAACCGCTGTCATCACGGGCGGTAACAGCGGTATAGGATATGCAACAGCAGCAGATTTTTTGGCGAAAGGCGCAAAGGTATTAATCACAGGGCGTAGACCAGAGGCTGTACAGCAGGCAGTGGCTACACTTGGCAAGGACGTAGATAGTTTTATTGCGGATCAGGGAAGAATAGAAGACTCAAAACAATTGGCGGAGTATGTGCGTGACCGTTATGGTAAGATAGATATCCTGTTTGTGAACGCCGGGATAGGTACATTTGCCAACATTGCAGATGTAACAGAAGCGGAATTCGACAGGATTATGGACATTAATCTGAAGGGCGCATTTTTTACGGTACAGCACTTACTCCCGTTAATTAACGACGGCGGCACCATCATCCTGTTATCCTCTGTGAATGCACACTCGGGCATGCCGGGAACAGCGGTGTACAGCGCCAGCAAAGCAGGATTGAACTCACTGGGTCGTACTTTATCAAGAGAATTAGCCAGCAGAAAAATCAGGGTGAACATCGTCAATCCCGGTCCGGTGGATACACCTATTCTAGAAAAGGCAGGGATCTCTAAAGATGCGTTCAACGAAGCTCATCTGGCACAAAGAATGCCGATAGGCAGAATGGGCCGTCCGGAAGAAATAGCCAAACTGGTATCCTTCCTCGCGTCCGACGATGCATCGTTTATCACCGGCGTAGAATACAATGTAGACGGCGGCCTTAGCGTACATCCATTAATCGCCTAATTTCTCAAAACACTTATTCATGTCATCATTGAAAGATAAAATAGTTGTTATCACTGGCGGTAACAGCGGCATAGGTTATACAACAGCAGCATCATTTTTAGCAAAGGGAGCAAAGGTATTGATAACAGGTCGTAATCCGGATGCCATACAGGAAGCTGTATATACACTCGGGCACCCTGCAGAAGGTTTTAAAGCAGATCAGTCAGATTTGAATGATGCGAAACGGTTGGCGGAATATATACAGGGACGTTTTGGAAAAATAGATGCGTTGTTTATAAATGCGGGTGTGGCGAAACTGGCACCGTTTGAAACGGTTACAACAGACTTATACGATGAATTAATGAATGTTAATTTCAAAGGCGCCTTTTTCACCATACAGCACTTATTGCCCCTCATCAATGATGGGGGTTCTATTACCCTGCTATCTGCGCTGAATGCGTATTCCGGCACTCCTAACGGAGCGGTATTATCTGCCAGCAAAGCAGCGTTAAACTCTTTAGGCAGAACATTATCGAGGGAGCTGGCCAGCCGGAAAATACGGGTTAATACCGTGAATCCCGGCATCATTGCCACTCCATTACTGGAAAAGGTAGGCATGCCGGATGTTTTTAAAACACATCTGGGCAATATCACTCCCCTGGGCCGGTTAGGCAAAGCGGAAGATATCGCCAACATGGTCACCTTCCTGGCTTCTGATGAAGCCTCATTTATTACTGGTGGAGAATATAATGTAGACGGTGGACTTATGGTACATCCGTTGATCGGTTGATAAATGATCCTGGGCGTTGCCGTGTGCAGCATTGTGTAAATGCTGCACCAGCAGCAAGGACATCAAAAAGAATTTCTTTGTTGATTTACAGTTAACGGTTGTTTAGGATGTTAATCCCATTGGTTGTCTGCCGGATGCCGCTTGCTATACAGGTATCTGGCAGCAGCTTTTAAGAATTACGAATTAGGAATTACGAATTACGGGTTTGTGGGGAGATAGTAAACGTGTATATCTCCTCACAAATCCGTAATTCGTAATTCCTAATTCGTAATTTTTTTGATCAGTTTCCCCAGTGTTTTTAATCCATCATCTACCTGTTTGCTCCAGGCATTACCAAAACTGATACGTAAACAGTTATTGTATTTGTTCTGCAGCGAAAAAATTCTGCCGGGGCAGAAGCCGATCTTATGTTTCAGGGCCTGCTGGAACAATTCAAATGTATTGATGGATTCATCCAGCTCTATCCACAGCACACAACCTCCCTGTGGTCTGGAGATGCGGGTGCCTTCCGGGAAATATTCGTTGATCGCCTGAGAGTACCGCAAACATTGGGTATGCAGCATTTTCCGCAAATTGCGCAGGTGAAATTCGTAGCGGCCAATTTCAAGGAAATGTCCTACCGCCGCCTGTGGCAGCGAAGCACATGCAATGGAGTGATTTTGTTTCATCAGCAATACCTTTTCCTTGTATTTTCCCGGCATAGTCCATCCTACGCGATAGCCCGGCGCCAGTGATTTGGAAAAAGAATTGCAGAGCAATACGTGTCCGTATTTATCAAATGTTTTGCAGTTGGCAGGACGTTGTTTGGAGAAATAAAGGTCTCCATATATATCATCTTCTATCAGGGCAATATCGTATTTCACCATCATGTCTACCAGCACCTTTTTATTTTTGTCCGGCATACAGGAACCCAACGGGTTGTTGTAGTTGGTTACAAAAAGACAGGCTTTGATTTTATGACGGGGTATAGCTTTGTCGAGGTACTCGAGGTCTACTCCATAAATCGGGTGGGTGGGCACTTCCAGCACTCTCAGCCCCAGACTTTCTGCCAGTTGCATGGAGCCATAATAAGCGGGACTTTCAATCGCAATGGTATCGCCAGGTTGTGTAACGGCTGTGAGGCACAAAGTGAGTGCATCCATACAACCACTGGTGGTTACGACATCTTCTGCCGTAAAAGCGCCGCCCCAGGCTAACGACATCCGCGCAATTTGTCCGCGTAACAGCGCATTGCCCTGCAACTCTTCATAGCCGATTCCGTTATTGGGCAGGTTGCGGAGTGCGTGTACCACGGCTTTCGCCATTTTAGCAGCAGGCAGCAGCTCTGGTGGTGGGGTTGCTACAGAAAAATTCAGGATGTTGGGGTTTCTGTGGTGACTGAATACTTCCATCACCATATCACTCACCGTTGCTTCGCTGGCTTTTTTTACCGGTGCACAGGTATTGGGCATAGCGGGCATGCGCCGGGAGGCGAAGCGGATATAATAGCCCGACTTAGGTCTGGATTCAATGAGACCCTTTGATTCCAGGTGATAATATGCCTGGAAAGCGGTGGTTAAACTGATCCCCTGCTGCTTGCTGAGCATGCGCACAGAAGGCAGTTTTTCCCCTATTTTCATCACATCTTTTTCTATCAGCTGTTCTATGTTATCAGCTACCTGCAGGTACAGGTGATCGGCGGTTTTTATCATGGCAATGCAAATCTGATCTGGTCAAAAGTACAAATTTGGCATCTGTTTTTATTTTATTTTTTTCGGGAGAAGTCATTTTAGCTGTTTGCCAATAAGGCGGCCGAGCGTCTGGACTGCCCATTCCTGGTCATCATTCCAGGGGTTGGAATTAGTAAGCCGGATACAGTTACGATATCGGTCCTGGCTGGAAAACAGGGAGCCGGGCGTGAAGGTAATACCTTGCTCCACCGCCGCTTCATGGAGCTGCCAGGTATTGACTTTAGAGGGCAGCACGACCCATAAACTGATGCCTCCGTTGGGGCGGGTCAGTTGTGTCTCTCCCGGAAAATATTCCTGTATGGCCTTCGTGATCTGCATGGTTTGCATGTTGAGTGCCTGTCGCAGGGATTTAAGATGAAGGTCCAGTCGTTGCTGATCCAGAAATTTTGTCAGTACCAGTTGCGGTAACAGGCCTGTGCTGGCAGAAGTCATGAATTTAAGTTGAGCAATTTTTTCATGGTAGCGTCCTCCAATTACCCAGCCAATGCGCAAACCGGCGGCAATGGATTTGGACCAGGAAGAACAATACAATACCAGTCCTTCTTCATCATACGATTTAACTGTTCGGGGCCGCTCCGGCGCAAAGTGCAGATCTCCATATACATCGTCTTCTATTAACGGTACCTGGTATTGCTGCAATAGTTTCGCCAATTGTTCCTTGTTGTTATCCGGCATACAGCTGCCAAGGGGATTATTGTAGTTGGTGACGAACAGGCAGGCCTGTACTTTCTTTTGTTTAAAGGCATCTTCGAGTTTATCGAGGCTAACGCCGGTCACCGGGTCGGTAGGTATCTCCAGTGCTTTCATACCCAGACTTTCAATGCCCAGCAGCAGGCCGAAAAAAGTGGGTGATTCTATGGCAATGGTATCGCCGGCTTTGGCCACTGCACGCAAACATAGTACTGCTGCTTCAATGGCGCCATTGGTCACGATGATTTCGTTAGGTGATACCGCACGTCCCCAGTTGAGGCAGTGCCTGGCTATATGGCGCCGGAAAGGCTCGTGGCCGGTAATATCACCGTAAGGGATATACGAAGTATCGAGCTCGCGGGCACAGAGCTGAAGCGCTTTCTTTAGCTTGACGGAAGGCAGCAGGGAGGTATCCGGGGAGGCGCCTATCAGTGAAATGGTTTTCTGCGACTGACTTGTTTTCCTGAACATGGCCAGCTTTTCGTTGATCTGTACTTTGCCCGCCGTAGGCAGCGGATTTGATACCGGTGGTAGTTTAGGCCGGATATTATGTGCATAATGAACAAAGTATCCTGATTTTTCTCTTGCTTCCACCCAGCCTTTTTTTTCCAGGTGGGTGTATACCTGTAATGCGGTACTGATACTGATACCATGTTCCTGGTGTAACGACCGAACAGACGGAAGTTTGTCACCTACGGTATATACGCCGCCGCTGATCATTTGCTGAATTTTTTCCGCCAGTTTCAGGTATATAAACCCGTTATTTTTTTTCATCTCCCTAAAGGTAATCTGTTATGCTTTAATATTCGTAATTCTGTATCTGTTTTGGTGGTGTTTTTTGCTGTTATTTTGTATCCACAAATCACTATCATGACAGTTGTTAAACGGATCGCTTATACATTGGCTCAACTTTGCCGGGAGTGGAAATTTCCGGAGGCGCAGGCAACTCTTTTTCACGAGGATGCGGTAAACGTAGAACCGGACGGCCGTATTACCACAGGGCTGCCGGCTATCATGGCTAAAGAGCAGCTGTTCCTGGACAATATCCTGGAGCGGCATCTGCTGGAAATATCGGAGCCCATAGTAGCGGACGACTATTTTGCGTTGCAGCTGCTGATGGATGTTACCATCGTCAACATCGGCCGGCGAACGAGAAACGAACTATGCGTGTATCATGTAAAAGATGGTAAGATCATCCGCGAACAATTTTTCTATTAAAACATTCACTTAATAAACACCTACTATTATGGAAGCAAGAATGGACATTTACAAGCTCGTACCGGGAGCGTTGAAAGCCTTAACGGGGTTACAGGATTTTATTAATTCTATTGGTCTCGATAAGACTTTATCTGAACTCATAAAAATCCGCGCCTCCCAGATCAACGGCTGTGCTTTTTGTTTGAACATGCACACCAAAGATGCCCGCAAAATGGGGGAAACCGAGCAGCGTATTTATGGCTTGAATGCCTGGCATGAAGCGCCTTACTATACCGACAAAGAACGTGCAGCGCTGGGGCTCACAGAATCGGTAACACTGGTAAGCACTACCCATGTACCGGATGATGTATACAATGCTGCGCTGGCAGTATTTACACCGGAAGAGGTAGCGCAAATTACACTCGCTATTGTGATGATCAATGCTTGGAACCGGATCGCCATTACAGCGAGGGCTCAACCGATAGGATAATTCCGCGAATTGTTGTCTTTATCCAGGATTATACTGATTAAACTGATTTTTGCTTTTGATGAGTTTGAATGATTAAGTAGTCATTTAAAAATCGGGGAAAACAAAATCAGTATCATCAGTATAATCCTGGATAAAGACAAAAAATAGCAAGAAATCGCAGTTGTCTCCAATTTGCATTGCTTAATTTTGAGTATGGCTTTGCAGAAAATATTAATTCCCATTCGTGAGGCGCAGCACTTTTCTTTTGAGGAGTGTCTGCGCTTCCTGGGAAGATCAGACAGGGAATGCTTACATTATATCCGTAATGGAAAAGTGCAACGGATGCTGTTATCAGAAGGCGAACCTGTGGTAGTGGAAATTGCACCCGGCCGGAAGCCCGATCACCTGGAAGTGACGGTACTGGCGCCATTGGGAGTAGCAATAGCAGAAGAACCCATTAAGAAATTTATTACGCACTGGTTACACCTGGACGCCAGCCTGCAATCTTTTTACGATTATACAGAAACAGACCCGTTGTTAAAGGGATTGGCGCAGGAATACCATGGCCTGCGGCTGATAGGGATGCCCGATCTGTTTGAAGCTATCAGCTGGCCTATTATAGGTCAACAGATCAACCTCGCTTTTGCTTATACACTCCGTCAACGTTTTATTACCAACTTTGGTTATCATGCCGTGGTAAACGATACTGATTTTTATTTATATCCGCATCCGGCGGTGGTAGCGGCTTTGGCGCCTGAGCAATTGGCGCCGATGCAGTTTTCCCGTAGCAAGGCATTGTACCTGGTAGAAACGGCTAAACAAATGGCGAATGGTTATCTGACCGAAGCGGTGCTGGACGTCATGAGTTATGAGGCTGCATTGGAAAGACTGGTAGCCATCAAAGGAATTGGCAACTGGTCGGCCAATTATGCGCTGATGAAATACCGTCGTTTTCCACAATCTGTGCTGCTGGAAGACGTTGGTTTGCAGAATGCTATAAAAAATAGATTAGATTTGGAAAGCAAACCTTCCATGACTGCATTACAGGAATACACCCGGCCATGGAAGGAGCATGCTGCATATGCCACTTTTTATTTGTGGAGGTCCTTATTACCCCAATAGATTATTAGCATGGAAGAAGGAGTATATCATCTACGTATAGACACCCCCGTTGGTCCGTTATTAATCAGCGGAACTGCTCAATTCATTAATGCAGTATCTTTCACGGAGGAGCCGGCGGTTGATTTTCCGCAGGCACCTGCTTTATTGCTTGATTGTGCACAGCAGCTGTATGAATACTTTGCCGGCGACCGTAAAGTATTTGATCTCCCACTTTCACAGGAAGGCACCGAATTTCAGCAATCTGTGTGGCAACAGCTATTAGCTATTCCATTCGGACAAACGATTTCCTATCAGCAGCTGGCCCGCCGGATTCATAATCCTAAAAGTATTCGTGCAGTAGGTACTACCAATGGAAAAAACAGGCTGGCTATCATTGTGCCCTGTCACCGGGTGATAGGCGCCAATGGCACGCTGACCGGCTATGCCGGCGGTATCTGGCGTAAACGCTGGCTGATAGAACATGAAAGAGTAGACTTGTTTACCGGATTGCTCTAGTCGCACTGTTTTTCCGTGTCGGAAAAACGTCTCCAATCTGATATCCTCAAAATTTACAAAACTGCATCTGTTTTAACACCAATAATTGTCTCAATTTTGACCCTGAATTACAATCGATAACATATCAACGTCGCGTAACCATGGATTTGAAATTGCAGGATGATCTGAAACATACAGATCAGCTATTACAGTTAACCAAAGACTTTAGCAGTAGGTTTTTATCCTCTATAGATAAGCTGGCAGCCGATAAGCAGGTAGAGATCAATGGTGAAGTGTCGATTCCTGATGCGGGAATCGGCGGGGGCGCTGCATTGGAAATGTTCCGGCAACGGTATGGTCATGGTATTACTGCTGCTGCGGGCCCACGCTACTGGGGCTTTGTAACCGGAGGCGTGACGCCTGCTTCCCTGATGGGGGATTGGCTGACTTCCGCTATGGATTTGAATTCATCAGATAAAAGTTCAGTTGCTTTTTACATAGAAACGGAAACCATTGCTTTATTAAAAGAATTGTTTGGATTACCGGACGAGTTCCTCGGCTGCTTTGTTACCGGCGCCACCATGTCCAACTTTACAGGACTTGCTGTGGGGCGGCAATGGCTGGGACAGCAGCTGGGTGTGGATATTGCAGCTGATGGCATGGCGGCATTATCCGGATTGAAAGTATTGTCAGGTACTCCGCATTCCAGTATCAGCAAGGCCATGTCTATGCTGGGATTAGGCCGGAATAACCTGGTACGTATAGCCGTGCCCGAGCATCGTGAATGTGTGGACATACCGGCATTAAAAAAGTATTTGCAGGAAAATAAAGGCCCTTTTATTTATGTAGCCAATGCAGGCACCGTGAATACGGTAGATTTTGATGACATCGCCGAGTTGGTGAAACTGCGTGATGAGTATGGCTTCTGGCTGCATGTGGATGCTGCTTTTGGTGGCTTTGCTGCTTGCAGTGATCAATGGAAACATTTGTTGAATGGATGGGAGCAGGCAGACAGCATCACCATTGATGCACATAAATGGTTGAATGTTCCCTATGATGCTGCGATGATTTTTTGCAGACACCCGCAATTGCAAACGATGGTATTTCAGAATGCCGGTGCTGCCTATCTCGGTGACCCGTCGGCACAATTCAACTTCATTAATCACATCCCTGAAAACTCGCGGAGGCAGCGTGCCTTGCCTGCATGGTTTTCATTGATGGCCTACGGCAAAGAAGGCTATCGCTGGATGGTAGAAAATAATATTACGCTGGCCAAACAATTGGGCAGTTTGCTCGCAGACGATCCGAATTTTGTGTTACTGGCGCCGGTAAGACTCTGCGTAGTTTGTTTTACCCTGAATGTAGCAGCAACAGAAGAAGCAGCGGCAGTGGAAGAATACCTGGAGATCCTGAATGCCTCCGGGGTAGTATGTATGACGGCTACGGTATACGATGGGCGGCAAGCCATCCGGGCGGCGCTGGTGAACTGGAGAACCAGCGGGAAAGATGTGACCATGGTGTATGACGCCATGAAAGTGCTCGCAGAAAAAATAGTGAATAAATATACTTATGCGTAAACAAAACAAAAATGCTTACATCGCACTTGCCATTGTAAGTATTTTCTGGGGGACCACTTACCTGGCTTCCAGTGTAGGGGTGAGGCATATGCACGGCGTAATGCTGGCAGGCATAAGACAGGGAGTAGCCGGATTTTTGATTACAGGCTTCTTTTTACTGAAGGGATATAAGTTACCGGAGAAGATGGTGTTGTCGAAGTTGTTTATCATAGGCACGCTGATGCTTTGTGGTGGTAATGGCTTACTTACCTGGGCCATGAAATATATTCCCAGTGGATTAGGGGCGATCATTGCAGCCACCATTCCTATCTGGATCACCATTGCCAGCTATTTCCTGGTGCAGCGTACGCGGCTCAGCTTACAGCTGATCATTGGAATGATCCTCGGCTTTGGCGGCGTGGCGGGCATCTTCTATAATTATTTGTCCAGCCTGATGAATCCGGATTTCCAGTTTGGTATCCTCATCGCGTTTGGCTCCTGTATTTTCTGGGCACTGGGTTCTGTACTTACTGCCAAATGGGCACTGGGCGTAAATTACCTGTATGGTGCCGGCTTCCAGATGTTTTTTAGCGGCATCATTATGTTGATAGTAGCTACTTTCTTCCTGGGGCAGCATATAGAAGTAAGTACATTCACAACAGAGCTATGGGAAAGCCTGCTGTACCTGGTATTGGTAGGATCAGTATTTTCCTATTCTGCCTATGTATTTGCACTGAACAATCTGCCACCGGCACAGGTATCTATTTATGCTTACATCAATCCGGTGGTAGCAGTGCTGCTGGGCTGGTTGATTTTACATGAGCAACTTACGTGGCTGACAGGGATTTGTTCACTGATTACTATCGGCGGTGTATACCTGGTAAATAATGCCATCAATAAGAATAAGAAAAGTCTTGCCATGACTACAAAATAGTAATAGCTATATTTTTTAAGGTAGAAGTTAATAGTCAGATGTTCACCCCGGTTTTCACCGGACAGAGCATCTTTTCTTTTGTTGGGGAAATGCGTTAAATTGAGCAGGCATTCAATAAAATATTATCTTATGGAAGTTATTCAGGCAACGGAGTTACATACCAATGAAGTGGCGGTATTGTTTGATGCTTACCGCGGTTATTATGATCAGGCCCCGGATTTCAAAGGAGCGCTCGCTTTTATTACTGAGAGAATTGAAAAAAAAGACAGTGAAATATTTGTGGTGCTGGAAGGAGACGAAATTGTGGGCTTCACACAACTGTACCCGATATTTACTTCTTTGGGTATGAAAAGAGGTTGGTTATTGAATGATTTATATGTGCTGGAAGAACATCGTGGTAAAGGTGCTGGCAAAGCCCTGATAAATGCTGCTACCGCACACGGCAAAAAAACGAACGCCGCCTGGCTGATGTTGCAGACCTATATTGCCAACACAACTGCACAGGCACTTTATGAAAAAGTAGGGTTCATAAAGGATACAAATTCTTATTACTATTATAAATCACTCTAAAAGAATTACGAATTAAGAATTACGAATTACGGATTTGGGAGTTGATAACAGCAGATGATCAACATTTGACTATCTACCCACAAATCCGTCATTCGTAATGCTTAATTCGTAATTTTATTCTACATGGACACAACGAAGAACCCCTGGACGATTCATTCCAGGGAAACGAGATACGATAATAACTGGATCAGCGTATGGCATCATGAAGGACTGAATCCTGCGGGCGGTGCTGGCATTTATGGCGTGGTACATTTTAAAAACCAGGCCATAGGCGTGGTGGCGCTGGATGAGGAGATGAATATTTACCTGGTAGGGCAGTATCGTTTCCCATTAGAGCGGTTTAGCTGGGAAATCCCGGAAGGCGGCGGCCCATTGGGGGAAGATCCACTGGACAGTGCCAAAAGGGAATTGCTGGAGGAAACCGGGCTGGTGGCCACGCATTGGGAAGTGATTACGAGGATGGACCTGTCCAACTCCGTTTCTGACGAAGAAGGAGTGGTATTTCTGGCCAGAGGGCTGGAACAGCGGGAGGCGGAACCGGAAGATACGGAGCAGTTATTTGTTAAAAAAGTGCCTTTTGAAGAAGCCTATCGTATGGTAAAAGACTTTGAAATCACTGATTCCTTATCGGTAGCGGCTATACAAAAAGTGAAGCTCATGGGCTATGAAGGCTTATTAAACAAATAAACCCGTTACCTTTGCAGCACATGGAAAGGAAATTTAACGCTTTCAAAGGTGAAAGAAGAGAAGGGCAAAGCGGCCCTAAAAAATATGCAACGCAGCGGCCAAAGCAATCTACCATGATTATTGGCCGGCAGCCGATGCTGGAGGCTTTGAGCTCCGGCAAGTCCATTGAGCGCATTTTTATGCTGCGCACTGCCACGGGCGAAATCATCCCGCAAATACGGGAAATGGCCCTGGCGAATAATATTCCGGTCAATTATGTACCGGTAGAAAAGCTCAACGGGCTTACCCAGGCCAACCACCAGGGAGTGGTAGGCATTGCAGGGAATGTTACCTACCTGGATTTACAGGATGTAATATCTCATGTGATAGACCAGGGAGAAACACCCCTGTTCCTGATCCTGGATGGTATTACAGATGTACGTAATATAGGCGCCATTGCCCGCAGCGCAGTGTGTTGCGGCGCGCAGGCCATCATTATTCCCGATAAAGGCATCGCCGCACTGAATGAAGAAGCCGTAAAATCCTCCGCAGGCGCCCTGGAAAAGATTTCCGTTTGCCGCGTTAACAGCCTGAATAAAGCCATTGATACCCTGCACCTCAACGGTATTAAAGTACTGGCGAGTGAAATGGAAACCGACATCAAATTGTACGACTGTGATCTGAAAGAGCCGGTAGCCGTTATTATGGGATCGGAAGATAAAGGCGTATACCCCGCACTGATTAAAGCTTCCGATGTACTGTTTCGTATACCCATGGCCGGTAACTTTGAATCATTCAACGTATCGGTGGCCGCAGGAATTATTCTTTACGAAGCACTGAAACAAAGAACAGTAAATATATAGGGACTATGCGGAGTGTGTCTTTCCCAGGATTATACTGATTATACTGATTTCCATTTTTTATGATTTTTAAAGATGATCTGATCCTTAAAAATCTTACAAGACAAAATCAGTATAATCAGTATAATCCTGGGAAAGACAAACTCCGCATACCACAAATGGTTTGTTATGCTAAAATTAATTGAATGCCCGCGTGATGCGATGCAGGGATGGCACCGGATGATCAGCACTGATGAGAAGGTGAAGTACCTGGATGCTTTGTTAAAAGTTGGTTTTGATACGATTGATTTTGGAAGTTTTGTATCTCCCAAAGCCATTCCGCAAATGGCTGATACGAAAGACGTATTACCCCGGCTGCAGTTATCCGGCACTAAAAGCAAGTTGCTGGCAATTGTAGCAAATATGCGCGGTGCGGAAGAAGCCGTGGTATTTGATGAAATCAATTACCTGGGTTTTCCTTTCTCGATTTCAGAAACATTTCAGTTAAGAAATACGAATAAAACTATTGCAGAGTCACTGGAACAGGTACACTCCATGCAGGAACTCTGTATCAAAAACAGGAAAGAACTGGTAGTATACATTTCCATGGGCTTCGGTAATCCTTACGGAGACCCGTACAGCCATGAAATTGTATTGCAATGGGTAGAAGAAATGGTGAAGATGGAAATAGGCATTATCTCCCTCGCTGATACAGTAGGCGTAGCGGAACCCGCCACCATTACCGGTTTGTTTAAACACCTGATTCCCGCTTATCCGGATGTGGAATTTGGCGCACATTTTCACGCAGCGCCCTACAACTGGGAAGAAAAAGTACGGGCAGCCTACGAACAGGGTTGCAAACGCTTTGATAGCTCCATTAAAGGTATTGGCGGTTGTCCGATGGCGAAAGATGAACTGGTAGGTAACCTGGCTACTGAAAACCTGATTGCTTTCTGTCATCAGCGGAAAGAGCCGCTCACACTGGATATGACAGCATTACGCGGTGCACAGCGACTGGCAGATGCCGTTTTTAAAGATTAACTGTAATACATGCAATTTCATTTGAGTTTTCCGGTAGCTCCACTCTCTACTGCTATTCAATATAAGCAGGAGTTGTTGCTGATGGGTTCCTGTTTTGCGGAAGAAATAGGCGAAAAGTTGCAGGAACACCGGTTTAATACCCTTATTAATCCACACGGTATTTTATATAATCCACTGAGTATTACAGGTGCATTAACCAGTTACCTGGATGGGAAAGTATATACCCGGGAAGACTTATTTCAACATAACGATTCCTGGAACAGCTGGGATCATCATAGTCGTTTTTCTGGCCTTACGCCCGAAGCTGCCCTCGAAAACATCAATCGTATGCAGGCGGCAGCCGTGCAATCCATCGATCAGGCCGACTGGCTTATACTAACGCTGGGATCTGCACATGCCTATGTATTAAAAGAAAACAGCCGCCTGGTGGGTAACTGCCATAAAGTGCCGGCCGGAAATTTTTACAAACGCCTGCTGACGGTAGATGAAGTAGTGACGGCGCTGGACAACGTGATGCACCGTTTATTTTTCCGTAATAAGAAAATTAATATACTCTTCACCGTTAGCCCGGTACGATATATCCGGGATGGGGTAGTGGAAAATAATCTCAGCAAAGCGGTATTACTGCAGGCAGTGCACCATCTCGTTAATAAATTTAACCGCCTCTTTTATTTCCCGGCCTATGAGCTGGTGATAGATGATTTGCGCGATTATCGCTTTTATAAAGAAGACCTGGTACATCCGAATGAACTGGCCATCAATTATGTATGGCAACAGGTGATCAAAGCCTGTATCAGTGAAGGTAGTCAGGGGTTGCTGCACCAGATCGCAGACATTAACCGCGCCGCGCATCACCGGCCTTTTAACCCGGAAAGCAGTCAGCATAAACAGTTTTTGCATACGTATGCCGGAAGGGTGAAACAGTTGATGGCGGAGCATCCGGAGCTGAAGCTCGATGACTTACACGCGTGCTTTCTTGCGTAGGGTGGGATGAGTGCGATTTTTTGTCTTGGAGCAGGATTATACTGATTTTGATGATTTTCCTGAGTTTATTTTCTTGATTTTTACAGGAATTAAAAAAGATTAGCGAAGACAGATGCGATATTCGCTTCTATCTTCGCTAATCTTTTTTAATCATAAAAAACTCAGGAAAATCATCAAAATCAGTATAATCCTGCTCCAAGACAAAAAATCGCTTACAGCGGAATACCTCTTTTATCTTTCAGATAAATAATACCTACAATAAAGCAGATCACTGCGATACTGATCGGGTAGATCAGTCCTGCCAGGTGGTTACCGGTTTGGGTAACCAGGATGGTGGAAATGGTGGGCAACAAGCCACCAAATACGCCATTACCAATATGATAGGGGAGTGACATCGAAGTATACCGGATGCGTGTTGGAAACAGTTCCACCAGGAAAGCTGCGATAGGTGCATATACCATGGTTACAAAAAGTACCTGTATAAAGATGAGTAACACCAGGTAAGTGATGTTAAGCCGGCTTACGGTCAGTTCTTTTTTATCGCCGGTTTCTTTCAGGGTGCTGCCATCGGTGTAGCTGTGTACACGGGTGGTTTTGCTGACCATTTGTCCAGCATCGTTTTTAGCGAAGTTGCTTTCAATTTTGAACAGATCTGTTTGTTCCTGTTTCAGTTTAATATTGCCGATGTTATCCATCACCTGGTAGATCGGGTAGTAGGCCAGTGCCGCCAGCAGCATGCCGGTAAGCATGATTTTTTTACGCCCGATGCGATCAGACAGGGAGCCGAAGTAAATAAAGAAGGGCGTACCCAGGAGCAGTGCAATGGCAATGATAATATTGGATTGCACAAATTCTATGTTCATGGTTTTCTGCAGAAAGGAAAGCGCATAGAACTGACCGGTGTACCATACTACACCCTGTCCCATGGCGGCGCCAAACAATGCAATCAGCACGAGTTTCAGGTTTTCTTTATTGGCAAAGCTTTCTTTTATGGGATTGGTGGACGTTTTCCCTTCTTTCTTCATTTGTGCAAAGAGGGGTGATTCGTGCAGGCGTATCCGTATATAATACGACATGATCACCAACAGCACAGAGAGCAGGAAAGGAATACGCCAGCCGTAGTTGTTGAAATCTTCCGGTGTCATGAGCATGCGGGTAAGCAGGATCACACCCAGAGATACAAAGAGTCCCAGTGTAGCCGTTGTTTGTATAAAGCTGGTATAATAGCCACGGCGGTTGTCCGGCGAGTGTTCTGCCACATAGGTAGCCGCGCCGCCGTATTCACCACCGAGGGCAAGGCCCTGGGCCAACCGGAGTATCAGTACTAATATGGGGGCCAGTATACCAATAGTATGATAGCTGGGAATAAGGCCAATAGCAAAGGTGGATCCGCCCATAATGAGGAGTGTGAGGAGGAACGTGTATTTACGTCCTACCATATCTCCCAGGCGACCAAATACAATGGCGCCAAAGGGGCGTACAATAAATCCCACTGCAAAGGTGGCCAGCGTAGCAATGTAGGCCAGTTGCGGGTTGCTGGGAGGAAAGAACTTTTCCGCAATGATGGCGGATAAACTGCCAAAGATGTAGAAATCGTACCATTCAATGAGCGTGCCTGCTGACGAGGCCATGATTACCTGCCAGATGTTTTGCGAGGGGAGCGAGTTTTTCATAAATGTAGCGTTATAGCTGTTAGCTTTAAGCTGTTAGCTTTTAGACTGCGTTTTGTTTTTAAAGATTTTGGCTTTCGGCACGGAGCCTTGGCGCATTGATAATAACGTGTTTTTTATAGCTGTTAGCTTTAAGCTGTTAGCTTTTAGACTGCGTTTTGATTTTGGCTTTCGGCACTGAGCCTTAGCACATTGACAATAACATGTTTTTAGCTGTTTGCTTGTAGCCGGTAGGGTTTAGCCCGACGGATGCACCCCGCTTTTTGCGTTCTGCTTTCCGCCTTCCGCTTTTTAAGGGGAATAAGATAGCAAATATTTACAATGAGAACAAATGTCTGTCTAAAAATCTCCGGTGCCCCTAATCCTTTAATGTCGATAAAGCCTTATCTTTAATAAGGGCCAATTATTTAAAATGAAGCAGGGACTATCCGTATACATCAGCAGGGTTATAGGTTTATTGTTGTTAGCTACTATCATTTGCCACTATACAGTGGAGGCTCAGCAAACCATCAGTAACAGACCGAAAATAGGCGTGACGCTCAGCGGCGGCGGTGCACGCGGATTGGCGCATATTGGTATCCTGGAAGCTATTGATAGTGCGGGGCTCAAAGTAGACCTGGTTACCGGCACCAGTATGGGCAGCATTGTAGGCGGCCTGTATGCCATGGGGTATTCCGGTAAACAAATTGAAACCGCTGCCCGCAAACTCAACTGGAATAGTTTGTTTTCCAACCAGCCGGTGCTCACCGACATCTCCTACGAAGAAAAAAGAGAGTACAACAAATACATCATTGAAATTCCTTTCGAATACGGCAAGCCGAAACTGGCTTCCGGCGTTATTTCCGGCGAAGCGCTGTGGCTGGAGCTGGCCAATCTTTGCTGGCCGGTAAAGGATGTGAAAAACTTCCAGGACTTTAATATCCCTTTCAAATGTATTGCCACCGATGTGGCTACCGGCGAAATTGTAACGCTCGACAGCGGGGAGATTGTGACCAGTCTCCGCGCCAGTATGGCCATTCCATCTGTTTTTACGGCTGTAAAGATCGGTGACCGCAAACTGGTAGACGGTGGCGTAGTGCGTAACTTTCCCATAATCACGGCCAAAGATATGGGCGCCGACATTGTAATTGGCGCCAATGTGAGTGGTGGCCTGCGCAAGGCAGATCAGCTGCTGACGCCTTTCGATATTCTTTATCAGCTTGGCTTCTATAAGGATGCAGACGACTTTAAAAAAGCGATCAAACACTGTGATATTTATATACCGATGAATAAGGAGCTGGAAAACTATTCCGCTGCGAGCTTCGGAAGTGTGGATTCAATTATTGAAGCCGGACGGAGCAAGGGCAGGGAGTTGTATCCTGTTTTTAAACACCTGGCTGATTCACTGAACGCATTGTATCCTGAGGGCCCATTTGTGGTTAACCGATTACCATTTCCTACAGACATAGAACTTAGCAGCATACACGTAAGTGGGTTGGTGCATTCTGATCAGAAATTTTTTTTACAGCGATTACACTTGAAACCCAATGGATGCTATACACCTGCACAGTTAAGAAATGCTATCCTGAAGGTTTATGGTACCCGATTTTATAAACTGATTACTTACGACCTGGTGCCGGAAGGATATGGTAAAAGCAGGATGGATATTACGGTAGAAGAAAATCCGCTCACCTATGTGAAGGTGGCGCTGAACTATAACACTTTCACGGGCGCGAATGCGATTGTGAATTTGATGCAGCGGAATTTCATTGTTCCCAATTCCCGTTCGTTTGTAACAGTAGCCATCAGCGAAAACCCCCGCCTGGAAGCAGAATACTTCAAGTACCTGGGACGCAGCCGTAATTTCGGATTTGGATTAAGTACCTATTATGAAAATAACGGACTTACTTTTTATGACGATGATTTCAACAGACTGCAGCCCTATCGGAGCAAATATGCCAATGCGAATATGGATATGCAGTACACGATTAGCCGGAATATGTCTATTGGTGCGGGTACGCGCTGGGAGTATATCAAATTCAAACCGCAGTTTTCCAATTTCCAGGACGTACGCGGCAGTACCAATCAGTTGAATACTTATTTGTCTTACGGCATTAACTCCCTGAATCAGAAAATATATCCTACCAAGGGGTTGTTGCTGGATTTTGAGGCCGGATTAATTTACAACCAGCATTCAGGTATTAAAGTAAGTTTTGGCGGAGTAGAACAGAACCTGGATAGTTTAGGTGTTCGCTTCAATAACTATCAGCGGTTTATTCTGAACATGAAATATTATATCCCGATGGGGCGCAAATCGGCTTTGGAACTGGATGGTAATGTTGGCTACAATCTGCATTATAATGAGTCGGTTGTGAATGGTTATGTAGTTGGCGGTATGAGTAATGTGGCACGCAACCAGGTGCCTTTTGTGGGGTTGTATGAAGGAGAGGTGATCACGCCGAAAATAGGAGCGGTGCAGGTGGCGTGGCAATATGAGTTTATCAGGAATTTATTTGCGGTACCGCGAATAGGTGCTGCGATTTACGATGGTGAATTAACCGGGGGAAACCGTTACAAATACCTCAGCGGTTATGGTCTGGGAGCGGGTTACAGCAGCCGTTTAGGTCCTATTGAAGCTACCGTGATGTATAGTGATCAGTCGGGACAACTTAAGTTCTATGTAAATATGGGATTCAACTTTTAGCTTTTAGCTGTTAGCAGTTAGCTTTTAGCAAATGCAGCGAAGATTGATGTATGATGATCTTCGCTGCATTTGCTAAAAGCTAACTGCTAACTGCTAACAGCTGTATCAATGCATTCTGTCTCCGCGTACATCAATATTTTGTAGTATTTCCGCTTCCATCTTCAGCCATTCCTGCCAGCGGTTTCTTACTTTATCTTCCGGAAAATATTCGTTGGCGAGATCAATAAACAGTCGATAGTGACCTGCTTCCGAGATCATGAATTTGCGGTAGAATTCGCGCATGTATTCATCTTCCAAACCTTCACTCAACAGGCGAAAGCGTTCGCAGCTGCGGGCTTCAATCAATGCGAAAATGAGGAGCGCATCGAGGAAGCTATCATCTGCATGGCCACCTTTTACGCGGTTATCCATCAGGGCGTTTACGTATTCATCTTTTCGTTGCCGGCCGAGTGACAAGCCTCGCTTTTTCATTTCAGCAAGTACTTGCCGGAAGTGGCCCCATTCTTCCGTAACAATGGGTGCCAGTTCTTCTACCATTCTTGTTCTTTCCGGGTTGCGCTGAATCAGCGAAATGGCAGAAGATGCCGCCTTTTGCTCGCAATAGGCGTGGTCCGTGAGAATGTCCTGCAATGAAATAGCTGCCAGGTTAACCCATCGGGGGTCAGTAGGCAATTTTAGTCCGAGTATTGATACTTTGCTCATTTGAAAATAACAGTTAGCTGGTAGCTTTTTTGCGAAGATAACGGCAAAGTTTAAATTGTGCATCGCTAAAGACAGATCTATGATGCAGGACAGTACCTCTTTTTTAACGCGTTTGTTGGATGAACGCAGGGAGCAGCAGGCTTTCCGGGAATTACGTTTGCCGGGAGACAAAGTGGATTTTTGTTCCAACGACTACCTGGGACTCGCCAGGAATGCGGAAGTACGTGCCTATATTCATACCCTCATGGAAGAAAGGCATCCTGCCCATGGCAGCACCGGATCGAGGTTGCTGGCGGGTAACTATGAGTGGGTAATGTCTGTGGAAAAAGATCTGGCCAACTTCCACCAGGCAGATGCAGGGCTGATATATAATTCCGGCTATGATGCCAATCTCGGTGTATTTTCCTGTCTGGGCCGGAAAGGGGATACCATCATCTACGATCAGCTGATACATGCTTCTATCCGTGATGGGGTGCGGTTATCCGCGGCACAGTCTTTTTCTTTTCTGCACAGCGATATCACTGACCTGGAGAAAAAACTAAAAAATGCCACCGGGAATATATTTGTTGCCGTAGAATCAGTGTACTCTATGGATGGAGACCTGGCGCCGCTGGCGGCCATTGCAGCACTTTGTGGGCAATATGGCGCACACCTGATAGTAGATGAGGCCCATGCTACCGGTATCATCGGAAACAGGGGAGAAGGACTGGTACAGCAGCTGCAGTTGACCGGCGCATGCTTTGCGCGCATACATACTTTCGGAAAAGCAGTTGGTTGTCATGGTGCCGTGGTACTTGGATCGGAGACATTGCGCGACTACCTGATCAACTTCTCCCGATCCTTTATATACACAACAGCACTGCCGCCGGCGGCACTGGCAGCCATAGAGGCCGGCTATGCCGCATTTCCCTATATGCAGGCAGAAAGAGAAAAACTATCGGCACTGATCCGGCAATTCCAGACCGGCCTGCATCATGTTGAATTACTGGCAGGAAATACACCTATACAGGCCGTGCTCACGAGAGGGAATGACCATACCCGGAAAATAGCCGGCGCATTGCAGTCGGCAGGGCTGGATGTGCGGCCTATACTGCATCCTACGGTGCCTAAAGGATCGGAGCGGCTGCGTATTGTACTGCATAGTTTTAATACCGCAACAGAAGTAGACCGGCTGATAAAAGTATTGCAGGCATAGGCGGTTTTGAATCAAATTTGATGTATTTTACATATTACATCCGATACGTAATATGAGAATCATTCCCGCAATTGTTACCGCCGCAGTTACCTTATCACTTTCTTACGCTTTCAGCCATAAGCTGGGCCAAATACCACCACTGGGAAACCTGTTAAGCCCGCAGACGGGCTTCTGGCAGAATGCAGAGCCAATAGGTGAATTTCCCAAGGAGAAACTGGTATTGCCAGGATTAAGCGGCAAAACGGAAGTATGGTATGATGACCGCATGGTGCCGCATATTTTCGCGGAGAATGAGGCAGACGCATATTACGTACAGGGATATGTAACCGCCCGTGACCGGCTATGGCAGATGGAATTACAGACCTATGCCGCCGCTGGCCGTTTATCTGAAATACTGGGACCTAAACTGGTGCAGTATGACCGCAGACAACGCCGCCTGGGAATGGTATATGCCGCAGAAGGCACCGTTAAACAAATGATGGCCGACCCGGATACCAAAACAGCCGTAACTGCCTATGCTGCGGGCATCAACGCCTACATCGCCACACTTACGCCTGCCACCTACCCGGTAGAATATAAGATCCTGGACTATAAGCCAGAACGTTGGGATGTTATCAAATCCGCGCTGTTGCTGAAATACATGGCGCATGACCTGGCAGGATTCTGTGATGACCTGGAATATACCAATGCACGTCGCCTGTTTTCTATGGCCGACTTCAACCTGCTCTATCCTGACTTTCATGACGCTACCGACCCAATCATACCCAAAGGCACTGCCTTTGCCGCTGCTTCTGCAAAGGCCACCGCGCCGCCAGACAGTATAGTGGCTGCAGATGCTGCTTTCATGAAATTTAAAATGGATAAACCTGATCCGGCTAACGGCAGCAATAACTGGGCGGTAGCCGGCAGCAAAACCCGCTCAGGCGCTCCCATCCTATGCAGCGATCCACACCTGGGACTCTCACTGCCCTCTCTCTGGTATGAAGTACAGATACATACACCTGCCATGAATGTATACGGGGCCTCACTCCCCGGCGCTCCCGGCGTCATCATTGGTTTCAACGACCACATTGCCTGGGGTGTTACCAACGGAGAAGAAGATGTAAAAGATTTCTACCGTATGCAGTTCCGCAACGGCATCTCAGAATATTTGTATAACGGCAGCTATCGCAAGGCCGATCTGCGTGTGGAAGACATCAAAGTAAGAGGCGGTGCTACGATACATGATACCGTTGCCTACACCGTTTTTGGCCCGGTACTCTTTGACAACACTTTCCCCGATAAAACTGTGGGGCAAACGTTTCTGGCCATGCGCTGGAAAGCACTGGACCCTTCCAATGAACTGGCTGCCTTTAACAGGCTAAATAAGGCCAGTAATTACGAAGATTACCTGGCGGCCCTCTCTACGTATACCTGCCCGGCCCAGAACTTCGTATTTGCCGATAAAGCCGGCGATATCGCTATCTGGCATAACGGGCAATATCCACTCCGTTGGAAAAATCAGGGTAAATGGATCATGCCCGGTACAGACAGCACCTATGCCTGGCAGGGATTTATTCCTCATGAAGAGTTGCCGCATATCAAGAATCCGGCACGGGGCTTTGTCAGCTCCGCCAATCAACGGCCTACAGACAGCACTTATCCTTATGCGCTATATGGTGAATACGATCTTTACCGCGGTGCCCGCATCAACGAACGACTGGCGGCCATGAACGCCATTACCGCAGTGGATATGCAGCAGTTGCAGAATGATGATAAGAACCTGTTTGCCGCCGCGGCAATGCCTATGATCAGGCAACATATTGACACCGCATCGCTGACCGCAGAGCAACAACCCTACTGGCAACTGCTTTCTTCCTGGGACTTTATGGCTACGCCAGATAGTAAAGCTGCCACCATTTTCAATCAGCTGTGGAGTCACCTGGAAGATACGATCTGGCAAGATGAACTCCGTCCGAAAGACACGACCATTCTTACTTATCCGCAATCCATCACCACCCTGCAACTTTTACTACGCGACACTGCCTTTCATTTTATTGATAATATCAATACACCACAAAAAGAAACTTTGTCGCAGTTGCTGCAAGGCGTATTTACCGCTACTGTAAAAGAAATGTCAGAGCTTAATAAAGCTGGCAGACTGGAACTGGGCAAAGCGCGTGGCACAGATATTAACCACCTTTCCCGTGGTATTCCTGCATTCAGTGCATTGCACCTGAATACCGGCGGCGGACAACATATTGTCAATGCTACAAAGCAAACGCATGGCCCTTCCTGGCGTATGATCGTACAGCTTTCTGATAAAACAGAAGCGATCGGTATTTATCCCGGTGGACAGAGCGGAAATCCGGGTAGTCCGTTTTATGATAACAGCGTAAATGATTGGGCAGTGGGTAAGTATTACCAGCTGCATGTTTTCAATAAGGAAGAAAAAGATGACGCTGTAATCCGCTACAAGCTTGTGTTTACAGGGAAGTGATAAAAATAGTTTCAACAAAATTTGGCTGGAATTAAATAATTCCTATCTTTGCACTCCGTTACAGAAAACGGGGTATACGATTCCCTAGCTCAGTTGGTAGAGCAATACACTTTTAATGTATGGGTCTTGGGTTCGAGTCCCAAGGGGATCACTGGAAATGAAGAAGCCTTCAAGTCGCAAGATTTGAAGGCTTTTTTGTGTTCGAGATTTTTATAGAAAAGGTAGCTCTCATTTAAATTGTTTGTTTTCAATTGAGAAGGAGTTCGGGTGCCATAGGGCCAATTTCTTAGTCGTTAGGTCATACAGTTTCTCAGTTTAATATTCTTTTAATGGTTTACCTACCATTGATTTGTTAATACCACGCAATTATCAAACGATAAAGTATACAGTTTATGCTAACGACGATTTTTGCTCCACGAAAATCTATAGAAGAGTTTGAGAATTGGAGGACGCAATTTGCGTCCTCTAAAGAGGAGTTTGAGGGACTGCGCTATGTACCTTTTTGTTTTAGTGAGCAAGGTGTGACTATGCTTTCCTGTGTTTTGAACAATGAGAGGGCTATAGCTGTAAATATCCAGATAATACGGATATTTTATCGGATGCGGGAGATGATTTCAACTCACAAGGACATATTATTGAAGCTGGAGTAACTTGAGAATAAAGTTAGTAACCATGACGAAGATATAAGACTGATCTTCGATTATCTTAAACAGTTGCTTAGCCCTGTATCTGCCCTCGCGACATGATAGGATTTAAGGTGCATAAGGGTAGTATTCAATGAAGTATCAGCTTATTATATAAGTTTTTGAAGCCAATGAGCAGGAAGTTCGATTTCTGCCCCAAGGGGATCACAGCAAAAAAACAAACAGTATCAAAGGTTTATTATTCAAAACGAAGGTGAATGGTAACATAAAAGGTTACACGGGCAATACTTAAATTTAGTGTAACCTTTTCGCCGAGATGCTGCGAGAACTARGGGATCTATCTCTGGCAGCCATGCAAATGCCTACGTAACATTAAACAAGGACAAACTAAAAAACGCATCCTTAAAGTTTCTTTGCGCAACCATGATGCACAAATTTGTTCATGGTTACCTACTTTCCCATCCGCCCGATCCCACTGCGGTTGATAAAAATGGACGTGATCACAATCAGATGACCAAGGATTGGGTTAATATCATGGCAGGCGCATTAATGGAACTCTTTCCGGACCTTTCAACTACAGATGCAGCAGCATTAAGTTGGGGTGGCTTGGAAAATACGGATGCATATAAGGCCATGTCACAAGGCGCTAAAGACAGTATAGAAAACATTAATCTTTACAATCAAATGGGACTCAATGGTACAAAATGTAATCACTAAATCGATCTTACTACTTTTAATAATCCTTTTTACCTGCAAAATAGGATTTAGTCAAAAAGTAAAGACTGTAGATAATGCAACTACAGATAAATTTCTTTCCCAGGTAGAGAAAGAATACGTCTCACATGGAATTCCTGATAGTGATATTTGCAGTGACTATACCACTATTATTTTTCATGTAAGAGGAAATAAATTTGTTGATCCGATTGAATATACTAGAAGTCCTAAGGTTCTTAAAACTTCGTTTGCAGGCGCAGTCAAGTTTTACAAAAAAGCAAATTGGAAGAAGATTATCCCCGGATCAGGGGCAAATTTTGACCTGGTGCAACCAATGGTTTACGAATACGATCACCACAAACTCTGCCCTGATAGTATACCATTTGTTAAGATAAAAGATATGACGAATGAGGATTTAAATACTAGAAAGGATACGACAGTCTGTACTTTTGTATTAAAAGTTTTAAAGGCAAAGAAATTTGAAGAAGTTCATTAGATGATATCAGTTAGATTTATAACACCGGAGATAATCTAATAAGTAAAAACATAGGGACAGATGGAAGATTAGCTAATGGGAGTGTATTGAGTATTGTATAATATTCAAGGATAGTGCAGTGGGGATTTGACAATGGCAAACACGAGTGTATTGGCATTTAGAGAGTATTGAAAAAAGGTATTCACCAGGTTTTTAACTTGATCCCAAATAAGTGTTTTATTTTCATGTAGATAAAAGATTCGAGCCCCATAAGGTTGTAGTGTTTGTTAATACAAATTATTTATAAGTGAGCAGAATATAGGGTTTGGGCATCCTATTAATTTACAGCATATGATTCTTTGTGTTGTTCGGTAATAACCTAAGAACATTGGAAGTGTCTTCTTCAATATTTGTTACTTATGTAATGTGACGGTTTCTGAAGATTAGCTTCTTTATAGTGCAGTGTAGTGTAGTGAGAAGGGCTAATTCGGCAGTATCTGTATTTTTATTAGGCTCTTTAATAACAACTTTTGTTCACTGGTGCGGAGTTTTTTCATTTAAACGGGATTTGGGTAATAATCCCGATCCCCGCGGGCGGAAAGATCATTGATGCGGTCCGCCCGCAGGCATAAGGTTCTGTGGGTTAACAAAAAGAAAATTAAAACCCTTTGTCGAGGCACTTGTAAACTGTGAGTACCTCTTTATATCAAATACAAAAGGCAACTACGGGTATAAATCGGCGAACTATTTGAGATGATTAGTATTGATTTTTTCTTTAAAATCATCTAAGATAGATTGCCATTGCTCTTGATCACTCTCGTTTACGTAATAAAACATACCATCTAGTGCGCATAGGAAATAGCCATATCCACTTACTATAAATTTTTCTTTTTTGCCACTTTTAAACTCTACTACCAGTAGATATTGGTCCATCCATGTAGTAAGTGTTCTATTCTTACAAGTTGATCTTTGCAAAATAGAAGCGGCATTATTTAGTCTGACATGCTTAAGATGTTCAATCTCAGTCCACTGCATTCTTTCTGGAACTTTGCCTCTTGGTATTTCATAGAAATCAAAGTTTTTCGCAGTCGTCCAGTTGACACATGGTTTACTTTGAAGGGTACTAGAGAGCGCAAATAGTAGTGCAACAATAATATTCATAAGATTTGTTTTTGCTTATTTACAAGGGGCAGTATTGGGCGATGATTTGCCACCGGTTACGTTTTTATTCTTTATATCGTTTGACTTAAAAAGCCTTAAGTCCTGGCCTAAGTCGGCGGGGTCAGCTCCTTTCCCTAAGGGCCACTCCCCAATTGTTTTTGGAATATTTTTTCCGGCGGCATTTAGCGCATTAATGGCAATGGACGAACAATTATTCCAATTGAGGTTATAGTTAGACTTTGCCTGGCCGACAAAACTATCCATAATGGTTTTGAACTGAGCAGCAGTAACCTTCAATGTTACTGAAACATCATAATCATTATTTGAGTTATCAACTACAACACCTTTTGTATCGGGATTAATCGGAGTAACATTCGTGGAAGGATAAAACCCAATCGTCCTGCTAACAGGATTAACACCACCTCCATATTGACTAAAGCCGAGAAAAGTATGACCTACAGTTAATCGGGTGCTGAGGTCTAAAGAATTTGGGATGTAATTTCCATATTGATCAGATACCAGTATCCTCGTATCCGGAATTGGCTGTTTAACATATAAAGTAACTTCATAAGTTGAAGTTGTATTGATTGAAAAACAGCCCAAATATTTAGTGACATCGGTGATTGTTTTACCTATAGGTGGAGCGTAAACAAAGGGCACATACTTCAATTTATTGATAGCACCATAATTGAATCCAGATGATCCACCAGGATCATCACCCGATGAATTAGCAAGCGTACCTGATTCATCACCTGGTAGGATTAGGCATTGCACTGTTGTATAGTTATAAGTGCATCCTAAGTCAATTCCCGCATATCGACCACAGGTATACCAATCTGTTTCAGTACAATTAACAGCAAATCTTCTACTGGCAGGGGTCATAGTTTTAAAAAAGTCAACTTTCGCAAAATAAGTTTTTCTTCCATCAGATAGGTAACTGTTATTTAGGCGGCCACTTTCATCAAAAACAAATAATGAAAGGCCATTGTTAGGGTTGCCGTTTCCCCATATCGTTACCAGCTCAAAGTAAATTAAGCCGTGTTTATCTCTTCTGAAAATTAAATGCTGATCAATTCCAGGAGGGTATTTGTGGTCATAGATCTGAACCATTTTTCTTTCGCAAATGCCAAGGTTTACTATCAGGCATGATTCACCACTTATAGTCATTTCATAACTTTTTCCCCAATCAATGACCCCTGGTAAAGAGTCAACCAAATCATAGCTATTGTTGTTCTTAAATTCACTATACTTTTTTAAGTATAACTTTTTAGCTTCTGAAGGGGAGATTTTGTTGTCATAATCTGAACCAAATTTTTTGCATCCAAAAACGACGAGGACCAGAATAAGGTATGTAGTAATAGTTTTCATGAGGGAAATGATTTTATGGAATTAAATTAGATTTTTTCCCTGAGAAGAATATTCATATATGTTAAATATGTATATTCGCTTAACTATCAATGTGTTTAGAGCCTAATTTAGTAAGGAAACAAAACTGTCCTCAAAATGTCCAATCCACTGTTTCAAATTATAGCCGGGCTTGGTCCTATTTCACCGGAATTGGAATTGCATCTTAATAAAAAGCTTTTGTATAAAAGTTTTCCTAAAAAGCATATCATACTCAGTCAGGGGCAGGTTTGTAACTATCTTTATTTCGTGGCAAAAGGATTACTTAGAGCTTACTACGAAAGGAATGGTGAGGATACCTCCAATTGGTTTATGATGGAGAACGATTTCGTTATCTCAGTGAATTCTTTTTATAAACGGACTCCGAGTGCTGAGTCAATAGAAGTGTTGGAGGATTGCGAGCTTATTTGTATTCACTATGATGATTTAATGGAAATTTACGAGCTACATAAGGAGTTTAATATTATTGGTCGTAAGTTAACGGAGATTTACTATTGTAAAAGTGAGGAGCGGATACAGTCACTTCGAGGGCATCAGGCTGCTGAAAAATATGAGTTTCTATTGGTGAATTATCCGGAAATTGTTCATAGAGTCAACGTTGGATATCTTGCTTCCTATCTTGGTATAACATTACAAACGCTATCCAGGATTAGAGGAATAATGAGATAGGTCAGGAGCTTTTTGAAAACAGGTACTCCGTTTCTGTCGCAATAAGGTCTGCTACAGGGCTTCTATGGCATTGTTTACGACATTGTATACCTGCAGCCCTTTTATACATGAGTACCTGTCAGCGCCCGACAGATAGTTCATATTCCCCTGTTTGTCCCTGCTTTCCCTGAAATGCGACATTACATAGCCCTCTTCAGCACTGACGGCTTTCAGGGCTCCCAGGCTTTCTTTTTTAACGAAGTAAGCATTGTTGCCATAGGAATTTGAACCTACAAAATAATAACCTTTTTCTTTTGCCAGCATGCATAGTGCCTTTAGTGAAGCGCCAAAATAAAGATGACTGTAGTGCTCTCTTTCTCTTACAAAATCGGCCTTATAAGGCACCGTTAATGCCCGCTCTTTTCCCATAACGCTGTTGTATTCAACAATCACAATAACGGGTTGTACTACCTGGATGGCTTTCCAGATCCAGTAGTCATTGCCATCTATATCAATTGATAACAAACCAATCTCTCCCGACAATCCACCCCTGGTGATCAGCTCGTTGATATTTTCCGCTGTAATAAACGAGTGTACCACTTCCAGTTTTTGCTGATAGTAGATGTCATCGGCTTTGATGTAGTCAATACTTTTCTGGCCCCCATCAATCAGCAGACCGCTCCAGTTGTCATTTTTGAGCAGGAACCTGGTATTCGATTCCACATAATTTTCTACGCCAAATTCTATAAATGTTTTATTGGGGATCTCTACTTTATGAATCAGGTACTGAATAATACCATCATCTCCTGATTGGGAAAATACCTTAAACTCTGCGTCCGCAAGATTATCCAGGACAGGTAGTTGTTTGTTCTGCCTGGCAAGCAGTTTTCCCAGGAGCAGGATGTCCGTTTGTTGAGTTTTCCGGGTAGCGTATAAAGAATGGTATAAAACACTTAATAGTTTCCTTATTCGTTTCATCAGGACTGGTATGAATTAGTAGGTACTCGTTTTAATATTACCGGTTCTTTCTCACAACATAATAATATAAATATTGTTCATTTTTAGGCAATTTATAATATGTTGTTTATATTTAAGTATCCGATAAAATTCATCTTGAATTCTTTTCTGCTCTACTGTTAGTTCGGATACGACAAATATATGAGACCTGTTTGCTTGAGATATCCTAATAATCCGACCAATGAGCATATAAATATCAGATACGACTCATTTTTAATGCGGTGTGAAAATCAAATATAATATTTTGTTAACGCCGCGTTAATATTTGGTAAATACTGCTTAGATAACTTCGCTGCCTGAATTTAAACCATCTAAATCGATGAAGCGCTCCATCTGTCTCCTTTTTATTACGTTAGGTATGCTAATGTGTTCCGAGGTATTTGCACAATCCACCCTGGCTGATCTGAAGGGTCAGATCAAAGGGAAGGATGGCACAATGATTCCCGGTGCATCCATTACAGTGAGAAATGAATCGACTGGTTTTACCAACAGGACCCAGTCAAATACCAAAGGTTTATACACCTTTAAACAATTGCCACTCGGCGGCCCTTACACTATTACTGTATCGGCAATAGGTTTTGGTTCTCAGAAAAAGCAGGACTATAATCTTAACCAGGGGGATGCTCTCCAGGTAAACTTTGATCTGGAACAATCTGTTTCAAATCTTGATGCCGTTACCATCGTATCTACTTCCAACAAGAAAGCGATTGTGAATGCAGGTGCTGCTACCACCATTACCCCCACTGACATGAACAGGTTGCCTGTCAATGGAAGAAACTTCTCTAACCTGGCAGCGCTGTCGCCGCTTACCGGTAATGGTAACAGTATCAGTGGGCAGCTGGGATCTGGTACCAACTATACCATCGATGGTATGACTGCAAAGAACCCTACTTCTGCCGGTCCTACCACCTCCAGAAGCGGTGCTCCTTATTCTATCTCTATTGAAGCTGTTCGTGAGTTTAAAGTTGTTACAAACCAGTACGACGTTACACTCGGCAGATCAGGCGGTGGTACCGTGAGCGCTGTTACCAAATCAGGTACCAATACGGTTTCCGGTTCTGTATTCGGCTTTGGTCGTGCTAACTGGTTATCCAGCCCTTATGATATCCGTGGTAACAAAAGAAATAACGACTATTCCACCTATCAGTTTGGCGGGTCTATCGGCGGCCCCATCATCAAAGATAAGCTTCACTACTTCTTTGCATGGGATCACCAGACAGATAACCGCTCCCTGGTAATTGCAGACATACAATCTCCTTCCGATGAGCTGGTATATAACATCACCAGGAAAGTACTGGATACATTTGTAGATGTTGCCAGATCAAAGTACGGTGTTTCCAACCATGCGCAATATGGCTCTTTTGGGAAAACCCGTCAGTCGGATGCCGGCTTCCTGCGCTTAGATTGGCAGATTAACGATAAGAACCTGTTGACCATCAGAGATAACTATACCAATGATGTTAACAAACTGGGTTTGATTGATAATACGGCCATTGACCTGTATGAATCAACCGGTAATGACTTCAACAAGGATAACAGCCTGTTGGTGACACTGAGATCTACCATCAGTACTAAAGTTACCAACGAATTGAAGGTGCAGCATTTGTATACCTGGCAGGCCAGCAGACAAAATGATGAGTTACCCGGTGCGCTGCCCAGAGCGATTGTTGAAAACGTAACATCTGTAGTGTCCGACGGATCTACGAAGTCTACCAATGTTCAGATCGGTGGTCACCGTTTTGGTCAGGAAGGATTTACCAACAATGTAATTCAGTTGACAGATAACCTGTATTACAACACTGAAAAAGTTAACTATACCTTTGGTATTGACCTGATGTACACACATGCTAAATCACTGTATGGTAGTGAGGTAAACGGTAGATATGTGTACAGAGGTCTCGATGCTTTCCGTAATAATACGCCCTATGCATTCTATCGTGAAGTGCCATTGGTGGCTGATCCAAGCGTAACCTCCAGTATTTTCAATGGTGGTATCTATGGCCAGTTGCAAACAGACCTGGGTAGCGGAGTAAGTCTTACTGCCGGTATACGTTTCGATATGGCTACTTATCCTAAAGCGCCATTTAACCAGGATCTGCATAATGCACTGGGCTTAAACACCAACAACAGCATTAAGTCTTTTGTACCACAACCAAGAGTTCAACTGACATGGGATGTGAACCAAAAACATACAGATTATATCAAAGTGGGTGCAGGTGTGTTTAGCTCCGATATTAATAACTATATGCTCATCAACAACCTTACATTTGATGGCAAACATTTCGGAACCGCTAACCTGAACACCAGTTCTGTAAGTATACCTTCTCCTGATTTCGCCGCATACAGGAAAGACCTTTCTACAGTGCCTGCTTTTGCACAGTACCAGCTGCCGCTCATCAATTACACAGGTCCTGATGCTAAAATACCTGTCGTTTACAAGGCTAATATCAATTATACCAAATACATTACCAGCCGCCTGAGAATGGGTGTTTCTGCCTACCTGACCTACGGCCGTAATAACTACTTCTATATAGACAAAAACATGGTGGAAACTCCTTACTTCACTTTGTCTAATGAGGCTAACAGGGGAGTATACATTCCTTTAGATAAGATGAATACCAGCGGCGGTAGTGGTAACTACCTGGATGGTAGAATCAGTAAGGCGTTCGGCAGGGTATTGGAACTGACCAGCAAGGGTAAAAACAATACCTATACTTTTGTATATGACGTCAATTACCGTTATTATAAAGATGGTAGCGTCACCGCGAGCTATACCTGGAACGATTCCAAAGATAATACCTCCTACAATGGTAACGTTGCCAACAGTGCTACTTTAGGTTTACCAGTGGCATATGATCCACGTGATTTGAGTAAAATGACTTACTCTGATTTACAGTTCCGTCATAAGGTAGTATTCTATGGTACATCGCCCTCTTTTGCAGGATTTGTCTTCGGTGTACGCTTTTCTGGTATTGGTGGCACCCGTTACAGCCTGTTGTCTGGTGTAAACAGCAACCAGGATTTTGTAAGCGGTACCAACGACCTGGCTTATGTATTTAATCCAAGTGATCCGGCTACATCTGCAGCAGTTAGAGACGGTTTGAATAAGCTTTTGAATTCAGCAGCAGGTAGCAGTTTCAAAAAATATGTGGAGAAATCAGAAGGTAAGATTGCTGAAAGAAATGGAGGCATCAATGGTTTTTATGGTACAATAGATTTAAGACTGGCTAAATCATTCAAGGTTTCCAAAAAGAGCGGTTTTGAGCTTTCTGTAGATGTTTTCAACTTCGCGAATATGCTCAATAAGAAATGGGGTGCAAGCCATAACTTTGGTAATACTTCCCTGTACCGTGCTTCTGCATTCAGTAAAGAAACCAGTACGTATAACTATTCCGTTAACACCAGCGGAATTGCTAATCCAGGTGGAGATCCGTACCAGGTACAGATAGGAGCAAGATTCTTCTTCTAATATCTGGTAAGCAGGATGAACAGTTTATTGAAATCATCCGCGAAATATATATCGTCTGTCGCCAGGCTGAAGTTGAACTTCGGTCTGGCGACAGTCATTTAAAGGTTTTCTTCGTTCATCACTTTATTTCCGGCGGATAAATCATTTCCGCATCCTTCGGTAACTGCTGTACATGCACCATATAGGAGGTTACATTTTTATCCCAACTTTCCGGATACTCATAGCCTAACTGCGTTGCAACAAACCTGGCTGAATTTCTGAAGAGGTCCATCGTAACATACACTGCCTGCCATATATGTTGCAGGTTAGCATCTGAATAAGTGGCCAGCATTTTTTCGTACATCTCCGGCTCTAAGTAACGTTGGTAAAACTTTCCAAACTTACCCGGGTTTACTGTAAATCCATGACGGCAGCCGATGTACCAATCCATCATTTGTATCAATGCTCCACGGATAACCTGGTTTATTAATTCCTTGGCCAGTATCACTTCTTCACGCCATAATCCTTTTGCCAGGCCGGCATTAGTATACCAGAATTCGTTGCAGCAATCATTGAACGAACGTTGCGATGGCTTTTGTACAATATAACTTGCGTCACTGGCAGGAGGAAGAGGATTGGCATTTAATACCCCACTTTTATCCCATATAATTTTGCAAAGGCTATCACCGGTGAAGTGATCCAGTTTTTCCAATGGCACCATCACCAGATCAATACGGTTTCCATCCTTAAACTGCAACAGGTAGGAGAATGCTCCTGCCAGTTCCGGCGAGGGGGGATACAGTTCCATGTCTTCCGGCATCTGCAGTATCATTCTTTCGCCAAAAACGTCTACCCAACTATGGTCCTGCAGGAACGGATCGAGGTTTTCTACCACAAAGATGATATCGTAATCCTGGAATATATCTTTTGTTACATTAGGATTGGATCGCGATCCATCCTGCAATACAGCCAGTACCAGTGGCTCTCTCTCTGCCACTTCCAGTATTAACTGCATCATTTCTGTTTCACTCCTGCTAACCATATTACATGCTATAGTTTACCGTAATTTAATGATATAAGAGTTTGCCTGATCTTTTACAATCAATTTATTCGCTCTTCAGAACCGCCACCGGATTGCTCCTCGCTGCCTTTAACGTTTGCGACCCGATCATAATGAACGCAATCAGCAATACCGCCAGTAAGCCAGCAAATAGCTCGGTGATTTGCACCGGTGCATGATAAGGGAAATTGGGCAGCACAACGGTTTGGAAGAAGACGTAAGTTGCCGGCAGCGCAATGAGCGCTGATACTGACAGGAGGAATAGGAAACCGCGGCTTAGTAAGTATATAAGGTTGCCGGCGCTGGCGCCCATTACCTTCCGGATGCCGATCTCCTTTAGTCTTGTTTCGGTGGTGAATACCACCATTCCGAACAATCCCATGGATGCGATGGAAATGGCCAAAAAGGAAAGGAAGCCGATGATCTTGATCATGGTGGAAAATTCGCTGTATGCATCTTCTATTGCTTTGTCATAGAATTCAGCCATAAACGGATGTACACGATCGATCTTTTTCCATATGGACTCGATTTTGGCTACTGTGGCCGGTATGTCGGCGCTTTGTATTTTGGCACTGATGATAGCCCTGTCTTCGGGTGTCCAGAAGGTGAATGCTACCGGTCCGATGAGGTTCTCCACCTTGCCATAGTGAAAGTCCTGCATTACGCCAACAATGGTCATTTTACGTCCATTCAATGTGATCTGTTCCCCGATTGCTTTCTGGGGGTTGTTGGCACCTATGTTGAATCGTTTTAAAACCTGCTGGTTGACGATCACCTCTCCAACGGCCTGGGCTGTGGCAGGTCGGGCAATAAAGTTTCCGCCGGCAACAAGTTTATAGTCATGCAGCGGCAAATAGTTTTCGTCAATGTGATTGGTCATGACCAGCACAGAATCCCGCGAATCTTTGTATTTCATATTGCCGCCCCAGGCGTTTCCTACACCGGTGGTAATCAGCGACCGGGAAAGTGCAGTTACTTCCGGCATCTCACTGAGTTCCTTGAGCAGTACATCGGGTTTATTATCCTGCATATTAATGTTCAGGATGTTTGTTGTGCTGAACCCCAGGTCGAATGCAAGTATGTTTTTATACTGCACATAACCAACGGCGGTTGTTGTAATAAAAATCAGTGTAACCGTGTATTGAATCACCACCAGCGTACGCCTGAGTGTCAGGTGTTTGAACATTTTCACCGATGGAACATTTCCGAACGCATTGATGGGGCTGATTTTTGAAAAGTATATAGCGGGTATGAAGCCGGCAATAACACCTACGGTGACTGAAAAGATGATGAAGGCTGCCACCGTGGATGGCGTAAGATCGAGCTTCACCGTGCGCTGCATCTCCGGAGCCATGTTGATCAGCATTGGCCGCAATACGAGAAACAGGAGGAATGAAAGAAGAAGCGCTGCCAGGGAGATCATGACCGCCTCGGCCAGGAACTGTAACCGTACCTGGCTCTTTTCAGCGCCGATAGCTTTGCGAAGACCTATTTCCTTAATGCGGCGCATAGCGCGTGCTATCGAGAGATTGGTATAATTGAAACACGCAGACAATATCACAACTAATGCCAGCCCGCAGAGTATCCAAAGCACAATAGGGGGGATGTGAGGGCCAACGAAGCCGGGGCCGCCTTCGGATTGACGGAGGCTTTCTCCAACCACGATGTTGTATAAAGGAAGCAGTTCGAGTTGGATCTTAGTATTTTCGTCCGCGAGGTTTTCTTCCCTTGCAAGCGCATTGAGCTGCGACCGGATTGCCGCCATGTCCGCATTTTTCGAGGGCAGGAGATATACGGCGTTGGACCACATGTTTGTCCATGCCGCATAATTTTTATCGCCTTTATTGATTTGTTCAGCGGTAGACAATGATACCAGCGCTTCAAAGCTGATGTGTGAAAAGAAGGGAACGTCCTTCATGATACCGGTCACCTGGTAAACGAGTGTATCGATCTTGATTGCCTTGCCGAGTGCCGCCTGGTTACCGAACAGTTTCTTTGCTGCCGTTTCCGTGAGAACAACCGAATAAGGATCTTTCAGCGCTGTTTCGGGATTGCCTTCCACCATTGGAAATGTAAAGACCCTGAACAGCGATGGCTCTGCCCAGAAGCCTTTAATAGGGAGAGTATTGTCGCCCACCTTCGCGTCGCCCGAAAAGTTGTTGCGCATAGTAGTCACTTCTTCAATGCCGCTTACCTTCTCGCGGATAAGCTTTCCCGTCTTTACAGATGTAGACGCAAACTTGCCACTTTCTTCGCTGTTGGAGGCCATTATGTTGGTGATGCGATATATCCGCTCGCCATTTTTGTTGAACCTGTCGTAAGAACGGAGATCGAGTACAAACGCGATCAACAGTAACCCAACGGACATACTGATGGCAAGGCCAAGAATATTGATGAATGAGAACAGCTTGTTGCGCATGATGTTGCGCCCCGATGTTTTGACGTAGCTTCCAATCATGATCCGGTTCATAAAAAGGTTGACAAATATTGAACTTCGTACCGTATAACTTCTGAAGAATTTGAAGGCATCAATTATGTAGACCAGCTTTGCACGGCGGGGCCCGAGGGATTGTACATTCCGCTCGAAGCATTCGTTAAGATCCCCTGTAAGGTCCTCTACGAGTCCGGGTTTACAATACCATTCTACAAATCGCTGCGCCCAGGCGGGCGGATGGTGTTGGCGTTGTTCTTTCATGCTACATTTTTTGCCAGACAAGCGACGGTATCCTGGCCCACAGTTCATCACGCATTGACTTGGCGTTGACCAATGCCGACTTTCCCTGCATAGTGAGTTGATAGAACCTTTTGCGTTTACCGCCACGAGCCTTCGTTGCTTCACCCAGCTCACTTTTCACAAGTCCCTTTTCTTCGAGACGGTTGAGCACTGCATGCACCACGCCGAGTTTCGCCGAACGGCCGGTATGGTTCGAGAGTTCGTCGCATATCGCTACGCTATATGCTTCGTTCATCAACGCTGCAACGGTGAGTAGCACCAGTTCTTCGAATTCTCCGAGGTTTGTACCTTTCATTTCTGCTATTAATTACGTAAATGTATGTAAAAAGACTTTATTATACATACAAAAGGTGAATAATTAATTTGTTCAATTATTCGGGTTCGGGCAGGTGCGTCATTTGCGCATTAAAAAAGCCGCTATTATAGCGGCTTTTATTGTATAGCTTGTTAAAACACCCGAACTTTTTTGCTGAGTAATTGCTTTATTGGTAACCGGCTTCGCGCTATTTATTTAATCCTATAGCCATTTTGTAGGCGGACGCAGCTTCGGGAAGCGGTGTCATTGCATCTAATAAAATATTGGAGGTTCCCTGTTCAGATAATTCGTCGGCCACTTTTTTAATTAAGGCTAAAGTAGCTTTCATCAAACTGGAACCCAGGCTTAAACGGGCAACGCCTAAATCCTGTAATTCACGGACAGAGGGCGATAGTCCCGCCGCAATTGTAGGATTGGAAAGGATATTAATCGGAGCATTAATTTCTTTAACTAATGTCGCAATAGTTTCTTTTTCCCATACGGGCTGAATAAATATGCAGTCTGCACCGGCTTCACGGTATTTATTCCCTCGCTTTATTGATTCCGATAATTTCTCCTGTGATGAGCCTGATGAAGTATAAAATGAATCGGTTCTTGCATTAATTACTAAATGAAAACCCAGTGAATCTGACAAAGCGCGAATAGCTGATATTCTTTCACAAAATTCCATCTCGTCAATTAATACCGGATTTAAATCAATGCTGTCTTCAATATTTATTCCTGCAATTCCTGTAGCAATTATCTTTTTAACCGAATCGATTATTTCATTTAGATTGTTTCCATAGCCGGCTTCTATGTCCACCGTTACGGGAACTTGAACGCTCTTTACAATCCTCGTAATAACTTCAATCATCTCCGGCAATTGTATTACCTGGCAGTCAGGATAACCTAAAGAGGCGGCTATTCCCATACTTGTTGTGGCGATCGCTTTATAGCCACATGCTTCTATTAATTTGGAGCTTCCGCTATCCCACGAATTTAACAGCACCAAAATTTCTTCGTCATGGTGATATTTTAGAAACATTTCGGCTTTTTCTTTTTGAGTATTTGAAACCATAATGGGAGCGTTTTATAAGAAATGTAGTCTCTTATTGAATTGCTATTAATGTGTGGGTATAGTAAGTTAAATATATTTTACTGGTATTTAAAAACTATTACCGGTACAGATGTACTTACCCGTGGGATGTTTTTTTGATGAGGTTGTCCTTTTGGCTTTGAACGATTGAAATTAACTTTTGAGGAAGAGCCATCGTTTGGCACACAAATGCGGGGAGCAGCACGGCTATTGGTTGATTAATATTATTTACTAAATGAATAATATAGTGGAAGCTTAGTCGTAGTGTTAGTAGTAACTTGCCTCGGTTTACAATAAATAATAGCATTAGTGCTAAAATTCCACAAGATCAATTACAGTATAATGAATCATCTTTCGTTGTAATCTGTGTAGCTGCCTGCTTAATTAGGGGCAATCAGGTGCTACTATGCGGCGAAAGATGATTTTTTTACCTGCACAGGTCTGTGCCCGGAATGATAATATTTACATCTCCTGAATTGCAGTTGCCGGCTTGGTTATACCAATACCCCGTTAATCCCCGTTTGCGTCTTACTTCAGGCAATACTGGTGGTGCGGTTAATTTGCTGGACTGCACTGTTACTGTCAGCAGCCATGGAGAACTTTTTCCTGTATTGAGAGGGTGTTGTTCCGGTAACGATTAAAAACCGGTTGTTGAAATTAGCCAAGGTACTGAAACCACTTTCGTAACAAATAGCCGCCACATGTTGATGTGTGTCTTTAAGCAGTTTGCAGGCATGCCCGATCCGTATTTCATTCAGATAACCAACATAGGTCTTTTTTGTACTCCGCCGGAAATAGCTACAGAAGGCGGGGACGCTCATGTTGACCAGTTTTGCTACATCAGTTAACTGGATGGGAGCATGGAAATTTTGATGGGTGAAGTGAAAGATCGCATCAAGGCGTTCTTTACTTTTAATGTCCTGTTCTTTTATTTCCTGTGTGGATAGTATTTCATATTCCTCTCTTTGTGCGATTAGTTCAAGGCATTCACAGAGGCGTATGATACGGGAAAATCCAGTGAGATATTCCAGCTCCCTGATAAGCGGGGCAAGACGCTCCCGACATTCGGACCGGATTTTCAGCCCACCGGCTGATAGCTGAAGCAGTCGATAGATGTCCCGGCATTCGGGAAGAAGCAGAAATGCGGGTCCCCAGAAGTCTTCCTTGAACTGTACTACTACTGCACTCGTAATAAGATTGCTTTGGGCTTTTTGAAAGGTGTGCGGAAGATTACTGCCAAGAAGAAAAACGTCATCGGTCTGAAATTCACCGATATAATTACCAATAAAGCTTTTTCCTTCTCCCTCTGTAAACAGGATTAATTCATACTCGATATGCTGGTGCCAGGGAACTTCAAACAAAGGTGTACGATAGGTTCTGGCTACAAAAGAGTTGTTTTCAGCCAGCGTTAGTTTCTCTATAAGTGGCTTCATACGGGTGTTTTTCTAATTTTCCTGATCAAAGGTATTGAATTTATTAAGATAGTTGAACCATTCCCGAACAAAGAGATGGCTAGTCATGGCACAATGAAAACAGACAACAATTTATGGGTGGCTGGATATAACGGCTTCAGGAGGTTGGGCGTGGAAATGGCCGATCAGAATAGGTTTATACATGGGGGGATGAGGTCGCACCAATATTTTCAGCAGATTACCACTCCTTTATCATTAAAACAAACAGGGTGATGTGGTGTGTAAATTCGTATGGTGAGTTTGGGGATAGGAGATGAAGCACAAATCAACTCGCTTTACAAAATACCCCCAAACTATTATAGCTATTTCTGCGCTATATAGTGTTAGCTTTTCTGTTTATCTTCGTAGGTGGGGCCATACAAACCAGGCACTTTATTTCCTGTAGCACGAAGGTAAACGATCAATTCACCGCGGTGGTGATAAATATGATTAAAAAGAAGTCCACGCGATACAATGCCTCTCGGCATGGGCCCAAGGATAACTTTTTCACCCACTTTCATTGTCCAGTTGTCTTTCAGTTTTTCCTCTGTGAGCGATTTTAATGCAGCTCTGGCTTTTTCGACATTGTTTTCAAAAAGGGCCAGGGTAGCCTTGATATCATTGGTATCTCCCCTTTCAAGATGATCAGCGGCAAGGTCGTACACATCTTTGGTAAGCGCACCCACATACCAATAGTAAATGGTAGCAATATGCTGTGCAAGTTCCCCCATTGTCCACGAAATCTCTGAAGGTTTATAACGGAGATCTTTTTCAGGTATCGCCTGTAATAATTTACGCGTGTTCTCTACTTCATGTTCGAATTCTCCTGTCAGGTATTGAAGTATCATAGAATAGTTTTGAATGAAGTTAAATAATTTAATAACAAAAATTGGCTACGTCAGATTGATTATTGTTAAGGTTTGATCTTACAGTTTAAGCCATAAAGCGGGTCGAATACCGCCGCCGTCTTTGGGTCTGCCATAGACGCCGTTGCCACGGACGTAAACATAGCCGTTGTAGCTCACGCTTGCGCCTGTGCGGCCATAATAGCCGGGCGAACGAAGCCGCCACCAGTGATAATCATTGCCATATTTTGCTTGTCTTTTTGCATTGTTTTCGTCATCTGTAAACCATGTCTGACTGCCTTTATGCTGCAATTTTTCTTTGCTGTCGCCGAAGTACTCGCAAACCTCCTCAAGACTTAGCAAAAATATGCTGTCAACAGTATCTTTACCGCCTTTTGTTTTAAACCATTGGTTGTCGGTATTTTTGTTTGTAACGGTACTGATTTTTTCCTTTTCATCCTGGCTGAATTCATTATAAAATTCATTGTTAAGATATTTTCTTAAATCACAATCCGCCCAGGTGATGTCTGTAAACTTTGTGTGATACCAACGCAGCGCTATGATATGTTCTGTAATAATCAGCGCCCTGTTGTCTTTAACACTAAGCACCTGCCAGTTATATTTGCCGAAAGCTATTATGTCGTCTTTGATCATTTTTATATAATCTTTCTACGATTTAAAGATGCTGGCTTCCAATTTATCCGCTTTGAGGTTTTGTCAGCAGCAGTTAAATCCAGTATCTGAATAAATATAGGCTATTTAGTCATCTGCCTTACGCCAATTGTATATACCTGAAAACAGGTATATTTGCTTCCCTTTATTCGGGTATATACTGAGCCTGTTGAATTACCTATTTTTGTATTGTCAGATAAACTATCAGAACCATGTTTTCTCAATTTCGTAAATCGATCCTGATCTCTTCCGCTTCAGTTCTCCTGGCCGCCATTGGAGGCGAGAGCCAGGCCCAGGAAAAATTCGACAGCAAACTGCTGAAGAACGGTAAATATACCCTTGCCTGTTATGCCGTGAATGGCAGTGACGAATCGGCGATCGGCACCTTTACCATTGGTATTAATGCCTCCAATGATAAACTGGCATTAACTACTATCACTGCTCTTGCCGGACTGGAAGAGTGGAAAGATACTTCCATATCTAACCTGAGCAACTTCAAGCCTATTTACCGCGCATCGCACAGCACCCTGAAAGATATGGTGCTGCACTTCGGGAATAATGTTACAGGGTATCATATTGATAAGAAAACAGGTAAAAAGACCCTGATCAAGGAAGCAGGCGATAAGTATTTCATAGACAGTTATACCTATCCGTTTATCCTGTCGCTGCTGCCATTGACTTCCGGCTACAGCACTGATTTACCCGTATATGAATACAAACCCGCAAATGGTGATAACCTGAAAAAAGCCGTTGTGGAAGAAGTGAAGAACAGCACCTGGGTTAGTAAATACACCGGTAAACACGATGTATGGGAAGTAACGGTGGTGGAACCATCTACTGATGAAAAATCTATTTCTTACATCGATAAGAAGACCCGTCGGCTGTGGCAGATAGACAGCTGGGCCAATGGCCAACAGATCAGGATGGTGGATATAGAAACAGATTTCAACTCTGTGAAGGCCCCTTTCGATAAAGATGAAACTATGAAAATGGTGAAAGGCGGCAACTCCATTATAAGCGGACAGGTGTTTGCCCGCGATTTCAATGACAACGGTACTATCTTCGCCAAAATGCAGGTGATGAATATCCAGGCCAAGCAGGTGGCGCCCCGTGGTACAAAGGTGGTCCTCATCCCTTACAACGATTATTTCAAAGAATGGATCAAAACAAACGAATCCCAGCGTAAAAAAGGCCGGGAAGGTATTGCACTGCTGGACGAAGCAGCCCAGTGTATCAAAACTACCCAGGTGTATGATGATCAAGGGCATTTCGAATTTGTAAACCTCATGCCCGGAGAGTATCTGTTATATACGGAGTTCGGATACGACCATTCTTACAGTGTGGCAGAAGTGGTAGGTTATACCGACCACTATATCAATGGCATGTTCCAGAGTACCAGCACAAATACGGTTAACAGGGACTACAGTACCGGCGCTGGTGCTGTAGTGAAAAAGGTGGTAAGGGTAAGCAAACCCGGTGAAAAAGTGGAAGTAAAACTCAAGAAAACCCGCGCCTGAGTATAAATAATTAAATGAGGCCGCATACAGGAATGTATGCGGCTTTTTTTATAGATTCTTCTCCATACATAACTACTATATGCTATGAGCATAAAAAACCTGCGCACTGCGCAGGTTTTTTATTGGAGTCTATTGTAAGATGGATGTTATGTTAGTTAAATATATAATATTTACCAGCCGTATGCTACCTGTAGTTGTTGAATACAACTACAAGTTGTGGAATTACAACTAAGAGTGCTGGCTTCTTTGCTGATTCCAGGAATGAATGTGAATATCTTTGTAGTGTCAAAAAAAAACAGTGACTTATGTTAAATACGAAGACGATCGGTAACAAAATAGCCGAAGCACGAAAGAAAATAGATATTTCCCAGGCCCAGCTCGCCCAGCGTTTATTTATTAGTTCCCAGGCAGTCGGAAAGTGGGAGCGGGGAGAATCAATGCCAGACATCACTACTTTTAACCGTCTCGCGGAAATTCTGGGTGTTGATCTTAATTATTTTTCAGAAAGCTTCCCATCAGAGACCACTGAAGTGGCATCTGTTGAGCCTTTGGTTAAACAATCCGTGGAATTGCCATCCGGAAAGCCGGAGAAAAAGCTTAACTGGAATATGTCAGGCGGAAGCTGGGTAGACGCAGACTTTTCAGGTTTGAAAAATCTCCATGAAAAGTTCAGCGGCGCCAATATGCAGCGTTGCCTGTTTGTTGGTTCAGATATGTCAGGGCTTCTTCTAAAAGGTAATAATGTAGAAAACTGTGACTTCTCCGGTTCTGACATCAGCGGCAGCCACATGCAGAATTCCCACTTAATTAATAATATGTACAAGGACTGTTCCCTGCAGGAAACCGAATTTTCAGGGAGCTACTTTAAAGGTTGTGATTTCTCCGGGGCAGATTTTTCCGGCGCGGTGTTTAAAACCTGTGCGCTCATGAAAGGCAGCATGGTAAATGCCGTGTTGAGTCGCACTTCTTTTAATGACACGTCGATTGATGATATGGTTTTCGATGGCACATTGGAGGACTGCTCATTTGAAAATTGTGCATTTACCAGGGTAACATTTCAGCATGTAACACTTACGAATACATTCTTCAAGGGTAGGAGTAAAAGTCTGAAGGGACTTCGGTTTATTGACTGCAAGGCAGATAATCTGACCTATGCTTTTTTGAAAAACGGAAAAGCGGATTTAACTGGTATCACATTATTAACATCATGAAGGAGGAAATAGAAATGACACATCATGATATCGCCATCTCGGTGCAGGGACTCGAAAAATCCTATAAAAACATACCGGTGCTGACAGGAGTAGATTTTCAGGTAGAGGCAGGTAGCATTTTCGCCCTGCTCGGCTCCAATGGTGCAGGTAAGACAACGATTGTTAAAATCCTCAGTACGCTGCTGAAACAAGACAGCGGAACGGTTTCCGTAAACGGATTCGATGTGGCATCAAAGCCAGGCAATGTGCGGGCATCGATCAGTCTGACCGGGCAGTTTGCCGCGGTGGACGAGATTTTAACCGGGCGTGAAAATCTTATCATGATTGCTAAGCTGCGACACCTGAAAGATTCGCACACAGTTGCGGACGATTTACTGAAACGCTTCGGTTTAACCGATGCCGCCGATCGCAGGGCATCTACTTACTCGGGAGGTATGCGCCGCAGGCTCGACATCGCCATGAGTCTTGTTGGAAACCCACAGCTCATTTTCCTGGACGAACCGACCACCGGGCTTGACCCGGAGGCACGGATCGAGGTGTGGAATATTGTCAGGGAACTTGCTGATAACGGCACAACGGTTTTTCTGACTACGCAGTATCTGGATGAGGCGGAACAGCTGGCCGACAGAATAGCTATTCTTCATAAGGGTAGAATTATAGTAAGTGGCACGCTGGCAGAGCTGAAAGAACTGTTCCCGCCCGCGAAAGTGGAATATATTGAAAAACAGCCGACGTTGGAAGAGATATTTCTTGCCATCATCGGCGAAAAAATGGAAAAATAAATGGAAACGATAAAACACTATTTTTTCAGGGATATGGGTGTTATGCTTGGACGTTCCATGCGCCATATTCTTCGCAGCATGGATACCATCATTACGGTAACAATTATGCCAATAGCAATGCTGTTGTTGTTCGTATATGTGTTTGGCGGCGCCATTCAAACCGGCACAGATAAATACGTGAATTACCTGCTACCGGGCATTCTGCTGATTACCATTGGAAGTGGTATATCCTATACGGCTTACCGCCTGTTTCTTGATCTGCAACGGGGGATATTAGAGCGATTCCACTCTATGCCGATTGCACGTTCAACTGTGCTGTGGGGGCATGTGCTGACTTCACTGGTATCCAACGCCATTTCTGTTGTGGTAATTATTCTCGTAGCGCTGCTCATGGGCTTTCGTTCATCGGCGGGAGTGCTGTCATGGCTTGCCGTTGCCGGTGTACTGGCATTGTTTACGCTGGCTTTAACCTGGATTGCGGTGATTGCCGGACTATCCGCCAAATCAGTGGACGGTGTAAGCGCCTTTTCCTATCCCATCATCTTCCTGCCATTTATCAGTTCGGCGTTTGTGCCTACGAAGTCCATGCCGGGGCCCGTTCGCGCCTTTGCAGAGAATCAACCCGTAACCTCTATCGTGGAAACCCTCCGCGCGCTACTTTCCAATCAGCCCGTAGGCAATGAAATATGGGTTGCGCTTGCCTGGTGCATTGGAATTATGCTCGTGGCTTATATGCTTGCGATGAGCGTGTATAAAAAACGGGTGTAAGCAATTGTCTTTGCTGCATTGGTATAAAATGTCAGCAAGCTTCCCCGGTATAATCAACACAGAATTTAAGGAATTTAACTACAAAAGATGAAAACAGCTATCCTACTGCTGTTACTGGCTATCTATGCCCGTACAGCAGGCGGGCAATCTATGCCCGGAAATAACAATAGCCAGCCGTGGACAATCGGGAAGTGCCTGGAATATACTACCACGCATAATCACGATCTACTGTCAAAGAACCAGTTGCTGCAGGCAGCCACACAAAGCAGCAAAGCAGCGGCTTCCAGCCTGGCGCCCTCCTTCACTGTGAAAGCGGAAATAAATCATTACTGGAAAATTCCGGTGCAGATCTTTCCCGGACAACTACTGAACCCATCTTCCAGTGGCTCTGTTCCGATAAGAATGGGTACTCCCTGGATGGGCAACTATGGCGTGGATGCCGATCTTCCTCTTATTGATGTACAAACCTGGCAACAGATTAAACTGGCGCGGCTACAACAACAGGCGGAAAAAAATGAATACAACTCCCTCTTGCAAACATTACTGAAAAATACGCGCATCGCTTATTACAGCGTACAGCAACAGCAGGAATACGTGGCCGTTACTGCCAAACTATACGGGAACTACGAGCATATCCATCAGCTCATTATGCTTCAGTACGAAAAAGGGCTCACCGATAAAATAACACTCAACCAATCGGCTACCCTGCTGAAAAACCGCGAAACAGACGCAATCAAAGCGGCTACCGATTTGCAACAGGGTTACCTGGACCTGAAGTTCTGGATGGGGTATCCGTTGGAGGATTCCCTGCCACTGGCGCCCAGCGGGGAATTGCCTGCACTGGTTGTCACCGGTTTCAATAACGCCCTTCTCCCTGGCTACGAGGCGGAACAATCAAAAGTGACTCTCGCCAAACAGGAGTACCAGCTTTCCCGGGCAGAAGGGAATCCCAGCCTGCATTTGAAAAGTAGCTGGGAACAACTGGGCTTTGGAGAAAAAAGTGATTTCATCACCCGCTCGCCCTGGTTCAGCGTAGGTTTCGTGGGTATACAACTTTCCATGCCGCTATCACTAAGCAGGATCGCATATAAGCCCCGTGCACAGAAAGCCCGCTGGCAGGCCGCTGATCAACAGTTCAAAAGCTACACTGCTGAACAGGAGAAAAAATACCAGCAGGAAAAAGCAGCACTGGAACAGTCAGCTCAAAACATTCGTCTGCAACAGGATAATATCCGGCTCTCAGAAGAAAACGAGATACTCAGCACAAAAAAAATCGATAAGGGCATCATTGATATGATCCAGCTGAAAGACGTGCAGAAAGACCTGTATGAAGCACAGGAAAAGCTGAATGAAGCCAGGATGGACTTCTTCAGACATTATACGGAAATAAATTACTTACAAAATAAATAGCCTGCATGAAAAAGCTTTTAATCATAGCAACAATAGCTTCTCTGGCTATTGCCTGTAAGAAAAAAAATATCACCTGGACTGTACAGTCACGTAATATGAACGAGGCCGTATATGCCTCCGGTGCAGTGATGCCACAAGCTTACTATTTCCTGAAATCCAACAGCACAGACCTTCTCCTGCAACTGAAAGTAAAAGAAGGAGATACCGTCAGCAAAAATCAAGTACTGGCCGTTCTCGGTACACCTGGTCAGCTAACGGAGCTGGATATACGCCACAGCCAGGTGGCACTCGCCGGCAGCAATGCGGCCGATGGATCGGCCACGCTGAATGAACTGAAGGAAAAGATTGCACAGGCACAACAGCAATATGAACAGGATGCCGTAAATGCAGCGCGGTATACCGACCTCGCCAAAGACAAAGCCGTGTCTGAAAAAGATGCCGAGCAAAAAAGACTGGATGCTGCTAATAGTCTTCGTAACTACCAATCCTTGCAACAACGATACCTCGCACAAAAAAATGAACTGACAGATAAGCTCCTGCAAAGCCGCCAGCAGTTTGCTGCCAGTCAGCAGGTCAGAGAAGGGAAAGTACTAAAAAGTCCCGTGGATGGCAGCGTGTTTAAAGTGTATCCAAAAGAAGGGGAACTGGTCGAGCTCAATAGTCCTGTTCTCCTGGTAGGTCTCCCTGGAAAATTTAAACTGGAATTACTGGTAGATGAACGCGATATCAGTAAAATCAATATCGGGCAGAAGGTATACTTTGAAACAGATGTATATGCCGGCAAACAATTCACCGCTACGATCAACAAAATTGTACCGCTACTACAGAAAGAAAGCAGAAGCTTCCAGGTAGAAGCCGCCGTCACCGACAACCATACCTTTTATCCACAGTCTTCCGTGGAAGCCAATATCATTATCCGGGAAAATGTAAGCGCCCTGATGATCCCTTCTGACTTCCTGCTGAAAGGCGATAGTGTGTACCTGCAGCAAGGCAGGGAGTTGCAGAAGACAGGCATTGTTAGCGGCGCTAAAAATGGCAACTGGATTGAAGTAAAATCCGGTTTACATGCCGGAGATATCATCGCTAAAAAAGAATAAGCCATGAAAATATTCACCAACATACAGCTGGCGGCATCCATTGCGTTAACGCATATGCGCACCCGCCTCAAACAAACCATTATTGCTACAGTAGGGGTTACCTTCGGCATTACCATGTTTGTATTTATGGTGAGCATGATCCAGGGCATCAACGATTTCCTGAGAAATATTGCCTTCGAACAATCGCCACACCTGCGATTGTACAACGAAATGCAGGCCGCCTCCGGGACCATACTGGATAAAGTACAATCCAGGGCCGTTAACATGGTGGACCACACCAAGCCTAAAGATGTTTCACTCAACCTGAAAGACGGCAAAGAGGTGATTCAGTTGCTGCAGGACGATCCACGCGTGCTGGCCGTATCAGGCTCCATCAAATCCCAGGTATTTTACCGGCTGGGATCGAGTACTATCAACGGCACTATTAACGGGATTGTATTTGAAAATGAAAATGCCCTGTTTAATCTTCAGGCCAAACTGTTGGAAGGCAGTTTTCAGGAACTCGCCACTACGCCCAATAGTATTGTAATGGGTGTTAATCTTGCTAAAAGACTAAACGTCAAAACAGGGGATCAACTATTACTCACCACCGAAAAAGGCAACAACTTTTATGTCACCGTTGCGGGCATTTTCAAAACCGGTATGTCGGACATCGACAAACAGGAAAGCTATGCCAGTATCAATACCGTACAGCGTTTCATGGAAGTACCCGCCGCGTATATCACAGACATCAAAATTAAACTGCATGATATGGAGCTGGCGCCAGCCTTCTGCCAGGAGCTGCAAACGAAATACGGATTTCAGGGGTCCGACTGGAGGCAGGATAACGCGGCAATTGTTGACGGAGAAGGGTTCCGCAACTTTATGGTATATGGTGTTTCCATCACCATATTGCTGGTCGCCGGGTTTGGCATCTTCAATATCCTCACCATGATGATCTATGAGAAGATGAAAGATATTGCCATCCTCAAAGCTATGGGTTTTTCCAACGGAGATATCCGCCGGGTTTTCCTGATCCAGGCAGTCATTATTGGCACTATTGGTGCATTGCTGGGACTTGTATGCGGCTTTCTGGCAACGTATGCCATCTCGCAAATGCCTTATAAGAGTGATGTGATGATCACGATGGATCATTTCCCGGTGAACTATTCTATCGTTTACTACATTAGCGGTTTTTCTTTCGGGATCATCACCACTACACTCGCCGGCTACCTGCCCTCCCGCAAGGCATCCCGCCTGGATCCTATCACCATTTTAAGAGGCTAAACCATGAACCTGATAGAAGTAAGAAATATTAATAAATACTTTCAGCAACCGGCAAAAATGCAGGTACTGGACGATGTAAGTTTTGATATTGAAAAAGGAAAACTTATTACCATCACCGGCAAATCGGGCAGTGGGAAATCTACCTTACTATACCTGTTATCTACTATGGATACAGATTTTGAAGGAAGTATCCGGATTAACCAGGATGAGATGCGTGGAAAAAGTAATCCCTGGCTTGCCGATTTCAGGAACCACCATATCGGCTTTGTATTCCAGTTTCATTACCTGTTGCCTGAGTTTACCGTACTAAAGAATGTGATGCTTCCGGCGCTTAAACTCGCTAAATACAGCCGGGAGGAAGCCGCACATCATGCCAATGATTTGCTGAAGCTGTTGGGTGTAGCAGATCAGGCAAACAAACGGGCATCGCTGCTCTCTGGCGGCCAGCAGCAAAGGGTAGCCATTGCCCGGGCGCTCATCAATGAACCGCTGATCATTATGGGTGATGAGCCTACCGGGAACCTTGACAGCTATAATTCGGCCGTGGTATTTGACTTATTTAAAAAACTGTCGGCAGAGAAAGGACAAACCGTCCTGATGGTAACACACGATGAAGATATTGCCGGCAGATCTGACCAGATCATTCACCTGGTGGATGGGAAGATAGATCATGTGGACTAGGTGGCGCTATCAAACCAATTTTCGGGATGTTGGTAAATAGTATTGGGAGAGATGATCACGATAAATAATATTCAGGAAAACAAAAAACATCCCGTGGTGGCTGATATGCCTGCCGCGGGATGTTTTTTGGCTATCGTTCACATGGGGTGTGCAAAAGCGATTGCAGGAAATTTTTTAGTTTTCCACTTTCTCATATTCAAGTGTACCTGTTTTGTCGTGGCTGATGATTCTTCTTTTGGCATCAAAATAATCTACTTTAAAAGTTAAAGAGATAATACTGATCTTGATCGTAAGCTCTTTGTTATCATCAGAGAGTTTCCATTTTCCATTGCGCGACTTATCACCATTAACTCCTTTAAACACGCCATCTTCCATGAATATTTGATAAGTATCTTTTGGTGTTTTTTCAACACCATCTTTTGTTTCTTTGATCAGTTTCCATTTTCCGATCAGTTCTTTTGAGGTTTGAGCACTGCTCGCCAAACTAATCAAACAAAAGGAAAGCAAAATTAATAGTCTCATATTTTAAGGTTTATGTACAAGTGAATATTTCTAAAAAAAACATCGGCACTACACCTTTAGCCAGCCACGGAAGCCTCTGGCAGCATAGTAAGATTCTGCACCGTTGTGATACACAAAAACGTGATCATAGCGGCGATCTGAGAACAGGGCGCCGCCGAGTTTTCTAATGGCAGGAGGGGTTATTATCCAGCTGGACGTTTTTGTATCGAATTTCCCTAATTGCTGCAATTCCTGGTATTGTGCTTCAGTTAAAAGTTCAATGCCCATATCAGCAGCCATCTGAATGGCACTATTTTCCGGTTTATGCTCTTTTCTTGACTCCAGCGCTTCATGGTCGTAACAAACACTTCTGCGGCCTTTAGGACTTTCGGCGGAACAATCATAAAAAATGTATTCATCCGTCTTTTTATCATAACCCACTACATCCGGTTCACCACCGGTTATTTCCATTTCATCGAGTGACCATAGTTTTTCAGGATGTGCTTCCAGCTTAGCCTGTACTTTAGACCAGTCAATACCTTTATGACGATTGGTGTTTTTCTCAAAGCGGGTCTTCAACACGTTGAGTAGTCCTTGACTTTGTTCAGGTGACAACTTCTTTTTATTGCTTTTCATGTTGTTGATACTTTTATATTGAATCTGGTTAAATTTTTTACAAAAGAAAGGAATAAAAGGGACTTATTTACCTGGGGATTATACAAAAATGAAGCAGCCTTCAGATCGAAGACCTGAAGGCTGTTCTAAATTTACATTATTTTATGGAAGGCCATAAGATGCAGCTCCGTACCGGATAAATCATCATTCCGTTCTCAGGCTCTTTATAGGATTAACAATCGCTGCTTTTACAGATTCATAACTAACAGTAAGCCACGCAATACTCAAAGCCGCCAGGGATGCCACGAAGAATACGAGCCAGCTAACCTGTATATGATAGGCAAAGTTAGCCAGCCAACTGTTCACCGCGTACCAGGAAAGCGGTACGGCAATCGCTATGGCAATGAGGATGAGCCACGTAATATTAATGGACAATAAATAAACCAGGTTAAGAACGGATGCTCCCAATACTTTGCGTACACCAATTTCTTTGGTACGTTGCTCCGCCATGAAAGCTGATAAGCCATATAGTCCCAGGCAGGAAATAAAGAGGCCCAGGATAGCAAAAAGATTGAAAATGTTGCCCATCTGTTGTTCTCCTTTATAGAGGTTGGCTATATCCTGATCAAGAAATTCAAATTTGAAAGGATAGGCAGGGTTGAGCTCTTTGCTTATTGTTGCCAATGCCTGTATGGTTGCGTTGGTTTTACCGGGTAGTGTTCTTATCACCACATACCCACCAAACTTATTATAGAACAGTACCAATGGTTCTATGGCCTGATGAATCGTTTTAAAGTTAAAATCTTTTACAACACCAATAATTGTTCCTTTGCTATCCCATAGCGTTAATGGCTTACCTACGGCTGTACTGGCATTTAAGCCCATTAAACTCAGCATTTTTTCGTTCACTATATAGTTGCTGGAATCAGTTTTAAATGCCCTTGAGAAACTTCGGCCTGCCAATAGTGGCATCCTGAATGTATGGATAAAATCTTCATTGACAGCCATTACCGGGATAGCCATTTGTGAGTGAGGATCTTTGCCCTGCCACTCTACGTCAAGTGTCCAGCCCCCCGGGTTGGCAGGCAGGTCAGAGGTAATGGCAAAATCGCTGGTAAGCGGGTTTTGTTTTAATTCATTTTTAAAGGCCTCCTGCTTGCTCCATATATCCCCTTTCATCTGCACATATAAGAGATTGGCCTTCTCGAAGCCGGGGTTCCGGTCTTTGATGAATTTAAGCTGATTATAAATGACGACAGTACCTACCAGCAAAACGATAGAAACGGTGAATTGAGTTACTACCAAAGCATTGCGGAATAACAGATTGCTGCCCATTGATTTTACATTTCCCTTGAGTACTTTAATAGGATTAAAGCCGGAAAGAAATAAAGCAGGATAGCTGCCGGAGATTAATCCGGTCAACAATGCGATGCCAAAAAGGCTTAACCAGAATTTAGTACTCACCGCCGCAATGGCCAGTTTTCTATCGGCTATTTCATTAAATACCGGCAGGAATAAGAAGACGATCCCGAGTGCAATAGCCAGTGAAATAAGCGAGATTAAGACAGACTCACTTAAGAACTGAAGGATCAGTTGTCCACGTACGGCGCCTGCCACTTTGCGTAAACCAATTTCTTTGGCCCTCCGGGCAGAACGTGCGGTAGCCAGATTCATAAAATTGATACAGGCTACCACCAATATTAAAATAGCGATAATGAAGAATATGTTTACATATTGCGCATTACCGTGTCCGGGCAAATCCCCCAGTCGTTCGGGGGCCAAATGGATGGCGGTGAAGGGTTGTAGCTGAAAAGAGGCTTTTACGTCGGGACTATGCTGCAACGCAATTTGATCAATTTGTTTTTCCAGTCTTAATAAATTGGCAGCAGAAGGGTCGAAACTTTTATCTAATTGAACATAGTCGTAAAAGCTGTAGTTGTTCCAGGTATTATTTTTTAAATCATCATTTGTTCTGGCTAAAGCTGCCATTGGAAAAATAAAATCAAACTGTAGGTCCGAGTTAGCAGGAATATTAGCCAGCACGCCCGTTACTACTACGTTTTCTTTATTATCTTTTCGTATTACTTTACCAACGGGATCTTCGTTTCCAAAGTATTTGGTTGCCATTTCCTGCGTGATTAAAACGCCATCTACCTGATTTAACGCTGTGGTACGATCGCCTTGCACCAGTGGAAAGGAAAATATATCCATGAAACTGGGGTCGGCGTAAAACACACGTTTTTCTTCAAATTTTTTGTCTTTTGTTTCCAATAAGGTAGCAGAGATGGTAGGGGCTAAGCGAACCGTATTTTTAACGACCGGCATTACTGCTTTCAATCCGGCGGGCATGGCTGCCGAACTTGCCGCACTTTTGGAACCATCAAAATCACAGGTGATGCGATATGTCTGGTTGACATTTTTATGGAACCGGTCATAGCTTAATTCATTTTGTACCCAAAGTAAAATGAGGATACTTGATGCCAGGCCAATCGCTAAACCTGTTATGTTAATAGCAGAATAGGCTTTATCCTTTATTATATTTCTGTAAGCCAGTTTAAAATATGTTTTTAACACGTTTTGCTATTTTTATTGAAGATGCTAGCATATGATTTAAAAGTCATGCCATATAAATTAGTTACTGATAATTAATGTATTATGGTTTTATTATTTATATATACTGTACGGAAACGTTACAACCGGTGTGCGATTTTATGATGCCTGTGGGAAATGAAGCAGCCTTCAAATCCTGCGATTGGAAGGCTACTTCATTGATATATCTATTGATCTATTTCCAGGTTAACTCAGTTAAACGACTGCCGGAATTCCAACGGAGATTGGCTGGTTTTTATTTTAAATAATTTACTGAAAGATTGCGGATGCTCAAAGCCCAGCTCATAAGCGATCTGACTTACAGGTAAACTAGTTGTGGAAAGCATTTCCTTCGCTTTTTCAATTAGTTTTTCATGGATGTGTTGCTGCGCATTCTGACCTGTAAGTGAGCGGAGCATATCACTTAAGTAACGGGGAGAAAGATGCAGTTGTTCCGCAAGATATTCCACTGTGGGAAGCCCTTTTTTTAACGCATGGGCTGTTTCAAAATAATTATTCAGCAAATCTTCCATTTTTGCCAGCAAATCGCTGTTCACGGCTTTCCTGGTAATAAATTGTCGCTTGTAAAAACGATTGCTGTAATTGAGCAACACCTCAATATAAGATATGATGACGTCCTGGCTAAAATCATCAATCGGATTTTCGAGTTCCGCGGAGATATGCTCAAGTATAGCAAGGATGGAGGCTTTCTCCTTTTCAGAAAGGTGAAGGGCTTCGTTGGCTTCGTAGGAAAAGAAGCCATAGTTTTTGATATTCTTTCCTAATGGATAATTACGGATAAAGTCGGGATGGATGAGCAGCGTAGCACCATAAAATTCGGTGTCATTTATAATAGAAATAACCTGGTGAGGGGCGGTGAACACCAGACCGCCCTCATCATAGTCATAATAACCTTGTCCATACCCGATTCTGCCCTTCAGTAATTTTTTAAATGATATTTTGAAAAAGCTGAGTAAAAATGTTTCCGGCAGCTGTTGTTTCTCCACGGCTATTTTTGTATTGTCAACGATACTAATCAACGGATGCAGCGGGCCGGGTAAACCCAGCATCCGGTGTAGTGTGCTGATAGCATCAATTTTGAATGGGGGAGGTGTGGCTTTTTTCATCTTCCGGATTTATCTGTTTACAAACCTAATACATTTTGACCCATCTCTATTCTGAAGGCTTCACTTCCTACTTCGAGTCGTCTTGCATACAAGGATTTAGCGTCTTCACCGGCTACATAGCGCACCTGGTTTTTACCATCAGTGGCGGCTTCGTACACTACGGCTGCTATTTGTGCTGCGGATGAAAATTCCTCTGGTTTGAAAACTGCCCAAAGCTTCTTATTTGCATCTTCATACGCTGGATGGGAAGGCGCATCAATAGATCTGCTCATGAAATCGGTCGCAATGCCTCCTGGCGCAACCGTTTTTACCGCAACATTAAACAGTCCCATTTCATAGGAGAGGCTTTCACTCCAGCCTTCCAGCGCAAACTTTGTGGCGTGATATACTGAACCGAGCGGGAAGGTAAATAAGCCGCCCATGGATGTGGTGGTAATAAACATACCGCTTTTTCTTTGTCTGAAATAAGGGATGAACGCCTGGGTTACCCGAAGTACTCCCAGTAGGTTAGTATTTAATTGCTTTACAAGTTGTTCATCATTAATGGCTTCCATAGCTCCCACCAAACCATAACCGGCATTATTGAAAACTACATCCACGCCCTGCTGTATAGCTTGCTGCACGGTGGTGCTGATCTGCTCGGGATTGGTAACATCCAATGGTAACAGAGTGACGTTCTTCAGTTGCGAGAGTTCCGTTTCTTTTTCAGGATTACGCATAGTGGCAATGACTGCCCAACCTTTTTCCTGGAATAATTTAGCGGTGGCTTTGCCTAAACCGGTAGAGGCACCGGTAATAAAAATTGTCTTCATATTGTTTCTTGTTTTACAATACAAAAGTCGGCTGGATATAACTATGCCACGTTGCCATAATGCAGATAGTTGTAGCCAAAATGACGGAGACAATTCTCCCGGCTAAATACTAGCTCTTTTGTAAGATTTTATCGAATGATATCATTGACTACCTGTTTGCAGGTATAAAAAATAACCTGTTTCAGGGTATTGATACAATGGGGAACAATTCATTATTTTGTAATCAGTGTAACCCGGCAGTGTATTGGTCAGTTTGAAAGTGTTTCCTGGTCGTTAGATGTTTACTGATGTGGTGCTGATGTATGGCAGTAGCATAAGTTAATTTCATCATCCACGTCAATGAAACAGGGGCAGGTACTGCTCTTTTGATAACCCAATATTACTATTTATGAAAAAGAGAGTTCCCAAAAAATTAAACCTTTCCGCCATTAGAATTGCCACCCTGCAACAGCCAGCACAACTGGAGGTGAAAGGAGCGATGGCTACTTTGTTGTGTACAAAACAAATTACGGCTTGTAACATCAGCGGGTGCTGTTAGCCTACCTGTTTTTTAAAATGAAAACGTTATAATCTGTATCTCATCTAAAACTCCTCATTATGAAAAGAAAAAAAATCAATTTAGACAAAAAGCTCTTCCTTCAAAAATCTTCTATCGTTGAGTTAAATGGAATGGAGCAACACCAATTAAGAGGTGGTGCCGGCGGTGCTACCGGAACAAATTGCCCCGGAGGAACACGGCTGATCACAGACTGCCTGGCCACCAGCCCGTCTCCACGCCAGCCTTGCAATATTTGCGGTTAAATCGATTCTGTACATCAGAGATATGCTTTATGTTCTCACAGGCAAGCACATACGCCGCACACTTCAGTGCAGCGTATGTGCTTGTTTTTATATTATTGAGCCAGTGAGAAAGATTCATACAACACGATAGGCTTCTGCATAGGCCTTAAATGTATTCGCGTTCTCTTACCAATCTTCCATAATTTGCTGCAACAACAGTTGCCACTGCTTTAAACCTTCTTTCGGTCATTGCTGCACTTACTGCGTAACCACCACCGCCACAAATACCTAACGCGCTTATTTTTTCTTCGTCAACATAAGGCAGTGTAGTCAGATAATCTGCAGCGCAACGGAAGTCCTCTACTCGCAGATGGGTCTTCCCGGAATCTGTGGTCACCTCCGCTTTCTCCTGGTGGGATGCGTCGAATGCTAAGGTTATGAAACCAACTGCTGCAAGTGCCTGACCGTAAACATTTCCATCTGTTTGATCTTTGCAGCTATTGATAGTATGTGCACAGAAAATGGCGGATTATTCCAGATTCAGGCCAAGCCAGACTATCGAAAGTCATGTGTTCAGAGCTCTCCAATAGTATTTAATATTATAAAACAATATAATTTAACAGAGAATTTATTTTCTGTTAAGGAAATATTATTTCTTTTAAATACCTTTAAATTTCCTATAAAGAAATATTAGTTTCGTTTAAGGAAATTTAATAGCCATATTTATGGAAGGAAAACGAATAGATACGGATATCAAAGGAGAAGTACTTAAAGGGCAACTGGCTTTATTTAACGGCCCGGGCCAGGCATTCGAGCTGAGGGAGTTTAGGGTGAGGCCATTGCAACCCGGAGAGTTGTTGGTAAAGAATGTGTATACCACTATTTGTGGTAGCGACCTGCATACCTTTTGCGGTTTAAGAAAGGAGCCTTCTCCTACTGTACTCGGACATGAAATAGTGGGGGAGGTAATAGCACTGCATCCGACGCATGCCGGCTTTGACCTGTGTGGTCAACAAATACAGCAGGGCGATCGTATTACCTGGACTGTTTTCTCAAGTAATCCTCAATCTACCAACTCGTTACGGGGGATCCCGCAAAAAGGGGATGATCTTTTCAAATACGGACATGTACTGGTGGAAGAACCGGAAGTATTCCATGGAGGATTAGGAACCTACTGTATCATCAAGGCCAATACCGGTATTATTAAGTTACCGGAGAATATTCCGTTGTCAATTGCCGCCACATTGAATTGTTCTGTGTCTACAGTGGCTGGCGCATTGAGAATGGCCGGCGATATCAAGGATAAACATGTACTGATTACCGGCATGGGGCATCTGGGTATTACCTGCGCTGCCATGTGTCGTGAGGCAGGAGCAGAATGGATTGGCGCTGCCGATATTGATCCAAGACGACTGGATGAAGCATTGGGTTTTGGCGCCGATGAAGTGTTTAATATGAACGGCGATAATTCAAAGCTGTTGTCAGTATTGCAGGAAAGAACAAACGGGAAAGGTATTGATGTGGTATTCGACATGAGTGGCTCTCCGGATGCCATGGAGTTTGGTATTAAGAGTCTTGGAATAGGCGGGTTTGCCATATTAATAGGCGCGGTATTTAATACCAGGTCTTTACTCATTGATCCGGAAAGAGTGATCCGGAATCTGCTCACGATTAGAGGACTGCATAATTATAACTTTGCCGATTTCAAATACGCTTTTGATTTTATGAAATGTAACTGGGAAAAATATCCTTTCAGTACAGTCGTGGAAAAAGAGTTTTCCCTTGAACAGGTGGAAGAGGCATTTGAATATGCGATTGTACAAAAGCCCTTAAGGGTAGGTATTAAATTATAGTATAGTGGTAATTACAAAAAGCTTCTCCGGATTATATTATTCATCATCTGAAAGAAGGAATGCCTGTCATCAACTCTCAATCTATTCCATGAAAAAAGCCGCTGGCCTGTAAACAGGCCACGCGGCTTATACCTGAATCGTCATTATTTAAAAATCTCCGTAACAGGTTTGCCGATCCATACCTGCGGAATAGCGAGTCCGAATAAACGTGCAATAGTGGCTGCTGTATCGAATGTCATAATGCTGCTCTTTACTTCATGGTTTTGCCGGATGCCCGGGCCTTTCACGATCCAGGGGATCTCCATTTCATTCATCGATATGGAGCCGTGCCCTTTATTAATGCCTCCATGGTCAGCAGTAAAGATCACTATGGTGTTCTTTTCCATACCTGCTTCCCGGATGCTTTCCAGGATTTCTGCCACATGTGCATCTGTACGTTCTATAGCTGCGTAATAGGCGGGTGTGCCATGCCCCACGGTATGGCCTACACTGTCTACGTCATGAAGGTGGATAAACAAAAAGTTGGGTTTTGCCTGTTTGATATAGGAAGTGGCAGCAGCGCTTACGGCGGAATCTCCATCGCAGTTTTGATCTTTGTTTACCGCTGCTTTAGGAAAAAGGTAGCCGATACCCTCCCATTCGTAGATCACGCCTATTTCACTTTGAGGTTGGGCTTTTCTTAAAAGGCTGTAAACACTGGGAAACATATTGTATTCATCGAGTACGCGTGCGGGCAAGTCGGGTTTTTTACTACCCCAGGTGGTGTAACCATGTAATTCAGGTCCCGCGCCCATCACCATAGAGGCCCAGTTAGGCGCGCTGGAGGATGGTAATACGGTTCGGGCATGTAAACTCCAGGATCCTTGCTGCATCAGGGCCCTGAGTGTTGGTACTTTAGCTTGTTGAAAGGCATAGGCGCCAAATCCGTCTGTGCCGATCAAAATGATGTGCTGCGGCTTTTTCTGTGCCTGTGCATACTGGATAAAGAGTAAAGCACATAAAAGCATCATTGTTTTACTGATACGAAGAAGAGACATCTGTAGAATTTTTTCAAATATATTTACTTTAAGGAAATTATTTTTCCTTAAAGTAAATATATTTGAAATTATTTCCGGAGTTCTCCAAAGAAGTACATCACCAGCAATCTGCAGGTAATATTTTGCTGATTGATGGGAACGTGTGCTATACTACCGTCAAAAAACAGGGCATCTCCTTCGGAAAGGTCAAACATTTTATCTTCCAGCTGGTACTGCAGCGGCCCGTTGAGTACATATACAAACTCGTAGGCTGCGGTAGTTACCTGGCCGCGCTGGGAGCCTGGACTTAAAGTGAGCAATGAAATTTGAAAAGCACCACCTTCAAAGGTCGATTCCAATACCGACTGGTACTGAAATCCAATGGCGCCTTCCTCTTTTTCATAAGAAGAGAAACCATCCTTCGGCAGGTATAGGTATCCGGGAAAATCACTCTCTGCACTCAGCTCGGAAAAGAATATTTCCGGGGTAATGCCGAGCTTCTGGATGATCGTAAACAGGGTAGGGATGGTTGGCAGCATACGGCCATTCTCGATTTTGGACAACAATGCCGATTTTATGCCAGTAACACCGGAAAGGTCCAGTAATTTCAAGCCTTTTTCCTTGCGATACTTTCTGATAAGGCCTCCGATTCTGTGGTAAACCAACTGGCCGCCACTAACTGGTTCCTGGTTCATGAACTTAACGATTTATTAAAACGAAATACTGTAAATTAACTAATAAGAAATTTAATTTCGTTTAAGGAAATAAATCATTCCCTACACAAACGAAAAACGAAAGTTAGATAATTCCTCATTAAGCCCGCTTAAATTGTAGGGGGTGTTTTAAATCTACTTAGATAATGATTACAGGTGTTGCTCAGGAAATAAAAAGACAGCGTTGGAAGATGTTGCTGGTTACCATGTTCTGCTACCTTTTCTTTTATACTGGCCGGCACAATTTCGGCTGGGCAGCCCACCAGCTCGCGGATACCCTCCATATTTCCTATGAAAGGGTAGGTTGGATCAGTTTCGCCATGTTGGTCAGCTATGCGCTGGGCCAACTAATAAACGGCAACCTGGCCGACCGGTTTAGTCCAAAACATATGATTACTGCCGGAGGATTATTGTCTGTAGCCGCCAATGTAATGATCAGCTGGTCGAACTCTTTTGTGATGATCCTGATTTTATGGAGCCTGAACGGATATTTTCAGTCTATGGCCTGGGCTTCCGGCAGCAGGATTATTTCAAACTGGTGGAATAGTGGTAACAGGGGCCTCGCGTTTGGTCTTTACACCATGGCAGCAGGACTATCTTCCGTGCTCACTTATTTGATGTCCATTTTACTGGTACACGAAAGTTGGCGTAACCTGTTCCGTATCCCGGTACTTTTTCTGGCAGTAGCCGTGGTCATATTTTTTCTGATAGTAAAAAATGGACCTGATACCGTAAGTTCTCCCGGAAACGCATCAACGCAAAAGCCCGGCTGGAAAGAAGCTTACCGCAAAGTATTGAGTAACCGGCGATTCCTGGTAGTATGTCTGGCGCTCGGATTTCAAAGCATGGCCAGGTATGCACTTATTTTCTGGTTACCGCTTTACTTCCTGGGCACCGGAGTTGAAACTGCAAATTCCCAGGTTTGGATAAGCCTGTTATTGCCTATTGGCATGGCCACCGGTGCTATTTCATTTGGCTTCCTGTCTGATTGGTTGTTCCGGTCCAACCGTGTTGTTTCCATCAGTTTTGGTATGGCCATCTGCAGTGTGTTGTCTGCCGCTATTTATTTCATCAATGTAAAAAGTGGCATCACAATGGCGCTGCTGGTGTTTCTGGCAGGCTTTTTTGCATATGGTCCGCAGGCTAATTTCTGGCCGCTTGCGCCGGAGTTGCTGGGCCAGGCATATGTAGGCACCGGTACAGGTATCATGAATATGGTAGCATATGTATTTGCTGCAGTCGGAGAGCCTCTTATGGGGAAATTTATTGACGCAACAGGTAACAAAGCAGTGATTTTTATCATCGTCACCATTATTGCTTTGCTGAGTGCATTAACGATATTATTTACCGCCGCCTTTGCACCAACAAAGGTGGAAGAAGACCAAGTGGCAATTTAGCCTTCATTTAATACTTCTTTTAATTCCACATCTTCCTCTGTCAGTAAATCAAAAACTGTTACTCCATCACCGTTTGGAATCCTTTTGTCTGCACCGGATTTTAGTAAGATGTTGACGCATTCCAAAGTGGCAGGCATACTATTGGATCCGCCATTCTTTAGTCCATGAACAGCCCAGAATAGAGGTGTCGATTTAAAGTCTATACATTTCTTATTAATTTCTGCATCTGCGCCGTGGTCAATTAATTTCCTGACAACTTTATTTCTTCCGCACCATGCCGCCCAATGTAATGCAGTGCCTCCATGACAGCCAGCATGATGTATACTGGCCCCTTTGTCTATATAAAAAATAGCCAGCTGGTCTGCATTCAGGCTCGCTGCAGCAGTAAGAGGGGTATCCTTTTTTTCTATGAGTCCATCACCATTAATGTTTGCGCCATATTTTAAAAAGATTTTAGCCATCTCAACGGCTTCTTCGTCTGAAAATTTTCCGGAAAAAACGCCGTCACAAAGCCGGTGCAAAGGATGAGCTTTTGTGGTGTTCACCTCATCATATGGAATACCTTCATTGGCAAGCTGTGGATTGTTTGACAATGCGGCTTCAATGCCTTTGTAGTCTTTATTGTCTATGAGATTTTTCATTTTTGGGTTTCAATTTTCAGGTAAAATAAAGGTATGTAATTTTCATTTCCTGATAAAGATATGGTAAGTATATTGATGATGTCTGCGGAGTTGTTTTAGTATATTTGAATGAGACAAATTTATACCTTTACATCTTCACACGGAGATTTCTTAAGAAATATCCCAAATCTTAGTAAATGATTTTAAGAAAGGCAGACATTTCAGAGGTTCCTGTTATCTGGGACATTTTACAGCAGGCAATAGCGCAAAGAAAAGAAGATGGCAGTAAGCAATGGCAGGACGGTTACCCTAATGAACAAACTGTAAGAGATGATATAGAAAATGGCTATGGTTATGTGGTTGCTGATAATAACTCGATTCTCGCTTACGCAGCTGTTATTTTTGATATAGAACCCGCCTACCAGGATATTGAAGGGAAATGGCTCACAGACGCTGATTATGTTGTAGTACACCGGGTAGCTACATCCGGTTTGGCAAAAGGAAGAGGCATTGCTACAAAGCTATTTGAAATGATAGAAACTTTGAGCATGGAGCACAATGTGTATAGTATTAAAGTAGATACCAATTTTGATAATGTCCCCATGCTACGAATACTGGACAAGCTGAATTACACCTATTGTGGTGAAGTATATTTCAGGGGTGCTGCCCGAAGGGCTTATGAGAAAGTGTTAGGCTAGCCTGGCACGCTGTCTTAAACCGGGCGTGTCATCATTTCCGGTATTGCCCATTTTGGTTTGGGAACGTTCATCGTAATTTGGGTATCTGTTGTTGGGTCATAGCTTAATACTTCGGGGTACTCTTTAGCGTCTACTTTTTCGATAATTTCTGTGAGCAGATCGCTTGTTTCATGCCACATGTAGGCGTAGGTCATCAGTTTCCAAAAAAGCATTACGGCAATTCCTTTGTCACATAGCTGGCTGTTAAGTATTAATTTTGCTTTGTCAGGAATTTTAATGAATGATGCGATATTGAAAAGTTCTAAAGCATTGTCGCAGCGTTTAATCTTATTTTCCAACTGCGGAAGAAACCAACCATCTACTTCCTTCTTCTCGAAATAAATATAAGTTTCTTCGCCTTTAGTCGCCAGCCTCATGAATGCAGGTACCTGAAGTGGAGGAAATCCATTGACCGTTACCGGGTCAAAATGAATATCAGTCTTCTTGTAAACACCCTTTGTGAAATTTTCGAGGATGGTTTTGATTAATTGGAACACCTGGTTTTCGTGTATATTTCCAAACGTGAACGTTAATTTATATTTGATAAACTCGCGGGGCTGTGCCAACCAGAAAAGCATTAAGGCAGTTGCTTCGCTGCATTGCTCGCTTTCAACTACCCATTGCAGCACATCTACGCCATCGTCCCAGTTATGCTGCTCCGCTAAATAGTGAAGCTCTTGCGGTGTTGTAAGCTGGTTGAATTTTTCTTTCCTGATTAGATTCCCAAATCCCTCATAGAAATTTTCGTCAATAAATTGTTTCTGGGTTGGTGATAAGCTACTCATACCAGTTTGATTGGATTAGCGGTACATGAATGTGCGAATATACGTATATGCGTTACATTGATGGGAAGATAAGATGACGCAGGGGGCAAATCAATCCCGCTTATTTTTCATAAATAAGCTGTACCACGCCGGACTTAAATACATTTGTTGCTGTTAATTTCAGCTGAAGCCGATCTTGTAGATTTTCAAATAAAGGCTTCCCTTTTCCCAGGGCAACAGGATGTACAGATATCCTGTAAATGTCAATCAGATCAAAATGGATGAATGTTTCAATAAGCCTGGCACCGCCATACAGCCAGATATCTTTTCCTGCCTGTTGCCGGATGTTAAGGATGCTATTGATAATATCTGTACTGATGAATTCAGCATTGTTATCCTGTCTGTGCTGGCTGGAAAAAACAATTTTTCGCTTTGAATGAACACCTTTCCAAATCGCTTTTTCTGTTTTACCTGCGCCTGCATCCGGCTGGAAATTGCCCCATGCATCGTAGCTTATTCTCCCGTAGAATATAGTATCAATTGTTTCAATGAAACCTTCCAGGTCCATATCATCATCCATGATGCACCAATCAATTTCGCCGTTTGGTCCTTCGATAAATCCGTCAAGGGTGGTGGCCAGGTCTAAAATTATTCGTCTCATATCCAGGTTTTATAAAAGTAAAGATATCTTTCGCTGATCAGATTATTTAGAAAAAATCAAAGCATTTTCACCAGGTTGCCAAGTTGTTTTAATTTCGACTTTATTTCTGCTGACCAGGGTAGGCCGATGCAAAGTCGCATACAATTTTCAAATTGATTTTGCAGGGTAAACATTCGTCCGGGTGAAATGCTGATACGTTGTTTAATGGCCAGATCATACAGTTCTGCGGTATCAATTCCCTTGTTAAATTCCACCCAAATAGAAAGGCCTCCCTGAGGCCTGCTTGTTTTGGTTCCTTCCGGAAAATACTGGGCTATTGCATGAACATAATTTTGATAATTATCCTGTAAAGTTCGCCGAAGGTGACGGAGATGATTGTCGTACTTACCTGTCGCCAGGAAATTGGCCACTGCTTCCTGCATAATAGAAGGAGACGATATGGAATGCATCAGTTTTAGTTTCAACAGTTTATCCTTGTATTTGCCGGGAGCGACCCATCCTACACGATAGCCTGGTGCCAGTGTTTTGGAGATAGAACTGCACCATAGAACATTTCCTTCTTCGTCAAATGATTTACAGCATTTGGGACGTAGCGGACCGAAATAGAGGTCGCCATATATATCATCTTCAATGAGCGGAATATGATGTTTCGACAAAAGCGCAACGATCTCTTTTTTACTTTCGTCTGGAATACATCCACCCAGCGGAGTATTGAAGTTAGGAACCAACAGGCAAAGATTGATTTTGGGAATCGCTTTTTTTAAGGCATCTATTTCTATGCCTGTAATCGGGTGTGTGGGTAATTCCATTACTTTAAATCCGAGGCTTAGGGCCAGTCGGAGTGTGCCGGGATAGGCAGGACTTTCTACTGCAATGGTATCTCCCGGCTTGCCCACTGCCATCAGACAAAAAGAGAGTGCATTCATTCCTCCGTTGGTAGTAACCAGATCGTTTTCATGGAGGTTGCCGCCCCATGTCAGGGAGCGGACAGCAATCATTCTCCGCAATTTTGCATTGCCCTGCAAGGGTTCATACGCGGTGCCACCATCTCTGAGCTCCCGTGTTGCCTGTATGATTTCTTTTTTCAATTTTGCCAGGGGGAGTAAATTTCCGGAGGCAACTCCAACGGAAAAAAGGGTGAGGTCATTGTTTCCCATATTGGCATACACTTTACTGATTAGTTCGTCTGGTTCATTGTTGTTAGCTGACGCTGATGGCCGGCTGACTTCCGGGAGGGGTAGCTTCAGGTAAGGTAGCCGGCTTACAAAATAGCCCGACTGCGGTTTTGCGTCAATGAGTGATTGCGCTTCCAGTTCCTGGAATACTCTTTTGGCGGTGTTCATGCTGATAGCATGTTTGTCACATAGCATTCTTACGGAAGGCAGCCTGTCACCGGATTTTAAAACACCTCTTCTGATCTGGCCGGCAATTCCGTTTGCTATTTCATTATACAGAAAATCTTTACCCATGTTGCAAATATAACTGTGTCCATCAAAATACATAAAACTGGGACTGTGCTTATTGGGTCTTTTGAACTTCTTTTGTATAAAATTAAAGGCATCACAACATAATGGGCAGGCATCAATTATTCCCGGATAAATCAACGGGAAGCAGTCGTAGTGGTTGGATAAATGGATTCATAGGGGTACTGATATTCAGTGGCTCCCTACCTGCCACAAGGGTGGCGGTACTGGAGCTCTCCCCGGTATTTGTAACAGTGGCCCGGGCCACTATTGCCGGCTTGATTGCGCTGTGCATGCTGTTGATTTTAAAAGAAAAGCGACCAGGCAGGGCACAAATTTTTCCCTTAGTTATTGTGGCGATAGGCGTGGTGGTTGGATTTCCGCTACTGACGGCGCTGGCCCTTCGGTATGTGACTTCTGCACATTCCATTGTATTCCTGGGGATGTTACCACTCACCACTGCTATATTCGGGGTACTACGCGGAGGAGAACATCCCCGTCCGGCATTCTGGTTGTTTTCAATTTCAGGAAGTTTACTTGTTATTGGTTTTGCGATTGCCCAGGGGCTCTCGGCATCGCCTGTTGGTGATATCCTGATGTTGACGGCTGTTATTTTGTGTGGACTTGGTTACGCTGAAGGAGCAAAGCTTTCAAAAACACTGGGAGGGTGGCAGGTGATCTGCTGGGCATTGGTACTGTCGTTGCCTTTTATGGCTCCATTAACGTACTGCTTTCTTCCATTGTCATTCGCAGGAATTGGAGCACCGGCCTGGATTGGCCTGGGATATGTTGCCATATTCAGTATGCTGATTGGTTTTATATTCTGGTATCGGGGGCTGTCTCAGGGAGGCATTGCTGCCGTAGGGCAGATACAACTATTGCAACCTTTTTTTGGATTAACGCTAGCTGCAACTTTACTTCATGAACAGGTAAGTATTGGGATGCTGGGTGTTACGGTGGGTGTTATTCTATGTGTGGCCGGATCAAAGAAATTTGCAAGGTAATGGGAATAATAGTGCTTTTGCCGGTGCCTGGCAGCGCTTTCGCGCTGCTGGCTCCGGGGAGAGAAGTACAAAGAAACAATGGAGCATTAATTATTTATCGTGATCATACGAGTTGAATTTCTAAGGTTTCTCCTTCCTGTAAACGTATAGGTTGGGAGAAGATAACGCTGATGTCTTTGCCGGATGATTGTAGTGAGGCTTTAAGCTTCTTTCCGGCAAGCGTGGCGGTGAGGCTAGTACCCACGGCAGCGAGACTCAGCGTCTTAAGCTGTAATGACCCATAACGCAGTGTAATACTACAACGGGTACCGTCTTTATCTGCTTGTTGTTGAAAGGTGCCCCATCCTTCAGCAGCAGTGAAAGGTGCTTTGAACTGCGTTCTTCCCCAGGCGGGAGCAAATCGCAGATAACCTTTTGGACCATGATATTCGAAACCACATGCAGTGATAAATGTGCCGTAACTGGCCATAGCACGTGCATAGTGGTCACTGCATTCTATTTCATTAAACGGATTACGTTTACTGGCATGGTAGCGGTCGTGAATGGCACGGGTGAGTACCAGCGCTTCATCTGTCATTTCTTCTGCCATCATATGACTGGCCACCTGGTGTTCGAACCCTGACATGCACTCATGGAAATATCCCAACTGCCAGGAGGCATTCTCTCCATATGGCTTTGGTTCGTTGTGTGGGTTGGTATTCATGATCATACCTCCTTCTCCTTCCAAGGCATAAGGACGACCGCCAAGATGCGTTTTGATATACGGTCCTACATCTGTAGCAAAGTTATATTTCCATAAGGAGCGCAGTGCTGTGCGTGTTTGCTCCTTGTCCCATAGTCTGCCGAGTCCTGCCTGGAATGCCCAGCTTTGTCCATATACCTGGTCAATATGGCAAGTGTTGTACGAGCCCAGTTTTGTGCGACCCTGTATCTGATCGGGACGGTGAATAAAATATTCGCCATTGAAAAGATGTTTTGACATACTGCCGCATCCCTTTGCTACATATTCCTTACAGCGTGTGGCGAAGTCGTTATCTTTCATTTCCCTGGCCATATATTCTCCGGCACGTGCGGCAGCGATACAAAGGCCAACGATCCAGGCAATCTCTCCTTCCCATACCGCATCGAGTGTATTTTCCATCGGGGTATCAGTCATGCCATCACCATTTTTATCCTGTGCCAGCATAAAGCTGACGGCTTTTTTTATTTGCACCCAGTTTTGGCGAAGAAACTGATCGTTCGCGCTCATCTGGTGTTCGCGGTAGATCCGGAGGATAGTGCCGGCCTGCCCGTCAATGGCGGGGCGGGATTCATATTCGGCGCGGAAAATGATGCCGCCATCTTCCTGCATGGCGATACCGAGATCGGTGTGCTGTCGCGTATCGCTTTCCAGTGAAGGGAATATACGGCCCATAGCCTGTGCATATTGCCACACATGTGTGCAGGTACCTTCACAGGCATTCACACCTTCCCATCCCCAGAAACGGCCGTTTGCAAAACGGTAGGTATTGGCGGTAGCGAGTGTGCCGATATTCAGGAACGTACGCTCCAGGAACCAATAGGGAAGGGAAGCGTCATAGTAGGTTTCATGCCAGCTCAGGGTATGTCCCCAGAGTGTTTTAAATTGGGGCGCAATGTAATCAGCTACCGCCGCAGCATCGGTGAAGCGGCTGGCATAGTGGTAGCCGGCGGCAGCTTCTTTTACTCTTCCTACTCTCTTTAGCGGATGGTTAAAATGCCAGGTCAATACAAATTGCGCCTGCAATGTTTCGCCTGCAGCCAGTTGTTGTTGAGGACTTGCCAGGGAAGCGACCAGTTTTTCTTCTGCCTTCGCTGTTGCCTTTTCGTTATGTGTAGTAAAGAATCCCTCCTGTACCGGCCAGGGGCTTGCGTTGGTATTGGCGACGGCACCGTTGCCAAGGTATAATATACAAGTGCTGCCATGGTCCGGGTGGTCAACTTTTTCATCAACAGGTTGGAAGGAGGAAAGAATCTTCGTATAACCTACACCGTTATATGCGGTATTCAACTTTTCGCCTACACCTTTTTTTGCGGTGATTTTCCTGGCGCCGTTTTCCAACCAACCGGCAACGGCGGCAACAACTGGTTGTCCGGAAATATTTTTTATACTGATATCGAATACCGTGGCAGGCATACCGCTGTTATCCGCATCCAGTGGAATGAAAATGCCGCCTGCCCGCAGCGTTACTTCCACTGGAAAGCTGTGGTGTTGGTAACGTACAGTGGCTACCGGATAGGTGGCCTCAAAGCTTACTTCTTCCCAATCATCTTCCTTCAGCTGAAGTACCTGCGTTTTACCCCCGGTTTCCACGAGTATGGCAAAGCCCTGGTCCAGCACCCGGTGATTGGCTGCCAGTGCAGGCTCTACATAGCTGGCGCCATCTCTGTTGTGAATTTGTCTTTCAGAAACACCATCATTCCAGAGAACTGTTTTCGGATCAATGCCTTCCCGTTCATCGTTGAAGATGCTCCAGAGCCATAAGCGGCCGTCGCCGCCGAGGTACACCGTACCGGTATGCAATCCGCCTGCGGGCATGCCGATATAGCGCAGCTCATTCTTCGCCTTGGTATATAACGTAGGCTGGCCGCGCTCATAAAGGGTCCGGACCCAGGAGGGATCGAGTTGCTTGTCTGCCGGAATATTGTGTTGTGGCAGCAGTACACCGGAATACGTTTTCTTGTCCCCGGCCAGCCCGGATAACCGCAGACTGAATATGCCCGCGGCCACCAGACCTGTTTGGCGAATAAATTGCCTCCTTTCCATAATGTATAAATATTAGCGGAATCCATGTTGGCTTCCGTCATTCGTAATTAATCTTTAGGTAGCCAGTAATTAAATCCTTTGCTCTTTACCTGGGCCCAGCTAAGCGGAGAGAATTGTCCGCCACGTACTACGTCCAGTGTGAAATCAGCGCTTTCAAAGGTTAGTACATCTGTATAGTCCTGGCCGATTACATTTTTATAATGGACCGTCAGCGTTTTGAGCCGGGGATCATAAAAATTATCATCACTTGCCTGTTGCACTGTTGAATACGCAAATGTTTGTGAAGGGAAGTTGGTATTACCAGAGAGGACAGGTTCCACCCTGTAAATTCCGAAATCCTTGTCAACAAGACTAAGCACATTATACATCCAGCCGGCACCGTGCAAGCCGAATACCTCAAAGCTCCAGGCACTTGTGCCCCAGATGATGTATTTATCTTTCAGCAGGGGATCATCCGTGATGCTCATTGGCGTAATGAATTTATATTTCCTGGTTCTTCCATCCGGATTGTTCTCCGCTACATTACCGGCCAGCTGTACAGAGAAGTATCTACCCATAGGGATTTTGGGAATTGGAAATCCTGACCAGTTAACGGTTTTGTCTTGTGTAACCAGGAGACCTGCAATCATGAACTGTGTATATTGTCTGCTCAGTGGTATCTTGTCGGCGCGCACTATCTTCAGCGGAAAAGCAAAGTCTTCATAGTCTTTCATTTTCGCTCTTTCAATAGGTACATCAAAAATCAGGGAAGCAGAAGAAGTTCCTTTTTTGATGTCGACTACAAAGCCTTTTTCTTTTTCGTTATAAAGAACATTGGACGTGTAGGCGGAAGGATCCGGAATTTTCTTGGTTGTATTTTTCAGGATATTATAGTCTTCCAATATTTCCTGGTCAAAATCAACCACAATCTGGTAGTCCTGGGAGGCAGGCAATGATCCGCCAATGCCCACTTTAAATTTTACCTGTGCAATAAAAGTTTTTGTATCAATGATGGTATCTGAATCATACTGGGCATTTTTATATTTTAAGGTATCTACGAAGGTATGTGCCGGCAGATCGGATATTTCCCTTTCTGTAGCGGAGGTGGATGCAGCAGAAATGATGTAGGCTTCCTGCCGGTAGAACTCTTTGTTTTCGTAGTCTGGTTTACCACAGCTGCCCAATGCTGTAATAGCAAGCGTGATGAAAAATATACTATAAGTGCGTTTCATGATATCTGATTTTAAATGACCTACCATCCCGGATTTTGTGAAAGTGTACCCCAATAGTTTGCCACCTCCTGAAAAGGAATGGGTAAAAAATAGTTTTTGGGTCTGAAGACATATCCATCGATTACTGCCCTGTCGTAGAAGCTGCCATCCGCGGCCATAAAATTGCATCCGTAAACAAGTCCGCTCATACCCAAACTATTGCCCCAGGAGTCTCGGGTAGTTTTGCCTGCATCTTTCCAACGGCGTGAATCAAAATACCGTTTCGCTTCAAATGCAAGTTCTACATACCTTTCGCGCTTAATCCGCTCCCGCATTACTTCGCGGCTGGCAGGAGCATATCCCGGCAATCCGGCGCGGAACCTCACCAGGTTCAGGTATTTTATTACATCTGCATCTCCGGGAGTGAATTCGTTCAGTGCTTCTGCGTAGGAAAGATAGATTTCAGCCAGACGTACTACATGATAAGGTTTGTCATAGCTGCCACCGGCTTTCTGGTCATCGTCCGATACCCATTTTACGATAGGATAACCGGATCTGGTAGAAGGCCTGTCTGATTGCAGAAAGCCATCCAGTGCATTGGCTTTGTAATCGGCGTAGTATAAGGTGCCATTATTCTGTTGGTATCCGCGTCCGATAAATCCGATGGTAGCATAAAACCGTGCTTCCCGGTTGAGGCATCGGTTAGGGACTTTTGCATTTGTGTTTGACAGATTAAATCCTGTAATGATGGGGGTATTGGCATCTTTGCCAGACCCGGTGATATACAAGTTATCACCGCTGTCAGCTATGCCGATGTCGTTATACAGTTTCCTGTTTTCCTCATCAATAGTAGCACCGTTGTTCATGAAGAAGGCATCTACCAGTTTCTGTGTAGCGGATACCCTGGCTGTGTACTGTGCACCTTCACCATTGTTATAATTCCTGGGGAATCCAAGAATAGAAAGATTGAAAGTCTGGTCGGGTAAGTTAACCATCCAGATAGCTTCTTTATTCCAGTATGATTTGCCGCCGCTAAACAGTCCTTTAAAGGAGCGATAGGGATCAATACCTGCAGGTCCATTAGGCCATGCTACATTGTTTCCGGGGAAGTTGCCAAGAGGAACGGTAATATTACCGCTGTTGGCAGGAACGGTGTACAGCTCGAATTTTCCCAGATCAATAATTGCTTTGGCGGCATCAGCTGCTTTCTTCCATTTCAGTGGATCAGTAGTAGCAGAGAAGTATGCTTTCCCTTTTGGATCCTTGAAGTTGCTGTAATCCGGGTTACCATTGACGAGCGGACTGGCATCCCATAACAATACCCTGGCTTTGATGGCCATGGCTGCTTCACGGGAAGGGCGGCCCATTTCAGAAATCAGCACATCTTCTTTCACCGGCAACAGTTTAATACAGGAGTCCAGTTCTGACACAATGAAGTTGACACATTCATCTTCGGTATTTCTGTTAGTGGGCAACTGTTCTGTGTTGGAGTAATCCACTGTTTTGCTGACAATGGGAAAAGGGCCATACAACTCCAGCATTTGCGAGTAGTAAAATGCCCGGAGGAACCTGGCATCGGCAGCATATCCTTCCACTTCGCCTGTTACCAGCAGTTTGTCGCTTGCTTTGTGGTAATTCTCCAGGAAAAGATTACAGGTTCGGATCGCTCTGTAATAGCTTCCCCAGAAGCCATAAATAGGATTGTCGGAACTGAATTTGCCCTGGGCGAAAATGAGATTGGAGTAATTATCCAGTCCCGCGTGGCCTTCATCGTAGTTGGTGTTAAACGGCCACGAATTAATCATATCGGTATAGTTGGGGATATTGCCATAACAGGCAGCCCATGCTTTACGGATATCTATTCGCTGCGTCCAGATATTGTTGAGATTATTCACTTCGTGCAGATATTCATCTGCTTCCAGGTAATGACAGCTGAAAGATGGAAGAAGAAATAACAGGACTACAAGTAATTTTGATATACTATTTTTCATGAACGTCTTTTTAAAGGTCAAATCCAATTTCCAATCCCAGTGATATGGTTCTTTTTAAGGGATAGGCATACGATGAATATTGCTCGGGATTCCAGTCCTTAAATTTGGAGAAGGTGATCACATTGTCGCATCTTCCATAGTAGTAAATACTTCTGAACGGTGATTTTTTCGATCTGGGTGTCCAGTTGTAACCTAATTCTGCATCTGCGATTCTGAGGTAAGATGCTTCCCTTAACCAGAAGGTGGAAGTTTGGGCGTTGTTCTGGTTGTCGGTACCGAAACCCAGTCGTGGATAGGTGGCATCAAAATTTTCAGTAGCGGGGTTGCCGGAATAAGAAGCCGGTGTCCAGTGGTTTTTGACAGCTGCCATGTAAACGGCGCCATTTTCATTCCCTCCGGAGTTATACGGATTGAATGGAATTCTTCCTCCGCTGATGCTTCTGTACATGTTTAACTTGCCAATGACGCGGGTGGCAAACGTCCATTTTTTGTATCGCAGGTCAATGGCCAGTGAGTAGCTCCATTTCGGATATATATTCCCGGTCCAGATTCTGTCGTTAGGTGTGATCACACCATCACCATCGATATCTTTGTATTTGATGTCGCCGGGCATCACCTTGTTCCAGGTTTGCACCGGACTGTTATCAATATCTTTCTGGTCTTTAAACAGTCCTAAAGCGATATAATTCAGGTCGCGTCCCCAGTCGAGACCTATACCGCTCTGGTAGGCTACTTTAGGATCCAGTTGTCCGTTTTCCAGGATGGTATTTGTATTGTAGCTGATGATTCCTTTGATATAATTAATCTTGAAATTATTCCATGATTTGGTGTAGGTAAGATCGAAGTCTATACCTCTTGATTTTGTTCTGCCCAGGTTGGCCTTGGGGGCTGCGGGGAGGCCGAGTGTTGCAGGCAACCTGTTAAGATCGATGAGCTGGTCATTGTTCACATATTGGTAGGCATCGATCACCAGCTTTACTTCTCTGAAAAAACCTATCTCTGCACCTAAATTCAGTTTTTGGTTACGTTCCCAGGTGAGGTTCAATTGTTCCAGCCTTGATTCTCCCACACCAGGGATGTAAGTGCCGCTGCCAGCCGCCTGTCCGAATCCGAAAGTGTAACCACGAACAGGACCCGTGGTAGCCATGTAACCGAAGCGGGTGGCGGCGCCGGGAGCGCCTACTGTACCATATGATACCCTGAACTTGAGGAAATCCACCACTTCTGAAATGCTACCCCAGAATTTTTCCGATGAAGGTACCCAGCCAAATCCGATGGAAGGAAAAGTAGACCATCGCTTATCCGGTGTAAACATCTGTGATCCGGAGGCACCGAAGTTGACATCTGTGAAATATTTGTTGGCCCAGCCTAATGTTAATCTTCCTGCAACAGATTGCTCACGTGCAGGCAGTGCATTGATCAGCAATGTAGCGCCGCTTCCGTCAGGAGCATCCGTGAGAAATTCGCGTTGTTTGTATAATAATAATCCCGTTACAGACAGGTCTTTAAAAAATGTTTGAACATAATTCAGGCTACCCTGCAGTTCTATCACCCGGTTGCCGGTGGGAGATATGTAATTGAAGCGCATTTTATCATCGAGATCCGGCGTTTTGTTGATGGTGACGAGGTTACCTTTTTCGTCTCTGCCGGAACCCATGTAGCTGTTCGCAAAATCAGGCGCGTTACGCTGATAGTCTTTGATATATTGATGAGCATAGAAATTGCTTTTTGTAAAAGAAGCAATGCCGTTGAGAAATAGTCCTTTGGTAATCCAGTCCAGTTTCTGTGTCAGGTTTAAGTTGGTAGACATGTAGTTGGCGTACCGCTTAATGAAACCGGTTTTGTTCAGCAATGAATATGGATTAACAATCCCGATCGGTTCTTCCGGTGCAGTACCATTGGAATATTCTGCGGGGAATAATGTGGGGTTAATCATATTCATGATGTCGAGCAACCTGTCTACACCCTGGCCGGGTTCCGTGGTGGTGTTGTACCGGCCATCGAATCCAATCCCGAGCGTTGTGGTGGAAGTAAGATCCGCTTTCAGATTAGAACGGAAGTTGAACTGGTTGTAGTTGGCATTAGATGCACTTGTACTGTTGAACATGCCTTTCTCGTTGTAAAAGCCACCAGACATATAATACGTTACGGCATTGCCACCACCGCTGATGTTAAAGTTGGCTTTGGTGGAAGGGTTGTTCTGCTTCACCATGGTTTTATACCAGTCTACATTCGGATAGAAATCCATATCACTGTCAGAAAATTTTGCAATGTCTGCATCCGTGTAATAGGGGCGTTTGCCCCGTACTACAAGTGCTTCGTTCTTCATCCGGGCATAGGTAGGTGCATCTATCCATTGTGGCTTGTATGATGCGTTGTTGATAGAGTGCGAAGCGGAAACACGGATAGTTGGCCGTGAGGCGATTTTACCGGTTTTAGTAGTGATGACAATGATACCGTTGGATCCTTCCAGTCCATACACTGCTGTAGCGGATGCATCTTTCAATATCGAAAAGGTGGCAATGTCGTTTGGATCTACGTCATCAATATTTCTCCTAAGGCCATCAATCAATACCAGTGGCGCCGTATTACCAGTAACGGAGTTGATGCCCCTGATGATGAATGAGGCGCCGTCTTGCCCCGGCTGGCCGGACTGTTGTACAAATGTGACACCTGCTACTCTGCCCGCGAGTTGGGTGGTAAGAGAACGGGTAGGTCCTTTTAATTCGCTGGGATTGACAGTCGTAATCGCACCAACTACGCTGACTTTCTTTTGTACGCCCATGGCTGTTACCACGACTTCGTCTTTGGTAAGACTTTCGGATTCCATTAAGATGGGGAATTTGCGCAGACTACCATTCGGGATTGTTTTGATATCAATCTCCTGGGATTTATATCCCACAGATGATACTACCAGTGTGGAATACCGGGGTATATTACTGAGGATAAAATACCCATTCTTATCGGAAACCGTTCCTACCAGCGGATTTGCTTTCAGGTAAATACTGACGCTGTATAATGGTTGTTGCTGAAGATTGCCAATGGTACCTGAAATTGTAATGTTTGCTCCTGTGGTATCCCTTGCAGCCAGGAGTGCAGAACGTGGTGTGTGGAGCGTTACCAGTTTATTTGAATTGACGCGGAAGGAGATATCTGTTTCTTTTAGAATGGCAGCTAACACGGTGGAGATGTCGGTTGCTTTACCGTCATAGTTTGCAGCGAGCCGGTCAAACATCGGATCTTCCGTATAAAGAAATCTGTATGGTGTGGTTTTTTCAATGTATTCAAGTACTTCCCTGATCGGTTTTTTACCCGCAGGAATGCTCACCTGTTGTGAATAAGCCCCAAGGCATGGACTCAGGCATAGTATGATGGTAAGATACAGCAGTAGCTTGCAGCATTTTTTCACGTTCATGTAAATTTTGGTTTATAAAATGAAGATTCCAGGCAAAAGCAGGTACCAGCGGACGTTATGACGTCCACAATATCTCTTTTATGAAAAGTAGTTGCAGTTTAAATGTTAGTCTTTGCGCTGTGTGATTACCTACACAGCAGTGATCTATTGGCTGATATAAATTTTATTACCCGAACTTGTATAATGAAATGGAATAGCTTGTTGTAATGCAGGAACAATCTCCTGAATCGATTCATCTGAGAATGTTCCGTTGATGCGTATATTCTGGAATACGGTATCACTAAAATAAATGGACACGTTAAATTTTCTTTGCAGCTCATTGGCAACATCCTGGAATCTGGCGGAGCGGAACACCAGTTTGTTCTTCAGCCAGGCCATTTCATCAAAGCTGCTGTCGATGCGATTGAAGGTCATGTGTTGTAAGGATACGGTTTCACTGTGTATTTCTTTTGCCGTAGCGGGTGCGGTGTACCCGTTTTGTTTTTGATTGATGATTACTTTTTCCCGTGGCCGGAGAAGGATCACTCTTTCCGGATCTTTTTCCGTGGTCAGCTGAATGGTGCCGGTAAATAGCGAAGCTTCCACTATGGAATCTTCTGCATAGGCTTTTACGTTAAAGGTTGTTCCCAGTACCTTGACTTCAACTGCTGCAGTAGCAACAATCATCGGCATAGACGGGTTTTTGCTGACGTCAAAATATGCTTCCCCTTCCAGGTTGATGAGCCTGTTTTTTACACCAAAATCTTTGTCGTAGCTAAGCCGGCTGCCTGAGTTTAAGATAACAACAGAACCATCCGGTAAATGAACCGTAGTTTTAGCGCCACGTTCTGTATTGATTTTGTTACGGAAGGTGCTGCCGGTATCGTGACTTAGTACCAGGTAGAGGAAGGTGACGGCTGCCAGGTTTAGCGTAGCGGCTACGTACATCTTCGAATAGCGCCTGATATGCTTTTGTATGCTCAGGGTCCGGGGGGCCGCAGCTGCATCGTCAGACAAGGATTCATTGAGGGCACTTCGCAGGCGCATCTCGCTTCGCTCAACCATAGAAGGATCTTCTCCCGTAATGATTTCCAGGTTGAAAACAGCGTTCAGGACCTCGCTTTGCTGGAATTCCTGCTGATGTTTCTTTAGCAGTTCCTCCAGTTCTTTCATCTCCTGATCAGAGATTTCGTGATTAGATTTTTTAGCGAGTAATTCCCAAATTCTGTCCATGTAAATGGCGGTCGTTTATTAGAAGGAGTGGTAAAACTGCCATTTACCCTTAAAGGGAATAAAAAAAATTATGTGGTGGAGAAAGTAAAGGCCTTACTTAGTTTCTTTAAGGCAATGCCCATCTGGGTTTCCACCGTTTTAGGGGAGATATTTAATATCTCAGCTACATCGCGGTACTTGAATGACTGCTCTTTGACCAGCATAAAAATGAGCTTGCATTTGGGAGGGAGCTGGTTGATGGCGGCATTAATCCTGTTAAGCATTTCCGAAGAAATAAGTAGTTCTTCCGGGGATCGGGCTACTTCCAGCCGGAAATCTTCGATATTTTCCAGTGGCTCGGTGAGGTTTAGTTGCTGTTTTAGAAAGGTGAAGGCTTTATTCCGGGCAATGACATATAAATACACTTCCGGATTGATGACTTCAGACAATTTTTCCCGGCGTTGCCATAATTGTACAAATACGTCGCTGGCCAATTCCTCAGCGGATTCGCGTTGTTTTACCAATGAGTGAATCAGTTTGAATATCCTGCCAAAGTACAGGTTGTGCAGTTTCACGAGAACAATCTCCCCACCGGTGTTTTGTAATTGCTGGAATAAAAGTCTGGCTTCGGATCCTCCTTTCATAACGTTTTGGTCACTGCTTTACAGGCAAAAGGTTGAATAAAAAATAAAGCATATGGAATAGTAAGAAATAACGTGAGCATCTTCCCAAAAGCGCTTAGCCGGACTATTTCATCAGAATTAAATTAAGGCCATAGCCATTGATTTACCAAGATTTGAGCAAAATCCGGGAAGCAAAAGTCAAAATAATACCAGCATAGAATACTTGTTTCCGGATGATGAGATACATTTTTAGTTGTCGTATTGCAGTTGTATTAACATTAAGTTAATACAGCCGGATTACCTTTGCCGCTTCAATCAGTTTTACTGCAGTACCTATGTTTCTACCTGATGCACTGTTATCTTTAACGGACGAAGAATTACTACACTTAATGCGGTCGGGTAGTGAAAGTGCATTTGCCGTCCTCTATGAACGATATTGGGAACCTTTGTATGAAGGTGCTGGTAAGCGTTTGGGGAATGTAGCAGAAGTGCAGGATATCGTGCAGGACATTATGGAAAGCATCTGGATAAAAAAGCAGCGGCTGTCTACTAAAAATGGTTCGCTGGAACCTTATCTCTTTACCCTGCTTAAATACAGGATCATTGATGTGCTGGCCTTTACCCGGAAGCAGGAGATCTGTTACCATGCACTGGGTCAGTTCCTTACTTTGCAGGAACATCATGTGTTGGAAGGATTAATTTCAAAAGAACTACAAGCCGCTATCGACCGTGAAATTGCTTCCATGCCGGTGAATATGCAAAAAGTGATTCAGTTAAGTCGTCAGCAGGATCATTCTGTTGCTGAAATAGCCCGGCATTTGTCGTTGTCGGAGCAAACCGTACGTAATCTGTTGTCACAGGCGATCCGCCGGCTTAAAAGTTGCGTCACCCACTTTTACAATGATGCTTCCCCTGATACGCATTCCATCTTTATGGCAGCAGCGATCGCAGTGTTGGGGTTATAAAAAGTGTTTACAATTTGGTAACACGAATCAGAAGTATAAACCTTCCTTTTTGCCAGTAATAGTACAAGAGGTGTACTATTATGAATTTCTTTCAGCAAATTTTCAGACGTTATCAGCAACATCAGTCGGGTGAACAGGAACAGGAGCTGGTGAACCGTTGGTATGATGCCACCGGCAATACCCGCCGTCCCTTTTGGATGAACCAAAAACATGTCCGGAAAACTAAAGCCGACACCTGGAAAAAAATGGTGACGGGTTTAGGATTGGAGCAATCCCCGGAATGGAATGTACCTGCACCCGGTGTAAATCCTTTGTGGCTTGTAATCCGGTACAGTGCAGCGGCAATCGTGGTGGGGCTGAGCCTTTGGGCCACACTGCAATGGTTGGTGCCCTTGCGAAACGACAGACAATTGTCTGTGGAGATGGATACTTATTCCACGGGGCGGGGCGTACGCAAGTACCTGCAACTTCCGGATGGCACAGAAGTATGGTTGAATAATGGCTCTGTTCTGAGCATTAGAAAGATGGGCAAGAGAGACCACCTGCGTGAAGTATGGCTGGCGGAAGGAGAAGCCTATTTTAAAGTCGCAAAAGATCCTTCGACCCCTTTTATTATCCATGTTGATTCCCTGCAGACCAGGGTACTTGGTACTGCATTCAATATCCGCGCTTATCGGGAACTGCAACAGGTACAAATAGCTGTAACAGAAGGGAAAGTGCAGGTAGGACTTTCCGGCAATATACTGGATACGCTTACCCGTAACATGCAGTTGGACTATCACTCTGTCAATGGTAGTTTTTCCACTACTGAAAAAAATGTATCCGCCCAAAATGGCTGGTGGGATAACCGTTTTGTGCTTGATAATGCAGCCTTCGATGAACTGGTTCTGCGCATGAGATTACAGTATAATATCATTATCAGCAGCAACAACAAACGAATACAGCAAGCCGCTTTTACTGCCAATTTTCCGCAGAATGCCTCGAAGGAGCGTGTACTGGAAACTTTATGCACCTTATACAATACACACTATACGATTAAAGAAGATACCGTTATCATTCATTAAAAAAGCTGTCCCGTTAGAGCGGGACAGCAAAACAGCCATTGGGAGATGGCTATTATTCCATTTAAACAATTGTAAAAGTATGCAAAAAAAAGACAGGCACCGTCATGGCGAACGAAGGGCGGGATGCATCTCAACAAAACTATTGCTGGTAAGTATGTTACTGTTGCTCACCTGCCTGCAAAGCTATGCCCAGGGAGTATTGGATAAGAAAAGCACTATCAGTTTTCCTGCATCCTCATTAACACAAAGATTAAAGGAAATACAACATCAAACCGGTATTACCATTGCTTTTGATGAAAATGAAACAGGTGAAATGAAAGTGCCGGCGGCGAATTTTTCTAACGCCACTTTGAAAGAGGTGTTGCAAAAAACATTAACAGGCGTGCCTTTTAGCTGGAAGCTGACCGGAGAATCAGTGGTTATTATTGCGCAACCTCAGGCCCCCCTCCCTAAAAAAGCACCAGGAAAAGTAAGCGGGAGAATCATTGATGCAGAAAACGGACAGCCCATCGAAGGTGTCACTATTCGTATTGGTGATCAAGGTACTTTTACAGACATCAATGGTGCGTTCCTGGTTGTTCTTCCAAAAGGAACTTATACCGCTAACATCAGTTATATGGGCTATGGTGCAAAAGAAGTGAGTGGAATTGATGTAAATGATCATCAGACCTTTGAACTTAATGCCACCATGAAAAGACAGAAGGGACAGCTATCTGCAGTAGTAGTAAAGGCTTCTGCAAAAAAAGAAAGTATAGCTTCTCTTTTCACCCGCCAGAAAAATGCGGCCTCGCTTTCAGATGGTATCAGTGCAGAGCAGATAGCCGCCACTCCCGATAAACATATTGGAGAAACGTTAAAACGCATCACGGGTGTGAGCACTACAGACAACAGAAAGGTGGTGGTACGTGGCATTGCAGAAAGATACAATGTGGCTTTACTGGATGGAAGTACTTTGCCCAGCACAGATGTGCAGGAACGTGATTTTGAATTTAACCTGATTCCCAGTAACCTGGTAGATAATATAGTAGTGGCTAAATCCATTACACCGGATATGCTATACGGATTTGCCGGTGGCCTGGTACAAATCACCACCAAGTCTATTCCTGTATCCAACTTCATCTCTGTAAGTGGTGGACTATCGTTCAATTCCCGCACCACCGGAAAAGATTTTTACGGTTACCAACGTGGCAAATACGATTACCTGGGGTATAATGACGGCAGCAGAAATCACTTTCCGGATGGATTGTTCGATCTGAGTGATAAATATGATCCACGTGTACCGGAATCTCAAAATCAAATAAAACCCCCGCAGATAGGTGAACAAAACAAACGTATTGGTGGCACTGAAAGACTAGGTACCCGCACCTATAAAGCAATGCCTTCACAAAATTACCAGTTCAGCCTGGGCAGAGCTTATTCATTGAGCAAGACCAAAGAACGCAACCTGGGTTTCGTAGGTTCCCTTAGTTACCGGAACACGCAAACCAATGATTACATTGCTGATATGAGAAGAGGTAGCTGGAGCCGCCGACCGACCATCGTTGGGGATGTATCGGACGTTAATACCGGCAATATGTCTGGTTTTAATACTACGATAGGTACTTTGCTGAATGGAGGATTTAAAACAGGAAAGCATCAGATCAGCACCTACAATTTATACACACATATATTCGATGACAGGTTTAGCCGCATAAAAGGCTGGAGCTACGAAGAGCCTAAAAATGAAGATAGCAATAAGTTCCCCTTCATACAGGAAGATGACAGGCCCAAGTTCAGCGATCTGTTACAAAACAAACTAAGTGGCAGCCACCAGGCAGGCCGCGTAAAAATAACATGGAATATTTCCCGTACCCATTTAAAAACGTTAGAACAGGACGCTGTTTCCGCTGCATTGGGGGGAAGAGAACTTGCTAATAAAACCCCGTTGTTTCAATACGCACCAGGTCAGGCTTCCGATCCGGGATGGGGAACACTGCACCGGGATCAATATAGTTACAGAGAACGAAACCTGGCAGGCGACATTAGTGCAGCGATAGATGTAAAGTTTGGAAAAACTACACATACAATTAAAACAGGCTTCAATTACCTGGATAAACACGCCTGGTACAACTGGACAGTATTGCCTATAGTCACTAAATACGGACTTGATAATCCGTATTCCACCATCCCAATACAGCAATGGGGAGATTATATGAGCATGGAACATCCTGCAAAAGATTTGTTTTATTTCCCCGGAGATTATTCACTGAACTCCTTTGAAGGAAAAAGTATCAACAAAGGTGCATTTGTGATGTTCGACAGTAAACTGTTACCTAACCTGCGGATAGTATGGGGTGTACGGGCAGATTATTTCAAGTTGGATACTATGAAAAATGGTGCCAGCAGGGCGGAAGACAGGAACTTTAAATTGTACCTGGATGACTCTGTAAGAACCTACTTCCTCCCTTCAGTTAATATTACCTACACTCCGGTTAAGAACCTGAATGTGCGGGCTTCTTATGCAGAGAGTGTGGTACGACCCGGCTTAATGGAAAACTCAAGGTTTTCCCGTTATAATCCTTCTTATGGCACTATTTTGAGAAGCAGGGGCGTGATAAGCACCGTTATTAAAAACTATGATGTCAAAGTGGAATGGTTTCCCGGATCAGGAGAAATAATATCTGCCGGATATTTTTACAAATACTTCGATAAGCCAGCAGAATATTACACATATGACCAGGCGAATACCGGGAAGCCTGATATTCTTATTACTAACTCTGACTGGGCAAAAGTAAGAGGGTGGGAATTTGAACTGAGGAAGAATCTAGGGTTTATTTATGCAGGTTCAGATTTTCTTGAAAATATTTACCTGAGTGGCAACCTTACTTTGCAAAAATCGCAGGTAAGAGCCAGGAACAAAGAGATATTTTCAGATGCTAACGGAAAGGATTCTGTTGTCTACTCTTATCTTAAGTATCCCCGCGCCTTATACGGACAGGTGCCCGTACTGTATAATGCAGGTATACAATATACCGGCAAACGCCTTGGCCTAAATCTGGTATATAATTACATGGGATATAAAACTTTTGTTACCGGCAGTGATCCTGATTTTATAGAGTATGAAAGACCCCGGGGGCAGATGGATGCCCAGGTAAGTTACAAATTACTGAAAGGTAGAATGGAAGCTAAGCTCAATATGAGTAATCTGATGGATGCTCCCCACCGCTTCTTTATCAATGATAATTCAACCTTTGAATACAAACCAAACAGACCTCCTGTGTTTGCAGAATGGAACGATGCATATCAGTATAAGGAAGGCTTCTCTGAAAAGTTTGAGGAAGGGTATGTAGATGAAAAAACAAATAAACAGATTGGAGATCGCAAAACTTTGACGCGGTATGTAGGCCGCACTTTCAGCTTCTCCCTTTCATACAATTTTTAGGTCTCTAAAACAAAAGAATTATGAAAAAAAGATTGAACATATTTTACCTGATAATACCATTATTTCTATTCACTGCCTGTGCAAAGGAAGGTGAGCTAGTCGTAAAACCTGTACTGGAATTCAAACCACTTAGCATGGATGGATTTATATTGGGAGATGCCCTTGAACAGTATTTTGATGGCGTAAAAGTGCGTGAGTTATATGGGAGTGTGAGTTTGAGCAATGAGGTAAGTAAAATTGCCTTCGAGAAAAATGAGGTTACCATGGAGCTAAGAAGGAAAAGTAATGGTGAAACCGTCTATCAACAAAAATTCAACATCAGCAATGACACCAGTAAGGTCGCCAGATTCTATTTTGATGGCACAAAAATGAATAACACTTATACTTATCCCGCTCCTTCGGGAAGTACATACCTGGCCAATTTTTATTTCGACTTTCCTAAGGATGCCGCTGCAGTAGACGTTGTGATCGAGCTCGTGGAATATTATTTTGACGAGAGCCTTGCCAACCCGTTAGTATTGGTGGATACCACTTTCATCCCGCTGGCAACCAATGTTAAGCAGGGGAAGTGGTCTGATTATGTAGAAATAAAGCAAATCCCGGAATTACCCAGGCATCATCCGGCATCCGAATTTCAGCCTTTTGTACGCATCAGAAAGGCCGGTAGTACTGCTTATTATTTACCTGCGAGAGGGGAGGATAACGAAATTACGATGGAATTACCTAATGCCTGGACAACAGAAGGGAAGGTACAGAGCATATTTGTGGGCTGGATGACGAGAGGGGCGGCTATACAGTTGGGACCGCAGCAGAACCTGGTAGATATTTTCAGTCATTAAGGTAGAAATTACAGGAAAGCCTTTAAATCACTGTATTTAAAGGCTTTTTTGTAATTTTCAATTATGTTATACGAACAACGGATGAAAGTGGAACTGGAGATCTGGCAGCATAAAATGCAGCGGCAGCCATCTTTGGTGGACAGACTGTCTACCTCAGTACAGTCACGTATGAACCGCATTATTCCGCAGAAGGTGCATCATGCTATTACCGTTGCTATCAAACAAATGGTACGTGGTGTACTGTTCGGCGCTACCTACACGGTACCTAACCAGCCTGTTTTTGCTTCGTTGTATGATATGGAAGAAGCAGTACTTCGCCGGGTGGATTTTTACCGCAAAACGGCAGCTGCTGAAGGAGGCATTACCGGCGCCGGTGGAATCTTACTGGGACTGGCGGACTTTCCTATACTGCTTGGCATGAAACTAAAACTGCTTTTTGATATCGCTACTTTTTATGGTTTTGATGTAAAAGATTATAAAGAGCGGCTGTACATCCTCTATATTTTCCAGTTAGCCTTCAGCAGCCAGGAGCATCGCCGTAATGTGTATGAAAATGTGGCGGACTGGAAAGAAAAAAGCAGCCAGCTGCCGGAGGATATTCATCGTTTTGACTGGCAGCGTTTCCAGATGGAGTACCGCGACCATATAGACCTTGCCAAGCTGGGTCAGTTACTCCCCTTTGTGGGTGCAGCTGTAGGCGTGGTGGTGAATTACCGGCTCATCACGAAGCTCGGCATTACCGCCATGAACGCCTACAGGATGCGGATTTTAGATTGACGATACTATTCAGCCCGCAATCTATCTATTGGATTTGCACTGGCAGCCTGGAATACCCTCGTTCCAATGATAGCACTGCAGCAAAGCAACACAATCAGGAATGTACCGATGTAGGGCCATGGACCCGCAGCAGGATGATATTGATAAATAACCTGGAAAATAAATTTGTTGGTAAACAAATAACCCAAAGCAGCACCCACCACAAAAGCAATCAGGAGTATGCGTATGAACTCCCGGTTCACCAGCCCGATGATTTGCAGGATCGATGCACCAAGCACTTTACGAATACCAATTTCTTTGCTTCGCTTATCAATGTTCAAAGAGATTTGTGCAAACAAACCTGACGCTGATAAAAGTAAGGTAACAATAGCCAGGAAAAATGCAATTGACTTGAAGGCTTGTGTCATACGGATTTCTTTTTCAATTAAATCCGATTGCAAATAGCCCCGGTATGGTATGTTGGGTACTAACTGGTGCCAGGTAGACTGTAAGTATTTGGTTACCTGCGGTAGTTTACCTTTATCTGCGCGAACAACCATAAACTTATATTCATCAGGTTTAGCCATGCGTAGCACGCAAGGTGGTACAAGACTGTGTAAGCCATATTCTTTGTAGTCGTTCACCACTCCAACAATCGTGTATTGGGTACTATCCAGGGTCACACGCTGGCCGAGTGGCTGCGTGAGCTGTAACCGTTGCAGAAAGGTTTCATTGACCAGGATAGACTCCTCCGCATCAGCGCCGGTATTGTAAAAATGCCGTCCCTGCATGATATGGAGCCCCATACTATGGAGGTAGGCTTCGCCTCCAATCCGTGCCACCTGTGTTTGTATTTCATTCTTTTCAGTTTTGGCAGTTTGGGTGTAGGTGCCATCACCAATTTGTTGAACACATCCAGCCACGCTTTTAATTTCCGGATTCTGTTGAACGGCCTGGCTTAAAACGCGGTACTCCTGAGAGTTATTGATTTCTACTACAGCGATCTCATTGATAGCATAACCAAAGTCAACTTTCTGCTGAAAGGAAGCATTCTGGGACATTACAATGCCTACCACCAGTGCGAAACAGGATAAGCTAAATTGTGAAATCAGCAGGAAACGTGTAAAACGGCTGGAAGCACCGAGGGCCGTTTTACCTTTAAGAATCTGTAGTGGCTGAAAGGAACTCACATATACTGCCGGGTATAAACCAGAGAAGATAGCACTGACAGCAGGAATGAATAACAGGAAAAGCCAGAACCCGTAATCCCTGCCATAGTCTGGTGAAAGATCAACGTTCGTAAGCTGATTGACAGCCGGTAAGAGTAAGTGGACAAACAGCAATGCTAATACAGCAGCCAGCAGACATAGCACGATGTTCTCGGTCAGAAATTGCCAGATTAACTGGCGTTTGAAACCTCCCATTACTTTTCGGATACCGATTTCCTTTAACCTATTACTGGCAAATGCGATGGAAATATTGGTAAAATTAAAGCAGGTGATCAGTAAAATAAACAATGACATGATGGCCGGCACTATCACAAGTACACCACGTGGATTGGCTGTCAGCTGGCTGCCATACACGTATCCCGGCATATCAATATCCGAGCTCGCCGCCAATGTAGAAAAAGGCTGGAGGGTAAAATTTTCTATCGGCCAATCGGTGTGGTTGCGATTATGCAACGCTATATAGGGATTCAGGTTCGTTGTTACAAAGCGGGCCGCATTCTTATTTTTTAATTCAACAAATGTGGTAACCAGGTTTGGGTTCGCCCAATCTTCAGGAGCTAACTTCCCATGAACAAATCCATTTTCAAATGAGGTGATGATATCGAATTGAATACTTGAATTAGCCGGGATTTGCTGCGTTACTGCAGTAACCGTATATACCTCAGGGTTACCTGCTGATCCGATGATCGTCAGCGATTGACCTATGGGCATTTGTTTGGGAAAGTATTTGTCCGCAAAAGCCGTGCTGATGATGACTTGCTTCGATTGATCAAACCCGGATAAGTTCCCGTATTTCAGCGGGAAAGAAAAAAAATCAAATAACGTCTTGTCGGCATAATGGATATGCTCATCAAAAGTATGCTCTTTAATTTTTACCACCACGGACGCACTACTGAGGCGGGCAATCCGGTCAGCCCCGGCATGTTCTTTCTGCATTGCCTGCGCTAATGGTAACGGTACAACTGCCCATGGCTGTTTACTTCCATCCACCACACGCGTACTGTTCAACCGGTAGATATGTTCCGCATGAGCGTGATTCCGGTCGAAATTCTCCCTGTAGTTATAGTTGAGATAAGCAAGTATACAACAGGCAATGGCAAAGCCCAGGCCTACAATGTTGAGGACTACATAAATCTTGTTGCGCCAGAGAACACGGAAAGCGATCTTCAAGTAGTTCGGAAACATAAGGTTAATTTAAAAAATACTTTTAAACTGTTAAGTGATGGCGCTATACGAGCTGTTTTAAAGTCAGCGCAGGCATTTAATTAGTCCGTGACAACTACCATACCACTTGTTCGGATATCGCTTTGTGCCCTGTGGTGGCTATGTTTGCATCCATTTTACGACCATCTTTACAAGTTTGCTGTGCGGATACGGACACGTGTGTTCGGTTTTAAGTGACAGAGGAGGCGATTAAAAGGTTGGGCAGGCCTGATTATTTTTATACCTTACCATCGACCGGTATTTGTTGAATGATTTTGTCATATTGAATATATTTCCAATGATAAACTACCTGAAGCTTCCACTCCTCATTTATACTTTTGCGCTGCTCCTGTGCCGGCAGGTATGTTTTTCTGCTGCCGGTACAGATCCATCTATCATCAATAACCCTAAAAGTAAAACAATTACCATTGCGGTTCCGGATAAAACATTGGTGATAGTAATAGATTACGCCACTGGCTGTGCCATCAAACAGTTAAATATAAAAGGGAAAAATGTTTTATCACCTGCGGGTGTCTTTACGGGTATACGGACAAAAGGCGGTGTTTTTTCGGCTGATAAAAGCCTGGGTAAAGTTACAGTTGCAGCACACGGTGATGAGGTAATCGTGAGCGGTATCAGTTATGGCAATGAGGAGATAACAGTGGAAGAGAAGTGGTATTTCAAAGTGGCTGGGCAGACAATATTATGGCGTATTGAGAGGGAGTATAGCCAGGATGCGGAATTGGAAGACATGGCTTTTCCCGGATGGCATTTTGCCGATCTCTCCGTATGGAAAGGCGGCATTTTGGATAATGGCGGTATGGTATGGTGCAAATACCTGAAACAAGCAGGTGATACCTATGGGGTGCATACAGGAGGGGTGACCTTCTGGAATGCGGTGTCGGGAGATGCGCTGCGCATCAGCATCCGGTCGGATAGCAACAAAACCGTGGCGTCAAAGTATACGCACGATAACAATAAAGCATTTGTAAGTACCCAGTTGGTTACTGACAGGCCACTGAAGCAACGGTACCAGTTGAGCCGTTTTGTGTCGGGGAAAGAAGATGTATTTGCCCCTTTTAAGGTTCGAAAGGGACGCACAACAGTGACCTGCAAGCTGCAGTATGCAGACTATTTTAAAACATATTCACGGGGTACGTTACCGGGCATAGATGTAGACGCCGTGCGTGAGTTGCTGAATACTACCGGTCGTTACGGAGTGGTAGATAATAATATTATCGGGGGCAACGGCTGGCTGACTAACTGGAAATGCCTGCACGAACCCTTTTTTGCGCAGATAGGGATGGCCCTGAACGATGAGGGCTATACGAAAAACTTTTCCGCAACGCTGGATCAGGAACGTGACCAGGCGATGTTAGCGGATGGGCGTGTGTTGTCCCGCTGGCATAATGCGGCCGGTGACGAGATTCCCGGAACGTACAATCCGGAGACAGGATACTATGAGGCGATGTGGGGATATACGATTGACTCACAAACAGGGTATGTTATCAATACGAGTGAGCAGTTTGATCTGAACGGAGATCTCACCTGGCTGCGATCTCATCAGGCTTCCTGCGAAAAGGCACTCAACTGGCTGATAAAGCGCGATGAAAATCACAATGGTATTTTTGAGATGTTGAATAACAATATCTCAGAAAAGAAATGCAGCGATTGGCTGGATATTGTTTGGGCAGGTTATGAAAATGCATTTGTGAATGCCCAGTTGTACGAGGCACTGACGCTTTGGGCCAACTGCGAAAAAGTACTGGGTAATCCGCAACAGGCGGCATATTATTCCGCAACAGCGCTGCGACTTAAAACCTCCTTCAATAAGCCATTGGAAGCGGGTGGATTCTGGTCGCAGGAGAAAAATCAATACGTTTACTGGCGTGATAAAGATGGCTCAGTTCATGGAGATAACCTGGTTACCCCCGTGAATTTTGCGGCCATCGCATTCGGACTATGTGATGATCCGCAAAGAATCGCCCGCATCCTGGATCAGATAGAACAACGGACTACAGCGGAACATTTGTTTCACTGGCCTTTGTGTTTTGATTCCTTTAAACAGGGAGAAGTTTCCGGAGGAAACTGGCCATTTCCCAAATATGAAAATGGTGATATTTTTCCCACCTGGGGATATCTGGGTATCAGGGCCTACGCAAATTATGACAAAGCCATCGCGCTTAAATTTATAGATAATATCCTGCAGCAATATAAGAAGGATGGACTATCTTCTCAAAGGTATAGCAGAACCACGCAGGAGGGATTGGGTGATGACATTTTAGCAGGTATTTGTACCAGTATCACCGCATTGTACAGGGATATCTACGGAGTCCGCCCGAAATGGAACAGGATGGGCATTGAGCCCAACATGATGCCTGCACTGAATGGTACCTCTTTTTCCTATACGCTTCGTGATACGGTATATCAGCTGAAACTAAGCGTGGACGATTATTCTATGAGTACCATGGGGTTTTCAGTTAAAAGCAAAAATGCATTCGGCGCCAATAAAACGGGGAATATATTTACCTATTATCCCAATAATGAAGACAGTGTTACACTCGTGCTACACGCGGGATCAGGCCGTCCGGTTAGCATAACCATGGAGAAATGGGAGACGGGTGAATTATCGTGGACGATTAATTCAAAGGATAGCTATGAGTGTACAGTGAAAGGGCTACGTGCGGGAGCCGTTTACCAGGTGGGTATAAACAATATTTTTCGTACAGTGAAAGCAACAGGTAATGGAAGTCTTGCTATGAAGCAGCTGTGTAAATCGGCTACCAGGTTCATTGTTAGGGAACATATCTGATCTGTCGTTATGAAAAATAAATAAGCCTTCCTGTCTTGCAACGGGAAGGCTTATTTATGTTCGATATTATTCTCTGTCTCACAATGAATATACTATCTGTTGCAATCTGCTGTCCAGGCTTTGTTATCTCTTGTAAAACCTATCACAAGTTTGTCCTTATTGATAGTGATTAAACCGGTACCGGAAGATCCCACACTGACTAATGTATTATCATCTTTCTTTTCAAACTCTACACCAGTAAGGTCTGGAATGGCATCGGAGAATCTAAAATCATATCGGGTACCTACTTTTGTAACGAAAACACTGCCACTTGCCTGGCTGATGTTTTTGTTGGCGTCAATATATCCCACTTTTCCTTTGAAGGTACCAGCAAAGATATCTACATCTGCAGGGTCGGTGCTTTTACTACAAGCGGCAAACAGCACAACTGAAAATAATAATACGCCAATAATTTTAAGCATCGATTTCATAAATTACTTTTTTGGTTATTCAATATAGATCTGACAGTGAAAATGCAATTAGCATACCAGAAGGCCATATAGGCTATATCAGGGATGTGTTGTTATATAATATAGTATACAGATTCATACCTGCGGTATTTTGGCAGGTTTTTGTGTGGAGTTATACCCATAATGGGTAAGTATGTAGCTGCCGGGAAGCAATACAGGCGGATTTAGCGTACATTTAGTGCATAAAATAGCAGTGGTCGCTGTTATGAGGACACTTAAATAACATTTGAATGCATTCACCTGATCATCTTCCGCTTATTAGAGGAGAAATAGCAGATTATTATTACGATAGTACCGGTATTTTATATTCCTACTCTAAAAGTGTTTTAAGAACAGTTGAGAATATTTCAGGCAATATCGCATTGGTAAAACAAATTACCGGGAATAAAAAAGTACCGCTATTAATTTATCTTACTGATTCTCCTGTGCCGGATAGGGAGACAAGAAAATTTTCAACAGAACAATTGCCGCATGTATATACGGCAATGGCGATGGTGTCAAAGCCAGGTTTAACAAAGCTGATCATGAATATCTTATTTAAGATGAAAGCACCACCTATCCCAATGAAGTCATTTACAAATGATGCAGAAGCAAAGGAATGGCTGCAACAGTATCTTTAGATCGGCCGCGCGTTCCGGAGAATAAATTTAAAATGAAGATATTTGCAATCAGAAAGATTGAACTATGCATATTATTTATCAGAGTAATACCATCATCATCCGTGAGTTTTTACCGGCAGAAATATCATTATTTACGACACTTTTTGAAGATGAAAAAGTTACCAGTTATTTGCCTTATCGTTCTCCTGAGCAATATATAGAGATGTTTCATATCGCATTGGACGATTACAAGAGGGGATTGTTTAGCCGCTGGGGAATATTCAACGCGGCGAACAACGACTTTATGGGCATGGGCCTGGCGCGAAATTTTGTAGATGTACCGGGGCAGTTGGAAATAGGTTATACGTTAAGTCCGAAATACTGGGGTAAAGGTATTGGTACAGAAGTGAGCAGGGCTTTAGTGGATTACTGTTTCACCAATACGAGCGCGGACGAGGTGGTAGCCGTTACTGACCCTGATAATATTGGTTCTCAAAAGGTGTTGGAAAAGACGGGATTTAAACGGTTGAGTAATTTAGTACGGGAGTATGGTGAGGTAACCTATTTTGTGATTCAACGGTTTGTTTAGTTCGCAAACAAAAAAGGGGATACTCTTGCAGTATCCCCCCGGGTATGAATATTTAGTTGAATTTAAAAACTGCCAGAATAATAATCACAAAGAATATTCCCATCTGTACCAGGTAAAATATGTTGAGATTCCGCATGGCACCTTTAACCGGTTCAGAAAGATATAAGGTACTTCCATTGATGTTCTTTTTTAAGGTTGATTCCTGCCGGGCCTTTACTAAAAAGCCATTCAGAATAAGAACAAGAATAAGTGTCAATTTTATTTTAAACCAGATCATGTGGGCGAAAACGCCGCCGGTACAGAACATTAAGCCCACACCTGAAGTGATCAGCAGTGCTGCTCCTATCCCTAACAGAACACCAAGTTTTGTCATTAACTCCAATAAATTCAAGGGTGCTTCTTTTTCCAGTTCCATGCGTTTGGAAAAGTTTTTGAAAGTAACAAAATCTGCCACTGTAGTGCCGGCCATTAAAGTTAATCCTGTCAGATGGGCGATCAGAGAAATTTGTAATAGAATCAGTGTGTTCATATTCGGGTAATTGTTTAACAGCACAAAAATCTATCATAATTATTTCCTGTTCATGCACCCAGGTTAACTAATTTGTGGTGGTGATACCAGTGGAAAGATTTTTTATTTTACCTTTTTTTTTGATGATTTTGTTAATCAGTTATAAATTATCCAAAAATCCCCTATTTTTATAGACGACCTCACAGATTGTATATAGAATGTAATCGCATACGACTGACGAAAACTCAAATTTTTATTCCTCATTATAACTAGTAAACTATGATCACCCTGCATATTTCTTCAGACAGGTAACAGACTGTTTTTTTATTGTCTTGTGATGGGCAACTCCCTGCTGGCAAAGCCATGGACTTGCGGTGTCTTGTTGTTGGCTAGGAACGCTCCTTCCTGCCTTTTAGTTTTCCACGCTTTCATATAAAACCCAAAATATCTATTCACTTATGAGTTATTTACAGAGTCCCCGTTTGCAGTTTTCGGGAAAATTCCAGGCCGATCCTTCCACGGTAAACAATGATCCGCAACACTTCAACACCGATCAGTTTCAAACCAGTTACGACATACCTGGCCCGGGTGCCAGCAATGGCTGGTGGAATCCTCATGGTACCGGCGCCTGGCGCTTTTATAATTGCTCCGTAAAACGGGTATATTACCTGGATGGTACTTTTTGTGATGACCCTGCCGAGGATCCCGTTGTTGGTTTGGCGGTAACCGGTGCTGATGGCCGCGCAGAAGGAAAAATTGTTGACCTTGACCCTGAGCAGCAGATGGTATCTGAGCTATGGGGCTTCCAGGTAATTGTGGGGGAAGATAATAAAACCGGCTTCCGGGGCGACTTTAAAGAAGCACCCTTCGGTGATATTTGGGTGCGCTATCCACCGGGACAACCAGATTCTTTCTTTGGTGCCTACTATCAGAGTGTGCTGAATATCACCAAATGGGCTAACCTGGGAGAATCCCGCTTTCTGAAAGAGTTGGCCTCTGTAACACCTAAAGGAGTGATACCGGAAAAACTCAGTATTAAATTCAACGTAGATGGTTTCCAGGATAACTCCTCACAGGAGGATTTTACCCTGGGCCGCGTGGTGGGTACCATTGGTCAGCAGGGCGTGCAGGAGCCTGATTATTTTACAGCAGGAAGGATGCTGAGTGCTGTTCCCGGCGCGGGCTTCAACCTGAATACCGCATATTGCATAGTAGATAACAATGTGCTGAATATTGACCTCGGTAACAGTTGTCCTACCAAGAGTGTGGGTGGCCCCGTTGCCGACAACGGCAAGCTTTACCTGGGGGTAACCCCTTCAAATGGTACTCCGGTGTCGCTGGGTGAAATCAGGTATCTCGATCCCGCCTGGTATACACTCACAGGAGGGATTGTTTCCATCACCTTAAGCGCTGAACAGGCTACGCTGGTGGCTTTCAATCCTCTGGCGGTTTTTGCAGGCTTCCCCGGTCCCCTTACCCCGATGGTATTATCAGAGAATAGTGCCGGTACTTTCCTACGGGCCGATAAATTTGTGTTCAGGATGAACCCCGGCGAAAAACAGGTGACTAAATTTTACGCCACTGCTTTCGGAAAACCATTACCCAATGCACCTATTACGCTGATATATGATCCTACTACGATCGAAGGACAAATAAAGCAAGGGCCGGTATCGGGACCAACAAATGTTGGGCAACCCCAATCTGCCTTTACGTTTCCGCTTACCGTTACCACCGGCGCTGATGGCACCGTGGAACTCCCGTTGACAGCCGCCAATCCGGGTAACCCGAGGAGGTATATAGATGGACAGGTATATGGAGTGGCCTATCAGCTGGGGACAACACCACCAATAGTAGGTGCCATACAAAACGGTAATCAGCTGTTAAATGCCCTGATATACACCGAATATGAGATACCGGATGAACCTAACTGGGTAGAACACGTACAGCCTATCTTCCAGCAGTATGCTGATCTGTATCCGGTCATGAAACCAATTGTAGATCTGTCGGATTATGCGCAGGTAAGACAACGGATTAATATCCTGAAGAATGTTTTTCATACACCTATTACCAGCCCCAATTATATGYCGGTAACCCGTGATCTTTCCGGAGGTAAACTGCATATGATCCGCAAATGGCTGGATAATCCTGTTTATATGAACCTGGACTCAGTAGAGGACCTGGTTCGGGCGTTACAAACAGCTATTGAACTGGAACATTCCACCATTCCGCCATACCTCTGCGCATTATATAGCATTAAGCCCAACTGTAATGTGGAAGTATCCGGGTTGATCCGCAGTGTGGTGATAGAGGAAATGTTGCATATGGCACTGGTATCAAACATCATGATTTCTATAGGCGGCAGTCCAAATATCTCCCATTCGCGTTTTGTGCCTAAGTACCCGGGTTCCTTACCGGGTGGATTACGTGCTGGTCTCACGGTTCGTTTAAGGCGTTGTTCTATAGACCAGATACGCGACTGCTTTATGTCGATCGAAGAACCCGAAGAAATTATTCAGCAGCGTTTCAGGTCATTGCGTCCTGCACTGATGGGAGAAGAAAGCCTGTACACCATTGCCTGGTTTTACAATCAAATCAAAAAAGCGCTGATAGATTTGAACGAGGTTGGGAAAATTACCTTCGGTCATGCTGAAAAACAGGTATCTGACTGGAGTGGTATGGGGAAACTCTATGTCATCACTTCCCTGGAGGACGCCCTGAATGCCATTGATGAAATCATGGACCAGGGAGAAGGCACCAAAGCAACCAATCCTTATGACGGACAAGGAGAACTGTCGCACTATTATAAATATGCAGAGATAGTGGCTGGTCATCACCTGGTGAGTAACGGGGAGACTTATACGTATACCGGGACAGCCATTCCTTTTGATGATGCAGGCGTGTATCCGATGGCTGATGATCCACAACCGGTTAATTATCCGAAGGGGTCTACTGCTCATATTTTGGCCACGCAGTTTGCTCAGCAGTATCAGGCATTGTTAAATGGTCTGCACCGGACGTTTAACGGGGAGCCTCATTTTTTAAGGGAAGCCATCGGGTCGATGTATTCACTGGATCTGTTGGCGCGTAAGCTCATGCAAACGCCTTCAGGATTGAATGATGGTACTACTGCCGGACCGGCATTTCAGTTGCCTTACAAAGTATGATCGATTCACATTAAATGCACACAGGCCAGCCCGTTAAGGCTGGCCTGTTGCGTTTTTCGTTTGCATTTAAACAAAAGTTTGGAAAGAATCCTTCCGAATTGTTGAAGGCCGCGGTAAAATAAGATCAATGCTTTTTACATTGACTGGTATTGAATTTCTCTTTCGATGATATACCGGGCTTTGTTGTTGACAAACTGCACTTTCTTAACCCAGTTATTTTGCCCATCATATTCATATGTATAAGTATAGGTAGCGTCTGCGCTTCCATCGGAATTGAATGCCTGCTCCTCTATCATATTATTGTGTTGGTCATACTTATAATGACTCATCCTGTTTAATACGTCTGTTTCCTTAAAATTTTTATACACTATTTCATTGCCGGTATCATCATGGGTATAATGATGTATCAGATCAATGGTGTCATCAGCTTTCCTGTCAATTCTTTCTATCATCTGTCCTTTTTCATTGTACTGATAGGTGGTTTTGCCGCCGGGTCTGTCTTTTTTATAAAATGATTGGTCTGTTATCTTGTTGCCGGCTGCATCATATGTGCTTAAAACTTTAGCGGTAATACCTTTTCCTTTCTCACTCATTTGCCATTCTATTTCCTGCCCCAGTGTATTGAAGAGGGAAACAAATTTCCTATATACGGTACCATCTGCAGCTACTTCTTTTTCTTCTTTCAAATTTTTTATGGTATCGTATTTGAAAATTCGTTTGGTGTCTGATTTTCCATTATCGTTCCATCGGCCTTTCTCTGATAAATCTCCTTTGTCGTTAAATATCACGGCAAAGGTGTTTTCATCTCTATATACGGGCTCGCCTTTCACTATTCCTTCTGCTGTAGTATCGGCGCCGAATTTAATGGAGGTGATACTGGAAATCTTTCCGTTTAAATGCATGGTTTATCGGATTGTTGGGTTCAATTTTATCATGTTAATGCCAGGGATGTGCTGGCAGGGTATTCGTGAATGTACTAAATCAAGCTGAAAAATTCTGCGGGATAAATATTAATTTGCTGCACGTTTGTCAACAGTATTCTTTTCATATGGAAATAGTCAAATGGGGTATTATTGGTTGCGGTGACGTAACAGAAGTGAAAAGCGGCCCCGCTTTCAATAAAGTGCCCAACTCTTCGCTGGTAGCGGTGATGCGCAGAGATGCAGCCAAAGCAAAGGATTACGCTATGCGTCATGGCGTGCCTAAATGGTATGACGATGCCGCACAACTTATCTATGATCCGGAAGTAAATGCGATATACATAGCTACGCCACCATTGCAGCATGAGGAGTATACACTGATGGCTATCGCTGCAGGTAAACCGGTGTATGTGGAAAAACCCATGACCCTGAATGCTGCTGCCGCCATTCGTATGAATGAAGCAGCTTTGAGCAGTAATATTAAGTTAAGCGTAGCGCATTACCGCAGGGCACAGCCAGTGTTTTTAAAAGTAAAAGAGCTATTGGCGGACAATGCCATCGGCGCTGTACGTTTTGTATCCTTACAAATGTTGCAGCCACCGGCTTCTAAGCTGATTGCGGGTTCCACTACTAACTGGCGCCTGGATCCAGCGATTTCGGGTGGTGGCTTATTCCATGATCTGGCCCCGCATCAGCTGGATTTAATGATTTACTTTTTTGGAGAAGTAGCGCATGCGGCTGGAATCGCGGTGAATCAGGCAGATCTGTCGCCGGCAGACGACCTGGTAACCGGGCATATTTTATTTAAGAATGGTGTTGTTTTCAATGGCACCTGGTGTTTTACGGTGTCAAAAGAGGATCAGCAAGATGTGTGTGAAATAACTGGTTCAGCAGGCACGATCAGTTTCCCGGTGTTTGGAAGTAAGATCACCCTGCGTAAAGACGGGCTATCAGAAACATTTACTTTTGACGCATTACCACATGTGCAACAGCCGATGATAGAACAGGTAACGAATTATTTTTTAGGGAAAGGGCCAAATCCTTGTTCCGCGAAGCAGGCGATACTATCTATGCAACTAATGGATAGCTTTACGCAGCAACGGTAAACATCTTACGAAATAAAAAAAACTGGAACTACTACTTGTTCCGGTTTTTTGATTTCGTAATGAAAGCATTATTTTTCATCGTTTCAAATCCTCAGGATATCTTTATCCGGGTGTTATTTTTTCTTCTTTGCCGCTGATTTTTTCTCATTTTCCTTTACCCGGAATTTTACAATTTTCCCTATCAGGGTCAATGGCATTGGCTCATCGAGCGGAAACTGAACAGATCCTTTCCCGGTCTTATATCCGGCCAGTTCGGCTTTGAATTGCTCCATTCCCGATGGGATGGGATAAAAGCCGATATGGTTTTTGAAGGCGGCAAAATATACCAGGTGGCCGTTTTGCTTAAAGGCCGGCATGCCATAGCTGATGGTTTCTTCCGCTTTGGGGGCCGATTTTTTAACAGTGGCTCGTACTTGTTCCAATATCTCCTGAATGTCTGGCGGAAAGCCGGCGATGTATTCATCTATGGTGCTGATAGTTGTACTTTTCATGGCGATCAGTAATTTGAGTAACCCTACAAATTTACGGTTTCGCTTTCGGTGATATGTGGTGCAAAGGCGACAATAACCGGTGCTGTATGCGACAAAAAAGAGGCGGCCTCAAAAGTACCGGGAATAAAATAAAATTATTACGGTTTATAATTACCTTTATTACCGCTACTTTCCTTCATGTGAAAAGCGTTCATTCATAGCGAACAGGCCAAATCATTTATGACATATCCAACAGCGTCCGCCGAACCCAAAAAGTTAATAGGACTTGACCACTTGCGGGCTTTAGCCATTATTATGGTATTGTTTTATCACTACCGCATGTTTGCGCATCCGGAATGGGTGGATACAGTAATGGGCTTCGGCTGGACAGGGGTCGACTTATTCTTTGTATTAAGTGGGTTCCTGATTTCTTCGCAACTGTTTGAAAGAATGGCCAGGGGGAAAGCCATTTCCTTGCCGGAATTTTTCATTAAACGTTTCTTCAGGATCATCCCACCTTACCTGGTGGTATTGGCTATTTATTTTTTGATTCCTGCATTCCGGGAAAGGGAAAGCTTGCCGCCACTGTGGAAGTTTCTGACATTTACACAAAACCTGGGGTTAGATCTTAAAACCAGCGGCACCTTTTCGCATGCATGGTCGTTGTGTGTGGAGGAACACTTTTATTTGTTTTTTCCATTGGTGCTGGCGGCTTTGATCGCTTTTAAAGCGGAAAAGAAGGGCTGGGTGTTGTTGGTGGCGTTGTTTCTTTTTGGTTTCGGGGTCCGGTTATATAGCTGGCATTACCTGATTGTGCCTACAGCAGCAGCAGATAATGCATGGAAATACTGGTACATGTATATGTACTATCCTACTTACAACCGGTTAGATGGTTTATTGGCCGGGGTGTCTATTGCCGCATTGTTTGCCTTCAAGCCATCAGTAAAGGAAAGGATTACAAAGCATGGCAATGCGATTTTAGGCATCAGTATATTGGTGTTGGCGGGTGCCTGGTTTTTGTGTGAAGACCAGAGCGGTTTTGCGGCTTCTATCTTCGGATATCCATTGATATCTGTGGGGTATGGATTAATGGTCATTGCGGCAGTGAGTCCCTCCGGCTTTCTATACCGGGTGAGCAGCCGTGCTACAGCTTTGATAGCGAAACTCTCTTTTGTTCTTTATTTATCGCATAAGGGTGTGATACACCTGGTGCAGCCACTCTTTGAAAAAGCGGGGATGGTACCCAAAGGCAACCTGATGTTGGTGGCGAGTTTGCTGGCAGCACTGGCGGGGGCTTTTGTACTGAATAAAATAGTGGAGGTACCCTTCCTGAGGCTCAGACAGCGGGTGTTGGATAAACGAAAATTGGACGGGGCACCAGTAGCAGTGGAAACCGTGACGGTTTAACAAACAGGCTGTTTAAAATACGCTGCTAATCTTTGCCGGGTGACGATATCCGTTTTCCGGGTCCATATTTCATGGCTCAGGGAAGTAATAGTATCCAGTTCACAGAATCCCATTCGTTCAATGGTTCTCCCGGTTTCAATCACATCTACAATGGCGTCTGCAATATGAAGGAAGAGAGCTGCTTCATGGGAGCCTTCCATCGGAATGATGCGGGCTGTCATATGATGCGCCGTGATATAGTTTTGTGAGATGGCGCTGAATTTTGTGCAGATCGTTTTGATATGCGATAAGGGGACGGGCCGCGGTGCTATCAGCGACAGGCGGCATTGTTGCAGCGGTAGTGGCTGCAGGCAGCTCAGGCCGGGAAAGCCGTATTCATGAAACCATATGGAGCTGGCGATGCCGACGTCTATATGTCCCTGTTCCAATAGCCAGCACATATCTTTACTACGTACAGTCAGCAATGTTATGTTGCGGGCGCTGTCGTGGTACACCGGAACGTCTCCTTTTCTGAAGCTGTGAAAGGACGGAGAGGTGGACATCTCTATAAATGATAAAGACTCATGGAAGCCCCTCCCTTTGCCGATTGCTATCCTAAGGGGTGTTGCATCTATGTGGCGTGAATCGGAATGATATAGTTGCATATGTTATAAATTAGTTGCCCATGTCAGCAATTGAGCGAGGCATGCTTCCTGGCTATGCTGATCTGTTCTGAGAATATTGGCGCCGAAAGCTTTTCCTAAACTTAAATATTGTTCCATGTAGCCGGTGTGATAGTCTATATCGAACGTTTCTTCTGTTCTTATGGCCAGTCGTTGCAGGGTGGTGCTGATCCCAGCATAGCAAAGTGTAGTGGGAGGAACCGGGAGCCAGTCCTGCCGATATGCTGCGGGTATCAGGGTAAAGATGGTCATCCAGTGTCGGTCGAATACCAGTATGTCCTGATCGTTTTCCTGTAAGAGGGTATTGATGGCTGCTCTTCCCAGGTCAGCCACCTGCTGGTATTCTTTTTTTGCTGCATGCGCAATCAGGGCGGCGCCTGTTTTTCCACCAAAGGGGCGGAGGTAGGTGCCTCCGGTAGCCTGTGCCAGCAGGGTAGCCATGGTGGTTTTACCGGCGCCGTCATGTCCGTCTATTGCCAGTATTAAGGGGCGTTGTTGTTGATCCATGCGTTTGTTGCGGCTATCTTAATGATGAGGATAGAGCTGTACATTGCCTTCTCTTTCATCCAGCTTTACCTGGTATTTGCCGGCGCCTTTATGCCCGCTTTTAAGGATGGCGCCTGCAGCCTGGTTCAGCTTCATCAGTCCGCGTGCGGATACTGCTTTGAAAGGTCGTTTATCCGTTGCCGTTGGATAAATCACCACCTTGTCTTTTTCTACGGTGATGCCTACACGCTTGCCCTGTCCCTTTTCAAATTTGAGCAGCTGACGGGCAGCAGGAGGGAGGGTAATAATACCTGCAGGAGAAATGGTCCTGCTGCTGAGATTTTCTTTGAATGAAGTAGCCATTTTTTTATTTTTTTAGTGAGATATATCACCGGGAATAGCCTGCTATTCCTGGTTTATATTGAACATGGAAGAATAAGCTTTTTCATAATTTTCATATAATTTTTCCGGGGCAGCTCCTTTTCGCCACAGGTCTTTATCCATGGATTCAGCTTGTTCAGGATGGAGGCTGTTCCAGCGGATGCGCATACAATCGGGACTGATTTCTCCATAGATAAGTTTGCCGGTACGGTCAATGAAAATGCACATATCAATTAAGGTGATCCCGGATTGAAAGAACATTTTTTCCAGCCAGAGGAAAGTTTCCAGCGCCATCTTTTTGGCAAAAGGTAGGTCCAGTATCCATAGTGCGGCGTAATCATCCGAAATAGGTTCATCTGCCAGCCGGTTATTTTTTTCATCTGTAAGCGGATGACGCCAGTCGAAACATACCACTGGGGTGTCAAAGCGGGTCCAGGTCGTAATGGGCGCCTGATCCTTGCGGGTAGATGGATACTTTGCGGTATACAGGTATCGGTGTACGGGTGAGCCGATATGATATCTTTTGATTCTTGTTTCTATGTTACAGGTATCTACCAGGTGCTGTACAATGAACAGGCCCTGTTCATTTTCTATTTCGGCCAGGAATGCGCTGGCAGGGGCATATGGGCGACCTTTGCCGTAAGCTGTCATTTTACGGTATATGGCAGTGGTGAATTTAATGCGGATGGCATCGGTACCATCTACCAGTCCATAACGATTATGTGTATACGAATATACTGTAGGCTTGAATTTTTCAATCACCACTTTCGGCGTCCAGTATTTAATGATTTTGCTTTCTCCTTCCACTAAAAGCGATAGCTGTTCAAAATCAAAGGGTAGCTTTTGCAGGATACGTTCTATAATGCTTTCTGTTTGCACTGCCGTGTTAATGGTGATCGTATGGGGATCAGGCGCCTGCTCCGGGGTATCTTTCAATAGGAGGCATATATCATATTTCTCCGACAGCGAGGGATCAATAAGGGTAATGGGAAACTCCAGCTCCTGCAGTTGTTGTACTGCGTAAGCAACCCGGCTACCGGTCAGGGCGCTGCAATGATTTATTATTCCGATGTTCTTCATATTTGACATGCTTTATCTTTTAGCGTAAAAATTCCGGTACCTCCCATTCATCGTATGCAAAGGCGTGGTAGGTATCATTGAGTACATACAGTAATTTCAGGGTAGCTGCGTAGGCATTGGAAATAGCTTTCCAGGGGCGGCCATTTTCGCAAAACGCTACCTGTTCTTCTATGGCGTAATTGAGTGTCACTTTCGTCCACTGATTGATCAGTTCTTTATTATTGGGGGCGTGCATCGCCGCCCGCATGCCTTTTGCAATATGCATGGGGATTTTAATAAAATACTGATAGAGGTTCGCTTTGCCTTCCAGTCCGGAGTGGGTACCTTCTTTGGCCAGGAATCCCGCCATGCCCAGCAGCTGGCGCATGCGTACATACCCGAAGCTGAAGTTGCGGTATAACAGATCAGCAGCCGATTTCACTGGTATCACAGCTTCTCCGTAAAGGCACAGCACATGCTGATCGAGATTGTCGCCGGACAAGGATTGAAAACCGTAAAAGTCCCCTTCATCATATACACTGATGTTAATATCCACTCCTTTATAGGTGGGGTTTTGTCCGCTTAGTTTGCGTAATGCTGCATCGGCATCTTTTACATATAAGATGACGTCATAGTCTGCGAAGCTTTCACTGGTAACAGAGGAACCGTATACAAATATGGCGAGCAGGTTTTCGGTTAGCATGCTGTGGAGGTCAGCTGCAAAGCCAAAGCGTTCCTGCTGTGCAGGCGTCAACGGGCTTTCTTTCACCAGCAGCGGGGTAGTGGCCACGCCACTGCTTAACGCCGTCAGTAAGCGGCCGTACATCTTTTTGATGGCACTGATCCGGTCAAAGGAAGGACTGTCCGTAGCATAGCCGCATTGCAGCACAAATTGCTGCAGTGCTTCCCTGGTGATCGTATCTATCTCCAGGGACTCCAGGTAAAAAGATACCTGCCATAGGCGGTCGAGTTTACTTTGTATGGTGGCTTCTGTAAAGCGGTTTTGGATGATGGCCGCGCTGAGGGTGCAGCCGGCGAGAAACAGCAACGACTGCAGGTAATACCGGTTGGTGCCCATACCCGTGTCTGCATTTACGGACAGCAGCGGGTGATATGTTTTCAATGACTGTATAAATTGACTATATGCTTCATCCGCCGGATCGGTAGCGGCTTCCTGCCGGAACCGTTCAAAGAACAGTGGGTGGAAAAGGGAAGAGAGCTCCAGCAGGTTTCTGCTGACAGGTCTGGGATTAATAAGTTGCTGCGCGGTGGCGATAGTGAAAAAATCGCGCAGCTCGGAAGGGGTAAGCTCTTCATTAAAAAGCACAAAGGTAAAATCGCTTTCTTCCTTTTCCCGCCATCCGGGCGGCATGGTGACGATACGATAGCCGGCATATTTATTTTTAAATATGGAGCGGAAGGGGTTCATATCTACCGTGGCTGGTATAGACAGTTGATCTTTCAAAGTAGCTGCTTTGAGAAAATGAGATAGTAATGCCTGCTAACTCCTGCAAAAAGCCTATTTATGATGAAGGATGTTTATTGCCCTGGGGGAGGCGATCATTCAGGATAAATCAGATAATTCCGGTCTAAGGGGTTTAATTAAAACAAATCACTTTGAGGTTCAGAAACAAATTTTTATTCTTAATATGTTAACGTGTTATAGCTTCATAAACTATGTATTTAAAGTTATGTCATTTCTTTCAAAATTCAAATTTTATAATCGTGTACAGGCAGGAAAGAAGCCGCCGGATCGGGATGATCCGGCGGGTGTATGTATAAATAAATGTTATCCGAAATTGGACTCACGGTGCCTGGTAAGGTCCGCCGGGTTCTCCCCATCCCCATTTGGGCATAGGTTCATCGGGATTCATCTGGACTTCTTTTTCATTGGAGTTGATCACTGCTATCCGGGTACCCCATTCTATATATGCTACAAAGGCAGAGCGGAACTCCGGGTCTGCCGGCAAATCCATTTCATCTGCGGTAGCGAGTAAAAGCTGCACCCATTTTTGCCGGTGTGCTTCCGTGAGGTGTTTCCCCAGGTGTTTCTGGATCATGGCCGCATGTGATCCTTCTCCTCCGCTATATAGTTTTGGTCCGCCAAAAACTTCGGCGATAAAATGGGCTACATGCAACTGGTGCTCGGGCGACATATGTTTAAATACCGGGCCTAATAATTCATCCAGTACCACTTTGTCGTAAAATGCACGGATCAGTTTTTCAAATACCGGCATACCGCCGGCCCATTCGTACAATGTTGGGATACTTTTGTTGGTCATTTTTTAAGTAAAGCTAAAAAGGTTAAACATGGTAATCAAGAGCCTACCAAAAAGTAAGTGCGGTGAACTTGTTGGCCCTGGCGCATTTGCGGCATCACTGAACAAGATGTTTACACTACCAGAAGGAAAAGCTATTTCAAGTTATGCTTTTTTCTGCCGGAGGCAAATTTTGTGTGTACACTATTTCATAAGAAGGGATTGTTATTTTATACGTTCCCTCTTTTACAACAAATTGTATGTTGTATCTTGAGGGTAAAAATTTATGAAATGAAACACCTCGTGTTATCTCTCCTATACACCATTTCAATCACCGCAACAGCACAACAAACCAGACCCGTAGATGCTATCCTTGATGAGTTTTATCATCATCCGGAACATGTCATGGTGGCGGCACACCGTGCTGCCCATACCAAATATCCGGAAAACTCACTGGCCGCCGTACAGGAAGCCATTGATCAGGGAATCGACATCGCAGAAATTGATGTGCAGGAAACAAAAGATCATATCCTCATCATCATGCATGACGATAACATTACCCGCGCTACCGGTAAAACAGGTAAAATAATAGACTATACCTACGCGGAATTATTGCAATTCCCACTATTATACAATGGGCTGCCTACGAAAGAAAAGATTCCCACGTTTGAAGAACTGCTGCAGCTGACTAAAGGGAAAATTATGGTGGATGTAGACTTTAAAGCAGACAGTAAGGACGCTGCAAAACAGGCGGTATCGCTGATTGCTACCCACAAAATGGAAGACCAGGTATTATTCTTTATTTACGAACATCCGTTTGCGACGCAGCTGCTGGAGTGGAATCCAAAATTACCCATCATGCCGAGAGCGCATAACATAACTGAGATAGGAGAGATCCTTAAAATGGGTAAATTCCCGGTGATCCATATAGACGATACTTTTTATGCTGATTCATTGATGCAACGTATTACCCACAGTGGAACAAGGATCTGGATCAATGCACTGGGGAAATATGATAAACTGGAGGAGCAACAGGCAGATAGCGGGTTTGATCAGCGGATCAGAGACGCAAAGTATGCCAATGCTATCCAGACGAACTTTCCGGAAAAACTATTGGCATACCTGCGTAAGAAAGGCCTGCACAAATAATTATTGAGCAGGATAATATTGTTTTAACCAGGTAATCATTTTTGTAAATACATCCATAGAAGCTGTTAACCCTACTCCATGTTTTTCTGTTGGATACAACTCAAATTGTGTAGGAATGTTCAGCGAAGTTAATTTCCTGTGTAACTTCTCCGCCTGACTTACATGCACCAATGGATCTTCTCCGCCATGGAACAGGATGGTAGGTACTCCACTTGCTTTGGTAAGTTGATAATACGGGCTGGCATCAAAAGCGATTTTTGCCGCCGGATCAGGTTCGCCCAGCAGGCGCGCTACTTTTTCATCTGCATCTTTATTTTCCTGCCGCACTTTTTTGTCAGTGAGATCTGTTGGTCCCCACAAATCCACTACTGTTTTTACCTGGTGCATACTATCACAGGCATATGCATATTGCAGGGCAAGATAAGCGCCTGCACTACCACCTATCAATGCAAACTGGCTACCATCGAATTTCAGTTTTTTAGATTTGGAAGAAATGAAAGCCAATGCTTTCCGTACGTCATCCAGCTGAGCAGGATAAATATTTTTGTTATCCCTGATCAGGCGATAGTTCATAGATACTACGCCGTAATGCAGTCTGCCGGCCAGTTCTTCGATGAGTTGTTTAGGGAATTCTTTTTTGTCACCACCTGTCCAGCCACCGCCATGCAGGTATACAATTATTTTAGTATTCGCGTTATGGTCTTCCGGCATGTAAGCATCCAGCATATTATCTTCACCTGCATCACCATAAGGGACGTTGCGCAGCGTAATATAAGTGGGTGCGGCGGTAGTCACAGCAGGGAGTATCGCAGTGCCGGTGATGCCATCGCGGAGATTGTTTTTAACGAGGTAGCTGACTAGTGCTTCAGGATGATCGCTCTGTATGCCTTGTACTCCTTTGCGCATCGCAGCGTTCCAGTCGGCCGGGCCTTCAGTAGGTGTTTGTGCGTCGAGCCACACGGCCACATTGTGTTTTCGGGCAACGGCCAGCATCGCACTGTCGGTAACATTATCCAGTACTGCTAATGCAATGTTGTCGAGGAAATAATTCAACTGTTCAGGACTGTTCATTTCATCGGGTACACTGCTCATCAGGGGCACTTGTGGTGCGATTTTTCTCCAGGGTTTATATTGTTCTTTTTTATTGAGATAAACAATTACCTGTTTCTCCATTCCTGCTGCCTGGATCTGCTTCCAGGTTTCGGCTACATCGGCGTCTTTAAAGTCCAGGTAAATATTCACCTTACCTTTGCAGGCCTGTAGCGCTTCTGCAAAGGTAGGCACGCGGTAGTCTTTGCCATCTTTACTATTTACCTTTAGCTGTTTGATGGCAGCAAGGGTAAGGTCGGCTACATTGCCTTTGCCATTGGTCATTCGGTCAACGGTGCCATCATGCATCAGTACCAGTTGTCCGTCTTTGGTGGTGCGTAGATCCAGTTCTGCATAGTCAGCGCCGCATTGAATCGTAGCTGCTATCGCTGCTACTGTATTTTCCGGCATATCTACATGGTTGCCGCGATGTGCTACTACCACAAATTTATTTTTGGTAACAGGCAGCGGTGAGGCTGCCTGTTGCGCGATAGCGGAATAAATAAAAAGAAAGGTGCCGGCGAATATGAGGAGTCTTTTCATGTGCATTTTTGATTATAGAATCTTTTTGGTATCGGTCACGAATACACGGGTACTTACGGTATAGGTGCCGCCGGTGGGGTTGCTGTATTGCAGGTCCACATAAAAGGCGCGATAGCCGCTTGCCGGCAGTGGAGTGCTTACTTTTACGGTAGACTGATGTGCTTTACCCAGACTTTGTGATGCCCACTTGTCATTACGGAAGTCAAGATCGGGAGAATAGGCCGACCACAATATTACGTCTACCAGTTTGTCGGCGCTGGATTTTGCCGTGAGCTGGATTTTGCCGTGACGGGTTTTGGTGCTCCAGCTGCATTCAGGATATGTCTGCTGATTCAGTGTGGTACCAAAGAAAGCGCTCAGGCCTTCGAACGCATGTTTTTTGTCGCCCAGGTTATGCCCGGCGTTAGGGGTGTAGTTGAGCATGTTTTTGCCCGGGATACTATCCAGGTAATTTTTGACATTATCTACTACCCAGTATTCGTCATTGGTGCCCATGAATATCATCTTGGGCATGGTGAGTTGCTTACGGTAAGAATAGGGATCAATCATGGTGTTAATAGCCAGTCCGCCTTCGGTGTGTGCCGTTTGGGGAATACCCAGTTTTACATAATCTTCGATTTGTATGCTGTATTCATGCCATGTTTTAATCTGGTAATCCAGACTTACCGGCATATTTAATACATCAATGACCATAGGAGCAATGGCCGCTACGCGGGCATCATTTGCGCCGGTAAGCCAGGTGGTCCAGCCGCGCTTGGATGCGCCGGAAACCAGGAAACGGTTAATATTATGCAAGCCTTTTTCTTTTGTAAATGCCTGTACTACGTCCATAGCACGCACGGCACTTTTTACCATCGGGAAGAGGAGCGGCCAGGTATAGTCACCATCTTCTTTGAAGTTGTGAAGGGTAAAAGATATCAGGGCATCTTCCGTCAGGTTTTTAAAGAGCGGCTGATTGGGTGTTTGTCTGAGCACTGCCGTTACCGCATTGTTGGTGCCGGCTACTACCGCCATCTGCTGATACAGTTCATCCGTAGGTCCGTTCCAGTTAGGGAGGCCTTCTTTCACAGAACCGCCGGTGATAAATAGCAGGGCCCCATCATAGTTCACCGCAGGAGGAACAAAAACGGTGAGCTGATGCGTCCAGGTGTATTCCCGCCACTTTTGGGAAGTGAGCAGGATGCTATAAGCTTTAACATTATTGACCGTAAATGAATCTTTGAGCTCCCAGTGAAAGGAATTGTCTCCGTTATTCAGATAGCTTTTCAGGGCGGTGGCCGGCGTAACGGTTTGCTGGGCGGATGCTGCCGCCAGTAAAAGCAGGTTGACAAATAATGCGGTCGAGGTCTTTAAAAATAGTTGCTTCATATGCGGATGAGTGATTTAGCGTAATAAAAATAATACTTACCATGGTTTTCCGGTGCCCTGAATAATCCACGGCTTGGACCAGGGACTATTTTGAGGACCATTAGCGCCAAAGGAGGAATAGGTAGTTACTTCCAGCCGTTTCATGGCTTCGGCGATATTGGTTTTATTCAGGTTTCTTTCTTCCAGCATATAATACAGGCGCACGGGTACAACGGGACCTTTGGCATAAGGGCCTGCATGTAATGCCGGGTAACCTGTTCTTCTGTAGTCAGCCCATGCTTCTGTGGCGGCTGTCCAGCTGGCAATCCATTTTTGTTCAATGATCTGTTGCTGGGTATGATTGAATTTTACATTGGCCTGTGCAAGATAAGCTGCTGCACTGCTGCCAATACCCCAGGTATTAAAAGAGGCCTGTATGGCAGCTTTATAATGGGTTTCCCCGTCACCGGCAGCCCAACCTTTTACAGCGTTGGCTTCTGCTAAAATGAAATGTACTTCTGCAGCAGATATTAACCGGGCTTTCAGCAAGGGGCCTTTGGCCTGTTTGTAAATATCGTTCAGCCAGGATACATGCGGGTTCCTGGAACCCTGCGCAGCATCCGGACTTAAATTATATACGGCAGGGCCGGGGATGGCCGGTGGCAATCCAACATAGTTTACATCCTGGTTAATATCGTTTATGGTTAGCCCTTTAGAGGCGAGTACGTCCGGAGAAATATATCTTACTTTCCTGTTTTCGCCGGCGACTACCGTATCTGTCGGTTTATAAACGTTGCCGGTGCCGGGAGGTTTGGTATCATCTACCAGGAGGAAGCATTGTACTTTGTTAGCCCATACAGCCAGTCTCGGATCATGCAATGACTGTAAGGAAGTCACCAGCGTGTTACACATTTTCAGCCTGCGGTAGTTGCTGCTATCGGTATCATATACTACGTTGGCCGGCCAGGAGTCCGCGTTGCTGTTGCCGGGGAAAGACATGGTGGCATCATCTGCTGCATCGGTGATGATAGGAAACTGTGCAGGATCAGCCACTATTTTTTCAATACCAGCTTTTGCGATGTTGGGCAGCTTTTCTGACAAACGCATATAGTAGCGTAAGGCGAGGGAATTGGCCATTTTGCGCCATTTTACCGGGTCGCCCTGGTAATACACATCTACGGCATCAATCAGGGCAGGATAAGCGCTTTTAGGTTTAGAAAGCAGGGTATTGGCTTTTTCCAGGTCAGCCAGTATGCCGGTATAAATCGCCTGTTGAGGATCATATACCGGTGTAGTAGCACCAGCGCCCTGTTCACCTTTTAATGCCTGGGAATAAGGTGCATCACCCCACAGGTCGGTGATCAGTCCAAACATCATCGATTTCATGACCAGCGCAACGCCTTGCTGTAACTCGTTTTGCAAGGTAACGGCCCGGTCATATACCAGCTGATTATTTCTCAGGATATCGTAATAGGCGGTCCAGCTGTTGCTGCCTCCCCAGTCGTATTCATTGTGGGTGGTGGTCCAGCCATCTTTCTGTGTGTGTTGCATCACACCAGCCATATCCTGGTAGCCCAGTGTCACGATTTCTATGCCGGCCTGCGTTAATACGGTAGATAATACCAGGTTAGGATTGATGGTGGCGGGATTGGAGCCGTTGGGGTTCTCATTCAACTTCATCAGGTCCTTTTTACAGGACGACATAGAAGCACCTAACAACCCAAGGCAAAGTATAAATGATTTAGTAACTGTTTTCATGTTGCAGTAGTTAAATGAGCTCTTAAAAAGTAACATTCAGTTTAGCGCCCATTGGTATAGACCAGGGGGTGACATTATATCTTTCGATGCCCTGCATAAACTGCATACCGGAGCCCTGTACACTGGTAGACGGCTGGTAGGCGTTTTCCGGATCGATGCCGATTTTTGCAGCTGTCCACAGGATAATATTTCTGCTGTAAACAGCAATGCTGGCATTTTGTATTTTGGCAGAAGAGATCAGCTTCTTAGGTAACTCATAAGAAAATGATACTTCTCTCAGCTTCAGGTAAGAAGCCGGGAAGAGGAAAGCCCTGGCAAACGACCAGGCGGTGCTGCCAGCATAAGGAAGCGTAAGCGTACCTGTACCACCCAGGTTTTCCGTATAGCCGGTAGGGTTACCATTGGCATCATAGCCTTTGGCTCTCACCCCCGGAATAAATACACCACCATAAGGCAATACATAGGGCCCATATGCAAACGGATAGCCATTGTATTCCGGTGTAGGGCCACCCACTAAAGGAAATTTGTTACCGCTGGGTATGATCAGTTCATCCTGGTGGCTCACCAGGTAATCCCTGAGTTCCTGTCCTTTCATATTGCCAGGGTTGGTGAGTTTGTCGAGGAAAAGTTGCGAGTTCCCTTTTTCTTCTCCATAGCGGTAAGTCTGGGATACAAAATCACCTCCGTTTCTCCAGTCGAACGTCATGCTCAGCGTAAAGTTTTTATAGGTAATGGACGTTTGCAATCCCATGATAAAGTTAGGATTGAAGTTGCCGATTTTGTTGCGGGTATTGATGGCATCTATACTTTGCCATTTACCGGTATTGTCCAGCAATGGATAGCCATAATAGGGAGATGATTTATCGGTAACGGTCACCACCTGCGCATCGTAAATATCGCCGATGTCTTCTCCTACATACGTCCATGCGCCGCCTTTACCTTCTTCCCAGAGTGTATAGTAGGGGAGATCATTGGGCAGGGAAATAATTTTGGTCCTGTTCCGTGTGAAGTTGGCGTTGATATCCCATCTCCAGTTTTTCCGCTGCACCGGGGTGCCGCCAAGGGTTAATTCTATGCCCCTGCTTCTTAACAAACCAGCGTTGATGTTGCGGGAAGAATAGCCGGAAGAAGGTGCTGTTTTAGGACTGAAGATCTGGTTCTTATTTTCTACCATGTAATAGGTAGCGGCCATGCGTAAACGGTTTTTAAACAGGTTTACGTCCACTCCGCCTTCAAAGGAAGTGGCTATTTCCGGTTTCAGAAAAGGATTGAGCAGGTTGCCGGAAGTAGAGAGCCGGGGAATGTTGCCCCAGGCGCCTGCATTATATAAAGTACCTAACAGCTGATAAGGAGCGGCATCATTACCCACCTGGGCGGCGCCACCTCTTACTTTGATCATGTTAATATTATCGGAGGTAATGCCTGCCATTTCATTCACCAACAAGCTAAGAGACGCAGAAGGATAAAAATAGGCGGCTGCTTCAGGTAAAGTACTGGACCAGTCAGTACGGCCGGTTACGTCCAGGTAGGCCATGCCCTTATATCCCAGATTGATCATGCTGTAGATGCTGTTTACACCTTTTTCATACATGCTGCTGCTGTAGTTCAGATTTTGCGGGGCAATGTTCTGGATGGTATATACACCTGGTGTATTCAATCCGGTGCCGTCTTTAGTAGAGGTAGTAATATTTTTACCTGTCTGATAGCGTTTGTTTCCTCCCACAGAAATGGAGAAGTCAAAATCGCGGATATCTTTTTTGTAGGTTAACAGCAGGTCGATGTTGCGTTCATAGTTATTGATATTGATAATACCGTATGCGCCACCGGGATTGTTCAGGTAGCTGTTGGAAATTTTCGTTTCTCTTTTTTCACCATATGTATCAAGGGCATATCTGGCCATGAAGCTGAGGGAGGGCAGGATTTTCCAGTCGGCTCTGATGTTACCGAATACACGGTCTCTTACAAATCCGTTCTTCACTTCATTGGCGAGGAAGTACGGGTTGTTGAATACGCCGTTGGCTTGTGTGCGCTGTTGCAGCCCTTCCTGGCCGGGCATCCAGTAGTCTCTGAGATCACGTACGTCGATGTGGGGAGAAATACTGTATACTGCCTGCAGTGGATTGGCGCCTCTGTCGCCGGCCGGGCGGTTATTGGAATTGGTGCGACTGAAATCTATGTTGGTACTGAGGCTTAATTTTTTGTTTACCTGTAAGCTGGAGTTTAGGTTCAGCGCATTTTTAAACAGGTCAGTATTAGGGATAATGCCTTTGTTGGTCATGTTGGCATATCCCACACGATAAGCAATTTTGTCGTTGTTGTTAGCGAGGGAAACGCTGGTGGTGGTCGTCATGCCGGTGTTGACAAAATTTTTCACATTGTCTTTGTGTGATACCAAAGGCATTGGTATCGGTTTGCCATTTTTATCTTTAGGACTGTTCCATTGTACTTCTTCATAACCCATATCCAGCTCCGCACCGAAGGTGCCATCAATATTTTCTGATATCACGGTGCCAAAAGGGTTGGTGAGTAAATTACCACTACGGGAAACCGGGATGCCGGAGAATTGTCCGGAGCCAAATTTGGTTTGCCATTTCAGGAATTTATAAGGAATGTCAAATACTGTGTTGATAGATGCATTCACTGTGGCGCGGTTCACTTTTTTACCGGTTTTGGTGGTGATCAGTACTACACCGTTACCCGCGCGGGAGCCATACAAAGCAGCCGCACTGGGGCCTTTCAGTATGGTGACGCTTTCGATGTTGTCCATGTTAATATCGGAAATGGCGTTGCCATAATCCACCATATTATCTTTACCAATCTGGCTGATGTTATTAACGGTGTTGGCAAGGGGTACACCATCCACTACAAACAGGGGTTGGTTATCACTGCTCAGGGAGGTGGCGCCACGTATGATCATGCTCACAGAGGAGCCGGTACCACCTGTAGCATTAATTGTGACACCAGCTACTTTACCGGACATCGCATTTAACAGGTTTTCCTGGGTGACACGGTTAAATTCTTTGCCGCCCAGTTCTTCTACGGAGTAGCCCAATGCTTTCTTTTCTCTTTTAATGCCCAGCGCGGTGACCAGTACCTGTTCTAACTCTTCTACTTTTTTTTTCAGGACTACGGACAACGACAACTTGCTGGAGTCATTGATCGTATAGCCTTTGAGGGTATCTGTTACGTAACCGATATGCGTGAAGATGAAGCGATAGGGGCCGCCGGCGGGTAGTTTCGCAAACGTAAAAATACCTTTTTCGTTGGTAGTGGTGTTGGCCAATACATTGTTATCTGCATTTTCTACTCTTACCATCACATGGGCAAGGATTTCAGTATTGTCACTTTTAATAATTCCGATGGCAGCAGGATGTGTGTTTTGCGCCAGCAGGCTACCTATACATAAGTGCGATAATAGGAGCAACCAAATCGTTTTGGTGGGACGATCTTTTCGGGATGGTCGGATGTTTACACGCATAATATTTCATTTTTAGGCAAAAGGAATCACTGGCAGCCTTTTCAGGCCGCAATAGCTATAGTATGGACTGTTATGTTCTGCTTATTGTGTTATGTAAATAACATTGTTTGTCTGCTTAATGGTAAGGTTGTTTAACGTGGCGATGGTAGACAGAAAATCGGTTAGCGACTCTTTGCTACTATCGAAAACTCCTGTAAAGCTCATGTCTGTCAGCGTACTTTCCTGGCACTGAATAGTGATCTTATATTTTTCCGACATTAACCTGAAAATATTTGCCAGCGGCTCATTGCTGAAAGTAAATATTTCTTTTTCGGGCTTCACCGTTATTTTTTTGTTGGCGGCCACCAGTGTTTTATTCACCTGGTTGACAACAGCGACCATTTTAACCGGATCAAAGGACAGGTCCTGGCCGGGTAACAGGTAGGTGGTTTTTATCCCTCTACTGCCCGATGCGCTGTCTGGTTTGATCATTACCTTGCCGCTGATCAGTTGCACCCTGATAGGGCCTTTACCGGCGCCCCAGGCGGTTACTTTAAATACGGTGCCCAAAGCGGTAGTACCCAGGTTGCCGGCATACACGGTAAATGGTTTTTCTTTGTCGGGAGCAACTTTGAATAATGCTTCTCCCGTTAAAAAAATTTCCCTGCCGGTAACTGCAAATGATGGCAGGTATTTTATCCGGCTGCCTGGCGCCAGTTCCACCACACTACCATCTTTTAAACGGAGCGGCATTATTTTCCGGGTATTATTCACCTGTTGCTGATACACGGTGGGTGCAACAGCCGGCTGTGCTACCGGAATAGTGGCGGCTACTGTTTTTGCGGGCGCTTTATCATAACGGCTCCATAAGAAGCCGGTGAAGGCAAGACCCAGCACGGCGGCAGCGATCCATTTATAGTAGATTGTTTTTACCTTTTTTTGTTGATACGTACGACTTTCAATGACGGCCAGCATTTTGTCGGAAACGGCTGTTGGTAAAGCATTATCCGGATGAAATGAATGCCAGCTTTCTTCTGTTAACCAGGGTTGTAAAGCTTCCGGGTGCTCCGCGAAATATGCGGTGACTGCCTGCTTTTCTGATTCATTGCACTCGCCCCGAAAAAACTTTTCAAGTAATGTTGCTGGATGCTTCATATCTATGTATTCGTTTGAAAACAGTAAATCCCTCACTGCTTAACAATTAGTAAATATTGGAAGAAGAAAAAAAGGTCAGAGGAGATGGGATACCATCGCGATGAGTAATAACAACAGGGAGTCTTTTAACTGCCGGATAGCCCGTACAATGTGATTTTCAACTGTTTTTGGGGAGATGGACAACTGTTTGGCTATCTCTTTATGTGGAAGTCCTTCAAAGCGGCTTAGTTTAAACACATTTTTCCTGATGGGAGATAATTGTTCAATACTGTTATATACCCGCTTTAATTCTTCTTTCACGGTAAGGTCTGTTTCCATATGCCAGTCCGGTGTTTCGCGGACCATCGACTCGGTATGCCTGTTCCTGACCTGCTGCTTCCGCAGGAGGTCTGTCATCACGCTTTTGGCTATACGGAATAGCTGTGCAGAGATATTAAAATTTGTTGATAGTTTTTCCCTTCTTTCCCAAAGTAGTATGAAAGATAACTGTACAGTTTCTTCAGACAGGTAAACAGAGTGTGTACATTTCAATACGTAGAAATAAAGTTTTGAATGATATTGTTGATATATCATTTTAAAACTTTCGATATTTCCATTCTTTATATCCTGTACGATACTTTCCATAATGATCGCAAATATCTAATGGACCTAAACAAGATACAAGGAATTACTGATTATATTATTGTTATTTTAACCCTTCCTTACTTCTTCAGTTTCAATACCAACGGTGCAGTGGCTACTCCTGGAATAGTCACTGTAATTGACAGATCGAGGGTAGAGTCGCTGACATTTTMCATCCAGTGCGGATCGTTATCACCCTTTTGGGAAGTCAGTAAAAATACCGCGTCATGTACATCCAGTTTCCAGGTGCCTGCGTTGCCGGCAGTGGGTAGTATCAGTTGCGTACAACCAGTAATGGCAAAGTTGCCGTCGGCGCTAAACTGGTAGCTGTTTGTTTTGGTGCAGGTAAATAAAGCACCTGCGGGACCCAGCAGTGGCGCTAATGCAATAATGCTGGTACCTGCAGGAATATTTTGTCCGCCCAGCTTTACGGGCACTGCAAAAACAATATCCTTTTGTTGCCAGTTACCCGCAATCTGTCGGTATTTCTGCGATTTTTCAGGAGTAGCATCTTTATTTTTTTTACAGGACACTACCAGCAGATGTCCTGCTGCCAACAGTATGAGTGCTTTTACAGGTATAAAATTGCGCATAACTTTTTTAAGTTAAATGATAGGGATGATGAATTGGTGTGGAAGCTTCCTGTTATGTATTCGTTTGGAAATGGGAAATCCCTCACGGGGTAACAATTAGTTCATAAAGGAATTACGAATTAGGAATTACGAATTACGGGATTATATAGGAGATGTACGCGTTTACAATCTCTTATATAATCCCGTAATTCGTAATTCCTAATTCGTAATTCCCTTTATTCGTATAACCATACTCTTAATAACGAAATCAACTGATCCACATCTACCGGTTTGGTAATATAATCAGAGGCACCCGCATTGATGCATTTCTCCCGGTCACCTGTCATGGCTTTGGCGGTAACGGCAATGATCGGCAGGGTTTTATACTGCGGTATCTCGCGGATACGGCTGGTGGACTCATAGCCATCCATTTCCGGCATCATCATATCCATGAGTACAAGATCTACCTTGGGCCCTTCTATGAGCTGATTAAGGGCCTCTTTTCCATCTATGGCAGACAATACTTTCAGTCCGTGGGCTTCCAGTGATTTTGTCAGTGAAAAGATATTACGTACATCATCGTCTGCCACCAGCACCGTTTTATCTTTCAGTATTTCACTGAGTTCGTTCATTTTTTTGTACGGGGAAGTGCCTGTTTCTTTTTTAGTGTTTTCTACCAGGTGCAGGAACAGGGATACCTCATCCAATATGCGCTGATAAGAATGTGCCGTTTTAATCACAATAGAATCCGCATACTGCTTGATGCGGAATTCTTCTACGTGAGATAAATTTTTCCCGGTAAAAATGATGATAGGCAAATTCTCAAAACCAGGTGTCTTTTTCACTTCTTCCAGCACATCATAAGACCCCTGGGTAGGGATGCCCATATCTAGGATCACACAGTCCACTTCATTACTGTTCAGTGCTTTTAATCCTTCGCCCACGGTGTTCTTTATTTCCGTGGAAATATTGAAGCTTTCGAGGAAATAGGCTAAGCCCTGTGCATGCTTTTTATTTTCTTCAATGATCAGTACTTTTTTAGGATGTCTGCTAAGTGCCTGTTCAATTTTCTGGAATACTTCGCCGAGCTTTTCTATGGCTACCGGCTTATTGATGAAGTCAACAGCGCCCCGGGAAAGACTCCTGTTTTTTACCTCATGGGATGACATAATATGAACGGGAATAGGTCGGGTAGCGGAATTTGTCTTCAATTCTTCCATGACTTCCCAGCCACTTTTTACAGGTAATTCAATATCCAGTAAAATGCCCAGCGGGAGGAATTGTTTGGCCAGTTCTACGCCTTCATCACCACGTACTGCTACAATGCCTTTGTAGCCGTTTTGCCGGGTGTAGTTGAGCAGGGAGAGGGCAAAGCCGGTATCATCTTCTATGATCAGGATGATTTTATCACCCGGACTGATCTGATCTCTGTCATCCGGAATGGCCGCAGGAATGCGGGATGAAATATATCGTGGTTCTTTAAGAGCTGGTGTCGGTACCTTTTCCGGTGTTGAATTTAATGGGGTGAACGCGACCGGTGCTGTTAGCGCAACATCTTTTTCCAGCGGGATGTTCAGCGTAAAAGTGCTGCCTTTCCCTTCTTCGCTTTCCAGGTAAATTTCGCCACCCAATAGTTTCGCCAGTTCCCGGCTAATGGAAAGTCCCAGACCGGTGCCACCGTATTTTCTGCGGGTAGATCCGTCTGCCTGCTGGAAGGCTTCAAATACGGTGCGCTGTTTATCTTTGATGATACCAATACCGGTATCTTTTACGGCAAAGGAAATGCCTTGAGCGGTTGGGGTAATCTGTAAGGTAACGGTGCCCTGGGCGGTAAACTTCAGCGCATTTGAAATTAAGTTGCGAAGGATCTGCTGCAGTCGTAAATGATCTGTTTCTATCATTTTGGGCAGCTCACTATCCATTTCCACTAAAAATGAAATGCCTTTATCTCTGGCTAATGGTTCAAAGAGGGACTTCATTTCTTCGCCGATTTCTTCCAGCGTTACAAAGTTGTATTCCAGCTCCATTTTTCCTGACTCAATTTTGGAGAGGTCGAGGATTTCATCAATGAGGGTAAGCAAACCGTTGCCGGAGCTCTGAATAACATGCGCATATTCTATCTGCTCGCCGGTGAGGTTGGCGCCATGGTTTTCAGATAAGAGGCGGGAGAGGAGCAGGATAGAATTCAGGGGCGTACGCAGTTCATGCGACATATTTGCCAGGAATTCGGATTTATATTTTGTGCTCAGTGCAAGTTCTTCCGCTTTAGTCTGTATTTCCATGTTGCGTTCCAGTATCAGCACATTGTTGTCTGCCAGCAGGCGGCTTCTCTGTTCCAGCTCCTGGTTGGCTTCCTGCAGTTCTTCCTGTTGTACGCGCAGCTCTTCATCAGATGCCTGTAGTCGCTGTGCCTGCGTTTCCAGTTCGGCATTGATATTTTCCAGCTCATTGTGCTGCGATTGTAACTCTTCCGATTGCGCCTGTGTTTCTTCCAGTAATACCTGTAAACGCTGATGATCCCGGGCACTGTTGACCGCAATGCCGATATTGAACATGGCGGCTTTCAGGAACTCCACAGTAATAGGACTGTAGGGTTGCAGGGAAGCGATTTCAATCACCCCTTTTAAAATTCTTTCATGAAAAACAGGCAGGGCGATGATACTATCGGGTTGCAGGTTGCCGCCGGTGTATTTAACCACCATGGTGTTGGCTGACACTTTTTCCAACAGGATTTCCCTCCCGGATAATCCACTCTGTCCTGCTATGCCTTCGCCTAATAACAGGTTCGTTTTGACGTTACTCTTATTGAGCCCTATGCTGGCGGAGAGGGATAATTCATTTTCTGTTTCCAGCAGGTAAAAAGCACCTACGGGAGAGTTGGTATAGGCAGTGAGATAGTCAATGACCTGGTGTGTGAGTATGCCCAGTTCTTTTTCCCCGATCATTTTTTCATTCAGGGCAGCAATGCCGGCCTGTAGCCATTCTTTATCGGACAAACTGGTAAAAGAAAAATCCAGGGAGGCAGCCATTTTATTGAGTGCGCCGGATAATGCCCCCAGCACGTCTTTGCCTTCATCACTTACACGGATCTTATAATCACCGGCAGAAACTTTGTCCGCAATATTTTGGATGATATTGATGCGATGTGTTGTTTCTTCATCTTTCTGTTGCAGTTCCTGTTGTAATTTTACCCTTCTGTCGAAATCACTGTTCACTCTTAAGAAGGAAACGATCGTTACGAGGATAGACAACAGCGAGGCCAGTAATATAAGGATGGAGGTATAAGACGCGAACTTGCTCACGGTGCCGGTGCGGTTATTCAGGAGAACTTGTTCGCAGTCCTGCATTTGCTGTACCAGTTTCCTGGACTCATCCATCTGGGCTTTACCTGATCTTAAATCTTCCAGTGAAGGTGCGATGCCTGCTTTTTTATCATCGATCAAACGTTGAAGCTGTACCAGTCTTTTCGTGGAAATATCCCGCAGTTGTTCTAATGACTGTTGCTGAACAGGGTTATCAAGCGTCATTTCCTTGACTTCATCCATGAGCTGATTGGCTTTTTGAGCCGCATTGTTGTAAGGCTCCAGGAATTCTACCTGACCAGTCAGCAAATAGCCTCGTTGCCCGGTTTCTCCGTCTTTCAGCACGGAGAGGACATTGCCCAGTTTAGTAATAACTGAGTTCGTATGATTGACCCAGTTCTGGCTTTCGAGCAAATTGCTGATGCTCATGAAAGACGCAATGGAACTGATGATCAATAAAAAGAGGGAAATACCGTAGCTAACCAGTAAATTTCTTTTAAAAGCAGTGTTCATCTAAATGTAGTTTGTCTCAATAATAATGGCTGGTGAAATTTTACAGTTGTAGATATTCATGGTGGTTACAAAATAACAAGCACCGGCCTGCTTCTTCAGATGGTGTCAGGAATAGGAGTGTATCTTTCATAAATTTAAAAGTAGTAAAATTAATTTACCAATCCCAAAAACGCTGCTACCTGTAAATCCTTGTCAGGCGGGCTGAGCCTGCTTATTGTCTTAGTTCCCTTTTACGCGAGTATAACGGAAACGGATCATCGCATTTTCTGTTTCTGAAGAAGACACTTTTAATTCATAACGTTTATCGCTCGTTAAAATAATCATTTTGGCAGTATTGGGAGGAATATCGCCTAAGTTGTTGGCGTGCAGTATGAGCTCCTGTACTTCTCTGCCGGGGTCGGCCATCAGTTGCAGACGTAGCGATTTGGCGGTTAGTTCCTGCCGGTCTGCTACTTTGACGCCGTTAAAATAAACAGTGACTGTATCGTGATCGATAGTACCGTAATCGTATAGGCTGATGTCAATCGCGGGATCACTGATCTGGTAAGATCCCTGTAAGCTGTTCCTGCGCTTGCTGACAGCACTGCTGTCGGTCGGCGTTGTATGTGGTCCGATGGTTGGTTTGTCGCTGTCGGCAGCCGTCAGTGTTGGTCTTTTAGTGTTAGCGGGTGTGTTTTTGGAGGTTGTCAATGCAGTGCTCACCGGCTGTGTGGTATCCGTTGGCAGGTTTTTTTTATCCGTCAACGCCTGGCTGATGGACTTACCACTGCCAGGTAATTTCAGTTGCGCTATTTCCGTGTCTGTAAGTTTGGATAGCCGGATGAATCTTTTGCTATGTACTTTTCCTGTGTATTTTGAATAGGAGGTAATGTTGCCCTGCAACACTATTTCCCCGTCAATGTCAAACCATTTCAGGCTGAGATCCGCGAGGCGGGCACTATATTTTTGGGGGATGGTGAGTTGATTGAATGTTGTTTCTTTAAAAAGCCAGTTGTCCGCGCTATTATTCCGCAGGCCTGCAATGGTCAATTCTCCATAAAGGGTGGGCGTTTCATAAAACCAGGAAGTGCCGGTATACTGTCCGGTGTTTGTTTCCTGTAACTGCATGATGTAGATGCCATCCATGCCAGCCCAGCCATCGTAATCAGTGGCGGTATAGCCTTTCCATACACCCTGCAGGTTTTGTGCATGAGTGAGGAATGAAAGGAAAACAAAAAGACCGGTAATCAATAAAGTTTTGTAGCTGGTTAACATATGGACAAATATAATCCATTCAGGAATTGACTGGTACTTGGAGGGGTTGTTCCATATGCAGTCGCCTGAACAGCAACCCACCTATGCCGATGGTGATAACACCCTGCAACAGAACTGTGTTGGGAGTACCAATCAGTTGAGACATTGCGCCTACGAGGAGTCCGCCGAGTGGTTGCATACCAAAAAATGCCATCGCATAAAAGCTGATCACACGTCCGCGCATGGAAGGATCTACTGTAGTTTGGATGAGGGTGTTGCTGATAGTGATCTGTGACATCATACCGAAACCTGCAAGGGTAGCAAATACCAGCGCAATGGGATAATAGGTGGAGTGAGAAAATAATACGAGGCCGGCGCCGAAAATCAGCGTGTTGATGGCCAGTATTTTTCTCAGGTTTTTTCCCGGTTTCAGCGACGCCAGGAAAATGGCGCCACAGAAGGCGCCCAGCCCGATGGCGCTGTCTATCACCCCGAAGGTAGAAGCGGTACCTTTAAAAATATCTTTGGCATATACCGGCATCAGTGTGGTATAAGGCAATACCAGCAGGCTAATGGAGGCCAGTGTTAATAATATTAAAGAGATGGCAGGCGTTTCCCGGATATAGGTAAACCCTTCTTTCAGCTCACCTGCTATATTTTTGGTGCGTATTTTAGGCGTATAGGCAGGTAGCTTCATTTGCAGGAGTGAGCCTATTACCGCAATAAAACTGATGGCATTCAGACCGAAGCAAATGTCTTCCCCAAACTTTTCCAATGCCAGTCCGGCTATGCCCGGACCTATCAGCCGGGAAAGATTTACCATGGAAGAATTCAGTGCCAGCGCATTTGGGAGATCTGCTTTATTGTCTACCATTTCATATACGAGTGACTGCCGGGCGGGTACATCGAATGCGTTGATCACGCCGAGGAAGGCGCTCAGGCCAATGATTTCCCACACGGAATAACGCTGAAAGTAAATTAAAACCGTTAGTAAAATAGCTTGTACCATAGAGGCTACCTGTGTGAGCAGCAATAGCTTGTAACGGTTGTACCGGTCAGATGCGACACCACCCAGAAAAGAAAAAACAAAGGAGGGGAACATGCTCGCAAAGAGGGTGAGCCCCAGCATAAATTTAGAATGGGTTTGAGAATAGATCACCCAGCTGACAGCGGTTTTCTGCATCCAGGTACCAATGAGGGAAATGGATTGACCGCTGAAATATAGCCTGTAATTGCGGCTTTTAAATGCACTGAAGGTACTGATGTTCATTTTTTATCGGCGCTTTTACTCATAATCCACCAGCCTGGCCAAAGGAGCCAATGCTGCCTGCAGGATCGCCTGCTCTTCTTTTGTACATACGTTGGCAATGGCTTTGCTCAACCACTCATCGCGTTCCCGTCTTACTTTCTGAATCCGTTCTTTGCCGGCAGCCGACAACGAAATATGTATTTTCCGTTTGTCGCTGTCAGACGGTGTTCTGGTAATTAAATGCAGGGCAGCAAGATGCTGGAGTAATTGGCCCATAGATTGGGGCGTCATTTTTTCCATGACCGCCAGTTCTGCTGAAAGCAGCTGTTGGTGCTGGTCCAGCAACACCAGCACAGAGCGCTCACTTTGCGACAGCTGTTCGTTGGCCGGTGAAAGCTTTCGCAGCTTGCGGATGAGTCTTGCCAGCAGGGGACGAAGCTGGGCCGCCAGCAAATCCTGATTTTTAGATGGCATGATTTGTAAGGTAAAGTTATAAGTTTACCTTACAAATATAGGATATTCAGTTGAGGTTTATACAATAGGGAAGATGGATATTTATTAAGCTATTTTAATGAAGGCGATAAGGGATGCGCCTATTGAGTGTATGATCTGGTTACTTACTTCCCCGAAAAACGACTCAGCGTTTCCCTCGATACCCCCAGGTAAGCTGCAATCAAAGATTTGGGTACCCGCTGAAACAATAAGGGATACTGGGCCAGCAGTAGTTCATAGCGCGACTGTGCATCGTTATTTAAAAGTGTTAGGATTCTTTGCTGAAGCGCCACAAACCCGGAGGTGGTTTTCATCCTGGAAAAATGTTCTACTTTATGCGATTCCGCGCATAGCTTTTTTTTGTTTTCGGCAGAAAAGCATAGCAGCGTGGTTTCTTCCAGGCAATCAATATTGAGCGTGGCCTTTGTCTGATTTACATATGCCTGGTAATCCGTGATCCACCAGTCTTCCATCGCAAACTGTAAAATATGTTCCTTCCCCGTTTCATTGGTATAAGAGGCCTTTAGCAAACCTTTGACTACAAAATATTCATGTAATACCTCATTGCCTTCCTGTACCAGAAACTGGTGCTTCTTTAACTTTTTAGTGGTGAAGTAAGACAGGATATGATCAAACTCTGCATCCGTTAAGGGTACAATGGCTTCCATATGCCGTCTTAATGCGATACTCATAGTGATGCTGTTTTCGGCCGCAAAATAATGTTTAAAGTGATCTGGATCACTATTTAATAGTGACCTGCCTCCTTTTTCAGGCAGAGATTATGTGTCAATTTTGGTGAAAATTAAACAAATGAAAAAAGGTATATGGCTGCTGCTTTGCTCCTTTATTGGTTTTCAGGGATACAGTCAAAGTAAAACAACTCATATGAAAAAGAAAATATTAATCGTAGTAACATCTTTCGATGAAGTAAAAAGTACCGGCAATAAAACCGGCACCTGGATAGAAGAACTGGCAACGCCGTATTACCAGTTAACAGACCTGGGATATACCGTGACCATTGCATCTCCCAAAGGAGGCAAAGGCCCCGTTGATCCCAAAAGTATCCGGCCGGAATTCAGTACAGAGGCGGTAAAGCGTTTCTATAATGATGTTGCTGCTCAGCAACAACTGGATCATACGGTGCGCTTAAATGAAGTGCAGGAAAAGGACTATGATGCGATTTTTTATCCTGGTGGTCATGGTCCTATGTGGGATCTGCCGGAGAACGCATTATCCATTAAATTGATTGCGGATTTTTATGAAGCCGGCAAACCGGTAGCATTGGTATGTCATGCACCGGCCGCATTGAAAAACGTAAAAGATAAAAGCGGAGCGGCCCTGATCAAAGGAAAGCAGGTAGCAGGGTTTACCAATAGCGAAGAAATAGCAGGACAAACTACGCATGAAGTGCCGTTTATGCTGGAAGACATGTTGAAAGAAGAGGGCGGGGAATATGTAAAAGGAGCCGATTGGCAACCATTTGCCGTGTCTGCAGGTAACCTGATCACAGGACAGAATCCTGCTTCGGCCAAATTAGTAGGAGAGAGACTGATCGCTGCATTGCAGGGGAAATAAATGCCGGTCATTTTTTAAAAAAGCGTGCTGTCCTGGTCATCAGAACAGCACGCTTTTTCAATTCTTTATATACCGTCAGGTTACGGGAGACCTCAGCGTTTATCTACATCTTGTCAATACCCTCAAAATATCTAAAAGCAAAGTGAATGGTATCTCCTTTTCACGCATGAACAACACCCGTAGCAGGAGACAATAATTGTATGTTACGGATAATGCCACTTGCATAAAGAGATCTTGGCAAACCAGCTGACGCCCGGAAGTTGTCACCATCACACCAGTTTCGGATGGAGTTTATGATAATATAAGTAGGATACCACCAGGCTGGCAAAAAATGTTAAGTGACCTATTTCAATCAGGATGCTGTCGCCGCTGGATAAGTGTGCTACCGCTGCTGAGATAAGGGTGATGCCAAAACCAAAGTAGGCAAACTCCTTCAGCTTTGCGGGTACAAAAGGAATCAGCAATGCCAGGGAGCCCAATAGTTTAGCGATGGTGAGCTCTATGCGGAACCAGTTAGGCAAGCCCAAATGAGCAAAAGCACCTTTCATTTCCGGGTTGAAAGCAAAGTTATAGGCACTCCACAACATCACCCCAGTGAGAATTCCTGTAGCTATCCAGTATATGATTTTGTCTTTTTTCATGCTAGTTGAATTTAAACACGCTTAACAGGATAATGATAAAAATGCAAACGATTTGTGTGAGGTGAAACAGGTGTAAGTTACCTTTCACTTTTTCAGGAATCCCTGTATCGGCTGCCAATGCTTTTTTGAGTTTGGTCCGCTGCCGTAGCCCTACAAACAGGGTATTGGCAATCACTAACAGTACCAGTCCAAACTTGATCCGGAACCAGATCTGCTCGCCGTATACACCGCTGGTCATGAACATAATGCCTATGCCGGAAATAATGATTATCCCGATACCTATGCGCATGATGATAGGGAAGAAAGACATGGCCTGTAATACCGCTGGTGCTTTGGTGGCGTCCAGCGCATATTGTTTCCAGAACTGTCTGATGCCGATGAAGTCAGCAATGGTGGATCCTGCGAAGAGGAGAAATCCTATGAGATGTAGTACGACCAGGCTTTGATAAAGGTGTTGCGTTGACATTTGTTGGATATTTGTTTATAATAATATCGAAGTAATTTATGTAAATGTATAACGGAATTATAGTAAAAACAAAATTTCCGAAGTATTTTTTATATTATTGCTTCGGAAATAATACAACTGTTACATGAACAAAGCTGTGGCGCTTATTACAGCATGGGGAGCTTTTGATGAGAATCATCCGGAAAGCACCCTGGAAGAATTTTGCCGGCACTACCTGGCTAATGCAAAAAAAGAGGCGGAATTCCCGCCCGTAGGCCGTTTTCTCCCTGTTAGCAGTGATGGCGTATTGATGCGTGCTATTGGCCGGATTTTTAAGCTGCACACCATTTATACGGTAGCCGCTCTGGATGGCACCGGCATTAATAACATCGACGAGTATTCCCTGCTTAACACCGTAGCACAACTAAAGGAACCCCGGAAAACGGAAGCGATCTATGCTGCTCTGCAGGAACTTTCTACCGGTACCGATAAGCTGAACCGCCTGAAGAAACTGGGCTACCTGGCAGAATATGATGATAAGGAAGATAAACGCTCCAAACGACTGAAAGTAACACCGAAAGGAGAAAAGGTACTGGTAACGTGCAGGAAGCGGATCAGTCAACTGGCGCAGATCATGTTTCATGACCTGACAGAAGATGATAAACAATTATGTTTTCAATTACTGAAGGGAGTGGAGTCGAAATTCACAGGTATCTGGCAATCCCATAAAGGGAAAGAGTTTGAGGAAATTTACGGGGAGATCGTATTGGGGAAAGAAGAATAGTGTAAAAATTACGAATTACGAATTACGAATTACGGAGTTGTGGGTAGATGGTGAACACGAAGATCATCATTCGCGAATATCTACCCACAACTCCGTAATTCGTAATTCCTAATTCGTAATTCCTACTTCGCTACATCCATGCAGTAAGTAACGCAATGCCAAACACTTTTGAAATCTTTCCCTTCATGCTGCCCACTGGTGGCTTCTGTGTAAGTACCTTCCAGCATATAACGGCCAGGCCATGCCGGCGAAAACGTGATATCGCCCTGTTGTCCGGTCTTGAATTTTTTTGCCCATCCTTCGGGTGACTGAACAGTTACCTCACCTGCTGCAGGCACGGCTTTTTTGTAGCTCAGCTGTACCTTTTCCGGCTGATGAAGTTTGGGTGCTTTGCTATGATTTGCCAGCAGTGCAAAATCCGTATATGCCTGCACGTTATCAGTTCCTTTCAGAGAACCATTCACTTTCACCAATCCCAGGGCATAGTAATGAATCTTACTTTCTCCGTAAACAGCCTGCACCGTATGATCGATCGATAAAACATGTGTACCTGCTACCTTGGGTGTAAATGTGGCCTTGAAATGATTGCCATCCGGCACAACGGTCAGTGCTTCTTTTTGTCCGTCTGGTGTAACCAGGTACAGCGTAAATGCAGTCATATTGCTGAACCAGTTTTGTATAGAGTCGCGCTGGTTATCTGCATATTCACCCAGGAAAACTTTTACTTCCTGTGGTTGCCCGATTTTGCCGGTGGTAACAGTTTCTATCCAAAGGGCATGGGCAAACAGGGATTGAAGGCTACAGCATAAAATAACAGAAAACAGGAGTTTTTTCATTCGTATTTGATTTATATGGTAATGAGAATAATCAGCGGCAAAATTACCACTCCAGGGGTAGGATCCCGGAGCCAATGAGGAAAATGATTTACGCAATCGGGAAAAATAATAGTAGCCGGGGACGAACTATTCCAATGTTCCAAGGTATTGTGCAAATCTTTGCAGGTCCTGGTTGACAGATCTTACTGTAGATTGTAATTCATTCAACATGGAGGCGCGGGTATGCAGGTTATCCGCTTTATATGTGCCACCACTTCCAAAAAACAGCTGTTCATCGGAAGTGCTCAGGGGACCACCAAGATCATATTTCTCCCAACGCTTCCGGATGCTCACCGCCAGTGAAAACTGACCGCTGTTACTGAAATGTTTTTCTGTGAGTATATACCAGGTGAAAGATGGATAAATGGCAGAGGTATCCGGCGTGTACCAGATATCATGCAATACATTTCGTTCATGCGTTAGCGTCATTTTTTTACGGGCAGCGTTAATCGTCATGGCGCCCAATCCGGCAGATAAAAGACCTCCGGTAATGGCCACTGCATTCTGTGGTCCATCATTTTTAATAGCTACAGTAGCGATGGTGGTAATGGCGCCCACTATAATAGATGCTACAGTTAGCCGGGTATTTCTTTTACTGTTGAAATTATCCAGGTACCGGGCCAGTTGATCCGCTCTTTCTCCTTCGCAATCCAGTTCAGCAGCTACACCGGCAATTTCCATGGTGGCCAGTAACAACCGGTGATGTATCTGTGATCTGATTTCTGCTCTGCTCATACTGCCGCCCACCGAGCTATCGGCTACGAACGTTTTCAGGCGTTGTATAAGCGCAAGCGTACCGGTAGCATTGGCCATCAGTATTTCATGTGGCGGCATGTCTTTATGGGCGGCCAACAGCGAATCAGTATTGCTAACCGGGGTGGAGGCAGGGTGACTGTAGGCGGCTGCCGGGGCGCAGTAGTCGCCGGTGATATGCAGGGTTGTACTATTGATGACCTGGCCGGTTTTACAGGCTTGCAGCCAACAGCCGAACAGGCAGGTCCAAAGCCACGGAAAGCAGATTGTTTTCATCTCCATTATTTAGCGTGTTGACATCTCCCGTACTATCTACAAAAAAACAGACAGGTTGTTCAACACTACTATCATTTACCGGTTGGTGATGGCATCTACTTTTCCATCCACCAGGTGAATGGTTTGATCAGACCGGGCGGCAATATCTTCATCATGTGTCACCATCAGGATTGTTTGCCCTTTTTCTGCAGATAGTTTTTTAAACAGGTCAAATACCACGGCAGAATTATAACTATCGAGGTTGCCTGTAGGCTCATCTCCCATGATGATCAATGGTTCGTTGATGAGTGCGCGGGCAATGGCTATCCGTTGTTGCTGTCCGCCGGAAAGGAGGGAGGCCCGCTTATACGCCTGGTCGGCTACCCCGAGGAGTTTTAATAATTCCATGGCGTGATGTTCGGTTTCAGCAGGACTATATTTTCTCAGTTTCAGCGCAGGCAGCATCACGTTTCTCAGCACGGTGAATTCTGCCAGCAGGTAATGAAACTGGAATACGAAACCGATATGGTGATTCCTGAAATCGGCCAGCCAGGGATTACTTTTTCCGTGCATTTCTTCCCGGTTAATGCGAATGCTGCCTTCAAAGTCCCTATCCATGGTAGATAGCAGGTATAGTAGGGTAGACTTGCCACTACCTGATTTACCGGTGATAGCAATGAACTTCCCTTTCTCTATATCAAAACTTACATCGGTGAGCACCTGCATTTTTGCCGGTTGCAGAAAATATTTATTGAGATTTTTAATGGATATCAGCTGCATGGTTTAGCCTCTTAAAATGGTGATGGGATCTACCCGGGATGCTTTACGTGATGGCAGGTAACCCGCAAGGGTAGTGGTAATAATGCCGAAAGAGAATCCGGTGATATAATACATCATATCAAAACTTACCGGCAAATGATCGAGCGTAATCATCACATCACTCTTATAAGGCATTTTAGAAATACCCCAGGAACAGAGAAATCCAAACACCAGTCCCAGCAAAGCCCCTGTGATACCAATGATCAATGCCTGTATGAGAAATATCCAACGAATGTCTGCATCAGAAAACCCCATCGCTTTCAGGATGGCGATGTCTTTCATCTTTTCATAGATCATCATGGTGAGGATATTAAAGATGCCGAAACCTGCTACCAGCAGAATGGTAACGGCTACCCCATATACGATCATACTGCGTAATACGTCGCCCTGGAGAATGGCGGCATTATCCTGTTTCCAATCGGACCCCTGGTAGTCGTATTTCTGCTCCAGCTCCAGCGCCAGGGGCGGCGCCAGTTCCATATCATGCAATTTGATTCTGATGTCAGTGATATAGGCAGCAGGTACACCCAGAAAGCGTTGTACCGTATTCAAACTGGCATAGCTTTGTTGTTTGTCGATGTCCGTCATCCCGGTTTTAAAGGTACCTACCACGGTGACATAAAAGCTGTTGCCATTTTCTGTTGTCAACGCCAGCCGGTCACCGGTTTTTACATTCAGTTTTTTAGCAAGACCAACCCCCATTACAATACTGTTGGGCAGCGTGGATAGTTCCTTGAAGCTACCATCTACCAGTTTGGATTGCAGATTAAACAAGCTGTTTTCAGCCTCGAACTCAATACCATTCATAATGCCATTGATAGTGCTGGAGCCCAACCGGTAAAACACCTGTGTATGGATGGAGCCGGAGATAGCGCTGATGCGTGGATCCTGTTCCAGTGTTTGCACAACATGTTTACCATCTTTCAAACTTGACAACACATCTTTGGGCCTTACATGTTCTACTACATTGATGGTGCTGGTTGACACATTGTCGAGGATGGTACCGGGCGTAGCCTGTACTTCATTGTACAGGCGCAGGTGTGGTGACTGATCAAACGCAATAGCGCGGATGTATTCATTGGAGCCGGTAATAAAGCTCACCATAAATACAAATACCGTGATGCCAATGGTGACGCCTACCGTAGCAACGATGGTTTGTTTGAGCCGGCTGCGCATATGTGTAAGTGCAATGGATGCTGCCAGCTGTAAGTCCGTTAGTATTTTCATGGCTTACTCTTTTTTAGCGATGATATCTCCTGCATGTAATCCGGCAGTAACCTCTACCCAGTCGCCGTTCCTGGCGCGGGTGCTGATGGCGGCTTTTTGTAGTGCTTTTCCTTGTTGCAGGTATATGCTGTCGCCCTTTAACAGGTAGTCTGATGGTATCATTAAGGCGGTGATGTTTTCCCGGATAACGATATTGGCTTCTACAGAAGATTGTGGGTAGAAGGTGTTGCTATCCTGCACGGCGGCTTCCACCTGGAAACTCCTGCTTTCCTTTTGGAGTACCGGAATAATTTTATCGATGCTGGCGGTAAATTGTTTGCCGGGATATACATCGGTTTCGAAATATACTTTTTGCCCGGTTTTAATTTTGCTGATGTCGCGTTCATCTACCAGTAATTCCAGTTTAAATTTTCCAGGGAGACCTACCAGGAGCACAGGACTATTGAGTTCGACCAGTTCCCCTTCCTTTGGATACACTTTAAACACGCTGCCATTTACGGGACTTTTCAGTACTTTCCCTTCTCTGACCTGCTGACTGGCGACGAACTGTTGACGGCTTTGCAGGAGCTTATCCGTCAGCTCATTTTTTTGTGCGAGGTATCGTTGTTGTAAGGATTGGTAGTTGCGCAGACTATTAGCGGCATCCAGCCTTTTTTGTTCGGCGTCTTTTTCAGACACGGCTTTATCTTTGGCGAGGTCGGTATACCGCGCTGCATTTACGGCATCCTGTTCATATTGCTGTTGTGCCTGCGCGATCTTTTCTTTCAGTTCATTCAGCGGGGCGGATCCATCTGCCGCATTGCTGCCGGCGAGTGTCACCTGGCTATGGCGTATATCCAGTTCCGTTAGCTGGCCTGGTGTGCCGAGAACGGCCTGTACTTCATTTTTGCTGATGGTATCGCCTTCTTTTACTTTCAGTTGCAGGAGCAGATCTGTGCTGTTTGATTTCAGAAAATAATAAGCCTGTGGCATGATTTCGCCGGATGCATATACAGCTTCATTCAGTGAACGTTGCTGCACCGTGTAAGTAGCGGTTTTTTTCTTGCAGGCAATGGCCAGGGCAGCTATTCCTGCTATTATTAAAAGCTTTTTCATGCAAGGTTATTTATTTTGTAAATAATTTATTTCCGTGTAATGCCTGAAGAAATCCATCCTGGCTTCGTTCAGCTGTTCTTCCGCTTCGTAGCGTTCTTTCTGTACGTCTTTCAGTTGAATCATATCAATAATGCCTTTATTGATTTTCAGGGTGGAGAGTTGTTCATTTTCTGCTGCCAGCCGGATGTTTTCCTGCTGTACTTGTATGGTCCTGGCAGCCTGCTCCAGCAGTGATTTTTCCTGTTGGTATTTCTTTTCCTGTTCGGCAGTATAGTTTTTAAACTGAGACTCGGCAGCTTGCCGGCGGGCTTTTTCACTGCGGGGTTTATAGACGATGTTTGCGAATGACAAGGGCATGCTGAGGTGCAAACCCACAAAGCCTACGGAGAACCAGGGAGAGCGGGTGATGAAATTACTTTTATCGCCGAAGCCCAGTTGTTCCCAGGTGCCTTTTATATGCAGTACCGGGTACCAGGCCGACAAGGCCGTACGATAATTTTGCTGCGCGATGCTTACTTTTAATTGTTCGGCTTCATAGTCTGGCAGTTGCTGTGCAGCAAATCCGCTGATGGCAAGCGGAGGGAGCTGGCCTGCAGGCACGAGTGGGAGGGAGTCTTCCAGCGGAAAGCCCATCCAGAATTTCAGGTCCAGGTAACTCTGTTGTAATGCTGTAGCAGCTTTCCCGTTTTCCACTTCCCGGTTTTTCAGCAGGGTAGTGGATTGGTTAAATACAATTTTATCGGTCAGTCCTTTATTATACTGTAAGGTGATCAGCGCGTGCATATGCTGATAATTTTCATACAGTTGTTGGGTAATGCTGGCGTATTCAGCTTGTTGCTGCACACTGTAAAATGCGATGCGCACGTTTTTCAGCAGTGTTTGCAGGAGGGCTTTGTAGTCACTTTGTTGCGACTGTTGTTGTAAACGGGCCAGCTTCATACGTTGCCAGGTTTGTACATCAAGTAGGGGGAGGTCCGCATCGGCGCCATAGGTACCCATCCAGGGTGTTCCCATTCTTACCGGGACGAAGGTGCCGGCTGGTTGGTCCACCAGCTCTCCGGGGAATACCTGTACTGGAATTTTCCAGTAGTTGTCTACGGATCCTTTCAGTGTGATTTCCGGAAGTAGTTGGGCGGTGGCTGTTTTGCGGTCCTCCGTAGCTGCTTGTATTGACTGGCGTTGGGAGAGAAGATTGTTGTTATGAACTGTGGCGTATTCCAGGCAGTTTTCAAGCGTCCATTGCGGAGCATTGTTGCTGGCAGGCATAGTTTGCCCTGTTGCTATCCGGGCATGGATAGCCAACCACAGTAGTAGGATACCTGTTTTCATCTTATGTAATTGAATTTCTTTTAGTTCTGAATTTAAAGAACTAATGTTGGCAAAAAAAAACGGTTATTTGTTTTTCTTTTTTTCCTCCACTGTTCTTTTCCATCTTTCCAGGATCAATGGAATTTCGAACAGCATCATTTTGTATAACCCTGATATTTCTTCCAGCTCGTCGTTGAAGTCGTCATTGGCCTGTCGGATACTTCTTACATCATCGAGGATAGTATAAAACTCTTTTATTTTTTTAGACAGGTAATCTTCGCTGAACATCGTTTTTATGCTAATGGAAAAATAGCGCTTACGTTGTCCACCAATGGTTTTGGCGTCTACCATTTTTACCGCTTCCAGCATTTTGAGCGCATTGGAAACCGCGCTTTTACTCACGCCAAAGTATTCCACCATTTGTTCAAAGGTAGCCTGATGTTGTTCGCTCAGCATCAGGTACACAAATACCCTTGCCGCCACTGGTGTAAGGCCCATGGCTTCCATGGTAGCACTATGTTGTTCTATCTTTGCCCTGTATTTTTCCAATATCGTTTTTAATGTCCGGGAGTAAAGGTATAAAAGATATTTGGTTTTCTTACTGGAGAACCAAATATTTTTAGACCCCGGTGAAGACTTGAGAGAAAAGTTGCTTATCCTTCTTTTTGCCACCAACACTATTGAAAACTTAGTGGCGGAGACATTATTTGAAAAATTGGTTTTTATTCCTTTAACATTTTTATTACCTTATTACCTTATTGCCTTAGAGGATTGTAAAAAAAGAAGATCAAACATATGAACAATAATGCTACGGAAAGAGCTAAAATGCCCACAGGCGACAGCAGTGTTTTAGACAGCAGAAGTTTGACCAACAGCTATGCCACGCTGATTCCCGTTCTTCAGAAAGGGATGCGTGTGCTGGACGTTGGCTGTGGCACCGGGGCTATATCTGCCGGGATAGCAGCAGCCGTAGGCAGTACCGGAACAGTGGTAGGGATAGACAGCAGTGCGCATCTGATTGCCAAAGGAAAGGATGATCACGCCGATCTTCCCCAACTGACATTAATAGAAGCGGATTTATTTACGTACGATCCCGCCGAAAAATTTGATCTCATCGTTTCTGCCCGCGTGCTGCAATGGTTGAGCAACCCCGCAGCCGCCCTGCTAAAATTCAAATCCCTGCTGAAGCCCGGTGGTATCATTTCTATACTGGACTACAATCATACTCAGCTGCAATGGACACCCGCACCACCGGTGAGCATGCAACAATTTTATCAGTCATTCCTCGACTGGCGCGCAGATGCCGGTATGGACAACAACATGGCCGATCATCTGCCCGGTATCTTCGAACAACTGGGCTTTCACAATATTACCACTATACCTGCCGATGAAGTGTATAAAAAGAGCACCCATTCTTTCGTGGAAAAAGCGGGCATCTGGACTAAAGTAGCTGAATTAAGAGGCCCGCAAATGGTGACCAGTGGCTTTATTACAGAGGCAGCACGTCTAACAGCGATCACTGAATATAATGCCTGGGTACAAGAAGGTGCAGAAGAGATGGTGATGAAGTTGAAAGAGGTGAGGGCTACAGTGTAAGAAGGAGAAATTATGCAAAGAGGCATATACTGGCTGGAGAAGTTCAGTAACGGCGCTGTGTTATGCATCATCATCGCTGATGTGTCCGTGTATAGTTAATCCATACTTCCGCTATAATCGCATGCACGGTAAACCCAATCCAGAAAGCAGTGCCAAAAAATACCTGCGGCGGTAAACCAGACAAAGCGAAGAACAGCACAATGATAGGTCGTACCGTACTTACGGCGAGTCCTACCGCAAATGCGCGGATCATCCATTTCCGGTGCAATGGAACGTTTCTGTGGATAATATGCCAGCAGGCTTTACTGAGCGATACCAGGAAAAAGATGCTGAATAAGATACTCGCTGCGGCCTCATTTACGCCGCCAATCGGCAACATGATAAAGGGCATACATAAAGCCGAAATTCCCACAATGTAAGCACATGCCACATATACTCTGCCACTGATGCGGTGAAAAGAGAGGTGCCGCTCCCGGATCCCCGGCATGAATTGCCAGGGCCCCAGCAACATCACCATCATGCCGGGTAGTATATGCATGAGCGTTAGTACCGGATGATGACTGAAGCCGGTATCGAAAGGCGCGGCGCCGGAAGGATTGAATGAAGCGATCAGCCCGGCCATGGCCAGGGTTCTTCTGATCACCATCGCAATACCAATAGCAGTCAGAAAAAATACCCCGATACGTAATAGGAGTGTTGTTCTTTTTCGGTTCATAAGTCAAGCCGTATGATGAACCTAAATGTAATACTTGCCACAAAAGCGGAGCAGGGAAGTCTATAAGCAGGGACCTTGCCGCGACAGGAATGGGAAAAGCCGCGATATTATCGGTCACTCCTGTATCAAAACCGAACATATTAATAAAAAAATGTTCCTTAAATTGTTGATCTGCACCTCCGCTGACCGTGGCATACTTTTTACCACCTTCGGATAGCTGATAACTACTGTCATGATAAGAAACTATTTCCGGATTGCCTGGCGTAATCTGATCCGTAACAAAGCTTTTTCTACTATTAATATTATGGGACTTGCCCTCGGGGTGACCTGCAGTCTGTTAATGATACTATGGATACAGGACGAAAGAAGCATGGATCAATTTCATGCAAATGATGATTACCTGTACCAGGTATACGTACGGCAATCGTATGATGGTAAAGTAGATGGAGGCTATCTTACGCAGGGGCCATTGGCGGAGGCGTTGAAAAAAGAGGTGCCGGAAGTGGAGTGTGCCAGCGGGATACAATTCTATCCACCCGTTGCTTTCCAGGCAAATGATAAAATATTGAAAATGGCGGGTGGTTATGCCGGGGCCGACTTTCTCCGGATGTTTAGCTATCCCTTATTGCAGGGAACAAAAGAGACTGCATTGAGTAAACCCGGTACCATTGCCATTTCCAGGCATATGGCCGAATTGTTTTTTGGCAGCCCGGAAAAAGCCATAGGACGGACAGGTCATCCGGTATGAAGATACCACCAGCCTGGCTGTTAGCGCGGTATTTGAAGTGCCTGCCAACTCTTCCCAGCAATTTGATTTTCTTCGTACCTGGGATGATTTTGTAAAATCCAATGTGTGGGCAAAAACCTGGGGCAGTTTTAGTCCTGCTACGTATATACAACTCCGTGCTCAGGCAGACCGCGATAAAGTAGCCGCCAAAATAAAAGATTTCGTTTACAACTATCAGCCTAAGGCCAAGGAATCCTCTACAGAACTTGGTTTGCAACGGTACAGCGAAAAGTACCTGCATAGCATGTTTGAAGATGGACAGCCTGCAGGTGGCCGGATTTCCTATGTAAAGATGTTTACACTGCTGGCCATCTTTATCCTGCTGATTGCCTGTATCAACTTTATGAACCTGGCTACTGCCTACTCCGCCAAAAGAGCAAAGGAAGTAGGTGTGAGAAAAGTGGTGGGGGCAAGGCGTGGTGTATTGATTACCCAGTTCATTGGAGAGGCCATGTTATTGGCGGCCATTGCAACCGTAATAGCGGTATTGATGGCCATCTTGCTAATACCTGCATTTAATCAGCTGAGTGGAAAACAACTCTCCATACCATTTGGCAGTGCTGCTTTCTGGAGTACTTTAGCCGGACTGCTACTGCTGACAGGCTTTGTAGCAGGTAGCTATCCCGCCCTGTTTTTATCTTCCCTGAATCCTGTAAGGGTGTTGAAAGGAAGTTTGAAATTCAGTAACGGCGCTACTTATTTTCGTAAGGGACTGGTAGTATTTCAGTTTAGTTTGTCTATTGTACTCATAGTCGGCATGATAGTAATCTACCGGCAAATGGATTATATACAAACGAAGAACCTGGGCTACGACCGGCAGAACCTTCTCTACATCCCAATTGAAGGAGAGCTGATCAGCAAATACGATGTATTTAAGGAACAGACGGGCAACTTACCCGGTGTGTTGGCGATATCTAAAATGAAAGAAAACCCAACGGTGATTGAACATCACAAAGGTGGCATCAACTGGACAGGTAAGGCTCCCGATCAGGAAGTTTCCTTTGCGGATGCTGCAGTAGGCTATGATTTCGTAAAAACTATGCACCTTCAAATGCTGGATGGGCGGGATTTTTCAAGGGACTTCGGGAATGATTCAGGAAGTTATATTCTCAATGAGGCTGCCATAAAAAAAATAGGGTATACCAATCCTATAGGACAACCCTTTACACTGGGAAATGTGCAGGGAAAAATTATAGGAGTGCTGAAAGACTTCCACTTCACTTCCATGCATGATGCGATAGCGCCACTGGTGATTCGTTTGGATGAACATCCAAAATGGGGCAACATCCTGGTACGTATAGAAGCCGGTAAAACAAAGACGGTGCTGGCAGGTCTGGCAGGTATCTGTAAAAATGTGAATCCTAATTTTCCTTTTACCTACCAGTTTTCTGATCAGGAATATGCGAAGTTGTATAGGAGTGAAGAGATGGTGAGTCAACTATGTAACTACTTTGCTTTCCTAGCGATTTTCATTTCCTGTCTTGGTTTGTTTGGATTGGCCATGTTTACCGCAGCACAACGTACCAAAGAAATCGGCGTAAGAAAAGTGTTGGGTGCTTCTGAATCCAACATTTTTGTATTGCTTTCTTCCAGCTTCCTGCAGCCGGTGATACTCAGTATGGCGCTTGCTTTTCCGTTGGCCTGGTTTGCGATGAGTCAGTGGCTGAAACATTTTGCATATAAGATTGATCTGGACTGGTGGATCTTTGGATTGGCGGGTGTGGTAACTATCTTCATTGCATTGCTGACCGTTAGTTTCCAGAGTATCCGGGCGGCCCTGGTGAATCCGGTGAAAAGCCTGAAGTCAGAGTAAGGGCTGCCTGCTTTTGGGGCACTATTTCCACGGAATTTGCTGAAATAGGCGCCACTGGCTATGGCACGTGGATTGCCGGTATGTTGGTAAACATACTGATTATGAAAGTACTTGGCATCATCCTGATTGTTGCGGGTATCGCAATGATCGTTTTCAGAGGGTTCTCTGTTCAAACTCAAAAGAAAGTGGTCGATATAGGGCCTGTTGAAATTAATAAGAAAGAAAATAAGTGGATCGGCTGGCCTACCTATGCGGGCGGATTGGTGGCAGTAGCGGGTGTGGTGTTGCTGCTGGCCGGTAAGAAAAAAGATTAGCAAATAGGGAGATGTCCTGCAGTTTCGGGTTACTATGAAGAAATTGCAGGACGAATGCCTCAGGCATATTCACGTATCCTGTTTTCCAGGTCTTCGATGAAGTCGTCTTCCCTGGCTCTTTCCGCATTCAATTTTCTCGCTTCACTAAAAAGCAGTTCTTTACTTAGTTCCAGCGACCGTAGTACATCCCGCCAGAAGAGCACTCTTTCTGCTGGTGTATGACAGGGGCCATCCACATCATTCTTAAACCGATCCGGATCAATGATGAGTAAATCCTGGGCGGCAATGCCTACTTCTTTTGCTTTCGCTTCCAGCTGATCCCTCTGTTCCTGGTTATCGAACCAATGTTCGCCATTATCGTTGTCCAACGCAAAGTAACGACCTATCCACACCACTTCGTTCCACTCTGTAAGACCCAGGTAATCCGCCATTTTTTTGTAGGCAGGGTTCACTACGAAGCAGTCGAGGAAATCAATGTATTCGAAAATCCTGATTGTTTTCATGTAGCAGGTATTTTTTAGAAGAAGTGATAAAGTGTATATTTACATTTGTAAAGATACATCATAACCCGATGGAAGTGTTGAAAGCCCAATCCTGAAAACCTTATTCCTGATGCCCGCAGCCGCTATTCACATCAAGTATCCCAAAGTAGATCTTATTTTTTGTGGTTCATTGTCCGCACTGGGCGTAATCCTTTTACTGTTCAACATTCGCCGTTTTGATTATCCCTTTATTTTTTTGGGAGGAGCAGGTATGGCAGGGATCCTTTTATTGTTAAGCTTACATTTTTGGGTGGGCTTATGGCGTAATCAACCCGTGATGAAGATTGATGCTACCGGTATTTATTACCAAAAGCAAGTATGGACCTGGGACGCGGTCCTGAGCTTTCGAACGGTGACAATATGTGCAAATACAAGTGGTGATACCCGGGATCAGCGGTTTTTAATGATTAAAAGCTGGGATAAAAAAAGAGACACTTCTATTTTTCTTACAGCACTCAATGTGGATGAGCAACAGGTGCGGCAATGGGTAAGTGAGTATTGTCCGCTTCCCAAACCCATTGACGAAGGTCATTTTCAAGCCTAACAATGTTACAGCTGTGCTTTTCTCCGCAGCCGGCTCAGTGTTTCAGGTGTCATACCCATCATAGAAGCAAGGTATTGCAGTGGTACCTGGTTAAACAGCTCGCCGTGCTGTTCCTGCATGGCTTTGTAGCGTTGCTCCGCTGTCATGGATAGCAGGTTGAAAACCCGGTCTTCCATCAGGTTAAAACAGCGTGCGATGAATAGCTTTTCCAGCAGGTGCCATTGAGGAAGATGCTGTCCTATATTGTTATAATCCTTTTTGTCGATCGTATAAAATTCGCAATCCGCTAGCGCCACGATGTTCCATTTAGAAGGCTTGTCGAAGATGATGCCTGCAAGATCAGTCACAAAATATCCCTGGGAGGAAATCCATTGAGTGATTTCTTTCTCTGCTGTGGTGGCATAGATCCGGAGCAATCCGGATTTATGAAAACTCAATTTATCACATATGCGGCCGGCCTTCAGAAAGTATTCTCCTTTTGCCAGTGTAGTGAGTTGAAAAAAGGAAGTGATGCCGGCGATCTCTTCTTTCGGTACACCAAAGTAGCCATTGATGTATTGTGCTAGTTCTGTCAACGCGTAATATTTTATCAGAAAGATAGGTGATTTCCTTACATACATACACCCTGTTTAAAAAATATTATCTTTAGCTCATGTTGATTTTATATGCCGGCTTCAGGTGTGTTACATAATAACATTGATGTTTTTAAGAGGTTGTTTGATAAATGCAAAACCGGTTATACAGCTATATATTATAGCTCACACGTTCAGCGGATGATGGAGAAGGAATAACGCAGGAAATCTTTATTAAGAACTGGATTTCTCACGACATGCTGGCAAAAGCGGAAAATCTGGAACATTATCCCTTCACCATGGCCCACAACCGTACCATTTCTTTTTTTGCGGGGGCAGCAGTAGACATGAAGCTGTTGCAGCATTGGCAGATGGATACAGATGGCAACCCGGCGGAAAGCAGGCTCGCCAGATAGAACAGCAATTACCTACAATACATTAACGACTCCCCTCGGAGGCATCTTTCGGGTGCAGTTGCCGGACGGCAGCAGGTGTGGCTGAATGCAGGATCTTCTTTAAAGTATCCGCTGCCGCTTACCGGGGGCAACAGGAAGTGATCCTCACCGGCGAGGCTTATTTTAAAGTGGAACACAATGCAAAAATGCCGTTCCGTTTGCAGGGAAGTGAAATTTAAAATACAGGTGACGGTTATAAAAATATAGCATGAAGAGGATAGAAAAGACAGTTTTTTTGTTGGTATGCAGTCTTTGTTGTTGCATACAGATACAGGCGCAGCGGACACCCAGGTACCCTACTTATAAAGGATTGGTGATGGCGGGCTACCAGGGCTGGTTTAATACGCCCGGCGACAGCGCCGGCAGGGGATGGCATCACTATGAGAGAAGAGGGACATTCAAACCAGGGTCTTGTGAAATTGATTTCTGGCCGGATGTAAGTGAATATAAGATTACCTATCCCACTGACTTTAGTTTCGCAGATGGTAAGCCCGCAGCAGTGTTCAGCCCACATGATGCCTCTACGGTAGCCCTACATTTTAAATGGATGAAAGACTATGGCATCGATGGCGTATTCATGCAGCGGTTTGTAGCAGAAATCAGAAATCCGAGTGGCAAGCGTCATTTTAATACTGTATTGGATAACGCGATGACAGCGGCTAAAAAGTACGACCGCGCCATCGCTGTGATGTATGACCTCAGCGGTATGCGTCCGGGGGAAGAACAGCTGGTATTAAATGACCTGGACGAGCTGAGCACCAAATATGATTTGTTGCATGGCAGCAAAAGTCCTACCTACCTGCATCATAATGGAAAACCATTTATTGTGATCTGGGGAGTTGGCTTTAACGATCGCAGGGCATATGGTTTGAAAGAGGCAGAAACCTTGCTGGATGCCATGAAAGCCAAAGGATTCAGTGTGATGCTGGGAGTGCCTACTTACTGGCGGGAGTTGAGACAGGATGCCGTAAACGATGAGGGGCTGCACCGGCTGATTAAAAAAACAGATGTAATTATGCCCTGGTTTGTAGGCCGGTATAATGGCAAAAGTTATGATGGTTTCAAGGGATTGGTAAAAGAAGATATTACCTGGTGTAAGAATAATGGCGTGGATTATGTGCCGTTGGCGTTTCCCGGTTTTTCCTGGAAAAATATGAACGGTCCCAAAGCCAATACCATACCGAGAGAGCGGGGCACTTTTTTCTGGCGGCAGATAGCCGGTGCAAAAGATGCCGGCGCCGAGATGTTGTACGTAGCCATGTTTGATGAAATGAATGAAGGTACGTCTATCTTCAAATGCGCTACCAATGATCGTTTGCCATTGAATGGCGACGGCTCCTTTACCGGCATAGAAACTGATCTGGGCAGTGATTATTACCTATGGCTAACGGGGCAGGCTGCACGTTGGTTTAAAGGAAAAGGTATTTATAATGATCAGATTCCGGTAAGAAAATAAATCCCGTTATGAATATAAAAACAGGGAGATGCATGGTGTTGATTATCCTGCTGTAGGCAGGTATCTGCTCAGGAACAGTTTGGGGCAGACTTTCCTGCGTCAACGTGGCATGATGGGCTTACCCATTGCGAGCCTGGATCTATGGCTGCATAATAATAGCAGCGCTGTAGAAGCTGCCTGCAAAAGAGCTGGTGGCAAGATGAAGCTGGTGATTAGAAAGAATGAGGGTTATTTCCTGGATGAAGCAGCTATGGCGGCGGTTATGCAGGATTTTACGGATACTATGCTTTCTGACAAAGGATAGTAAATATAACAGCTAAGATTATACGAAAAGTACTTTTATGCTTATTAATATGTAAGAAATACGCAGTGTCTGTTTTTGATTTTTTTTAAGAGGAAAGGTGTTTTCTTCCAGTATTTTATTGAAGAAAGAAAGTATTTTATCCTTTATCTGGTAAGGTATTCAGATGTTAATGTTATGCAAAATAAATTAGGATATTTTTCGTTAAAACTTTGGATTTTAGAATAACACATCGTATTTTAGTACAGTTAAAACGTTTTAGCAGTCCCGATCAGTAAAAATTAAAAAGAATTCCAAAATTATGATGTAGTATTACTTTGATCAGAAGAAAAATTCCACGATTTCCACGTTACAGGCATTTGTTTCTCTCTTTTACTCAGGTTCAATTGTACAATCAGTTTTCCGCAGGTTTTACCAGTCTCATATCATTTAGCTAAGATCAACCAGGAATCACTCTTCCCGGAAGAATAGCAGGTATCAGACCATCTGGAAAAAAATACAATCGAGCGCTTATTAAAATGTGGTTGAACAAATCAGCTGCGTATTTTATTTATTAACTGAAAATTATCCGGTAAGTCCTGGCGGGCTATTGCTTTGCCTTGAAGTTATCCGGTGTCTTTGTCCAGGCATTTATCTGCCGGGTACGCAAAAAGCGTCCAGGAACTTTATTAGTGTGGCATTGCTGAACATCTCAACTGAAATTTTACTTCCCGGGTAGTATGGAACGCTATCCCTGTTCCATTCACCAGGCTCTATTTACGTGCAAACATCTGACGTCATGAAAATTCCAGGCAGTTAACAGGTAACCGTTAATGACACGGTAATGCAGGTGGTGAGCCATCAGCACATCGCTGATATGGCGAAACTTCGTGCATTACTTTAACTGGTATCCGACCACCGGATACCGGAACAGGATCTCTTTTTCAATACTTTTTTCTACCTGCATACAGGTATCGGATATGTCATGCCATTTGTTTTAAAAGTAACAGTAGTTAGGATTGCTAATTATATAAAATAAAATAGGAGTACGGAAATATAAGAAGGTGTAATGAGTGCTTCCGATTAAAAATTCATTATTGAATATGAAACAATTAAACAACATTCTGTTTATTATTCTTTGCGTAGCGGCATATATGGTACAAACCATGGGCAAATCCACGGCTGCAGTCAGAGGAGCTTCACTTATGAAAGTAGCCACACCTGCACCACCAGACACCACCCGGGGAATGGTGGGTTATTATTTTCAGGACGCATCCGGTGGAGGACATTTTACATCGCTCATATTTGACAGGGTGGATCCCAACTTCTGGATCAACTGGGGCAACAACTCACCCGATCCCAGGATTACACCCGATAACTTTTCGGTACGCTGGAAAGGATTGTTCCGGGTGCCGGCAACAGGTACCTATACTTTCAACTCCAATGCGGATGATGGTTTTAAATTCGTGATCAAGGATTATGCTAACCGGGAAGCCGATGGAGGAAAAGTAGTGATGGACAATGGCGGCGGCTGTTGCCGTGATTTCAATGGGAGCGTAGACCTGGTAGCCGGAAAACTATACCCGATCGAAATTGAATATTTCGAAGGTGGTGGTGGCGCCAACATTATGTACTTCAAATGGACAGGTCCAGGCATTGCACAACAGCAGGTACCGGAAGAATACTTCTATGCTATTTTGCCTGTAGCCGCTGCAAGGCCCAAAATAACACCAGACCGCGGCTTGTTTGAAGGTCGTGTAGATGTGCTGCTGAGTACCACCACCGTTGGTGGAGTGATCCGCTACACACTGGATGGTACTACGCCTACGATTAACTCGCCGGTATTTGATCCGCTGAAAGATACCATTAAACTTACCGCCACTACGACGGTGAAGGCCAGTACCTACAAGGATAATATGTATGTGTCGGAAGTATCTACTGCATTGCTTAGTGTTACGCCACCTGCATTGCCTAATCCTGTATTTGTACCTTCAGCAGGCATTTACAGCGATCCGGTGAAAATAGCGGTTGATATCGCCGTACCCGGTTCCACTATTTATTATACCGTAGATGGCAGTACGCCTTCTACTGCATCTTTGTTATACACTGACAGTATCCATGTAGACTCCACCATGCGTATCCGCACTTTTGCCGTGAAAGAAGGCCGCTCGCCCTCGGCGGTGATGGCTGCTACCTATACCATTCTGCCGCAGGGTGTAAAACAACCGGTTTTCAACGTTCCCTCCGGCACTTATCCTGCTGCGCAGGATGTGGCCATCAGCAGCGGAACACCCGGTGCAGTGATACGCTATGCCGTTGGTGATCAGGTACTGAATTCCAATTCTCCTGTATATACTGCCCCGGTGAAGATCACTGCCAGCACTACACTGAGAGCCTATGCAACCGCAGACGGTATTGCGGATTCCAAAGTAACGACAGCAACTTACGTGATCGGGAATAACGATGCGGTGGTAAAGACGCCACAGTTCACCTTACCGGGCGGCGCTTACAATGGAGTACGACAGATTGGTTTATATACTGATACAAAAGACGCCGTAATCTATTATACCCTCGATGGTTCCGTACCGAATGAAAACAGCACGGCCTACTTTACACTGATCCAGGTAACTGACAGCATGACCATCAACGCGATTGCGATGAAGTCGGGCATGAAAAATTCAGCAGTGGCTACTGCTACCTATATTATTTCGGGAGAAGCCAAAGATACATCGCGTATCAGCACCAGTCTGCCAACAGGCCATCTGTTTATTACGCCCAATCCTGCTACGGATGTGGCGCGTATCAGCTGGACCGGTCTGATCACCACCAGGGATGGATTTCGTGTGGTGATTACCGATAGCAGGGGAGCAGTAGTGAATACCACGGTGATCACCAACGGATATACCTATTACAACATTAACACCACTACACTTTCAGATGGAGTGTACTTCGTAAAAGTGCAGTCAGGCAGTTCGGTGGCGAAAGGGAAACTGATCGTTTCTCACTAACATATTCAGCGCAATAAACAACTATGTATAATCAGGTGATCACGGACAGCAATGAATGCAGTGACGGTATCATGACTATATAAATTAATTGAAATGATGTATCCAGGTTATAATCAGGAAAAAAGGGAGCTATTGCTACCCGGTGAATTTACATCAGCAACGCCGGTGTTACCCGCATACCGCTGGCTGCTGGCGGGACTGCTGGCGCTGTCCCTGTTGTTTGCGGGACAGCGGGCAAACGCACAACTACACTATGGTGGTACGGATGGTCGTACCAATGCAGTCAATACCGCCGTGCCATTTCTCCGCATTACACCCGATGCCCGCCGTGCAGCATTGGGGGATGCCGGCATCGCTTTATCGCCCGATGCCAATGCTGTCTTCTTCAACCTTTCACAAATATCATTTGCTGCGGCAGAAAAGGGTGTTTCCGCCAGTTTTACCCCCTGGCTGAGGTCAATGGCCAGCGATGTGTATTTGGGCGATATTTCGGCCTACAGGAAGCTGGATGAAAACCAGGCTGTGGGAGTGGGCTTCCGTTACTTTAACCTGGGTAGTGTGCAGCTGGCAGATTTTCAGGGCAATGACCAGGGCAATGTACGCCCCGGCGAGTTTGCACTGGATGCAGGCTATGCCCGCAAACTATCTGAACACTGGTCTATGGGCGTGGCCTTCCGCTATATCCATTCCAAACTTGCTTCCGGCGCCAAAGCCGGTGGCATAGGTGCTTACAAGGCAGGTAATGCTTTTGCCGGTGACCTGAGTGCTACCTATACTTCCGTAAAAGAATATGCCGGCGATCAGAAAGGGACCTGGAGATTCGGAGCGGTGCTATCAAACATCGGAACCAAAATTTCCTATTCTACCGACAGCCAGGATAAGTATTTCCTGCCGGCCAACCTCGGACTGGGCGGTGGATACACCTATCAGCTGGATGGCAAAAATGCGCTGACGCTCACACTCGACATCAACAAACTGATGGTGCCTACACCAGACACCGTGGATGGCAACAAAGACGGAGTTCCGGACTTCAGACAGAAAGGAATACTCAGTGGCACCTTCGGCTCTTTCGGTGACGCGCCGGGTGGCATGAAGGAAGAACTCCATGAACTGATGTATTCCACCGGACTGGAATATACGTATGGTGACCTGCTGGCGCTGCGTGCAGGCTATTACAACGAACATAAAACAAAAGGTAGCCGGAAATACCTGACGGCAGGCTTCGGACTGAAGTATAAGATCGCCGGACTGGATTTTTCCTACCTGATACCTGCCGGCGGCGATCCTTTGCACCCATTGGCCAACACGTTACGCATCACATTGTCTGCCACATGGTAACAGGTCAGCGTAATAAAACAGCAATGGCATGGTATATCATTTCTCATACACAAAATATTAGTTTATGCATTTCGTAATGCGACGCTGTGTAATATGTTTCCTGATCGGTTGCTTTGCAGCAGAAACAGCAGCGGCTGAAAACGTGAAGGCGCCGGAGATCTCCGGATTTTCAACTGCAATCCGCTACAGGATTCCGAAAGATACAACGGCAAAAAAGTTAAATGAGCGGGAAAAAAATGACAGCATCCGTAAAAGCAGGATCCCGGTAGATACCAACTACGTGAAAACCGCAGGCATGCGTAACAACGGCATTGATCTGAACAAAGCAGCTATTTATCCCTATTCTTCCCTGCAGCAAATGCTGAAAGGAGAGGTTGCCGGCGTATATATACAGGAACCCAGTGGTGAACCCGGTACTGAAATGGGCATGATGATACGTGGTACGGCCATTCCAATTACGTCGCATAAAGATATATATGACGCCCAGCCTCTGGTAGTACTCGATGGTGTTCCGCTCATCATGGATCATCCCTTTGCATTTGATATTCAGCAGTACGATTACAATCGCATTGGTCCTGCTACCAACCTGTTGTCGGCTATTGATCCCAACAACATTGCTTCTATTGAAGTACTGAAGGATTACGCGGCTGCAGCCATCTATGGCCCACGAGCTGCAAATGGCGGAGTGATTGCCGTCCGCACCAAAGCACCGGTGATCGGCGGCAGAAAGATTGCTTTCAATACCTGGTTCGGGATGGCACAGCAACCACATACCTATACCACCAATGCCAGATATGAAAATGATTTCCGGCAACCGTACTATAACCGGTACGCCAGCCTGGATAATATTCTTACCTATCCTATTTATCTGCGGGATTCTACTAACAGCGCGTATTACGGTCCGGCCAACTGGACGGACCTGTACTACGCCAATCAGTTGATACGCGGCGTGAATGCGAGTCTTTCCAGTGGCTCGGAGCGGGCTAACTTCCGCTTTGCTGCCGGTAACGAACAAATAAAAAATCCTGGTGACGATACCAGGATGGACCGCTACAATGCCATGTTTGAAATTAACATGGTACCGGTTAGCTGGTTAACCATGTCTGCCATGATCAACGCTACCCGCCTGGAACGCCAGCGCAACAGATCATTGCGGGACCGTTTTGCCGGTGTGCAGTATATGCCGGACCTGGGTGCACCATTGCCTCCGAATAAGGACGCTTATGGCGCCTACCTGGATGAATACAATAAATCTTTCGATAGAAATAAAACCAATTGTATCAACGGTTATTTCCGGCTGAAAGCAGCTATCAGCAACGACTGGAGTTTTATGTCCAGTCTCAGTGCAGATTATAATGAAGGTCTCCGGGATCTTTTTTATCCCAGCACGCTCATGGAAACGATTAACTACGTATCCAACTATTTTGGCTATAACCAGCGTGTAAGCTTTAATAACACCCTCTCCTTTCATCACAACTGGTACAGGAAGCATGACCTGAGCGTGGAAGCAGGACAGGTGTTTGAAGCCGATTTTAACCGGTACAATTACAGCTATGCATATAATGGCCCCAATGATCTGATTAAACTAAACCTGGTGAACTCAGATCCCGGCAATGGTAATTATTTATTGCCCAATGTATTTAACCACTCGCTGACCTTCATGTTCCTGGACAAACAGCGTCATCGCCTGGTGTCGTTCTATGGACGCGGTGTATACCGGTATAAAAATGCGTTGGACTTTTCTGTACTGGTGCGTTCCGATGGATCTTCCAGTGCACAGCCGGACAACTGGTGGACGGTATCGCCTACTTTCTCCGCAGGATGGAATATAAAAAATACGCTGCTGGCCGATCAGCAAGGCATCAGTGATCTCCGCCTGCATGGCAGCTGGGGCCGCATTGCACGCCTGCTCACAGATGACCGTTTCGGAGAAGGACCACAATATTTATCAGACCTGTCCTTCAGCAATAATCCGATGAAATTTTCCTATAACGCATTGCCCGGGCTATCCAGACCCTATTCTACCGGGTATGTGGGAACAGGCATCAAATGGCCTTATTCCGATCAGCTGGACCTGGGACTTGACATCAGTTTTCTGCAGCAACGCCTCAGTGTATCCCTGGATGTATATAATAAAACAGATAATAACATGCTGTTCAATGTACCGGGAGGTGCAGAGTACGGTTATACTTCTATCTACCAGAATGGTCTGAAAGTCCGCAACCGCGGGGTGGACCTGAGTGTACAGGGCAATGTTTTACCTAAGACAAGTAAGCTGCAGTGGATGCCATCTGCCAATATTAACTATAACCAGAACACCCTGCTGGCCTTACCTGGCGGCGCCACAGAAGTGATCACCGGTACCGGCGCCAACGCGCGGATGCTGAAAGTAGGCAGTGCCATCGATCAGTTCTGGGTGCTGGAAAATCAGGGGATCTATAACCGCGAAAAAGATGTACCATCTGCCCGCACGTATAAAGGTACACCGCTGTCTGCCGGTGATCCCATCTGGAAAGATCAGAACGGTGATAATGCGATTGATGATAAAGACAAGGTGCTGAAAGGACATTATCTGCCCCAGGTATCCGGTGGCTTCAGCAGCGATTTTGTGTACCGTAATATCACCTTCAGCTTCACCCTTTATTACGCAACAGGCAAGAAGATACTGAACCAGGATATGGCTAATCACCTCGACTTTGTTAATCGCGAAGGACAAACCACGATGGAGGCAGTGAAAGAAGTGACGTTCTGGCAAAAGGCCGGCGATTATGCCCGTTACCCGCTTTATAATCCGTGGAGTAAAGTAGGCGGCTACCGTGCGGACCAGGACCTGTTTCTCGAAAACGGGTCGTTCCTGAAACTGCGGAATATTTCCTTGCAATATGATTTTACAAAAACAAGATGGTGGAAAAAAAGCTCACCGCTGCATGGCCTTACCATATACGGTACTGCCAGTAACCTGTTCACGATCACCCCATATACCGGTGGCGATCCGGAGCTCATTTACTTTAACGGAGTGGATAATGGCTATGGACTACCTATTTCCCGGACGTATACGCTGGGTGTAAAAATGGATCTCTAGGAGACAGAAAATTAAATGAACAGCATAAAATGATTTTGAATGAAGTATTCATTTTTTTGTAGAAATAATTCCAGGAAGACACCGGTGGTAAAAGGGCTGTTGCTGATTTTGCTTTGTGTGACCATCTTTACTGGTTGTCAGAAGTTATTGGATATTGACTCCTCTCATGCCGTAGCGGAAAAGAACATGTGGAACTCGCACGAAGACACCCGCAGTGCGCTGATCGGCGTATACGGACTAATGCGCGCCGCACTGGCTAACAATAATGCTTTCTGGATGTACGGTGAATTGCGTAATGGCGATTTTGCTGCTGTACAACGGCAGGATATTGATGCCGTTATTAAAAATAACCTGCATGCGCCGCTGGACATGCTTAATGACTTGTCCAACTGGCGCCGGTTTTATGCGGTAGTAAATGCGGCCAATCTTTTCCTCGAACATGTAGGTGATGTAAAGCAGCGGGACCCGCGCTACAGTGAACAGAATATGAATGTAGATGTTGCCCAGGTTCGTTTCCTCCGCGCTTTTGCCTATTTCAGCATGGTAAGGGTATGGGGAGATGTGCCACTGATTACTACTTCCCATGATGGAGAATTTGTCAACAAGCCTCGTGATAAGCAATCGCAGGTACTGGCTTTTATAGAAAAGGAATTACAGGCGGCTGCTGATTATCTGCCTTATAATTATAGTTCGGATGATCCGCAGCAGCTGGGACAATATTACAACGAAGGAAAGGATAAATGGAATGGAGTACTGGCGAGAAAATTAAGTGCCTATGCACTCATGGCGCATGTGGCCGCGTGGCAGGCAAAGTATTCTTACGTAGCTGCCTATACGAAATTTGTACTCGATAATGCCGGAAAGGGCAGCCTCTCATTTGCCACCTCCGACCAGCTGACGGCACCCAATGGTTTTTTCTCCGGTCGTGGCGGAAATAATTTTATCAGCAACCACATGATTGCTTTTGATTTTGAGTTCAGCAACGGAGACGCTTCTTATTCCGGTCACCTGGAAGAACTTACGCTGGCAGCACCGTTGGTGTCTAAAAGTCAGCCGGAAATTTATGTGCCGAAAGATACTATCCTCGGCTTGTTCGATCAGAACGTTGATGATCGTTTCAGCCTGGATAGTATTAAAGGAGAACCTACCAGCGACCGTTATTTCACCAGCTTCGACAGTCATACGCCTATCTTCTCCAAAATAAAAGTAGTACAGGATGGTGCCACCTCAGATCCGGACTTCCGCATCTTCGGCAGTGCCATCATATTTACCCGGCTGGAAGAGATGGCCCTGTTGAGAGCAGAAGCCCTGGCGGTATTAGGCGACACCGGCGGATCCGCAGATCTGCTCAACCAGATTCGTGACCTGCGCAAACTATACCATTTTAATGCAGAAAAAGAAGGAGACCTGATCAATGCGATTTTCCGTGAACGCCGCAAAGAGTTGATGGGAGAGGGTTGGCGCTGGTTTGATATCATCCGGTATAATAAACTAAAGCGCAATGATCCCAGGTTCAACAAGCTGATTGATGAAGGAGGGATTTACTGGCCGGTAGCGGAAAGCTTGCTGTCGCAGAATCAGTTGTTGGTGCAAAACCCTTACTGGATCAACAAATAGACGGAACCCTCTTTTTCTATTATTAACTAACAAATTATTTCTCATGCGAAAGAACATATTTCGTTTAGGTGCAGTAACAGGACTGGTGGTATTGTTCTTGTATGCCGGGTGCAAAAAGGATAGTGGATATTATGCTGATGAAAATAAGCTGACAGCGTTTTCCGGTAATACCTATGATTTTTTGAAAAGCCAGCCGGGAGTATACGATTCTTTCCTGTTTGTGATTGATAAAGTGAACCTGACGGATAGCCTGAAAACAGGCAGTTTCACGGTGTTTGCACCTACTAACGCCAGCTTCCAGGAAGCTATTTCCAACATGAACAATCTGCGTAAAGCACAGGGGCGCCCTTTGCTTTACCTCAATACAGTAGATCCTAATCAGCTGGATTCGCTCACCGCGCGTTACCTGATTCGTGGTGTCATTCCGTCAGATAGTATGGCCGGACAGGATGGTATCAGTCTCCGGGCGGCGCGTTACGATTACGGCATGCACGGAAGACTGATAAACACCCGGGCAGAAGGTTATACGGAAGGCGGCCCCGGTACCATAGAATTCAGCAACACCAAAGGCGTGGTGTATACCAGGCAATGGGTGACCAGCAAAACGATACAGCTGGATATCAAAACACAAAACGGACTGGTGAATGTGATGGACAGGAATCACATTTTCGGGTTTGATGAATTTATAGGTCGCGTGAATCCTACGCTACCAGTACCTTTCAACGGAGACCCTTTACCGATCCCCGGCACTATTTCCTTTGATCAGTTTGACAAAGGTGGTGAGTCGGTGGCCTATCATGACAATGATCCTGCCAACAACGGCGGTAAATACCGTCCTTCCGAAGGAGTGGATATCCAGGATGCAGGCAACGGCGAAAATGGCTATAACATTGGTTGGACCAATTCCGGCGAATGGCTGGCATATACTGTACAGATTAATGAGGCAGGTGCATATAAACTGTTTTTCCGTGCGGCATCTTCCAAAGGAGCAGGACAGGATGCCGGCTCTGTTCACCTGGAACTGGATGGTACCACTATTACCCAGAACATAAAAGTAAAAGGAACAGATGGTGATCAGAACTGGCAGGATTTCCAGATCACTACCCGCGACCTGCCAACCGGTAAGCACTTGCTGAGAGTGGTGTATGACCTGGCGAATTTTAATCTCCGCTTTATGCGATTTCTGCCGGATAATAAAGCATATCCGGTACCAGGTACCATTCCGGTGGAAGAGTTTAATAAAGGAGGAGAGGGTGTGGGATATCACGATGCAGATGCGGATAATCACGGTGGAAAATACAGGACGACAGAAGGAGTGGACGTAGGTCAGGCGAAAATTGGTGGTGGCTATGAAGTAGGCTGGACCAGCGATGGAGAGTGGATGGACTATTCCATTGATGTACTGAAAGAGGCGGACTATTTCTTTACCGCAAGAGTGGCCAGCCCCAATGCACCTAACGGCAATAACCGTTTCCATTTTGAAATAGACGGACAGGATGAAACAGGGCCTATGACCTGCCCTAATACCGGCGACTGGTCCAATTATGTAAACATCACTTCTCCACGTACCGTACACCTCACCAAGGGGCCGCATACCATGCGGTTTTACCTGGAGAACGGCAACTACAATATCAGATCTTATACAATCAGTGAAGTTAAATGATGAACGCTATGTCTACCATGTTTAAATACCGGCTTACTGCTTCTCTTGTACTGCTGATCATAGGATTGGCAGGTTGCAAAAAATGGTTTCCCGAAGACCTGGACTACCTGAGTCCTAAAGCAGTATATACGCAGAAGTTGTTCACACCTGTGTTAGGACGTACTACTGTGTATTCTATGATTTTTAGCTCCGACAACTCTACCACACCTATCACCTTCAGGATGGTGAATGTACGGTACCGGTCTACCGGCGCGCCTACACATGACCTGGAAAAAGTAGTACCGGTTTGGGTGTGGAAAGAAGGGTATACAGGCAATGAAAAATCTGTGCAGGAGATCGAAAGTAAGAGAACACAGGAAAATCATCCCATCTGGGAAATAAGAGAAAAATCGGGGGACCTCGTATTATGGTCAGCGGCAGATAGCAGCATGCTACGGCAGCAGCCCGACTCCGGCTACCTGTTTGATGTAGTGGCCACAAATTCCGGTGGCAGCAATACTTACAAAGACATGATCCTGGATCCGATGCGGGAGTTGCCTTATAGCCCGGCTACTGATATTGATCCGCTTACCGGACAGCGAGCGCTTAAATATTCATCTGATTCTACCCAGATCACCTACCTCTATATATCTCCCAACATCAGCAATATGCTGGGCGACAGTACAGAGCTGCCTATCAAAGGGGATAGCGTAAGAGTGCTGTTTAGAAAAACAGGTACAGGTAACTCACTCACGTTTAAATTTCTGGACAAAGATAGTGCACTCATCAACCCGGCTATGTTTAACGCAACCGGTCCGCTGGATAGTTTATTACATGGATTTAATGTGAGGGCAACTCCACAGTATATCCGCTATGATGTGGCGTATCCTATACCCGTGATCAAGTACACTACCCGCTGGACAACCGGTGACGGTTCACAGACCAAAGTGAAATTTGCCTATGACAGGAAAGGCTATGGCGGCCGCGTGGAAAGAGGTACACTGGATTTTTCTTTTGCCATTTATCAGAAAGGTGATTGGGAAGTCCTCTTCTATTTCTTCGGTGATACGCCGCGGTTCAGGAATGAATAAGGCGGATATAATAACCCGGTAATGCTAGTGAATCACATTTTGACATAAATGATCTGGTGATATGAAACCAAATATATTTAACACATTTTTCTGCGATAACAGCCACGGGCATCGTTTTTACGCGAGGTGCATCCGTGCGGGCATAGGGCTGTTCCTGCTGCTGATGACGCAAACCCTGGCGCTGCAGGCGCAACAGGTGCCACAGACAAAAGTAACCATCACCGGAACGGTGAGTGATAAGGCGTCTACTGAAGCGATGGTAGGAGTAGGTATTATGGAGGTATCGGGCAAAGATAAAAAGGTCATCGGCGTAACAGATTCCAAGGGGAATTTCAGTGTAAAAATATCTCCCGAAGCGTCACTTACTTTTCGTTACATCGGTTACCGGGAATATACCGTAAAGGTAAAACCAGGTAAACCGGTGGATGTTCGTTTGAGTATCAGTGAAAGTAAACTGAATGAAACGGTGATCATCGGCTATCAGAATAAAACAAGAGAACTGACAACGGGCAGCTCTGTGATCATCAGCGGTAAGGACCTGCAGGATGTGCCGGTATCTAACGTTGAACAACTTCTGCAAGGCAGAGTGCCGGGACTGAATATCCAGAATAACACCGGTGCACCCGGAGGCAGGGGAATGATTGCGATCAGGGGATTGTCCAATATTACCGTCACCGGTAGCGGCGCCAATTCTTTTCTGTCGCCAACTTCACCCCTGTATGTAATTGATGGTGTACCCGTAGATGCAGATGCGAATTTTTCTTATGGCTTCCAGACTCCTGGCCCCGGTGTGAGCCCTTTGTCACTCATTCCACCGGAAGATATACAAACCCTGGAAGTATTAAAAGATGCCCAGGCCACCGCATTGTATGGCTCCAGGGCAGCCTACGGTGTAATTGTTATCACCACCCGGCGCGGAAGCTCCAAGATCCCGGTAGTACGTTATACCGGTAACTTCTTTATGAATACCACGCCTAAATTACGTGCTACCGTGGGCGGTAACCTGGAACGGCAGATCAGGGTGAAGGAAATTCTGCAATACGGTACTTACAATGACCTTCTCAATATGTCGAATACGCCTTTCCTGGCCGACAGTCTGAATCCCTACTGGAACAGCTCTACCAACTGGCAGGGTGTTTTCTATCAGAATACCTATAACCAAACACATGATATCAATATCAGTGGTGGCGATCCTACATTCAACTATAAAACGGATTTGTCTTACTACCATGAAAATGGAGTGATTAAAAATACGGGTTTCGATCGTTATGCGATTAACACCAATATGCTGTATCAGCCCAGCCCTAAATTGAAAGTATTTGCGGTACTGAATACCCAGGTTGGTAACCGCAAATTGGGTAGTGGTAATGGGTTGCTGCAAACGGGTGTAGCAGATAACGGGCAAAAATCTTCCCTGTTGCCGGCGCCTTCCTTTTACCAGAGTACTGCTGATTACCTGGGCGCATTGCAGGTAGAGAATAATAATAAAACCCTGAACCTGACAGGCAGTGTAGATGTAACTTATCAACTGCTGGACGGATTAAGTCTGAGTTCCAATGTGAGCTACAACTATGGTTCCAATACACAGGATGAGTTTACGCCGGCAGCTGCCAACAATGATTATTCAAGGATCAAGGCATATGATGACCGTAACTTCCAGCTGTATAACCGCAATAGCATTACTTATTTTAAAAGTTTTAACAAGAAGCACAACTTTACGGTCACAGGCTTCAATGAAATTTACAATAAAGGATTTCAGGCAAGAACAATACAGCAGGAAAGATTGCCGAATGACCAATACCAGGGACCGTTGGGTTATGGTGGTGATGCGTCTAAAGGTGGTGGATTGCTGGGTAGTTATTCCGAAAACCATAGTGCTGCTTTTGCCGGTTTGATTTCTTACAACTTCAAACAGAAGTATGTATTTGACGCCAGCTATCGGATGGATGGAACTTCCTCTTCGGGATTTGATAATCCGTATTCCAAAAATCCGTCGCTGGGTGTAAGGTGGAACTTCAATAAAGAAGACTTTTTCGCTGATAAAAAATGGCTCACCTACGGTTCCCTGCGTGGTACCTGGGGGCAGAATATTGTCCCTTCGGGAGATATTTTCTCTATCTATGGTACCTATCGCCCCAATGGTACTTACAATGGCAATCCCAGGATTGGATCTGACTTTAGCCAGTTACCCAACCCTTATCTGAAACCAACCACTACTACACAGTACGATTTCGGCGTGGAAGCCGGTTTCTTCCAGAGCAGACTGGAAGTATTGTTTGACGTGTACTATAAATCTGTGGAGAACCTGTTGCGCTCTAAAGTGTTGCCGGATATCAGCGGTTTCGATTATGTGAATACCAATGAATCGGCCCTGGCAGATTATGGTTATGAGCTGATGCTTACCTTCCGGCCGTTAAAACCCAGCAGCCCGGTGCAGTGGAGTATATCAGTTAATGGTGCGCTGAATAAAGATATCCTTACGCGCTTACCTGGCGGTGCCCGGCAGCTGATACAAACGGATGGCGGAACAGGACAGAAAATTCTTTACAGGGTAGGCCGGAATTCACTCAGCAATTATTTGCTGACTACGCAGGGCGTATTTAACAGCACCGCAAATGTTCCCATCGACCCGGCTACCGGTTTAAGATACCGTACTGCAGGAGGAGAATATTTCCAGGGTGGTGACCCTAACTGGGTTGACAGAAATGGCAACTACATCCTGGATAACGATGATTACGCTGTGGCGGGTAATTCACAACCACTGGTAACAGGAGGGTTACAGTCTTACCTTACCTATAAAAATTTCACATTCAATATCAGTGCTTCTTATATCGCTATCAGGGACATCCTCAACGATGCTTTGGCGAGAAGACTGGCCTATCTCGGTACCCCATTCGATCAGCGATCTATTGTGAATTTCAACGACATCGATTACTGGAAAGGCAGCGGCAGCAGCGCCACTTATTCCAATCCATTCGACTATACCCGCGCCGGCGCTATTAATCCTTACAGAGCTGATCAGACGCTGTTCCAGGAAGATGGTTCTTATTTTAAGATCAATACCATCACCATCGGGTACCTGTTGAATAAGAATATGACGAGCCGCTATGGATTAAAAACAGTACGTGTATATGGTACCTGCAATAATGTAAAAACCTTCTCGAAGTATAGCGGTCCCAATGCGGAAAATGTGTCTGCGCTGGGTCGTGATCAGTCAGATGGTTACCCGATACCACGCTCCTGGAATGTAGGTTTGAACGTAGAGTTTTAAGATAAATGTTTATTAAAAAGTTATTGATCATGAACCGCAAGATTATCTGTTTACTCGCATTATTGCTTGCAATGGGTCAAAGTGGCTGTAAGAAATTCCTGAACGTGAAACCACTGGACAGGCTTTCGGGAAATGCCTTTTTGCAGGATAAAAAAGATGTAGAAAATTACCTCTGGGATAACTATGGATTACTGCGCGATAAGCTGGGATCCTGCCCGTTTTTACCCAATGCCGGCGATGTAAGGTCGGGTATGATGGCAGAGTCGCCGGAGGAAAAAGGACGTGATTATGTGCATTACGTTTCGCAGAATGACCTGGGCACTTTTATCAGCAAAAGAGGTAATGATGGATTATATCACTGGGGCGAACTTACCCGCTGGGAAGGATTTTATAAAGTGATACAGGCGGCTAACGTGTTGTATTATGAGATAGGTAACAGGAAGATAACAGGTTTGTCTGACGCGGATAAGAAACGTTACCGTGCAGAAGCCGTGTTCCTGCGTTGTGTGAGCTACTGGATCATGATCAGGGTATGGGGAGATGTACCCTATTATAAAGAAGCTTACTTCAGTGATCCGTTGCCGAGAGAAAAGATGGTAACGGTGGCGAAGAACTGCCTGGATGACCTGAAGAGTGTAAAAGATGATTTGCCCTGGGTATATGCCGAGCCGGCCTTTGTAGGTGTGCGTGCTACCAAGGGTGCTTTACTCGCATTGATGATGGAACTGGACCTTTGGAATGCCGGCTTTGACAAACCCAATGCAAAAGGATATTATCAGCAGGCAGCTGATATGGGCAATGAACTGGTGAACAGCGGGCAGTATCAGTTGTTGTTGTTGAGCGACTACCGTAAGTTGTTCCAGGGACGTACCAAAGAAAGTCTTTTTGAAATTGCGCAGAATGCCAATTACAATGAAATCATCCGTTTTAATACTTTTTCTGATTTCGTGTTGCACTTCCCTTACAAAAGACCAGTGTCTACTCACCAGTGGAGTTATTCTTATTACCGTGCTTCTTTTCTGACGATGCTGTTTCCTACTGGGCAGCCGGATGCGCGGGTGCAATATTGGTTTGATGAAAATATGCTGGCAGACAACGGGGACTTTCAGTACCTGAAGTTTGTGAACATATACGCCATCACCGATAACGAAGATTATAACCCGGACGGTAACGTGATTCTCTTCCGTTATGCAGATGGTATATTGATGCTGGCAGAAGCGGAAGCAGAGCTGGGCCATGATGCACAAGCGCTGACCGCATTGAACCTGATTCGCAGCAGGGCATTGGCGAATCCATTGTCCGGTATAACAGGACCGGTACTGAAAGACGCCATCTTTGCGGAAAGAGCCCGGGAGCTGATGGGGGAAGGACATTACTATTTCGATCTCGTAAGAACAGGACGCATATTCAATTCCAAATGGTGTTATTATCCGCTTACCCAGTTACAATTTGATCAGGGTGGATGGACATGGCCGCTGGACGCATCTGTACAGAACCAAAATCCTTTTGTGCAATTAAATACTTACTGGACCAAGTAAAACCATCAACTATGTACTCACTTAAAAAATATAGCCTGCTGCTAATCATTGCGCTGACTGGATTGTTCGCCTGCAAGAAGGATGATTATTATCTCGACTCGGGCTTAGCCAATCCTTATTTTAAAGGCAATGTGGTGGATTACCTGAACGCGAAACCTTTTTATTTCGATACTATCGCTGCCATTGCAAAGCTGGCGGATATGGAGAATATACTGAAGTCAGATACAGTTACTTTTTTTGCGCCCACAGATTATAGTGTACAGAACCTGATCGTATGGTGTAATAACAGTTTATACAACAACGGCTATGATACCATCCGGTCATTACAGGATGTACCGAAAGAGATCTGGCGCAAGTATCTCAGCTTCTATGTTTTCCATGGCGCCAATCAGCTGAAAGATTATCCGCAGATTGATTATTCACTGCTGATCAATTTCCCCGGACAGACCTACTATTCCTGGGATATGCAGCCGATGAACATTGGCGTAGTATATAATTCAGATAACGGCGTGAAGTATGTAGGATACCGGCAGCTCAGCATTTCCTATATCCCGGATATTTCAAGACCTACCAACTGGATGACTTCTATGGTGGCTTCCTGCAATATCATTACTGATAATGGAGTAGTACATGTACTGAATGCAGGACACAACTATTTTGGATTTGATGCGAACAAATTTACGCAGGATGTGCAGGCGGCATTTGCCTCATCCGGGAAGTAAAAAATACCTAAAATAAATATCGGATGATAAAACGCATATATAAATACCGGAACGTACTCTTTTTATCAGGCATTTGTGTGTGGCTCTTTACCAGCTGCACAAAAAAAGAGAAAGTGTATGATGATCCCTACGCGGGTGGTAAGCCTGCATTGGGGATCAAAATGAGCACAGATTTTCCGAGTCCCCGTTTAGGAGATCCAGGTACTACAGTTACTTATAAAGCCAGCGGCCTGGCGCCTTATAAATCCAGTCTGCAGTTTTATTTAAATGGAGAGCTGGCACAAATATTATCTGTAGACAGTAGCAGCATCCAGGTGAGAGTACCGGAGAATGCCAGCACCGGTATAGGATACGTTACCGTGGGAGACCGGATTGTTTTTGGACCTGTTTTCCGGGTAAATGGTAAACTTGGATTGGATAATACCTTCAAAGCACAGGTAGGTTCCAACGGCTACATCAGCAACGCTTTCCCTTTACCGGATGGCCGGTTAATACTCACCGGCGGCTTCTCTGACTATGAAAACAAAGGAGCGGTAAAACCACTGAACCGTATCATACTTACTTCCAAAGACGGAGAGCTGGACCGTTCCCTGCAAACCGGTACCGGTGTTGGTGGCTACCTGAATACGATTGCGATGTTGCCGAATGGTAAAATGGTGATCGGTGGTGGATTCTCCACGTATGATGTGCATCTTGGGGAAATCAATAACATCACGGTATTAAACAGTAATGGCACTATAGATAGTATGGTGGTAAGAACATTTCTTGACCGGGATACTGTACCGGCATTTAATGGCGGAGTAGATGGTAATGTGCAGAAAGCATTTGTGCACGGCAATACCATTACTGCTGCCGGTAGTTTCAACTACTACCTGCAACGGGTATACGGATATTCCGATTATCGCCGTAAAAGAGATTCCCTGGTCACAGATTCTGTAAGAATAAAGAACCTGGTGCGTTTGTTTGCAGATGGTTCCCTGGATTCTTCCTTTAACTATAACTTCCTGTTGCATCGTAGTAATGACGGTCCTAATGGCCCTGTTAACGATGCTTTCATGACAGAGGAGGGGAAGCTGATCCTGGTAGGCCGTTTTACAAAGTACAACAATGAAGCTGTCAATAACATTGTGCGGCTGAATACGGATGGTGGTATTGACCGTACTTTCCAGACAGGTAGCGGCACCGATTACGCGATTTCATCTATCACCTATAATCAGGCCACTCGCCGCTATACCTTGTCAGGTAGCTTCAACACTTTTGATGGGAAAGTGCAGAACGGTCTTGTAATGCTGACGGAAGACGGCGCAGTGGACCCTGCGTTTAAGGGGACGGTGCGAAACAGTGAGGATAGTTATTCGTATGCGAAACAGTTGTCTAACGGGATGGTGCTGGTGAGTGGTTATTTCAAAAGTTACAGTGGTGTGCACCGTGGCCATTTTATGTTATTGGATCAAACAGGCGCGCTGGCAAAAGGATATAATACTACCGGCGACCTGGATGGCCAGGTGTCCGGTGTGTTGGAAACCAGGACTTTTTCCGGTCAGTTGCAGCTGTTGATCACCGGTGGCTTTTCCAAATTTGATGAGCAGCCCGCCGGTAATATTACCCGGCTTTTACTTAAATGATCGTAACATTTTAATTCATTGAAACATGCCAAAGAATAAAATAATGCAGGATAGGTGGATGGTGTTATACCTGCTGACAGGGCTATTGATAGGAGGCGCCTGCAACAAGGGATTTGACCGTGTGCTGGAACAAAAGCAATATACAGACACCACGAGCGCTAATGTAAAAAGCCGTAAAGTTCTGATGGTGATCATGGATGGTGCCCGCGGTCAATCCGTGCGCGATGCGAACGCCCCCAATATTACGGCGCTGACAGATCATGCCATTTTCAGCTGGAACTCTATCACCGATACGCAGATTGCTGACTATACTACCTGGGCGGATCTTCTCACTGGCGTGCACAAGGAAAAGCATAACATAGACGGCAATACACTGGATGGTAACAATCTTCAGAACTTTCCGGTGTTTTTCAAATACATCAAGGAAAGAGCACCGCAAATACGTATTGCCGCGTTCAGTGCTTCCGATGACCTCGGCAATCTCGTTTCCAATGCGGATGTAAACAAAGTATTTGCCGATGATGATGCAGCCGTTACCACTGCAGCAGTGGGAGAACTGGCAACAGACAGCACCGGCCTCGTGATGGTGCAATATAATGGTGTGGACGTGAATGGCGCACAGTACGGATACGATGTGAGTGTGCCTCAGTACAGAGCTGCTATTCTGCAAACAGATGACTACATCGGAAAACTGCTCAGCGCAGTGAAAGCCCGTAAAAATTATGCCGGCGAGAATTGGATGGTAGTTGTGGTATCTAATCACGGTGGCGACTATACGATACTCCCAACAGAAGATGATCACACGATTCTGAGTAATCCGAAGGTGAACAGCTTCGTTATTTTCTCTACACCTGAATACCTGCCTTCCTTCGTGGATAAGCCGTATACAGGTAACCGTTATATCGGCAAAGGCGTACATTTTTTTGGTACAGATGTCAATGCAGTATATGCCAGTATCAATGATGTAAACCGCAACTATGATGTTGGTGATACGACGAGTCTCACGCTGGAGTTTAAAATTAAAGTACTCCCCGGCGCCAATGGTGACTATACCTACTCCAATACGGCTGTGTTTTCAAAAAGGGCCTCCCTGGATGCCGGTGTAACCGGATGGGCAGTCGTACTTAACCAGAAGAAATGGCAAATGAATATTGGTCAGAATGTACCGGGCCAAACCAGCAATATCGTTGTAGATGGTGCGGATATCAGTGATGGCAACTGGCACGATGTAGCCGTAGCCATCATTGCAGATACCACAGGCAAAAAGAGGACGGTGAGGACATTTACGGATGGTAAATTCAATAAAGAAGCAGATATCTCTACATCAGGAAATATTAACAGTCCTGCACCGCTGATAATAGGTTACCTGCCTTATGCAGGCAGTTATCCTGCGCCGGATATGTATATGACGGAAATTAAAATCTGGAGTCGTGCGGCCACAGATGCCATTATTAATTCCTACGCCTGTGAAACCAGTATGCCGGGGAGTCACCCGCTGAAAAAGTATGAGATGGGGTACTGGTCGGCCAGAGACGGACAAGGTGGGATACTGAAAGACCAGAGCCAGATTGTAACGGATTTTCAATTGAAAGGTGGTTATGGCTGGCTCAACTTCAATGACCTAATTTGTCCTGCTTCTCCGGCTAATATCGGACAGCTGATGCCGCAACCGGTAGATGTAAGCCGACAGATTATGGACTGGCTGCAGGTGTCGGCAGATCTGCGCTGGAACCTGGATGGCAGGGTATGGACAACAAAGTATGTGAATATGAATAACAATTAATTCTTTACCCGATGATACATCAATTTAAATTTCCGCTTTGGACCCTGGCGGGCTTTCTGGCAGCAACAGTGCTGTGTTGTAAAAAGCCAGACATTAAAGGTGAAGAGATTACTGTACAACAGGTGAATGTTTCTTTCAGAGACACACAGGTGAAAATACCTATGGGCGATAGCAGCTATACCAAAACTGCCGCTACTGTGGATATTCCGATACGCATTGCACTGTCGGATGCGGCGCCATCCCGTTTTAATATAGGCGTTACCGTTAACTATGATACCATCAGCCAGATGATAGCAAATAATACCTTGCCGGACGGCGTGATGCTGGCGCAGGAGAATTATATTTTACCTACTACTGTAGATGTACCTTTTGGACAGGATCACGCCGAGTTTACCCTGAAAGTAGACCTCGCCGTTTTTGAAAAATATTATGGCAAAACGCTAGCACTGGCTATTGAGCTGACAAATCCTACCAAGCAGAATAAACTGGACGCCACAAAGAAAATAGTAGTGGTACAAATCAGCACCACGGGTATTGTGCCGATAGATCAGATCCACTATATTTATTTTGCAGACGCCGGCAAAACGATCAGTGTGCCGGTAGAAAGACCCAAAAATTATACGGTAGGTGCCGGTATCCTGAATGTGCCACTGAACGTAAATTACACCAGTACCGCGGGCACCGGATTTTACCTGAAACTGAGCCCTAACCAGGATACCATTGCGAAACTAATTGCCGCCAATGCGCTGCCAGGTACCGTAGGTATAACAGCCGCAGATTTTTCCCTGCCGGATTCTATCGCCTTCAGGGATTTTAATAACTCGCTGTCTTTCCCTGTAACAGTGAAATTAGCTGCATTGACAGCCAACCCCGGTAAAAAGATAGCATTGGCAGTAGACCTGATTACCCCTTCTGTTTACAAACTGGATTCCGCCAAAAGAACGATGGTAGTAGTAGTGGATGCCGAGGGCCTAAAATATAATCCATATTCCGGCACTGCCCTGCAACTGCCGGCTGCAGTAGGTGCCTCGGTGACCATCCGGGCGGCAGACTTTGACCTCGGTGGAGAAGGATGGGGATACCATGATAATACAGACGCTAATATTCCCAATACCTATCGTCCCAATGAAGGTGTAGATATTGAAAATAATGGAGGCAACATCGGATTTACTGCCGACGGTGAATGGCTGAAATATACCGTGGAATCTCCTGTAACAGGAGACTACGATATTGGTATCGCCCTTGGTACGCCTAATGATGGCGATCGAGGTGTACATGTGGAAGTAGATGGTGTAAATCAAACGGGCAGAATACCATTTACCAAAACCGGTGACTGGAGCGCCTGGGTGTATTTTCACGGCACCCTGCACTTAACGCCTGGTAAACACCTGGTGAAGTTTGTGTGGGAAACAGGTGACACCAATCTGAGAGATTTTGTATTTACCCGGAAAAACTAACCATTAAATGGGGTTGTTCATTGCGGAACAATCCCATTCTTTTTTCTCTGAAAACCTTTAACCCACGTATATGAAAACTACCTGGTTATTTCCCCTGAGATTTTTATGGTTGCTGGCCGCATTATCTGTTTCGCTGACAGCACAGTCGCAAACATGGCAGCTGATTAACCCACTTTATCCAACTAAAGACGCGTTTGTAGCCGCTTATTCCGTTGCCAATTATGGCGCCACCGGCGATGGTGTGACAGATGTTACGGCCATCTTTCAAAGCCGCCTCGACACCCTTCGCATATTGGGCGGAGGTACTTTGTTTGTTCCGCAAGGAAAATATAAGATCAGCGGTACGCTGATTATTCCCAAAGGTGTTACCCTTCGCGGGGAGTGGCAGAAACCCGTAAAAGGCCAGGCCCTTACCGGCACTATCTTAATGGCTTACTCAGGCCGGGGCGATGAAAATGCCACGCCGTTTATTACCATGGAGCCTTCTTCCGCTGTAATGGATATGACGATCTGGTATCCTGAGCAACTGCCGGCTACCATCACAGCATATCCTCCGGCGATCGTTTTTGGTAAGCCCAATTATTTTGGTAACGACTTCTGTAACGCTAAAAATATCACCTTTGTCAACGCCTACAGCGGCGTGGTATTCTCCCGCTTAAACGGTGGTAGCTGCCCTATTATCAATGGTCTTTATGGTACACCACTTTCCCGTGGCATTGAGATCGATAACATCGCCGATGTAGGACATATTGAAAGCATCGACTTTTCACCCGCTTATTGGTCTGGTTCCGGCCTGACCAACGCACCGGCTGCCGGTAGTTCCTTTGAAAGCTGGATCTATCAGAATGGTACGGGCATTGTGATGCGGCGCAACGACTGGACCTACACCTGTTTTGTAAATATTGAAGGGTATAACAAGGGCTTTCATGCAGCCCCTTCTATTGCCAGTGTAGGAGCGGTTCCCAACGGTCATAATTACGGGATGACCTATACGAATTGTAAAACCGGCATCTACCTGGAAGTGGTGAGTTCAGATGGAATAATGTTTGCCCGCTGTAAAACAGTATCCTGTGAAACCGGGGTATCTATTGCTGCCGGTACTTCTGGTACCGCACAGTTTCATACCTGCACCATCGGAGGTAATTTAAACAGTATCAGTACTAACCCGGCCTCTACCACCCGGACCATGCTGGAACAATGCACCATCACAAAAGGAAATGTAGATATTGGTGGCGGCTCCCTGCTGGCCTCAGATAACGACTTTAATAACAACCAGCCGCAAATAGCACTGGGCAACAATTCCAGGGGCATCATTACCGGTAATCGCTTTTCAAAAGGAGTGAGTATACAAAACAATTCTTTGTACACGAGTACCATTGATCATACCCCGCTTACCCTAAAACCATTGCCTGCTTTTCCGGATGTAAGCGCGGAAACAAAGAAGCCGGCAAGAACCGTGTTGTACATTGCCATCAACGCGCCTTTCAATGCCGTGCATGACGGTACCACTGATAATACCAGTGCCATACAGGCTGCATTGAATAAAGCTTCGCAGGATGGAGGTGGGGTGGTATTTCTGCCACCAGGAAAATATAAAGTTACCGGGCATCTGACGGTTCCTTCCGGCGTAGAGCTGAAAGGATCTGCAGATCTCAGTTCCGTACCAATGGGGCCTGGTAGTATTATAGAAGTGTATGCAGATAAGAATAATGCCAGTGGTACCCCTTTTCTCAAACTATCTGCCAACAGCGGCGTGAGGGGCATGACGTTTAATTACCCGGAGCAGGTATATTCCAACTTGCCAAATGCGCCGGCCTATCCTTACCTGATACAGGTAACCGGCAGCGATGCCTATATTGTAAATGTAGGTATGCGGGCTACGTATAGTGGCATAGACCTCTTCACCTACAAATGCGATAACCACTATGTAGACTTCGTGGCGGGACACGTATTTAAAAATGGTATCCGGGTAGGGGGTAATTCTGCCGGAGGCAAAATTTATAATTTACAATTTAATACCATCGTATATGCGGCAGGCGCAGAATCAAAGTTCGGCAGCTGGCCCAATTCCCCTACTGGCAGCAACTCCGGCGCTTATGACTACAACTATGCTAACCTGGATTTTCTGACATTGGGTAATTGCCAGAACGAAATATTATACAACGATTTTGTGTTTGGATCGCATAGCGGTATCGTGTTGAAGTCAGAAAATGGTAGTGGACCTTCAGGGCTGAGCCTGGGATTAGGTATTGATGGCTCCCGCAACAGTATGCGTTTTGAAGGCGCCGGCGCCGGTGGCATAGACTTTATCAACTCGCAGATTGTAGCTTATGGAGACACCACTACCACCTATATTTCCACACAACCATCCTATACCGGTTCTACTACCTTTTTTAATTCCGACTACTGGGGCAATCCCGGTAAAGGACTGATCATGAATGGTGGTACGCTGAATATGCAACAGGCTAACTTTCATCAGCCGGGGCAGCTAAGGTTTGGTAATATCAGTACCGGTACACTCAATGTACATAACTCCGCCATATGGCCGGTAGGCGCTATTTTAAACGGTGGTGCAGGATCACATCTGTCCGCCCGCAGTTCCATCATTGACAGCTCACAGTTGTCTACCGGCGCCACCGCCTTATGGAAAAACAACCTGGGCAATCTCTGGGGCGTATCCATCGTAGGGGCGATGGACCGGCAGGGTTGGACAGCCAGCGCCTCCGTGAATACAGGCAATGCTAAAAACGCATTGGACAGCAATGCCACGACCCGTTGGGATACACAAGGCTCGCAGGTAAACGGGCAAACCTTTACGGTAGATATGAAAACGGTGAATACCTTTCATGCTATTGTACTCGATGTGAGTGGCAGCCCGGATGATTCTCCGGCAGGCTATAGTGTATTTACTTCGAATGACGGCGTTAACTGGGGCAGCACCATTGCCACTGGTGTAGGCAATACCGGCATGACCCTTATAGCATTTACCGATAAAACAGGAAGATATATTAAGATGGTACAAACAGGCGCCAAAGGCAACTACTGGAGCATTCATGAGTTTTACGTATTTGGTAAAGTAGATGTGGCCAGTGTAAGTTTAACACCTGTTTCCGCCACGCTCTATGTGGATTCGATGAAACAGTTGACCGCCACTATTCTGCCCCTAAATGCCACCAATAAATCCAAAATATGGACCTCTGGTAATACGGCAGTTGCCACGGTGGATAGCAACGGCCTGGTAAAAGCCAAAAGCCCGGGTATAGCAGTGATCACTGTCTCCACTGTGGACGGCAATAAAACGGCCATATCTACCGATACGGTGATCATACACCCGTTTTCACCCGGCACCGGGCTCAAAGGAACAGGCGTACCATTCATAAAAGCATTTCATTATAAGGAAGAAGTATCCATCGATTGGACTGCCATGGCCAACTCGCCATGGGAGCGTTTTGTAGTTGAATATTCGGAAGATAGTCTGCATTTCTATGGTCTCGAAGCCATGGTCATAAAACCTGTGAACCGGGGATACCGGGCAACAGTGCAGCAGCAGTCTACTGGCCGTAGCTACTACCGCCTCCGTGCCATCAGCGCAAACGGACAAGTGGGATATAGCAATATTGCAAAAATAGCGGCAGGTGAAGCGGCAAAAGATATCTCCGTATATCCGAACCCGGTAGCAGGACAACAATTGCATGTACAGCTCGGAGATGCTGCCACCGGACAGTACCGGATACGGTTACTGAATATTACGGGGCAATCGGTATTTGAAACAACGGTACACGTAACTAATAAACAAATGACGATCCCTATAACATGGCACACTAAAATATTAGCAGGTTACTACTTGCTGGAAGCGGTGCATACCAACGGCCAGCGATTTGTAAGGAACGTAGTGATTCAATAAAGCTGTTAATTGTTTATTATTCGATCTGATATGACGGCCGGCCTTTCAAGGCCGGCTTATTCTTTTTTTTACTAACTTCCCGGGCAAAAAGAGAGATGCCGACCTCTATCCTCGATACGACCAAAGATCCTGCTGTAAAAGCATTCATTGCAGGAAAAACGCCAGCTACGTTGGCATTGTTACATCACTTTGTAGCACAGTATGAAAAACTGGATCAGGTTTATCTGTATCCTACCAAATCTATGTTGGGAATCGGCATAGATGACCGGCGTGTGGCCTGGGTAACGCAGCTGGGAAAGAGTTTTGTACATATCGTTTTCCCGTTTAAAAAAGCGTATACAGATAATCTGTGCTTCCAGAAAATAGCACCCGTACCGGGAGATGCCCACCAGTTTAACCATCATTTCCGGATGTTACTGCCGGAAGATGTGAATGAAGAAGTAGTGAAGTTTATGCGTTTGTCGCTAACATCAATCTGACTTCAACGATTTAACAGGATTGGCCATCGCGGCTTTGATAGATTGTATGCTCACGGTGAGAAGGGCAATACACATGGTGAGTAATCCCGAGATGGCAAACATCCACCACTGTATTTGTATGCGGTAGGCATAGTCCTGCAGCCAGCGGTTCATGATATACCAGGTGAGCGGTGTGGCGATGAGAATGGCGATAGCAACCAGTTTAACAAAATCTTTCGATAACAGGTTTACAATGCTACCTACAGATGCGCCCAGCACTTTGCGGATACCTATCTCCTTGCTGCGTTTGGTGATGTTGTAAGCAGTAAGTCCCAATATACCTAAGCAGGTAATGAACAGGGTGAAGAAGGAAAATATTTCCACGATCTTACCAAATTGCTGATCGGCTTTGTATTGCTCATCAAATAATTCATTGAAGAAATGATATTCAAACGGATATTCGGGATACTGTTCCTGCCAGAGCAACTGCATTTTGGCCAATGTCTGCTTAATGTTCCCGGTATTTAATTTAGCGGCATAGAAGGTACCTCCATTGTTGCGGTACCAGTGTATCATAGGGAGGATGGCGCCTTTTAACGATTGTTGATGATAATCTTCCACTACGCCAATGATGGTGCTGTAGCCCAAACTGGTCCAGGACAATGTGAGTTTTTTCCCGATGGCGTCCTGGGGACTGCTGAAGCCGAACAAACGACAGGCTTCTCTGCTGAGAATCATTTCATCATAGTTGGGAACCCGCTTGAAATTATTTCCTGCCAGCATTTTTATATTCATTACCGGGAGAAAATTTTCATCTACTCCATAAGCATAGAAAGTATAATTAAGACCTTTGTCGGAACCCAGCTGGCTCACACCAGTAGTGGTGGAGAGGTCATGTAAACTGGCTCCCGGCATTGCCTCTGCGGCCGTAATGTTTTCTACCTGTGGTAGTTGTGATACATTGTTGAGGAAAGCTTTGCTTTGCTGGCGGCGGATAGAATCCATTATTTTCCCTTGTCCGCTTGGCGCTCTGAGTATCAATGTCTGATCAGTGCTCAGTCCCAGATCCTGACTCCGCATATAAGACAGTTGCCGGAAAACGATCAGCGAAGCGGACAATACAATTAAGGCAGCGGAGAATTGTCCCACTACCAGTATTCTTCTGAATAAAATACTACCGGATGAAGCAGTGAAGGATTTCCGGGTCACACTCACGGGTTTAACAGCGGACAACACCAGCGCCGGATACAGTCCGGATAACACACAGTTGAACACAAACAATGCGGCGGCGGTGAACCAGAAAAAGGAAGAATGGAAGAAATCTACTGTAATAGGCCGGCCTGTCAGCTGGACATATGCCGGCAGCAATACTTCTATCAGCACCAATGCCAGTGCCAGCGATAGCAAATTTATGAGCAGGGTTTCTGTCATGAATTGTTTCACCAGCGATATCCGGGAGGATCCCAGCGCTTTGCGCATACCGGTTTCTTTTGTTCTGTCGGCAGCCCGGGCGGTGGTAAGGTTTACGTAGTTAACTGAACCGACCAGTAATACCAGTACGGCAATCACCAGCATGAACTGCACTGTTTTCAGATCGCCGTTTTCTTCAGGTTCAAAAGATTTATGTGAGAGGAGGTGGATATCTTTCATAGGTTCCGCCTTGTATTTATCCATCCTCAGTTTTTCTTTGGAGAGTTGCAGCAGCTTTTTATTAAATGCGGCAAGATCAGCATGTGGTACCAGCTGCACATAAGTGTAATTATTATTGCCGTTCCAACCTTGCATGTCGATGCCCCGGCTGATTAAAGAAGTGAAGGATATCAGCAGGTCAAATTTTAAATGGGTATTGGAAGGTATATCTTTTATTACGCTGGTGATGGTATAAGTCCAGTCACCATCCTGCAATAATTTGCCCACTGCTGTTTCATGACCAAACATACGCCGGGCCAGTGATTGTGTGATGACGGCCTGCATAGGAGCAGTCAGTGCTGTAGTGGCATTGCCTTCTATAAAATCGTAATTGAAGACCGTGAACATAGAAGGGTCCACTGCATATGCATTATCTATCTTGAAAACTTTCCCATTGGATTTTACGGTTGGAATTTCTTCCATATGCTCTACCCGCACAAAGTCCACAACTTCCGGCATTTGTTTTTTGATGGTGGGGCCCAGCGCCGGATGGGTTTCACAATCAGTGGTTATATATTCATTCCCTTTGTAGTTGTCGAGTGTAATGCGGTAAAGGTCATCCGCCTTTTTGTAAAAATTTTCATAGCTATATTCAAATCTCACGTAGTTGACGATAAACAGGAACGCCGCCGTAGCCAGGGCCAGGCCCAGGATATTGATGACGGTGTAAAACTTGTCTTTCCTGAGATTACGCCAGGCGATTTTCAGATAGTTTTTGAACATGTTTACTTCGTTTAATTGGATAGCTTCCTGGTTACAAGAAAGCTGCCATTTAACAATGCCGCTGCCAACCTATGTTTGGAAGAAGACTGTTTCCCGGGAACGTCCGTTTTCGAACACTTTTGTCCGGTATCGGATTCCTTACACCACCTGCCGGTGTTGCTTCCGGTAGGCGCCCGGCGTTATGCCGCGGTATCTTTTAAAGATCCTTGAAAGATGGCTTTCATCGGTAAAGCTCATCTCTGCGGCTATTTCGTTGATACGCATATCGCTATGCAACAACCGGGTTTCAATTAATTTGAGTTTATAATCTATCAGGTATTCCTGTATGCTTTTACCATAGTTTTTTGAAAAATATTCACCGAGATAATTGACAGATATATTAAACGTTTGTGCGATTACCGGCATTTTCAATAATGCAGGCTGATGAATATATTGTTGCAGATAGCTGATGATTTTCATCACAGATGGCTTGCTGTTTTTTTGCACGGGATCGGCCGCTTCTGCCATCAATAGGTTGCGGGCAATGAGGTTAAACAGGATGGTAACAGATTGCCGGATGATGAGTAAATAACCGGTGCCTTGCTGTTGTTGTTCCCGTATCATACCTTCCATCAGCGCCAGTGCAAATACTTCATCATTTTTATCTCTGAATAAACAGCCTGCTTTTGCATGGTAGTTATGGAAGATGTATTCCGTTTTTTTCATCCAGTCACAATACTCTATTTGTTCCGCTTCATTTTTCAGTTGCAGTAGCGACCCTTCCGAAAAACGAATAGACACAAACCGGGTGCGGGTTTCCATGTAAAGTTTGTGTTTGTCTTCCGGAATCAGGAAAAATATTTTACCCTTATTATATTTATACGTATTGCCATTCACCCATTGTATGCCTTTTCCTTCCTGTATATATATCAGCTCAAAAAAATGACGGTTTCTCGGTGCATACAGAGATGTTTCTTTTTCCTGCAATAAGATCTCAATGGGTTGTCCCGGGTCTTTTGTTGGCATCCTGCAAAAGTACAGTACAAACCTCTCAGCGTACAATTTATTTTCCGGCGGTCTGGTCGTCCTTTGCACTTATAAATAAACAGAGGGTATGGATGCAATGTTAAGGGAAGTGCCGTTAACGCCGGCAGTGGAGGCTTATTCCCGGAGATGGCTGGCTTTAACGGTGTTGCTGATGGGCGCGTTTTTATCGCCATTGGATTTCTTTATTGTAAATGTAGCATTGCCGGCCATTAAAACAGGCTTACATGCCAGTGCCGGGCAACTGCAATTTGTGGTGGTGGCTTATGGGGCTACCTACGCGGTGCTGGTGGTAACGGGTGGGCGACTGGGAGACATTTACGGCAGAAAACGGATGTTTATCGCAGGTATGCTGTTGCTTACGATATCTTCCGCTGTATGTGGCGTGTCGTCCAATATTCACCTGCTGATAGCAGCGCGGACGGTACAAGGCCTGGCAGCGGCGGTGCTGGCGCCACAGGTACTGTCTTCTATCCGGATTATTTTTCCTCCAGCAGAACAGGCGAAGGCGATGGGTTTTTTCGGTGCTACGTTTGGTCTGGCATCTATTGCCGGGCAGCTGCTGGGAGGAGTGCTGATGCGTTTAAAACCATTTGGGCTTACCTGGGAATCGGTGTTTATGATCAATATACCGGTGGGGCTGCTCACCATATTACTGGCCTTTTTTGTATTGCCGGAAACACGCAATTCCAAACAGCCGGCACTGGATATTCCGGGGATGTTCCTGATTTCCGGGGTGCTGTTTCTGTTGATTTATCCGCTCATTGCCGGGAGAGAGGCCGGTTGGCCATGGTGGGTGTTTGTTGCCATGGGCATGGCAGTGCCGGTGTTGTGGCTATTTATACGCGCCGAAAAAAGAGCGGTGTCGCGGCATAAAGATCCGTTGGTAGACCTGGCATTATTCCGCGATAAACACTTTGTGACCGGGTTGGGAGTCATTTTTTTATTTAATGCTACTGCCGCTTTTTTCATGGTGTACCCGGTATATCTGCAGAATGGGTTGCAATACGATGTACTGAGGGCGGGCATGGCGGTATTACCGTATGCTGCCGGATTCTTCCTCGGGCCGTTTAGCAGTCCGTTGCTGGCGCGGCGCCTGGGCAACGCTATTGTACTATTGGCGCTGGCCTTACTGGCATTGGGTTTTGGGATGATTATCGTAGGCATCTCTCTGCAGGCTGTACCTGGAATTTTATTGTATAGTGGGTTGTTGCTGGCGGGAGTGGGCCATGGCATTGTGTTGCCATCGCTGGTGCGTATAACCCTGGCGCCGGTAATGAAGGAGAAAGCTGGCATGGCGGCGGGTGTGGTCAGTACGGCGATACAAATGGGCAGCGCAGTAGGCGTTGCCGTTATAGGGACTGTATTTTTCAGTGTGCTGGGTAGCGGCGGTTCTTTCAGAGCTGCTTTTGTGGTGGCGCTGAGTTGCCTGACAGGTCTATATCTGCTGGCATTTGCATTAACACTTCGACTTAATAAAATAAAAATATAAAATGGATTTTAACACACGTGCACAACAGGAGATTCATGATTTTAATGATGCTATCAGCAAATGGTTCAGAGGCACTATTCCTGCTGATGCAGCCCATGAAGTATTACAACGCCTGCACCCGGACTTTACGATGGTAGCGCCGGATGGCAGTGTAAAAACGTACGCCGACCTGTCAGCATGGCTGCCATCAGTATATGGTAAGCGGCCGGATTTTGTGACGGCGGCCACAGAAGTAATCACCCGTTTTATAACGGACCAGGTGGTGGTGATCACCTACCGGGAAACGCAGGAAGCAACGGGCATTATTAACAACAGAATGTCCAGTGTATTATTTATTTCGGGAGAAGATAACTACATACAGTGGCGGCATTTGCAGGAAACCTGGATATAGTTGCCGGTTAACTAAATAAGGAATCTTATATTTATGAAGTAAGCCCATTCCTTGTTTAAAAAATCGTGGTATGAACAATCACCTCCGGCCAGCTTCGAGAAATATGATTGAGTCCATCCTGGTATTGTTACTATTGCTGGCGTTGCTGCTGGCACTCTACCAGGTATTGCATTTGTTTTTTGGGGTACTCACCTTTGCACTGATCTTCTCTGTTTCTTTCCATCCACTGTTTGAGAAGATGGTGCGTTGGTTTGGGGGCCGGAGGAAACTGGCGGCTACTATATACGCTATTGTGCTGGTGGCCATCATTGCTTTACCAGTTACATATATTATTGCGGAGATGAGCTCGCATATACGGGATTCGCTGCATTGGATAAAGGATGTACGGGAGAACGGATTGCCGCCATTACCGGCCTGGGTGGTGAATTTGCCTTATGTAGGAGCAGAAATCAGTACTTTCTGGCAGCACTTGCAGGAAAGCCCCAAGGAAACATTGAATACACATGAGCAGCCTGTGAGGATGGTGCTGAATCATGTGGTAAGCAGTGGAGCCGGTATTTTGGGAACGGCAGTACAACTGATCATTGGCATCATCATCTCTGCCTTTTTCCTGGTAGGTGGTGAAAAGGCAGTCAGGCCTATCCGGGCGGCAGCACAGCATCTATTGGGCCGTAAAGATGGCGCCGATCTGCTGAATGCTACCACGATGGCAGTGAAAGGGGTATCTATCGGAGTAATGGGTACTGCATTTATCACCGCCGTGGTAGCCTGGATAGGACTCACTATTGCGGGTATCCCATTCGCATTGGGACTGGCAGCGCTGATATTTTTCCTGGTGGTGATACAAATTGGACCACTCGTGGTTTGGGTGCCGCTGACCATCTGGATGGCCACACAGGGACATCCGGGTATGACCATTTTCCTGGCCATTTATGGCGCCGGCATCCTGATAGGAGAAGCTATCCTGAAACCCGTGCTGATAGCCAGAAGTGGCAAACTACCTTTCCTGGTACTGTTTATAGGGGTAATAGGTGGTGTGGCTGCCTGGGGCTTTACGGGCATGTTCAAAGGCGCCATTATTGTGGCGGTGTTTTATACTATTTTCAATTCCTGGCTGGAGCGTAAAGATGGTACAGAACGTAAAGAGACAGTGCATGCTGCAGAATAGATAGTAACTTCGCGGAAATCATCCGATCCATAAATTATGAAAGCTGCTACTATCAGCGAAATAAAAAAAGAACTGAATACACTGGCGCCGGCAGAACTGGCGGCCCTGTGCCTGCGACTGGCCAAATATAAAAACGATAATAAAGAGCTGCTTACCTATCTGATGTTTGAAGCACACAACGAACAGGGATATGTGGAATCTGTAAAAGCGGAGATAGATAACGGGTTTGCAGAAATGGCCGGCGATAAATTATACCATGCCAAAAAACGGTTGAGAAAAATACTGCGCATAACGAATAAGCATATACGCTATACCGGCTCCAAACAGGCGGAAGCAGAACTCCTGATCTATTTCTGTACTAAAATGAAACTGGCAGGTCTGTTATCTTCCTATAGTGTTCAATTAAATAACCTTTATGAGCAACAACTGAAAAAAATCGCGAAAGTGATTGCCGGGCAGCACGAAGACCTGCAATATGACTACCAGCAACAGTTAAAACGGCTGGCAGGGGAGGATTAAAACAAAATCAGGAAAATCATCAACATCAGTATAATCCTGGGGAAAGACAACATCCGCAGATTTCCTACTTCACAAGTGCCGGTGCATGTACCGCTTTATCCGATTTACCCCACTGCCACAACTGTTGAAACACCGTACGGAGAGATTCACCACGTTCCGTTAAACGATATTCTACTTTCAGCGTTGCCTCCTCATAAGGGATCCGATGCAGCAGCTCCCGCAGCTCCAGCTCCTTTAACTCCGCTGTCAGCATCCGCTCTGTAATAATAGGAATGGCTTTCTTGATTTCACCATACCGGCAAACACCGGAAAACAGCTGATGCAATATCATCGGTTTCCACCGCCCTTCAATGAGCGCCAGTGTATAAGAAATGGGGCAGGCAGCAATGATCTTCTGCCTGTTTTCAAAATTGGTAGATTGTACCTTTCTCATAGGGCACTTTTTATGTTTTCACCAGACCCGAACATTTTTGTTCGTTATTGTAAAAGTAAAGATACCAACGGACATTTGTATTCATATCCGTAATGGATATACGATAAAAAAAGTATTTATGAAAAGCTACCATGCAAACTTAGGCGCAGGATTATCCGGACTTACCCTGAAAGAACATCAGATACCAGCTCCTGGCCCCAACGAAGTGCTGATCCAGGTGAAAGCCAGCTCACTCAACTATCGTGAAATCATGATCCTGAAAGGATTTTATCCGCTGCCTGTAAGACCGGATGTGATCCCGCTATGCGATGGCGCCGGCGAAGTGGTGGGGATTGGCGATGTCGTTACCAGGGTGAAAATTGGTGATCGCGTCATGGGGCACGTGTTCCCCGACTGGGTGGATGGCCCTTTTGCTTTGGAATATGCTGCACAGCTGGGCGGATCGATGAACGGCATGTTAACCCAATATGCGGTGTTACCTGAAAATGCTGTCTTACAGATACCTCCACACTTATCTTATATAGAAGCAGCGGCATTGCCCTGTGCCGGCTTAACTGCCTGGAACGCACTTACAGGCGGTCGCGGACTGCTAGCTGGTGAAACAGTGCTGACACTGGGTTCCGGTGGCGTATCATTATTTGCATTACAACTGGCTAAGGCAGCAGGCGCCCGTGTTATAGCGACTACCTCCGGAGAAGAAAAAGCAGCAAAATTGAAAGCCCTCGGTGCAGATGAAGTTATTAATTATGTGACACAACCCGACTGGCACCTGGCAGTACGTGAGCTGACGGGTGGTCAGGGCGTAGATCATGTGGTAGAAGTAGGTGGTGCAGGTACCGCAGAAAAATCAATCCGCTCCGCAGCTATGAATGGAGAAGTAGCTATGATTGGCAGTGTGGCTAACGAACCTACATTATTTAACATTAACCTTATCCTGTACGGCATGGTAAACGTAAGACCAGTGGCCATCGGCAGTAAGGCGCAGTTTACAGAAATGGGCAAACTCATCACCGTAAATAAGGTAAAGCCGGTGATAGATCGTGTTTTCCATTTCAACGAAGCAGCAGAAGCATTTACTTACTATATGCAGGGCAAATACTTTGGCAAAGTGGTAATTGATCATACTGCGCTTTAGAATGCTTCGGCGAAATTAATATAGAAACCCTGCCAGCCACCAGGACCGAAGCCCATATCGAAACGAAGGTTCGTATTGTTTTTACTATCCACACGGATACGTAGACCGAGGCCGTAGGAAAGGTGGAAGCCATCGAGCGATAAGTCGCTGTAGCTGTTGGCTACGCGGCCGGTACCCGCCCAGGCAGTAGCGCCAAAAATGTTCCAGATAGGGGCGCGATATTCTACCTGGGCATCTACCAATACATTATCCCGGTAGGCGCCCATGTAGTAACCCCGCATTTTGTTGTCGCCGCCCATTTCTGCCAGCTCATAAAAAGGTACATCCCCGTCAGTATAAGTAGTGGTAGCCTGTAAGGCGATCACATGTTTCAGCCAGGGATTGAAATATTTACGCAGATCTATATCGAGTCGGGTAAACTGGTAGGCGCTTCCCAGGAAGGCCGGATGAAACAGTACAGTGCCGATAGCATACGCCCCTTTTGAAGGATTGTAGCGGTTATCCCGGCTGTCGTAGGCCGTAGAAAGACCAACACCTACTGTCAGCCCACCTTTCAACCCAGGTACATTGTCCCGGATCAGGAAGCTGTTGCTATCAGGTTGTATGCTGAAGTAATCCGATACTGTGACAGCAGCCCCGGCATAAAAGTTTTTAAACCATTGCTGCAACGCCGTGGCAGAGAACTGGAAACGGCTGTATTGTACTTCTTCGAAAACGTTTTTGGAGATATCATTGCCAATACCGTAAATAAATTCCGGTTGCTTTTTGTAATTGATATAGCCCATGATCACATACTTGTTTTCCTTCAGCACCATTTCGGTAGAAACAGAAGCATTGATGCGGCCATTGGTGGATACGGTAAAGACTTCCGATAACTTGGAAGGTTTTGAGATCGTATCTTTTTTAGAAAAATGTAGCAGGTTATATTTTGCCAGCCCGAAAATATGCCCTGCTTCTGTTGTATAGGAGTAAAGTGGCACCGGGATGATTTTAAAAAGGGCTTCTGCCTTTTTATTGAAGCGATCAAATTTTGAAGGTTCCTTCGCGCGGGTGGTGTCTGTTGTGTGCGTGCTGTCTGTTTGAGCCCGGGAAGGGAAATAGATACAGATCAACAACAGGATGAGCAGGAAGGGGCGATATGGATATTTTGGAGTATAGATCACGTTCAGAAATTTAAAAGACCATCGGTTGGTTCGCCGATGGTCTTTCTATATTTCATTAAACATGCCGTTTATGCTTTTGTTTGGTGCAGTGTCAGAAACTATTCTGCACGCAGGCTTTTTACCGGATTCACCAGGGCCGCCCGGATAGCCTGAAAGCTTACCGTAATAAGGGCGATGAAGGCGGCGAGTAATCCCGCTCCTGCAAACATCCACCACTGAATGGTGATCCGGTAGGCGTATGCCGACAACCATTGGTTCATAGCATACCAGGCAATAGGTGTGGCAATGAGTAATGCAATCAACACCAGTTTGAGGAAATCACCGGACAATAATCTAACGATACCGGTTACACTGGCACCCAATGCTTTGCGGATACCAATCTCTTTTCTCCTTTGCTCTGCGCTGAAAGCGGCGAGCCCGAATAAGCCCAGGCAGGAAATCAATATAGCAATGAGGGTGAAGTAGTTAATGATACGGGAAAGGGTTATTTCCGTTTCGTACTGCTGTTGTACCGCTTCATCCAGGAACACATATTCAAAAGGTACATTGGGCAGAAAGCTTTTCCAGGTAGCCGATATTTTGCCCAGCAATGCTTTGTAATTCTTGCTGTTACTGTTGATGATAATATGGGAGAAGTCTGTAGGATCCGTATCATACATCAGCATGAATGGTCTTACATTATCGTGCAGGGAATTATAATTAAAATCTTTCATCACCCCTGCTATTTCAAAACTGACCGGGGTGCTTGCTTCTGCAGATTGAGAGAAGATGTGCTGCCCTGCTGCCGTTTCCGGTTTCAGTCCGAGCTGCCGCGCCATGGTTTCATTGATCAGTACACGGCCGGAGTCTGATGAACGGAAATCCCTGCCGGCAACGAGTGGTATGCTCATGGACTTAGAGAAATTTTCATCGGTAAGCATGAACTGCGTTTCCACTGCATCGTTCACGTTAGTGCCGGCTGCATATATATGGAGATCATTAAACACAAATTGGCTGGGGTAGTTGTTAGACATGCCCGCTGCTTTTATTTCCGGCAGCTGCCGCAATGCAGTAGTCAGGCCGGTCATCTTGCTTTTGGCATCCTGGGTATGGAAGCTGAGCACCAGCTGTTGATCTTTTTCAAAACCAAGGTCCCTGTTTTTAATATAGTTTAACTGGCTGTAGATGGTGATAATACCGGTGATGAGTACTATAGACAGCACAAACTGAAATACAACCAGCGAACGCCGGACGCCTGCAGCGGAAATATGGTTACTGAAATTCCCTTTCATCACCCTGATGCTGTTAAAAGCAGAAAGATAAAATGCAGGATAGCTGCCCGCGATAAGGCCTGTCACTAAAATCAGTGCAGCGATCATTGCCCAGAGGCGGTAATCGTTGAGTAAGTCCATGGTTACATTTGCCTGGGTAACCATATTCAGATACGGGAGTGCCAGTGCCAGCAAGGGCAATGCAATAAGTACCCCGATGGCCGATAACAGTAAGGATTCTCCCAGGAACTGCTGGATAAGATCATTTCTTTTGGCGCCCATGACTTTACGGATACTTACTTCTTTCGCTCTTTTGGAAGCACGGGCGGTAGATAGGTTCATGAAATTGATGCAGGCAATCACCTGTATCAGCACGGCGATCAGCAGCAGCAGGTATAGGAAACGGGTACTCACCGTTTTGCCAAGGCCCAGGTCATACGTAGTGCTGGTATGCACGTCCTGTATGGGTTGCAGGTGCAGCACTTTTTCCATGCCTATACTTTTTAATTGCTGTGCGCCATGCTGCTGCAGGAAAGCAGGCAGCTTTTTTTCCAGTGCTGCCGGATTGCTTTCCGGTGTCAGCTTTACATAAGATGACACAAAATTATTGCTGGCCCAGGAGTCGTTCCGAAGAATGAAATCACCTACACCACCGCTGTTCATAGAAAAGAACAGGTTGGCGTGGATATGTGATTTGCCAAGGCTTTCATCCACTACACCATCTACTTTAAAATCGTGTGTGCCACTGGTATTTTCTATCCGGATAATTTTACCGGTAGGGTCGGCACTGCCGAATAGTTTTTCCGCGATGGGCTGTAACAGCACCACGGAATAGGGACCAGACAAAGCGCTGGAGGGTTGTCCGTTGATAAAATGGTAAGTGAAGATATCGAAGAAGGTAGAATCTACATAGGCGCCCTGCGCCACATAGATAGCTTTATCCTGGTAATGCAGCAGCTGTGTGTTATCCGACATGGGAATGGAAATCCTGGTATACTGCTGTATTTCGCTGAAATCATTCTTTAATGCTGGTGCTATTGGGGGAGAAGTGGTGGCTGCGTTGTGCACATCGCCCGCTCTTTTTAAGGAGGAATTAACCCGGTAAATGTTTTCTGCCTGTTTATAATGCTGATCATAGCTGTACTGTTCCCGCACATACAGCAGCATATATAAACAACATACGGTGCCGGTAGCCAATCCGAAGATGTTAATGAAGCTAAAAGACCTGTTTTTCTGAAGAAAACGAAATGCAGTAAGGACGTAGCTTTTAAGCATATTAAATTTAGAGTATGATGAATTCACTAATGGAGATCGCCAACCTAATGCCAGAAATAGAGTGTTTAAAAATCAATGCATTATAATTTATCCAGGTAGGGAAATGTCCGTTTTTGCACAAATGGCGTTCAGTTCTGAGCAGGGGAATGAGGCATGATTTGTTCACTTCACCGGAAAATTATACTTTGTAAGGAGTCGTAATAAAATGTTTGCATGAAAGTTTTATTTGAAACGCCCCGGTTACAGTTGCGCACTTTTGCTGCCTCAGATGATGCCTTCGTCCTGGAGTTGCTGAATACGCCTAGCTGGCTGCAGTATATCGGCGACCGGCAGATCAGAACACTGGCAGATGCGCAACGGTATATTATGAATAACCTGTTGCGTTTGTATGCGGAGCAGGGCTATGGTGCGTGGGTAGTGGTGTTGAAAGAAACGGGAAAGCCTATTGGGATTTGTGGTCTGTTTAAGAGAAGATACCTGGAGCAACCCGATCTGGGATTTGCTTTTTTGCCGGAGGCAGAAGGCCAGGGATATGCATTTGAAGCAGCTACAGCTACACTGGCATATACGAAGCAGCAGTTGGAATTACCCCGCTTGTTTGCCATTACACAACCGGATAACCACCGGTCTGTACGGCTGCTGAAACGCTCTGGATTTACGTTACAGGGCACCATTCAACCACCCGGTGAGGTGGATGAACTGATGCTGTTTAATATTGAATTAGGACAATGATCGCCCTTGTTTGTGCCGTTTGTACACCGCCAGTACCTTGTTCAATACCAGGTAAACAAGTGATCCGATGCACAACACCACAAGTCCTGTCCGCAGCCAGGTAGCAGCGGTTACAGATAATCCGACACCAGTACCGATTGCCACATAAGCAGCCAGACAAATCGGGCACTTCGGCAGCAGGGCGAGGGTAATGCCCGGTAGTAACCATCGCACTGTTTTAACGATACGTTGCCGGAATGTCAGCGGACCTGTGGCCTGCGCAGCCGTTGTTTTGCGGTGATCGCTGCCCGTAGCGCCACCGCAGGAACAATTCGTTTTCATGATGCATGTTCTTCACTACAACAGGAACCTGGCGTTTTGTCTTCGTGATACCTGCCTGTATTATCTACATGTCCTTTCTCATCGTATTTGTCGTGATGGCGCACCCACGCGGTCAGATCGCCGTTTTCCCCTTTTTCATTACGACCCAGTGGTGCAATGTCCAGGTAGTTGTAAGTAGCCAACTGTAGTTCGCCGCCACGGCCATAGGTCGAATAAGTATGGTAGATATTGCCATCTTCGTCTTTGTAAAAAGAACTGATACCCTGCAGGTCTTCCAGGTGGGTCGGTAAGTTTTCCACGATACCATAGTTGTAATATACCTTTCCTTTTTCCAGGTCTTCTTTCCGGAAGGATACATGATAGTCGTAGTTGAAATCACTGCCGCCTGAAGACACCCACTTAAAATTCCAGCCCATACGTTTTTTAAAGGCTTCCAGCACCGGCAAAGGCGCTCTTGATATCACTGCGATAGAAACATCGTGGTGTTCCAGGTGTGGCAGCACACCGTTGATGGAATCTGCAGCAAAAGAGCAGCCTACACAACCTATTGTTTCATGGGGGCCAAACATAAAGTGCTGGATGATCAGCTGGCTGCGGCCGTCAAAGAGGTCGGACAGACTAACTTTACCTTCCGGACCATCAAAGACATAGTCTTTTTCTACCTTTTCCCAGGGGAGTTCCATACGTTGCCGGGTAAGCTCATCGCGGAGATGGGTATATTGTTTTTCTCTTTCCAGGAATTTTATTCTGGCCGCCTGCCATTCTTCGTGAGATACTACTTTAGGGGTGGGACGGGCCTCAACACTTTTATGTTTAAAACCAGTCGTTACGTTTGTACTCATGATTTTTATCGTTTTGTGTCTTACAAATCTCAGTTGTTAAATCCAAAAATCACCTGTGCAAACACGCCGAATTTAGGGGGCATTTGTGCCAGAAGAATAGGTTATTTTTGTAGTATATCATACACGAATTACCATGAAGACAGTTTCCTTGCTGATTTATGAAGACGCTATTTTATCTTCTTTGTCCGGTGTAATGGATATGTTATTGGGAGTGAACCGTTACATGGCAGAAATGGGGCGGGAGCCGGCTTTTAACCTGGAGCTGGTCAGTGAGAAGATGAAAAATATACAACTGCATTCGCCCGCACAGTTTATTTGTTATAAAACCATTGAGGAAGTAAAGCATACCGATCTTATCCTGGCGCCTGCTTTTGAAGGCGATCCTACAGTAGTGCTGCGCAAAAATAAGGCGATGATAGACTGGCTGAGCACTATGCATGCCTGTGGCACCGAGGTGGCCAGTTTGTGCTTAGGCAGCTATTTCCTGGCGGAAGCAGGATTGCTGCAGGGTAAGTCCTGCACCTCTCACTGGATGGCACTGGAAGACATGCGCAGGAGGTATCCGGATATAACCATTTTACCCGATAGCGTTATGACCGACCAGGAAGGGATTTATACCAGCGGAGGCGCTTTTATTTCCCTTAACCTGGTATTGTACCTGATAGAGAAGTTTTGTGGCCGGGAAGCAAGTATCTGGACCAGCAAAATGTTTTCTATTGATATGGACCGGGTGAATCAGGCGCACTTTGCTGTATTCCAGGGGCAGCGCCGGCATGAAGATGAAGATATTCTGAAAGCGCAGGCGTTTATAGAGCAACACTATGATCAGCAGATCTCCGTAGAGCAGATCGCAGAACAGGCGAATATGAGTAAACGGAATTTTATCCGGCGTTTTAAAGTAGCTACACAAAATACACCGCTGGAATACCTGCAGCGGGTAAAAATAGAATCTGCCAAAAAAGAACTGGAAAAAAATACGCAAAACATCAGCACACTGATGTATAACGCCGGTTATAATGACCTGAAAACCTTCCGGCAGGTATTTAAACGCATTACCGGTTTAACGCCACAGGAGTACCGGAGAAAGTATTGCCGTTCTGCAGCAGCGTTGAATAATTGACATTGAATAAATAGATCGCTTATTCCGCTCTCAGGCTTTTTACGGGGTTCATAAGCGCTGCCCTGGCCGACTGGTAACTCACTGTCAGCAACGTTACGAGAACGGTACTGATGCCAGCAGCTACAAAAAGCCATATAGACACTGAGATATGGTAGGTGTAATTTTGTAACCAGTTTTGCATAAAGTAATACGTAACAGGAGAGGCCAGTACCAGGGAGATGATGACCAGCTTTACAAAATCTTTTGACAGGAGCATCAATACATTGGCGATAGACGCTCCCATGACCTTGCGGATACCAATTTCTTTCGTGCGTTGTTCTGCCATGAAAGACGCCAGCCCCAATACACCCAGGCAGGATATAAAGATAGCGAGTACTGCAAACACAGTGGCCAGTCTGGCTACCCGTTCTTCATCAGAAAACTTCTGTGCATACGCATCGTCTGTAAATGTATAGTCGAATGGACCGCCGGGATTGAATCGTTTAAATACCGGCGCTATTTTAGCCAGCGCCTCCCGCATGGGCATGGCTGGGTTGATGCGCACCGTCATGGCATTCATCATACCATATTGCAGACTGAAAATAGTAGGTGCTACAGGCGCATACGGCGATTCCATGATCATATCTTTTACCACACCGGTAATAATACGGGGCTGACTATTAACGTAAATGGTGGCTCCTACCGGATGTCGAAGTCCGGTGAGTTTAACCGCTGTTTCATTTAAAATAAGTGTACCCGTATCCGTGGCATAACTCCTGGAGTAATCGCGGCCATCCTTGATTTGCCAGCCGATGGTGTGGCCGTAGTCGTGTGTTACACCTATCACGCCAACAGGTGTTTTCGCATTGGCTGTTTTGCCGTTCCAGCTCACTTCTGTATTGTAATCGGGGCTTTGGGTAGAAGGAATATCCGATTTGGCCATGTCTGCTACGGCGCCGGTTTCCAGCAATGCATTTCTCAAAGCATCATAAGGCGCGCCATACATTTCTCCGGTACTCATCGTTACCATAATCAGTCCTTCCCGGTTATAACCTACCGGCCTGTTTTTGCCGTATTGTATCTGCTGATAAATAATAACGGTACCAATGATCAATGCAATGGATACGCTGAATTGCACTACCATCAAGGTGTTGCGGGGGAGTAATGAAAAGCGTCCTGCCGTTACATTTCCCTTTAATACTTTAACGGGGCGGAAAGAAGACAAATAAAAAGCAGGATAGCTGCCTGCCATCAGACCGGTGAACGCAGTAAAGCCGATCAATGCCATCCATAACAGCGGTTGTGCAAACGGGATGCTGAGTTGTTTTTCCGTTAACCTGTTAAACAGCGGTAATAAGATATACACGATGCCTACGCAGCCAATAAAAGAAAGAAATGATAACACCAGGGATTCGGTGAGGAACTGCCAGATCAGTTGTGTACGGGTAGAGCCAATGGCCTTGCGTATGCCTACTTCTTTTGAACGTTTGGCACTACGTGCAGTGGCTAAGTTCATGAAGTTAATACAGGCCAGCAATAATACCAATGCGCCAATGATGCCGAAAAGCCATACCAGCCTGATTCTGCCGCCGGCAACCTGCCCATTTTTAAACTCGCTGTACAAATGCCATTTATCCATCGGGTGCAGCAATAATGTTTCTGTGCCTCCCTTAATATGTTTTTGAGCGATATCTTTTATATGGGCGTTGACTTTATCAATGTCGGCGTGATCATTTAATTCTACATATAGTTTCCAGTAACGGTTATCCCACTGGCTTTGTGCTTCTTTCAGCCAGGGCAGTGTGCTGATGGCTTTATCCCAGGAAAGGAACAGTTGTGTGCCGTGAAAAGTAGTGTTTTGCGGAAGGTCTTCAAATACGCCACCTACCTGTAAGTCGGTACGGTTGTCGAGTCGGAAGCCTTTACCGGTAGGGTCGGTGTCTCCAAATAAAGCCTTTGCCAGTGAACGGGTGATCAGTGCAGAAGAAGGATCTTTCAGCGCATCTCGCTTACCGCTGATCATTTTCAGGGTGAGCATTTCCGGCAAATCGGGCTGGACCCATACACCTGACTGTGATAATTTTTTATCGCCTACGGCAACGGCATGGGTGAAGTTTGGAAAAAGTATCGCTACATGTTTGAAGTCATTTGCATAGTTGTTGCGTAACTCATCTGCCAAAGGTATGGCCACAGACTCACTGGTATTACTTTCTCCGTTGATGGTTTGTACATCCATCACCTGTGCAATCCGCTGATGATGGTTATGCCAATGATTAAAAGAAAGCTCATCCCATATCCATAAACCAATCAGGAGAGTGACGGCCATGCCCATCGCCAAACCAATAATATTGATTGCTGAATACCCTTTGTTTTTTAGCAGATTACGAAAAGTGATCTTTAACAGCTGCATGGCTATGATATTTGAACTGCTTTACCGGGAAAATTATACCGGATATAACATCTTTAATAATAACTATGGTTATAGTTTTGATATTTTAATAATGTGTTCGTTTTTGATACACCCACTGATCGTTTTTGCCATTGGTGTAAAAGCTGCCGGGATGGAAACACATCATAATTATAATTAGCTAACTTCATGTAAAATGTTACTACTATGGAAAAGGCAATTATTCACCTGGATGGTAAAGACTATCATATACTACCAGGCAATGATAACGAAAAAACATACATGGTGGAAATAGACAGCCACCAGGTTACTTTCCGGCCGGATGAAAGTGGGAAGCTCAAAGCTTCTCACGATCATATTCCGAATGAATTTTTATCGCGGCTGGCACAGAAAATAGAATCGTACTTTTTCTGATCCGTATATTATCAGCCATTTCCATTGACTTTTCCTATTTTTATCCCTTGAAATCAGCAGTCGAATATGAACAAAATTATGTATAGCCTGCTGTTGTTATTAGGTGTCAGCACTTTGGCAACAGCACAGGAATTGTATATGCCGCGTAATATTAAACAGGCATATATTAACCAGACGAGAGACAAGAGTGGCGCGCCAGGTAAACGTTACTGGCAGAACAAAGGAATATATAATATTGAACTTTCGGTGAACCCGCCCAACAGGACCGTGACGGGTGTGGAAACGATCACTTATCTCAATAACAGCCCCAATGAATTGAAAGGAATGGTGTTGCGGCTCATCTGCAATCTGCATAAATTTCAATCACCGCGCTCGGGTTATGTGAGCAAAGACTTTTTAACAGATGGTGTGATCATAGATCAGCTGTTGATTGATGGCATACCCGTAAAAATCAACAACGATGTAGGTACCACTTCCTGGGTGGAGTTTCCAAAACCGTTGTCATCGAAAGATAGCATGCATCTGCATATCAACTGGCACTACGATTTGTCGGTGTTGAGTGGCAGAGAAGGTATGCTTGATAGTACCACCGCTTTTATGGCATATGCTTATCCAAGGGTATCTGTATATGACGATTATAACGGCTGGGATGGCATAGAGCATACCGACCGCGTAGAATTTTACAGCGACTTCAATGACTATAATGTAGCCGTGACCGTGCCTAAGAATTATGTGGTATGGGGAACAGGTACACTGCAAAATGCAGCAGAAGTATTACGCCCTGTATTTGCAAAGCGGCTGGAGCGTTCCTATAGCTCAGACACAACAGCTCACATTGCGAACCTTCAGGAAATGTTGCGGGGGGAAGTCACAGCGCAGCAAGCCCGCAACACCTGGAAATTCAGTGCTACTCATATTGCTGACGTAACCTACGCTACCAGCGATCATTATGTTTGGGATGCTGCCAGCGTAGTAGTAGACAGCAGCGCCAAGCGCCGCGCCAGCATACAGGCGGCCTACCAGGATACAGCCACTGATTTTCATCACTCCGTAGCTTTTTCACATAATGCATTAAACTGGTTCTCTCATCAATGGCCGGGTGTATCTTATCCATTTCCGGCGATGACTGCTGTTCAGGGCTTTGCCGACATGGAGTATCCGATGGTGGTAAATGATGGCTCCGTGGGAGATGACCTTAGTTTTGCCCAGCTGGTACAGGATCATGAAATCGCACATACTTATTTCCCTTTTTATATGGGCATCAACGAAAGCCGCTATTCCTTTATGGATGAGGGCTGGGCTACTACCTTCGAATACCTGATCGGTATAGCAGAGAAAGGAAAGGAAACAGCAGATGATTTTTACCGTAAGTTCAGGGTGAATAGATATACGCATGATCCTTCCACTGAGGAAGATCAACCCATCATTTCTATGGCTAACCAGGTGAGCGGCATGGGATATAGCAGCAACTCCTATGGCAAAGCATCGTTGTCTTACCTCGCATTGAAAGATATGCTGGGAGATGTCCTGTTGAAAAAATGCCTGCATGCGTATATGAACAACTGGCATGGTAAACATCCTATTCCCTGGGATTACTTTTATTCTTTCAATACCGCCGCCGGACAAAACCTGAACTGGTTCTGGAATAACTGGTACTTTAGTAATAACTATATAGATCTTACCCTGGCAGACGTGAAACTGAATGCCAAAAAAGCTTCACTACGTATCCTCAATACCGGTGGTTTCGCCATACCTTTTGATATAGTGATTACCTTCAAAGATGGTACAACTAAAAGTGAACATCAGACACCCGGCATCTGGAAAGCAAATCAGAAAGAGGTATTGCTGAATTTGTCTTATACAAAAGAGATCTCGGCGATTAAGCTGGATGGGAATTTGTTTATGGATGCCAATGAGAAGGATAATGTGTGGAAACGTTAATTGTTGAGGAAAGATATAGCAGCCTTCAGATCGTAAGATTTGAAGGCTTTTTTATAACCGAACGTATTTGTTAAAACAATTTACTTTACAAATAAAAAAGGAATTTGCGTTTATAAACAACGAGTTTTGCAATAAGGAAATCGCCCCCATTTTATTTAGGAGTATTTGTTTATCGAGTAATTATTACCAATAGAATGAAATATGAAAAATATGAGTCATTGTTGATTTCGAAAGATGCTCTTGAGTTTAAATTCATCAGTGAGGGACCGAAAGGTGAGATACAAAAAGTTGTTCAGTTTATAGAAACAGAGAACCCTGATATATATAACCTGGCCTTTGGGGATTTAATGACAAAAGGAGAAGTGAATGACGCTGTAAAAAATGACAATAAAGATAGAAATAAAGTGTTAGCAACAGTTGCGGCTACCGTATATGAATTTACTGCTCGTTATTCTGATAAGTACGTATTTTTCACAGGAAGTACCCCCGAGCGAACACGACTTTATCGCATGGCTATCGCCAATAATCTGGATGAACTCAATGTAGATTTTGAGATATATGGTGTTGTTTTGATTAACGGATTATATATTGTTAAACCCTTTGTTAAAAGTGTTACCTACTTTGGATTTCTTATTAAGCGAAAAAAGGATTAATTTCACAGTTATGAAGTACAAAAAAGAACTGAAAGGTGCATCAATGTTAGGTGTTAAAGTTAAAAGGGATAAATCCCTGGATAAGCTTTCAGGAAAGATTCTATTCCCTGGAAAGCTGGCGGAAGCAAATAAAGTGGTTGCTAAATTGAAGTGGAAAATATAGTAATAATATTTATATAATAGATGTATTAAATAGCCCTTTTCAAGTAATTGAAAAGGGCTATTTAATTTCCCAAGGATTCCTGAATGGCATGTGCCAGGTCATCTAGCATAGGGATTCATTCCTCCTTTAACATCCCCGCACTTTTACAATATTCCACCGCTTCTTCAATACTATTCACCTGGAACTTCCGCAATATATTCATGCGGTGTGCTTCAATGGTACGGATACTGATATTCAGCGACTCCGCGATGTCTTTATTATTACGGCCGTTGCTGATCATTCGGATGATCTGTTCTTCGCGGCGTGATAAGGAAATTTCCTGGGTGCTGCCGTTGCCGGGTGTTGATTGTTTGGCGTCGAGGTATTTTTTTACAAGGATGTCACTGACTTCTCCTATAAAATAATATTTACCCTGGTGGATGGTACGGATGGCGCTAAGGAATATTTTGTTGCTGGTATCTTTCAGGATGTAGCCGCTGGCACCCATTTCGAGGGCAGCTGCTACATAGTCGGGTTCATCAAAGAGGCTGAAGAAAAGAATGCGGCCACGGGGATTTTTTTCCAGCAGGAGGGTACTTGTTTCCAGACCATTCATGCCGGGCATACGAATATCCATGATGATCACGTCGGGAGCTGCGGCGGCTAATTGTTGCAGCGCATCTTCTCCGCTGCTGGCTTCTCCACATACTTCCATGTCGACTTCGCTATTGATCAGCTGTTTAAGGCCATTGCGGAAGATTTCATGATCATCTACTAAAAAAACGCCTATTTTTTTCATGGCTAAAAGGTGATTGCTAACTGTACAATTGTTCCGGTGCCGGGTTGTGAGCTGATTTGCAGGGTGCCTCCCAACAGCTCTGCCCTTTCTTTCATATTACGGATGCCATTTACTTTTTTTGCCAGCTCTGTTGAAAACAGTTGCTGGCTGTCGAAATGAAATCCTTTACCATTATCACGGATGCTTAATTGCAGGAAATTGGCGGTGCCGTCAATATCTACTTCTATAGTATCCGCGTCTGCATGTTTAATGGCATTGTTCAATGCTTCCTGCAAGATACGGTAAACGCCGGTCTTTACTTCTTTGGGTAAAGGACCTGCCGACAAAGTTTCTTCCAGCTGGAAGTCTATACCGGGAGCTGTTTGCCGGCATATTTTAATCAATTCTTCAATGGCTGCTCTCAGTCCGAAATCTTCCAGTACACTGGGCAACAGGTCAGAGCAGATCCGTTTGGTTTCGTTGATAATGCTATACATCAGGGAGTTGACCATCGCTATTTCCGGGTCATGTTGTATGCTGCGGTCTTCAATCTGTTCGAGTTTCATACGCAGACTGGTCAGCATTTGTCCGATACCGTCATGTATTTCAGCAGCAATTCTTTTGCGTTCTTTTTCCTGACCATTGATGATGGAGTAGGAGCGGATGCGTTGTTCCGTTTCCTGTCGCAATAGTTTTTCCTGGTTCGCCAGTTGCACCTGCTCTGTTAATTTCCGGGCTCTTTCTTCGGCATCTACCAGGCCCCGGATAATTTTGCGGATGCGGGTAGACAGCGGATAGAAGATGACGGCGGCTTCCAACAGGAGGGTGAAGAGTACCAGCCCCAGCACAATGTATTCTATTTCTTTCAGGTTGCGTATCCGCTCTTTTGAAAACCGGTCATAGTCAAATACAATCAGCTCCATGCCCAGCAGGTATGATTTTTCATATGCCAGGATGGTTTGTACATAAGGTCGTATATGCGCTGGCGTGAAGGTGCTGTCGCTGTACAATACGGTGATCATTTTGCTGGCAGCATCCCATATTTCCTGGTGTGGATTGCGGATAATCTCAAACATCTGTTTCAGCTCATCCTGGTCGTTGGCCGGCAGGTTCAGGAAGTTGCTGCCTGCCTGCAGGCCTTCATGTGATTTCTGCCATTGCTTGAGGGTATTAATAAATTCTTTGCGGTTATCTTCTATGTCTCTGCCAGACTCCAATAACAGCGCCAGTTTACTCAACGTCTGGCTATACGTACGTAGCCGCGCAGCAAAGTTGATGACATGGGAATCATTCATCTGGTGGTTGAGCGCCTGTTGTATTTTTATCTGGCTGAAAATACTTAGCAGGGCAATGGTGGTCAACGCCACCGCATAAAGGATGGTGAAAATTTTAAATACACTGCGATCTTCAGATACTGGATGCATAGAGAAATAGCTTTTAGCTTTTAGCGGTTAGCCTTTAGCGAGTAACAGGTGGTTGTTAGTGTTTAGAATTATCCAATAATACTTAATCTCCGCTGCATTTTCCTAATAGCCAACAGCTAAAGGCTAGTAGCTATACTAATAATACTTAATCTCCGCTGCATTTTCCTAATAGCCAACAGCTAAAGGCTAGTAGCTATACTAATAATACTTAATCTCCGCYGCATTTTCCTAATAGCCAACAGCTAAAGGCTARTAGCTAATAGCTACACCGATAATACTTAATCTCCGCTGCATTTTCCTAATAGCTAACAGCTAAAGGCTAACAGCTACACCGATATATGTTTCTCCAGTGCGGAATGCTTCAGTTCTTCCGCGGTGCCATCCATAATCATTTTACCTCTGTCCATGAAATAATAGTGGTCTGTTACCTGGTTGGCGAAATCAATTTTTTGCTCTACCAATAATACAGAAAGTTCTTTTTCCTGCACCAGTTGTTGCAATATGCTGCCTATTTCCTGCGCGATAGACGGTTGTATACCTTCTGTAGGTTCATCGAGTAGCAGGAGAGAGGGGCGGCTCACCAGGGCCCTGGCGATAGATAGTTGTTGTTGCTGACCACCACTGAGATTACCACCGGCACGTTTACGGAAATCCTTCAGGATAGGAAAGAGACTGAAAATTTCTTCCTCCGGAACTTTGGCGTTGCGGTCGGGATGTGCCTGTAGCCCGAGTTGCAGATTTTCGTATACGGTGAGCTTTGGAATAATTTCCCGCCCCTGTGGTACGTAGGCGATGCCTGCTTTTGCTTTTTTATGTGGGGGCAGGGCTGTTATATTTTCATTGTTGAAAATGATGCTGCCGTCCTGTACGGGCAACAGGCCCATGATGGTTTTGAGCAGGGTGGTTTTGCCAACGCCATTGCGGCCCATGACGGTGGTAACGGCGCCTTTTTTTACGGTAAGCGTGGTGCCACGCAGGATGGTACTTTGTCCATATGCTGCGCTAAGTTGATTGACGATTAATACCGGTGCCTGGATTGTGTGGATCATAATGTTTCTAATTGAGCGTTAGTACGACCTAAATAGCAATCTATTACCCGCTGATCATTTTTTACTTCCGCGAAAGTTCCTTCCATCAAGCGTTTGCCACGAACCAGCACGGTCACCAGTTCGTTGGCTATCTGTTCTACAAATTTCATATCATGTTCTATCACAATAATGCTGTGTGCCTTGGAGAGCTCCAGCAGCAGGGCGCCTGTTTTCTCGGTTTCTTCGTCCGACATGCCCGCCGCGGGTTCATCTATCAGCATAAGCGTTGGGTCCTGTAGTACGACAATGGCTATTTCCAACCACTGCTTTTGTCCATGCGACAGGTCGCCTGCCATCTTATACATGACGGTGGTGAGCGATAATTTCGTGGCCACTTTATGTATCCTTTCTGCCAGGGCCGGCGTAGGTTTGAAGAAGAGCGAAGAAAAAATGTCTTTCTTCATTTTGGCTGCCAGCATCAGGTTATCATATACGGTAAGCCCCGGAAATACGGAGGGCTTCTGGAATTTCCTGCCGATACCTAGTTCGGCAATCTTTACTTCCGTTTTGCCGGTAATAGCTTTGCCATTAAAAAATATTTCTCCTTTGTCAGCTTTTGTTTTTCCGCAGATGATATCCAGGAAGGTGGACTTGCCCGCTCCATTAGGACCAATGATGACACGCAGTTCTTTATCGCGCAGACTGAAATGGTCCAGGTTCAGTGCATGTACACCCCCAAATGATACCGACAGGTTGTTGACAGTAAGTAGCATATCAATGGGTTGTTTGAGTTGTTTTGAAAGAAATGAACCGTTGTTTGAGGCTGTCCAGCAGTCCCATGAATCCTTTATCGAAGTATAATACAGTAATCACGAAAAGGAATCCGAGGATAAACAACCAGGAGTCCGGGAACAGACTGGTACATACACTGTAAAGGAAGTTAACCAGCAAAGCGCCTATTACCGCACCTTTCAGGTTTCCTCTGCCTCCCAGTGCCACCCACATCACCATTTCCACAGATGCTTTTACATCCATACGGCCGGGTGTAATAATGCCTGTCTGTGGCAGATAAAGCATCCCACCTACGGCAGCTAACAGTGCCGCCACTACGAAAACGGCCAGCTTATAATCCACTACTTTATAGGCAGCATAGCTGATGCGTGACTCACTGTCGCGGATAGCCTGTAATACTTTACCGAATTTGGAATGGGTAATTTTATAACAGGCGAAGTAAGCTGCGCAGAGTGTCGTAAAGGAGAGCATATATAACCCCAGTTTCACGGAAGAAGAAGACAAATCATAGCCCAGCATGGTTTTGAAATCGGTCAAACCATTGGTGCCGCCCAGGTTGGTTTCATTTCTCAGGAAAATTAACCACATGGCTAATGTCAGTGCCTGCGTGATAATAGCCATATACACGCCTTTAATTCTGCTTCTGAATAATACAAAGCCGGTAACAAAGGCAAACAGCGCAGGTATCAGCAGACAGAGTGTGAGGGTCCATCCGAAAGATTGAAATGGTTGCCAGAATAACGGTAACGTATCTATCTTATTCCAGGCCATAAAATCAGGGAGTACGCCACCGGCGGCCACTGTTTTTTTCAGCAGCAGGTGCATGGCAATGCCGTAGCTGCCCAGGCAAAAGAAGAAGGCCTGGCACATCGATAAAATGCCGGTATAGCCCCATATCAGGTCTATACCCAGCGCCGCAATAGCAAAACAGAAGTATCGCCCCCATACAGAGATGGTGTTCACTGAAAGGAGGCCGGACATATATCCTGCCGGCAACAGGATCGCAAAAATGGCGATGAATAATATATAATACAGTGGATTGTTTTTCGTTTTCATATGCCTGGTTTTTAATCTTCCGCTATGCGGCCTTTGTCAGGAAATAAGCCTTTGGGTTTATACTGCATAAACAGCATGATAAACACGAGGATAAACACTTTGCCATAAACCGCCTGGAAGAAGGATTCCAGCACTTTGGTGAAGAAGCCAATGCCAAGACCAGAAACAATAGTACCTGCGAGCTTGCCTACACCTCCTGTTACGACCACCAGGAAGGAATCAACGATATATGTTTGTCCCATATCCGGAACCACATTACCGATTAAAGTGATAGCGCAGCCAGCCAGCCCGGCCAGTCCCGAGCCAATAAAAAAGGTGATGGCGGCGATACGTTTTGTTTCAATACCCAGGCAGGCACTCATTTGCCGGTTCTGTGTAACCGCTCTGATTTGTAAACCCAGTCTGCTCCGGTAAAGCATGAAGTAAGTCAGCAATACCATCACCAGGGTCAGCGCAATAATAAATAATCGATTATACGGTAACGTTAGATGCGGTGATACCTGCCATCCGCCGGATAATAATAGTGGTGTTTTAACGGCGGTGAGGTCTCCAAATAAAATGCGGGCGGTTTGTACCAGGATTAAACTTACCCCCCAGGTAGCCAGCAGGCTTTCCAGTGGCTTGGCGTACAGGTGCCGGATGACGAGCCTTTCCAGCAACAAGCCCATTGCACCCGCTATTACAAAAGAGACGGGCAATGCGGCTACGAAGAAAAGATCTGTTTGCGGAATGCCCAGTACATTGGTGAAAAATAGTTGTGTGCAGTAAGTGGTATAGGCGCCAATCATCATAAATTCTCCATGCGCCATATTAATGATGCCGGCCAGTCCGTATACAATAGAAAGCCCCAGGGCAATGAGTATAAGAATACTACCCAGACTTAATCCACTGAAAAAGTTCTGTACCCGTTGGAGGCGGTCGTAGCGTTGTTCGAGGCTCACGGCTTTCTCTGCCGCGTAGGTGGCCATCTCTTTATTGAAAAATCCGCTGCTGGCATATGTTCTCAGCAACTGCGGAGCATTGTCGCTCCAGTTATCCGTAATGCTGTCTATATATGCTCTAGCCACGGCGGCATTGGTGGCATTGTATAATTTAGCACCGTACAATATATCTTTACCGGTGCGGCGTGCATCGGCGTTGGTTTCTTTTGCCAGCGCGTTTTGGAGGATCAGTTGCACGCTGCTGTCGCCGGTATTTTTCAGCTGACTGTAGGCGAGCAGGCGTTTTTGTGCATCGCTGCTATAGAGATTGAGTAGTGGCGTGATAGGGGCCAGTTGCAGCCGGTCGGCACGGGGAATATCTACTGTTTGTAAAGCAGACAATGATAACAGCAGCGGTTGCCCGCTGCTGTTTTTCAAAAGTATATTATCGGGATAAAGAGAATAGAGCCGGTATGTTCCTTCTGCGGAAGGCTTACTGTCAACCGTTACTGCCTTGCGATCGAGTAGGTACAGCTTTTTGTCGCTGATCGCCATGAGTAAAGGAAAGGTAGCCGGAATACGTAGGGCTGCCAGTCTGCCTATGGCATGGGTGCGTACCGAGTCATTCACTGGTTGCAGCAGCTGTGCGGTATAAATGGAGGCACTGTCCTGTGCGGCTACTGTTTGTTGAAACAGCAGTATGCAGCCAGCCAGTATCCATCGTAGTGTTAAGGAAATTTTCATCGCGTCATAATTGAGGAGTTGGAAATAGCCTGTCTTTTATCCGTGTTGAAAACTTATTTTTTTGCGTAGGTGCCGTTATGGTTTACCCAATCGCAATCTTTGTCGGGAGATGTTAAAGGTGACCATGGTTGTGGGTCTACGAGTCCCGCAGATTTCCAGATAATATCAAATTGCCCGTCCGGTTTAATTTCGCCGATCACTACGGGTTTTGCCAGGTGATGGTTTCTTGGATCCATTTTTACGAGGCCATCAGGAGATGGGAAGTCCAGTCCATAGAGGGCGTTGCGTACTTTTGAAACATCGAAGGAACCGGCTTTTTCTGCTGCTTTAGCCCAGAGGTAGACGCCGGTATAAGCCCAGCAGATAGGATCATCCGTTACTCTTTTGTCACCACCGGGTAATCCTTTTTTAGCGCAGTAAGCTTTGAAGTCGGCAACGAATTTTTTGTTTTCGGGAAGGTCGTTCGACTGGAAGTAGTTCCATGCAGCCAGGTGACCTACCAGGAATTCGGTGTCCATAGAACGGAGTTCATCTTCCGCAACAGAAAATGCCATGATCGGGCAGGTAGCGGAAGAAAGTCCCTGGTTGGCAAATTCTTTATAGAAAGGTACATTGGAGTCGCCGTTGATGGTAGAGAGGATACAGGCTTTTCCATCGGCTGCAAAGCGTTTTACTTTAGAGATGATGGTCTGGTAATCCTGGTGATGGAAAGGCGTATATTCTTCAATGATATTTTCTTTGGGAATGCCTTTGGAGAGCAAGAATGCTTTCAGGATTTTGTTGGCGGTGCGGGGAAAAACATAGTCTGTTCCCAGCAGGTAGAATTTTTTATAGCCGCCACCTTTTTCGCTCATCAGGTATTCTGCCGCCGGAATCAGCTGCTGGTTGGGAGTGGCGCCGGTATATATCACGCTGTTGGAGCATTCTTCTCCTTCATATTGTACGGGATAAAAGAGGAGACCGTTGTTTTGTTCAAATACCGGGAGTACGGATTTGCGGGAAACGGATGTCCAGCAACCAAATACTGCCGATACTTTTTTGTCGATGAGCAGCTCTTTGGCTTTTTCAGCAAACAGGTCCCAGTCGGAGGCCGGATCTACGATCACGGGTTCTATTTGTTTGCCGAGTACGCCGCCTTTGGCGTTGATTTCATCTACTGCCATTTGTACTGCATCTTTCAGTGATACTTCAGAGATAGCCATGGTGCCGCTGAGTGAGTGGAGTACGCCTATTTTTACGGTTTCTTTGGTGGCGGTAGAATCGCTGCCAGTTTTTTTCGCACCGCTGTTACAGGAGGAAAAAAGTGCCGTAGCGCCCAGCAGCAGCAGGGGAAGTTGTTTCAGGAAAGTGTGTCTCATGCGTAATAATATTTTAGGAAGAAGATGAATGAATGCGTGTGTAATCAGAAAATAAAGAACTGTGCCTGCAGCCATAGCTGACCGTATGTTTTTTTCGTGTATTCGTCGGCGGTAGCAGTGGCTACGTTATAGGTGCGCGTAGTATACGAGAGCCGGAGGTTGGTGCCGGTGCCGTTAAAGAAGTAGTTAAGCCCACCACCCATGACGCTGCTGGATTTGCTTTTGTCGAAAGAACTCAGTTTTACCGTGCCTGCCTGTGCCACATCGGCACTAACGTCCTGGTTTTCGTACCTGATCCAGGGCTGTAGTTTGGATTTTTTAAAGTAGTAACCCAATTCCAGGAACTGAACTGTTTGTTTAGGGATCAGGGTGGCGAAAGAGTATTTCGAGTCGGTAGCAGTGCCACCGGACATATACTGGAATGCCGCATTAGCGGTGATAGATCCCGCGTTACCTAGTGGGTAATCGAAGAATGCATCTGTGCTGTAGTTATAGTAGTTGGCCTGCGCATCTACGCCCACGGCCCATGCCAGGGTTTTACCTTTGCCCAGTTTGGTGCCGGCATAGTAGTAGTCTTTTTCAGCATCCAGGAAATTATAGGCCACACGTGCAACGGTACGTAGCGGAGCGCCGCCGTCTACATTTCGACCGGTAAATATGCCGAGACGATATTCCAGCTTGTCGTTGGCAAGAAAGCCGCGGGCGTTTACACCGAGGTCGCGGCCAAAGTTGCCCTGCAGGGGGCTGTTGGCAAACAGGTTATAAGGGTACTGGAAGTAGGTGAAGTCATTGGCCATTAATCCGGCGGCACCTTGTAAACCGTTGCGGTTGTTGGATACGAGTTGCATACCTGCTACCAGTTCAAATGCGTTGGAGAAAGTATATTCCAGTTGAGCATCTAATATAATCGGTGATACTTTCACATTTTTTTCGCCATTGGACTGGATACCGATGGGAGAAGGGATTTCTGTTTCCATGAAGAAGCTGGCTTTTTTAGTCAGCTGTCCGCCTACCAATACCCTGGCACGGTAAACAGAGAAACCTTTGTTCCAGTCGTTCGATGATTTATCATTGGAGGGTGTATTAAAGCCACTTTGTTCTCCGGAGGCAAACATATGTACAATAGCGCCTACCTGTATGGTTGGTTTAAATGCGGCTGCATCCTGAGAAAAAGAAATGGTTTTAGCACTATCGGTGCTGGTGTTTAAAGAAGCGGGGAGTTCAAGGAGATAACTTCCTCTTTTTTTCTTTTTAGGAGGATCATTTTCGGCTTTTGCAATAATAGAAAAAGTAGATAGTACTATGATGAAGCTGGTAGACAAATTCATAAAATAAGTAATTAGAGATGAATTAATGTACTTAAGTACTTTTTTGGTTGATCGATCAGTATACTTAAGTATAAAAGTAGAAGATTAATTTATTTAATTCAGTTAATTTTTGGAAAAAGTATCTTATTTCGTGTGAAGTGTTGATTTTAAATGTATATATAATTTATTATAATATATTTGTTGTTTTCGTTTTTAATCTTTTTAATATATTGATATACAGTTAATTGATTTTTTATTTATGCCAATTGGATAACTTTTATAAATTTTTAACTTCTCTGATTATCATTAATAATATAATAAAATAATATGTTGTCTTGCATAGACGATTAGTATAGAATAATAATGGCAAGACAACGCGGAAAGTGGGAGCCATTGTAAAAAAGGGTAACTTGCGCGCCCTAATACCTATACCATGAGGAGTGTTCGTTTTTTAATATTAAATACGCTGATCTTTTTTTCGGGACTATACAGCAGTACATTATCTGCACAAAAAATTTTTGATAGCCGGCTGAACGGAGAAAGCTATTACAGCACCGGATACTATTACCTCCCTGATTCAACAAAGAAAAGCGGTTTGATAAAATATACTTTCGAGTCGCCCACCAGTTTCCGGTTTAAAGAATCTATTGACGCCAGGGCAGTCACTATTACTGCAGATGAGTGCATAGGATTTCATGAAGATGGCGATAAGGCAGATTTTCATACCCTTTCCAACATAAAACTACCAGTTAGCATGACAAACGCAAGGTTCTCCAAATGCTTTGCTGAATTGCGTATTGGCGGAGATCTCTGTTTGTACCTGGTTTATTTTGAGAAGAGCAAAGTGTGGGGAGGCACATCATTTGTTGCACCCGGTAACGGCTACTCACCGGGACCGCGAAGGGTTGCCACTTCCCGGTTCTTCCTGAAAAAGAAAAATGCTGATATCGTGCAGGAAGTCCCTAAAAAGGCAAAGCACTTCAAAAAAGAGCTGGCCGAATTTCTGTCCGATAAACCGGGTATTGTGGAGTTCATTAATAGCCACGACTATACGGATGACGAAATTGAAATGGTAGTACAGGCCTATAACTACAGTAAATAAAATTGATAAGGTGTGATCGCTGTTAAAGCGATCACACACTTCCTGATCTTTATACTTTACCGCTTCAACCAGCCCGTTATACTCATCCTGGGCTTATTCGTGAGCAATACTTCGTGTTCCAGCTCACTGCTTTTAAAGAAAACAGTTTTGCCACTGCTGGGATTTATATGCTGCTCATCGCCACTGGTATGATATATAGATAGCTGTCCGCCATCATCGGGGATCCAGTCGGTATTCAGATAGATAATCATAGAAAACTGCCGGCTATCATTATTGCGGAACTGATCCAGGTGCTTTTTATAAAAGCTGCCCGCTTCATAGAGCGTATAATGAAACTCATACCCGGTGATACCGGTATAACAGGACCGGTTCAGGTACAATATAAACTCGTCCATCACCGCAAAGAATGCATTTTCATGTGCATTGTTATGCTGTTTATCCAGCCAATAGATCACATCGCCGCGAACGGCTTTGTCATGCGCTACCAGTTGTTGATTGCCGGTACCTGCCGCCAGCATGCTTTTTTCGGAATAGAGATGTAACAGGTTTTCCTTTAAGTCGTTAGCAAGCTGAATACTTAAAAAATTTTCTGAGATACCTACTTTGCTTTCAATGAAGCTGTTGATCAATGTGTCAAAGGACTGTTGCAAAAAGAAGGAGAGATTATAGGGACAGAATTATCCGTAGTCCGGTGAAGGTAGCTGGAATTAAAGGATTTTGCACGGTTAATGGTTAATATTCTTTTATAACAGGTTAATATCTGATAGGATTTTATTTTTCAATCTCCTAATTTCACCGCGGAAGTATATTGAAACTTTCCCTGCCACATGACTGATAAACTGCGTGCTGAGCTACCGGAACAGGAAAAAGAAAAGCAATTCGCCACGTTATTTGAACTGTTTAATAACAGGTTGGTATTATTTGCCAAAGGGATGTTACCTGTTGGAGACGAAGCCGCCGACCTGGTACAGGAAGCCTTTGTGGCCCTGTGGCAACGGATGGATAGCTTCAGTGACCTGTCTGCCATCAAAGTATTTTTATATCTCACCGTAAAAAATAAATGCCTCAACATTTATAAACATGAAAAAGTAGTTCGCCGGTATAACAACACCCAACCACCCGCTCCGGAAGATAAACACCTCCTGCTCCGCCTTATAGAGGCAGAAGTAGCGGGAGAAGTACAACAGGCATTGCAGCAACTGCCACCCGGATGCCAGCAGGTAATACACCTCAGTTATTTTGAAGGACTGCGTAATCATGAAATCGCCGAACGTCTGCACGTATCCATTAACACGGTGAAAACACAGAAAAAACGTGCCCTGCGCCTGATGCGGGACATCCTTAATAGTCAGCCCTGCCAGCTGTTACTCCTCTTCGGAAAAATACTTTAAAAAAAATTGCTTTTCTTTTCACCCACTTTTTCTGACTGGTTGTTTATGCATCATCAGTTATGGAAGGTACCCGCAAAAATTTAGCAATCGCACAACTTATATCCCGGCAACTCACCGGGCAGATTACGCCTGCAGAAATGTTGGAGTTGCAAGCCTGGAGAAAGGAAGATCCTGATCATGAAGCACTGTGGCAACAGCTCACAGATCCTGATCACCTGAGCGAACGGGTAGCTCAACTGGATCAGCCGAATAACAGCGACGCATTTGCGCAGCTGATGCAACGCATTTACACGGATGGCGAAACCGCCAGGCAGCTGCAGGAGGACGCTGAGGTGTCCTCCCCCGCAGCAGCTCATTGGTCAGCAAAACGCTACTCCCGACTGCGGCCGCTGCTTCGATATGCCGCTATCATCCTTCCTTTGCTGGCAGCAGTTTCCACGGGATGGTATTTCTTCCATTTTCATCGTGCAGCTACTCATCCCCCGGCTGTTGCGCAGCAACGAAACCGTTTACCACAACAAGCGCCTAACACGGTGCAGCTCCTGATCGATGACCAGGAAGCGATTCCATTGAATAAAACAGGGGAACAAACGATCCGCGCCATGGATGGTACTATCGCCCGTAACGATGCAGGCAGCCTGCTGTATCCGGTAAATACCAACCGGACAGAAGGTACGGCCGTAGCACTGCAACAACTGGTTACACCAAAAGGAATGGATTATAAAGTAGTGCTCCCGGATGGTAGTCGTGTATGGGTGGGCGCTGCCACCAGCCTGCGCTTTCCTGCCGCATTTACGGGCAGGGAACGCAACGTGGAACTCAATGGGGAAGCGTATTTTGAAGTGGCCCCTGATGCGGCACATCCGTTTGTAGTACATACCAGCAAAACGGCTATACAGGTACTGGGTACCTCTTTTAATATAAAAGCGTATACAGGTGAACGTTATGAACGTACTACGCTGGTCAGCGGCGCCGTGAAAGTGAGTGCAGTAAACAGTCCCGAAAGTAAAGTATTGCAGCCCGGGCAGCAGGCACTTTCAGGAACTGGTCTTACCCTGCAAACCGCCGATATGGATGCAGTCCTCGCCTGGAAGAAAGGACTATTTATATTCCGTAGCGAGCCACTGTCGGGTATCCTCGATGAATTATCCAGGTGGTATAATGTTGTTATAGTAAAAGAAGCCGGAGTGGATCTGAATGCCCATTTCACCGGTCGAATTATAAGAAGTGAACAATTAAGCGAAATACTACAATTCCTGGAGACAACGGGTAAAGTACGTTTCTCACAGGAAGGACAACTGTTAAGGGTTTTACCTGGTCGTCCATAAATAATTAATCAACCAAGTATGTATAATTCCATGTAACCAGAATCAAAAAAACCGGGAATGCGCAAACACCCCCGGCTAATAATGCCAAACAACCTGTTTGTATTTGTGAAAAGGACACAGACAGGTATTGTCTAACTATTATGCTTAACAAAGTTATGAAAAAAAAAGCAAGCGCCGGGTACCTCCCGGACGACAAACTATTGCTGGTACTTATCTCCCGTACAATGCGACTTACCTTATTCCTTACGCTGGCATGTATACTGCAGTTACGTGCCGCCAGCTATTCCCAGGAAATTAAATTATCGGTCTCCCTGAAAGACGCTAAGATTTCCAGCCTGTTTAATTTTCTGCAACAAAAAAGTGATTACCAGTTTCTGTACAATGATGAAGATGTACAAAAGATGCCGGCCATCAGCGTATCCATGCATGATGCTACCATTGCGCAGATACTCGATGCCAGCTTCAACGGTCTACCACTGGGTTACCGTATCACCAACAAAACAGTAGTGGTATTTGAAGCACCCGCTAAAACGGCGATTGTACAGGAACACGTGATTACTGGTACCGTAAGAGATGCTGATGGCAAGCCCCTGGCTGGTGTGAGTATAGGACTGCAACATACCGGTAACGGTACGCAAACCGATGCGAACGGCCACTATAGCCTTCACCTGAAAGATGGTACCGGTATCCTGGTGTTTTCTTTTGTAGGATATCAGAAAAAAGAAGAAGCCATCCGTGGCAGAACGGCGATTAACGTAGTACTCGAAGCCAGCATCTCTGCATTGAATAATGTAGTAGTGATTGGTTATGGTACTAAAAAACAGGTAAATGTAACCGGCTCCGTTTCCAGTGTGAAGGGAGCAGAACTGAAACAAAGTCCTGCCCCGAACTTGTCCAACTCCCTCGCAGGCCGTATCACCGGCGTAATCGCCAATAACCGCAGTGGTGAACCTGGTAATGATTATTCCAGTATTCTCATCCGCGGTAAAGGTACGCTCAATGATAACAGCCCGTTGATTGTTATTGATGGGGTAGCCAATCGCGGTGCTTTCGAACGCCTCAACTCCGATGACATAGAAAGTATTACGGTGCTGAAAGATGCATCTGCAGCCATTTATGGCGCACAGGCGGCGAATGGAGTTATCCTCGTTACCACCAAAAGAGGCAAGCCCGGTAAACCTGTTATCTCCTATAATGGCAGCTATGGCCTGTCGCAGCCTACCTATATTACCAAGCTGCTGAATGCAGGGCAGTATGCTACCTACATGAATGAAAAATATGCCCGCTCCAACAAGCCCTTGCTTTTCACGGACGAGGATATACGAAAATATACAGATGGCAGCGATCCCCTGGGACATCCCAACACCGACTGGTACCATTCTGTGATCAAAAATTATTCTCCGCAGAATCGTCATGCGCTGTCGGTGAATGGTGGCAGTGATCGCGTGGACTATTTTATTTCCGGTGAATACCTTTACCAGGATGGGATTTATCGTAAGTCGGCCACCAACTTTCACCAGTATAATTTACGGTCAAATGTGGGCGCCAGCATCACCAAAAACCTGCGGGTAGCGGTAGATGTATCCGGCCGGGTGGAAGACCGTCATTACTCCAATTACAGCAGCGGATCTATTTTCGGTGAAACATTATCCGCGTATCCAACGTTGCCGGATTATTATCCAAATGGTTTACCCGGCCCAGGTTTGGCAGGTGGTCGTAACCCTGTGCTGATGGCCTCCGGTGCTACCGGTTACAATAAAGTAAAGGATTACTTTGTACAGTCGAACTTTTCTTTCGACCTCAAACTCCCGTCTATTACGCCTGGCTTATCCCTGAGTGGTTTGGCTGCATATGATTTCCAGTTTCATAACGATAAAGCTTTCCTTAATAACTGGGATGCATTTCGTTATGACCCTGCCGCCAAAGTTTATAACAACATCAGGAACGAACAGAAGCCAATGCAGCTGGACGAAGGTTTCAGAAATTATAACAATAAGACGTATAACATCAGGCTGGCCTATGAAAGAACATTCCATATGCACGATATCAGCGGATTTGTGGCCTATGAACAAAGCGAAGGATATAACGAAGGTATTACCGCGATGCGGAGAAATTTCCTGAGTGACCAGGTAGATCAGATTTCCCTGGGTGCTGATAAAGACAAGGACAACAGTGGTTCGGCAGGACAGGTAGCGCGTCAGAACGTATTTGGAAGGGTGAGCTATGGCTATGCAGATAAATACCTGGCGGAAGTGATATTGAGATATGATGGTTCTTTTAACTTCCCTAAAAACAGCAGATGGGGAACGTTTCCTGGTGTATCTGTAGGCTGGCGCATTTCAGAGGAACCCTTTTTTAAGAACAACATCACGTTGTTGGATCAGTTGAAAATAAAGGCATCCTGGGGTAAAATGGGGAATGATAAAATCGATCCTTACCAATACATCTTACAATATAATAAAGATAATGGTGTGTATTTCGGCGATGATCCGCAAAGGGTGCCTGGTCTTTCTGCCGGTATTTCTCCTAATCCAAATATTACCTGGGAGGTAGCAGAAACTAAGAATATCGGTCTGGAATCTTCTTTCCTCAAAGGAATGTTTACACTGAATGTAGACTATTTTACTTCACGCCGTTCCAATATCCTGGTGGCGCGTAATGCTTCTATACCGGCATCTACGGGGCTCACCGGCAGTTTACCTCCGGAGAATATCGGGATTGTCAACAAGCATGGATTTGAAGTGGAAGCAGCACATCACTTCCGGGTGAATAAAGACTTTAGCTATAATGTTGGTGTCAATTATACTTATGCACAAAACAAAGTAGTATTCAATGATGAAGCAGCAGGTACACCGGCATGGCAGCGGATACAGGGCCATCCGATGAATTCCTGGTTAATATATAAAACACAGGGCATCTACCATACACAGGCCGAAATTGATGGCTCTATACATCCGGCAGGTACGCAGCCAGGTGATGTCCGCTATATAGATGTGAATGACGATAAAAAAATTACCTCCGATGACCGGGTAAGGGTATTCGAAAGTGCCAATCCTACCAGCATTTATGGTATTACTTTGGGCGCTAATTATAAAGGCATTGGTTTAAACATTCTGTTGCAGGGACAGGGCGGCGCTAAAATGCTGATCCTGCCTTCCCAGAATGGCGGCGCGTTAACACCACCATTATGGATGTACGAAGATCGCTGGACAGCCGCCAACCCTAATGGCAGCATGCCCGCATCTTTTGATCGCGACAATGATATCACCAACCGTCAGTCTGATTTCTGGCTGAGGAATGCTTCTTTTCTGCGTCTTAAAACGGTGGAATTATCTTACACTTTCCCTGCTACGTTTCTCTCCCGTTTAAACCTGCAATACCTGAGAGTATATGCAAATGGCTTCAACCTGGCGGTGTTCAGCCACGTGAAGAAGTATGATCCGGAGCTGAATGCGGTAACGGGTAACTACTATCCTCAAACGAGGATCTTTAACATGGGTGTGAATATTTCTTTGTAATCATTAATTAATCAGCAATCATGAACAAAACGATATATAAACTTTTTGTAGGCGGCTTTTGTGTGTGTATGGGACTATCTGCCTGTAATAAAGACTTACTGGATAAACAGCCTCCGATGAGCTATTCAGACGAGGTGATGTGGTCTGATCTGCGGTTGGTGGAAGCATATGTGAATTCGAGATACTGGATACTGCCGCATTTTATTGATGCCTCTAGCAAAGCCAGTACTACGGGTCTTTCCGGCGCCTCCGATGAAGGATATGATCACTGGAACTACGAAGGGGAGTTTCGCTTTAACCTCGGACAGATTACACCGGATTATACCGGTCTTGATAACTGGACCGATGATTATGCATATATCCGCAGCTGTAATATCTTTTTTGAAAGAATAACAGGGGTAAAGGGAGATGAAACGCTTAGAAGCCGTTTAATTGGTGAGATGAAGTTTATCAGGGCCTGGTGCTACTTTGACCTGTTATCCCGCTATGGTGGGGTACCATTGATTACCAAATCCTATACTATTGCCGACAAGAATTTCACCGTAAAAAGAAATACCTATGATGAGGTGATGGCTTTTGTTATAAAGGAGCTGGATGAGGCTTTACCAGGATTACCATTTACTTATAATAGTGCTAATACCGGCCGCGTTACCAAAGGGGCGGTGCTGGCCTTTAAATCCAGGGCGCTGTTGTATGCTGCGAGCAAGCTGCATAATAGTAATCCTGTTGATCCCAACAAATGGAAACTGGCTGGAGATGCGGCCAAAGCAGTCATAGACCTGGCAGATCAGGGATACTACCGGCTGGATCAGCGGGCAGATTACAAGCAGATCTTCCTGGATAAGAAAACGCCGGAAGCGATTTTTTCCTTTGGTATGAACGCTACCTATGCAGATAACTCGATAGATGTTTATATTTATCCTAACGGATCACATGGCTATTCCGCCTATGTGCCTTCGCAGAATATAGTAGACGCTTTTGAAATGAAGAGCGGTAAAATGATTACTGATCCTGCATCCGGATATGATGCGGCCCACCCGTATGATAACCGTGATCCACGTTTTTATGCCAATATTTTATTTAATGGTGCACCATTCAAAGGCCGTAATGTAGAGTACTTTACCGGCGGCATGGATAGTCCGCAGAGCAGTGTAGACAGCTGGAACGCCAGCTTCACCGGCTATAACTGGCGTAAGTATGCAGATGAAACCAACACCAACATATTTGGTGGCAGTGCGCAGAACTGGATTGCTTTCCGACTGGGTGAAATTTATCTTAACTACGCAGAAGCTGCTTTTGAGCAGCATGATGAAGTAACGGCCCGCAAGTACCTGAACCTGGTACGTTCCCGCGCCAGTGTGCAGTTGCCGGATGTTATCGCTACCGGTGAGGAGCTAAGAGAAAGGATCTATCATGAAAGGGCTATAGAGCTGTGTTTTGAAGGACATCGCTTTTTTGATGTGCGCCGCTGGAAGATTGCAGAGGTAACCGATAATTTACCATTGAAAAGAGTGAGTATTGAAAAGAAGGCAGATGGTACTTTTAAGTATACCTATCTTACTTTGCAGGATCGGAAATTTAACGTGAATAACTACCTATTCCCTATACCTAAAGAAGAGATGAATAAAAATAGTGAGTTGACGCAGAATCCGGGTTATTAATTACATTCGTCCATTGTTTGCCCTCTTCTTAAAATAGTTTTACATGAATACCATCAGATTTTTCCTGGCAGTGGCATGCTGGTTATGTATTACAGGATATGTGTATGCGCAGTCGCCCCGCTGGGCACTGGCGGCAGACGGCGGTATCCGCTGGACCGTAGCCGGTGCTCCCGCGCATACGGATCATATTGAAATGAGTGGCAAACAGCTTTCTGCTATTATTATCTATGGTACAAATGATCAGCAGGAGCTGCTGTTAAAGAAGCAGCTGGTGTTTCCTATGCTGCGCACCATTCCCAATAACACACATGCCAGTCTGAAAACGAATTTCGATGGTACAGAACTACCGGCTATTACAGCAAACGGCCTGCCGTTGAAAGTATCACCGGAAGATTTTTATTTAAAAGGATTTTTGAGCATACATTCCCGCACCAACACAGATCTAACGGTGACGGATGTATTATTTCCATCGGTAGACAAAGCAGGATTCATTCAATCACGGGAACTGGTAAATAATGGCGCCCATGCCTGCCGTGTACAAATCGATAGTCTCGTGAGTGAACTGCATACTGCGGCAGATAAAGGTGTATACGGGGAATATGTGATCCGCTCGGAAGTAACCGGTTATGGCAGTTTTGAGCTGGCGCCGGGAGAGAAGCATTCGATCGCGGTTATTTATAGCGCCCGTAAAGTCAGTACGCCTGCCTATTATTTTTCGCCGGCTTATGAGCTGTTGCGCAGAACTGCTTTTGTGCAGGAGCTGATGCAGGACCTTGTACTGGAAACGCCTAACGATACTATTAACCGGGGTTTTGCTTTTGCCAAGATCCGGGCTACCGAAAGTATTTATGATACCAAAGCCGGTTTAATGCATGGCCCTGGCGGCGGCGCCTATTATGCTGCCATCTGGGCAAACGATCAGGCAGAATACGCCAACCCGTTTTTCCCTTTCCTGGGTAATGCCAATGGTAATGAATCGGCGGCGAATAGTTTCCGTTTATTTGCCCGCTATATGAATGCAGCGTACCAGCCTATTCCCAGTTCTGTGATTGCAGAGGGAGATGGGTACTGGAACGGTGCCCGCGACCGCGGCGATCAGGCTATGATTGCTTATGGGGCGGCACGTTTTGCGCTGGCTTCGGGTGATAAGACTATTGCAAAACAGTTGTATCCGTTGATCAACTGGTGCCTGCAATACCTGGAGTTGCACAAAAGGCCGGATGGTATAATTACTTCCGATGCCGATGAACTGGAAGGCCGGTTTCCGGCGGGGAAAGCTAACTTGTCTACCAACGCCCTGGCCTACGGTGCCTACGAGAGTGCGGCCTACCTGGCTACTGCACTTGGCAATAAGGATACCGCAGCATTGTATCATCAACGTGCCAAACAACTGGGCGCTGATATAGAACATTTCTTCGGACATACCGTGCAGGGTTTTGATACCTATCGTTATTACGAAGAAAATACGGTGTTACGTTCCTGGATCTGTTTACCCCTGGTAATGGGCATCAATGAACGCCGTGACGCAACGATGAAAGCGTTGTTGTCGCCATACCTGTGGACCAGCAATGGCATCCTCACCGCAGCAGGGGATCATACTTTCTGGGATCGGTCAACTTTATATGCTTTCCGCGGACTTTTCTTTGCGGGAGCTACGGATACCACCCTGAAATACCTGGCTTATTATACCCGGCAGCGTTTACTGGGAGAGCACGTACCTTACCCGGTAGAGGCCTGGCCAGAGGGTGATCAGCGACATCTTTCCGCAGAAAGTGCGTTGTATTGCCGTGTGATTACAGAAGGACTTTTTGGCATCGTGCCCACGGGATTACGGGAGTTTGATATGTGTCCGCGTTTGCCAGCCACCTGGAATAATATGGCGCTGCGGCATATCCGGGCATTTGATGCTGATATGGATATTGTGGTAAAACGTTCGGGTAAGCAATTGAAGGTAACGGTGATGAATAAAGGAAAAGTAGTGACTGAAAGGAATTGGAATGGAAAAGATGTGATTCCGGTGGTGTTGCCGGATTAGTCGTTAAAATTTCAACTATTAAAAAAGAGGGCATGTATAAGATAGTGCAGTCACTTACTTCTCTTATTGAACGGTCATAAATAAGTGTGTCTCCGCGAAGGCCGTGGTATATGATCTTTGTTCTTCCATTTTCATCTGTTCTTGTATAAACGTTCCGGAGATTTTCATTCTCTGATAACATTTCTTCTGCCCCTGCATAATAATAAAAAAGAAGAGGCCGGCCCATTTAATTATGGGCCGGCCTCTTCTTTTTTATTATCCTTTACCTTTATTGTCCTTTACCAAAATCAGGTGCTGATTTATCGTACCATATTCTTTGTGAGCTAAGCGTTGGCAAATCCTGCGCATTGGGTGTAAAGCCCTGTTGCTGCATGGCGGCATTCCAGTTAGCGCGGTTTACTTCTCCCGGATCCAGTAACCAGAAGCGGCGCGGTATTAATTCATTAAAGGTTTCCCTGGCATAATACGCAGATGCATTTTTAGGGTAGCCAGTGCGTCTGCAAAAGACATACGCTTCATTGGGCTGCCGGTAAAAGCTCAGGTATTCCTGTATGTAGATGCGTTCCAGGTTATTGCTGCCATTGAATTTTACGTTGGCGTTATTCAGGTAGTTACCGATTTCTGTAGATCCATCGCCGGTATAGGCGGTGGCAGATCCTGCTGCAACAGCAATGGCATTATTGGTTTGAATAGAAGCAGTAACCCCTTTTTTGTACCAGTCTTCTGCTGTACCTTTTGTATCTACTCCACCTGCATATCCTTTCTGGATAAATTCTGCGATATAAAAACAGGTTTCTGCATACGTTACAGAAACATCCAGGAAATTATCTTTTGACTGATTAAGTTTTGGAGAGAAGAATTTACGGTTGATCGCTGATATCAGGTTGTACTTGGTAAAAGGACCAATACTAAATGAGTTGCCGATATAAGCGGCTACGGTAGGATTGGTGGTCCAATCGGCCGGGCCTCCCTGGAACTGGATCAGCGGATCGTTTGGATTAATAAATGCAGGAAGGGTGACATTGTAGAAAGCAAGACTATCTTTATACGTACCTACCAAATCATTTTTTTCAAAATATACCGGTAGCCGCGGATCGTTACTTTTTTTAAGGAACGTCATAATGGAAGTGGTAGCATAGCGGCGACTGCGATAATCAATGTCGGTGCTGTTTCCAAACGGTGAATAGGTACTGTTTAGATATTTGACCTGTGAATCATCGCCGTTGATAGCGCCCGTCGGATCTTTTAACACTTCCTGGAAGATGGTTTTACATTTTGCATTGTCTGCATTTTCCAGCCTGGCGGCTATTCTGAGCTTCAGTGTATTGGCGAGCTTCACCCATTTAACCCAATCGCTCTGGTAAAAGATATCTGATTGTGAGTAAGTGACCTGGGTAGGCAGCGTGTTATCTGATAATACTTTGATGGCATCATTCAGTTGGGCGAGCCAGTTATTAATTAAGGCAGACTGCTCATCAAACACCGGGCTGTACATCGCATCATAGCGCCCTTCTATCGCCTGTGTATATGGAATGGAGCCGTTCATATCTGTTACCTTGAGACCATGCAACACCTGTAAAATGTAGGTGACCATTTTTATTTTCTGGTACTGGTCTTTATTAGGCATGAGTTCCACCTGTTTTCTTATTTCAAAAAGATTAGGCAGAATCTGCAGGTAGTAAATATTATAGCGGGTATTTACATTGCCGGTGATTTCATACGGGCTGGTGGTGACAGACTGCGTAAAGCGCATGAGTTGTTCCATGCTTTCGTATACCCATTCTGTTCCCTGGTAGGTGATGATTTTATCCTGCGAAAAGCTAAGGAGGAATTTAACATCCGGCTTGGCTACAAGGCTGGGATCTGTATTGATATCGCCAAAATTTTTGGAGCAGGAGCTGCTGCCCAGCAGTGCCAATAGTATGCAGTATTTTATAGATCGGTTTATTATTTTTTTCATGGTCGTTGTTTTTAGTAAGTACAATTTTTTACCTAGAAGCCCACCCGGATAGTGCCTGCAATGGAGCGTACCATGGGTAGAAATCCTTCTTCCCCGGAGAATGCCGTATTGTTGGAGTTGTTGGATGCCGGGTTGTAATTATAAGGCAGTGAATTGTACAGGTATAATAAATCACGTCCTACTATAGCGACACTGAGATTGTTGAGCATCATTTTTTTGCAGAGTTGTGGAGAGAACTGGTAGGCCAGTGATACCTGCCGCAGCGAGATCCACGAGTTCTTTTTAATCCAGTAATCGGATACGCCGGTAGAAGAAGAGCCATAGCGATAGTAGAACTGTGGCGCATGGCTAGGTTCCACATAGCCTTTATCATAGGCTTGCTGATAGGTCATACCACCTACATTTACCTGTGTACCATTAGGCTGGGTAATCATTTGCCCTTTGGCAAATACACCATCGGGTATCAGACCGTCATCATACACCTGTTGATCATATCCACTTTTCCAGGTAATGCCACCGTGTTCTGCATCTCTGCCGGCAAGGGTATTAGGGAATACGCCGGTATGTGTACCATAGCGGTAGGTGAGGAGTACAAAGTCTCCACCGAATTTACCATCCAGTAATATGTTCAGTGAAATATTTTTGTACCGGAAAGTATTGCCCCATCCCGCACGGAATTTGGCGTTGATATCTCCTACATCCTGTAAAGTATTGCTGCGGACTGGGAACCCGGTGCGGCCATCTGAACGCCAGGCCAGTTCTGGTTTGCCGTTGTTGGGATCTGCGATTGGTTTTCCATTGGCATCAGTAGCCTGATAGGCTTTGGAGTGGATAAGTGTACGGAGGGTGCCATAGGACTTACCTACTACAGCCCAGGTACTGATTTCTCCAATATTCGCTTTCAGGTCATATTCGGATCTGCCGGGGGCCAGGTCCACGATCATATTCCTGTTAAGAGAGTAATTTACATTGGTGTTCCATTCGAAGTTTTTTGTTTTAACAGGGGTACCATCGATCGTAATTTCCAGGCCACGGTTCCGGATGTTTCCGGCATTGATGATGACACCTTCCAGGCCGGATTCCGGAGGAGTGCCTATGTCCAGGATTTGTTTTTTGGTGTTGTCCTGGTATACAGAAACATCAAATCCTATCCTGTTTTTGAGGAAGCGCATTTCTACCCCCAGCTCTTTGGCGATCTTTCGTTCTGGTTTCAGGTTGGGCTGCAGGGCTATAATTTTACCGGTGAGCGGATCGGGATAGCGACTGTAGGTAGAGATAGGAATATCTACGCCGAGGGATTCTGTGTAGCCGTTAAATGCGAACCCTGGGTTGATGGTGAAAGGATCTGTATCATTACCCAGCCAGGCAATATTGCCTCTGAATTTACCGTAGGTAATCCATTCCGGTAGTTTAAATGTTTCTGAAAATAGCCAGGAAAGACTTACTGCGGGATAGGTATAAAAGAAGTTACCGGTACCATTTGTATAAGTCAATGCGGAAGACCAGTCGCCCCGGAAAGTTCCCTGCAGGAATAATTGATTTTTCCAGGCCAGATCAGCGCTGGCATAAATGGAGTTGAAAGCTTTTTTGCTTTTCAGGCCGCCTTGTGCAATTGGTTTATTAACAGAGTTGGCGAGGAAGTAGTTGCCTGGATAACTCAGGCCTCCATCGGTTTTGCTGTAGTTGTAAGTAGTTTGAAACCGTTGGGTTTCTCCGCCGACGTAGCCGCTGAGGTCCAGGTCTTTCGTCAGACTTTTGTTGACCATTGCCATCCATTTCAGGAAATAGCTTTCTTTGCTGGTATGTCCCAGGCCATACAAGCCGCCGTTGAAATTCGGATTCTGTCCGAGTTCTTTGTCTTCATTCCTGGTGTAGAGGTTATTGACATTTCCTTCCAGCACCACTCTCAGCCACGGATTGATAGTAGCAGTAAGGGCTACGCGACCGCGGATGGTTTGTTCGTTCTGGAGATATTCATTTTCAAAGAGGTTGAACCAGAATCGTGATTCCGGTGCTTTATTAGGTTCATTGGGATCTGCCGGGTTGGGTGTTCCACCCAGGACGCTGGTATATTTATCTTTCTGCATCCAGTATTTGGTATCATAGTTACGTGGGAGCAGCCAGGTGAATAGTTTACCAAAATTATAGGAGGCGAAAGCGTCGAGTCCTCCAAGCCTGGGTGGATTTCTGCCGGAGAAATCGGTATAGTTGGCGCTGACATCGGCGCTCAGCCATTTGTTGACGATATGTGTAACGTGTAAGTCTATACTATTTTTAAGCAGACTGTTTTTAGCAACAATACCTTCGCTCTGGTCGCGGGTATAAGACACCCGGAAGGTGGAGCGATCGTTGCCGCCGTCGAGCGATATGTTGGTAGCAGAGCCATGGCCGGTTTGAAAGGCGTCCATGAAGTTGTTGGGCTGGGCTACATATTTGGTAGGGGTACCATCATAGTTGATCACATCCTGTCCGGCGAAGCGGGGACCCCAGTTTTCCAGTTCCCTGCCTATCTGCCGGTCGATATATGGTTTGCCGGTAACTGGATCTGTCGGAAACACTTTAGTTCTCCAGTTTTCGGTGGGTTTGTAGTTCTGGTCACGGCTATCGGTATAGAATGCCCCTACTGTTCCTCCGCCGTATTCATTCTGGAAATCGGGGCCGGAGTAGGGTTGAAAAACATTCACCGTCTGACTAACGTTAATGCCTAAACCTTTTCTTTCATGTCCTTTTTTGGTAGTGATCAGGATAACACCGTTGATGGCGCGGGAGCCGTAGAGGGCGGCGGCAGAAGATCCTTTTAGTACCGTAACGCTTTCAAAGTCTTCCATGTTCAGGTTTTTCAGGTCGTTACCGAAGTCGCGTCCTGTACCATTGAACGTATTGTTTTCAATAATCACCCCATCTATCACAAAAATGGGTTGGTTATTATTTCTCAGGGTGGAGTTACCGCGTATCACGATTTTGGTGCTTCCAAAAAGGCCACCGGCGCCCTGGTCTATCTGAACACCTGCTACTTTACCTTGCAGGGCGTTTACAGGATTTACTTCATTGGTGACTGCAAGGTCGGCGCCTTTGATTTCCGTAGTGGCATATCCCAGGCTCTTTTTCGCTTTGGTGATACCCAGCGCTGTTACCACCACTTCGCCGAGTTGTTTATTGTCTTCTACCAACGCAACGTTGATGATTGTCTGGTTATTGATGGGGACTTCCTGTTTGACAAATCCAACGGCATTAAATACGAGGGTGCCATTGCCTGGTGAGTTGATAGAATAAATGCCCTGGGCATCGGTGATAGCGCCTGTTTTAGTGCCTTTCAGCAACACAGACACACCTGGAATAGCTTCTTTGTTGGCGGCGGTAACTTTACCGGTCACCCTGATGTTTTGTGCAAATGCTGCCGTGCAGCAGAGAAGAAGGTACAACGAGATAGCCCTGCGTTTGCAGGAATGTAGAAATTTCCACATACATTTTTTTTTAGAGGTTGATAAATATTTACGGCTATAGCTGAATATTTGCGTGCGATTTGCTCATTGAGTCATGGTGGCTTTTTTACGGCTACGATTGATAATTACAGGTATACTATTTACTGTTTTGGAAAGGGAATGTTACATTGTCCACTCTAAAGAACACTTTTATGATTTAAATGTTCGGCTGGTCAGGATAGTTTTTAATAGAATTCCGCTTCTATATGCGCGAATATAACAGCAGCCGGGAATAATCAGCAGTCAGGTGCCGTTAGTGTTGCTCCATTCCGTCAGCGATAAAGGTGCTGTTTTCCTGCCAGGGAATACTTTGTGCGGGTTGTAAAATTTCGATACCGCCATGCTTCAGGTACTATTCTGTCATAAAAACACTTGTTTTTTGGGAAAAATTATCAAGTATTTTCCTGAATATCCCTCTTCCGTTTTACATTTGGGATATGAACTTACTCGGCAATATCCTATGGCTCATCTTTGGTGGCCTTGTTACATTTCTGCAATATATGGTCAGCGGTCTATTGCTTTGTCTGACTATTATCGGTATCCCCTTTGGGCTCCAATGTTTTAAGATAGGTTTCTTTACCCTGATGCCTTTTGGGCGGCAGGTGCGGGATGTACCTGGACAAACGGGGTGTTTGTCTACCATTTTTAACATTATCTGGATATTTATCGGGGGCATCTGGATTGCACTGGCACATCTTGGATTTGGCTTATTACTGGCGATCACCATCATCGGGATACCCTTTGCCCGTCAGCATTTTAAGCTGATGAGCCTGAGTTTTACCCCGTTTGGTAAGGAAATTTATTAACGGTTGTGTATGCCGTTGTTGGCATGACTATTGGTTTTCTATATTTCGGACTAAAACGGGAAATATGAAAAAGATATTATTCGCAGCAGCAGCTGTTGGTACAGCAGCATCCCTGGTTATATTGTATCTCAAAAAACGTCATCAGGGAGAAAATCTATTGGAAGATGCCAAAGATGCCATGAAGGAATCGGCAGGTACCATGCGTAAATATATGCGCAAAGCGAAAAATGACGCAGATGGCGTTTACAGCAATGCCATGGGCTGAGTTCCAGCATTTATAAAAGCAATCGAAGCGCGTCCGGTATCCGGGCGCGTTTTTTTTGTTCAAGGCAAATCTGCGTTTATTCCAAATAAAAGAGTAGGTTTACAGCATAATAATTATCTCCACATATCATATCAGGATTGTCAAAAATCCGCCTTCCCCGAAAAGGAACAGGATTTCCTTTCACTAATTTTCCCTTGCTATATCACTAATTTTTCCGGCGCTACAGCGCTACGGGCAAGCTTTTGCCTTTAAAATAATTACTTACATGAGTACTACAGATAATAAAGCCATTGTATTGGCCGCATTCAAACATCTTATTGGAGAACGGAATCCGGATGTAATTGATACATATCTGCACGATGCCTATATTCAGCACAGCCCCATGGTAAAAGACGGTAAAGCAGGGCTGCTGGAGGCATTACAGCACCTGAAGAAAATGCCGCCACCGCCGGTCAACAGTAAATCACCGGTGGTGCGTACCATTGCTGATGGTGAATACGTAATGGTGCATATGGACGTAGCGTTTATGGGCAAAAAAATGGCCATTGTGGACCTTTACCGCCTCGAAGAGGGGAAGCTGGCTGAACACTGGGATGCTACGCAGGAGCAACCGGTATATGCTCCCGGCGATGTGACGATGACAGGTGGTACCACTACCATCACGGATATTGGGAAGACTGGGGAGAATAAGACACTGGTAGCGGATTTTTTTCGTCACCCCGAAGCCGTTTTTCTGGCGCCGGACTATATTACGCATGATCCTTTACAATTCCGGCTGGACAAGCAGTTGGCGGAGCAGGGGCCGGTGATGGTTCATCGCATTATAGGAGAAGGTGACTTTGTACTGGTGCAATGGACGGGAAAGCGGGAAGAGGCGCCGGCTGTTTTTTATGATATCTGCAGACTGGAAAATAATCTGCTGACAGAACATTGGCGGGTGTCGCAGGTTATTCCTGCTATTCTTCCTCATGCAAATGGGATGATATAAGTACTATCGACCAGGCCGTTAAAATAAAACGGCCTGGTTAATAAAATTTCTCCTGCTTTGCCAGCATCTCAATAAAAGTAGTGATGCGTTTGGCTCTTGTTTCCGGTTTTTTTGCATTTTGCAACCTGAAATAGATAGCGAATAAATTTTGTTTATTCAGGGTATCGAAGAATGCCAGGGCTTTTTTATTTTTTTTCAGCGCTGCCATGAAATCCTCCGGGATGGTGGCCTTGCTGCCTGCAGCATATGCATTTTCCCAACGTCCGTCTGCTTTGGCTGCTTCTACCTGGGCAATACCTGCGGGTTTCATTCTCCCTTCGGCAGTGAGACGTTCAATATGTTTGGTGTTTTTTTCTGACCAGATGCTTTTTGCGCGTCGGGGTGTAAATTTCTGGAGGAAGGATACTTCGTCTTTTGACTTTTTTATACCATCTATCCATCCATAACAGAGGGCTTCTTCCAGTGCCTGGTCATAATTAATAGAAGGGATTTTAGAATTTTTTTTATAGATGATCAGCCATATACCTTCTGTTTGCGTATGATTGCTTTTCAGCCACTTCTCCCATTGTTGCTGGGTTTCGAAGGATAGTTCCGGTATTTCTTTAGGTGTTGTCATACAGATAAAGATACAGCATTGATTAGCGTGTATGCATTGGAGTTATGACTTTTTTTAAAATAAATTTGGAAGTATTGAATTAATTCCTACTTTTGCACTCCCATTAAATGAAACGATTCCCTAGCTCAGTTGGTAGAGCAATACACTTTTAATGTATGGGTCTTGGGTTCGAGTCCCAAGGGGATCACCAGATGGGACAAGCTAGAAATATCTACGCTTGTCCCATTTTCTTTTTGCTTGAAAGCCTTATCTATATTGTAAATTACCTGTGCTGCATAATTCAATCTGCCGGTTCGATATACCTACCCAGTAAAAACTAATTTTTCAGGAAATATCGAACCAATTATCTTCCGCTTCTTCTCAATGTCTCCATTATCGTAAAGGGTATCTAATTGAGCGATATTTTCCATTCCTTTTTCAAGAATGCCGTCTATGTTGTATGTCTTTTGTGGTACCTCAGAAAGACGGTTTTCCAATTTTATAATTGCTTTTCATATTCCTCTTTACCTTCCTTGTAGTCTTCATGGGTGATTTTTTTTGGAATAACTGCTCTTATTAGTTCTGAATATGCCTTGATGTGTTCTAAAAGGTTTTTTCTTTCATCTTTAATGCCTTTGGTTTGGGATGTTTACTCTGTACCTGTACAAGTAAATAGAAAGGTGCTTTCTAATCCTAATTTTTGTCCATCATTTACTAACGGTTTCATCTTCCCTGAAATAATCACCTCAAACGTCTATGTCTCTATTGCTTATCAATTGCAACTGCCTATTGTTTACCATACTAGTGATCCTGAATCTTTGAACTAAATAGAAAATCATTCCAGTTCAATTATATCATATCTCCATAAATGAAGGAACAGGTACTGATTCCGAAGAAAAATTTGGCAAATACCAATTTCCACTGCCATTGATGGAATCAGGGAAGATTCGTATCAGAGATATTTCTATTAATGCGCTGTGTGATATCTGATAGATGAAACAGTGGGAACGTTCCCGATGCAAAAAAAATGTGAAACGATGAATCAGTGGACCTTTAGATTAATTTTGAATGTGAGTACCGCACTCAGGAAATTATAAAATCCGTTATGAAGGAAAGAGCCTGGTTCATATAAAGGCGAGTCCGCACTGTCAATTCCAGTATGTAAAAATTAAGCTTATTCTATATCCATTTTATACACAACCAAATGAAAATAAAATTCCGGCTCTTGCTATGTGCTTTGCCAATTAGTGGAGTAATGACTCAATCAGGAAAAGTTTTTGCCCAGAACGCAAACATTTCACGAATATCCGGTGATTCCAAAACGACTCATTTGCAACCATTAACGGCTATATCTCCAGACTATAAACTTGCTTATGAAGAAAATTTCAATAATAATTCATTGAATACAGCCGACTGGTATTACAGACATATAGCACGTAAACATGCCGGCGGGTTTAATCGCCGGGAGAATGTTTCAGTGGTTACCGCGGATGGTATTGGCTATCTTAATATTGCTTACAAAAAGGATAAAGACTATGATGGGGATGGTGTTCCTGACCTCAGCGGGGGAGGTGTGATATCCACGAAAACCTTTGGATATGGTTACTATGAAGCACGTATTAAATTTTATAAGGGATCTAAAGGTTTGCATGAATCTTTTTGGACGCATGGGCTGGGGGTTAGTACAAATGAAACAGGCGATACTGTATATAATGAGGCGGCAAAACGGGATAGGCTTCCTATGAATAATGTTACCACTGAAATCGATGCCATTGAGCTTGATTCGTACATAAGTTATGGGAAAACGAATTTTTGGTTCAACAAAAAGCCTTGTGATTGCCCTGCAGAATCTTCAGCCGCAGCTTTTAACCGGTTTGATTCTTCTTATATGAACCTGGATGAATGGATAAATGTAGGTTTTGAATGGTTACCCGGAATGATAAAGTATTACATAGATGGTGTGGAACGTTACCGCTATTCGTATACTACGCCGGCTTATGCGGCTATGGAGGTTTGGTTGAGTGCCCTCGCGAATACTCTTTGGTTTAAAGGGGAACCTTTACCGGATGCAAGTATGAAAGTAGATTATTTCAGGTACTACAATAAGCCACTTTATGCTAACCTGATAGGGAACTATAGTTTTGAATTTGATGGTAAACCTTCTGAATCTGTAAACAACTGGATAGTATACGACGGTATTTACAACAACGAGCAAACCGATGGTAGCCGTGTAGTATATGATGGTACTGCCTTCGAAGGGAAAGGCTACCTGCAGCAGGATGGTAAATCTACCGTTCCTTATATTTCCACCAGTTACGGAATGAGTTATATACCGAATGGCAGCTATAAACTGACTGCCTGGGTAAAAAGATCGCGAGGTATGAAAAAGGCGACCATGAGTGCCTCCAATACCGGCGCCGCAGAAATAGCTGTAAATATTCCTCCGGCTGATACCTGGACCAAAATTACACTGGACAACATCATTGTTACTTCAAACAGCGCCCTTGTTGGCTTTACAACATCAGGTGCAGATGGTGAATGGCTTAAAGTGGATAATGTTGAACTGTATGATAAATCGATGCCTAACCCTAACAAAGCATTTCCCATATTACTGCAGGAATTGGAGCCTGGGTATAGTGAATCAGGCACCTGGCGGGGAAGCGTCAATTTTAGTCCGAAGGAAGGCGGCATCTGGGGAAATGCAATAAAGGGTTATAACGGTAGTTCTGTACGTTTTTCCAAAAGTAGCCCGGATATTTATGCTCAATGGCAACCCCGCATACCGGCAACAGGCAGCTATGATGTGTACATCTATAAGCCTGTGGCAAAAGATGCCGACAATAATGCTAGAATAGAAATTAAACATGCAGATGGTATCGCCACAAAATACCTGGATTATGCTGTTGGAAAACCAGGCTGGGTATTACTGGGCACTTATAAACTAAACCAAGGTGCAACCACCTGTATCCGTAATTATTCAAATACACCAGGCCGGAACACTATTGCAGATGCCATCGCCATCACACTACCTGGTACGCCACTTCTTTTGCCTTAAATATTTATTCCTCGTTCACCGTTACGATGCGATTGCATCGTAATATTAAAACCCAGTTATGAAAATAAAAATTTTTCCTTTATCTCTTTTGGCAGTCGCTTCGTTGTTGACAGGGTCTTGCCGACGAGAACTTTTGATGTCCGATAAAACATCACTATCGGGAGCTAAACTTACCGCTACAGCACAGGCAGGTTTAGTTACGCCTATTCCTTCCGGTTATTCCCTGGCCTATGCAGAGGAGTTTAACAATAATGCGTTGAATACATCGGCGTGGTATTACAGGGAAACGGGAAATTACGTCGGAGGTTATAATAAGCGGCAGAATGTTTCGGTGGTAACGCAGGATGGTATTGGCTATCTCAATATTGCGTATCGTAACGATGTTGACTGGAATAACGATGGTGTTAATGATATCAGTGGGGGAGGGGCGATTACTTCAAAAGCATTCGGTTACGGTTATTATGAGGCGCGTATTAAATTTTATAATGGTGCTACTGGTCTTCACGAGTCTTTTTGGACGCATGGCCTGGGTATTCTTACGGGACAAACGCTTGGAACCGAGTATAAAGAAGCCGGTAAACAGGATTTGGTTCCCACAGACAATCAAATGATTGAAATAGATGCAATAGAGCTTGATGCGGCCATGAACCACGGAAAAACCAATTTCTGGTTAAGCAAAGTTTCCGAATCTACCAGCGGGGCTTTTAACCGTTACGATGCCAGCTATATGAACCTGGATGAATGGATAAATGTTGGCTTTGAATGGCTACCCAATACGGTCATTTATTACATAAATGGTATAGAGCGCTTTCGGTTCTCTCATGTAACACCTGCATATGCCGCTACGCAAGTTTGGTTATCTGCGCTGGCCAACACGACGTGGTCTAACGGCGGACAACCAGGCCCGGATGCCAGCATGAAGGTGGATTATTTTCGCTATTATAACAAACCGATATCTGCCAATTTAATCGGGAACAATAGTTTTGAATTTGGAGGGGGAGTATCTTCAGAGCAGGTCATAAACTGGGTTGTTTATGATGGTATCTATAACAACAGCACTACAGACGGTGTAAGGGTGGTTGCTGACGGTACGGCCTACAATGGAAGCACTTATCTGCAGCAGGATGCTAAGTCAGGTGTGCCTGAAATTACCACCAAACAGCTATTAGACTATATTCCTAATGGCACCTATCGCTTAACTGCCAGGGTGAAAAAAACACCGGGTATGGTTAGTGCCAGAATGCGCGCGTTTAATACGGGTGATGCAGAAAAGTACGTGGATATTCCCACTTCGGCTGAGTGGACGAAAATTGCTTTGGACAATATTGTAGTTACCTCCAATAAGGCTGTTATCGGCTTTTCTATCAATGGTCCGGACGGAGAGACCCTTAAAGTAGACGATGTACAATTATATAACAAACAGTTTGGTATACCTGAGGAATGGAGCTTAGTGATAGACAATATGGGTACAGGTTATTCTGAATCCGGTCATTGGGCAAACAGTTCGCTGCCTGGTTATCAGGGCAGCAGCACCAGGTACAGTACAGATGGGGCAGCATATGCACAATGGCAGCCCAATATGCCAAATGCAGCATATAATGACGTGTATATCTACAAGGTAGTTAATCCCGCTTCCGATCCTAATGCCAAAATTGTTATTAAATATAACGGTGGCACCACTACTAAATATATAAATTATACAACGGGCAGTTCCGGATGGGTGTTTTTAGGTAAGTATTCTTTTGCCGCTGGTACCACCGGCTATGTTCGTAATTATAATAATACATCGGGAACCAGTGCCCGTGCAGATGCCGTCTCTTTTACATTGCCCGGTAACCCGCCGCCTGCTTTGTAATGATGGCTCACGGATGTAAGCGCATGAATGCCCGCTACTGACTGTTTGTGTTTAAATATGGAATAATCGAAAAATGGAAAGCACCTTCGGGGATCATCCCGGAGGTGCTTCTTAAAAAAGAGAATAAATTATTAATACATGTCTATACTAAAACTGAGAATAATTATTCTTGTAGCATTGATCTGCTTTGTTTGCCAGGCATCCGCGAAAATAACGCTGCCTGCCATCATTGCCAGCAATATGGTATTACAACAAAAGAGTAATGTGCCACTTTGGGGAAATGCCGAAGCAAATGCCATCGTAAAAATTACCACTTCCTGGAATGCAAAAGGTTACCAGACAAAGGCGGCTCCTGATGGTAAATGGCAGCTGATGATTGAAACGCCTGAGGCTGGAGGCCCTTACGCTATCACATTTAGCGACGGAATACCCTTCACGCTGACGGATATTTTGATCGGAGAAGTTTGGGTATGCTCCGGCCAATCGAATATGGAAATGCCGATGCGGGGATTTAAAGGTATTCCTATTTTAAATTCCAATGACCTGTTAACCAAAGCCGATAATCAAAAGCTACGTTTGTTCCAGGTACAGCATGCCGTATCGGATACCCCATTAACGGAGGTTTCAGGCGCCTGGAAAGTTTCCTCGCCTGAAAGTGCCTTTACCTTTAGCGCCGTTGCATTTCAGTATGGTATGATGCTGCAGGAAATATTAAAAGTGCCGGTGGGGATTATTGAGGCCGACTGGGGAGGAACCCGGATTCAATCGTGGATGCCTGAAAACGCTATCGCCCGTTTTTCTGCTGAGAAGCCTCGGGTAGCAAAATCCAAAATAAGCCCTTATGATCCATCTGCCCTTTATAACGGCATGATTGCTCCAATAGCCGGCTTTGGAATCCAGGGTTTTCTTTGGTACCAGGGGGAAGCGAATATCCGCCAGCCTTATAATTATGACCAGTTGATGAAATCGATGGTGGCCAGCTGGCGGGAAAACTGGAAAAGAGATACGATCCCATTTTACTATGTTCAGATCGCTCCCTATAAAAATCCGAATAACGGCGATTCTGTTCCATACCTGCGCGAAAAACAACAACTGGCTCAATCTCAAATCCCCAATGTGGGCATGATAGTCACTACAGATGTAGGGGAGGAGTTAAACATTCATCCATCTGATAAAACTACGATCAGCAAAAGATTGCTTTACTGGGCATTGGCACGTACCTATAAGAAAACAGGCATCGCCTATCAAAGTCCGGTATACCCGGAAATGAAGGTGGCTGGTGATCGGGTAACCCTAACGTTCAACGATACGCCCCAGTGTTTCACCACATATGGTCGTGAAATTATCGGGTTCGAAGTTGCCGGATTGGATAAGGTTTTCTATCCTGCAACTGCAAAAAACTGGAGTAATACAATAGTGGTAAGCAGTGATAAAGTGGCCAAACCGGTTGCTGTGAGGTATGCCTTTAAGGATTTTGGTGTGGGTAACGTATATAATACTTTCGGATTGCCCGTTGCTCCTTTCCGAACCGATAACTGGTAACGATGGCAGAACATCATTTTTGCAGCAGCCTGCTGGCAGAGCAGGATGGCAGGACCACCAGCTTTGCCGGAATGAAATTGCAAAGGGTTGCATTTTAACAAATTGGATGGATAGGAACACCGCAACCGTTCCCGGCTTCAATTATTTTGGTTTACTATAAATTGTTATCCGCTTGCTTACATTTGTATAGTAGTCGTCAATATACAAATCGCACACTTTTAATGAGGGAATACAGCACTTTTATTCAGTGACAGAACATTACCTGCCGGTGTGTTTTGTCAGCCAGCTTAGAAAACGAACAATTGTCAAGGTCATGAAATTATCTCCATTATTATTATGCCTCTGCCTTTCCCTGGGATTAACAGCACAAGGTTCATCTAATGGTTTAAATGGTACATGGACTTCTTTTCCGGCTGATAAATTCGATAAAGTTAGCGTGCCTCATTGTTTTAGCATTGATCAGCGATATACATTTTATACCGGAACGGCCTGGTACTTCAGAAAGTTTAAGGCCGCGGTACCAAAAGGACATCATGTTTGGTTGAAGTTTGAGGCTGTATTTTACAAAGCGAAAGTATGGCTCAACGGCAGGCGCGTTGTGCAGCATGAAGGAGGATATACAATTTTGGAACAAATACTGAAATAACGGGTCAACCAAATAAGAACACGGCCTTGACAACCGGTGTGCTAACATTACTGATCACTAATTTATTGTAAGCTATGTACAAAGGGATATTTACCCTTGGGGCCTTGCTATGCCTGCAGGTTAGCTACGCGAAACAGTCTTTATCACCATCGGCCCTGCCGGTTAAGCGAACGATGTATTATGTAGATAACACAGCAGGGGATGATGCCAATGATGGCAAGCGTATGGAGCGGCCCTGCTAAAGTTCCTATTTATCCTATGCCATGTTCTGTTTTTGAAGGTGGCTGCCTCCGGGCAGCTACCGATTAACAGCGGTAATGATACCATGGTTGTCAATATTTTGAGCACATGGTGGCTGCCCGTAGGGAAAAGATGAAGATAGACGTGAAAGAGGCCATGCTGGCTGAATTGCCAGAGATGTAAAAAAACAGGATCAATGGGAACGTTCCCGGTAACAAAATTTCCGTAAACGTTGAAGCAGTAAGGATTTGCATTAGTTTCGAAGAACAAATACCACGCTTGAAGAGTAAACACGTTTTGAAAAATATTTAATTCTTCCACGCTTTTATGAAACATTGTCAGTATCCGGAGGAATGGGTTACGGGACTGTCGACCAAAAAAAATGATATGCAAAAAAGAATCCTGCAAGCATTGACAATGATTGTCTGCTTATTCCTATCATCTATTGCGCAAGCGCAAAAAATTACAGCCACTGCCAAGATTAAACTGGAAACAGGCGACGCGGCTGAATCTGTATCTATACTCGTGAAGGGTACAAAACAGGGAACCACCACCAATGGCAGCGGCATGTTTTCAATTGCTGCAAATCCAACAGATGTGCTGGTGATCACTTTTGTCGGATATAAGCATTTGGAGTACCAGGCTTCCAGGCTACCAGCCACTATTTATCTCCAGCCAGCCGTTGCTGACCTCAATGATTTTGTAGTCATTGGTTATGAAAGCAAAAGGAAAAAAGATCTTACTACTTCCGTAACGAAAGTGGATACAAAAAATAATACAGAAGGTGGGTATTCTAACTTTCAACAGTTGATTGGTGGCCGGGCCGCCGGCGTGCAGGTAATGGAAAACAGTGCTGAACCCGGAGGTGGTATCAGTATTGAAATCAGGGGGATAAATTCTATCAGCTATTCTACCCAGCCGCTGTATGTGATCGATGGTATTCCTTTTAATATGCCTGAAACTAATCTGTCTAATGGTGCAACAGGTCTTGCTTCTTCCAGTACCTCCAATCCACTTTCCATGCTCAATCCCGATGATATTGAAAGTATCGAGATCCTGAAGGATGCTGCGGCAACCGCCATTTATGGTTCGAGAGGATCCAATGGTGTAGTGCTTGTTACCACAAAAACGGGTAAAGTAGGGAAAATAAGAGTGACCTTAAATGCAAATCGTTCCGGTTCTATCTCTTCAAAAAATGTGAAGGTATTGGGGGCCAGGGATTATGCTACCTATGTAAATGAGGCCTGGGCATACCGCAAAGCAATTGGCTACAATACCACCGCTATACAGCCTTATCTTCCATCTGAAATTGATTCCCTTACATCGTATGATCACCAGCGGGAACTGGAGCAGGTGGCGCCAGCTACAGATATATACACCAGTATTTCTGGTGGCGATGCAAAAAATAAAGTTTTTGTCTCCGGTCAATATTATTTTCTCGACGGTATCATCCCTGGTAGTTCCATGAAAAGGTACAATGGGAAGATAACTTATGAAGGGAAACTTCATCCGGATGTTACTTTTACGGCCAGCGCCAACATCACCAATTCTGTGCGGAATGGGCAACCCAACGGTACCTTGTCTAATAAAGTATTGGGTTGGGCCCCTTCTTCACCGCTGGTTAATCCCGATGGGAACCTCAATTACCTGTCCACTTACCAGTATGGCTATGGTCAGACGACTATGGCAGATGTGGCCAGGGGAAGAGTCATTTATTATAATCCCCGGTTCGATGCCACTGCTGTCAGAGGGTTGGCAGCTACCAACCATCCTTTGGAATATGATGGGGATAAGGGCGTGAAAAACGTTTATACCGCTTCTCAGTTGCTGGCAAATTTCGGGTTGAACTGGAATGTTTCCAGGGAATTTACGGTAAGCACAAAACTCGGGATTACGAGTTTCAATAATTTGCTGGAGAATTACACGCCCAATACCTACATCAACTCCACCAGTACTTTGAAAGGCGCCGCCAGTACAGGCACCTCGCAAAATAACGGCTTACTTTACCAGGTACAGGCAAATTACAACAAGCGTTTTGGTAAAGATCACTTCTTATCGGCTTTCGCAGTAGCATCCGCTGAAAAGTTTGTATCCAAGTCGCAAACTGCGTCCACACAGGGATTTACCTCTAATATTACCAGTTATAATTCCCTTCAGTCAGGCTCCTCGCCTGGTATTCCTTATTCTTCCTATAATGGCAATCAGCTGGTATCAGGCATTATCAGTACATCTTATAATTACAAATCTACCTATTACTTCAGCGCTTCCGGCCGTGTAGATGGTACTTCCAAATTTTTAGAAAATGAGCGGTATGGGATATTTCCTGCACTGAGTGCTGCCTGGCGTATGAACCAGGAAAAGTGGTTTGCTCCGCTGCGATCTGTCATCAGCGATCTGAAATGGCGTGCCAGCTGGGGAATTGTAGGTAATCAATCTATACCATCCTATTCCACCATCGGTACATTGAGTGTGGCCAGTGTGGTATTCGGAAACACATTAAATATCGGTGTTGCACCAACCGGATTACCCAATCCAATGCTCGTATGGGAAAGGTCTACGTCTATTAACCTGGGTGCTGATATGGGGCTTTTTAACGATAGGGTTTCACTTACTGCTGAAGTGTACAGCAAGAAAACGGACGGCTTGTTGTTCAGTACCACTCCGCCATTAACCACTGGCTATGCTTCGCTTACAAAGAATGTGGCCACCCTTTCCAATGAAGGCATTGAATTTAGCGCAGGAGTGAAGATTATCAACACTAAAGATGTAAAATGGAACATAGACGCAAATATCGGTTTTAACAGGAACCGGATCGATCAATTATCAGGAGGCAATGGAGAATATCTCGACGTTAACCAGGTGGGAGGAAGTGCCTATTTATTCCGCCTGCAGCCGGGACAACCTATTGGCCAGTTTTATGGTCTGAAAACTATTGGAGTGTGGACGGATGAAACCATTAATAAAAAACCGGCTGATTTTCAGCCAGGGGTTAAAGAAGGCGCCAGACGCTATGCCGATCTAAATAATGATGGTGTGCTCAATGATGCAGACCGAACATACCTTGGCAGTGCATTACCTAAATTCTTTGGTGGATTCAGTTCCTCCATTGCTTACAAAAATTTTGAATTGTCTACATTCTTCAGCTATTCTGTAGGTAATAAAATCTTCAACTATTATGAGATTTATAACAGCACCTCTTACGGCGGCCTGGCCAATTTCCGGAAAGATCTTTTTGATCAGCGTTACAGAATGATAACACCTGATATGAGTGAAGACGAAGCTGCACGAATTCGTAAGAACAATGAAGTCACAAAAGTACAGGTGTCGGGAACCGTACTCGATCCCAGGGAATCCACTGACTATTATCTGGAAGATGGTACCTATCTGCGATGCCGTGATATTACGCTGTCATGGACGATGCCCGCATCTATTATTAAACGTTTAAAACTGTCGGGTATTAAGTGCTATGCGAATTTCCAGAACATGTTTACGCTGACATCTTATTCAGGTTATAATCCGGAAGTAAATACCGGAACCGGACTTTCCCGTGGTGTGGATGGAGGTACAACACCCGTCACCCGCTCGGTACGCCTCGGAATAAATGTTAATTTTTAATGTAAAAGCCATCTGAAAATAATCGTTATGAAAAGAATTGAAATGATGCTCATATGCGGGCTTTTATTGTGTGTTTCCTGTAAGAAATTCCTGGAGGAAGATCCCAGATCTCTCATTACGCTTACAGAATTTTACGGATCAGATGCTGATGCCATCGCCGCTGTAAACGGTGTTTATCAGGCGATGAGGACTGAAGTGATAGATATGTATACTATTCAGGCGCTCGAAATGATCTCTGATGATGGAATATTAGTGCCTACTAATATAGGCTCCAGAACGGAATTGGAAAATCTGACCTATACGTCACAACATTTTAATATCAAATCCATGTGGTCAACGCCATACCGCGTGATCGAACGAGCCAATAATGTGATCGCATATGCAAAGGACTCTTCCAAAATCACCCCGAAAATTATAACACGGGTACAGGCAGAAGCGCGGTTCCTGCGTGCCTTTTATTACTTCCGGCTGGTGCAACTTTTCGGTGACGTGCCTTTAATGACGGACCCGGCAAGCGTGGATCCGGATAACCTGAGGCCTGCGCGTACCCCGGCAGCTGACGTTTATAAAAAGATCATTGAGGACCTTCAATATGCTGAAGTAAACCTTGATGATACCTATTCCTATAATGACAATAATGGTGGCCGTGCCACAAAGGCCGCCGCAAAGACACTGCTGGGTAAAGTATATCTAACGATGGCCGGATACCCATTAAGAGACGTGTCGAAATACCAGCTGGCGGCAGATAAATTAAAAGAGTTGATAGATAACAAGGCGGTATATAAAATAGATTTGAATACAAGCTATACCAATATTTTCAGTACGGCAGCCTCCAATAAATCTGCCGATAAGGAACGGATCTTTTATACCAAAGGCACTTCCGGCATGCCAGCCAATGCATTGGCATATACACGAATGAAGTATAACTATGTCTATAGTACCATGATGAATGTTTCGTCCGCCTTTTCAAAACCATATATTTTCACGGCAGGAACAAATGGCTATAGTGACCTGGTGGGAGGAGTAAAAGTTCCTGCTGTTCAGGTAGATGATGCTATTTCCAGTGCGCTGCCCATCGGATTTACTTTCAGGTTTGGAGGATTTCCGGTAGATAAATTTTATATGAGCAGCAATGGCTTCATTAGTTTCGCATCCCGGGTGAATGCTGCACCTGTCCTTAATGTAACGAAAGATCAGGTGATCGCGCCCTTAATTGATAACCTGAACGGATATGGAGGAGAGGCTTCCTATGCCACGTCCGGTACGGCCCCTAACCGGGTATTGACGGTACAGTGGAAAAACTGGAGCTGGAGAACCGGCACCACCATCGCCAACAATATCAGCTTCCAGGTAAAGTTATATGAAGCCGACGGGAAAATTCAGATGATCTATAACCAGGCCAGTGATCCTGTCAATAGCGGTATTGCGGCGGTAGGTATGCGCACCAATAGTTTCTTTTGCAGCATCAGCAATTCCGCAACAAGCCCTGATTTTAATTGGGTAAGTAGTACCAGTGCTGTTAGCACAAGTGTGAAAAACTTTCAGCCAGGTCAGATATTTACAATTACCCCAAACCCACAGTCCGTATATGAATGGGCGGACCCCCGCATGAGTGTAAATGTAAGCAGTAACAACAGGGCCTGTAAATACAATGACGAGCTGACTACAACTGTTACTGATAATGCCGATGATTTTATCTGGTTACGTTATTCAGATGTATTGTTAATGTATGCAGAAGCATTGACCAACCTGGGCGGCGCCGCTAATACGGACCTGGCAATGTTGCAACTGAATCAGATCCGGCAGGCTCATGGTGGTACTTACGGCTCACCGGCCATGCCATTATTGGCTGATCTTACCTACAGCTCTCCCGAAGAGTTGATGAACCTGATTCGTCAGGAAAGAAGAAGGGAACTGGCCTTTGAATGCCATCGCTGGTTTGATCTAAAGCGCTGGGGGATACTCCCGGGTACTATACGCGCCCATCTGGCAGATGAATATAATCAGCCTGAAAGTGAATTCAGTTATGTTAATGACAATATGAATTTATTACCTATTCCGTATTCAGATATCGCCAATAATCCGAATCTCACTCAAAACACTGGATACTAGGTAGACATAGGGGAAGATGAATTTTATTTCAATGAATCTAAATATCATAAAAAATGCAGGTTAGCAGGGAACAGGACTACAGACACCTGAATGTTGTAAAGATGAAAGTGGATGTGGTGGTGATAGGCGGTGGACTATCGGGTGTTTGTGCCGCTATAGCGGCGGCCCGGGAAGGGCAGGAGGTAGTGTTGGTGCAGGACAGGCCTGTGCTTGGAGGCAATGCTTCCAGCGAAGTACGGCTGTGGGTATTGGGCGCTACTTCTCACATGGGTAATAACAATCGCTGGGCACGGGAAGGCGGTATTGTGGAAGAAATACTGGTGGAGAATATGTACCGTAACCCGGAAGGGAATCCGCTTATCCTGGATACTATTCTACTGGAAAAAGTAACAGAGGAAGGCAATATTACGTTGTTGCTTAATACCGCCGTATTTGATTTGCAAAAGCTGGATGCAGACACTATTTATAGTGTAGAAGCTTTTTGCAGCCAGAATCAGCTACGGTATCTCCTGGAAGGTAAAATATTTATCGATGCTTCCGGTGATGGTATTGTTGGTTTTTTGGCTGGTGCTGCATTTCGTATTGGCGCCGAATCAAAGGAGGAGTTTGGAGAACTTTTCGCACCAACAGAAGAATATGGAGAGCTCCTGGGACACAGTCTTTATTTTTATTCTAAAGACACCGGCAAACCAGTTAAATACATGCCACCCTCCTTTGCATTGAAGGAGATTACGGATATTCCGCGTTACCGCTCTTTTAATGCAAAGGAATTTGGCTGTAAACTCTGGTGGATAGAATTTGGTGGCCGGCTTGATACGGTAGCAGATACAGAAAACATTAAGTGGGAATTATGGAAAGTGGTGTACGGCGTATGGGATTATATCAAAAATTCCGGGAACTTTCCGGAGGCAGAAACGCTCACGCTCGAATGGGTGGGGCATATACCCGGCAAGCGGGAAAGCCGCCGCTTTGAGGGAGACTACATGATCAGGCAACAGGACATTGTGGAACAGCAGGCGCATGAAGATGCTGTTTCCTTTGGAGGATGGAGTATAGATCTGCATCCGGCAGATGGCGTATTCAGCGAAAAGCCCGGTTGTAATCAATGGCATAGCAAAGGCGTTTACCAGGTTCCTTACCGGTCACTATACAGTCGTAATATTAAAAACCTCTTTCTGGCTGGCCGTATTATCAGCGCCACGCACGTAGCATTTGGCTCCACCCGCGTAATGGCCACGGCTGCTGCTGCTGCACAGGTGGTAGGTACAGCTGCGGCCTTATGTAACCGCTTGCAGTTACAACCCCGGGAACTCCGGGAACAAGGACATGTTTCCACCTTGCAGCAATTATTGCTGGAACGGGGTTTTTATATTCCTAAGGTAGCGCGATTGGATACGCGTGATCTGGTGCAGTTGGCAAATGTGCAGGCCAGCAGCAAATGGGGACCTTCAGGACTGCAGGAACATGGTATCCGCCGTACGATAGATCAGTCTGTAGCGCAGATGGTGCCGCTGAAAGCGGGTAAGGTGCCGGCATTTACATTTTACGCAACCTCCAATGTGGTGTCGGAACTTACGGTTTCGTTACGTATTAGTAACGATCCCGGTAATTATACCCCTGAGATAACACTTGATCAGCATGTATTATTTATAGAGCCCGGGTACAATTGCCTGGAACTTATTTTCGATGCGGTGCTGGAAAAGGATACTTATGTATTTATCACCTTCGAAAAAAATCCACATGTTTCCCTGTATTATTCCAGGCATCGCGTTACCGGAATACTGTCGGTTTTCAACTCCGTGAATGTGGCCGTATCCAATTATGGCCGGCAGGATCCACCCCCCGGAATTGGTATGGAAGCATTTGAATTCTGGTGTCCGGAGCGCAGGCCCCAGGGACAGAATATAGCCTTTGAAATCACGGAACCATTAACGGTATTTGGTCCTGAGAATATTAAAAACGGGATTGATCGTCCTACCAACCGGCCGAATGCCTGGGTAGCTGATCTGGCAGACCCGCAACCTGCCCTTATGTTGCAGTGGGAAAAACAACAAACGATTTCCCGCATAGAGCTGTATTTTGATACCGATTTTGATCATCCCATGGAAACGGTGCTCATGGGGCATCCTGAGCATGTAATGCCATTTTGTGTAAGGAATTACGTCATTGAAGATGCGATGGGAAATGAAGTTTACAGAAAGACGGACAATTATCAGTCAAGGAACGTGGTGTTGTTACCGCAACCTTTGTGCACTGATCAACTTGTGTTAAGATGTAGTCACCCTGATGCAGACGTACCTGCGGCGGTATTTGCTATCCGGTGTTATTAAAATATTGATATGATACATTTAGATTTTATTGTTTTGGCGGTATTTGCGCTGCTGATCTTTGGTATCGGCCTCGCTTTTACAAAGGTGGGCAGCAAAAACGGGCAGGCTTTTTTTGAAGCAGGTGGTGAAACTCCCTGGTGGATCAACGGTCTTTCTTTGTTCATCAGTTATTTTTCGGCCGGCACCTTTGTTGTATGGGGTTCTATCGCGTATAAACATGGGTTGGTGGCCAATACCATTCAACTCACGATGGCTATCAGCGGGGGCATTGTAGCACTGCTTATCGCCAAACGCTGGAAGCGTACAGGTGTAAAAACGGCGGCTGAATATATTGGTAAGCGTTTCAATACCGGCACACAGCAATTCTATACTTACCTGGTGCTGGGGCTTAGTCTTTTCACCACTGCTTCTGTATTATATCCTGTAGGGAAAATGGTGCAGGTAGCCACGCCTTATTCGCTGGAAACCTGTATCATCATTATAGGGGTAATTATTGCCCTGTATACAGCTGCCGGAGGATTGTGGGCGGTGCTGGTAACAGATGTGGTACAATTTGTCATTCTTACTGCTTCGGTATTGATTGTTATACCAATTGCTTTTGAACATATAGGAGGGCCTGCTAATCTTGTTACCAAAGCACCTGAGGGTTTCTTCAAGCTGTTTAACGATGAATATACGGTTCCTTTTATGCTGGCATTTGTGGTATATCAAACCATGTATATTGGTGGTAACTGGAGTTATGTGCAACGGTATACCAGTGTAAGAAACGAAAAGAGCGCGGAGAAAGTAGCCTGGCTTTTTACGATTCTCTACCTTGTCAGTCCTGTTATATGGATGATCCCTCCCATGATTTACCGTATCATGAACCCTGATCTGGCGGGCCTTGGCGCCGAAGGCGCTTACATGATGGTTTGTCAGAAAGTATTACCGGCAGGGTTAATTGGGTTGGTGCTGGCTGGAATGATTTCAGCTACTTCCAGCAAGGCCAATACCACCATTAACCTGGCAGCTACTGTTTTTGCTACTGATATTTATAAAAAGCTGATCCGGATAGGCGCCAGTGAAAAAGAACAGATTTTGGTAGCCAGAATATTTACCGTGGTATTTGGTATTTGTACCGTGATCATCGCTTTGCTGATACCCAAAATAGGGGGTATCGTGGACTTTGTACTGAGCATAGCTTCCTTTGCGGGAGGCGCCTTGTGTGCACCCATTATCTGGAGCTTATTTTCACGGCGTCAAACGGCATTTTCTGTGGTTACCGTCACTATTACCATGTTGTTTGTAAACCTGTTCCTGAAACTGGCCCTGCCAGCAATTTTCGATGTGAGATTAACTAAAACCTGGGAAACCATCATTGGTCAGATTACGCCACTGTTGTTATTGTACAGCTTTGAAGTGTATTACAAAATGCATGGACGTATCAGTATATCCGGAATTTTGAGCGAGCCGCCAACTGAAGCAGCCAATGATATCTTACAACACCAGGCGGCTACGGCCCAAAATAAATTTGGTATTCAGGTCATTGCCATAGCGATGGCGATGGTAGGACTGGGGGTATTCATACTTGGTATAATCGCCACAAAGGCGTCGGTCATTGTGATGGGAGTGGGCAGTTGCATTTTAGTAGGTGCAGCGCTGATTGGATGGATGACAACAAAAATGAATAAAAATACTACAGCGAATGTATTACAAGAAAATGCTCAGGTAAAAGAAGGAATAGTATGAGAAAAATTTATCTACTAGCAGCCTTGCTATTTGGCTATTTTCAGTTGCTGACGGCGCAAAGCCAAAGCAGCAGGCAGGCTGAATTACAGATGATCAGCCAACGCCCCGCAACAGCCTGGCTGGAGGCTTTTCCTTCAGGCAATGGTTCGCTGGGCGCCATGGTTTTCGGAGGCACCGATACTGACCGCATTCAGTTTAATGAGAGCTCACTTTGTACAGGTACCACAGACTCCGTAGGATATTATCAGCCATTCGGAAATATTTATGTCCGCTGGGGGCACCTGGATACCAGTCATTACCAGCGACGGCTGCTACTCAACAGTGGCGTACAGGAAATCAGTTATGATCATGAAGGAACAAATTATACCAGGCAGTATTTTGTAAGTTATCCGGATCAGGCGTTTATTATGCATGCGAATGCGAGTCGCCGGGGAAAAATAAATGTAGAAATAATGCTGCGCGATGTAAGGTCTTCGGGCATACAAGTGAGCGGTCCACGGATAACTTTTGCAGGTGACTTAAGAAATACGATGAAGTATGAAGCCATTGTACAGGTAATGCACACAGGTGGCCGGATGCAGCGTACCGATTCTTCCCTGGTCATTCAGCAGGCAGATGAACTAACCCTGCAGTTAGTGGCTGGTACTAACTTTAAGCCTTTCTCTGGTTACCATTATCTGGGGGATGCACCTCATACAAAGCTTTCCGCGCAACTGGATAAATTACTGAAAAAACCGTTTAAGCAACTTCAAACGGCACATAGCCAGGATTTTTCGGCTCTTTTTAACCGGGTGGCATTGCACCTGGGCGCCACGAATGAAAGCCCTGTAACAGAGCGGCTGTTGGCATATAGCAAGAGGGCAGAAGATCCTGCATTTGAAGCCCTGCTGTTCCAGTATGGCCGTTATCTCCTGATCAGCTCTTCCCGTAAAGGAGGCTTACCTGCCAACCTGCAAGGAATCTGGAATAATGAATCGAAGCCTGCATGGTATTCTCAATATACTACCAACATTAACATTCAGATGAATTACTGGTTGGCAGAACCTACTAATTTGTCCGAATGCCATTTCCCTTATTTCGACTGGGTAGAAAACCTGGCTGCAGTAAACAAACAGAGCAACGATAGTGCATTAAAAGTTCCGGCAGGCTGGGTGGCTTATAGTACCAATAATATTATGGGAGGTCCCAGCAAATGGCGGATGCATCGTCCGGGCAGCGCCTGGCTTGTACAGCATTTCTGGGAGCACTACGCATATACCGGCGATACCAGTTTTCTCCGCCAGAGAGCTTTTCCGTTGTTAAAAGAAATTGTTCAGTATTGGGAAGCACACCTGGTTAAACGTGCTGATGGAAAACTAATTACCCCTGATGGCTGGTCACCGGAACATGGTCCGGGGAAGAAGGAAGGCGATAAGCGCCCTTATCCGGGCGCCAGTTACGATCAACAGATTGTGTACGACCTGTTCAGCAATTACCTTGCTGCAGCCGCTGTTCTTAAAACAGATGAGGTAATGCAACAGCAGGTGACTATGCTTCGGGGGAATTTAGTAGGTCCACAGGTGGGCAAGTGGGGGCAACTGCAGGAATGGATGGAGGATGTGGATGATTCCACAGATCATCATCGTCATAGCTCCCACCTTTTCGCGGTGTATCCGGGGCACTGGATCACGCCACAGCAAACACCTGCGTGGGCCAGGGCCGCAGAACGGTCATTGCTGGCCAGGGGCATGGAAAGTACGGGATGGAGTACGGCCTGGCGCATCAATATCTGGGCAAGATTAGGAGAGGGCAACTATGCACATGAACAAATGAAACGACTCATTCGGCCCGCTATTTCGGCTGGATCAGGAGAGAAAAGCGGGTTGTATCCCAATCTTTTCGATGCGCATCCACCTTTCCAGATCGATGGCAATTTTGGTTACACAGCTGGCGTAGCAGAGATGCTGTTGCAGAGTCATGAAGGAGCAATTCATTTATTGCCTGCCTTACCGGATGCCTGGCCAGAGGGGTATGTGAAAGGCCTTAAATCCCGGGGCAACGTAACGGTTGATATTTACTGGAGCGGCCACCAATTGAAAAAGGCCGTACTTAAAGCGTCGCGCACAGGTACTTACGCAGTGAGGTATGGTAATATCGTCAAACAATTTTTATTGGAAGGAGGAAAACCTCATTCGATCCATCTTTAGATTATAACTTAAATCATGATGCGATTAAGAAGGCATTTATTTTTGCCGGCAATAGAGGTATGGACAATGAATGTTTATGTACAGCGCAATTGCCGGATGCTATGAAAAATATTTATTGAAAATAATAAGATATAAAAAAGTGAGTAAAAGATATCGGATAATATGGCTTCTTTGTATGGTGCTATCGCAAACAGCGATAGCACAATCTGATGCCCTGAAAAGAACGCTTGTTAACCAGGCGGGATATAATACGGGAGAGTCCAAACGCCTGGTGGCATGGGGAATCCCGGACGGCACACCATTTACCATTGAAGGGGCAGTAACAGGACATCTTTTATACAAAGGGGTCATAAAAAATTATAGCGGTGATTTCACCGCATTCAATCCTGTTTATCCCGGTACCGAAGAATATGTGGCAAAGGTGAATGGGTTAAATCCTTCGGTGCCTTTCCAGGTAAAGCCATTTTTCCAGGAATTACTTTCTTCCAAATTGGCATACGAATTTTTTATAGATGTGCGCGGATCTACTGATCCTGAACATTCGGATGAAGCAAAAGTGTATGGCGGTGGCCCTTCCCGCGATGGAGGAGCCTTTACCCTTGAAGCGCCGTTCGAATTGTTGTTGTATGCATCTAATCCGGCACTTTTTGATAACTGGAAAAATGAAATGGGGAAAGATAGTGTTCCGGATTTGATAGCGCTTATTTTATGGCATGCAGAGTTTGCCTATTATCACCTGTCGTATAACGGCCCGGTAGCCACCCGGCATGGCTGGTTGGGTTATGATGGAACGCCAAAAATGAAATACGATTATTGGAATACCCTTGATCAGCTGGCAGCAGTATGTGCAGCGTATCATACTTTTCTGAAACCATATTTATCTGAAGAAAAATATCAACGTTACCGTCATGCCTGCCTTGAAAACTGGAAGGCTTACGACCGGCATAAAGAAGTTCGTTACTGGACTTACAGTACCAAGTGGGTGGATCCCGGTTACCAGGAATTTAACGAAATGGGTAATGCATTCGGGCAGTCTGTATTCCGTAACCTGTTCATGTATTTGTGTGAGCAGCAGGAGAAAGATGGAAAACCTGAACAGTTTCTGCATTGGGCACAGGAAGGGGCGGAAGATATTATTCGCAATTGGAACTTCAATAATCCAAGGCATATGTGGTGGATCAGGAATGCGGAGCATATTACCCCCCAGGCATTGGCGTTCTTTCTTTTAGTGGCGCCGGAAAAAGCACCGGCAGGTACAAGTGGAAAGCTGCAGGGTTGGTTGGATTTTATTCTGTCGAATAGCCGCAACCCCTGGGAGTACCGGGTACACAGTGATACAGAATGGGCGCATCCTAAAACAAAAGAACTGGGTGGTGCGCCGGCTCTTGGTGGAAGTATTTTTGCCGCCGCATATGTCCTTAATAAACCCGCTGCCAGGGAACAGGCATGGTCACAAATCAATTTCGTATTCGGCCTTAATCCGCTGGGTGCACATTTCAGTAATAAGAGCAGTGAACGATTAAATATTGATGGTTATTGGAAAGGGGTAGAGTATGGCTGGCCACAGGCGCATCCCAATGGATTTGGTAAGCTGGGACTTGTAAGAGGTACGCTGGATGGTACTCCGCTTGACGCTGATTTTCCACGCCTGCCTGGTCAGGTTAAAGAGATAACATCAAAAGATACCCTAACTGATAAGATAGGATCACACCCCTATGCCACAGAAGGCTGGGCTATTTCAAACCGGGGTTGGATGGCCACGCTCACTTTTTCATCCCTGCATGCGATTAACATACAATTTGTTGATGCCGCCGGCCGGCCGCTGAAAAGGGCGAAGAAAGGTGCAGCGATTTTTATTGAATTAAAAGCACCGCTCGATATTCACCCGGATATACCTGATTGGGGATGGGTGGAATTAAAGACAGATGAAGATAAGGTGAAGAGGATAGTGGTGAAAGAAACAGGCCCGGCTACCGGTGTATTTCGCACCGTTATGCCATTATCGTACGCCAAAAAATATATAGCAGGATATGGATACTGGGGCTTTAGAAAAACAGCGGTATTGAAAGTACCCTGAAACAATAATAGATAATGATTAAAAAAAACCTTAGTTCGGCTTTATAAAGTGCCCCATAGTACGTTTCATTTTTTATAGTTTTCAATTGACTGGCGGTAACAGACTGCTATGCTGGCGTAGCCTTGCCCTTACTTTTTGAATGATCAGGTACTTAATCCCCGTATCTGACAAGTGTTTTTTATAAAACATTCGTTGTCTGGAAACCATGTAGAAGCTGAATAAAGTTTCTATTTATTCTTTAACAATTTTAAAAAAATGTTATGCAACATGGTTTATCTGTCATGTCATTGCGACCAGCTACAATGCGACCCGGCTCGCCTTTATCTGCGCTGCATCCACCTCTTAAAACGCTGCGTACTTCCTTCGCGGTGTCCGCTCCCGTTACCACCATTGCCGACAAGCAGGGCAGCCTGATGCAGGTAACAAATGATGGAAAAACGAAAGTGCAAAAAATTGTAAAACTGGATAAGCAGTGATTACTATTCAGGATATTTCCGGATTCCAACAGGGTCCGGGAACATCCTGAATAGTTACTGCAGCAAAATTAAACGTCATGTTTAGCAAACAAAAAACAGCAGAATGAAATACCTACATCAATTAATTTTTTTGTTGTGCCTCGGAGTTACACTGTTTCCCTGTAGAGGAAAGGCACAGGTGGTGATCCACAGCATTTCGGGTAAGGTAATAGCGGAAGATGGCAGCCCTTTACCCGGTGTCAGTATCCAGCCAAAGAATGCTCCCGGCGCCACCATTACTGATGCCAGTGGGAATTTTAGCATCAGGGATATTTCAGTGGGTGCTGTGCTTCGTTTTACTTTTCAGGGATATGATCCTGTGCAGATGAAAGTGGATGAGCGCACCATGTATCAGGTAACGCTTAAAACTGATACCAAACAACTGGGAGAAGTGAGGGTGGTAGGCTACGGTACCCAGCGTAAAGCGGCTACTACCGGTTCTATTGCATCTATCAAAGCGGCAGATATCGCGCAAACGCCCATCGCCAATGTGGCGCAGGGTCTTGCTGCCCGCGTACCTGGTGTACAGATTACGCAAAATAATGCCGCCCCCGGTGGTAGTATCAGTGTGCGTATCCGTGGCACAAATTCTATTAACGGATCTTCGGAGCCACTGTTTATTATAGATGGCATTCAGATCGCAAATGGTGGCGGCCTTACGGATGTCAGCCCCTTATCGACCATTAATCCGTCCGACATCGAATCCGTAGATATCCTGAAAGATGCATCTGCCACTGCCATTTACGGCGCGCGGGCTGCTAATGGCGTTGTACTCATTACCACCAAGCGGGGAAAAGCAGGTGTTACCAAAGTGCAGGCAGACGTATATTATGGTATCCAGCAAGTAACAAAAACGCTCAAAATGCTGGATGCGACGGGATTTGCCAAATTGGAGAATGAGGTATATCACAGTAATATTTATCCGAACCCGGATTCATTGGGTAAGGGCACGGATTGGCAGGATGTGGTACTGCGTCAGGCTCCTATTCAAAGTTACCAGGTGGCAGTAAGCGGAGGGGCCGAGAAAACGGTTTTCTCTCTTTCCGCCAACTATTTCAAACAAGAAGGCATTGTGATCAATTCTGATTTGAGCCGTGTTTCACTTCGGGCCACCCTCGATCACAACATAAGTAAGGCTGTTAAGACCGGCGTTAGTATACTCACCAGCTATACCGACAATAACGCGATTGCCGCCAATACCAATCCGACAGACGGCACCACTGTGACCAGTGGCATTTTGGGTGCAGCGCTCAGTGCACCACCGACACTGGTACCTTACAGAGAAGATGGAAGCATTTATCCTATCAGCGACCAGTTTAATAGCCGCTACCGGGAAGTTCCCAGTCCGGTTGGAATGGCAGCAAAACTTAACCGTCGCAATATCCGCCGCTCGCTGATCAATGTATATGTGGAAGCTAAGTTGCTGAAAGATCTTACTTATAAATCCAATTTTAATGTGGATCTGTCTTCTCAGCTCAATGATTCTTATTCACCACTTTCTATTTTGGGAAAGCCGGAGATAAATCCCAATTCGGGCAGCGCCGGTAAGACCAATATCAACACCTTTAACTGGTTGCACGAAAGTATTCTCACCTATAACAAGGATTTTGGTATACATAACCTGAAATTTACCGGTGTATGGGCTACGCAGGCTAACAATTATAACGATAATAGTATTACGGCAAATGGTTTCCCTAATGATGCTACTACTAATGAGGCGATTCAGCTATCGTTGAACCGTACCGTGAGTAGTAACCGGACCAAAGAGGCACTCAATTCTTATATGGGCCGTGTTAACTATGGTCTGGCGAATAAATACTTCCTCGATCTTACCGCACGGTATGATGGTGCATCGAAGTTTGGCGCCAATAATAAATGGGGATTCTTTCCCGCAGTAGGGATGGCGTGGCGAATAATAGAAGAACCTTTTATAAAAAATAGCAAATGGATCAGCGACCTTAAACTGCGGGCCACCTATGGCGCTACCGGTAATGCCGCCGCCATAGGGCCTTACCAGTCACTCGCGTTGGAAGGCCCCGGCAGTAATTATCAGTTCAATCATCTGTATGCTATTGGTATCAGCCCAACTGGTATTCCCAACAAGGATTTGCGCTGGGAAAAATCCACGCAGGCCATGGTAGGTGTGGACTTCGGTATTTTGCAGGACCGGATCAATTTTGTAGTGGAAGCCTACAATAAGGAAACCCGGGACCTCCTTTTTATGCGTAATTTGCCGCTTTCCTCAGGTTATGCTTCTATCAACGGCAACTTTGCCAGCATACGTAACAAAGGGCTCGAAATATCTGCTGATGCGAAGATATTAACCGGTAAACTGAAATGGAATGCGAATGCCAATATCTCTTTTAACCGCAACAAACTTTTAAGTCTGCAGGGAAATACCAATGAGTATGTGTTGAATCCCTTTAGTGTGTTAAGAGTAGGGGAGCCGCTTGGGATATTTAAAACGTATGTTTTCGATGGCATTTATCAAACTGGTGAAACTATATTGCCAGGTAGTGGTAGCCGCACGGGAGGAGTAAAAGTAAAGGATCTGAATAATGATAAGCAGATTACCGGCGACGATCAGCGTGTTACCGGTCAGGCCAATCCCCGATACACGATTGGTTTTTCTTCCAATCTGCGGTACGGCTCATGGGATCTCAGTTTCTTTCTTGCCGCGGTGCAGGGCAACCAGATTTTTAACCTCAGTCGCTACTCCTTCGAAAATGCACCGGGAGGCAAAAATGTATTAGCAGGTATGGCCAACCGCTGGTCGCCCGATAATCCTAATAATGAATATCCCAGTGGTTTTCAGGGAGGCCGTACACCGGTTTCTGATCGCTTTGTGGAAGATGGCTCCTATGTGCGGTTAAAAAATATCAGCCTGGGTTATAAACTGCCAAAGATAAAGGGTATTACAAACGGCAGGGTATACATCAGTGCTAATAATCTCTTTACTATTACCCGTTATAGCGGATACGATCCGGAAGTCAATTCGTTTGGTGGGTCCAATACCGTCATTGGAGTAGACAATATTGTTTATCCGGCTGCGAAGTCGCTGATAATAGGATTACAATTAGGATTGTAAATTTTTTTCCAATACGCGAAAATAAAATTTGTCAGACATGAGATACTTTGCCAAAATTATGTTTGGGGTGGGTGTTGCTCACCTGTTGTTAATGCATACCGCATGCAACAAGCTCACCGAAGCACCGTATTCCTCCATCTTTACCGATGGATTCTATAAAACTGCTGCCGATGCGGAAGGAGCTATTACCGCTGCCTATGGCCCTTTGGCAGATCTTTACAATTTGGCGGGCACTGGCGCCAGTGATCTAAGTGCGGATCAGATATATCCCCGTCCGGTAGTTGGGCGGGATACTTACACCTTATTCAGTTACGATCCCAATTATACTACCCAGAAGAGTTTTGCACGCGTATTTGAGTCGCCCCAGCGTATATGGCAGGCATGTTATACGGGAATAGAAAATGCCAATTGGGTAATTTATAAGGTGCCGACTACTACAATGGATCCTGTACGCAAGGATATTATATTGGGAGAAGCTTTTTTTCTACGTGCTTTTTATCACTGGACGCTCGCCAAGAACTTTCGTGATGTAGTGATCAAGGTATCGCCCAGCATAAATATTGATTCAGCGATTGTTGCTAAAAGCCCTGAAGCAGATGTGTACAGGCAGGTGTTTGCCGATCTGGATCAGGCGATACTCAAATTACCGACGTATACTGTTGCTATCCAGAAAGGCCGTCCATCCCGGGAAGTGGCGATGGCGCTTTATGCCAAAGCAGCCTTATACAATGGCAAATGGGACATTGCGTTGGAAAAGGCAGCAGCGGTGATTGCATCCGGCAAATACGCTTTAATGTCCGACGTAACGGACGTATACAATGTGGCGAAAGAAGACCTGGCCCGCCAGGAAAATATGTGGGCATTGGAATGCGAAAGCGCGGTACCTGGTTTTGGCGCGCAGCTGAATAGTTTGTACGGACCGAAGAATAGCGACGCCCCTGCCTATGGGGCAGCTACCTATGGTTCTCTTTTTGTGTATCAGTCTTTTTTTGATTCTTTTAGTCCGGCTGATAAAAGAAGAAAGCTGCTTGATACCAGTTATATCAATAAGCTCGGGCAGGTAGTGCAACAGAAAGATATTACTCCTATCACGAAGAAAGGCGTATTACTGAAAAAGTACATGGATCCCGTGCCACCGGGTAATGCTTCAAATGTACCCATCTTCCGGTTGCCGGATATGTACCTTATTGCGGCGGAAGCAACAGCAAGAATCAGTGGCGCTACTGCGGCTGCCTATAACTTTATTAAAGTGGTGAGGGACCGCGCCGGGTTGCCGGAACTCACTTCCGGTCTTGGCCAGCAGCCATTTATTGATTCGGTATTGCGTGAGCGAAGCTGGGAATTCTTTGGAGAAGGTGATCGTTGGTATGATCTTACCCGTACCAATACATTTATGCAGGTAATTCCCCAGGCTGTAAATGATGTTTACCCGGTACGTAGTCCGCAAACCCGCAACCGGTATTTTCCTATTCCACTTGATGAGGTCAACGCCAATTCCAAACTAACGCAAAATCCGGAATGGAAATGAGTCGCATACCAAATAAATAGAAAAGGTAACTATGAAAAACAGGTTCGATAGTCAAAGCCGAAAAGACAATTGGATGGCGGCAATCATTTTGATAGCCGCCCTCCTGGGTGATGTGTTATTAGGTTTATTTGTACAGCATCTGGGTCCCCCCTATACGGAAATAATTATGGTGGGTTATACAATTTTAATTGTACTGGCTGCAATAGCCTGGCTGTTATCCAGGGGAAGGGATATTTAAATATTCAGGCGAGTATACTCACTCCGTTTGACATGTGAATAGAATAAAGAGTGGAACTGAATCCAAATTTTTGGAGGTAGTTTGTTTCCAACTGTTCAATAAATGGAAGGGCAAAAGGCTTTTTAACAAGACAGAGAACACTACCTCCAAAACCTTCTCCGATCATTTTAGCGCCGAGCGCGCCGGGTTGCTGTAGCGTCAGTATTTCAAGTGCCCCCTGTTATGAACTGCAAATATAGCATCGGGCCTTTTTTTCTATTGCCAGTATATTATCCAGGATGGTAAGTGTAGTTTTGCGATCGAAATTTCGATAATAGATACGCTCCGTATAATGTTTATTCCTGCGCTGGCTGCGCCTGCCAGGCAACCTTCCACCCTCAGGTTACTCATTTTCAGGTGGGCCCGCCCGCCAATGATGGCGATTTCCCGACAGCCTACCTGCGCCAGGTGCCGACCAATAGCGAAGCCGCCGGGAAAATGATCGTTTTCTACCCGATGTATATCAAAATTGTTTTGCGACCGGTCGATCAATATAAGCGGGATGCCTTTGTTGATTACTTTTTCTATATGAGACAATGCCAAAACGTTTTATCATTCCATTGCGCCATCAAAGTATTACCAATCATCGGTTCTGAATGGACTTGCAGGCATATCAAACGCATCGAAGAGGCTTACGTCAGGAAATCCCGCCCATGCATATCTTACGGCTACAGGCCGGGGAACATCAGGAGAGAAGACTTCAACGGTTGTTCCATTTATCAGGGCCTCTGCAGGATAGAATTTTCTATCTTCACCCGCAATGACAAAACCCTTTGCTTCCTGCCCCGATAAGAACTTCATTGATCCGTTGATATGAGTAAATTTCACAATTATCTTTTTACCATCAACTTTAAAATCATCAAACAGGGGCCCACATCCTGATGTATGTTCACCGTATATTATGTGTTGCGTTTCCTTAAAAAGGCGGTCCGCTACAATAGCTTTATCCGGTGGATGGATATTCCGCCTATCGCCGGTATTGATTGTCACAACCATTCCGGTATGATGTGTTGCTTTAAGAGTAACCAGCTGAGATTCACGTACTAATGCCCAATTATCATTCATGGTAATACTACCGAATGCCGGAAGTTGAACGAATATAAAAGGTAGATTTGAATCACCGCTTTCTGCTCTCCATGACGAAATTAAAACAGGTAATAACTTTCTGTAATTAAAGGCGCGTGCAACGTTATGTTCCCCTTGATACCAAAGTATCGCTGTTTTCGTATACTTAATTACAGGGGCAATAACACCATTCCAATCAGCAGCAGGATAAGCTCCATTTAAAGGGTTTCGAGCTTTTGGTTTCGGAGGAGGGACTTGTCCTACTGCTGTAACATCCCGCACTTCTTTCTCCCACTTTTGTAATATATCCTCCCACTGTTTTTTCATCATTTCCGGGTTAGATAGTTTAATGACTTCATCATAATAGTTTTTACCGCATTCTACGGATAGCAAAGCTTCAAGCGGCATCTTCGCTTCGATAGGCCCTCCGGCATTGGACGAGCGTATTATACCTATCGGAACTTTTAAGTACCTGTACATTGAGCGGGAGAAATAAAAGGCTATTGCTGAGTAAGTCAAATTCCTATCCGGGCTTAAGGATTGCCATTGTCCGGAAACATCCTTTTCGGGCTGGACTGCAAATGTTGCATTAGGTGTTTGGAATATGCGTACCATAGGGAGTGTGGTTTGTTCCGCGTCGGTTTGGGCATTGGGATTACCAAACCTTTTGCATGCATCCAAAGACATGGCCATATTGGACTGGCCGGAACACAAGAAAACCTCGCCAACTAAAATATCGTGGATCTCAATTTGATTTTCCTTTCCCTTTACAATTAACTGAAGTGGGCTGCCCACTTTTAAGGGATCAAGTTTTATAGTCCAATTACCAGCGGTATCAGTTATAGCGGTTTTGAACTGGCCAGCTATCCGCAGTGATATCGGCTCCCCGGGATTGCCAAAGCCCCATATAAGCACCGGTTTGTTGCGCTGTAATACCATTCCATCAGAAAATATAGCAGGTAGTTTTACATCAGCCTTTGCATATTGACCATACATCGCCGTCACTAAGAAAATAAAAAACGGAAAAAGATATTTCGACATTCGAGAAGATATGTATTGATACATATTGGTTGTTTTATAGCGTATATTAAATATGGACATCTGATTTTATAGGGAAATTTAATTACCATGGTAACCGTATTCCGGTTTCTTTTTTAGTAGTTTGACGGTCAAATCATTTTGGTCCCATAGTGCTCATTGTTGGTGCTGAACTGTTCCGGTTTTGTCATTTACTAATTGCGACGTGGCGGTTCTCTGTTCAGGTGCCTGGTGTCGGAATAACTTTATTCATAAACTGACCTTCGACCTCAAGTGCAGGAACGACGGGCCGTGGAATATTTGCAATCTCATATTTTTTCGGTTTTTATATCATTGCGGGAGTGAAGATACAGTGTTATTTTCCTCTTCGCATAGTAAAAGTTGCCAATTTTCATTTGGAACCACTCCTCAAAAACGGGAACGGTTCCAAATGGAAAATTGGCAGATAAGCAGATTTTCTTTAAGGGCATTAATGTTGGATAAGTTAACCAAACTACTTACGACCAGGCGTATCGGGACTTATTTGTTTTAGGTTGTCTCGCGTGGCTGAGGTTTTTCTGACTATTCTAATATCAGACCTGAGGATATCCGTGACGGTAGGCTTTATAAGAAACAAGGGAATGTTGGGTGATGGAAGATCACCATCTATCAGACCTGCATTCTGCTCCTGGATACCAATTTGGAAGAAACTTAAAATAAATAAGATATTGCAGCTTAACTGATGTCCACTTTATCTCTGCAATTTCAGAGATGTACAGAAATAAGATTTTCATGAAAACAACGCAAACGTTTGTGTGCGGTTATAACAAAAAGGTTAGTTATTTTTATTTTCACCATCTTATTGAAAAAGGAGCATTAACCATATCATCACATAATCCATCGAGTTTATGATTTTTAAATTTGGAAAGAAGCAGCTTAACAACTTTCTGATCTTACCGGTTTTTTTCATGGCAATGCTGATGTCTTGTAAAAAGGATTCAACAAATCCGGCGCCTGCCAATCAACCATCAGGGACAAGTCAAAGTAACAATACTGTTTTTGACGTAAATGAAACGATTGCTGCTGAAACAGATCGTAATCGTTTAACTGATAATTTTAGACTAACAGACTTTACACCCACAGGTTTATACCTGGTGCCAGGTGGCACTTTAAATGTTAAAGTAGAGCAGGTTTCAGGCGCGCGTTTACCGATATTAATTGTAGGTACTTATTCAAGATACAGGGGCTGGAATGATCAACCAGCCACAGTACAGTTGAAAGCAGGCGACAATGTGATTAATGATGCCAGTTTGAAAGGATATGGTGGTTTACTATGGATACGTTATACCAATGATGCAGCGGACTCAAAGGCAAAAGTGACCTTTGTTTCCGGCTTTAAATCCGTTCCGTATTTTATTGCCGGTAAAACAACAAACGCACAGTGGAAAACAATGTTATCTTCAATGACTGATGTGCCGGATGTTTTATTAGCTGGAGATAGAAACTACATTGTAGTTGACAGATTAAATGCCATTAAATATCAGGACCAGGATCAGGAAGCGCTATTAAAAAAACTGGCAGAGGTCATTAAGATAGAAGATGATTTAAGTGGATTGGATGGCTCATCAGACAGAGACCAACCAAGTATTTATAAATACTTGCTAACCCAGCATGAAGATCCCGGATATTACTTCTTTGCATACGATTATCGTACCGCTTATATCGGATCTTCTATCAGTGCCATTCTTACAAATCAGGCTGTAGGTATTGATGGTTGGGGTGTATGGCATGAATTAGGGCATCAGCACCAGCAGGTTTGGACATGGTCTGCAATTACGGAGGTGACTGTAAATACATTTAGCTTAACGGTACAACGGACTTTTTTAGCTGGTCAGCCAACCAGGCTTACTAAAGATGGGGTTTGGGCAAAGGCAAAGACCTATCTGGCCAATCCTGATGCAGATAAAGATTTTAATGCTTCTACTAGTGGCAAAGATGCTGCCGGGAAAGATATTTACGTATATAAAACACCACTGACAGATGTTTTTGTACGTTTGTGTATGTTTGATCAGCTATACCTTAAATATGGTGCTAAATTTTGGCCTTCTTTCTACAAGCAAACACGATTGGATAGACCCGCTTTAAATACCACAGATTTAAAAATGGAGTATTTTATGATGAACGCCTGCAAAGTATCAGGTAATGATTTAAGTGATTTCTTTAAAAAGTGGGGGTTGAAATTATCCAACCAGGCAGCTACTGATGCTGTATTTGCAAAAATAGCCGGATTAAACTTGCCGCATCCGGGTAGTGACCTGACTTTAATCCAGGAATAAACCTGGCTTAAAGTTGTTAAATGGAAATTCCATGTATTTAAGGATCACAATTACTAACCATAACGGTTACCCGTAATCAGGTCGGCATCACGGTTAGCAATATCGGCTCACCATTATCACACACTAAATCTACCAACAATTACGAAGATACACCGTGCTCCCAGGGGGATCACAACAAGATTGTCAAAGGAAATTGAAGCCGCTTGAATCGTAGGATTTACGCGGCTTTTCTGTTTTTGGGCTACAAAGGTTTATCATTCAAAATGAAGGTGAATGGTAACATAAAATGTTACACCAGCCATACTTAAGTTTAGTGTAACCTTTCTCTCTGTAATGGCTCACTGATCAGGGTTTTATGGCTTAGAACCAAAACAATTAACACCAACAACATCAAAGGCGTTAACCTAAAACCACAAAGAACATGAAAGTCGATCAGGAATTATCAATTTCATTCTGGTTAAGGAAGGACAACAAGAACCCCGCCTGCGCCTTTTAGCTTTTCTTCCTATCTTTAGAAAGAAATTTAATAAAGCAAAGAAAGCCTAACAGGGAAATAATTTTAGCTTAAACCATTTTGTAGAATAGATCATTATGAAAATATATTTAATTTCCTGCTTGCTTTTTTTTTGCATGTCCTGTAATCGGGCCCTGCTTGTTCCTCAAAAGGATGTAATCCGCAATCAAAAAGGGTATATCGTTTTTTATTATCAGGGTGAGGAGGCATTATTTTTCCCYTGGAAGGACACTATTGATAATAAGTTTTTAGCGAAGAATCATTCAGATGGTTACAAACTAAATAATGGAGAGGAAGACCTTGAGTATTTAAAGGAGCTGGCAATAGATCAGACAATTACAAAAAATATATTACAGAATGGGCAGTCAATACAAGTGGATGAATCGATAAAGCTGATCCCTGTGAATATTAGATATTTCTGGGGCGAGGGGTGGCGGTTGAAAAAAATAACAAAGAACTGGCAAGAAGTGAATATAAAGTACACATTCTTAAATAAAGATATCGATCTTATATACAAGATATATCATGACAGACAAATAATGTCAATTACGCCAACGAGGAAAAGCGATATAGTAAGAATTAAAGAAGTGGAGCCAACGAATCTTAGGAATTAGGCTATAGCATAAGTAGCCAGTCCGATACCGGCTGACAAATGATTAGCAAAGTGATTACCAGCAGCAGTTTTTATGACTGCTTCCGGTATATATGTGAAGATAAAGGTAGGGTAGTTGTATTGGATGCTGCTGTTGCCACCAGCCCCGGAAGTGATACCAAAAACTGATTTGGTATATGAGCATAAGCAATTTTGTTGCCTGGACTCATAATGGTGTTTTTTTCGACATTTTCGAATTAATATTATTTACGTCAATTGGGATATTGTCAACGTAATGGCTACTTTTACATCTTTATTTCACCACTGTATGATAAGCAAGCTCCTAAAATTCACCACCTTTATATCCATGCTTTGGTTACAACAAGCCACGGCGCAGCAAATCCCCATTTACGAAGGCCCTGTGCCCAACGCCCGCAAGGCCCCGGCAGATTACCTGGAACAAACAGATGCCGATAATAGTGTAACCCGGATCACCCAACCGGCACTCATTCCTTTTTTTCCCCCGAAAGGAATGGCTACCGGTACCGCTATACTTATCTTTCCCGGAGGAGGTTACCGCCTCTTATCGCTCCCTTCCTGCGAAGAGATTGCCAAGGCATTGAATGAAAAAGGGATTACCGCTTTTATTGTAAAGTATCGATTGCCCAATGATACCATCATGATCAATAAATCTATTGGTCCCTTGCAGGATGCACAGGCAGCCATCAGGGTGGTGCGTAAAAACGCTGCTGCATGGGGCATTAACCCTGCCAAAGTAGGTATGATGGGACTTTCAGCAGGTGGACACCTGGTATCGATGGAAGGCACACAGGCAAACAGGATCGTGATTGATAACAAAGAAAACATAAATCTCCGGCCGGATTTCATGGCGTTGCTATACCCCGTCATCATTTATGACCCGGCTATTCCGCGAACCCGCGAAAACCTCATTGGCAAAGATCCATCGCCGGAATTATTGCACCTGTACGGCACCGACAAACATGTTACCGCTACTACCCCACCTACCTTTATGGTACACGCTGCGGATGATGACGTCATTCCTGTCAAAAACACCCTTTCGTTTTTTAATGCCCTGTTACAAAATCATGTGAAAGCGGAAATGCATATCCTGCAATCAGGCGGACATGGCTTTGCATTGACTGATTCAAACAGCAAGGACCATTGGTTTAAGATGTTCAACAGTTGGCTGACCGAAAATGGATTTTGAGCTTCTTTAATTTAGTTTTGAGGATTTTGAGTTTCGGTATTTTCTGTATACTTTTTACACGCAATTAGTATGGAAATACCTAATAGTACAAACCGGTTTTTTTCATTTTTAGGGTTTTAAGGTAAAATGTTGGGATTAGGGATAGATAGTCTATGGATATGATTAACTGTCGGATGGATCAAATTGAAAAGTTGGGTGGATAGAGTTTAGTTAATCTGTAAAGAAAAAATTCTACCTCCACAGCACCCCGGGGTGGAAGGGCGGTGGGGCGACAGTAATTCTATTTAGCGGGAGATTATAACTGCCCAACATTTGTACCTGATCAGGGTGAGCCTCCGATGAATTACCCATTGTTGTCCATGGTAAAGTGCGGATACCGTGCAAAAAACTCTTTTTTACGAGCCTCCAGCCATTCCTCTATACCTAAGTTGCGGGCATTTTCAATCAACTCCTTATATGCATCTCGTGTGCTTTCTTCTGAAGGAAGTGCGGCAAGCAAAAACGACCATACTACCTGTCGCAAATAGCGCTTAAAATGTCGCAATAGCCTACCTGGGTTATAAGATGACCTAATTACTTTTGTAAAAACCAATAAAATGAGAAAGATAAAATTACAAATGAACATTTTACTTGACAATAAATGGGACAGTGGAATGTCAGACTTTAGTATTGACAATCTCGCCAATGTGGATTGCATTCTGCATGGCAGAAAAACTGGGGAAGGATTTATTCCATATTGGACTGAAGTGGCAAACAATCCCAACGATGATGAGCACAAACTTGGAAGACGGTTTGCAGAAATTCCAAATGCCATTTTTTCAAATACCCTCAAGGACAGCAAGTGGGACAATACAATCATTATAAATGGCAATTTAGCAGAGGCAATAAAAGCGCTGAAAAATAAAGATGGGAAAGACATCATTGTATATGGTGGCGATTCATTTGTATCATCATTAATACAACATGATTTAATCGATGAGTATTATGTGCTTGCAAACCCTGCTGCATTAGGAAACGGACAACAAACCTTCAATCCTTTAAAAAACGAATTGGCGTTAAAACTTGTAGAATGTAGAGCGTTTGCCTGCGGTGCAGTTTTAGTATATTACTCAAGACAGCAATACTAACGTCCTATTTCCCAGGCTGTAAATGAATCATTTTAGTTAATTTCTCTTTATATGCCTCATCACTTATTTCTGAGTTGGTATTGGGTGACAAATTATCTTTTTGGCACGTTGCAAGGCAGAATAGGATGGCTATTGGAGTAAACTTGTTCATGATAAATTAGATGTCAAGGTTATGAAATTGAGGTTGGCCTTATTGGATTTTATCATACATTTCCTTTAAAGAAACATTTTCTTTAATTACTGTGCCGGGAGAAATTGTGAATAGGGAATCTGGCAATTCTTCATGTGTTACTTGCTTAATATGAAACAAAGAAAACCCTTTGATCGGTAGACCATTCGCACCTGTACCTGGAGTAGTCACGTATATCAGGGTGTTCCCTATTACTTCATAGGCTCATGCTACCTCTAATGAGGCTGTCGACCATGTGCGTCCTTTAGTTCAGCATTAACTTAAAACAAATAATGTGGTTATAATTATTTTGTACCTATTCATTTTTATAATTTTTAAATTAAAATAAGAGCTGGTTCGCATTTGAGCATTCCAGCTCTCTTATAAAACAAGCTATTCTACTGCGCTTGTACTATTTATCAGCCCTTTTAGAGTAGCCAATTTCAGTTATGAAATTCAAATACTCTTCGACTGGTTTTTCAAGAGTAGCTTTGAACATTTCAAATAATTCCTTAGTGTAAGGCTGTGCAAAATGGAAATCAAGTGCGGCTTGGTTTCTCCATCTTTCATACAATACAAACTTTGTATTATCGCCGGGTAGGGTGTGAAAGAAAAATTCAACGTTCCCTGATTCGGGCCTACTGTTTACAATTGACTTTTCGAATTGCTTGATAAAAGTGTTCTGCATCCCATCTTTTACCTTGAAAATAACAACGAGGTCAACTGGCGCATCTGTTGAAAGAGGATTCTTTAATTCGTTTTTCGGCAATGGCGAAATATCATTGAGATAAAGTATTTCCATTGGTGTTGTTAAGGCTGTCTTGTTCAATTCCAACACATCTTTAGTATATTTTTTTGTAAAATGCTCATCCAAATATTTTTTGTTAACCCATCTTTCAAATAGATAAAAGGTGTTTGGTTTATCCTTGTGCTCATATAGCTCCATTGATATATTTCCTTTTTCATTTGCAGCCCCTTTTCTATCAGCAATAAGTGCATTTTTAAAAGCTTCCCTCTGGTCAGCGTTAACATTAAAAGTAACAAGCATTGTTACCCTTTCTTCGCTTTTATTTTGAGCTGAGGCGACACTAACAATTGATATGAACGCAAATACAATGCGTGTGATTTTACTTAGATAATTAATCCGTTTCATTTTTTTAGATTTTGTGAATTATTGTAATAATGATGACGCTCTTAAAGAGTGGACATATTCGCCGACTTTAACTACGCTGCCTACAATTTTATGTCCGGGAACCATTGGAAATATCCCTGGAAACCAATCATCTTTTATCTGGTGTAGATCGGAATGACAAACACCACAAAAAAAGGTGTCGAATTGTACATCGTGTGGCCCTACATCCCTTCGTTCAAAGTTCCAGGGAGCTAAGTTTGTTACGGCACTTTGTGCCGCATATCCTTTTACTGGTATCATTTTAAGATGTTTATTAAGATTGTTGAGAAGAAACTCCTGTCTTTATTAAGAAGGGATAGGGTATTAACTATTAAAGACAATTTCTGCGGAAATGCTTTTATTGAGCGACAACATCATCATGGTCTGTTCCTGTGATGACTTCGTGCCAAGCGTCGATATCAGCATTAAACCTGTCCATCTTTTCCTTAAAGAGTTGGAGCGTATCTTTTCCTAATGGAAGGTGTACAGGTGGTTTTTCGGCGTCGGCGATTTTAAGAATTGCCTGAGCAAGCTTTACAGCACTACCTGGCTGCTTTTGGTTGACCTGTGTAGCATAACTACGCATATCGCCAACAGTTACACCATAGTCTTCAATAACATTCTTTGCTCTTGTAAGCGAAGATTGATCAAGAAAATCCGTGCGGAAGAAGCCTGGTTCTACTGCTGTTACGTAGATATTAAGCGGAGCAAGTTCAGCAGCCATCGCTTCGGTGATACATTCTACTGCAAACTTAGTAGAGCCATATAGCCCCCATCCGATAATCCCGGTCAATCCCCCTACAGAAGAAAGATTAATAACATGACCACTACGCTCTTTGCGCATATAAGGCAATACGGCACGGGTAACATTCAGCAACCCGAAAACATTGGCCTCATAATTGGCCTTAACCTCGGCATCGCTTGCTTCTTCTACTGCACTTAATAAACCAAATCCGGCATTATTGACCAATATATCTATATGCCCAAATTTTTCAGTAGCTTGGGCGGCAATGTCCTTTCCTTGTTGTTCATTTGTAACATCCAGAATAGCAACAAGGAGATTTTCATTGTTGAATTGAGCCTGTAATTTCTCCGGATTGCTACGTACTGTTGCTACTACTTTGTCACCTGCTATGAGAGCGGCTTTAACAATTTCCAACCCGAATCCACGGGATGCGCCGGTAATTAACCATACTTTTTGCCTGTTCATTTTATAAAAGGTTTAAATTAAACGATGATCCAAAGGTTGTACTATTCTTGCTATTGCACCTTTCTATACAGCTCAACTATTTTGACTGTATAGCTCATTATAAAATGAACGAAAACTTGTTGTTAGGACTGATGAAGAAAGCAAATATCAGGAGCGTTGTGAAGAAAAAATTCATGGTAACTACTAACTCCAGGCATACATATCCTGTGGTTGAGAACATACTTAACAGAGAATGTAATCCAGTAAACATAAGTATAGCATGGGTATCAGATATTACTTACATCAAAACAAAGGAGGGATGGTTCTACCTGACAATAGTGCTGGATCTCGGAGATAGAAAAGTCATTGGCTGGGTGTTAAGCATGACCATGAAAGCTATTGACAGTAGCATTGTAAATACCGAATCCAAGGCTACTAACAATTCCGGCAATAGATGATAAATTAATAATGTGCCCACTCCCTGATTTTTGCATAATAGGCAGGGTATAGCGAATCATCCGTAAGGTTGCATATACATTTATCTGCATAACCTGGTTTATTTCTTTATTAGTCACTTCTTCAACCGCTCCAATAAATCCATCTCCAGCATTATTCATCAATACATCAATCCGTCCATACTTTCCAATAATAGTAAGAACGGCATTTTTTACGGCTTCTTCATTAGTCAAATCAAGACTAATTATTTCCAAATTAGGATTAGATGCGACAGACCGATCAATTTATAATGATCCCTTGTAGTTGCAATTACAGTTTGCCCTTTTGCTCAAAGATATTCAGCGGTCACAAAGCCCAAGTCCCGTGATGCCCCGGTCACTAACCATACATTTTGCTTGCTCATTTTACAATGTTTATTTAAATAAAAAAGATAGCACAAAGGTTGTGCTATCATATTATTTAAGAGTTTCCATACAGCTCAAACATTTTAACTGTATAGCTCATTGTGTAGAGGAAATATTTTATACTGGTTGCCTCAAATTAGAAGGTGAATAACCAAAATGTTCTTTGAATATTCTTGAAAAATGGGCTGGATTTTCAAAGCCAAGTGTATAACAAACATCACTAACAGCCATTGAAGTATTTTCCAACATTTCTTTCGCCTTAGCTAATCGCTTATTACGAATCCATTCAGAAGGAGCAACATTATAGATTGACTGAAAATCACGTTTGAAACTTGCTAAACTTCTTCCTGATAAATATGCAAGTTCGGCTAAAGATACAGGGTTGGTGTAGTTGTTTTCCATAATCTCTGGAATTTCTGTACGTACTGGTTGCTTCATTTGTAATAATTGTTGCAACAAGTTTTTGTCTGCTCCTGAAATATCATATAGTAATTCCAATATTTTAATTTTTATTAATCCGGCATCAATGTTTTCTGGTTCATTAAAGTAAGGCTCAATGGATTCAAAAAAGCGCAATAGTCTTTCGTTTACGGGTTTAACCAATATCCTCACTTTTTCTTCGGTATGAACTGACTTGATATTCGCCATTTTTATGAAGTCTTGTAGAAATTCATCTTTCAAAAAAAACATCAGGCTAATATATAGGTTGTCCTGGTCTGCATCACCAGTTTTGTGATACTCAACAAGGGTAGCCTTTTTAAGAAATACCATTTCATTTTTACGAACAACAAATTCAGTCCTTCCATCTTTAAGAACATTGGTTCCTTGCTTAACAAACAAAAGCATATGCTCTTCAAGGTACATGGAACCTCTATTGTTAACAGTGTGTGTACACGATTCCACTACTGAAAAACCATTCAGCTTGAGGTCTCTTTGATTATAAGGAGCCTTAGTCAGTTCTGTGGGCACTTTAATATGTTTCATACTACAAAGATATTCTTATTACACGGAGTTACATTTACTTTCTGTGTCAAAATTATGTTCTAATTAGCTCAGTTTTTAGTTGCCGTCATCAAAAATGACCGATACTCAGAGGGCAGACAGATGTTAATGAAAATAACTTAGAAACGGGATTTAAATGACCCGTCTCAAATGGAAAAGGGGATAAGTCAAAATCAGCATAGTTACTTTGTTCGTCTTGGCATTTTAGTGGGTTACTTACCAAAGATTTTTTAATACTACGCATATACAGTTTATGCTAATGACTATTTTTGCTTTGCAAAAATCTATTCTTAATATAAGCTTTATTTATGGTTAAGCTTATTAAATAAGCTTCAATTCCAGATGAAACAGCTGAAAAGATTCCAGAGGTTATTAAAGCTAATGGGAAGAAAGTTTGATCGCTGTACCATAGGGATCACCATCAGATTATCAAAGAAAATTAAAGCCGCCTAAATCACGGGATTTAAGCGGCTTTTCTGTTTTTACAATAAAAGGTAGATTATAAAACAAATTTGGCGTTAGCATACCCTAGCGGCTTATCCGTAAATGGTTTTATGAAATAAAACCGATACAAGAATAAACCAGGTGTTGCCTATTACTTCATAGGCTCATGCCATTCTTTCCTGGATAGGCTTCAGTTGGTATGCCTTGTAAAAGAAGCGGTCAGCTTCATGCTGATCTGCTGCGAAATTTACCACCTCCACAATTTTGCCATCTTTGATTTTCCACAGCAGGCACCAAAACATATCTACGTTGTTGCCGTCTTCCCGATTACTCCAGCCGCGGTGGCAGTCAATCACATAGTTATCATTTACGCCTAATACAATAGGATCAGCCTTGAATCCGGATTCGCTTAGTTTTGAGAAGTAGGCCAGCACTTCAGTAATACCTACTTTAGTACCGCTCATGGGGTGATGCCCGGGGATTGTCCATTTAACGTCTTCTGCTACAACTTCTTTCATGGCTTCCGCGTCAAACTTGCTATAAGCTTCAAAAAATTTACCGATAATCTCAAGATTAGGGTGTTGTTGGCTCATGGATAATACTGTTTTAAAAAGGATTAGTATGATTTGATTTGCTTAAAGGTCAGATAATTAGCATTTATATGTATGCGTATGTTGATGAAATTACACAAAAGTGATATTGTTGGCAGTATATCCCTGTAGCCTCTGGTAATGAAAAAAAGTTTAGTAGCTATACCCGATGGTAGTTTTTTTTGAGTGCTAATTTAGCAAAGCTTTTTCGTTTGCCTAAACAGGTTACAAATTCTTAACAATCCGGTCTAAAGTAAGCTAACCCGGAAGGATAAAAATTCGGATATACAAGTTTTTAAACACAGGGCAATGGAACAGGAAGTAGCGCCTGTATGCACTTATGATCCGGTGAATACTTTTTTAAGATATAGCGCATTGAGAACTCCTATTATTAGTCCGCATTACCTTTCCATTATGTAGATGCCGTTGAGCATATGCTTAGCACCCGCTATGTACCTATAGTAACAGCGCATTAGAGGTGGACTTGATGCAGGAGTGACGTTTGGGTGTATAGTCCCGATTAAATTGAATCAACAAATGGAGAGAGGTGAGAACTGGCTATAGAAGAGCTGCTTCAGTGCCTGGCTGTAGCTGCGGAAAGAAATATATTATTCAAAGGAGGTAGGTATAAAAGGTTTATTCATCAAAATATCTCCGGGAGGCAAGAGCGCTTTATTCCAGTTGAATGACAGCTGGATATGCGTGTGTATAGGTAAGGCCGGGAAGCAATCTTGTCCGCTTGGGATAAGTACGTTTTTTAGCATATTTGGATACCTGTGGCGCTGCTACCGCGATAATATCGGCGGCCATGTATTGCCTGTTGCCTGATGGGCCATCGCTGTACATGGCTCTTACCTGGAAAACTACTACCAGTGAACCTTTCCCAGGTACATCCAGCGAAACATTTGTTTCCTGGAAAGTGGTATCGGGGGCTATCACGAGTGTAACCGTTTCGCTAGCCACCACCTGACGAGATGTAAAATCGATACGGGTTGCGATTACTTTTACTTCCAGGGCAGCCATACCTTTATGCCCGGCGATGGTTTGTGCGGGGATATTTAATACCCCGTTATTGCATAGCCGTGGAGCCACCGTAAAGAAACGATCTACGCCGGTATGCTGGTTGAAGCGGAAGCCCGTTATGGCGGCGTGATGATCGCCGGCAGCAATGAGCAGCCTGTTGAGCCGATTGATGTGGGCACTGTCACAATGGATATCCAGATTGCCGTAGAAAGCATGCCGGATAAAAGCGCCTTTCCTGCTGGCGATGCCAAAGCGCCTGGATGCGCGGCGGGTAGCAGCCGTTTGCCGTACTCTTTGAGGCATGGAGCGCAGGAAGTATTGGCCATTGCGCTTATACCCGATGAGAGGGCCGAGTTTTCCCGTAAAGGGAATGACAGACATTTGTTTTGCCATGGGAGATTATTTTGATTACTATAAATATAACACAATTCAGGGAACCTGTTTGGGCGACAGATGGAAGATTAGCTAAAGCTAATGCCATGAGAATTGTATGATATTCAAAGATAGTTCGAAGGGGATTTGAGAATGGTAAATGCGGGTGCATGGGCACTTCGGGTACCAGCTTCATTTTTTGTAATTACATTACAGTATCTCCGTGGTATTTTTCAGGGATGATAATTCTACTATGGACAAAGTAGTTAGATAGCTGTACCGCCAGGATCATCTCCTGATTTTGTCGGCTAAACATTATTGTTGATGATGCTACCTCCGCATCATAACTTTCATCCCGGCCTATTTTGCACCTGAGAAAACCTGTAATTATACTTTGTCGTGCAAAAAGCATAATAAAGAGCGAAAATAATATTAGGAAGCGATGGGAATTAATGTGAGCTTTAAATGTGATTTTTACTAAAATCGGGAAAGAAGGGAATAGATTATCCGGAAAAGTACACGTTATATTATACAGTGGGAGGCAAAGCACATGTTTCTCTATATCAGATATCTCTTATTAAATGTATTCAAGCTACACAGATGATCAGTTGTCGCGGTTGCTGGCCGGTGGCGATGAGAAGGCGTTTAATGAAATTTACAACAGGTACTGGAAACGGCTGCTTTTTATTGCGCACAAACGTCTGCGTGATACAGAAACGGCAAGAGAAGTTATCCAACGTGTATTTCTGAATCTTTGGAATAAGCGGGAACGGCTTACTATAGCTTCCCTGCCAAACTACCTGGCGGCTATGACAAGACATGCTGTATACCGTTATCTGGCTGACGAGCACCGGAGGCAGGCCCTGCACGAAGTGCACGCCGGTATTGCAGGTATGGAGGGAAAAGCACTTGAGTTTGATTTGGACAACAAACAACTACTTGATATACTCGTGAAATATGCCGGCGACCTGCCGGAGAAATTCAGCATCATATTTATCCATCATAAATTACTGGACAAGCCGATTGAAGAGGTAGCGCAGCGGCTGGGTGTATCACCACGTACTGCGGAGCGCTACATAAGTCAGGTTATGAATATCATGCGTAATAAGCTGCGGGCCTTGCGCACAGCGGTATTTGTCTTCTCTGCTTTATATGCCGCATGGGAATTGTTCTCCTGATGACAGACCCCGGCAACCCATTTTTCTTCTCCCTTTTATATTTCTCCAAAAAAAATTGCTGTTTGCTGCGTACAAACTTCCGGCACATGTATCTATTCTAAGTATTACCCTGTATAAATGAAAAACCAGGACTTATGCATCTTAGTAAAGAAGCCATAAAACTGATTGCCCGGAAGTATTTTGATGGTACTGCCAGCGAAGCCGAAATCATTCAACTGCATACCTGGTATGACGAGGTAAATGCGGGGGATGCAGAAGTGATCCTGACATCCGGTACTGAGGAGGAGTTTGGCGCTGAAACATGGCAGCGTTTACAGGTTCAGATGGCTGCTGAAAAAGTCAAACAGCGTCGCAGGCCCCGTTGGTGGGCTGCAGCTGCAGCGGCATTGCTGCTGATGGGGGGGCTGACCGCCATTTTTGTAAACAGTAGCCGGCATCCGAAAAGTATGGCTGCTGTGGAAAAGCGGGCGAAAGATATTCCCGCTCCATCCGCTGTGCATGCCGTGCTGACATTGGCCGGCGGCAAACAAATACTGCTCGACAGTGCAGAAAACGGGCTGCTTGCCAGCCAGGCGGCGACAAATATTGTAAAGAATGACAGTGGACAAATTGTATACATCGCCAACGGGCACACGCAGGAAACGCAGTATAATACGCTTACTATTCCGGCCGGCAGCAGGGCAATGTCTGTGATGCTGGCTGATGGTACCAGGGTGTGGCTGAATGCCGCCTCATCGATTACTTATCCCACTTCGTTTTCGGGTAAAGAAAGAAGAGTGGTTATTGATGGAGAAGGTTATTTCGAGGTGGCTTCAAATCCGGCAGTTCCTTTTGTAGTGGCCCGCCCGGATAAGGGCCTGGAGGTACAGGTATTAGGCACACATTTTAATGTCAATGCCTATGGTGATGAGCCAGAAATTCGTGTTACGCTGATATCCGGCGCAGTAAGGGTTTCCGGAGGACGATCGCGGCAGTCTGTGGCGCTTTCACCCGGAGAGCAGGCGCGCGTAGCCAGTTCCCTGACGGTATTGAAACACGTGGACGTAGATGATGTATTGGCATGGAAAGAGGGGCTGTTTGTATTTGATGCAACAGATATTCAAATAATGATGCGGCAGGCGGCACGCTGGTATAATATTACCGTACAATATCCTAATGGCATACCTCATGAACATTTTACCGGCTCTCTTTCTACTGATGCAAGTTTGTCAGAGTTCCTGAAAATACTTGATTACAGTGGTGTTGCAGCCACCATAAAAGGAAAAACAGTATTAATCAATCCTTAAAAAAACAGACTGAATAAAAAAGAAACCGGCAGTGTTCCACCACTGCCGGCGGATAGTTCAGGCCGTATAGTTCACAATAAACCAATTGTTTTTTATCAACCTAAACTTCATGAAGTTATGAAATTAAGATTTCATAGGCAATTCCTCGTTAGCAGATGGAAGGCGAATTGCTTCCGACAATCAACCAGCATCCTCTTAGTTATGAAAGTAACAAGTCTCCTTTTATTAACAGCCTGTTTACAGGCGTCAGCCACGGGATTTGGTCAGAACATTACGTTGCATGTAAAAGATGCATCCTTAACAAAAGTGTTCAGGGAAATCACCCGGCAGAGTGGTTACCAGGTTTTCAGTAACGACCGCTTACTGAAAAACAGGGGAAAGATAACGGCCAATATACAGGACGCCTCCCTGAAGGCAGCGCTGGATGCCTGTTTGAAGGATCTGGCGCTTAGTTATGTTATTGTTGGCAAAACCGTGGTGATCAAACAAATGGAGGAAGTGTCAGCGGAGCTGTCTCCGGCAATGGTGCCGATCATCGTCAAAGGTATTATTACGGATGAAAAAGGAAGCCCGTTGCCGGGTGCATCTATCCGTGTGAAAGGGAAGAATAAAGCGGTTGCTTCCGATGGGCAGGGCGCCTTTACGCTCACGGTAGAACCGGGTGATCAGCTGTTGGTGTCCTTTGTGGGGTATGAAGAGCAGGTGATTGCGGTAGATGGGCGCAGGGAAATTAATATCTCGATGAAATTGTCCGCCAGTAAGGTAGATGAAATCATCGTAGTGGGTTATGGCAAACAGTCCAAACAAACGCTGACCAGCTCCATCACTACGGTTAAAACAGACAATTTCAAAAATGCCCCCTATACGGATATTCAATCTGCGCTGGCAGGTCGCGCAGCGGGTGTGGTAGTAAACTTCAGCGGTGGAGAACCCGGTAGTGTACCTTCAATGACGATAAGGGGTGGAGAGCCGCTGATCGGGCAAAGCACGCCATTGTATGTAATTGATGGCATCATCCGTGACCAGAATGCATTTGTAGCGTTGAACATGAATGATATCGAAAGTGTCAGCTTCCTAAAAGATGCCGCTGCTACAGCTGTTTATGGAGCCAAGGCTTCTGCAGGTATCGTGCAGGTGACCACCAAGAGCGGGCAAACCGGTAAACCAAGATTTTCTTATTCCAATAATACTGCATGGAATACCCCCAGTCTGTTTCCCAAGCTGATCAACAGTACGGATAAAGCACTGGTGGCTAATGCCATTGGGGAAGCGGCGGGTAACGGCAAAAACTCCGTTTACACACCGGAGCAACTGGACAAAATAAAAAATGGTACGGATCCGGATACTTATCCCAATACCGACTGGTACGGATTAAGTTTCCGCAAATATGCGCGCCAGCAGAATCATAACCTGTCTGTAAGCGGTGGCACAAAAGAAACCAAGTATTATGCAGGGTTGGGATATTTCGAGCAGGGAAGCAACTATGTCAATAACTCTTTCCGCGTGCAACGTTTTTCGTATAATACCAAACTCAGTACTACTTTCGATGCAACGGGGCTTACCATTGCGCTTGGACTGAATGGATATTACACTTATAGCACACAACCTCCGGCAGGTTCCGGTACCATTTTCAGTCATATAGTTGCCAAAAGTCCGCTGGAACAGGCATATAATAAAGATGGAAGCCTGGCGCCACTGGTGGATCATCCGCTGGCGGAAATCAATTCACCGGGTTACAGCAGGTCCGAAACATTTTTTAATGATGGTAACCTGACCTTTACCTGGAATGTACCCTGGGTAAAAGGATTGACATTAAAAGCGCTGGGTGATTATGTTTTCAGCTCCAATCCAGGTAAAACATTTAATGTACTGGCAACACAGTACAATGCAGACGGAACGATCTACCCTACGCCAAGTCCTACTCTGACGCAGGCCAACAGCAATTCCCGCGCTTATAACGTGGAGTTCCAGGCCGATTACAATACCAACTTCGGTGAGCATACATTGGGTGCCACACTGGTATCAGTTACAAGAGGTGGAAATAATAAATGGTTCAGTGCCCAAAGGAAAAATTTCGTTTCAACCGCTGTTGACCAGATGTTTGCGGGCGATGCAGCCACACAAGTAAATGATGGTTCTGCGAGTGAATGGGGAGAAGTAGGTTATGTAGGAAGAATCAAATACGATTATGCGAAAAAATATTTGCTGGAATTTGCCGGTCGTTATGATGGTTCTGATTATTTTCCTCCATCCAAGCGTTTCGGTTTTTTCCCGTCAGTAAGTGCAGGATGGATCATCTCGAAGGAACAATTCTACGAAAACGCCCATCTGGATAATGTATTTTCCTATTTCAAATTAAGAGGTTCCTACGGAAAGGTAGGCTCCATAGGAGGAACAAAGTATGCCTATCTGCCACAGTATGGCGTACATACGCAGACTTATGTAGCCAATGGCAACCTGCAGAATGGTTATTTTGAAGGAGGACTCACCGTTGGCAACCAGAATATTACCTGGTTTTCCACCAGGTCACGCGACTTCGGTATTGAGTTTGAAAGCCTGAAGAAAAAGCTGAGCGGTAATATTGATTATTTCTATACCCGCACTACCAACATCCTGGGCAGTCCGGCCTACCGTTATACCGATCCGCTGGGCCAGAGTTTACCGCAGGTGCTAACAGATGCTGCTACCCGCAAAGAAGGTATTGACGCTTCCCTCAATTATAATTTCAATATCAACACAAACCTGAAAGGTTATGTGGGCGTGAATGTTACCTATTTCAATTATCTCTGGGAAAGAACAAATGAAGACAGTGCTTCTTTGACCAACCCTTATACACGTAGCCAGGGCGTAAACCAGGACTATAGCGGCGCCATGTACAGTTCCCATGGGTTGTACCAGAATTTTGATGATATCCTCAATAACCCCAGTCGTCTTACTTCGTCCGCATTGGGCCTCGGAGATGTATGGCTGGAAGATACCAACGGTGATGGTAAAATAGACGCGCAGGATTTCCGCCGGTTAGGCAAGTCTTCTTCTCCCCGTTTTACCTTCGGTATTCCGTTCGGACTGGAATATAAGGGGCTTCGGTTCGATGCACTCATCCAGGGTTCCGGAACACGCAATGTATATCTTGGTGGTTATCTGCAAGGTGGAGAAGGTTTGAATAGGATCAATTTCGATTTCCAGAAGAATTACTGGCTTGCGGACAATAAGAGCGCTGATTTCCCAAGAGCTGGAAACAGCTCCATGAACTCCGGCAATAATTATTCATCCAACACTTTCTGGTTAAAAGATGCACGCTTTGTAAGATTAAAAAGTGTGACGTTGTCGTACAATTTCAGGCAGTTGTTGAGGAAAACAAGCCCATTCACTGAACTGTCGGCCTTTGCAAGCGGTAACAACCTGTTAACCTTTTCCCCGGTAAAAAAATATTTTGATCCGGAACTGGCAGACAACAACAACTTTTTTTATCCGGTCAACAAAACTTATTCAGTGGGTATCCGGGTAGGGTTCTAAGTAATTTAATGCATTAAATAAGTCTGAAAAATGAGATACTATATCATACTAACCATAGCGTGTTTCCTGACCTTCACCTCCTGTACGAAGGTGATGGATACCAAGCCGCTGAATACATATACCGGAAGTGATGTGTGGAGTAACTATGGCCTGGCGCAAGGCTATATGTATGAATGTTATTCCAATTGTATGGGATATATTTTTTCCTGGGACTATGACGCCAGTACTAAGAGTATCCGGAACCACCCGTGGGGCGGCGGCCATACCTCAGAGAAAACAGAGCAGATAGACCGGAACGCTGATGAGGGCTGGGGCGCATTCGATAATATACGCCGCGTGAACATGGTGTTGAAAAATATACCGGCTTCTCCTTTCACTGCTCCACAAAAAAATACATTTATGGGCGAAGCCTATTTCCTGCGCGCGGCTATCTATTCCAACCTGGCGTTCCGTTTTGGTGGTGTGCAGCTCGTAAAGGATGTGCTGACGGTCGAAAGTGATTTCAACATAGGCCGTTCTTCCCTGAAAGAAACCTATGATTTCATTTTGAGTGACCTGGATGCCGCTGTCAATTTGCTGCCGCAGACCAATGAGAGAGGACGGGCTGCAAAAGGGGCCGCCTATGCACTGAAGATGAGAGTTGCCTTGCAGGCCGGTGCCTACCTGAACGACAAAAGTTATTATACCGCTGTAAGAGCGGCAGGAGATAAGTTGTTTGCGCTGGCGCAGTACAACCTGGACAGTTATTCCAATCTCTTCAATGCTTATAGCACTGCAATAGCTTCTCCGGAAAATATCCTGGTATTTGAGATGAAAAACACCAACACCAGTTTTTCCAGTACACCTATGCAGTCGCTGGTATGCAACAGTGATATGCTGGCCTCTAAACTCACGGCAGCAGCCATGCAGAAATTTCCTTTGAAAGAATCCATAGAGGGATGGATGAATTATGCTCCCACACAGGACCTGGTAGACGACTACCTGGTAACAGATGTTGATGGGAAAGAAAAGAAATGGAACCAAACCACTTATATCCAGACTGGCGGAAGTGCTTACGAGAAGATGTATAAGAACAGGGATAGCAGATTCTATGCTTCTATCGTTTGCGACAGTTCTAAATATTTTGGTAACTGGGCCTACCTGAGAGCAGATGGTAACGTCTCTTCGAATGTGCAGCCGCTGAACGGCGGCAACATCAATGGTGGTGCATCGGTGACAGGCTACCTGTTTGCAAAGTACCTGTACCAGGCTAAAAAGCTCTGGTATTCCGATCCTACTGATTTTTGTTACAGCGTGCTACGTTTGGGAGAATCTTACCTGAACTACGCAGAAGCGTGTATCCGTTTGGGTGATGAAGGCGCTGCGCGTACCTATCTCACCAAAACCTACCAGGTACATGGTGGATTTAAAAATAGTATTACTTCTTCCAATGAAGACCTGTGGAATGATTACAGAAGAGAGCGACATATAGAGATGATTCTCGAAACAGGTGACCGTTACTGGTCATTACTAAGATGGGGTATGCAGCTGACCGGCGGCTTGAAACAAGGTTATGAAAATACGGGTGTAGCCATACCGGAGCTGAATGGTAAAGAGCATGGTATAGCGATTAGTTCAGATGGCAAAAGCTACCAGGTATTTGAGATGAACGAACAGAACGGACAGCCGCTGAAATTTACGCCTAAGCGTTACCTGTTCCCGGTGCCGCAATCCAAAATCGTGGCACTTCCGATCCTCACCCAGAATGCCGGTTGGTAGGGTATTTTAATCAATTCAATCTCGTTTAGTATGAAAAGCAAATATCTCAATTTTATTATCATAGCACTTGGTTCACTGGTGATGGCCTCCTGTTTGAAGAAGGACTTACCGGAGATGAATAATTCTTCTTTAAATAACATCAGCGATTTTAACCTGTACTACAAGTATATTGATACCGTTGTTGATAACAAGGGTACACCACAGGAAAATACGCGTATCCTGGCGAAGACGGTGCAGTTAAGCAGGGTAGTAACGATCTCCAAAGACACGGTGTATGTAAATCCATCTTTCCCTGCGGGTTTTCCGCGAAACGAGAAGCCCAAGGTAACACTGAGCAAAATATGGGGCTATGCGAATATTCCGGAAGCGGCCATTATAAGCCCGATTGGATCTTCACCAGCCCTGGGAAAGCCCGGAGATTTTACACAGCCTGCGCAGTATGAGGTGATGGCGGCGAATGGTGATAAAAAAAACTGGGTGGTATCGATTTCCCCGCTGCCAGTTGTAAACAAGTGGGAAGGTAGTTATACCGAAAGTGGCACGATCAATCATGCGTCCGCCGGGTTACAGACCTGTCCGGCAGATTATGTGCAGGATCTGATCACCGTGGGACCGAACAAGTTGAAGGCTACCGCCGGATACTGGTATTTCAATAATGCCGGGATCACCTACTTTATCACGGTGAACAATGATAACACCGTGACCATTTCCAGCGACCCTGATGCTGCAGTAGCCATACAACAGGAAGCAACGCCGGCATCCACTTATGATCCGGTGAACAAGCGGTTTACATTGAATTATTATTACTATAGCGGTGGTAACCCTGCCAACTGGAGAAGGTTCAATACCATTCTTACATTGAAGCCATAATCGCATATGCTTTTGGGTGATACGATAAAGCATATACGAAGATAGATGGTGATCCCAAGAGGATTACAGAAAAGAAAACAAACAGTATCAAAGCCGCATAAATCTTAGGATTTACGCGGCTTTTCTGCTTTTGTGATATTAGCTTTTCTCTTGTCTTTCTATTTCCTCAGAATTTCTCTCCGGCTACGTAAACGGATAATTTAAAGTAGTTATTACCATCGGCTTTGGCATTCACAATATCCACCTTAACGGTGTGACTGCTACCAGCCGTGATATTACCTGTGATATTGATGGTATGAGGTGCTACTATTTCGGAAGGGCACCAGTTGCGGGGAGAAGAAGATATATCATAGCTTCTCATCGTATTGGGCCCACAGGCGGCTTTGGAAGAGAAGGTACCTATCTGGCTGTTGTCCCAGCTTACATTGTGGGTGCGGTAGGTATATTCTTCGCCACCGGAGCCGGCTCCCCACGCCTGTGACATCACTACAATCCTTGCATTCCTGAGGTTGTAGGGAACGGTGATGGTTTGGGTGAGGGTTCGGCTATTGTTGCCGGTAGCATCGGTTACTCTGCCAAACTGTACAGCCTGCACATAAGTAGGATTCGTATTAATGGTGCCATTATCGGCCGTAATTTTGAAGTCGGCAGAGAAGGAGCGCGGCTCATTTTTTCCTATCCAATCAGATTGATCGAGATGCGTGCCCCAGGCGCTTACGCCTACCCAGCAGGAGTCCTGACCGGTGAGCAGTGATGCAACGTCTTTCAGGTCAAAAGTATATGGTACTGATTTAATAGATTGATACCAATAGAAGAATGGTGTAACATACAGGTAGCCTGTTTTGGGTGCATAGTTATCGATTTTTGATTTGGCGGCGGCATCAAAAGTTACCTGGTTGTTTAATAGCGCTTTTACCACGGAATCTTTGATGAAGAAGATCTGCCCGTCGCGGTCATATCCGTCTCCCTGTTGATATATCCTCAGTTCTCCTTTGAGGGTGGCAGTGGGATCGGCTTTTCCTTTCAGCGATATTTTTTTAATGGCCACGGTGTTGTTCAGATAAATAACGCCACCGGCATCTGTGTAAGCATTGGCGGCGTATCCATTGTAGAAATTAAGCCCGGAAAACACCTGTTCTTCATATGTGCCGGTTAGTTGGGTAGTGACTTTAGGGGTGGATTTGCCGTTGTTGGGTTGCTGCAGGTCGTCACTGAGATTGTTTTTACAGGCGGTAAATAAGATGGCTGTTGCCATTAATGGGAGAATACCTTTTTTCATGTTTACTTATTTTGGTTTAGAAAATACTACGGGTTAATTGGATAGCTGGTGTGGTACCAGTGGGTAACATTCATTCAAAATTGCAGGTAACAAAATCAGGGTGCTCTTACCTGTTGGGTTCAGATTTTCGTACAGATATTTAAGTTAGACTAGAAAACTTTAACCAGCAAGAAGGGTGAAAATTATAATGGTAATGGAGAAAAAAGTATCTGTTATTCAAACGTTTGAAATTTTGCAGTGGGAAGTGGGTTTTGCGTAAATCAGCTACAGTAGCAGTTTGTGAGAGATGACAGTTCATATGGATGAAACGGACTAAAAAAAAGGGGCTCAAAATTACATTTGGCCCCTTTCATTAAAAGCTTCCGCTGTTTCCTCAATCATATCCCGGATTCTGCGGGAAAGTGACTTTATTATTCATGATATCTATTTCCTGCTGCGGGAGGGGATAGAGAAGACGAAAAGCAGGCAGTGTTACTTTTTTATTCGCCAATATCTCTGAAACGGCCCTGTTGGTGCGTACCAGGTCAAACCAGCGATCGCATTCAAATGGCAGCTCCAGGCGGCGTTGCTTGTATACTTCAAGCCGGAAACTACCCTGCTCCGGCAGATCGGTGGCGGTTAATGGCTTAGTGAGGCCGGCACGGGTACGTATCATATTCAGGTAAGTAAAGGCATCACCCGTAGGATTATATCCCTGCTCGTTGAGAATCTCGGCCTGCATCAACAGCACATCCGCGAAACGAAGTACAGGAAAGTCGTTGCCTGCATTGCCGTTAACGGGGTCGTCCAGGAACTTACGAGGCATAATGTTGGCATTGCCAGTTGGCTTGACAGATTCCGATAAAGGCTTGCGCAGATCTCCATCATCATATGCTTTCATTAATGTGGTATCAACGGTGATCGTTTGTGAATTGGCGTACCAGAAACCATGATCCTGGTTAGCAATTCCCTTTGCATAGCGCACCGCGAACAATATTTCTGCATTGTATTTATTGGTGGTGCTGAATACGTCGGCCACTTTGGGCAATAGCATAAATACTTTGCTATTGATGACATCCTGCAGCACTGTTTGAGCGGCTGCATATTTTTTCTGGTAGAGATATACTTTCCCCAATAATCCTTTGGCGGCCCCGTTGGTAACACGACCTAACTCCGTACCTGTATATGCTGCCGGCAAATTGGCAGCGGCAAAAACGAGATCTTCTTCCACTTGTTTGTAAATGGCGGCTACGTCATCACGTTTAAGGTTCACCGCATTAACAGGATCTGTAACAGTAGTTAACAACGGCACCGCGCCCCATAATCTCACCAGGTTAAAGTAATCCAATGCCCGGATAAAACGTGCTTCTCCCTTGATACGGTTTTTTAGCGCATCATCCATGCTGATACCATCTATAGCAGCTAACAGCGTATTGCAGCGGAAGATGCTGTTATATACACCTACCCAGGCATTGTAGAAGTTGGTATTACCGGGATTATCTGAATAGCGGTTAATTTGATAGTTCTGTCCTGCGTTGGAAGATGGATCCTGATCTGTAAAATTATCGGCACGTGCTTCCATCAATACTTCAAAGGTAGCGCCGTATTGACTGCTTTGCGCGAGCGAAGCATAGCAGCCATTTACAGCCGTTACCGCGTCACCGGCGGTTTTAAAAAACTGCCCTGGTGCGATGGTAGAAATGGGATTGAGATCCAGGAATTCTTTTTTGCAGGAGGCAAAAATTAGTACCAGTAACGGAAGGTAAAGTTTATATTTTCTCATGGTTTGTAGCATTAAAAATTGACGTTAAGACCAATCATGTAAGTACGGGCCAGCGGGTAGGAACCGTAGTCTTCCCCGGCAGTAAGCGCGCTTTCCGTGCGGTTGCTGATCTCAGGATTGAATAAGGAATATTTGGAGAAAGTGAACGGATTTTGGACAGCGCCATAAATCCTGGCAGATGAAATACCGGCCCTTTTAAATATTGTCGTTGGGAAGTTATAGCCAAGTGCAATATTTCTTATTCTAACATAAGACCCATCTTCCACGTGCCAGGAGGAAGTGATACCATTACCACCGGTCGCCAGCCTGTTGGCACGGTTTACCACGCCATTGCCTGGATTTTCCGGAGAAACGTAATGATCCTTTACCTCGCTCAGATTGTTGAAATTGCCCTCTACGTTGGCGATATAGCGTCGGAAGAGGTTGAGTATCTTATTGCCCTGGCTGCCTTGTATAGAAATGCTCAGATCCAGGTTTTTGTAACGGACCGTATTGCTGAAGCCAAAAATATATTTAGGCTGGGAGCTACCAACAATCGCCCTGTCGTTGGCATCTATCTTACCATCACCATTGATATCCTTAAATTTCAGGTCGCCCACATGTGTAGGATTGCTGGTTTTAGCGGAATTATCCAGGTCGCGCTGATCCTTGTAAATACCATCTGCCACATAGAGATAGTAAGAACCTATGGTTTCTCCAATCTTAGTAATGAAGTAAGTATTGCCGGTGCCGCCTGTAGCAATGATAGGCGCGCCTGAACGTCCCAGTCTGGTCACCTTATTGGTGTTAAAAGCAATGTTTGCATTTCCTTCCAGTTGCCAGTCTTTCCCGATTTTTTTATTATAGGACATTGATATTTCCACCCCTTTATTGTTAACTGCTCCTATGTTCTGGAGATAAGTACTAAAGCCGGATGCACCGGGAACAGGCAGATTAAGGAGTAGTTTCGTGGTGTTGGCATTGTAATAATCTACGGTGAAACTTAATTGGTCATTAAACAAGCCCAGTTCCAGCCCAAGGTCAAAGCTGGCCATACTTTCCCAGGTAAGATCCGGATTGGCCGGACTGGTGATGGATACGCCGTTTACCTGTGCCTGATTGCCCWGGATGTAGTTACTGTTTACATTGCTCATTTGTGCCAGCGATCCGTAGTTGGGAATCTGGAAGTTCCCTGTAAGACCGTAGCTGCTCCTGAGCTTCAGTGCGCTGACAGATTTTACATTTTTGAAAAATGGTTCGTTGGAAATCTGCCATGCACCTGATATCGCGGGGAAGGAAGCCCACTTTTGGTTGGTACCGAAACGCGATGAGCCGTCACGTCTTATAGATGCTGTCAGGTAATATCTGTTGTCATAGCTGTACTGCGCTCTTCCCAGCCAGGAATTAAGACTCCACTGTTCCGTGCTGGAGCCGCCGGCATTGATCTGACCTGCATTTAGGGTGGTCACGATATCTGTAGGGAAGTTGTTGGCGGTAAGGGTATTGTGCTCCTGGTTTTCTTTCTGTACAGTAAACCCGGCCAGCACATCTAACTTGTGCTTACCCAAAGTTTTGTTATAGGTAAGTGTATGTTCCGTAAGCCAGTTGGTATACATATCTGTATTGGAGAAACCAGTGGCTACAGAAGGTAAGGTGCCGGAGGGCAGAGGCAAAGTAGAAGGCCGGTAATAATCCCTGCGGAAGCTGTTCAGATCAGTGCCTGCCGTGATCCTGTATTTCAGATTTGGAAAGAATTCATATTCCATATAGGCGTTAGCCGTTAGACGGAAATTTTTAATCCTGTCTTTTATCAGGGAAGCCACCGCAACAGGGTTCAGCTGGTTGGTTTGTCCATAGCCCCAAACGTTTACGGAATCCGCAAAGGTGCCGTCTGGATTACGTACCGGAAAAATAGGGGCATAACCCAGCGCCAGTGCGATCACGCCGGAATTGGGCGCAAACCAGGGGCCTTCTGCATTTACGACATGGTTATCTGTATAAGAGGGCGTCATATTCACCCCAAAGCGGAATTTACCGGAGCCCCCATCAATACGGAAACGGCTGGAATAGCGCTTGTAGTTGTTGTTGATGACGATACCATCCTGGTTGAGATAGTTGGCGGAAAAATAATAAGAAAGACTTTCGCTTCCTCCGGCTACGCTTACCGTGTGACTTTGCATCGGAGCCTGCCGGAAAATTTCTTTCTGCCAGTCAGTGTTGGTCAGTCCGGGTTTACCTTCCAGGTATGGCAGTACCTGCGGCGGAACCCAGGTAGATGGGTTCCTGGGCCTTACGCTGTTGGGATCTGTTGGTTTACCGCCAGGCACGGCATCGAGATAGGCATTGTTATGTCCTTCATATACCAGCTTAGCATAATCATAGGCATTCAATACATCTACATGTTTGTTTACATTTTGCAGACCGTAACTGCCATCATAACTCACCTTTATTTTACCGGCTTCTCCTTTTTTGGTACGGATCAGTACTACACCGTTAGATCCCCTGGAACCATAGATGGCAGCCGAAGCCGCATCTTTCAGTACATCAATGGAGGCGATGTCATTCACGTTAATAGATGCCAGCGGATTGAAAGGCTGCTGATAATTATTTACGCCGGGAGAAGCACTGCGGGTATCATTGGTAATAGGTACGCCATCTATTACAAACAATGGATTATTACCAGCACTGATGGAACCTACTCCCCGTACACGGATAGATACGTTGCCACCTGGCGCCCCATTGGTTTGCATTACCTGGATGCCGGCCATTTTACCTGCCAGTGCCTGATCAAAAGAAGTCACCGCCTGTTGTTTCAGATCAGATGAACGGAGAGAGGAAACAGCACCTGTCAGTTCTTTCTTTGTCCTTGTACCATAACCTACTACTACCAGCTCATTTAATCCTTTGCTGGCCTCTTTCATGCGGATCAACAACAGGTTGCTGTTGCTGTTTTTTACCTGGAAACCATTTAGCAGGTTGTTTTCATAACCGATAAAACTAAACGTAAAATCATACAGCAAACCAGGTCTCATTCCCGGTAGCTGTAAAAATCCTTTTTCATCGGTGGTAGCATGTAGTTTTTCGTTGCCATTGCGTTGCTTAACCAGCACAGATACGCCGGGCAGTGGCAGTCCACCTTCACTCATTACGCTACCTCTAATGGTGACAGCGACGTTCGAATCCTGCGAGTGGGCGTGTAAGAAACAGATTAGCATTAAAAGCACACAGCAGTACCTTTTTAATAGTCTGATCATTGTTTGACAGGTATTAGTTAAAGTTTAGAAATAGATGGTCCCTCACGTGCACCGGGTGCACATGTTAAAGTTTGATATAACTATAGATGGAGGATTTTATCTGATCTTCCTGATTGACATATTTTCCTCTCCCGGCGTAAGCTCCAGATTGTTGAGCTGACAAATGACTTCCAGGATATTACGCAGTGAATCCGTTTTCAACACTTGTCCGGTGAAATACGCGCTATCCACATCGCTGTGTTCATAGTGAATGGTTACACCRAAAGCAGTTTGCAGTTTACTGAGTACCGTATGTAATGGCGCGTTATTGAACTCCATGAGTACTGCATGTTTTACAACAGATGATTTTTCTGTAAGTAGCCCGGTAGTACTGGTTTGTACTACTGTGTACTGATGCGAGTTGGTATCAAAATGAAATTTCTCACCCGGCGACAAATAAATATCATCTTTAGTAACGCCATCTTTTGTTCGCACCAGCACCTTACCCGTTTCCAGTTTTACGGTGACCAGCTGAGGGGTCTGTGCATCTACAGTGAACAACGTGCCCAATGCTATGGTGATGATATTGCCGGCGTATACGGTAAATGGATGGTTTTGGTTGGCATTCACATTAAAGTTCGCCTTCCCCTGCAGCGTAATATTTCGTACGGCATTATCCGGGAATGTCAATGCTGCACCTGGTTCCATGGTAACCTGAGATCCTTCGGGTAAAGTGATCATGACTGCTTTCCCGGTAGTGTTGCGTATGAATTTCAGATGCTGCGCCACCGGCATATTGTTAGGCCCATTTTTTTGCAGGTTGTTGTAATACATCCTGCCCAGGCCTGCCAACAGTATCAATCCCGTTACAGCTGCTGCATATGGGAGTATCCTGCTAAACACCGGTATGCGCCGTACGGTTGCAGGTGGCATTTGTTGTGCTTCCATTTTTTGATGGAGCTGCCTTAATATGCCGGCCGTTTTTTCCGGCGTGAGCACCTGCTCGCCAGTCATTACCGCTTTATCAAAGTCTTCACGCAACGATTGCCGCATGGACGCATCCGCTTCCTGGTCCAATAACGTTTCCAGGAGTGCTACATCGTCTGCTGTAGCTTTTCCCTCTTTTATTTTCTGTATGAGTGCGATGATGTGTTTCATGTCTTTCAAGTATAAAAAGCAGGAAGTAGGAAAAAAGAGGGGGTAGGGGGAGGTTACGGAATTGTTAACAAAAAAACAGGCGGGCCTGTTTACAGATACACTGTCAGGAAGAGGGCTCCCCAAACCGGTATTGTCGCCTGATTGGAGGCAATATAGGAACGTATGGAGGAGGAAGAAGACTGTAAGTATTCTTTTACGGTATGATGTGATATCCCAAGGATACGGGAGGCCTCATTGGTTGTTTTTCCCTCCAGCCGGCATAGCTGGAACACTTCCTTTTTGCGGGGGGAAAGACTTTCTATCGCCTCGTCAATCAGGGTTAGTCTGCTTTCCCGGAGGTCGGCACTATCGTCTTCCATCACATCGGGGATGGAAGGATATGCGGCCAGTTTTGTTTTTTCGGTGGCTACCTTTTTTAAATATTGTAAGGACTTATGATAGCTGACCACAAACAGCCAATTGCCTGCTCCCTGGGCCAGATCCAGTTCCTGCCGGCTGTTCCAGAAGCTGAGAAATACTTCCTGCAGGATATCTTCCGCAATGTCGTGCCGGTCAATGAGCCGGCAGATGTTCTTAAAAACTGCATGGTGATATTGATGATAGATCTTATCAAATGTCATCACCTCAGCTGAGTTCAAAAAGGAAGTCAAAATGGTACTTGTTTTATTTATCGATAGCGTTTCCCGACAAACAAAAGTACAATTGAAGATATAAAGTAGGGACGGAGGGATATTAAATAATGATTATCAGTGAGCATTGCCCTGCCGTTGCGGGTGATTTAGTTCCCGAAAACCGGAAAGCATTCATATTTAGCTTAACCTTCATATTTGTGAAACTCCGTGATTATTAAATAGTATCCATCCGGGTCTCTGAGTGAAAATTCTTTTTTTAATGAGTTTGGATTTAAGTGAATATCTTCTTCCATAGCACTACCTGCTTTTTCAACCTTAGCTCGTATGGCCTCCATATTGTTTGTTCTGAAGTAAAGTATTAACCCGTTTCCCGGACGTATGTCCGGATTGGTCATTGTCGGATGATGATGTTCTCCCCATTTGTGAAGACAGAGCACAATTTCATCATTTTCTGATACTAAAACAGCAAACTCATTTCCCCCATGTATTCTCTTGAAATTAAATAGCTCCTGGTACCATAAGGAGCTGGCTTCAACATCTTTTACTGCTATTATCGGGTCAATTTTTGTCATAGTTTTGCTAATTCATGCGGGTTATATCAAAGTGTGTTGCGCTGTACTTGCTTGCTTTTATCCGGGCTGATGTATTGATATGTAAAATACATTTTTTGAGATGAAGTTTAATAGATTAAAGATAACGTGCTTCAGAATCATTTAACGATACCCCTGTGCCTGTAAATGGAATAGTTCAGCATAATGTCCGCCTTTAGCCAGCAGCTCTTCATGGCTGCCAATTTCTATCAATTGTCCTTTTTCCAATACCAGTATCCTGTCTGCCATACGTACGGTAGAAAAGCGGTGCGAAATAAGTACGGAAGATTTACCCCTGGTGAGGTCCGCAAAACGTAGGAAAACATCGTATTCGGCCCGGGCATCCAATGCCGCAGTAGGCTCATCCAGTATGAGTAGTTGTGCATCTTTCATATATGCCCTGGCGAGGGCAATTTTTTGCCATTCGCCTCCGGATAGTTCCACGCCGGTACTAAAATGGCGACCCAGCATCTGGTTGTATTTGCCTGGTAGTTTTTCGGTAAAAATATGTGCCATGCTTCGTTTGGCCGCAGCAACAATTAATGCATGATTTTCTTTTTCCCGGATATCGCCAATCGCGATATTATGTGCCACGCTCATCTGGTATTGAATAAAATCCTGGAAAATGATACCTACCTGCATCCGCAATTCAGCAGGATCATACTCCCGGAGATCGTATCCATCCAATAAAATGCGGCCTTCTGTCGGATCATACAAACGGCTTAGTAATTTTACAAGTGTAGTTTTGCCGGCGCCATTTTCTCCTACCAGTGCCAGTTTTTCGCCTGCATGCAACGTAAAGTTCAGATGACGGTTAGCCCATTTCTCCGTATTGAAATATTTGAAACCTACATTTTCAAAGGTAAATCCATATTGAATAGGGTGGGGGAATGGGCGGGGATTAGCAGCTATAATCATCCGTGGTTTGATCGCGAGAAAATCAAATAAGTCGCGTAAGTAAATTGCGCCCTGCATAATCGTAGTGAACCTGCCTAAAACACCCTGTAATAAACCTCTCAATTGCATAAAGGAGCCTGCCATAAAAGTGAGATCACCGATTGACTGTTGGCCATTGACGGTGCGGAAGATAATGAGCACATAGGCCCCGTAATAACCGGCGCTGCCCAACAGGGCAAATACGGAGCTCCAGGAAGTCCGCTGTATATATAATTTACGACTGTCGCGGTAGAATTTGTTGGATAAATCGCGGAAACGGTCTATCAGGAAACGGGACAGGCTGAATATTTTTACCTCTTTGACCGTTTCATCGCTCGCCCCCAGGAAGCGGATATAATCCAGTTCCCGCCGCTCTGACGTTTGCCCGAAATAAAGTGCATACATTTTATTGTTGAAATAAGATTCGCCGATGAAAGCGGGTATAACAGCTATCAGCAATAATAATATCAGCCAGGGATTGAATAGGACCAATCCGGTTATAAGAAACCCCATCGTGATACTATCCTGTACCTGACCTAATGTTTGTGATAATAATACCGTACGTCCTGCCGTCTGTTGCCGGGCACGTTCCAGCATATCATAAAAGGTAGCTTCCTCAAATTGATCCAGGTCAAGTATAGATGCATGTTCCAGGATCTTAACAGAAGTGTTGTTGGCAAATAAATCGCCCAGTAGGGTATCCATCAACCCGATCACTTTTCCCATGCAATCAGACAATATCACGAGGCCCAATTCCAGTGCTACCCATTGCCATAAGGTGTGCTGTGAATGATGGGCTTCAGGACGGCTCAGTAATACCACCTGGTCAATGATCAGTTTACCTGTATACAACATGGCCAATGGTACTGCTGATTGTACAATACGCAATAATGTATTGATAATGGTAATCCAGGGATTGGTTTGCCACACCATTCTGAAGAATGGTGGCAGGTTACGCAATGCCACCAACCGCTCTCTATAAGTTAAATCATCTTTAGCAGACAATGATCTTTGAAACAACTTGCGCCAGAAATTCATGCAATTGGATTGAAGATATTTTGTGGAGTATACAATTGAAAAAGGGGCTGACTTTACATCAGCCCCTTTCACAATCATCACCAGGGTTTACTTACCATCTGTTGGGCTGGCAGCTACCTGCATAAGCACAGAAACAGTTTAAGTTAGACGGGCCGGCGTAACCGCAGTTGTTACCGTTAGGACCACTCGGACCATACGGAGGTACGCAGTCAGCGTTGAATAAAGAACAGCTGATATCTGCTGCTTCACCACCGTTGATGGCTCTTAAATCATTTCTGTTGAGGCTTTTGCCAAATGCATGCTTAGTTTCCATTTTTCTTCGTTTTTTTTGTATAAGAGAAATAATATGCTGCAAGACTGCAAATTGCAGCATGGTACTTGTGAGAAGCAGTCTTTCTCACAACTAGTTTATGATACAATGATTTTATTTTACTGTTCCACCGCAGCGCTGAAAGATGCCGCCAATGATGGGATTAGCTGAAACATATCGCGTATGACATAATTACGTGGTAGCTGACGTCCGTTAATAAAAAAGGTAGGGGTGCCTTTTACTTTCGCTACGTTGTCCATCCAGTAGATATGTGTCTTCAACAGCTCATCTACATTTACATCAGGTATTGGCCACCATTTTAGCTGCCATTTTTCAAGGTCCATCCATTTGAACCAGTCGGACAGCATAGCGGCGCGTTCCTCATCACCGAGTATATGCATGTTTTTTTGTAAAATAGCTTTCACGGCTATTGTGAGGTCATTATCCGGATTGTCGATAGGGAAAAGAAAGCGGAATTTTATGCAAAGTATTTCTTTATAGGTTTCATATAATTCATCAATAATCTTATGTGCTGTTGCACATGGCCCACAGTATGGATTACAGGCTATTGTTATTTGTACCGGAGCTTCATGGTTACCCAGCATCAGTTCCTGATTCCAGGTAGTACAATCCACGTAAGGTCGTTGGTTGGATTGATATAAATAAAGCGAGTCATTTTTCTTCCATCTCCGTAACTCAGTAGCCTGCATCAACCTTTCCCTGATATTTGTTATGAAATTTTTTAACCCCAGGAGAAAATAACACACCATTCCCAGTACCGCAAAGAAAGAGATGATATAGGGAACTGATATCCTGAAACTACTGATAGCCGGAGCTACAGACAGATAAGCCAGTATGGACTGTACAATAATTACGGCCACTATGCCCAGGCAAATGACACACCATTTTTTCAGTATGAATTGCTGTGCGTATAAACTTAATCCGGCAACTATTACTACTGGTATTGACAGGAGCAGTGCAGTATGTAGTAAGGCAGGCTGCCAGTTGGATAAAAGATAAAACAAGGATTGTGTTACGAAATATGATATGGAGGCATCTGCAATTGAAATGCCGGCAATTCCTTTGGAGTAATTGCTTCTTAGTACTGCATCGCACCCGGAAGGACTTACGGAATTACATACTTCTTTTACCGCTTTTACCTGCATCCCCATCTCTACAGAAAGTACGCCTATGCTGATCACTAAACCGGTGAGAGACAGTAGTCCCCATATTGTATTTATTGGATTGAAAGCAGGAATAGTTACGTACACAAAGGCAGATAGCAATAATAAAGCAGCCATAGCAGATAATGCTTTTATGGAACGACGCTGCCTGATCAGTCGGGTGTTTTCATCATAACTCCACGATGGCCGGTTGCCAGCGAGGAGTACAATGCCTGTCCAGTTTTTCTTTAATTGTTCCTGGTGATGCCAATCGTTGACGGTGTCTACCTGTATCATATGTGATGAACCACTGTCTTCCATGACATGGGCCAGGCAAGGGTAGTTGAACTGACTAATATGTGTATGATCACTTTGCACTACATCATAGTCCATTTTACCCAGATCCAGAAAATCGATGAGGGAAACAAGCGATGGATAATCAGGATGGGACTGCATTTCCTGGGTGATGAAACGCTGATTTACTTTAACGCCAATCTTGCTCAGCCAATTATAGGCGATTTGTTCAAACGCCGCAATCTGTTGATTCGTTTTCATAGTGGTGTATGCTATAGAATTATTTTCCCGGGCATGGCAGTAGATAGCCCGGTTTTAAAAGGTTAGATTACTGATTCGTTTAAAATGAGTACATGGATATTTTCACGGGTACAAAATGCACGATAGTTAGTTATCAAACAATCATGCGGGGATAGTCATAAGATGGCAATTTTAAATATGATGTATTTACATTCCTTTTTGGATACCTTAAAAAATAATTACTTTGAGTACATGCTTTCCGGATGTAAAATTAGGGCTTCGCCTAACGCTTCCCTAGTCTTATATTAACTACTTTTTTGCAGAAATTCACCTTGGTTTTTTTCTCTATTATATAATGAACATGGTATGAAAAATTGTCTTATACAAAGCACTTGTTATTTAATTACGGTAACGGAGGAATTTCGTTTCCTTCATCGTCAATTGAGCGAATAAACCGCGCCGGATTTCCTCCGACAAGTGTATTCGGTGGAACGTTTTTAGTGACTACCGAGCCCGCTGCTACCACTGAGTTTTCGCCTACCGTTACCCCGCCGATGATCGTTGCACCGGCTGCGATCCAGACGTTTCTCCCGATTACGATGGGCTTTCCGATGGTGGTGGTGCGGCGCTGCGAGGGGCTAAGGGGATGGCCTGTTGTGATGATGCTTACGTTTGGCCCGATCAGTACATCGTCTCCAATGTCGAGTCCGCCAAGGTCATAGAAAGTGCAGTTCTGATTAACAAAAACATTACGCCCGACACGGATTTCGTTACCGCCGGCAGTATAGAATGGTGGGAGCAGTAAAAAGCCTTCGTCTACCTCCCTGCCGATTAGTTCACTAAACAATGCGCGAATTTCAGCGGCATCATCGAACGTTAAGCGGTTAAGTTTGCTGGTGATGGACATCGCCCGTTTTACATTTGCCAACATCGCCGCTGATTCCGGTGTCCTATTCTTAATTATCCTGGTACGATCATCATTCATTATTCGCTGTTTTCTTTAGTCTATAGTAGGCAGAAGTCCTGAAAAATGATTTTCCTTCTTCTTATTTATTATTGCAACTTTGTTGCGATAGTGATGGTTGTTACTATGATTGCCGGTCGTCAGCATCCATGTCAACGACTGCGGCCATGGTTAAATCAGGATGTTTTTCACTTCATAATGTAATTGAACGGTATTGCCGTTTAATTTTTTCACGTCCGACAGCGACAATTTACATTCAAAATCTGCCTCATTCACTAACGGTAGTCCCTTACCAAAGAGTACTGGTTCTACTACCAGGATGATTTCATTTACCAACCCGGCTTTAACAAATGCATCTACTGTTTGAGTGCCGCCGATGATCACCGCTTCGGTATGTCCTTTAGCGGCGAGTTGTGCAATGATTTTTTCCGGACTATCACTGGTAAGCAATACATTGGATTGGGATGGTGTTGCCTTGGTATCATGTGTTAACACCACCAGCGAACCGCTATCTTTCAGGGGGAGGTAATCAGGCGACAGGATGTTGTAAGTAGTTTTTCCCATGATGACGGCTTGCGTACGTTGGCTGATGGCCATGAACCCCTGTCCGTATTCCTGCGACAGCCAATCCGGTACATTTCTGTTGTTACTGATCATTCCATTAGCGGAAGTAGCGAGGTAAACGATGATTTTCATTTTGTAAGTTTTATAGTGATGACTATTGTTATCGTTGTTTTATCAAATAATATTATAACAAAGTAGCTTTTGTAAAGCAAAAATACTTTGATTAGGTAGATGATATGCACCCTATACGCGACATTCTACGGGAGATTTGCGACACAATGACGGTCGTTGCTGGTATTTTATTTCTTTTATAATGCAACCTAAGACTGGGTTCCGTGTCTTTTGCATTATAAACCATCATATGATTCTGGAGATCAATCATCTCACCAAGAGATATAACAAGCATAAAACAGGGCTTACAGACTATTCCATTACACTCGAAAATGGCATTTTGGGGTTACTGGGTCCAAATGGGGCGGGTAAATCCACGCTGATGAAGATGATAGCTACCATCAGTAAACCTACGCAGGGTACGTTGCTTTTAGATGGTGTTGATATCGTGAATCATCCGGGTCATATACAGCAGGTACTTGGTTATCTGCCGCAGGATTTTGGCGTGTACGATCATCTTAATGCGTATGAGTTTCTGAAATATATAGCCGCTATGAAAGGATGCGGTGGTAAAGGGTTGAATCAGCGTATTGATATGCTGCTGGAAGCTGTGAACCTGATTGCCGATGCAAAAAGTCCGATAGGTACCTATTCAGGTGGTATGAAGCAACGTATAGGTATCGCCCAGGCTTTATTGAGCGATCCCAGGGTATTAATATTTGATGAACCAACCGTGGGACTTGATCCTGAAGAACGTGTAAGGTTTCGCCAGCTGATCGCAGATCTGGCGGCCGAGTGCATTATTATACTTTCATCGCATATTGTATCAGATATTGAGACCATTGCAGATGAAGTCGCCGTTATGCAAAGTGGAAGACTGATTACTAAAGGCAACCTGCAGGATATCAGGCAACATGCAACAGGTAAGATATTTGAGATCTTGCTGGACAACCGTGACTTAGCTGCTTTTAAAGATAAGTATATGGTCATTGATACCGCTAAGCAAAACGAGCGGGTTCGGGTGCGCTATATTAATCACGGTACTGACATTTTTCCTTCTTCCACCGCCGTCAGCGCCAGCTTAGAAGACGCTTACTTATTTTTAATTCAAAGCAACGCCTAGCCAGTGAAATACTTTCATAATATCGTCCTGTCCGATTACAGGCAACGTACCCGTACTTATTCTTTTCTCATCACACTGGCCATTACTGTTTATATGGCCTATCTGTTTGTTCCGCTTAATACGGCCACCTACACCACACTCAACGTTCCCGGTTTCAAAGGAGCATATAACTCTGCCTGGGTAGGCTATGTTTCCGGAATAATGACCACTGTAATGCTTTCGTTGTATGGTTTCCTTTTAATAAATAGTGGCATAAAAAAGGATATTGATACGGAAGTAGGATTAATCATTGCTTCTACATCAATTACCAATTTTGGGTACCTGTTGAGCAAGCAGTTAAGTAACTTTTTAGTGCTGCTAACCATCGTTGGCTGCACCTTTATTGTTAATGTGATCTTGTTTTTTATACGTAGTGAAGGTTATTCTTTTATTTTCAGGGATTTCATTTTGCCGTACCTGGTATTTGCTATCCCGGCCATTTTCCTGGTATCTGCGCTGGCCGTAGTAGCGGAGGTCTTTTTAGTGAAAAGGAATATTTTACAATTTATCATCTACTTTTTGCTTTTTGGAGCAGTATTAACGACACTTAGTGCCCGGGATGCCACTACCTTTGCAACTTTAATGGATCCATTGGGGTTAACAACCGTAACTCATAATATCACCAATGAAATTAATACACAATTTCAGGCAAATATTAAAAATGTATCCTTTGGATTTATTGCTAAGGGCGAAAAAACGTTCAGGGTTTTTGTTTTTGAAGGTGTTAACTGGCAGTTGCCTTTCCTGCTGAGCCGCCTGTTATGGATAAGCGTTAGCATAGGATTGGTATACGTTTCGTCTTTCTTTTTCCACAGATTTGACTTTGAACAGACGGCATCTGAAAGAAAGAAAAAGGTAGCTGATCCGCGGAAAGCTGTAGGGACAGGTATTATCCCTGCAGGAATAAACAGGTGTTCCCTACCGCCTTTGGTAACAGACTACAGCATTTTACCATTTATTAAAATTGAGCTGCTGCTGCTAATCAGAAGAGGCAACAAGTGGTTATGGCTTATTAACATTGGTTTGTGGGGAAGTATGTTGTTGGCGCCTTTAACCATTGCTCATGCTTACCTGCTGCCTGTGTTGTTGTTTTTGCAAGTGGCTCGTTGGTCGGATCTGATAACCAAAGAGAAAACAAACAGGCTTCATTATTTCACTTATGCATCTTACAGACCATTATCCAGGATATTGCCGGCACAAATCCTGTCAGCTATTATATTGGCTGTGGCACTTGCGCTGCCGGTAATTTTGCGCTATGCTATTACTTCGGATGCGTATGCAGTTATTAACATCCTGAATGGGTTGGTATTGATTATTTCATTGGCGGTGTGCATAGGAGGGATAACGGGGGGCAAAAAACTGTATGAGATTGTATTTTTCCTGCTGACCTATGCGGTGTTAAACAAGGTACCAGGCACTGATTATCTGGGTAGTATACCCCATGCCAGTTCAGGAGGCTATGCATTCCTGATACTGGCGTTAAATGTAGTTTTATTAATGATTACCTTTATTGTTAGAAAGTATCAACTCAGGCATGTATAATACATGGAATTTTGTTCTTTGTATTTTTTGGAAGAAATTTTGTTAATTATGAGGAGCTCACAACTTGCCGATTTTCTTAAGAAGAATACCCTGTTGAATGAGGAAGCAGCAGCAGATGTTGCCAGCGCCTTTAAGGTCGTAAAAGTTAATCGCAACCAGGTAATAGAGCGGGAGGGAAGTATTTGCGGTCATTTTTATTTTATTAATAAGGGTTGTCTTCGACTATATGAGGTTGATAAGAAAGGGAACGACATCACGGCGTATTTCGCTTTCGAAGATAGTTTCATTACATCATTAGCAAGTTTAATAACGCAGCAACCCTCAAGAGATATTCTTATATCCTATGAACCATCGGAACTCATGGTGATTGACAGGACATCATTTTTTAATCTGACGGAAAGATATGCCCCTTTTAGATTATTTTATAATAAGACCATTGAGTTTGCCTTTATCCATGCTCAGATGCGGATCTACAGCTTTCTGGGTATGGAAGGAATCGATAAGCTGAAATGGGTATTGGAACATGAACCGATGCTGCTGACAAGGGTTTCCAGCAAAGCGGTGGCTTCTTATTTAGGTATGACAAACTCCACACTCAGTAAATTGAAAGCCAAACTCTAAAATGTTGTCATATGACAACGTTTGCTGAGGCCCCTTCTTCTACCTTTGATTTATCATTTTAACAGCTAAAAGTATTACAATGAGTAATTCAATCAGAAGGGTTTTTCTCTATGGGGAATTTCAGACTGCTGTTCCGCAGTTTACCAGAGAATTATGGAGCACAGTAAATGAACAGCTTAAAGAAGTGAAAGGATTAGTCGGGAAAACATGGCTATTAGGCATTGGAACGCAAACCGTTGGCGGGTTTTACCAATTCGATTCTGAAGAAAATGCGAGGGAATTTGCCACGGGGTTATATGCACAACAGGCAAAAAATGCAAATGCCAGTCTGACGGTGAAAATTTTTGATGCCGATGCAGTGGAAGAAGCCAGTCGTGACATGGGATCACCCTTTTATAGATAAGCCAATATCTGCTATTTCCCCGGACGAATTAAGAACGCTCTTTTATGGTTCATGGCCATGCAGTTTCCGCTGCCATGGCCATTTGAATATATAGTTATTCAATTTTCAACCTCTTGATAGGATTAACGATCGCTGTGTTAACCATAATTTCTTAATATTGTATTTCCGGAAAGCAGCACCATGCGCCGGCAATTATCAGACTATACCAGCATTTTCAATACCTATACACATGAAACTATATTCAAAATCTGTTATCGCATTACTGCTTTTATTCAGCGTTTACATACCGGTTAATGCCGGCAGCTTTTCAGATACTACAGAGGTATTAATTATCAACAAGGAAGATATTGTGCCGGAGGGCGCCCGGAAAGTAGGTAGCGTAAAAGTAACCGATGGCGGTTTTAAAATGAACTGCGGATATGAACATACACTGGAGGAGGCGAAAGCCAAGGCCATAAAGGCAGGTGGCAATATTGTGAGGATCACAGAGCTGAAATCTCCCGATGGTTTCAGCAGCTGTTACCGCCTCTTTGGAGAAATTTACTTTCATCCCAATCTCTCCGACCTGAAGGCGGAGAAAATGAAGGCTTTGGATACCATCATGAGTACATTGCTTCCGGATACGGCTTCCTATGCCCTGTTGTATATATATCGTTCCCGATCTTCTATGGGGGCTGCTATTCCCTATAATGTAATGTTGGATGATTCAGTAGTATGCCGTGCGAAAAACAATTCCAGGTGTCTCGTTAAAGTCAGTAAAGCAGGTCTTGCCAAAATATCTGCACGTACCGAATCACGCGATGAAGTGTCAATAGACATCCGGCCAGGAAAAGTATACTTCGTGAAATGCAGCATTAGCATGGGCGCTTTTGTAGGCCGGCCTAAAATCAATGTGGTGGATGCCTACATCGGGTTGAAGGAATTTAATGCGGTGAAAGAGAAGCAAAAAGAAGAACGCGCGGATGACATGTATTAACCCCTGCACTTGATTAGTTTGATTCGTTGTTTTCCCCGCGAATCCCCTGTTTCTGCCATGATGAGCACTTCGGGGTTACATTAATAAATCATTATGCCGTGTTACTGCGGGTGTACCGCATGGATTTAATACTATATTTACTGCAGCAGGTGAACAGCCAATAGATGCAGCTTATACCAACCCAGCTGTTCAGCCTTCCGAAACCTATTGACATCAGGACTTTTGAGTGAGAGATGAAGATTGCTATTAATTATCCGAAAATAAAACCCGAACAAAATGCAAAACATTGTAAAACATCTCTCCCTGTGCATGGCCGTATTCGCATCTTTTACTGTATGTGCGCAATCGAATGCAGTTAAGCTGTTCAACAAAACAACACCTGACGCAGCGGTTGAAAACAGAGACGTAAAGGAAAAAGTAACAGGGCAGGTTTTTGTTGCCGCTAAAAAAGATGATCTGCCAAATGATCCGTACAGAAGCGCGGTGTTTACAGCGCCTGTTAATGGAACGGTAACGCTGACATTGAACATTCCTTTATGGCACGACATAAAGCAGCCATATGTTATTATTGAGAACCTGACAAAAGGTACCTGGCTGAGGTATACCACATTCCCCGGAGAAAGCACTTACAGAACTACTTCGGTCATTTTTTACGTGGGTGATCAGTATCGCTTGACGGCACATATTTCGCCCAATCCAAACGATCCTAATGATGATACTGATGAAGATGTTTTGGCGACTTTAAGATGGTAACCACAACGAGATTCAGGTATTGAAAATTTATTTTTCCGGAGGGTACCCTTTTTGGGGTATCCTCTTTTTTTTAGATAGATCACTCTATTTTTGGAATATTTCTTTACATTTGGGCTGATTTTACAATTATGCAGAAGAAGTTAAAAGTCAATGACAGGATACTGCAGGTTGCATCCGCTTTATTTTACAGACAAGGGTATAACCAAACAGGTATCAACCAGATTATTGCAGAAGCAGACATCGCAATAGGCTCCCTGTATAATCACTATCCGTCGAAGAATGCCTTATTGCTGGCCTATCTCAGGAAACAGGAAGAGGAATGGCTGGAGGGTTTTGAAGCCTTCAGTAAGGGTGCCACCACTCCGGAAGAAAAGATATTTAAGTTTATAGATTATCGGATCAGGCAGCAGCAGGACGCTGATTTTTCAGGATGCCCTTTTATTAAAATTGCATCCGAGGTGGGCGTTAGCGACCTGAATGTACTCCAGGTAGTGGAAGCGTACAAAGAAAAGCAGCGTTCTCTTTTGAATGGGTTGTTCCGGCAGATCGTATATAGTGGCCCTCTCAACCGGAAGCAACTTGCAGACAATTTGTTTTTCATGATAGAAGGCGCCACGGTAAATGCTACCATCGCCAGAAATACCCAGGGATTGGAGGGCGTAAGAAAAATCATGAAAAATATGATTCACTAATTTTTTGATTGTTTTGAAATAGAGATATCTATCTATTATTAAATTCTCCTGATAGCATAAAATTACGCTAAACATGATCCCGATCAACGAAACCTTCCATGGAACATTTCCATTCCCCCCGCATTTTTCAACCGCTGCCGGCTTCAGCATGCACTATATTGATGAAGGTACCGGCCCAACTGTGCTTTGCCTGCATGGAGAACCCACCTGGGGATATTTGTTCCGGAACCTGATAGCCAGTCTTTCCGGGGAGTACCGGGTAGTTGTTCCGGATCACATGGGTTTTGGGAAGAGTGAAACGCCTTCAGACCGCACCTATTGGTTACAGGATCACATTAATAACCTGGAGAAATTAGTACTCGATCTTGATCTTACAGGCATCACGCTTGTTATGCACGATTTTGGCGGACCCGTGGGAATGGGACTCGCAGCACGGCAGCCAGACCGGATTTCCCGTATCATCAGTATCAATGCGCCTACTCCCTTTGGTCAGCCTGACCTCGGGGAAGTGCTCAGCGCCAATGCTGCGGAATCGCCGTGGTTCCGCTGGATAGCCGGAGCCGAAAAGCAGAACCGCCTCGAGTCAGTACTTCAGGAACTTCATTTTAATATTTTAAGTACACTAAAGCTGAATGGATTTGAGCGCAACAACGTTATCACAGACACCTGGATAAACGCCTATGGTGCGCCTTTCACGACCCCGTCTGAAACAGCCGGCGCATTGGGTTGGGCCAAAGGATTTGCAACAGGCGCCCATCTTTTTGAAGTCCCTTCCTCACCGGAAGTCAGCAAAAAAATAAGTGCGCTTCCTGCACTTGCTATATGGGGCGCAGCAGATCGGACATTACATGCCAAACACTTTATCCCACTCTTTCAGGCGGTATTTCCATCAGGACAGGTATTTGAATTACAAGATGCCGGTCATTACAGCCTGGAAGATACACCTGATACCATCGGAGCGCTGGTACGTCAATTCCTGCTGTATACAAACGGTTTGGGTTATAAATATCCCAATACCAGAGGTATACATGCTGAATGACTTCATTCAGGTGGTCATTTTCATGATCCATCACATTTTCCAATGTATTCGTCACATTTGAAAGAATAGATTTATACAGGGCATATCATTGTATCGTAATTAAAATACGATACATGAAAAAACGAATGGCCCTGTTGTTATCTATCCTTATTGGAATACAGGTATCTGCCCAGTTTAAGTTAGAAGGAAGTATATTGAATTACTCCGGCAAAGCCGGGATATCAGTTAATATTCCATTGGTATATGGTTTTCATAAAGAGAACACTATAGCGGTGCCTGTCTCCCCAACAGGTAAATTTAGCATTACCCTACCTGTTGAAAGCAGGAAATTTGCCACCCTCATTTTCCAGGAGCAATTTTATTCCCTGTTACTTACCAGTGGCAAACATTTGACCCTGACCCTTGATGAAAAGGATAAAAAGCTGGAGCTGATATCGGGGAGTGCTTTACCTGAGAACAGGCTGCTGCAGCGTATTGACGTAAACGAATCACCTTCTTTTATGAACGAATCCGCACAAAGTGATGTTGGGAAGCTTTCCTTTGCAGCACTGAATACTACATTGATTCAACCTTATTTTGTAAAGCGTGATGAGAAAATTAATCGTATCAATGCTTCGGACATTTCACAGGCGGACAAAAAACTGATGGCATCAGAAGTAAAGTATATTACTTACAACTACCTGAATGATTTTGCCAGAACACAGGTTAATAACAGGGAAGTCATAGATAGTATCATCCTCAGTGTTTTTGATAACAGCATCATTAAGCCGGAGGTGTTTCCGGCAGGGCCGCAATACTACTTCTTTGCCGACAACTATCTCAGGTACCTGGAAACCAAAGCATTTTTAAAGATCAAGCAGGAGAAGATCAAACCGGAAGAATCCATTCCCTATTTCCGGATCAGTTTTGATAGCGCCAATATTATTGTAAAAAAATACGGTAAGCCATACTGGAGATGGATAGGCAGCATCAATAACTTCCCAGATGCCGTTACGGAGCAATATACTTTTCAGCAGATCGTAAATTTGTACGATAACAAAGACCTGAGACCAACGACCGCGCTTTCTGACGCATTTAAAAAGCGCTTCCCTTCCAGTAAATATAATCGGGTGATTGATCAGCGGGTGAATACATTAAAGGAACTGCTTGCTCAGAACGAATCAGATGCCCATATACAGGTGGTAAAGCAGGAGGTACAATCCGTTTATGATGTTATAAAGGATTTTAAAGGTAAGGTGGTTTACCTGGATGTTTGGGGTACCTGGTGTGGGCCATGCAAAGAAGAACTTAAACATATTCCGGCACTCAGATCCGCATTTGTAAATAAAGATGTGGTATTCGTATACCTGGATATGGATGACGATGATCGTGATACCGTTTGGAAAGAGTTTATCAAAGTAAACGGATTAAAAGGGACACATTTCCGCAAAAACAGGCAAACTATCGCGCCATTATGGAAAGAGCTACTGGCAGATAACCAGGATAAAGCGGAATATTACCCACAGTATTTCATTTTCGATAAAGAGGGAAAGCTGGCTGTAAGCAAGGCTTTCCGTCCAAGTGATAAAGCCGTGTTGTATCAGCAGATAAATACAGTTTTATCACGTCACTAAAGCAGTTCGGCTATGTATGCCCAATACCTGGTGGGTATACATAGCCGGGTGTATCCTATAGCTGCTTAGTGCGACACCGCTTTCAGACCGACAATAGAGCCTATCAATGTTACTATAAAGAACAACCGCCAAAAATGAGCCGGTTCGTTAAAGATAAGGATGCCCATCACGGCGGTACCAACTGCACCAATACCTGTCCATACCGCGTAGGCGGTTCCGAGGGGCAGGGTTTGTGTGGCTTTCATCAGTAAAAGCATACTTACTATTAATGAAATGAAAAAAGCGCCGTACCATAGATACATGGCTGTGCTTGTTGACTCCTTTGCTTTTCCGAGGCTGGAGGTAAACGCTACCTCAAATAAGCCGGCGATAATTAAAATAATCCAGTTCATGACGATTGACTTTAGAAGTGCAAAGTTCGCATGTGGCAGACAATAAAAATTTTACAAATGATAAAAATTAAGTGGTTTATTTCAATTCAGACCTGATCCTGCTCAAACTAACCTGTGTCATGCCCAGGTAAGAGGCGATATGGCCAAGCTGTACCCGTTGTAGTAATTCGGGATTGGTGGTCATCAGTTCTTTGTAGCGTTCCATTGCTGTTCTGCACTGCCGGAAAATAAGGCGTTCTTCCACTTTTATTAATTCCTGTTCCGCAAATTTTCGACCCCAATTGGCGATATGAATATCTTCCCCGAAAAGCTGATGCAGATGCTCCGTATCAATGACATATAGTTCACATGGCTCCAGTAATTCTATGCTTTCATATCCTTTTTCATCCTGAACATAGTTCTTCATAGAAATGATGGTGTCTCCTTCTTTTCCAAACCAGAAAGTGATGTCCTCATCACCCGGATTGGCATATGCCCGGACCATACCTTTTTTTATGAAGTACATTTTTGATACGATCGTGTTTACTTTAAACAGCACATGTGCTTTAGGGTAGGTTGTTTCGTGGATGTTTTCTTTCAGTAACGCTTTTGATTTTTCCGGTAGCGGATATATATTGTCAATGATAGTATCTATGTTCATAAGTTATTCGCGTTAAAGGGTGAGTACCATGAGCTGTTTTTTTAGTAATCATGGCGTATTTGGGGGCTTACATCCTGCTGAAGTCATACGCTCATTCCCCTGGGTTGTTCCCTTTTGGTGTACCCTAAAATAGTAATACCATATTGAACTATTTTAATGTCAAATATAGCTATTTATAGCCTAAGCCACTGAGTACCTTTGTTGTGACATTAACAACTCAACAAAGCATGATACCGAAATTAACAGAGAACAGAAAGATGGCGGTGATTGACGGAGCCCCGGCAGGATTGGTGACAGCGTTTAAATTCCTGGCGAGCTTTCTTTATATTTTTTGTATCCTTCTACATGCAGATGCACAGGTAAAAGATTTTAAAGCCGGTTTTATTCATCCGGCCGATGCATATAAGCTTGGTGTATATTGGTATTTTATGGACGGTAATATGTCTGCAGAAACGATTACAAAGGATCTTGTGTCTATGAAGAAAGCGGGCATAGGCAACCTGATTTTCCTGGAAGTGAATGTTGGTATTCCCAGAGGGCCCGTTGATTTTTTGAGTAATTCCTGGACATCACTTTTTGTTCATGCTGAAAAAGAGGCGCGTCGTTTAGGTATAGAAATTACACTGGGCATTGGACCTGGCTGGACGGGAAGTGGAGGCCCCTGGGTGAAGGCCGGGGAATCAATGCAGCACCTGGTATCCAGTAGGGTAACGGTATCCTCAATGGACCATCAGCCAATTGTTTTGCCGGTGCCAATGCCGAAGCCACCGTTTTTCGGAGAAGGAAATTTAACGGCTGAAGTGAAGAGAGATTGGTTGAATTATTATAAAGATGTAGCCGTTTTAGCTTTCCCGCTTACAGAACAGCAAACACCAATAGCCGATTATGAAGAAAAGGCCCTTTATTACCGCGCCCCCTACAGTTCCGGTACAGTAAGATCGCATCTATCGTCTCCTTCGCATGCAGCGGATCATAAAAATGCGGCGATACAAAAGAACGAAATCCTGGATCTGACCAATAAAATGCAGGCAGATGGGACACTCAATTGGTCTCCGCCCTCCGGCAAATGGGTAGTGATGCGCTTCGGCAGTAGAAACAATGGCGCGATTACCCGTCCCGCACCTGTTCCCGGTTTGGGTTTTGAATCAGATAAGTTTGATACCACTGCTTTAAACAACCACCTCAATGCCTATGTAGGAAAGCTGTTAGATAAGATCGGTGCAGTACAAAAGAGCGAGGGTGGTGGATTAAAGCGGTTGCATATGGACAGCTGGGAGATGGGTGCGCAAAACTGGACGGCAAACTTTAGAAAAGAGTTCAGGAAGAGAAGAGGCTACGACCCACTAAAATATTACCCGGTTTATTCCGGTAATATTGTTGGGAGCCTGGAAGAAAGTGAACGCTTTCTATGGGACCTCCGCCAAACTGCGCAGGAACTGGTGTTGGAAAATCATGCGCAACATGTTAAGCGTTACGCTCAGCGCCATCAGTTATCTTTATCTATCGAACCCTATGATATGAATCCAACAGCCGATCTGGAACTGGGGTCGGTAGCAGATGTTCCGATGGCTGAATTCTGGAGCAAAGGTTTTGGTTTTAATGCTACCTATAGTGTTATTGAAGCTGCCTCTATTGCGCATGTGATGGGGAAATCCCTTGTTCCTGCTGAAGCATTTACTGCCCAGGATAATGAAGCATGGAAGCAATATCCGGGTTCCATGAAGAATCAGGGCGATTGGGCATTTGCGGCAGGTATCAATCGTTTCGTTTATCATACTTTCCAAAATCAGTTTCTTCCGGACTCGCTTAAACCTGGCGCCACAATGGGCCCATATGGTGTTCACTGGGACCGTAGCCAGACCTGGTGGCCAATGGCAGACGCTTATCATACATATGTTAGCCGCTGTCAGTATCTTTTACAGCAAGGACGCACCGTTGCGGATGTATTGTATCTTACCCCCGAGGGATCACCACTTGTTTTTGTACCGCCGGCTTCGGCTATTTCCGGTGATGTGATCGGGGATCGCAGGGGGTACAATTTTGATGGCTGCTCTCCGGGGCAATTAATGAAGGCTGCCGTGAAGCAGCACCAGGTTGTTTTTCCCGGTGGAGCTACTTATCAATTATTGGTTTTGCCTGCCTATGCATCTATGACGCCGCCATTACTTACTAAAATTGGAGAGCTGGTAAAGCAAGGAGCTACTGTGGTGGGGAGTCCGCCATTAAGGTCGCCCAGCCTGGTAGATTATCCGGATTGCGATCGTAAGGTGGAGTTGTTAAGTAAAACAATATGGGGCGCACTGGATCCACCCATGAAAATAACCTGCAGGAATTATGGAAAAGGTCAGGTGATTTGGGGAGGAGCGATTAGCACACAGATCGATCATCTTTATCCTTTTTACGAAGAAACTGCCGGCATATTAAAGTCAAAAGGATTGCAGGAAGATTTTCAGGCCGATGGGCCGATACGATATACGCATAGAACAGAAGAAAACCGGGACCTTTATTTTGTATCTAATACCACCGACAAACCCATTAAGATACTCGCGCAGTTTAGAACAATAAAAGGCGCTCCTGAATTATGGAACGCAGTCACCGGAAAGATAAGTCCATTGTATGAATTTAAAGTGGATCAGTATAGCACCACCGTTCCTTTGCAGTTAGCTGCCTATGAAAGTTGCTTTGTGTTATTTTCAAAAGAGAATAAGTGGCTACCCTCCGGGATTCATAAGGAGACGATGCTCAGTACACTATTGACATTGGATGGTTCATGGGATGTATATTTCGATCCAAAATGGGGAGGGCCGGCACATACGATATTTCACGAATTATCAGACTGGACCCAAAATAGGGATGATGGTATTAAATACTATTCGGGTATCGCATCTTACCACAAAAAATTTGACCTGACATCAGCCCATAAAATGAAAGGCATATCACCGCTGTATCTTGATGTAGGGAACCTGAAGAATATTGGTAGGATTATGGTAAATGGAAAGGATCTGGGCGTGGTATGGACAGCTCCCTGGAGAATTGATATCTCCGAGGTGGTGAAAGAGAAAGATAATGAGCTTACCATCGAAGTGGCCAATCTTTGGCCCAACCGGTTAATTGGAGACGAGAAAAAGCCATTTGATGGTGTAGTGAATGAGCAGTGGCCGGAATGGCTGTTGAAAAATCAGCCGCGCACAAGTGGGAGGTATACCTTCACCAGTTATCAGCCCTATAAGGCAGACTCGCCGCTGCTTGAATCCGGGTTAATGGGGCCGGTGACCATCGTTCAGGAAGTAGTGAAAGAGATAAAGTAAAAAGAAAGCAGGTCACGAAAGAGGAACAATAAAAAGGCTGTCATCTTACTATTGCCTGTTTTTTCACAGCAACGGTAAGATGACAGCCTTTATTTTATCACAGGCTATCTTGGCATTCACCTGTTAAAAACCAAACGCACTGATATCTCCTAAAACAATATAAGTTTGAGGACCACTCAACCCAATGAGTTTAAAATATCTCGCGTTGGGATGAGTGGGTATTTCATAGGATTGTCCATCGTTAATGGTACGGTTGAAGTTAAAAGTACCGAGATCGGTCCAGTTGACATTATCGGTACTTGTCAGCAGCTTAAAGGTATCACAGGCCCTGTCATCATCTGTTTTCCGGTATAATGTAAACGAGGTAATGGTGTGGAGTATTCCCATATCTACCACAAAGAAATGCGGATAGCTGGAATTACCCACCCATGCATGCCAGCGTGTATTAGGGCTTCCATCGATGACATTGGCAACGAGGTTTTCATCACCGGGATGTTGACTGGAGAAATCTATGATGCGCCAGTTCTTAGGACTAAATAAAAAGGGTTTACTGGTTACATAGTCCGTATAGAATGTATCAATACTTAATGAATCAGGAAGGTAAACTGTCCGGTACTGATAGGTAACCCCGGCTTTCATATCTGTAATAGTGGACGTTGCATTGCTGGCAGGGAAACGCTTTACCTGCGCTATACCTGCCATATTGATATATTTTACATCTGTGGCATATGCGCCGTTTGATATATCGGCACCACCCCATTTCACTACGATGGAATCTGCATACAGGATACCTGCATCTACCGGGCGGCTCAGGAGGCTGGACTGGTATACTTCTCCGTAGCTTGCGCCAAATATTTCTACCGGTACAGAAACACGTCCTTTGGTATCATAGGTTTTAATGACGAACGAATAACTTTTTTCCGGTAAATTATTAATGGTATAACTAATCGTATCTCCGGTAGGAGGAATATTTACTACAGCAGAATCCCCATAATTATTCCAGAAGATCTTAGCACTTGTGAGGGTAGGATCTGCACCTCTCAGCCAGGAAATCTTCACCCGGTTACGGCCGGCATTTGCTACCGGACTATTCGCTTTCCCGGGGTATACAATGCCATCCGGCACTACAAATTGTTTATAGGTGCTATCCATTTTTTTGCAGGCGGTCAGCATCACCAGTATCATGGATATTATCGAAGTATAATAAAAGATGTTTTTCATCTGCTTCTTTTTAATTTAAGAAAAATGTTAAGGTACCTGTTGGCCCCAGAGGTCCACTTCTGCCATCACTACCTGTCCGGACATACTATAGGTTTCCAGCGTTTTAAAGCGGATATAGCGTATTGCCGGCAAGAGGCGATTGAAAGAAAAATCTTCGCCCTTAAACCATGCGTAGTTTTTATCTTCTTCCGTTGTTTGTCCTAAAGGCAGTCCGGAAGGTTTAAATGAACTGAAGCTACCCAACAGTTCCCAATGCTCCCAGCTGCCATCAGGACTGGGATCATTTGACCCCCATACTTCAAATTTTTTGACGGCGGAACCGGCATAAAAGTGATCGGCTTCCTGCTGATGTTCCACAAGGCGACTTAGCACTACCTTCTTACCCAGATCGATCGTCACCCATTGTGGCAGTACAGACTGGTTGGTAGATGCAAATATGCTGCGGATGTTATTATCCCATAGTTGTTCCAGCCTGTATCCTTCCGCCTGTAACCAGCTGTCTGTAGGCAGGCGTAACGCGCTCCAGGTAGTTTTAGGAATTAACTCTTCATAAACCGGCTTCAGTGATTTGATTAATGTATCAGATCTGTTACTCCAACGGTCTCTTACGAAGACCGCAAATTTTTTAACCGTGGTATCAAATCCTCTGACGGAATAGGTGCCTAATGGCGCGCCGGTATAGAAGGTGTTTACGGTAGTCCAGGTGTTTTGCCCGGTAGAATCCAGCATCAGCGCGATGGCCAGATTATCTTTGGCGTCGTTTTGGAAAGAGATCTGTACGCCGCCAAACGTAGCATTCATGGTGATGGAAGAAAAAGTAGACAGCACAGGCGGTCGTAATGGTTTCACTAACAGTTCCACTGGCGCCGAAGCCTTTTCATTTTTACCAACACTGAATAGTTGCACTCTATGTACGAGGGTATCACCAAATCCAATCAGGTGCAGGGTATCGGTATAATAAGATGCTTTAGCTTCCCTGAAAACACCTGGCTGCATTTCATATACTGCTTTTACATAAGACAATTGCGGGTCTGAGGGAAGCTTGTAGGTAAGTATAGCAGCGCCCGGACTTACGGTCACCTTTACATTGGTAACGGGGGCAGGGGCGGGAGCATTTCCATCGGTGTAATTTATCCTGCTTTCTTTTTTGCAGGACCAGCCGGCAACAAAGAGGAAGAGGAATATGATCATGTAATGTAGTTGTTTCATGTCCTTATTTTTTATTCGGTGATATTACCAACCAAGGTTTTGTACTAAACTTTTATCCGTGGAAAGGGAACCTTCGCTGATCGGCCAGAAATAATTTTTTAATGCAAATGTTTGATTGAAGATCGTTTTAGGCCGATAGTAGCCAGACGCTGTTTCCTGTATCAGATCCCATCCCTTTATCGGCCTGTTGAGCACAGATTGTGCTTCTTTCCAGCGGCGGAGATCCCAGAAGCGTTGGCCTTCAAATGCCAGCTCAATCAGCGTTTCCTGGTGGATAATATCGCGCATGCCTCTTTGTGAAGTGTATTTAACAGGATTGTTGGACCAGGTAGACCAGGAGGTTTCAACGGATGCCAGTCCTGCGTGTTCGCGTACCAGGTTCAGGTAATTATTCACTTCTCCGCCCGGTCCTTGTGATTCATTTAATGCTTCGGCATATAAAAGATACAAGCCGGATAACCGCATGATAGGCCAGGAATAGGAAGTAATAGAGTAGTCGTTGCCTCTTCCAATCACATTCTGATAATGAACGGCTTTTTTGAGGTAGTAGCCGGTAATCGATCCGTAGCCAGGTTTACCAAAACCGTTTCTTTGCCTGTATTTACCTTCCAGGTAGAAGAGGTCGTTGTAGTTTTTGTCATCGTAACGCCCTTGTCCGTACCAAAGACCACCATCAAAACCTAAATCGGCATAGAACCGTGGTTCCCTGTTAAAGTTTAAATAGGCGGTAGTATAGCCTTTCCACACATGAAATTTGTCAGCTTCGCCGGCTACTTTCAGGTTAAAGCGATTGGCATAATCCCAGCTTTTATCTTCTGTAATGGGGACACCGTGATTGGAATAAAACAGCTCCGCCATATGCAGGGGAGGCGATAGCTGGCCTTTCACGGCGGTGATATCCCTGTTGCCCGGATCTATATAGGTAGTGATCAGTTGTTGAAAGCCGGTGGAATTGGTTTGTGTATTAGCCCAGATAATGCCGCTGTTCCATCTCTCACAAAAAGCATTGCGGATGCTTAGCTGGGTCATAATGGTATCAGAAAGATTAAACTGTTGAAAGTCCGGGCGGTATTTATAGAGCTTCATTCCAACCTGGTGACAGGCATCTATAGCTTTTTTACAAGCCGCCGCAGCAGCAGCCCATTTTGCCTTGGAAAAGGTGGGATTGAACAACAGGGAACCATCACGGTTTTTAAGTACAGCTTCATCGCTATTGCCATTAAACAATGGACTGGCGGCATACACCATTACTTTTGCTTTTACAGACAGCGCAATAGGCATCGTAACGCGGCCGAGTTCATTGGCAGGGTCTATGATCGTGGCGGGCAGGTCGGCGGTTGCTTCGTCTATCAATTGCAGCACATAATCGAAGCAGGAGTCCACGGGTGAGCGGGACAGTTTAATATCGCTGCCGTCGGCATTGATGGGTACATTGGTTTTCATTAAAGGAATGGGCCCATACATCATTACCAGGTAGAAGTTGTAATAGCCTTTTAGAAACTTCACTTCTGCTATCCAGCGTTTTCTTTCTTCCTCTTTCAGATCCGGTACTTTGGCAATATTTTCGAGGAAGATATTACAGTCGCGGATGGCTCTGAGATAGAATCCCCATCGGTCGCCCAACGGTCCCACTACATTCTGCAATCCCATAGCCATGCTAAAGAAGCCGCCTTCTGTAGAGAACCGCCATAATTCATCACCGCCTACCATGGCAGGGTCGTCGCCAAGGTCACCGTTTCTGGGGATATAGGAATAGCAGGTAAATAAATATTTCTTCGCTTCTATGCGGGTAGTAAAGGCGTTGTCGAGGGTGGCCACATTATCCGGTACCACATCCAGGAATTTCGCGCAGGAATTACATGCGAATAAAATAAATAACAGGAGCGCCCTTATCGTTATATTATCTTTCATGGTGCTTTTTATTTTACGTTATTAACAACAGCCGGTTATCACATGGTGCCGGCAGGTGGTTGTTATTAATTGAAGTTCAGGTTGAGACCTATGTTAAACACCCGTTGAACCGGGTATCCCAGGCCATTTCCTCCCATTTCCACATCCCATAATTTGAATGAGCTGAAGTTTAACAGATTGGTTGCATTCACATAAATGCGGCAGGTGGTGGTATGTAATTTTTTCTGCCATCTGTTGGGAATGGTGTAACCCAGTTCAACCTGTTTTAGCCGCAGAAATGAGCCATTGCGCATAAACCAGGTGCTGGTTTGCGCATTGTTCCGGCTGATATCAGGACTGAGCCTGGGCCAAAGTGCATATACGTTTTGGCGATCTTCTGACCAGTGATCATCGGCATAGGCTTTCAGCAGTTGATTCTGCAGCGTGTTGTTGATGTTTTCTCCAGCATATTTATAGGCGGCAAAAGGAGAGGTAGCTTCCGGATCTATCCAGAAGGATTCATTGTCCAATCCCTGGAAGAAAGCAGAAAAATCTATATTCTTATATCCCATCGAGAAACCAAAGCCGTATACTATTTCCGGTACAGTAGGATTACCGATGGCCACTTTATCTGCTTCTGTGATCTGACCATCGTGGTTTACGTCCAGGTATTTGATATCGCCACCACCGTACCGGCCAAAGTTTTGTTTGGGCGAGTTCGCCGCTTCGGCATCGTCAACAAATAATTTTTCTGCGATGTAGCCAAATGTCTGGTTAAGAGAATAACCGGTATGATAACGATAGGATTCATCATACTTTGGTTCTTCATAGTTTTTATATTTACTGGTGGCATAAGTAAAGTTGCCCATAACAGATACCCAGAAATCCTGTTTAAAAAACTGTTTATAGTCCATGGAAATATCAACGCCTCCTGCTGTGGCAACACCCACATTTGCCTTGACAGGTACAGCGAAACCGGCGGCTTCCGGAATGGTACGGGTCATCAGGATATGATCCCGGTATTGGGAAAAATATTCGGCGGTAATATTTAGTTTATTAAACAGGCCCAGTTCCAATGCAAAATTCTTTTGTTTGGAAGTTTCCCAGGTAATGTCCGGGTTGGCATAACGGGAGATAGAGATACCATTGAGCCGGTACATATTCCCCGGATCGCGCCCAAAGGCGGCGCCTCTGCCATCATTGTTCATATTTACGTTCGACAAATAAAAGAACCGGTCCTGCGGGGAGCCGATCGCATCATTTCCGATGATGCCGTAAGTGCCTCTCAGCCGCAGATTGGAGACCACTGTTTTAAGCGGTTCAAAGAATTTTTCGTTGGATATGGTCCAGGCAAGTCCTACGGAAGGGAAAAAGCCGAAGCGGTTATTTTTATCAAAACGTTCGGACCCATTATAACCGAAATTGATTTCTGCAAAATAGCGTTTATCATAGTCGTAACTGGCCCTGCCGGATAATCCCACATTCCTGAACGGGAGCGATTGCTGCAGATCTCCAGCATTGGCATTTAACCGGTTTTGTAACATAAATACCAGCATGCCACTCACCGAGCTTTTATTAAATGAGCGGTCATAATTCAATCTTGATTCTAGGTAAAGAGCCGTGCTGATGGTTTTATCTCCTTCTCTATACCCCAGGTATTCAGTACCATCATTGGGATTGGTGTTGGTAATAAAATACTTGTTGGATAATTTATCATACGCATCCATCTCGTACCAGAAAGGATTATAGAAACGGCTTACATCGAAATAAGACGTTCTGTTGGTATTGATCATGCCACTTGCTGCGAGTCCGGGAGTGATGGATTTCAGGTTTTGTTTCAGTTCAATTTGTGCCAGCATGAGGGATCGGGAATAATCTTTATATCCCTTCACCATTTCGGCATAAGGATTTATGTATTGTCCTTCATCATAATTTCCAAACATGATATGCTTCACAAATTTATGGTCTTCATCTGCCGGGTAATAGGCGGGGAACAGTACCGGGTTGGATCTCATCACCTTCTGGTACATGCTGGCGCCGCCATCTACGGGGCCTGTATAATCATCGAAGTTGCCACTCAGGCGAACGACCATTTCGGTGCTGTTCGTCAGGTTTATATTCACGTTTGAGCGGAGACTATAGCTGCTTAAACGGATATTGTTATTGAAATTATTTCGGTTGTCTACTTTCATGAGGCCATTGTCCCGGTTATAAGCGCCGGATACGAAATACCTGGCCACACCGCCGCCGCCGCTCACACTCAGGTTTAGCCGCTGGTTCATGGTATAATCTTTAAACATCTGCTTTCTCCAATCATTGGCCGGATAAGCAGTAGGATTGGTGCCTGCTGCAGTATTATCTATTTTTTCTTCGCTATAGGGAAGTGCGCCCAGGGGATCGCGGGTAAGTACGGCCTCATTGGCCAGTTTCATATAGGTCACCGGGTCGGCCAGCTCAATATTTTTAGTAGGTGCCGAGAGTGAATTTTCAATGCGGAAAGCCAGTTTGGCTTTTCCAACAGCCCCCTGTTTAGTGGTGACCATGATCACGCCGTTTGCAGCCCTTGATCCATACAGGGCGGTGGCACTGGCATCTTTCAGGATAGAAAAGCTGGAGATGTCATCTACCTGCAACCGGGCCAGATCTGTGGTGGTTAATTCCACCCCGTCTATCAGAATTAAAGGATCTTTTTTATACCCGAAAGTGGTAACACCGCGGATAAAAAACTGTGCGTTGTCCAGGCCAGGTTCACCACTTCGCTGAAAGGCGATTACACCCGCTGCGCGGCCTGCCAGTGCGGTGGTGAGATTGCTGGATGGTATTTTAAGGTCTGCGGGTTTAATGGTGGTGACTGATCCTACCATGTCGCTTCTTTTCTTGGTACCAAAGGCCACTACCACCACATCTTTCAGCTGACTGGATATCGACTGCAGGGTAATGTTAATGGTGGACTGGTTACCTACTTTCACATGCTTTTCCACAAAGCCGATGTAACGGAACACCAGGGAGTCGCCGGGATTGGCCTCCAGGAAGTATTTACCCTTTTCGTTGGTAGTGGTGCCTTTTTTGGTGCCGATCACCTGTACTGTTACGCCAGGGATAAGGGAGTTATCGTCTGATGAAGCAACGATACCGGTAATGATGACACGCTGTTGTGCTAGTGAAAGGCCCCCGGATAATAACAGCGCAGTTATCAGGAAGTGCCGCTTGTTAAATAGTCCATACCAGAATAGGGGAAGAAAAAATGTTTTCTTTCTGAACGTAGAATTCTTCATAGCGTTAAGCTATTTACAGGTTTGAAAAGAGTGAATGATGAATGTGTCGCTTTAAGTACCGGGATACGGTTGTTTCTATAATACCGTGCTGTTGAATTTTGGTTGATCGGATGTTAACGGGCATTCCTTCTCCAGGTCAGTTTGAAACGATCGTAACTCATTACCGGTATTTCAGCCGGTACAAAGCTGCCGGAAGTCAAACCGACAATATGATGAAAGAATGCCTGATGCTGAATGATAAGATTGCCGACGATAAGCCAGTAGCATCACCGCATATTGATTGGTTGCATAGTGGACTACATAAGATTATTGGTCGTTGATGAATAAAATACTTTGATAAATCGATTCAGCACAATGCGCGTCTAATTTGAGCAGTGAAGGAAAAGAAGAATTTTGTTTCCTTACACCCTACATAACATGTTTGGTTGCTAGTACATTTTTTAATTTACTATTACTTTTTGCGAAGAAAGTGTTAGCAAAATAAAGAACTAATTCTTTTTGATCATCCTGTACCGTCCTGTTCCGGGTAATCGGGAGGTACTGTTTTGGGGAAGAAATGATGGTACTGCAAGCCGGAGAGGGATCTGACGGGAGTTTGTCGTCACTCGTGCGAGATGGGGTTACAGCTGCCGATGGGCCAGGATGACTGGATAAGTTGGATGGACGGGGACTTTATCAGTAAATGGATCCCAATGATTACATCAGAGACGTAGAGATAATGTGGGGGATTTGCTGTTGTCATCTTTTATAACGTATTCAGAAAATCATTTTTGCGTCGTTGGGAAATTTCCAGTTTGATGCCGTTTGACATGGTCACGTATCCGCTTTTTCCTTTGATATAGCTTTTGATGAAGCGCAGGTTGATGATAGTGGATTGATGTATGCGGCAAAAATTATTTGCGCTGAGCAGACCTTCATAATATCCCAGGCTACGGGAGGAAATAATTTTGGTATTATTGGCCAGGTGAAAAATAGTATAACTTCCTTCTGACTGGCACCAGATGATGTCTTTCAGGTCCATGAATTCATACCCGGTAACTGTAGCAATACTGATTTTTCTGTCCTGGCTGCTTTGTTGGATCATATTGTGCAACAGGGTATCGATGTGCTGATGCCTGGATTTTTCATTTATCCTGGTCCTTACCCGGTCGAGTGCATCTTTGAATTCATTCATACCGAGTGGTTTTAGTAAATAATCAACGGCTGCAAATTTAAATGCTTTGATGGCGTAGTTGTCGAATGCAGTGATAAAGATCAGCTCAAAGTTGCGGGAAGACAATTTACGCAACACGTCAAACCCGGTGCCATCAGCAATCTGGATGTCCATAAAAACGAGTTGCGGTGCTTTATTTTCAATCAGTTGTACTGCTTTTTTAACATGGCCTGCTGTTCCGCATATTTCCACATCGGGCGCAAATTGCTGGATCAGGTCACTGACTACCTGTCTGTTTTTTTCATCATCTTCAATCAGAATGGTTTGTATAGTCATAACTAATCATTTAATATCGGAAACGATACACGAACAGTAGTACCGTGTTCGGAAGGGTTGTTCATTCCTTTGTCCGATGTAGCCAGCAATATTTTATCTTTTTGAATAGCATTGATGATATCGATACGGCTTTTGGTAATACCGGTACCTAATGATATATAGCCGGGGAAACTGGTTTTCTGAGCGGCTATGGAGGCATTCATCCCAATACCATCATCATCAATCGTGCATACCAGGTAATTATTTACCCTGCTGAAACTGATGATGATATTCCCCTGTTTATCCTCCAGGGGGGTGATGCCATGTTTAATCGCATTTTCTACATAAGGCTGAATAATCATAGATGGGATACTGATATCTGTAGGGTCAAGATCAGCGGCCACTTCAACCACATAGTTCATCCGTTCACCCAGGCGTACTTTTTCCAAATCCAGGTAGAGTTCCAGAATTTCTAATTCCTCTGCCAGCGTGATGTCGGCAGCAATGCTATATTGTAAAATATTTCGTATCAGTTTCGAAAATTTATATAGATATAAATTGGCATTTGCGGTATCGGCTCGTAATATATGATGTTGTATTGAACCTAAGCAATTAAAAATGAAATGGGGGTTCATTTGTCCGCGTAGCACCTTCATTTCCAACTCGGCCATTCCTTTTTTGATCTGGTATATTTTATCTTTTTTACGCTGTTGTATCCGGAAATAAATATAAACGGCGCAGCCTATCAGGATGGCAGTGAAAAGATAAGTACATAAAATAAACCAGAATGTTTTCCAGAATGGAGGAAGAACGGAAATTGTCATCCTTTTTACCGGATTACTTTTATTGCCCCAACGGTCTATAGCCCGTACTTCAAAGGTATGGATGCCAAAAGGTAAAGTCGAAAACTCCAGTACATCAGTAGCAGTACTGGTCCAGTTGCTATCCAGGTTTTTAAATCTGTATTCGAAAGTGGTTTGTTTGCCGCTCCGGAAAGAAATACCGGACAGTTCTATGCGTAGTTTATTTTTCTTATAATCTATGGCAATGGTGTCGGAAGGCACTATTGCCTCCGTTCCTCTTACTACCGTATTAATATTGATAAGAGGCTTCAGCATGTTGTGTGAAGCCGAATTTTTTGAGATAAAACAAATGCCGCTGGCAGTTGCCGCCCATATGTACTGGCCACTGATAGCAATTTGATTTACGTCTGAAGAGATAAGGCCGTCATTTTCAGTGATACTGGAAGTCGTATAAACAGGTGTGTCGTGGTTCCAATGGTAGACTACCCGGGATATACCCCGGTCGGTTGATATCCACGCTGTATTGCCTTCAAAAAGGACATCTTTACACATATCGCTCACTAACCCCTGTTCTTTCCCGATAGTGGTCAGGTGCTCGTTTTTTAATATGCTTACACCTTGCTGTGTGGAGATCCAGACAGCTGAATCCGGGGCAATGTTGATACGATTGATAATACCGCTCAATTGCGGATATTTTTTTCCCAGGTAATGGAGCGAATCATTGGTATAGGTGTATACACCGTTCAGAGACCCCCAATAGAGGGTGTTACCCATGCCAATTATGCAGGTGGTTCTATTGGAAAAAATAGGTCTGTCGTCCCTGGTGTGGGGATTATAGATATAGATGCCGGAACCGCTGGCAAGCGCGATAGAGGTGTCTGATATAACAAAAGCCCCTTTTAAACTGATACCCCAGAAAATTGTTTTACAGATATCATAGGGACTAAGCGTATGAAGACCGTAATCGCTGGCGATCATCAGCTGATCTTTGCCGTGGGGCTGGATGTCCATGATCCGGTTGTTGGTATTGGCGTTGTTCCACCGGGAATATGCTTTACTTTTTAAATCAGCCAGGTTGATTTCAATGATGCTTCCATTTGTAAAACCGGCTACTACCCGTTGTTTACCAATGACCCTGATGGTTTTTACGTCTTTAGCAGCCAGGTTCTGCAATCCTGATAAATAGTAAGCATTCAGATTGGGTAGGTAATATACGCCATCGTTATAGGTGGTAACCCAATAACCACCTTCATGGTCTTTTAATATTGATGTGCAAAAAGTTTTTGGGAAAAACGTTTTGATGCTCCGGTTTGCGGACTGGAAATTTGTTATCCTGAGCAGGCCTCTGTTCCTGGTACAGCACCACAGAATGCTGTCATTTTCGCAGAAAATCGCGTTTATATCGCGATAATCCAATTGCAGCGACTTAATAGTGCAGATTTTTTTTAGTCCCATGCTATCTGCTTCATAGAAGACATCCGTGAAGAACAGGAGTGACCCTTTCCTGGGATTGAAGGTATGCAGGAATTTTATGTTGATGGGGAAATATCCATCAATGCGACTATATGGGAAGGTGCCGGTACTGGTTTGGGTATTACTTTTTATAGTGAGTTTATAGTTATCGTAATCTGCCAGTGAAAAGTAAAAATTGATTTTTTTTTCAGAGGATGCCTTCAGCTGAGGAATCCAGCAGGGGGCATATCCAATGCCGAAAGATTGATAGGTAAACCGCCATGCCCCCGTTTGGCTGGGTGAGGAGTAACAACCGCTATGCAGGTTGACTCCCTGTGTAGTACTGGCATGGAGGAAAATGGAATCACCCTGGAGATCTTCCGTGATAGAAAAAACACCTTTGCAATCATTTAAACTTCGTATGGTGCCGTTATAGCATACCGAGGGGATTCCGGATATGGAGATGAACCACATATTGTTATGTCTATCCAGGTATAACCGGAGGATTTCGTTGTCGGGCAGGCCATTTTCTTTGGAGAAATTTTTAAATGATCTGCCGTCAAACCGGCTCACACCCTGGTTGGTGGCAAACCATATAAAGCCATTTTTATCCTGGAGCGCATGATATATGATAGCCCCGGGCAAACCATCTTTAACGGTATACTGGGTATGTGATGGTTCCTGGCAATATGCCGCGGTACCGAGGAATAGTAGGAATAGTATTAATAGTCTGCACACTACCGGATTTGCTTTCTGATGACCATTAAAATAACGAAAATATAGGAACATATTATGCTTAATAGGAACGAATGTTTTTACTACCGGGTCCGCTACTCTTATAAAATTCGTAAAAACGCCCTTTCGCCCGATAAATATACGAATAAACATATAAGCAAACGGTTATGTATCGAAAAATGCCCTTAAAGATGCACTTTGTTTTGTTTTTAATGCAGTTATAAAATGGCATTTTCACCATTCAGGGAGTACTTATACCTTGCTATGAATTGAGCGATTTTTTATACCTGAAATAGCCCAAAACGATTACCTTTTACCATTTTAGAAAAAAAATATCATTGAGTACAACCACCAGGAAGGAAGCTCCGAAAAAGAAAAAACAGCAATCATGAATTGCTGAAGTGGCTCCTGAATCTGATCATATGTAATTAAATTTTTATTCAATGGCCGGATACATCAATTGACATATTTGATGGGATGAAGAGGGTAGTCATCATGCTACTTTAAAACTTTGTTATCCATCGGCCAAAGAACCAACATGCGCTAGTCGTGGAAAAGGTTGCCATAACTCCTTCCGCCATTCTAAAGGATAAATGGTTCCGTATTTTGGATGTACGTTTCAAACAATCATTCACAAATTGGAATATAACAGTAATCATTCATCCATGTACTAGCGTTTATCCGTTTACCAAACAATAGAGGACATTGAAGAATGTCCTTTGTTGTTTGTCTGTTTTTTTGATGAAGTATTTGATGAAGCACGTTATTGTTCCTGTTTCCCCACCCCAATGTATTATTATCAGCTACTGAGGTCCCCTCCGGGACCGGCAGATAACCTTTTACGTACATTTTTTTATCTTGATAAATATAAGACGTGTAAAAATAACTCCCCCCGCTTTCCTCTTGCCACAATGGGTCTACTAGAGGAGAAGGTCTTACTGATGCGATATTTGGTCCCATTCAATGGCGGTTCCCGCATTAAACCGGCAGTGAAAAAATGGTAGTTCCGATACTGGAAACAGGGTCCGGAATTAAAGTATCCTTTGCCGCTGCTGTAATAAAAGTAAATTCAATTGCGTTCCTTTTTGTATATTTAATTACAAAGAAACCTATGGCCTATGTAGTAAAGTTACATACCCAATTCTTGTAGTTTTTCAACCTGATCTAAGTTGCCTGTTCATCATAATTCAGATGTACCTGCACATTTTTTAAGCAATCTGTCCTTTGGGCCTGAGCACAAAGTGTGTAAACCCAGTTTTGCCAGGTGTTTCGCCGGCATAAAATCGTAGAATTTTTACGTCATACGTAAACCTATATTCGTTATTCATTGATTTAAATGTCAACCAAAAATGCATGAACATTTTAGCCCAACAATCAGTAAATCCAATTCCGGACTTGTGTATATGATCCCGTACAGCTGCGTCTGAATAAGGATATACCAGACTTGATGACTTAGTGATACCAGCGTAATTTTTCCAGGCTGATGGGCCCGGGTGGCGGAGCTATGTCTATGCTTATTTTTTTAAGGTTATGCTGTTCTGTTGCCCTGACGCATGGCATATTAACCTCTTTACCTATTCATTCTTGTACTAAAATATATCCGGAATTTATGAGAAAATCTACAACACAATTTCCCGGCCTATGCTGCGTAGTTTTGGCACAATTGCTATGCAGCAGTACTGTGTTTGGCAGTTCTCCGGCCAATGTACCCGGTCATGAGAGGATCGGGTATGCCAACATGCATACTGCCGCAATTGACCTGCGGGGAATGGTGAAAAACACAAAAGGCGAAGCGCTTATCGGCGCCAGTATTAAGGTGAAAGGAACGTCCCAGGGAACAGTAACAGATCAGAAAGGTACATTTGTATTGAATGGCCTGGCTCCTGGTGCAGTACTGATCGTATCCATGATTGGATATGAACCCAGAGAGTATCGGGTTGCGGCAGATGCTACTTTCATCCAGATTACATTGGCCGATCAGAAGGCGATGGATGAAGTGGTGATTACCGGGTACCAGACACTCCGGAGAATCGACTATGCGGGCGCTGCGACCTCCGTAAAGGCCAAAGACGTTAAAGTAGCCAGTATTGGTACGCTGGATAAAATGCTGCAGGGGCAGGTGGCTGGTGTGGCTATTCAGAATACGTCGGCAGTATTTGGTACCGCACCCAAAATCAGGGTAAGGGGAAGCGCCTCTATCAGCGGTATCAATGAACCGTTGTGGGTACTGGATGGGGTGCCGCTGGAAGCGCCACTCAACATCGTTCCTTCTGAGCTGTATGCTGGTAATGCCAGGAACCTGCTCGCCAGCGCATTATCCAACGTAAACCCGGAGGATATTGATGACATTACAGTACTGAAAGATGCTACGGCTACTGCCATGTATGGTACGCGTGCGGTAAATGGTGTAATCGTTATCAGTACAAAACGTGCCAGAAAAAATTCCCCCCTGCGTGTGAACTATACCTTTAATGGTACTTACAGCTTAAAACCTTCTATCCTTGATTTTGACGTACTTAATTCTAAGGATCAGATAGAACTTAACGGGGAACTGGGTACGATTTATGAAAGTCTCCTGCAGAACTTTTCGGCGGAAACTTCAGGCCCTTACTTAAAATTGCAGGACCTCTATAACAGACGTGTGATCACGGAAACACAATACCGTAACATGGTCCGCGACCTGAAAACCGTTAATACCGACTGGTTTGATGTACTTTATAAAAACAGTTTCACCCAGCAACATTCTGTCAGCCTTAGCCAGGGTGGTGAAAAGAGCTCCACCCGTCTTTCCTTCAGTTATTACGATGACCCTGGAAAAACGAGAGGCGAATTTGCAAAAAGATATACTGCCAACCTGGTGAACAGCTTTCAGTTTACCAATCAGTTTTCCTCAGAAATTATGCTGAAATATGCCCGCAGGGAACAACGCCAACCAGGTACCCAGGTAAATCCTTTCCTCTATGCAAGAGATGCCAGCAGGGCTTCCAGGCCTTATGGCGATGACGGGCAACTGGAATATTACAAAAAGGGGTATGCCGACTTCAACATCCTGCAGGAAATAGATAATAACTATGTCAATCTTGGTAGCACCGACTTTGCGGCACAACTGAACCTGGAGTATAAAATCACGCCCAGATTAAAGGCGTCTACCTTGTTTAATACCAGGTTTACCAATTCTTCGCTGGATGAAATCATGACCGAGCATTCGAACTATGCACAACAGTTCAGAGCCGATGACTTCAGGATACTGGAATCAAATGGCCGCCTGTATAAAAAGCCCGGATCTCCTTCTTATGAACTGCCGCAGACCGTACTGCCGGAAGGAGGCATCCTCGACAAGGAAACGATCAACGCAAAATATTACACCCTGCGTGGACAATTAGACTGGACCGCTATAGAAACCAAGAATCATAAACTGGCATTGATGGGTGGTATGGAAGTAACGCAGAATAAACAAAGCGCCAACTTCGGACGTAACTATGGTTACAGAAGCGATAGCAAAACATTTGCTTCTTCTCCACTGGCCTATGAGCGCTTATTGGTAAGCACAAATTTACCAGATGATGAAAGGCGCATGTATGGAGGCAGGAACCTGTTACAGGGTACTTCTACCTATGTAAATGACTTTACCAGGAACGCAGTATCTTATTATTCCAGTCTTTCCTACAACTATAAAGGCAGGTATATTTTTGATGCATCGTTAAGAAATGATGCGACCAACGTATCCGGCAGGTCCAGCCGCAACAAATTCCTGCCTACCTGGGCAATCGGTGGTGCCTGGAATTTCGGAGAAGAGCATTTTATGAATGGACTCAATAATGTTGTTTCCAGCGGAAAATTACGGGTATCTTATGGTTTAAGAGGAAATGCCGGTTACAGAGGCCCCGACCTGGTAGCTTATTATACGAACATCGTTCGTCCTTCTTTCCCTGCGTATAACGCCACTGGCGTAGATATTACCGAATCAGAAAACTCCGCCCTGGAATTTGAAAAAGAGTACATGTTCAGCACAGGTATAGACCTGACCTTGAAAGATGCGATAGACGTTACCGTCAACTATTATTCCAGGAAGAATTTTGACCTCGTTGGGTATAAACCCGTACAATCTTCCTCTGGTTATCTGACCAAGTTGTTTAACTGGGCCGACATGAAGAATGAAGGTATTGAAGCTTCCGTGAATATCCGGCCGATTAAAATAGCTGGCGACTTCAGTTGGTCTGGTATGGTGAATGTGGGATATAATAAGAATACTGTATTATCCGATTACCAGGGTAATAATCCTTCTGTATTCGATGCTTCCGTTGGTGAAGGCTTTCCACTAAAGGGCATGCCACTGACCGGCTTGTATTCTTTCAGGTTTAACGGATTAAATGACAGAGGATTGGCGCAGTATACAAATGCAGCGGGTAAAACGGTACTGGGCTTTTCTGAAAGCGACAGAAACCTCGCCAACGTTGTTTACCAGGGGAGCAGGGATCCCATGTATTCCGGTGGTTTTACTTCCAACTTTATGTATAAAAACTTTATGCTGGGCGTGTCTTTTGTATTTAATGCCGGACACGTGGTGCGTAAAACAGATTACTACCGGGACGGAAGATTGAGCAGTATTTACCGCGATGATAAAAATGCTAATGGAGACTTCGCTTACAGATGGCGCGCCAAAGGAGATGAGGCATTTACCAATATTCCCCGCTTATTATTGCGCGATGATATCAATGACTACGTCAATCTTGGATTCTTTGATAAGTCTACATTCGAAACCTATAACAGGTCAGATGAGCGTACTATCGATGCCTCTTATCTGCGTCTTCGCAACATCGTACTGCAGTACAATTTTATGAAGTTTGCGAAACGGTTGAGAATGCAGAACCTTACAGCAGGTCTGGAAGCATCTAACCTGGCGGTATTTGCCTCTAAAAGATTTAATGGTATGGACCCGGAAACATTGTTAACCGGTCTGAATATGCCACCTGTTAAATCGTTTACGTTCAGCCTGTCTGCCACTTTCTAAAAGCGACAGGAAGTCAACCATCAATTAAAAATGAATACCATGTTGAAGACTTATAAAATTAATCACCGTTTTTCCAGATACATAATGGCAGGGGTGTTCCTGGTGTTAGTTACCATGCCCTCCTGTACCAAATTTCTGGAAGAACCAGTAGACAACAGAACGTTGATTACTACTATTCCGGATATGGAGAAAACGCTCAATCAGATACATCCATATTCCGATCATCATTTTACGGACATCATGTCTGATGATTATATCTTCAGAGATCTGGCGGGGCATAACGTAGAGGATGCGGTGCAGCAGTTATTGCCGATTTTTGAGTATTCCATCATCAAACAATCCCTGCCTGCCACCCGTTTTCTAACTAGTGGATTTAATCCGGTAACTGCCTTCAGGAGGTATTATAATGATATCATTAACGCGCTGCTGATCATCAAAAAAGCAGATGAGTACAAGCCGAATAGTCCGGAGGAAGTAAACGCGATCGCCGTTATCAAGGGGAAAGCCATGGGGATAAGAGCCTATTGCAATTACATGCTGGTGAACCTTTTCGCGAAGCAGTATAATCCAGCTACTGCTGATGCCGATGAAGGAATTCCTTTTGTAGAAGCATATAGCGGCGCCCCGGTGACTCCTTACAAAAAAGTAAGTGTTAAGAAGATATATGACGTAATAGAGCAGGACTTATTGAAGGCGCTGACATTGGTAAATGATACAGAAGCGGGTAATCCGCAGTTTACCTTTAGTAAGGAAGCCATTCTTGCATTGCTGGCAAGAGTATATCTGAATAAGAAGGACTGGGATAACTGCCTGAAATATTCAACACAGTTACTCCAAAGACGCAATGTTCCATTGAATGTGGGACAGCTGAGATCATCCATCATTGACTATGCACAGTATTCAAACAGCTATTTTAATCCTGGCAATCCTGCATACATCATGATGGCAAGTAATACCTATCAGCTGATGGCCTATTTCTGGATGGGGATGTATCCTTATCCGGCAGCGCAGCTGATGCGCGATAATGGTGCAGATGATGCCAATAACTATGTGATCATCACCAGTGCATTGTTCAGGGATTTTGTACCGCAAAAGCTGATGATCTTTCAGGCAGCTACTACCAGGAGTGGAAATATGCCATTGCTGACAGTGGATGAAGTGTTATTTAACAGGGCAGAAGCAGACATCGAAAAGAATAATGGTCTTACCGATCTGTCAAAAGCCGATCTGACGTTGTTGATTAAAAACCAGAATTTCTCTACCGCCACCGCCAATAGTAAAATTGCGCAATTAAGCACACTAGCCACACGTAAAGCTGCTATTGACTTCCTGCTGCTGATAAAAAGAATCCGCTTTTCCAGTGAAGGGATGCGTTGGTTTGATATGAGACGGCATAACATACCGGTAACACATGTGGGACGTTCAGGCACCTACAAGATTGATGGAACCAAGCCAGCTGATTACGTGATTCAACTTCCCACAGAAGAGATCACACGCAATCCGGGACTTTAATGAACATTTTATCAGCACTAATTTTATTTCCCATGTACAACAATAAAATAATCATTTGCATACTCACTGGCATCCTGTTCGTATTGGGCGCCTGTAAAAAAGAGGATCCGTTGACCGCAGAAGTGGATCCGCCACCGGTATTTGATACCCGTACACCCGTTGGTATGAAGCAAAAGGCCATCTTTGATAAATACGGAGTTATTTTTGAATATAAATGGAACCGTTTTGCCTACGCGCCAAATGTGGTCGCCAATCCGGCCGAGGAGAGAGATGTACTACCATATATGGAGTTGATGGAGGAATTGTTCTTCAACGCCATGGATACCATCAGCGGACCTGGTATTACCGCGAAGAAGGAAACACCTGTTCGTATTTTGCTGATCGGTAACGGTATGAACTACGGTGGGGCAGAAAGTTTTGGTGAATCCACCGCCGGTCAGGCAGGTAATATCCAGCCTAACAGGCTTACCCTGGGAGGCTTGTCGCCATTTGGTGAATTGTTACGCACACCCGGAAAAGACGCTGCATTTCTTCGCGCTATATATGATGCCGCACCTACCAGCTTTCCTGGCGATGCCGGATTGATAGGGTTTATCTATCATGAATATACGCACTACCTGGACAGTAAGCACCAGATCCCCGTGGGATTTGAAAAACCCGCTAAAACGGAATATCTGCGTGGATCTGATCAATACAAAAATGTATCTCTGACTACTGCTATCTCCAAAGGCTTTTTTATCCCTTACGGTATGCAGAATGAGCATGAAGACTTTGCTACTTATGTGCAGACGATCATCTGGAAAACAGATGCAGATATGCAAACAAAGTATCTGACAAACAATGCCACGAGGACCAAGTATCAGCTGGTAACAAAATATTTTGCCAACCTGGGAATTCCTATTACCGCCCTGAGGGATCATTTAACCAAGCAATCGGTGAAAGACCGGCTTATTGCGCTGAAAAGGAGATATGAACAATAGGGGTTTCGGTAAATTATTTTTTAATTTCTCATGCTTTTTTATGAACACACTACATAAAGTTTTTCATACGAATAGGCTGGTGGCTATGGTTGCAGCCGTGCTCGTTCTCACTACGCTTTCCTGCCAGAAAGACCGGGACTATAGCCGTCCGCCGGATAACAAGAATTCTTTTGATGGTGATAAAATTGCCGCCTTCAAGAATCTGACAGATGACCAGGACGTAGTATGGGCCTGGGATATGCCGGTAGGTATTGTCGGAAACAAATTTCCCAGTTTTTTACTGCAATTCACTAAGGATTCGACTGCGAATATTTTCTCTGTCCGAGTAAATGGAATAGTAGCAGATCTTACGTCGCTGTATTTTTCCGGAACACTTACTGAAGATGAAGCAGACCTTGCAGCAGGATTAGTAAATGCTTTCGATGGCTTATCAGATAGTGACCTCCGGGAAATACTTGATGATCCCAGGAACCTGGATTATAAAAACTGGGTGCTGGAGCTGCTGCCTAATTATGAGAATTTTAATTCAGAAGGCTTCTACCAGGAAGAGAGAGGCGGGAAGTTTGATTTTAATGGCCCTGTGCAGGTAAGCCTTACTTTTCATAACAGTAAGTTATTGGCAAATCTGAAACAAAACAGACAGCTTGACTTTGATTTCAGGATATTGTCTTATACAAAGGATACGGTTCACCTGGACGGCTATTTCGCTAATAGTGCCAATAAAAGCACTGCGCTGCTGAAAACTAAAGCACAGCCTGGTCCTTTTGCCGCCGGATCAAGTGTTATAATTGCCATTAATCCCGTTAAGGCAAACGTTAAGTTTGTGGTGGGAGGGGTAACTGTAGGCGTGCCTGCTGGTTATAATACTTGTCTGGATTTCTTCTACAAATCATTTAACCAGGGATTTGATGCTAAGACAGGATATGGTTTCCTGCCTAATGGGAAAGGAACCGCCGTGGCGCCGGATGTTTTGAAGTCAGCGAAGATGGTGACCGTGAAAAAAGCGTTGAATGGTGATCCTATAGAAGCACCTGCCGGAACAGTGTTGGTTACTTTATCAGTGATTAATACGGATGGCACCACAAAGGATATTGATGTGGTGAAAAATTAGTAAAAGCTCACCAACAAGAATTAAAATAAAAAAACCTTGCAGCGCCTGATGCTGCAAGGTTTTTTTATGAGCAAGACATCATTACTTTTTGGGTGTGTCCATCATCATACAGGCAAAATGAGGGTAGGTACCCGTTGTTGAAAGACAAGCCAACTGCTATGTGTATTGCTTTTTTAATTACTGCCATAACTTTCCATCCAATCCCCAGGCGGGATCAATGGGCACATTCAACCAGGTAAGGATACGCACGGGGATGTCCACTATTTTAGGGACATCACTGGATACTGCATTGCCACAAATATCTTTACCGGTTTCTTCCCAGGGCGTATTATTTTCCAGTTGCAGATCTGCTTTTTTAGGACCGGCATCTTTCATCACATTCCCTTTGCCTTCATTGCCTTTCCACCATCCAATGAGACGTGAATAGAACGGATGATCAGCCGTAATGGTGGTGTCACATTTTGAATAGTCCTGGATAGTTTGTGCATCCAGTTCCGCGTTCCATAATCTTACATCTGCGATGTTGCAAATGGAATTGCCGTAACGGTTACCATAGGTAGTGGTAATGTCATCTGCCATCACGAGTTTAACAGGTGAACCCGGATCAAGTGTGCTGAAGCCCGTCATGTTACCGGATTTCAGGAAAGTGCCATCCTGATAAAGTTTCACCTGACCGGCGCGATTAACGCTGACGGCTATATGATGCCATTTGTTATCATTCAGGGGAGCGGCGCCATCTGCATTTACGTCTACTCTTTTGCTGCCATCTCCTGCATTGAACTTCCAGCTCTGCCCCCGCACATTGATCACCCAGCCTTTGTTTCCGCCACTGTCCCAGTCTTTGTTGGTTATGAACGGAGGATCGCTGTTAAGTCCGCTGCTACGCACTTTAAACTCAATGGTGAACTGCAGGAAGTTGTCAAAGTTATAGAAGGGATTTCCGGTCCATGCACGTTGACCAGGTAGCAGGAATTTTACAAAGGTAGATGCTGTTTGCGGTTTTTTTACTTCCCGTGTTTGGAAATTTTTATTGTAGTAAATAGAGAAGATGTTTTGTTCATCATAAGAATTACCTCCATGTCCGCTCATGATACCGCCATGGTCTGTGGAGAGAATGATGAGCCAGTCTTCATGATCAATATTACTTCGTTTGCCCAGTGCCTGGAGGATGCTGCCTACGTAGTCATCAATTTTCGTGATGGCCTGTAGGTATTGTGGTACAGAGGTATCAAATCCGAATGTATGACCAGCATCATCCACACCGTTGAAATCCACGAACATCACATCCGGATTGTCGGTGGCTAAACGGGCTACTGCACTGTCTTTTACTGCCAGGTCGTTATCATTGGCAGTAATGGCTACATCTGCGTTGTTGATGATTTTATCATTGATCGGAGGCCATGATACAATAGAAATGGTGCGCAGCGATGGTTTGGCGGCCTTGATGTATTTAAATATCATTGGATATTGTGAGAAGTTGCTGCCGGAAAAGCTGTTATCGCTGACGCCATGTTTGTTACCCCATACGCCGGTCAACATAGATGACCATCCCGGACCACTCCAGGTAGGTGGTTGTGTCAGTGCATCATAACTATATAATGCGTGTGGTAGTAATCCTTGTATGTTGGGTGCTGTAGCGGCTCTCAGGGCAGCGGCTTTGCATCCGTCTATACCAATCAGCAGCACTTTCCGCTGTGGAGCGTTGGCTGTTTTATTTCCCTCAGGCGCGGTGGCAGTTTGTATGACAGGCTTATTACAGGCCATGGTAAAGGCTATCGTCGTTGCAAACAGCACAGTGTGGCGTAGCAATTGTTGGTAGCATGGAAGCATAATTTTATTTTTTGCAGTACGGTGAGATGTAAATTTTGATCAGGGAGCCTTGTTTAGTGGTGTTAAGTTATGCTAAATATTTGTTTGTCCAAATGCTTGGGTGATTATTTTTTTGAAAATTCATATTTTGATTTTATTTTAGCATTACTATACAATTATCCCTGTATTTAGGTGAATGTCTATAAATAAGTTTAGTAATACTGAAATTTCATTATTATATTTGAGGGGGACTTGTTTAGTATTAGTAAAATTATTAACATTGATTTAATCGACATTATCAACCAAAGTATTATCAGCCAGATTATATTTGAATCAGCCTTGTTTAGTGAAATGTGAACAATTATTAACATCGGTTTAAACACTCTTATCCAGACAGACATTCTTTTTTGATCCTGTAAATTTTTATGCATGACTACTCTGTACACTCATGCATTCAGAGGAGCATTATTAATGCTGCTATTAGCTACTGCTTTGTCTACTCCACCTGCTTATAGCCAGGTGAAGACAGTCAGGATGACTAATAATGCCATTGATTCAACGCTCCCGCTAAATGGTAACACCACGGCGCCGGATTCCCTTATCCCGGGAAGCGCCATGCCTGGAGCCATTTCAGCATTGGATGCATCACCTGTTAAATTATTACCTTATTCCAGCATCGACCAGCTATTGCAGGGACGCATCAGCGGCGTGGAAGTAAGAAGCAACACCGGAGAACCGGGTGTACCTGGTCTCACTATTATACGTGGTACCGCTATTCAAATAACCGGCGCTAAAAGCAGCTACTATGCACAACCACTCTATGTAGTCGATGGTGTACCGCTGGTAATGGAACATCCTTACGCGTTTGATATCAAACAATATGATTACACCCGACCAGGCCCTAATATCAATATGGGAGCTGCCATAGATGTAAACAACATCGAATCCATTGAGGTGCTGAAGGATTTTGGTGCTACCGCCATGTATGGGCCACGCGGTGTAAATGGCGTTATTCGCATCACCACCCGTAAACCACGTGCAGGGAAACAAAAGGTGACCTTTAATACCTATTTCGGCGTGGCTGCAAAGCCAATGGTTCATACCATCAATGCGGCGTTTGAAAGAGATTTTCGCCTGCCCTTCTATCGGCAGTATGCCAATGCCAGCCAGTGGGCTGCATTTCCAAGGTACCTGGCAGATTCCATGCAGGCCGCCTATTACGGCCCCGCTAACTGGGATGATACTTACTATCAGAACCGTTTGGTGCAGGGCGTTAGCGCTGCTATCAACGGTGGCAGCGCCAGGTCGAACTTCATCTTCGGCGTAGGAGAACAGCATGATCCCGGCGTAGCAGACAAAAGTGGACTGAACAAGTACAATGTTTATTTTAAATTAAACATTGAACCGGTAAAGAACATGCAGCTCCTTACCAGCATCAGCGGCACACTGATGGATCGCAAAAACAACCATTCCCTGCGTGATCGCTTTGCAGAAGAAGAGTACCTGCCTTCGCTCACTGATCCGCTACCTCCTAACAAAGACTATCTCACAAAGTATAATACAGAGTACGACAGGGTAGTAGATAAGAATAAAAGCAATGCCATACAGGCATCGCTGGCAATAAATTATAACTTCCTGCCGCACTTTAATTTTAGTTCCTTACTGGCCGTTGATTACAATGATCAGAACCGCGACTATTTTATCCCCGGGAGTATCAATGAAGGCAATAGTTATATTTCTTATTATACCGGCCTAAACAGGCGTATTTCGGTAGATAATGCACTCACCTGGTCTGATAATTTTCGCGGTAAACATGCACTCACGCTGAAGTTAGGGCAGTCCTTACAACTGGATAACCGTAAATACGACTATACGAAAGGATATCGCGGTCCGTCTGATTTTATTAAGATCATTCGCGTGGGAGATAAAGACCATCCGGAAAATAATACCTACGATAGTCGCATGGTGTATAGCTATAAGGATTATGTCAATTTTAACCTGGTTTCCTTTTATGGCAGTGCTACTTATGAGTTTAATAAAAAACTCAACCTTAGCATGTTGCTCCGCAGCGATGGATCTTCCAATATCAACGCCAATGGGTATGCCTGGTTTGTATCTCCTACCATAGCCGCCTCCTATAAATTATCAGAAGAGGAGTTTCTACGCAATAGTAATACCATCAGTAATCTGTTGTTACGTGCCAGCTGGGGACGGCAAGGCAGGTTATTCCTGGATGATAACATCGGTAACGGACCTTATTATACCGTGGACATAGGTTGGTCCGGCAACAGGAACATCGCCGGTTACAATGGTATTCCTTCGCTGAGTCTTCCTTTCGGAAAAGGCTATAGTGGCTGGGGTACACAGTGGCCTTATACTGACCAGTGGGATCTTGGTGCAGATCTTTCCTTATGGCATAATAAAGTTACCATCAGTGCAGACATCTATTCCAAAACAGATAAAAACCTGATAGTTGCTGTACCGGTGCCTTCCGAATACGGATATAAGCAAACGAATAAAAATGGCATGAGTGTACGCAACTACGGTGCAGAACTTAGTATATCCGCCAACGTTATACACGGTACCTTTTCCTGGCAGCCACAGTTGATCGTACAAACCAACCAGAATAAACTGTTGGCCCTGCCGGATCATTTATCTGCTATTACTTATGGTAGCCGCAGACTGGAGGTAGGTAAACCAATAGATCGTTACTGGTTATTGGAAAACAATGGCATCTACACGAAAGACAGTGATATCCCGGTAAAAGGTGGACAGCCGCTTAGTTTCAATGGCATTGCTTTTAAGGCAGGAGATCCGAAATGGCAGGATACCAATGGCGATAATGTCATCAACGATGACGACCGTATTCTGAAAGGACATAACAGCCCTACGGTAAGCGGTGGATTCAGCAATACATTCACGTACAAAGCCGTGTCGCTGAACTTTGTTATCGCCTACTCCCTGGGACGGCAGTTGATTAATGCACGCATGGCTGGTCGTTTCGACTTTGTAAACCGCGAAGGGGTAGACAATATTATTGGTGTGAAAGAGCTGACCTTCTGGCAACGTATTGGCGACTACAGTAAGTATCCGCTGTATAATCCATGGAGTTATGTAAATCCTTACCAGGCAGACCAGACCTTATTCCTGGAAGATGCTTCTTTTGCGAAGCTTCGTTCCGTTACGCTCTCATATAGTCTTGCCGACAGGAAGTGGGCGCGCAAACGCTATTTCTCACAATGCAAGGTATATGCTACGCTGAATAATCTTTTTACCATCACGAAGTATAGCGGGGGAGATCCGGAGCTGGCTGACTTTAATGGTTACGACAACGGCTATGGCATGCCCATTCCTAAAACTTATACCCTGGGCTTTAGCCTGGAATTCTAAAAACAGCATTCATGAGAATCAGATTTTCTTTTATCATCCTGCTGACCATTACGGGCGGTTTGTTTTCCTGCAAGAAAACACTCTCCCCCGATGTTACCAGCCTGGTGCCTGAAGCCAATATGTGGCAGGTGAAAAATGATGCCCGGTCTGCCGTATTTGCCACCTACGGTTTATTGCGGGCCGCGCTGGCAAACAGTAATGCATTCATGGCTTATGGAGAGCTGCGTGGTGGCGATTTCCGGATCAGCAGCAGACAGGATCTGAATGCAGTACTGTCCAATAACTTAAACGCCAACTATAGCGCGCTGGAAGAATGGAAAGACTGGCAGCGATTTTATGCCGTGATAGCACAGGCCAACTTATGTATAGAAAAATTGCCGCTGGTCAGTAAAAATGATTTCCGCTACCGGGCGGAGGATTTGAAGCTGGATATCGCCAACATTCGCTTCCTGAGAGCACTTACCTATTTCTATCTCGCAAGGATATGGGGTGATGTGCCATTGATTACCAGCAATGCTGCCGGGTATTTTGAAGGTAAGCCGGCTACCCCGCAGGCCACCATCTTAGCTTTTGCTGCCAATGAAGCCGCTGCTGCTGCTATGGACCTGCCCTGGCGGTATGATGGCACGTGGCCGGAGCAGCAAGGCAACTACTGGAACCAGAACGATGATTACTGGCATTCGAGAGTGGGCACTAAAGCTTCCTGTTACGCACTGCTGGCACATATTGGTGCATGGCAACAGGATTTCGCGATGGCAGAAAAGTATTGCAGAGAAGTCATGGATAACAGTGGCAATGGTGGCTATTCCGTAGCCAGTACCAGCCAGCTTACTGCGGAAGATGGCGTATTTAAGGGTAAAGGACTGGATGTGATTTTCTCCCTGAGCTTTTCTGCTGACTACCAGGAAGCTTCTGTGAGTGGTCATGTGGAAGACTGGACATTGAGCGAGCCATTTGTACCAAAGAAAACAGCGGACATATATGTACCCAAAGATTCTGTGCTGGCTATTTTCGATGAACCCGGCGATGGACGCTTTTCTTTAAATGGAGATGGTACAGCAAGCGGTAATTACTTTACCAACTTCAATAATTCCGCGCCTATGTTCAGCAAGATCAAAGTGCGTGCAGTAGTGCAGTCACCTGTTTTGCGCAGCTATGAATCCGCCATCCTCATTTTCCGTTATGAAGAAATTATCCTGCTACGTGCTGCCGCTGCCATACGTATCAACGATGTACCACATGGTCGAGATTATCTGAACATGATCCGTACCCAGCGTGGACTAGCCAATTTTGATTCAGCAGATGGAAATGAGGTGTTGAGCTATATCCTGAAAGAAAGAAGGAGGGAGTTACTGGGAGAAGGATGGCGTTGGTTTGATCTGGTGCAGTTCAAACAGATACCGGTGTATACCACGCTGTCTCAGGCAGATGTGGATAACGGCGCCGCTTTCTGGCCTGTATCGAAAAGCGCGCTGACCAATAATCCTACACTGATACAAAATAATTTCTGGAAAAAATAAATCGTTCCTTATGTCTTTAAAACATATTGTATGCTGCTGTGTGTTGTCAGGAATGATATTAGGCAATAGCGCATGTAAGAAAGATAATACTTATCGCAGCGGACAAATTGCCACAAAAGTCAATGCCAATATTTATGACTATCTCAGCAAACAAAAGGAGAATTTTGATACGCTGCTCTATATCATAGATAAAGCCGGTCTGACCGATACACTGAAAAAAAATGCGGTTACTTTTATCGCCCCGGTAGACCAGAGCATTGCGGTAGCCATGCAGAATCTGAACTTATACCGTAAATCGCATCAGCTGGCCCCTGCTACGCTGGATAGTGTAGCCCCCTTTGTATGGCGTACATTATTACTACGCTACATGATTGCCGGCAATAAAACATCTGCCAGCTTTTCATTAAAAGATGGGATAGATGTAAGTACCCTTAACCGGCGCAGGTTGCATATGGACGGAGTGCAATCCAATACGGAAGGAGTGGTACAATCCGGTGCCTACCTGCTCAAATACAGCGACCTGAATGGTTCCCGTTTTGTAAGAGACTGGATTTTCTCCTACGTGAACACTGCAGATATTCAATGTACCAATGGTGTATTGCATGTATTGGAGCCAACACATGTATTTGCTTTTAAGTCATTCGTGGAAAAAACAACCTCGCTGCAAAACAAGTATAGTGATTATTACCTGGCTACGGGTACTCTCTTCTTTCCCACGGGTACTAATCGTCCCTGGTATGATAGATTGAAATCGGTATCGGCAGTAGACAGTGTTACCTGTGATGTGGAGGGCGCGGATTTGCTAAGCAGCAGCTATATCATTCGTATGAAGGTGGCGGCAGATAATAAAGTGACGGTTACGCCTGCGCCAAAATCTGCCAATCAAACATTGTCTAATGATGGCGATTGCAGGTATGATGAGGAGATGCAGGCATTTGTACTCCACTATAAATATGTAGGATCTACAGGTAATCGTCATATCGATGAAGTCATCAGCCTCCGTAATTTCTAAATTTTCAACCGACCGAAAAAAAATTATCATGCTGAAAAAATATCAATTAACATCCTGCCTGATCTTATGTATGGGCGTTATTGCAGGCGGTATTTCGTCCTGCAAAAAAGCACCGCCGGAAAGGGATTACCTCAGCAATAATGCAGGGTTTGAGCCGGTAGATGCGTATTCGCCGATACTTGGCAGAACCTTTTTGTATAAAACAAATTTCCAGGCAGACGGCTCCAGTTTTCCATTGCAGTTTAGTTTGCAGAACCTGCGTCATGCAGACGGTTCTCCTGCACCTGAATTAACACAGAACGTGACGGTGAAGGAATGGGTAAAGGACTATGATGGCACGGAGAAAACATACCAGGAAATAGAAGATAAGCGAAAAGAAGTACAACACCCTTTCTTTGAAATAAGACCAGGGTCCGGCGATTTTGTTTTCCGTCAGGCAAGTGTATCTCAAATCCGGGCGTATCCGGATAGCGGGTACTTATTTGATGTAAAAGTGGAGAATAACGGCAATGCGCTTTCCTTTAAAAAAATGCGTCTGCAGCCTCTCCGGGAGGTGCCTTATGAACCTTATGAATATGACTATGTGACGCGTTTGCGTAAAACCGAAACCCGTACAAACGCAAATGGAAGTAATTACCAGGCGCCCTTTTCCATTCACCCCGGGTTAGCCAATGTATATGTGTCGAAAGATACACTGATGGCTGATTCTGCAGCGGCGGTTTATTTCCGGAAAACAGGTAATGGTCATTCACTTACTTTCAAATTCCTGGACCAGGACTCTTTACCGATAGATCCGATGAAGCTGAATACCACAAAATGGAATGAGCTGGTGCATGGGTTTGATATGAAGCAAACCAGTACACAGGTAACTTACAATGTAGCTTATCCGATTCCGCTCACCTCATTGGATACCAAATATGCAGTGGCAGGTAATGCGAAGGTTTTATTTGGTTATTCACGCAAGGGGACGGGTGGTAACCGTGTAGGTGCTTCCTTCAGTTTAAGTTTTACCATTTGGGAAGAAGGGGATTGGGAAGTGATTTTCCGCTTTTATCGTACACCACGTTTCCAGGATGAATGATAAGACCCTGTTACGCAGATCAACCAATTTTTTAATTATCCAATTATTCCATATGCTACTCAAATTTACTATACGCAGGTGGCTATTCATGGCGGTGTTACTGATGCTGCCGGGAATACTGTATGCTCAGTCAATAAAAGTAACCGGTAAGGTATTGACTGATGACAATACGCCCATGCCGGGAGTTACGGTGATGCTGAAAAAAGATGCTACACATAAACAGGGGATAGGTATTACGAATGCCAGCGGAGAATTTTCCGTGAGTGTGTTGGCCACAGATATCCTGGAGTTTACGTATGTGGGATATGAATCCAAACAGGTACCGGTAAAAGGAAAGGTACGCCTGATGGTGACCATGGTACCTTCTTCCAAAAGCTTGAAAGAGGCAGTGGTAGTGGGATATCAACGTAAAACAAAGGAGGTGATAACAGGATCGGTTACACGTATCACTGCAGATGAAATTAAAGATGTACCGGTATCCAATATAGAACAGTTATTACAGGGTAAAGTGGCAGGATTGAATATCCAGAACAATACCGGCTCGCCAGGATTCAGAGGTAGCACTGTTTTGCGCGGACTTTCCCAGATTGCCGTTTCCGGTTCGGGCAACAATGCCTATGTCACACCAGCATCGCCTTTATATGTGATAGATGGCGTACCTGTAGATGCCAATGCCGGTTATGAATATGGTTTCCAGTCCAAAGGACCGGGTACCAGTCCGCTATCGATGATTCCTCCGGAAGATGTGGCGACGATAGATATTATGAAAGATGCGGATGCTGCCGCCCTTTACGGCTCACGTGGCGCGAATGGGGTAATTGTAATTACCACCAAGCGTGGTAAGTCTGCCGTACCTATCGTCAGGTTGTTCAGCAGCTTTTTTATGAACACCACACCACCATTACGTAAAACCATCGGCGGCATGTCTGAGCGCGATTTCCTGGTAAACGAAATCCTGTCTACCTACAGTCGTGATGAGATTTACAAGATTTCCAAAACAGGTTTTTTATCAGATAGCCTGAATCCTTTTTTCAACAACTCTACCAACTGGCAGGCGTTGTACTATAAGCCTACTTTTAACCAGACACATAATCTCTCCGTAAGTGGAGGTACACAGGTGTTGAGTTATAAAACCAACCTGAACTACTACCGGGAGCGTGGCGTGATAAAGAATACCGGGTTTGACCGCTATGCGGCTACTATGAATCTTGATTATAATCCCAGCCAGAAATTTAAGATTTCCGGGTCAGTAACGGCTGGTCTTGGTAAGAAGTTAAAAGGTAGTGGTAATGGGTTAACAGACGTAGGCGCCGGTACAGGCGTGGCTTCCTCGCTGTTGCCGGGACCGTCTTATTTTTTAAATGTATCGCGTTTTACAGGGGCTATCAACCGCAAGAGTGATTCTAAAACTTATAATTTCCGCACTTATATCGACGCTTCCTATGAATTTCTGCCGCATCTGCGCATAGGTAATAACATCAGTTATGACTATACAGATGATACAGAAGATAATTTCACGCCTGCACTGGCAAACGGCGATCAGAGTGCCGTTTACGGCTATAGCGGCCGTACGGCGAATTTATATGACCGTAGTTCGCTTACGTATTCAAATACCTTTAAGGAGAAGCATACGCTGTATGCGTCCGTTTTCTCCGAAATGATTGTCAACCAAACGCAGGCCAGGGAAATCAATCTGAATAATGGCCCCAATGATGTATATCATGGACCGTTAGGCTTTTCTTCCTACTACGGCGGCTATTCAGGGATAGAAGTGAACGGTGGCTACCTGGAAACGCATTCGGTAGGTCTGGCGGCTAACCTGACCTATGATTTCAGTAAGAAGTATGTAGTCAATTTTAACTACCGGGCAGATGGTAATTCCTATGCGGGCGTAAAAGACCGCTGGGCAAAAAGTCCGTCGATTGGTTTGAAATGGAATTTTGATAAGGAAGCATTCATGAAAGGGATTAGCTGGTTGGATTTTGGTGACCTGCGTGCTACCTATGGTATCAACCTGCGTCCTTCTACCAATGTTTTTGCCTCCCTGGGTTCTTATCTCGTGAACGGCAATTACAACAATGTTTCCCGTATCACACCCAAATTGGGTATCATGCCCAATCCTTACCTGAAGCCGGAAAGGGTGGAACAATATAACCTGGGAATAGATCTTAGTTTATTTCAGGGACGTTTTGCACTTACTGTAGAAGCATATCAGAAAGTGATTTCCAATATGCTTTACGACAGGAACCTGTCTACTTCTACAGGTTTTACCAAAACGATTACCAATGAGTCATCTATGATGAACAAAGGATATGAAGTCACGATCGCTATTCGTCCTTTGCCGGCATCATCGAAATTTTTCTGGAACCTTAACCTCAATTGGGCCGTTTCCAAGGATATCCTGCTGGAACTGCCGGGAGGCGCCAGACAGGTCATCTATTCTTCCGATAACGGACCTGTTATTAATAAAGTGGGCAGGAATACCCTTAGCAACTTTTTGTTCGTAACAGACGGTGTATATAGCACCAATGACGATGTGCCCATTGATCCGATTACGGGTTTACGTATGCGCAGTGCCAGCGGCGGTTATTTCCATGCCGGCGATGCGCGGTACCGTGATGTGGACGGCAATTTTATTGTGGATGACAGAGATTTACAGATCTCCGGAAACCCTGAACCCCGGCTGACCGGCGGGATTTATTCCACGATGACGTATAAGAACTTCAGTCTTGCTGTGAGTGGCACCATCGTATTGCACCGCGACTTGCTGAACAACGCATTATCCGAACGGTTGGGCAATTTATATTATCCTTTGGGTAATAAACCCAATAGCGGACCGCTTACGTTACCGGACATCAACGAGTATGATTACTGGAAGCAGGCGGGAGATCGGGCTAAGTATCCTAATCCGCTTAATTATACCGGCAATACGGATAACTACAATCCTTCCCAGAGCCTGTTCCAGGAAGACGGATCTTACTTTAAAATTAACAGCGTTACGTTGGGGTATACCTTCAGCAAAGACCTGATAAAAAAGGCGAAGTTGAATAATGCCAGGATCTATTTTACCGGTGCCAATGTGCTGATGATGTCCAGGTATTCAGGTCCTAACCCGGAAAATGTGACCACACTGGGGCGTGACCGGCTTGATTCCTATCCCACATCACCCTCTTATACACTTGGTTTAAATCTTGAATTTTAAATGATGACCGTTATGCATAGTAAAAAGTGGATATGGACTTTACTGCTGACCGGTACCTGTGTACTGGCAGGCTCCTGCAAAAAATTCCTGGAGGTAGAACCGGTGGATCGTCTTGGCGCGAATTCGTTCTGGAAAACACAGTCGGATGTAGAATCCGCTGTAGCAGATACTTATGGCCTGATTTACGATAAGCTCACTTATGGACCTTTTCATAATATTAATGGAGATATCCGGGCAGGAGAATTTAATGGCAACTGGGTAACTTCCTTTAAAACGGTTGCCAGGAATGACCTGATGAATACGACTGAACTGAGAGATCCTGAAAGATACAAAGTATATCAGCTGGATGACTGGTATCCCTTTTATCAGTCTATCGCGGCTTGTAATATAGCGATAGACCGGATTCCGGGGGTAACGAGCTTGTCTGACGCAGATAGAAAACGTTATCTCGCTGAAGTTCGTTTTGTGAGGGCATTTACCTATTTCTATATCGCGCGTATTTACGGAGATGTACCCTTGTATACGTTGCCTTATGATGCCACCGCCCGTCCGCGTACCAATTTCATTGAAGTCCTGAAATTTTGTATTAAGGAAATGAATGAGGTAAAAGATGATATGCCCTGGCAGTATGATGATCCGACTAACTGGGGGGTACGTGCGTCACGCGGTGCCGCCTATACGCTGATCGCCAATTGCTATATGTGGATGGCCGGCTTTGACAAGAGTAATCTCAATGAGTATTGGAAACAGGCTGCAGATGCCATACTGGCGGTGAAGAACAGCGGCATGTTCCAGTTATTGCCTATTGAAGACTTCAAGAAAGTCTTTAAAGGTCGTACCAGGGAAAGCATCTTTGAATTTTCTGTCAATAAAAATTACGGTACAGAAACAAAGTATGTATCTCTTGGGCAGTGGACTACCCACGATCCTATTGTGGTGTATGGTTCCAACAGTGATTGCTATTATGAAGCCAATTATCTTACTCGCCTGTATCCACCGGCTAATCCGGATAAGCGCCGGGATCTGTGGTTTTATCTGCCTTATGTGAATAATACCACGGCCATGTTCCTCAAATATTCCAATGTCACTAATCCGCAGACATTCTACTTTGATGATGACATGATCATCTTCCGCTATTCCGGCGCCCTTTTGCTGGGAGCAGAAGCATTGGCTAATCTGAACAGGAATGATGAAGCAGTGGCGCTGTTGAATATGGTGCGCAACAGAGCCGGCGCTTTGCTGTATACTCCTGCAGAAGGCAATCTGAAAGATGCTGTTTTCCTGGAAGAACAAAAAGAGCTGATAGGAGAAGGCGTAAGATGGTATGACCTGGTCCGCACCGGAAGGGTGACAGATCCGGCGCAATGCAAAAATTACCTCACCGCTGATCAGTTCAAACAGGGGGCATGGACATGGCCTATTTCATCGGCTGCACAAGTTAATAATCCCAATATCGTATTGAATAAATATTGGGTCAAATAAAAATAAATGTTGTGATATGAAAACAGGAACACGTTTATTCCCTTTACTGGTAGTGGCACTGATGGTGATGGCCCTATCCTGCAGGAAAGATGATTATTATAAAGATAGTGGCAAACAGATAGGGGTATATGATATCGGTGCGTATGATTTTCTGAAAGCCCGACCATATTTTTTTGATACACTCACCAACATTATTGATAGTGCGGGCTTACGTGATGTTCTGCAAAAAGAGGGTGTTACTTTTTTTGCACCTACCAACCATGCCATCAAAAAAGCGATGGATGTGCTAAATGGGGCACGTTATGCGGATAATATGGATTCTATCTATATCCGGGATATCCCGGGCGAAATCTGGAAGCGCTTCCTCTCGCGTTATATTTTCAGAGGCAGGTATATGTTGAAAGATATAGCCCGGCGGGATAAGCTGCAGTTACCGGTTTTCCCCGGGCAGAATATGGAATCCTATAATGGCTATATCATGAACCTGGGCGTTCAGTTCAGTGACTACAACGGCACGAAGGATGTGGGGCCCCGTACTGTAGTGATTACCGCTATTGGAGACCTGGCCAGCCCGTTGAGTATTACCAGTCAGGTAGCCACCTCAGATCTGCAATGCAAAAACGAAGTGGTGCATGTACTGGATGATGATCATTTTTTCGGTTTTGATCCTTTCGCATTTACGCAGGCGGTGTTGGATTACTGGCAACAATCCGGCGGGCATTAATTGTTTACTTCAAATTTACGCGCATGAATAACAATATTTTGGTAGTGCTGCTTGTCTTTTTTTTAGTGGGAGCAGGCGCCTGTAAGAAAGATACGTACGTGGGCAAAGATCCGTATGGAGATGCCAAAGAACAGTTGAAGGTAAAGTTGAACACCACCATGGCATCACCGGCAACAGGTGGTTATGGAGATGTGATCCGTTTTACCGGCAGTGGTTTTTTGAAGTACAAGGATAGTATTGTAATGAAATTCAATGGGCAACCAGCTATTATAAAAGCCATTTCAGATACTACCTTGCAGGTGCAGGTACCGGAGCTGGCGAGCAGTGGTATGGTTACCATGAATGTGGGCGACCAGGTGTTCCCCGGACCGTTGTTTACTGTTAATGGACTGATGCAGGTGGATAATACCTTTGCCTCTTTTGTAGGCGCCAATGATGGGGTATATCGGATTCTGGGCTTACCCGATGGCACTTATATTGTAGCAGGTGCTTTTTCTGATTATAATAATGGTGGTCCGCGTGCCGGCAACAGTGGTATTGTAGCTATTTTAGCCGATGGCACCCAGGATAAATCCTTTAAAACGGAAGGTAGCATCAAAGGCATCGTTAATGATGTACAGCTCATGAAGAACGGGCAGCTGCTGCTATGCGGCTATTTTAACGTCAACGGGTATACGGCAGGTGTAGTAAGCAACCTGGCATTGCTTACCTCAAAAGGTGCTTTGGTATCACGCACGGTTAATCATATCAATAAAGACGGCGAAGCGGTGATAGATACGGTGCCGACTTTTAAAGCAGCGTTTGATGGTGCAGTATCTCAGTTACGCGTGCAGTCCAATGGTGATGTGATTGTGATTGGCGGGTTTAAATATTACCTGAGCAAACAGTATTATCCGGCAGGAAAGGATACCGTGATTACGGATTCTGTGCGGGTTTCAGGAGTGGTAAGACTGCATGCAGACGGATCTTTTGACTCTACTTACAACTACGATCTGGCAGCGCACCGGGGAAAGGAGCTGATGAATGGTTATATCAGCAATACTTACCTGCAGTCGGATGATAAACTGATAGTATGTGGTAGTTTTACAAAGAGCGATGCCACGGCGGTGAACAATTTATTCCGCATGAATACAGACGGGACACTGGATCCTTCTTTTCAAATTGGTAGTGGGCCTGATGGGGTGATCAATTATATATCACCTATGCGCAATGGCAAGTTCCTGATTACCGGCAGGTTTATAAAATACAACAGCCAGCCCCGTAACAAAGTTGCCGTTATTAATGCAGATGGTTCACTGGATGCTGGTTTTGACACAGGGACGGGAACCGGCCCAGACGGATACCTCTACAGATCAATGGAACTGGGCAATGGTCAGATTCTGGTGACCGGTGATTTCCAGTTGTACAACGGTATTAAAAGGTACGGTTGTGCGATACTGGAGCCCACAGGGAAACTCAGTACGAAGTATAATAACATAGGCGGGTTTGGCTTTACACAGCCGTTTTTCACGATACCGGTAATAGATGGTGTTAACGCAGAGGATGGTCATTCCACTATACTGACAGGAAATTTCAATAAGCTGGATCTTAAACAAAATAATCGTCTCGTGAAAATCACCTATTGAGTAGCAGATGTAATAAGGTCGCGTGAATCGTATGATTTGCGCGGCTTTTCTATTTTGTGGAGAGAAAAGCGCTTTGCAGCGGGGTTGTTAACTACTGAAAATAAAGAGGGCGCACTTAGCAGGTGCGCCCTCTTTATTTTGGTTCCAGGTTATCAATTACTGTACGATCAGCTTATGCGTATTGGTTTCGCCATTACTGCCTGCGATCACAATAAAATACATACCTGCCGGTAATGATAATTCTTCTTTGATGCGTCCTGCTGGTGATTGCAGCCATTTCTGCAATACTGGCCGGCCACTTACATCGTTGATCTGTAAATGGAACCGGTTATTCTTTTTGCTGCTTATTTCCACATAGCACTTTCCTCCTGAAACAGGGTTGGGATATACGGTTGACTTAAACTGCGATACCGGTGTAGTATTAGTTTTCAGGGAGATACTATCTGCCTGTAGTGCACTTGCTGCGATTACATTAAACGTATCCTGTATACACCGTGAACCAGCAGTGGCATTATCCGATACCGTGTACACGGTGTTGCCGGCAACGGCGGTAAGGGTGATCGCGCGGGTGGTATCACCGGTGCTCCATTTGTAGTTGCCTTTCCAGGAGGCAGTCAATGTTACATTTTGGCCAGCTGTTGTATTTACGGTCGTTTGTTTGTTCACATCTTTGAGGATGGTGAACTTGTCTTTGATCGTATTGTCTGCCGCAATAAATTTAGCATCCAGGCGATTTCCTTCAATCTCCACCAACAGGGATCCTCCGGTAGTTGCATTGGCGTAATAAGAAGAGGCATGTGGGAATGAAGAAGAAGTGCCGCCTACCTGGCCTGCAGAACCAGCCACTACATATACGGTGCCATGCAGTGTTTTGGCCGAAGGCGTAAGATATGGGCAGGCGTTGGCACTACCATCATATTTAGCGCTGCTGTTACTCACTGCATTGGTGGTAAAGGAGAAAGTATTTTCCAGTCCATAATGTCCCTTGATCAGGTAAGATCTTTCATAATCATGGCTATGCCCATTCAAAATAAGATCTACCCCATTCCTTTCCAGGATACGGATTACTTTCTGGCGAATGGCAACGAGGTCGCTTTCTGTATCTGAATTATGGCTACCCATTGTATAGGGTGGGTGATGCCAGTAAGCGATTGTCCATTTACGCGCATTGGCGGCCAGGTCATTTTTGAGCCAGGTGATCTGTGTACTTGTGGTATCATAAAAACGTTTATTGCTTTCTTCCCCATAGGCATCCAGGCAGATAAAGTGGATATCTCCATAGTCAAATGAATAATATTCTTCTTTGCCGGAAGCTACACCACCACATTCACCATTTGCAGGCAGGGTGAAGTTGGCCAGATAGGGGATGTTATGATCATCCTGCCTGGAAGAGTTGTTGGCATAATCATGGTTCCCGGGCGTAGGGAACAGGTATATATTTTTCAGCAGGTTATCTTTATAGATATTGAAGAAATTAGTTTGATATTCTCCGTCGGTGCCTTCATCATAGGCGTTATCTCCCAGCAGCAGCCATACGTCTGTGGGGTTGCTGCCCATATAATTCAGATAGGCGTTCCTTACATTGATCTGATTGGATGAATTGTTTCCGCAATCTCCATAGGCAGCAATGCGGACCTTGCGGGTAGTGGAAGGAGTGGGAGCCGTATTAAAATAGTTCAGCGCCGTAGCTTCTATTACGCCGGTGGTAGTACCCACGCTATAGTAATATTTTGTGTCGGCCAACAGACCGGTGATTCTCAGTTCATGCTCTGTCAGTGAAGTCGTATGTTGTACACTGTCTGTATACACCCCGAAGGTGGTTCCGTATTTTACTTTACCAGTGGCCGCAATGCTGGTGCGCCAGCGCACACTTACCGCTGTTTGATTACCCATCTGCAGATAGGGGCCACGGGTAATTGACGGTAATGTACTGTTGGTAGTACCTTTCAGCTGCAGGTCGAAGGAAATGTCGCTGCTGCTGGCACTGGTCTGATGGATTTCTACAGCAATGGTATTGCTGCCTTCTACAAAGGCTGATGTAGCGATAGCAGCTGTTTGCACCGTACCTCCATCATCGCTGGCGTCTGTAGCGAGCGTGGTATAGGAGATAGTGCCGGAGGGCAGATTGCTTCTTTTCACTTCCGTGCCGTTCACATAAATAACGATACCGTCATCGCGCCGGTATTCCAGCGTAAATCCCGTATAGTTGTTCACGTTAGTGATACTGAATGTTTTACGGAAATAGGTGGTGATGTATTTGCTGGAGCTGCTGCTGCCGTAGCTGACAACCGTGGCTTCATCGCCATCACCATATCCCAGCTCTCCCGGGCCTGATGCCCAGGTGGCATCATTAAATGTGGTGGCTCTCCAGGCAGTGCCCTGGTTGGTACCTTTGTCAAGATATTTCCAGGTGCTGCCAAATGGCAACAGCGTGGTTTGTGCATGAGCAATAACTGCAGTACAGACAATAAAAAGCAGGGTTGCTACCAGCTTACAGAAGGTTAAACGATGGGTAATCATGTAGGGGCAGATTTTGGTTATAACATGAAATATAAATTAAAATTGCTTATCTTTTTAGACTATTTTATTTAGACAACAAACCCTATGAAAGCCAATATTATAGCAATATTTTTGCTTTTTCCGATGCTCTCTTTCGCTGCACCGGGGAAAAGAGTGGGGGGCAGCGCACAAAGCACCGCGCTGGAAATAGCATTCAGGAAAGATCTTGGCGTTATCATCAGGCAGTTAACCCAACTGGAAAAATCATTGTTGCAACATGCAGCTCCTGCGCAGGTAAAACAACATTTCTGCAGTAGCAGGATCGCGTATAAGAAAGTGGAGTACCTGGTAGAATATTATTATCCGCATCTTTCTAAGATCATTAATGGCCCGGCACTTCCGTATGCCGATGGTGAAAATTCCCTGTCGGTTATTGCTCCGCAAGGGTTTCAGTTGCTGGAAGAAAAAATATTTACGGATGGGCAACCGGTTCAGTGGCGGGAAGCATTATCTCTTACGAGAAAACTGCGGTTGCAGTTTATTCGTTTGCAGCAGCAAACGGACCCTTATGGATTTATGGATGCCTATATTTTTGAGGCCATCCGGTTTGAAATATACCGGATCATTGCATTGGGTATTAGTGGTTACGACTCCCCTGTGGCGTTGAAGTCTATGCCGGAAGCGGCGGCAGCACTGCAGGGCCTCCAACAGGTACTTGCGCTGTACCAGCCGGTATTGACAGATAAAAATTTATATCAACAAACGATGAGCCGCCTGATGGCAGGAAGAATATACCTGTCGCAACATCCGGGCTTTTCCGCTTTTGACCGTCTGCATTTTATCACTACCTATGCAAACCCTATCAGTACCACTATTCTCCAGTGGCAACACGCTTTGTTGCTGGAGTTACCGGCAGAAAGAAAGATCCTGCTACCCGGTGCCCCTCATCTGTTTGCAACCACCTACTTCCAACCAAATGGTTATTCACCCAACAATGAATCAGATCCTACTGCGGAGAAAAAGATATTGGGAGAACGACTATTTTATGATCCACGACTTTCCGGGAACCTGCAACGATCCTGCGCCTCCTGTCATCAGGCGGATAAGGCATTTACAGATGGACTCGCCAAAAGTCCTTCATTGGATGGCAACAGTACCGTAAGCCGTAATACGCCTACATTGATGAATGTAGCTTTTCAATCAAAATTGTTTTATGACTCCCGCGCCAATTTTCTTGAAAGCCAGGTATTCGAAGTAGTGCATAGTAAAGTGGAAATGGGAGGTTCTCTTACTAAAGCGGCAGATATTTTCCGGAAAGATAGCAGCTATAGAAAGCTTTTTGCGATGGGTTTCCAGGGTGATGACGACATTTCTGCGGAAATGATCACCAACGCCATCGCGTCTTATCTACGTTCACTCAACAGTCTGCAATCACGGTTTGACCAATATATGAACGGCGACCCTGCTTCGCTGAGTGCCACCGAAAAAAAAGGGTTTAACATCTTTATGGGAAAAGGGAAGTGTGGTACCTGTCACTTTGCCCCTCTGTTTAATGGGGTGGCGCCTCCTTATTTCGCAGAGCCTGAATCCGAAGTATTAGGTGTGCCGGCAGATAACCGCACCCCTGCCCGGCTGGACAATGATCCCGGTAAATACCTGTTATACCCGATCTCTATTTTCAGGTATGCTTTCAAAACGCCTACGGTCAGGAATAGTGAGTTGACTGCTCCGTATATGCATAACGGTGTGTTCAGTAACCTCGAACAGGTCATCGACTTTTACGATAAAGGAGGCGGTGCGGGACTGGGTATAGGCCCGGCGCACCAGACATTGCCGCCCGGGAAATTACAGCTGACAGCCGTTGAAAAGAAGGCGCTGATAGCGTTTATCAGGTCATTAACAGATACCGTCAGCTATCAGCAGATAGGGAGTAGATTATCGGGGAACAAGGTATCGATGTAGCGGGCATTTTGCAGAATAATTTATTTGTGATATTTTCAATCTGATCCTATCTTTTTAATTTAAAAACAGGCAATATGAACGAAGAAGTAAAGGCATATAACGATGGTATGTCTGCTGCGGATAAGGCCATTTGCCAAAAGCTGGCGAAGGAAATTGATCAACACCTGGCGGGAGCGGAAAACAAGATCTGGCACCGGCATCCGGTGTGGTTTCTGAATGGTAATCCTATTGTTGGCTATAGTAAATTGAAAGACTCCGTGCGCCTGTTGTTTTGGAGTGGGCAGTCTTTTGAGGAAGATGGTTTGCAGCCGGAAGGTACCTTCAAGGCAGCGGAGGCCCGCTATACGGATGTGAAGCAGGTAGACACAGATTTGTTGAAACGCTGGCTGGGGAAATCAGCAAAGATTCAATGGGATTATAAAAACATCGTTAAACGCAAAGGTGTACTGGAGCGACTGTTGTAGTTGCCGCCGGCCGGGTTGGCAGGATATAATTCCTTCGAATGTGCGCCCCTTATACTTTAGCGGGGTGTAATAGTTTCCTGCTCTCCTTACTCACAAATGTGATTGGCACAAACTTGTCGGTAGGTGCGCCGATATAATATACCATCCACTCCGGATCGTGATGTGAGAGCATTTCACTGATACAATCTGCCCGGTGTCCCATAGGATTGGAGCAATCGTCCCAATAAAACAACTCCACGCGGTAGTGCAGCTGTTGCTTCTGGTTGTTGATGGTTACTTCCACTTCTATTTCCTGCTTACCCGGGAGCGGAGGGATGGGAATGACAATGTGGCTCATGGTTTTGACATTATACAGGCACTTCCGCAAGAAGGTTGCCATATCAGAGCGATATGCAGCTTATATCACTTATGTATGGCTTTTTTCTCTAACTGTTCATGTGCGGGCGGTAGGCGTCCGGAAACGGACAGTTGGAGGGGTTGGAAGCGTGTTTTAAACTTTATACCCTCTTCATTTCCCATGTGCCGGTAGCAAGTTCTACATAGTAACCGTCTCCATAAATATCTTCCCTTCCGGTAAACTCCCAATTGCCTGAAAAGCTTTCACTTTCCGGGTCATAGTAGCCATCGTAATTCAATTGGGGCTTCTCCATGGGTGAATAAGGAGTTACTTTATTGTCTTTATCAATCGAATAGAAAGTTTTATATTCTTTTGTAAAGCTAATAAAGTCATCTTCTATAAACCCCTTAATGAGTGCCGGATTGTTTGTACTGATACCACTATTCAAATCGAGACATTTTCCTTCAAATTCATTGTCTCCTGTATCCAGCAGCGACAACCTGAATTCCACTTTTTCTCCGGATAATTTTTCTCCGTATTCCGGGCCATAGATATAGCATCCCTGCCATTCGCCCGTCATTGAAGCCATGTAATATGTTTTAGAATTTACACCGTGATATCTACGGGTAAATATAAGGAAGCTTTTGAATCCTATTGGAGAGCAATCAGGGAATGTTTATCTAGCCAGATATTTATGCCACAAAAAAAATAGTTACTTTGCCCGCGATTCAATCGACAATTTATGACGAGCCAGGAAATGATCGCTTTTAAAACCAGTTTAAAACAGGCAGGCCACCTATTAATAACGGAACGTATTGCCATGGCCCAATCGGCTATTGATAACGCACAGGAGGCAGCTAACAGTGAAGATAAAAGTTCGGCTGGTGATAAATACGAAACGGGAAGAGCAATGGGGCATCTGGAAAAAAATATGCACGCACGGCAGCAGGCAGAAAATTTAAAAGAGCTGGCCAGGTTACAGGAAGTAAATACAGACATCATTTATACAGCTGCTCAAACAGGTGCCTTTGTACGATGTAAAGAACAATCTTTTTTTATTGCAGCGGGTTTGGGCAAACAACTGATAGATGACAGACCCATTTTTTTTCTATCTCCCTATACACCATTGGCACAGGTGCTGTTGCATAAAAAAGCAGGAGATAGTTTCCTCTTCAATAAAATGGAAGTAATTATTCTTGAGGTTTATTAAAGGGAGGTCTTTTTTCTTTCTGCCAGCAGATCATCTATGATAAATTCAATGTCTGAAAAGCGGTGAGCAAGCTCTGAAATGATACTGTCCAGGTTTTCTTCATCAATGACCACCCAACCCTCCATCAGTGTTAAAGGGCCAAAGTCCACACTTACATTTGGCCATTTTTGCTCAAAGTTTTTGAATCTTAACCGGAAGGCATCTGCAAATTCACGGCTTTTAATTGAGTAGCCCGCCAGCTGTCTTAATTTTAAAGCATGTATGTTATAGTATAGTTTACCCTGGCGAATGGTGTCCTCGTTTAGCCAAACAGAGAAGAAGATGGACTCCTCGAATGGCTTTGCTGTGGGAGAAGTATTGCGCCAGGATTGTTTCTGGATTTTCAATACGACTGAGTTTAGCCATATACCCACTTTATAGTCCAATTTTTTTTGGATGAAAAGCTGCTTGTCGAAGCGGGCAAGACTTTTCTCAAATTTATCTGTGTAGTAGTTGGTATCCATTTACATTTTTATTAAACATATGACAAAACCGCATAAAAATATAATCCAGGCAGGATTGCCCGGATTATATTTTTATTTTATCTTGAATGAAAGTGTAAGCGTTTCCCGATTCGATATCGGGAACATCCTATTCGTTATTAATCTTTGTACGTTCCCACTTCACACATAGCGGCGAATTGTTCCCCATCATAAGAACTTTTCATATTTAGTTTGAAGTAGCGGAAATTCTTTGTGGAGGAAAGCATTATATTTTGTGGATTCGTGCTTTGTGCCAGGGTGAAATCGCCCTGGGAGGTCCAGGTAGTATTGTTGTTACTAGTTAAGATTTCCACCACCTTCACCATTCGGCTGTCCCGCTGTTTGAACGTAAACCGGTTCACATCCAACTTCTGCCCCATGTCGATGGTGATATAATGCGGATAGCTGGTGGCGCTGGTTGACCACCGGGAGTGCCAGAAAGTGCTGCCGGAGCCATCGATGATATTGATGGCGGCGCCATTTTCGCTGGCCGTTTCCTGGGAGCTAAATGCAGCTACCGTCCATCCGGTTTTATCGTATACCGCCTTATCGCCGAAGGTGATAACAGGAACGTCATTCACGAAACTATAGGCAGCGACATAACTGCTGATGCTACCGTTTTCGTGACATAGCCTGATGGTAAATTCATAATTGGTATTTCCCTTGTCTCTGAAATCGCTGACCGGCATAACAATACGGAAGCTGTCGGTGCCAATTGGCTTAGAGGCGAATGTTACCGAGTTATAGCCACCATTATCGGTACCGGTATTGCGGTTGTAATAAGCGATATCCTTTACTGCCTTAGTGGCTGAAAATTTACCGGAAACGATGATGCTTGCGGAGGCGCTATTATACTGCGCATATACTTGTTTTACCTGGCATCCGGGATCAGTGTACCAGTCAGCTCTGGTAACAGTACTGAATACCTGGCCATTTGCCAGAATTGCCGCATCTGCCGGAGAAAAATAGGTAGGTGCTTTCCCGAATGTATAATTGCCGGAACCCATTAATGTGGTGCCATATAAGATATTTTGGGATTGGGCGCCTCCGTTATGTGGGAGGTTAATGCCGTGTCCCATTTCATGTGCCATACCACCAATCCATTTGGTAGAAAATTTATCATCGGGTTTACCAAGATTGATCGTATCCAGACCGGTATAATCCAATGCAAAGCACCAGCGACCGATTCCATAGAATGGTCCGCCACTGGGATCTCCATTGGAGCCGTAGGAGTAAGTGGGGATGACAACTATGATATGATCGCTTTTTTTCTCGGTGGGATGTGCCGCGAAGTAAGCATTTACTTCGGTCATGACAGCGCCTGAGCCGCCGTCATATGGATAGCTGTTTTTACCCAGCTGTCCGCGTATCAGGGATATTTTCAATTGGCCGCTGGAATCTGTTTGCAGTCCCATTGTTTTGCCGGTGTATCCCCATTGGTTCATCCATTTGGAAGTGAAATTCTGCATATACAGGAATACGCCGTTTAACCTTGCCCGATAGCCAGGCACGGTATCGAGATCTGATGGAACAAAATATACTACGTTCAGCATATAGGTGCCATTTGCAATGCCATTGACGGTTGCCAATGATTTTTTCGTATCAATTTTCTGAAGATTAGCAGATTCAGGCTGCTTTTTACAGCTGATGATTGCTAACGTAAGTGCTGTAACAGCCACCACGAGATGGGAGATTTTGGTCATTGTTTACTGTTTAGAATGAAGAATTACGGTTTTTTCAGATAGTATGTTAATTTAAGTGCTACTGGCTTTTGTGTTTCGGAGAGAGGAAGTGACAGATTATGGGGAGCTGGTATTCCACCCGGGTCGATAAACATATAGTGCCAGCTCCTGCAGTCAATTCATTGTTCTATCTAAAAATAAGGAATAATTTAATTTCCTGGTAAGAATTTTTTGTTCCCTATATATTGGACTTAATTAAGAAACAGCTATTACAAATCAGGGCCTACGGGCATTCAACAAATCATTTTCAGCAACAATGATTCCGTCTTCATCACAATAAATAAAATGATTCGGAATGAAGTCAATATTGGCAAAATTGATGGTGATGCCCGTATCTCCTTCATTTTTCTTTCCGCTTTTTAAGGGGACTACATCCAGCGCTTTTAGCCCGATAGGTAATTTGGAAATGGCCACGCTATCTCTGATGCAGCCATAAATAACGACGCCGTTCCAGTTATTTTTAATGGCCAGTTCAGCGATATTATCGCCCATTAAAGCACAGTTTTTTGAGCCTCCACCATCTACTACCAGCACTTTGTTGGTGCCGTTTGTTTCTAAGGTTTGTCTGACGAGGGGATTATTTTCAAAGCATTTTAAGGTCACAATTTGTCCATGAAAGGATTTTATTCCACCAAAATCTTTGAATCCGATGGGCAAGGCTACTTTGACTTGTTCGCTGAATTCATCACAAAGGTCTGTTGTTGGCATCTGCATATGGTTTGTTTATTAGATGGGTTAGCGATTGTATTCGCGGCCGGGTTTTTCGGATATCGGCCGAAGGGTACATTTTCGTACCAGGTTATCATCAAAAGTACTAAGGTTCAATATAATTACAAAAGTTGGTAGTTAAATTATTAAAATGTTGATAATCAGTTGTTTTTATGTTTTGCTATCCAGGAATAGCCTGATATTGCTTCCCCCCGATTAATTTTTAAAAAAATTTAATTTCATTTTTGTTAGTTTGTAAACCGCATGCGGCCAAAATCATTTGAGTTTATAAAAATAATCGTTTGATCTCTTCAATAATGAATCATTCATGAGTACAATAACAGCATTTCCGGCACAGGCTGGAGAAGTATCAGCCATAACCGGCGAAGGTGAAAAGAAGGGCCGGCTTTACTCATTAGATGCCCTCAGGGGATTTGATATGTTCTGGATTATGGGTGGAGGCTCGATTTTCCACGAGATAGCCAAAGCAACAGGTTCGCCATTCTGGGGTGCGATAGCAGAACAGCTGGAACATCCTGATTGGAATGGGTTTCACTTTTATGATCTCATTTTCCCTCTTTTCCTTTTTATGGCCGGGGTTTCAACGCCTTATTCCGTAGGGCGTGAGCTGGAGAAGGGAAAAAGCCGCACCCAGCTCTTATTACGTGTCATAAAAAGGGGATTGATCCTGGTATTGCTGGGGGTTATTTATAATAACGGGCTGCAGCTGCATCCTGTTTCGGAGATACGCTTCTGTAGCGTATTGGGGCGGATTGGTCTGGCTTATATGTTTGCCAATATCATTTATCTGTATACGAAGGAGCGGGCGCAGATGATCTGGTTTGTGGGAATCATTGTGGCTTACTGGTTGTTGTTAAAGTTTACGGCGGCACCCGGATTTGCGCCCGGTGATCTTACTATGCAGGGAAATTTTGCCTCTTACCTGGATCGTTTAATTGTTCCGGGCAAATTGTACCTGGGCATCCATGACCCGGAAGGATTTGCTTCTACGTTTCCCGCTATCAGCACGGCTATGTTGGGTATTATTACCGGTAATTTATTACGGAACAGTCCTATGTTACCAGTAAAGAAGGTAGGTGTGATGGCTGTTACCGGTGTGATTTTTTTGGTGCTGGCGCAGATATGGAATCTGGATTTTCCCATCAATAAAAATTTATGGAGTAGTTCATTTGTTTTGCAGGTAGGAGGTATCAGCCTATTGTTGCTCGCGCTGTTTTACTATGTGATTGACATTGCAGGGTATAAAAAATGGGCGTTCTTTTTCCGGGTGATCGGAATGAACTCTATCCTCATTTATATTTCTGCTCACTTTATTGACTGGAGTTATACCAATAACGCATTCTTTAAATGGCTCGGTCAGCTGGTAGGTGAGCCGTTTGGCGCCGTAGCGCTGGCGATCACCCTCGTGTTTGTAAAATGGTTGTTTTTATATTTTATGTATAAGAAGAAGGTATTTCTGAAAGTTTAACTAAGCTTCCCGTTAAGCGTGATACCATTCGAAAGGAAGGTATCACGCTTTTTATTTTAAGGGAAACATGGTGTCATAAACCTTTTATGAAAGAGATATAATCGCTCGCGCTCTGTTCTATTTGTGTGGTGGTAGGACGATGCTCTACTCCATAAAAGGCGAAGAACGATTTGTAATCAGCTCTTATGTATTCAAACGTTATCTCAAACGGTGCTGTTAGTTGTTGCAGTGTGTATTTATATCTCCCGGAGGCGGTATAATCTTCTTTATTAATACCCGCTGTAATGCCCAGCGCCATTTTCTTTCCTGCCAGTTGATACCCGCTACCAGACCCGTATGCCCATCCCTCCGTTAATACTTCATCCAGCCATTTTTTGAAAAACGGAGGACAGTTGAACCAATAAAAAGGAAACTGGAATATAATTTTATCGTGAGCGGCTAATAGTTGTTGTTCTTTCTTTACATCAATTTTTTCATCCGGGTACACGCTATGCAGATCGTGTATGAGATATTCATCCGGATGTTTTTTTAATTCTTCCACCCACCGTTTATTAATAGTGGAGGTTTCCAGGCTCGAATGAGTGATAATCACCAATGTCTTCTTCATCTCTTTTTATGAATTATTATTTGTTATTTTAGCAAATATGGTGTTAGTACGATCATTGACCAATAGGAGGGTAATTAATCAGTTGGTGATTAATTTATCACCATGTATGTAAGCGGTCAGTTGATTAATTTTGTAAGTCAAAAAAGCATATTTAAGCAGATGTATCAAAGAAAAATTCCCATTGACTATGAATGTGGTCTCAGCATTGCGATGGAAGTAGTAGGTTCTAAATGGAAGTTTTGTTTACTGGATGAAATTTCGAAAGGAATACAACGTCCCAGAGACCTGGTGCATTCTATTAATGGTATTACCAAGCGTGTTATGCAGAAGGATCTGAGAGAACTGGAGCTGCATGGTGTATTAGGAAAAACAATCTATGCAGAAGTCCCTTTAAGGGTAGAGTATTATCTTACGGAATCGGGGAAGACACTGTTACCGCTCATTGCCGCCGTTGACAAGTGGGGATTGGGATTTGCTCCCCGGTTGAAATCTATCCTGGAAGGAACGGAGACCGCCGTACTTTAAATCATTCTCCCAATTATTTATTATGACCACCACAAAACAACTATCCAAACATTTCAGGGACGTTCATTTTGGAGGTAACTGGACAAGTGTAAATCTGAAGGATACTTTAGCCGATATAAACTGGAAACAAGCTACCACAAAGGTGTATGACCTTAACACCATTGCTGTTTTAGTTTTTCATATCAACTACTATGTGAGTGCTATTTTGAAAGTGTTACAAGGGCAACCCCTGAACGCCCACGATAAATTTAGTTTCGACCTGCCTCCCATTACAACGGAAGAAGGATGGCAGCAGCTGGTCAGTAAAGCATTGACAGCAGCAGAAGAACTGGCATTACAAATTGAAAATTTAGCCGAAGCAAAGCTCGACCAGGACTTCGACAACCCTAAGTACGGAAATTATTACAGGAATTTACTTGGCGTGATTGAGCATACACACTATCATCTCGGACAAATATCTCTGATAAAGAAAATTGTAAAGGAAACAAAGACCGCGTAGCAGATCATGCCATCGCTACCGTTTAGCCTTGTCTGGCCGCCCTCACAATGTAATAATTTAAAACGGGGAAGCACCTGGATGGCCTGGTGCTGAAGTTCTCATTTTATTTGTTGTTGGAATTTTTTTTGGAAGAAGTGTTGAAGTTTTAAAAAAATGTTTACTTTCGCGCTCCCTTTAGGGGGAATGATTCCCTAGCTCAGTTGGTAGAGCAATACACTTTTAATGTATGGGTCTTGGGTTCGAGTCCCAAGGGGATCACTGGAGAGTTTCAAAGCCTGCACCGGTCGCGGGCTTTGTTATTTTGGTCTATTTGTTAGTCTATCAAAGTGCGAATTCGCTGTTTCGGCTTAGTTAGTTTTATTTGGGTTGACTTATCAACATGTAAATTACATTTTTTGATATGAATTCTAAGAGATTTTCATTATTAGATACTCCAAAATCATCCATAACTCTTTTCGCTGTAATAACCTCTGAAATGTGATTGATTTGAGAAAGCTGAGCAGGAAGTGCAGCAATAATTATCCGGGAGGTTAGGTCATTTTCATTTGTTGGTAACAGGTATTTATGCCGGATATATTTCTTTGCATATAATTCAGTCGGCGCACATTCCTGTTGTTCTGTTTCTTCTTGGCCAATCTTTTACTGCCTGTTGGCAGATGATCTGGTTCCAGTACCATTTCTTCCCGCTGAAGGTGTTCCAGTACCCGGGATAGCTGACCGGTTTGGCAATGTCGGTTCACCCACGACAGATTTGACAATCTTGAACAAAAAATAAATATTTTCTCAATTTTATGTATTTTAGTGCGTATTCTTTGACTGTCATCTTTGGGTATTGGTGTCCCATTAGCCCACCTGTGAATAATCGAGTAAAATGCTATTCCCTGTAGATTTGTTAACTAGAATATTTTTATTGCTTTTCTTCTATCAGAAAGGTTTTAACCTATACCAAAAACGATGTTTATGTATCCTTTTTCCCCTGGTACCGGCGTGAAGTTAATTAGCATAGTAGTGATATTGTTTTGTATAACCCACGTCAGTGCACAGAATACCCCAACAAGCAATCCCAGACCACCTGCTGCGCCCCCAGCACTCCCTGCTTCCTATTATAACAATACTGGCAACTATATACGCACCTGGGAGCCATCTATACCTACAAGTGATCCTGCTGTGGTAAGCGACCCTGCCCGTACTGTGAATGAGGTAAGGCTGTCAACACAATATTTTGACGGATAAGTAGACCTATTCAGGTTGTAGACAAAGGGGTAAGCAGCTCAGGTAAGGATCTGGTAACAACAAGTATCTATGACAATTTTGGTAGAGCAACCTACAAATACTTACCATAAGTACCGCAGACAGGCAGTATGAGTGATGGCAAATTTAAAACTGCCCCGTTCATTATTCAAAAGGCATTTTATCAAGCTCAGGTAGTACATCCAATCAAATTCCAGGTGTTACAGATTTGGTAGTAGCCACTGATGATAGAAGTACTTATGTAGCAACTAATTCAGTAACACTGGAAACCGGCTTTGATAGTGGTAGTGGAAATAATTACTATGAATTCTTATTTAAAAACAGATTGGTATTTTATTACGATTAGTAACAGTGCAGCAAATTTGATGGCTATTCCTGATGGGGATTCAGGGAGCCTTCATTTCCATTTTACTAAAATGTGTGCTCCAAGTTTTTAAACAAACGCTAACTAACCGGTATCAATTAAGAACAACATTATCGCCCGACTAAAACGGTAAGTATTCTAATAGTTAAAAGATGATCTATGAAGTTTAAACTAATTTTTTTGTTTTTATTTTTTAATGCTGCATACTGTTGGGGACAACTGGCTCCCAATCCTAAAATATCGACTCCCAATGTGGCCAGTATGGAGCGCTTTGGTGATATTCCTGTAAGTTTATACACCGGAGTACCCTCAATTTCTATACCTGTTTACGAATACAAAAAAGGAAATATAGACATACCAATCACATTGGCATACCACCCTGGCAATGTACGTGTTGGGCAATTTGCGGGATGGGTGGGCACTGGATGGAATTTAAGCGCTGAGGCCTGCATCACAAGAAAGATAAAGCAAAGTCCGGATGAGTGGACTTGGAACAACTTCATATCTTATTATCCTGTGCAGGCTGGAGTTGTGTCTGGTAGTGAGAAAGTTGCTACTACAGATTTAACCAATCCAACTAAATTAAATGATTTTTTTACATCAGTGAATAATCAATTTCCGGATGTTTGTGCCGATGAATTTAGCTTTAATGTCTGTGGTTATAGCGGTAAATTTTATTACGATGGAAGTAGTAGTAGTTGGAAAGTGATTTCGGACCAGCAACCTATTAAAATAGATTTATTGCCAACACCTTTTCTATCCAAAAGCATTTTAGATAATGTGTTAAGACAACATAACATAACGTTGATGAGTTTATCTTCCAGAATGCCTGAATTAATTTTTGCAGGATTTGTAATTACGCTTCCAAATGGTACAAAATGTTATTTTGGAGGCACAGATGCAATAGATTTTTCTTCGGACTTTTTGCTTTTCGGAGATGATTTTACGATGATGGCAACAGCATGGCATCTTAATAAGATAGTGGATATATATGGTAATGAAGTTAATTTTAATTATAAAAGAGCCCACCCGACCTATCAATTAGGTCTATTCGCCAGTGAGTCGTCAAATATAGGAACAAGGCCAACCGGCGGAGGTAGTTTAGTTCTTTGTGGGGGCACCGGCGGTACTATGAATGTCAGCGTGAGTGGTTATGTAAATGGGAATTTTGAATATCCGGTTTATCTAACCTCTATTAGTAATTCAAATGACAGTGTTATATTTAATTCGTCTGCGTCGGGTTGTCAAAAATTGACGGAACAAGTTTATAGCACTTTAAGAGCACAAACCGCTACTTTTGTAACCAGCTATATTATATTGGGAGATAATTATAGGCAAACAGACCCCAATATACAATGGGAACAATTAGATAGCATTACGGTAAAAACAAACAATTCCATTAGTGGTAAATTCAAATTTGGGTTCAGCAATTCACCCAGTCAACGACTGACCTTAAACAGTTTCCAAGTGGTTGATAAAAATAATGGGAATTCTAAAAAATATCTTTTTGAATATAACAATATTCAAAAACTTCCTCTGCCAATAGGCGACTCCACTGATCATTGGGGATTCTGTAATAACAAAACGGTAGTAGGTAAGCCTGTGTTAGGCATTTATCCTTATAGGGAATCTAATCCGGATGTAGTAACTACCGGATTGCTAACAAAAATCACGTATCCTACCGGGGGCTATTCTACTTTTAAGTGGGAGGCGCACAACTATAACAAGGTTGTCTCAAAAACTAAAGATACCGTATATGCCGCCAGTGGATGGGCTGGCGGCTGTCGTATAAACGAAATAAATGGATATACGTCCGATAATAATATGGTGCTCCATAAAAGATATTTGTATAAAAAAAATTATGCTGCCGGTTCCAATGAAGCTACCCTTTTATCTAGCGGCACATTAAATGGGATGCCGGTTTATTATATGTCAATAAACGACAGACCGTCTTATCATCAGCCTTTTAGCTATTCACTAAATGAGGGCGCGATAAATTCATTGGGATGCTACAGTGATGCAGGAGATATGTCATATATTGGTTATGATGAAGTAGTAGAAATAAATCAGGATGGATCTTATACAAAGAACTTTTTTACTTGTTATGATCAGGATTTATTTGGGAATACACATTTTGACAGTGCTCCTATTGGAGTTGCTACGTGGAGAAGAGGGGATGATGCCTATTTTCCAATGAATAGTATTGCACGCGAACGTGGCAAGCCGGTCGGAATATTTGACTATTCTGCAACTAATATTTTATTACAAAAACAACTGATACAATACAGGAATGATGCAGGAAGATTTAACAGCTACCAACCATACATTGATTATAGAGGGTCTATTCAATGTACTAGTTATGATGCGGTTAATTTTGTAACTGCAAATAAAGAGTATACGTATTCTTATTACCCGATAAAAAAACAGATTATTAGCTATGATCAAAATGGGAATAATCCCTTAACTCAAACAGAGCTATACAGCTACAATAGCTACAATCAAATAACAAACAAAACGAGCATAAATTCTAAACAAGATTCTATCCGAACGGTTTTCAAATATCCGCAGGACTATAGCGATGCTGTTTCGCAAAAAATGGTCACTAATAATATCATTTCTCCTTTAATAGAGGAAACAGTTTCTGCGGCAAAAGAACTATCAAAAGCAAAAACAAATTATGGTTCCTGGTACAACAACACAATCATTGCGCCGGCTACCAGTGAGACGTCTGTTGCTGGAAATGTATTGGAAAAACAAGCCTCGTTTGATCAATATGATGCTCATGGAAATCTGCTGCAATTTACAGACAGATCCGGGATAGTGACGAGCTTCCTATGGGGCTATAACTATTCCTATCCTGTTGCTAAAATAACGGGCATTGACTATGCAACAATTGCTTTAACGGTAAACCCGGGAACCATTCAATCATTAACCGACGATTCATTGAGAAGCGCTTTGGCGCCGCTGAGGAGTCTCTCCAATGGCTTTGTAACTACTTATACCTACATGCCTTTAGTTGGTATAACCAGCGAAACGAATATCAACGGACGAACAATCTACTACGAGTATGACGGATTGAATCGCTTACAGCTTATTCGGGATCACGATAATAACATAGTTAAGACTTTTTGTTACAATTTCGCAGGCCAGCCTGAAGATTGTAGTATTAAAGTTTACACAAGTGTCAAGTCACAAGTGTTCACAAAAAATAATTGTACTGGTGGCACTGTAGGAACTGATGTGACATATACCGTTACAATCACATCCACCATAAGCCAGGCAGATGCAGACTCGAAAGCACAGGCAGATATGAATACCAAAGGGCAAAATTATGCAAATGCGAACGGCATTTGTGTGTTTAAAAGCACCCAATCACAAACATTTTCAAGAAATAATTGCGGCAGTTGTTCTACAGGTAACTCGGTTCTTTATACAGCTACTGCCACATCTACTGTAAGTCAGGCAGATGCGGATTCTAAAGCGCAGGCAGACATTAATCTCAACGGGCAAAATTATGCTAACCAAAACGGTACCTGTACTTTAAACAATAATCCTACATCTCTAAATCCTGGCAGCCAGACTTCTTTAAGTTCGTTTTCTGCATCGACAAGTAATAATGTATTAACGATGTCGCTCATTTTTTATCCAACAATAGATATTACACCTGGAGCCCCATTCCAGGTGGGAACGCTTTCCAATAGTTGTTATAATTCATATTCGGGATCTGCCGTTGTGACTCCTGGAGGTATTACCATGCAATTGATTTGTGACAGGGGGAAAATTTTAGTGCAATCTACCAGCCAAACAATCAAAGCGTATACAACAATCAATATCTCACCTGCAGTACTCCTGCCGGGTAGCGGCGGCCATTAGGTATTGGCCAAAAGGAAAATAAATGGCCGACAACCAGCTGGAAACAGCCTTGGTAGGTGGGTGGAAAAAATAACCTGTTTCATCTGCAACCAGAAATTTTTGACAAATAGTATGTATATAAAGATGACCAAAGATAACGATAAGAAAATTTTCAGGCAGTGTAGGTACCAATTTCAACATCAAATAATACAGTAGCAAAATAACCCGGAAATTAAATCTATGAAGAGAAGCATCCTACTTATAAATAGCTATATACTGGTACTCATACTGCTACAAAGTAGCCGTCTGATTGCCCAAACGCCTGCTGCAACATCCCGCCCATTGGCAACTTCGGTTAATGTGCCTGGAGCATACACTGATACTACCATCAACTATGTACGCACCTGGGAGCCTGCGGTGGCTACTACGGATGCAGCATATATAGTAGCTGCACAACGTACGGTAGACCAGGTACGGCAAACCACTCAGTACTTCGACGGTTTGGGCAGGCCACTGCAAACGGTGTCTAAAGCGCTTAGCCCGGGAGGTAAGGATCTGGTGGCGCCGGTGATATATGATGCATTCGGCAGGGAACAGCAAAAGTACCTACCTTATGCGGCTCCCGGAACAGCCGACGGAAAGTTTAAAACCGACCCGTTTAATGCACAGAACAGTTTTTACTTATCACAAACATCGGGTGAAAAGGTGTTTTACAGCAATATTGATTTCGAAGCCTCTCCTTTAAACCGGGTGCTGAAAACATATGCTCCTGGGGCCAGTTGGGCAAAGAATAATCCTGCCGGCGTAGAACGAGGTGGAAATAAGTATGTAGAGAATCAATACCTGGTAAATGCCGTTAGCGACTCTGTAAGAATATGGGACTTTGCAAATGGCCAGGTGATACCTACCAGTGCTGCCGGCCGCACATATATTGTGGGGCAGTTATATAAGAATGTAGCTATCGATGAAGCCGGCAACCAGGTAGTAGAATATAAAGACAAGGAAAACCGAGTGGTGCTCAAAAAAGTACAGTTATCTGCCTCGCCGGGTACCGGGCATATGGGATGGCTTTGTACTTACTATGCCTATGATGACTTAGGCAATCTTCGTTTTGTGATTCCTCCCAAAGCCGTGGAGGCAGCCATTTCCGGCGGTTGGGTGATCAGCACCGCTGTTGCAGGAGAGCTTTGCTTTATATACCGCTATGACGGCCGTAACCGGATGATGGTAAAGAAAGTGCCTGGCGCTGACTCCACCGAAATGGTGTACGACGTGCGCGACAGGTTAGCATTTAGCCGCGATGGTAATATGAAAGGGAAAAACTGGCTGGCAACTTTTTACGATGGACTAAACAGGCCGGTAATGACAGCGTTATATAAGAATTCCACCGCTACAAGGGAATCATTACAAATAACTGTTAATGGCGCCACCGGTAACAGTAGTCAGAATATTATTTACAATTTTCCTGCGCCGGCTGATCTTATCGTCGATAACTATGATGGGCGGGCCAAATACGAAGCGACTAATAGCATAGATTGGGTGGAGGGTTTTGATACAGGATCCGGAGCGGAGACAGAAGCAATAATCAGTCCGGGCGCCACCAGCGGTAGCAGCACTATTGCAGTGACCAATACGCTGGCTAATATTCCTTCCGATTCACTGACACCGCTCACGTATACTTTTTATGATAATTATTCCTTTACTGGTTCGCAAGGCTATGCCAGCGGGGATATTGCAAAGCCACAGGCAGATGGTAGCCCCAATGCAGAGCCGCTCCCGGCTACCAGCAGTACAATGGTGAAAGGACAAGTGACAGGAACTAAAGTAAGGGTACTGGGTACCAATCAGTGGTTAACTACCACCAACTATTATAACGATAAGGGTAGGTTGATTCAGACATTGACAGATAATGTAAATGGGGGACTGGATGTTGCCACCAGCCTGTTTGATTTTAACGGGAAGGTACTCAGTACATACCTTCGGCATAAAAATCTTCGCAGCAGCCTTTCTCCGCAAACTACGATGCTGACAATGTTTCATTATGATGCAGCAGGTAGGTTGACTAGTATTAAAAAAAGGCTCAATGACGCGAATGCGTCGCTCGATAAAACAATTGTAGCCAATACATACGATGAATTGGGGCAACTGAAGACAAAACGTATAGGCATAACGGCGAGTTCGCAATTGGAGACACTCACATATGATTATAATATCAGAGGGTGGCTTAACGGAATCAACAAGAGCTATGCAAGCACACCTGGAAGTTCAACCAACTGGTTTGGACAGACCCTGGCCTATGATTCGGGATTTACAGCTTTGCAGTATAACGGTAATATTGCAGGAAGTACCTGGAAAAGCCGTAGCGACGGTATTGCACGGGCTTATGGCTATAATTATGATAAAGTTAATCGTTTAGTTTCGGCGCCATTCACCCAGCAGAATAATGGTAGTACGAACTGGACCCAGGATCAGAAGGATTTTTCTGTTAGCAACCTGAATTATGATGCTAACGGCAATATCCAGACAATGAATCAAATGGGAATGACGGGAGCTACAAAAATGCAGATAGATCAGCTCAGTTATACCTACCGGGCTGCCAGCAACAAGTTAGCAGCAGTAGCCGATCCTGCCAATACCACCAGCGCCCAACTGGGCGATTTTATTAATGGTGCCAATAGTGGGGATGATTACGATTATGACCTCAATGGAAACCTTATAAAAGATCTGAATAAGAACATTGCAGCCATTACCTACAATCACCTGAACCTGCCGGATAGCATTGTGATTACTGGAAAAGGAGTGATAAAGTACCTGTATGATGCAGCGGGCAGTAAGCTAAGAAAGATTGTGCGGGATAATACCGGCAGTGTGGCAAAGATTACCACCACTGACTACCTCGGAGGGTTTGTATATCAGAATGATACACTACAGTTTTTAGGCCATGAAGAAGGTAGAATACGTGCAGTATTTAAAACAGGACAGGCGCCTCAATATCCTTTCGATTACTTTGTAAAGGATCATCTGGGTAATGTAAGGTTGGTATTAACTGAACAAACTGATTTTACTATGTATGCCGCTACAATGGAAGCACCAGTGGCAGCTAAGGAAACAGCATTATTCAGTAATATTGATAACACCCGTGTAGATAAACCGGTTGGATATCCAGCAGATGAAAGTGCTGGCAGCAATGCGTCGGTGGCAAAACTAACCGCAACAGGTACAGGCAAAAAGATAGGCCCTTCAATAGTATTACGTGTAATGGCAGGAGATACTGTTCAAATCGGTGCCAAGGCCTTTTACAAATCGGGTGGACCTAAGGAGGGTAAATCATCAGCTTCGACTGCCGAAAACATGTTGGCCGACTTGGTACGGGCATTTAATGGTAGCAACGGGGATGCTGGAGTACACGGAAGTGCCGGTGTTGATCAGCAAACGCCTTTTAATAGCAATTTTTACAATAATGACTACCAGCGACTGAAAGATAAAGAGCCCGATCAGCTCAACGCAGACAGACCCAAGGCATATCTTAATTTTGTTTTATTCGATGATCAGTTTAACTTAGTTGATGAGAACAGCGGTGTAAAGCAGGTAAAGGCGGAGCCGGATCAGCTGCAAACACTGGGACAGGACAAAATGGTAATTAAGAAGACAGGTTTCCTGTATGCTTATACCAGCAATGAGAGTACACAGGACGTGTTCTTTGATAATGTAATATTGGGTCTTAATGCAGGACCGTTACTGGAGGAGACGCATTATTATCCGTTTGGGTTGACGATGGCGGGGATAAGTGCGAATGCGTTGAAGGGGGCGAATTATGCGGAGAACAGGAAGAAGTATAACGGGATAGAGTATACGAATGAACTGGATCTTGATATATATGATGCACAGTTGAGGAATCTTGATCCCCAGATAGGCAGGTGGAACCAGATAGATCCGAAGATTGAAAACATGGAAGCTTGGTCTCCGTATGCTTCTAACTATGATAACCCAATCAGGTATAATGACTTTTTAGGAGATGAAGGAGAAGACCCGAATAAGAAAGGATTTTTTAATGGTGTCAAGGCCGGATTTACAGGGTTCTTTAGAAATGCAGGAAATGCAATAGCAAATCCAGGGCAAACAGTAAAGGCTATGTTTTCTCCGAAAGCGCTTTTAAATAACGCGCTTAATGTTGCCACTATGGGTGGTTATGGTATGGCGAAAGGTGTTGTTGATAATACACGCGTAGTGATTAACGAAGGGGCATATGGTGCAGGAAAAATTGTTGGGGAAAAGGCAGCGGAGGTAACTGTTGCAGTTGTTGCTGAAGGAGGAGCTAAAGCAGTTAGTGCATTGAAAGGTGCAGGTAAAGCGGGAGCTGCTGCTGAAGAAATGTCAACTATTTATAGAGGGGTGAATGAATCGCATCCTGGCTATGGACAAGCTGTAGAAGGGAATGCCTATCCCCGAGGAGGAAATGCGACTCCATTAGAACATAATACGGTTACTACGGAAAGCGCCTATACATCTTGGTCGACAAATCCAGAGGTTGCAACTAATTTTGCTTTAAGGCCCAATGGAGGAGGGATTGTTTTGGAAACTACGGTTCCTAAATCATCACTAATAACGAGCCCTAATTTGAAATCAGTTAATTTAAAGCAGGCGCCCGGAACAATAGTTAGTGAATCGGAAGTATTAATAAAGGGGCCAGTAAGAGGCGCAAATGTCAGATACGTACAATAAATTAATTACGATGGAAAATTTTCCTCCCTTACAGGGTGATCAAGTAGCATTGCTTAGGGCTAAAGTTGAAACAGGAAATGTGTTGGATGAAAACTATGAACTTGCCATAAATGATTCTCAAAAGGTTTATACAATATTCGAAGATGTAATAACAGCGTTACTTATTGCGCAGGAAATCATAAAAGTGGATAAAAGTATAGAGTGTGTTATATATGATAAAGAAAAGACTGTATTACATTATATAACAGTAGAAAACCTTTAATTGGCTATAGCCATAAATGAAAAACGCTTTGCCAATATTGGCAGAATGTAAAAGCCGCAAGCGTGTAGTACTTGCGGCTTTTGTTATTTACCATGAATGTAAAAGATCTGCGGGCATTTATTTTATATTACTTTGCACCAGTTCAGCAAATATCTTCGTACTTTCATAACGATAAAAAGTTCTTTCAAACCTGATCAAATTGAGCTATTCCGGGAGGTAACAAAAAAGGTTACACTAACTTTTAAAACCCTGAAAAGCCGCGATATATAAGGCATTGATGTAGTCCCAAGGGGATGTAGTCCCAAGGGGATCACCATCAGGAGTAAAAAGAAATA